>JANNDO010000034.1:0-164822 GCA_031387825.1 Chitinophagaceae bacterium | reverse complement strand
ATGCTTATACTTCTTACCACTGCCACAAGGGCAAGGCTCATTTCGTCCCGGTGTTCTTTCCACCCGTATAGGTTCATGTTTTACAGGTTCTGAAGGATCTATATAATCATTCTCTGCACTGATATGTTCAGGGCCACCTGCAGTTGCAAACTCCTCCTTTCGCTGGCGCATCTTGCTCATATCAGTCCTGCGTTCACGGCCCTCACGTATCTGCCCGGCATTGGTCTGCTCCATCGGTATCTGTGCATGGCAAAGGAAACTTACAATATCCTTGTTCACCTGGTCATCCATTTGTTTAAAGGCGCCAAATGCTTCTATCTTATAAATTACCAGCGGGTCTTTTTGTTCGTAGCCCGCAGTTTGTACACTGTGGCGCAGGTCATCCATGGCCCGTAAATGTTCTTTCCATGCATCATCGATCAATGCCAAAGTAATATTACGTTCCAGTGCATCATTCAGTTCCCTTCCTTCGGTAGCTAAATATTTATCGAGATTGGCCAGGGCCTGAATTTGTTTTTTCCCATCGGTAAATGGCACGGCCACATTTTCAATATGATTACCCTGTTCCCTGCGGATATTTTTTATGATGGGCAATGTTTGCTGAACCAGCGTATCTGTTTTGCGACGGTATTGTACCACGGCTTCATTATACAAGCGTTCGCTCAATACATTTGCATCATCTTTATCCAGTTCTGCTGCTGTAACAGCTGTATCAATTCCAAAATTCACGATTGCTGCCAGTTTAAATCCTTCATGATCGTTTCCTTCCTTGAATGAAATAATTAAACCATTAGCAACTGAATAAAAAGAATTATCCAGGTCAAGTGCAAGCCTTTCTCCAAACAAAGCATGGTTACGTTTTTTATATACCACGTTACGCTGTTTGTTCATTACATCATCATACTCCAGCAAACGTTTACGAACACCAAAGTTATTTTCCTCTACTTTTTTCTGTGCCCGCTCAATAGACTTGGTGATCATACTGTGTTGTATCACTTCACCTTCTTTATAACCCATCCTGTCCATCAGCCCGGCAATACGTTCGCTGCCAAACATACGCATCAGGTCATCTTCCAGCGAAACAAAAAAGCTTGTACTTCCCGGGTCACCTTGCCGGCCGGCACGACCACGCAACTGCCTGTCCACACGACGGCTCTCATGTCGCTCTGTACCAATGATTGCCAAACCACCGGCTTCTTTTACACCGGGGCCAAGCTTAATATCCGTACCACGACCGGCCATGTTAGTAGCAATGGTAACAGCGCCAGCCAAACCAGCTTCGGCAACAACCTGTGCTTCCTTGGCATGTTGTTTTGCGTTCAATACATTATGCGGAATATTTTTTTGCTTCAGCATCCTTGCCAGCAACTCACTCACTTCAACAGATGTTGTACCAACCAGTGAAGGCCTTCCGATGCCCCGTAACCTTTCCACTTCATCAATTACAGCTTTATATTTTTCTCTCTTTGTTTTGTAAACAAAATCCTGTTCGTCTTTACGGATCATTTTTACATTGGTAGGAATAGAAACCACATCCAGTTTGTAAATGCTCCAGAATTCTGCTGCCTCTGTTTCGGCAGTACCGGTCATACCGGCAAGCTTGTGGTACATCCTGAAATAATTCTGCAGCGTAACAGTTGCATAGGTTTGTGTAGATGCTTCGATCTTTACATTTTCCTTTGCTTCAATGGCCTGGTGTAAACCATCGGAATATCTACGGCCATCAAGGATACGTCCTGTTTGTTCATCTACAATTTTTACAGCGGCATCAAGTACCACATACTCTACGTCTTTATCAAATAAAGTATAAGCCTTCAATAATTGTTGTACGGTGTGAATACGGTCGGCCTTTAACGCATAATCATTCAGCAGCGATTCTTTATTATGTAATTTTTCATCTGCACTTAAATTACTTTTTTCAATATCGGCAAGCTTGGTTGCAATATCAGGGATGATAAAAAATTCAGGATCTTCTCCACTCTTTGTAATTAACTGTATACCCTGGTCTGTAAGATCAACCTGGTTGTTCTTTTCATCTATATTAAAAAATAATTCAGCATCAACCTTGGGCATTTCTTTTTGCTGATCGGCTAAATAATAATTTTCGCTTTTCTGCATTTTAACACGGTTACCGGGCTCACTTAAAAATTTAATTAATGCACTGTTCTTTGGTAACCCACGGTGGGCTCTAAACAAAGCCAGTCCGCCATCTTTAGGGTCATCGTTTCCTTCGGCTATTTTTTTCTTTGCTTCAATCAAAAATTGATTTACCGCTTTCTTCTGTGCTTCCACCAGTTTTTCAATACGTGGTTTCAGGTCGAAGAATTGCTGTGTATTATCGCTGTGGCCAACCGGTCCGCTTATAATTAATGGCGTACGGGCATCATCGATCAATACACTATCCACCTCATCCACCATGGCAAAATGGTGTTTACGCTGCACCATTTCCTGTGGCGTGTGCACCATATTATCTCTCAGGTAATCGAAACCAAATTCGTTATTGGTGCCATAAACAATATCGGCGTTATATGCATGGCGGCGGGCATCGCCATTGGGTTCATGTTTATCAATACAATCAACCCTCAATCCTAAAAATTCAAAGATGGGGCCGTTCCATTCACTATCCCTTTTAGCCAGGTAGTCATTCACCGTAACGATATGAACCCCTTGGCCGGATAGTGCATTTAAGTAAGCAGGTAATGTACTCACCAGTGTTTTACCTTCACCCGTTGCCATCTCTGCAATTTTACCTGAATGCAAAACTGCACCACCTATCAACTGCACATCATAATGCACCATGTTCCAGGTAACCTGTCCGCCCCCTGCGATCCATGTATTTTTATAAATGACCTTATCACCTTCGATGATAATATTGTCTTTTTTTACAGAAAGGGTTCTATCAAGTTCCGTAGCCGTACTTTCTAATGTTTCATTCTCTTTAAAGCGGCGACTGGTTTCTTTAACTGTAGCAAATGCTTCGGGTAAAAGTTCAAGCAATACTACTTCAAGCTGTTTGTCTTTATCTTTTTTTAATTCGTCGATCTCTTTATAATAATTATCCCTGCCGTTTATGTCTTCAATGGGTAATTCTTCCGCTGCTTTTTGTTTACCGGTTATTTCGTTATTGATCGCCTCGAGGTGTTTTGCGATGCGTTGTTTGAATTCATTTGTCTTATTGCGCAATTCATCATTGCTTAATGATTGATATTCTGTAAAAAAGCGGTTGATCTTTTCAACCTGTGGGGTTATCTTCTTTACATCCTTTTCGCTCTTATTGCCACCAAAAAGTTTTGAAATTGTGCCGATCATATTATTAGGTATACTGTTAATTAATTAAGATAAAGACTATTGGTTGTCAAATATGGTGCTGAAAAGAAATCAGAGCCAAAATGACAGGGTCCCCCCTACTATTTGCGGGGGCAACAAAGGTAAGCATTGTTTGCTGTCGTTTTACCGCCATTTATACCAAAAAAGCAGGCCGGAAAACAATCTGTCATTATTTTTGTTTCGTACTTTGTAAAAATCAGCTTATGCAAAAGACAATCCTCATATTATGTCTCATTTCCGTTTCGCTGCACTCATTTTCGCAAAAAGATGCACTGTTTAAATTTGAGAAGGAACGTACGGGCATTTCAAAAAAATCAATGCTTGTATTAGGTGGCTGGTCGGCTGCAAATATTATTGTGAGTGGTATTGCCACGGGCACTCATAACCCGGAGGTACGATATTTTCACCAGATGAATGTAATGTGGGGAGGCATAAACCTGGCTATTGCAGGCCTGGGTTACTGGGGAGCCGGGAAAGAAAAGATAGATAACCCAACATTGGCAGCTGTACTGAAACATCAAAGTAAAACAGAAAAAACTTACCTGATCAATACCGGCCTTGATGTGCTTTATGTGGGCGCAGGTTTACTGATGAATAAAACAAGCAATAATCAAAAAAATCCTGATAAGTTTAAGGGATACGGTAATTCGATCATGTTGCAGGGAGGTTTCTTACTTTTATTTGATGCCGTTAATTATGCCATACACCGCAAACATAGCAAGCAATTAGACAAACTTGAATTAAGGGGTGGGCCTGGCGCTGTTTCACTGGCTTATACATTTTAACTTCAACCAGCTTATAATTGTTAAGAAACCCCAAGATTTTGTACCATTCATCAAATTAAATTACTGCATATAAATTTCTAAGTCTATTTTTACACGAACCAGTTCGTATATCAACACTACGTTATGAGAAAATTTTCAATCACACTCATAGTGATTTTTTTAGGCTTAGTATCAAAAGCACAGGTAAAAGGAACGATCATTGATTCAGCTTCAAAAAAGCCAATTGATAAATCTGTGATCGGTCTCGTTGTAAAATCCAGCCCTGCCGATACGATCTATACTTTTACAGATGAAAAAGGGGTATTTCGGTTTGATCCTGTACCAGCCTCCAATTTTTCTATTATTATCCGCAATATGGGATACAGGCCTGTTGCCAAATTTGTACCTGTTAACAAAGCAGAGAAAACAATTGATATTGGTACCATCATTTTAGTGGACCAGGCAAAATTATTAAGTGAAGTTGTAGTTGAATCTGCGCCGATCGTTGTAAAAGAAGATACCATTGAATACAATGCGTCTTCGTTCAAAGTAAAGGAAGGTGCAGTGGTTGAAGACCTGTTGAAGAAACTTCCGGGTGTAACCGTTGATAAAGATGGAAATGTGACAGCCCAGGGAAAAGCGGTAAGCCGTGTAAAAGTAAATGGCAAGGATTTTTTTGGCGGCGATGTAAAAACAGCCACCAAAGAATTACCGGCAAATATTGTTGATAAGATACAGATCATTGATGATTATGGCGACCAGGCAACAGTATCCGGAATAAAAGATGGTGACCCGGATAAAGTAATGAACATCCAGATAAAAAAAGATAAGAACAAAGGATTTTTTGGAAGAGGTACAGCAGGTTATGGAACACAAGAGCGCTACCAGGCTTCTTTTAACGGAAATTATTTTAATAATGACCGGCAGATATCTGTAGTGGCCAATAGCAATAATACAAACACTTCGCTCTTTAATTTCAGTGGAGGTGGTAACCGTGGCGCTACCAGTATGATGCGTTCGGGTATGAGTGCAATGAGCGACATGGGTGGCATGGGAGGAATGAATAACCTGGGTTCAAGTGCCTTCAGCGGTGGCAGCAATAGCGGCATTTCAGCTACCAATTCAGTTGGCTTTAATTACCGGGATCAATGGAGCAAAAGAATAAGTGTGTATGGCAGTTATTCCTATAATCATAAAAATACCAGCCAGCTGCAGAACTCTTCCACGCAAAGTTTTTACCAGGGAAGTGGCAATAATAGTTTTATCAATGACCAGGATATAAATAACCTTACCATTGGAAACTCACACCGGTTCACTTTTAATTTTGAATACCAGGTCGATTCTTTCAATTATTTAAAGATCAGCCCAAGCATTAATTACAGCGGCAGCGATGCCAATAACAGAACCATTTTTGATTTTTCACAGGCTGATGGCATTAAAACCAGTGATGGTACTAATAAGAATTTAACCAATTCAAAGGCACCCAATATAGCTGCAACTATTTTGTACAATCATAAATTCAGGAAACGTGGCCGCAATTTTTCAAGCAGCATTACCTTAGGCACCAATCAAAATAATTCAGAACAGGATATTACCAACTTAAGCTATCAATACGGGCAACCTTTCCCGGGACCAAGAAATACGTTCCAGTTTATTGACCAGGAAAATAATAATCATAATTATGGGGTAAGATTCACTTACTCGGAGCCATTAAATAAATACCGCAGCCTCGATTTCAGTTACTCACATAACCTGAGTTATGCCAGAAATAACCGTAAAACATTTAATGTAGATTCTGCTACGCAGGCCAAAACACTGAATAATTTTTTGAGTAACGATTATGAAAACGATTTTTACAATAACCGTATCGGTGTTTCTTTACGGACAACAAAAAAGAAATATAATTATACAGTAGGTATAAGTGTGCAACCGGTAAATCTGCAGGGCAAATCAATAACCAAGGACAGCTCTTACAAAACCATAAAAAGAGCCAATGTATTTCCAATAGCCAGGTTCACTTATAATTTCAACAGAACAAAAACACTGAACTTCAGTTATAATGGAAACGCCACCCAGCCAAGCTTTACACAGTTGCAACCGGTGCAGGATTTCAGCAATCAGCAAAATGCCTTTGCAGGAAACCCCGACCTGAAACCTTCCATTAACCATAACATAAACCTGTCTTATAATAATTTTAATTTCATAAGTGGTAAAGTAATATTTACCAATTTAACTTTCAGTACTATAAGAAACCAGATTATAAATAAAACGGCAAAACTTGGAAACAATGGCTCATCCATTTCTATCCCTGAAAATGTAAATGGTTATTACAACGTTTTAGGCTTTTATGCATTTTCCAAACCCTTCAGGAACAGGAGATATGTAATAACACTTAACGGAAGCGTTAATTACAATCACAATATTAATTTGACCGACAGTGTGCTGTTAACAGGTAATTCATTAAAGCAGGGTCTTAACCTCAATAAGATAAATGGTAATAACTGGATACTTTCCCAGGGCTTTACTTTCGAATTTAATTATAAAGAATGGCTTGAACTGGGAACAGGTGTAAGTTATAGCCTGAACGACAACAAATACAAAAGCGCTGATAGCAAAGCCTTAACTGCTTTCCAGAATACATCAAGCAATGCCTGGACATTCAGTAGTAATATCAATATTAATTTTACCAAAACACTGTCTTTAAAATATGATTTTGATTATACCATCAACGCCGGCCTGGCAAATGGGGTAAGCCGAAACCTGGCAATTATGAATGCCTCTTTGGAAAAACAACTCTTTAAAAAGAAGAATGGCATTATCAGGTTGGCAGCATACGATCTTTTTAAACAAAACAGTAATATCAGCCGGAGTGTAACCGGCAATTCTATTGTTGATTCCAGAACAAACCGCCTTACCAGGTACTTTATAGCTACTTTCACTTATCGTCTTCAAAGGTTTGCCGGGCAAACTATGCAGCCCGGCCAGGGAGGCGATTTTAGAAGAATGGGGACAACACAGCCAAGGTTTTAGGTAATAAAAACTGGATAAAATTAATTTAATAAGGGGGTTTTTACACCCCTTTTTTATTACCTTCGCCCCCCGAAAAGCTATCCCAAATGTATTGGGACAGATATGTTAAAATAACCAGGAAATAACTATGAGTGGTGCATTAAAAGAGGTTCGTAACCGGATAAAGAGCGTTCAAAGTACTCAACAGATAACCAAGGCCATGAAAATGGTGAGTGCGGCCAAACTCCGCCGTGCCCAGGATGCCATTACACAAATGCGTCCGTACGCAAAAAAACTGCAGGAAATGCTGAGTAATATTGTAAGCAATAGCGAGGGTGATGTAAATATGGCATTGGCATTACAAAGGCCTGTAGAAAACGTAATGATCATTGTGGTTACCAGCGACAGGGGATTATGCGGCGGATACAACAGTAATCTTGTTAAACTGGCCAAACAGGTTATACAGGATAAATACGCTGCCCAGTTCGCAAAAGGTAAAGTGCAGATATTACCTATTGGTAAAAAAGGATATGAGAATTTTACAAAAAGCGGTTTTAAGGTTGAGAATAAATTCTGGGACATATTTACCGGCCTGAGCTTTGATAAGGTACAGGCAGCGGCTAAACATGCTATGGATGCATTTGCCAATAAAGAAATTGATGCAGTTGAATTGATATACAGTGAATTTAAAAATGCTGCCACACAGCGTTTTGTTACGGAACAGTTTTTGCCGGTACAAAAAGTAGATAAAGCAGAAGGCCAGAAAAATGCTGACTTTATTTTTGAACCGGGCAAAGATGTTTTAATTGCTGAGCTGATGCCGAAAATTTTAAACACACAATTGTTTAAGGCCACCCTGGATGCCAATGCAAGTGAGCATGGTGCCCGGATGACAGCCATGGATAAGGCCAGTGACAATGCAAACGAGTTATTAAAATCATTAAAGATCAGTTATAACCGTGCAAGACAGGCAGCAATTACTACTGAATTAACTGAGATCGTAAGTGGTGCAGCAGCATTACAAGGATAAACAATCGTTTCTTGTTTCTCGTTAATCGCTGAGGCGCCCAACGAGAAACGAGAAACGAAAAACAAGAAACGAGAACCAACATGGAACTTTCAGAAATAATACCACATATTGAAGCCTTGATATTTGCCAGTGATAAACCACTGAACAATGCCGAAGTGCTGGAACTTGTAAACAGTGCATTGGCATTTATTGAAGACAGGGCTACAGCTGAACAGGTTGATGCTGCTATTGAAGGGATCAGGGAAAAATACAATTCAGAGTTTTATGCCTTTGAACTAAAAGAAGTTGGTGGAGGCTGGCAGTTTCTTACCAAAAAAGAATATCACAAAACAGTAGCCCAGCTTAATGGCGATAAATTTTTAAAACGTTTATCTACCGCTTCGCTGGAAACCCTTGCTATCATTGCCTATAAACAACCTATTACCAAAAGTGAAATTGAAGCGATCCGTGGTGTGAATTGTGATTATGCCGTTCAGAAATTATTAGAAAAAGACCTGGTGATCATTTCAGGAAGAAATGAAGATGCAGTTGGCAAGCCACTCATTTATGCTACTTCAAAATCCTTTATGGATTATTTTGGCATCAACAGTGCCGAAGACCTGCCTAAAATATCTGAAGTATTGATGGAAGAATTGATACAGTCAACCAATATGCATGAAATTTCAGCTGGTTCGGCTTCTACAGATATAGAAGATGAAAACAATGAAGAAGAAACAGGTATAACAGATGAAACAACTGTTGAAGTAGTAAAAGTTCTGGCTGTTACAGAAGCAGGCGAAATTGTTGAAGAAGTATCTGCCGAAAGTAATGGGGAAAGAGAGAATGATATCTGATTTCAATTCAGTATAAATTTTTACCAGGGGCATGAACAATTCATGCCCTTGTTTTTTACAGCCGGTTGAAACTGTATTTAGATTAACTTTAAATCATGGCAAAATGTTTATTACTTATTAATAAGGTTTGCAGGTTGATATTGTTTTGCTTTCTACTATCATGTTCTTCTTCAAAAAATAATATTGCAGTGAATAGTGAATTTGAACATCCCCCTTCAGGAGGTCAGGAGGTATTTGATAAACAAGGCCACCGGGGTTGCCGAGGCTTAATGCCCGAAAATACCATTCCTGCCATGCTTAAAGCATTAGACCTGGGTGTAACTACGTTGGAGATGGATATCAGCATCAGCAAAGACAAAAAGGTTTTTCTTTCTCATGAACCATTCTTCAATCATGAAATAACCACAAAGCCGGAAGGGAGTTCAATAGCTGAAAAAGATGAGCGTAGTTACAATATGTATCAAATGAATTATGACTCGATCATAAAGTATGACGTAGGAATGAAACCCCACCCCCGCTTTCCTCAACAGGAAAAAATAAAGGCGGTAAAACCATTACTGGCCGATGTATTTGATGCAGTGAAAAAAGATATGATGACAAGAAGAAGGCCGTTCCCCTTTTACAATATCGAAACCAAAACAATGCCGGCAACTGATAATATTTATCATCCTGAACCGGCTGAATTCGTGGAGTTACTGATGGCTGTGATCAAAGAAGAACAAATGGAAGATCATGTGATCATTCAATCATTTGATATAAGAACGCTTCAATACCTGCATAAGAAATATCCCGACATTGCTACTGCGCTGCTAATTGAAGATACCGATACAAGAACCTGGTGGGAACAGGTATCCGAATTAGGATTTCATCCCACAATTTATAGCCCACATTATACTTTAGTAAGTGAACCCTTGGTATTGCATTGCCGCAATTATAAAACCAAAGTAATTCCCTGGACAGTGAATGATAAAATGAAAATAAAGGAATTAAAAAAGATGGGTGTTGCCGGAGTCATTACAGATTACCCCGATCTATTTAATGAATAGCCAGCCAGTCATTTGCATTTTTAAATAATAATTTTTCTTTTAACGTAGCAGAGAAATTTATTCCTTCAATTAATTTGCCCGGATGATGTTCTCCAAGCGGAAAAGGATAATCACTTCCCAGGCATATTTTATCTTCTCCCATCACATCTAAAATGTATGTCATTGCCTTTTCATCATGCACCAAACTATCTATCCAGAATTTACCAATATAATCCCTTGGGTTTACAGGATTGTCAATGGCAACAAGGTCTGGCCGAACATTATAGCCATGTTCTATCCTGCCGATGGTAATGGGGAATGAGCCACCACCATGTGCAAATGCGATCCTCAATTTTGGAAATTTTTTAAATACCCCGCCAAATATCATGGAACAAATAGCCCTTGAAGTTTCTCCCGGCATACCTACCAGCCAGGGCAGCCAGTATTTCTGCATCTGCTGTTCCCCCATCATTTCCCAGGGATGTACAAATAAGGCACAGCCCAGCTTTTCAGCGGCTTCATAAAAAGGGAAAAACTGTTCATCACTTAAATTGAGGCCATTGATATTACTGCCGATTTCCAATCCCGGCATCTTCAATTCTTTAATGCAACGTTCCATTTCTTTTATTGCCAGGTCAATATCCTGCAATGGAACTGAACCTATACCAATAAATCGCTTTGGATTTTTTGAAACCGTATCAGCAATATGATCATTAAAAAAACGGGAGGTCTCCAATCCATCTTTTGCCTTTGCCCAATAATTAAAAAGAACAGGAATGGTGGAAAGTACCTGTACCGTAACTTCTGTTTCATCCATTTCTTTCAACCTCACCCCAGCATCAAAACAATTATCATCCACTTCCCGAAAGAGTTTATCGCCCTTCATCATGCAGGCCTTACAATTCCTGTGCTCCAGGTGAATGAATTCGCCATAGCCGAACTTCTGTACCCAGTTGGGCATCTTGTCGGGCATGATATGTGTGTGAATGTCTATTTTCAAAGGACTATGTTGAATTTTGAATTTTAAATTTTGAATGAAAGCAAACTCGCTGCTCTTTCCTTAATTTAAAATTCAACATTTAAAATTTAAAATAATTATCCCTTTCTTACCGGCGGTGCCATTATTGAACCACATTTACTACAGGTACGTTTTTGTTCATCGTTATAAAATCCTTCCATCACCGGCGGCAGTTGTTTTACAATATCGGTGATCACTTTATATTCTTCGTATATTTTATTACCACAATTCTCGCAATACCATAAAAATCCATCTTCTTCCTGCTCCCTCACTTTTTCAATGACCAATCCAACGGTGTTTGGGCCTCTTTGCGGCGAATGAGGCGTTTTGGGCGGTAACAGGAACATATCTCCTTCATTGATGGGAATATCTTTAGCCACACCCTCATCAATAATTTTAAGTACAATATTTCCCTCCACCTGGTAATACAGTTCTTCACTTTCATTATAATGGTAATCCTTACGGGAATTGGGACCTCCAACCACCATGACTATAAAATTTTCGGCGTCTTTATAAACACATTGATTACCCACCGGGGGTTTCAGTAAACCCCGGTTGTCGTCAATCCATTTTTTTAAATTAAAAGGTGCTGTTACTGCCATAAAATAAAATTTAGAATGGTTAAATTACAGCAATTTTTGGATTTAGAATTTAGATTTTCAGATTTTAAAATTGCCCTACCTTTAATCATGCATTTAACTGTTCCATATCACCTGGAAAATTTTATAGGCGGGAATTTTATAGGGCCCCTCAGCGGAAATTTTATTGATAATGTTAACCCGGCAACAGGTGCTGTGTATGGACAGATCCCCGACAGTAATACCAAAGACATTGATGCAGCAGTAAAGGCAGCTAAAAAAGCCTTGCCGGAATGGAGTATTATGCCTGCTGAAAAAAGATTTTCGATACTTAATAAAATAGCTGAGCTTATTGACGCAAATCTCGACGACCTGGCCAATGCTGAAACGACCGATAACGGAAAACCTTTGTGGCTTAGCAAAACGGTTGATATTCCAAGGGCTTCTTCTAATTTTCGGTTTTTTGCTACCGGTATCATGCACTTTGCCAATGAGAGTCATTCCATGGAAGACAAAGCAATTAATTATACCCTGCGGCAGCCTATTGGTATTGTTGGCTGCATCTCCCCCTGGAACCTGCCTTTGTATTTATTTACCTGGAAAATTGCCCCGGCATTGGCAGTTGGAAATTGTGTCATCGCAAAACCATCCGAAGTAACACCGGTTACTGCTTTTCTTTTAGGCAAGATCTGTAAAGAAGCCGGGTTGCCCGATGGCGTGTTGAATATTGTGCATGGCCTCGGTCAGCATTGCGGCGAAGCTATTGTAAAGCATCCCGAGATAAAAGCCATTTCTTTTACAGGAAGTACAAGAGCCGGAGAACGTATTGCATCAGTGGCTGCGCCTATGTTTAAAAAATTATCGTTAGAACTGGGTGGTAAGAACCCGGCTATTATTTTTGCCGATTGCGATTGGGAAAAGATGATGAAAACTACCATTCATTCTTCTTTCAGTAACCAGGGGCAGATCTGTTTATGTGGAAGCAGGATATTGATTGAAGAGAGCGTTTATGAAAAATTTAAAACAGAATTTGTAAAAAAAGTAAAACAGTTGACCGTTGGAGACCCGATGGATGAGAATAACAGACAGGGAGCCATTGTAAGTAAAGTGCATTTTGATAAAGTAATGAATTGTATCATTCTTGCAAAAGTAGAAGGTGGAAAAATACTATGTGGAGGAACAGCAGCAAGGCCTGAAGGAAGATGTTCAGAAGGCTATTTTATTCATCCTACGGTTATAGAAGGTTTGGGGCCCGAATGTAAGACCAATACGGAAGAAATTTTCGGGCCGGTTGTTACACTGCAGTCTTTTAAAACAGAAGTAGAAGCTTTACAGCTTGCCAATGCTTCTAATTATGGCCTGGCAGCTACTATCTGGACACAGGATGTAAGCAAAGCGAACCGTGTTGCCGTAAAAGTACAGAGTGGTATTATTTGGGTGAACTGCTGGCTGCTAAGGGACCTTCGTACTCCTTTTGGAGGAATGAAGAACAGTGGTGTTGGCAGAGAAGGCGGTTGGGAAGCGCTACGCTTTTTTACAGAACCTAAAAATGTTTGTATTCAATTTTAAAGAACTGTTTCTCGTTTCTGGTTGTTCCGTTTGGTTGTTTCTCGTTTTTTATAATTTGCGATCTATTAATTATGGCAACAGTAAAAAAATTTACAGATCTGGAAGTATGGCAGTTGGCAAATGAGCTGGAGAAAAAAATATTTGAACAATTAAATACAGGAACGCTATCTAAGGATTATGCATTAAAAGACCAGATAAATAAGTCTGCTGGTTCAATTCCTGACAATATCGCTGAAGGATTTGGAAGGAGAGGAAGATTAGAATTCATACAATTTTTAAGTATTGCCAGAGCTTCAGCATCCGAACTTCAATCACAAATGATCAGATGTGTAAACAGAAATCATATTACAAACGAAATTTTTGAAGAAATAAATGAATTAGCTGACAAAACGGGTAATAAAATCGGAGCATTCATTAAATATTTAAATGAGTCTGAAAAAACAGGCCCGAAATTTCAGCATAGGGTTTCTACAAACGAGAAACGAATAACAAAAAACGAGAAACAAGAAACGATTAATACAAATTCAGCAGCAAAACCATTAGGTGCATACCCTCATGCCCGGCGTGTTGGGAATCTATTATTTCTTTCAGGCATCGGCAGCAGAAGTGCAAAAGATAATTCTATACCGGGATTGGAACTGGATGCAGCAGGAAATATTTTGAAGTATGATATTGAAGCAGAGTGCCACCAGGTTTTTGCCAATGTAAAAGCTGTACTGGAAGCCAGCGGCAGCAGTTGGGATAAGATCGTGGATGTTACCGTTTTTCTAACCAATATGAAAAAAGATTTTCCAATTTATAATAGAGTATATGGGGAATATTTTATTTCTGTGCAGGCATGCCGTACTACTGTTGAAGTAAAAAGTCTGCCCACACCCATTGCCATTGAATTAAAAGTAATAGCCACAATAGATTAAAACAGCAAGGATGATATTTGAGAATAGTTTAGCATTTGCCAAACAGTTGGATGAACAGGATCCATTAAAACATTTCAGGGATAAATTTTACATTCCCATCATCAACGGAGAAGAATCCATTTACTTCACCGGCAATTCCCTTGGCCTGCAGCCAAAGACCACACAGGAGTATATATTAAATGAATTGGAGGATTGGGCCAGTTTTGGCGTAGAAGGGCATTTTCATGCAAGACAACCCTGGTTGAGCTACCACGAAATGTTTCCGCATTTATTAACAAAGATCATTGGTGCATTGCCCGAAGAAATTGTGGTGATGAACCAGCTTACGGTAAATCTTCACTTGCTAATGGCAAGTTTTTATCTGCCGACTAAAAAAAGATTCAGGATCATTTGCGAAGCAAAAGCATTTCCCTCTGATCAGTATGCTTTTGAATCGCAGGTAAAGTTTCATGGGCTTACTCCGGATGAAACGATCATTGAAGTGGAACCAAGGGCCGGTGAGCATGTAATAAGGACAGAAGATATTCTCCATACCATTAAACAACATGGCGATGAACTTGCGCTGGTGATCTTCAGTGGTGTAAATTATTACAACGGCCAGGTGTTTGATATGAAAACAATTGCCAAAGCAGCGCATGATGCCGGTGCCTATTGCGGTTTCGATCTTGCACATGCTGCAGGTAATATTGAACTTCATATGCATGACTGGGATGTGGATTTTGCCTGCTGGTGCAGTTATAAATACCTGAACAGTGGCCCCGGTGGTGTTGCAGGCGCTTTCATTCATCAAAAACATTTTAAGAATAAAACGCTGCCAAGACTTGCCGGCTGGTGGGGCTATGAAAAAGCCACCCGTTTTCAAATGACGAAAGGCTTTAAGCCAATTGAAACAGCCGAAGGCTGGCAACTAAGCAATGCGCCTGTCTTAAGCATGGCAGCACATAAAGCTTCTCTCGACATTTTTGAAGAAGCAGGAATAAAAGCTTTGATTGCCAAAGGAAAACAATTAAGCGACTATTTATTTTTTATCATTGAGCAACTGAATGCGGACACAAAAGAAAAACTCATCGAAGTGATAACGCCAAAAGAAGCTAAGGGATGCCAGGTATCGATGTTGATGTTAAAAAAAGGGAGAGAAATTTTTGAGGCATTAAAAAATAATGGCGTGATTGCAGACTGGAGGGAGCCAAATGTAATTCGCATCGCCCCGGTACCACTATATAATTCTTTTGAAGATGTTTACCGGTTTGGTAAGATCATAAATGAAGTAATAACCTGAAATGGCAGCAGCAAAATATTTGTGGATACTTGGCTCGGCGATCTATATCATATTGGCCGGGTTACATTTACTAGACACTTTCTTTACGAATAAATTTTATGCAAAAGACAGGAATACTACAGAATTGATGAAACAGACTCATCCATTATTAACTAACAAAACTACCATGTGGAAAGCATGGATTGGTTTTAACGGAAGCCATAGCGCCGGAGGAATATTTTTGGGCGGTATGAATTTGTTCCTGGCAGTCCTTTATTTTCCTTTCTTATCAGGTGCATTGCCCCTGGTCATCTTTACCATGATCACAAGTTTATTTTATCTTTTCCTGGCAATAAAATATTGGTTTAAAATACCTTTAACAGGAATTACAGTTGCTACCCTTTGTTATATTATTGCATCAATTATAATATTATGTAAATGAAAAAAGAAGTTATTATAATCGGTGCCGGGTTAGTAGGCTCATTACTTTCAATCTATTTATCAAAAAGAGGATATAAAGTAAAAGTGTATGAACGCCGTAGCGATATGCGTAAAGAAGACATGATCGCAGGCCGCTCCATCAACCTTGCATTGAGTGACAGGGGCATCAAGGCCCTGGAAGAAATAGGGTTAATGGACGAGATAAGAAAGATATGCATTCCCATGCACGGAAGATTTTTGCATAATATTGATGGCAGTACAGCCTACCAGCCTTATGGCAATGATGGCCAGTTCATCAATTCCGTATCCAGGGGGGAGCTGAATAAAAAACTGATGGACCTTGCTGAACAAAACGGTGCCGAAATCTTCTTTAATGAAATGTGCAATAGCATTAACTGGAATAAAAATGAAATTCATTTTGAAAATATTGCTTCCAAACAACGAACAACGATAAACAGCCAGCTTGTATTCGGCAGCGACGGTGCTTTTTCAGCCGCAAGGCTTACGTACCAGCTGCAGCACGACCGTTTTCAGTACCAACAATACTATATTGACTTTGGATATAAAGAATTAAATATACCAGCCGGTAAAGATGGCAGTTTTCAATTGGAGAAAAATGCGCTCCATATCTGGCCCCGTGGTAATTACATGCTGATTGCCCTGCCCAATATTGATGGAAGCTTTACCTGCACCTTGTTTTTCCCGTTTGAAGGAGAAACTTCTTTTGCATCACTCAATACCAAAGAAAAAGTAAGGTCATTCTTTGAAAAAACTTTTACCGATGCTGCGTCTTTAATGCCAACATTGGAAAATGATTTCTATAATAACCCAACAGCATCCCTGGTAACCGTAAAATGTTTTCCCTGGGTACGGGAAGATAAATTTGCATTGATCGGTGATGCAGCCCATGCCATTGTTCCTTTCTTTGGCCAGGGCATGAATTGTGGTTTTGAAGATTGTGCTGTATTGAATGGCTTAATTGATAAGCATAATGAAAACTGGACAAATATTTTATCGGAATACCAGGAACTAAGAAAACCTGATGGAGATGCTATTGCAGACCTGGCATTAAATAATTTCGTTGAGATGAGAGATAAAGTTGCCGATCCGAAATTCTTACTGCAAAAAAAGATTGAAGCAACGTTCAGCAAAAAACATCCTGATAAATGGATACCGGCTTATTCGCAGGTAACATTCAGTCCGCAGATAAGATACAGCGAAGCCCTGGTAAATGGGAAAAAGCAGGAAGCTATCATGCAGCAGGTAATGATGATACCTGATATTGCAAACAAATGGCAGGATGAAGAAATTGAAAAAATGATTTTAGAAAAGATCAATAAATAAAAATGTATAAATTTTCTTATTACACAGAACAGGACCAGAAAAAAGTAATTTCTTTTATGAAGGAAAATCCTTTTGCCTTGATCACCGGCCTTGGAGAAAATCGCCCTGTGGCGACACAAATTCCTTTAGCCATAAAACTAAAGGATGGCAAAATATTCCTGGAAGGGCACATGATGCGAAAGACCGATCATCATTTAGCCTTTGAAAAGAATAATAATATACTGGTACTTTTTACGGGGCCTCACTGCTTTGTAAGTGCAAGCTGGTATACTGATCCGAAAATGGGTTCTACATGGAATTATATGACGGTTCATGCAAAAGGAAAAATTAGTTTTTTTGATGAAGAAGGTACCCGAAATGCTGTCAAGGCCCTGAGCGATAAATATGCAGGAACCTCATCACAAAGCGCTTTTGACAATTTACCAAAAGAATATATCGACCATATGGTAAAAGCCATTGTAGGTTTTTCCATTGAAGTAGAAGAACTTGATAATGTTTTTAAGCTGAGCCAGAACAGGGATGATGCTTCTCAACGAAATATTATTGAACAACTGATGAAACGGGGTGATGAGAATTCAAGAAAGATCGCTGAAGAAATGGAACGCAGATTGAACTGATATAACTGACCTGCCTGCCGGCAGGCAGGTCAACGCTGATTTTTTAATTTTGATTATGACAAGAAAACAATTGATTGAGCAGATACGACAAAAGAAGTCTTATTTATGTGTGGGATTGGATACGGACCTTACTAAAATTCCAAGACATCTGCAATCTCATCCTGATGCTGTTTTTGAATTCAACAGGCAGATCATTGATGCAACAAAGGGTCTATGTGTAGCGTACAAAATAAATACTGCCTTTTACGAAGCCATGGGATTGAAAGGATGGGAAGCCATGGAAAAAACAGTGAACTATATTCCACCCGAACATTTTATTATTGCCGATGCCAAACGTGGTGACATTGGCAATACTTCTTCACAATATGCCAAAGCTTTTTTTGAGGCACTGAACTTTGATGCGATTACCGTTGCTCCATATATGGGTGAAGATAGTGTGAAACCCTTTTTAGCGTTTGAAAACAAATGGGCAATCGTTTTAGGACTTACCAGCAACCCCGGCAGCAAAGATTTTGAGCAGCTCCGGTTGGTTCGTGAAGACACGAACCATGGCGATGGTGAAGAATTTTTGTATGAAAATGTTTTACGAAAAGTAAGCAGCTGGGGAGATCCTGGTAATTTAATGTTTGTTGTTGGCGCAACCAAAGCAAGTGACCTGGAAGGTATACGTAAAATAATCCCTGATCATTTTTTATTGGTTCCCGGTGTCGGTTTCCAGGGAGGAAGTTTGGAAGAAGTAAGTAAATATGGAATGAACAGTGATTGTGGTTTGTTGGTAAATGCAAGCAGGGCTATTATTTATGCAAGTGAGAAAGAAGATTTTGCAACCGAAGCAAGGGCTATTGCACAGCAATATCAAACCGAAATGGCAACTTATCTTAAATAGCTAAAAACAATTTTATGCAACGCAGAAAATTCCTCCAAAATATTTCACTCGTTTCTGCTGCAGCTGTCCTGCCTGCCATCACCAAAGCAGAAACTGCAAAAAAGAAAAGATCTTTTACAACTGCTTTTATCAGCGATATACATGTAAAGCCTTTGGATGTAGCAGAAGCAGGAATGAAAAAGGCCCTGCAAAGCATTAACCAGCTAAAACAACAGCCTGATTTTATCATCAATGGCGGCGATAGTATTATGGATGCATTGGCTGCTACTAAAGAAAATACCAAAATACAATGGGACCTGTTTGATAAAATAATGGGCGAAGAAAATAAATTACCTGTTAAACATTGTGTAGGCAACCACGACATCTGGGGCTGGCAATTGAAAGAAGATGTAAAAGCTGATGCCTTATATGGTAAGGCATGGTGGTTGCAGCGAACCGGCTATCAAAAAACTTATTACAGCTTTACACATAACAACTGGCATTTTATTTTTTTAGACAGTACACAGGAAAATAATGGCGGTTATATTGCCCTGCTGGATGAAGAGCAGTACAGCTGGCTGGAAAATGAACTGAACAGCAATAAAGAAAAATTCATCTGCATTGTTTCTCATATTCCGATTGTTTCTTTTTGCAGCGCTATGTTTTTTAAAGATATGCTGCCCAATGGCGACTGGAAGCTTTCAAGGGCATTGCTGCATACCGATGCAAGAAAAATAAAAGATCTCTTTAAAAAATATTCCGGCATCAAAGCCTGCCTGAGTGGCCATATACATTTACAGGATGAAGTAAATTATCTTGGTATACAATATTATTGCAACGGAGCTATCAGTGGTAACTGGTGGAAGGGATCTTTCCAGGATTTTGCACCGGCTTATGCCCTCTTTGATTTTTACAATGACGGAACAGTAGAAAGAAAGATGGTTGAATATTGATATACTACACCCTCCTGTTGATCTTCCCTGCAGCCATTATAGTATTTACGATCATTAGAATTTCCTCAGGTCTTTTTGTACCAATCAATAAAAGTTTACCATCATTAAATTGTAATTGTAATCCCTTATTACACGATGCGGAAGTATTAATTGCCCTACCTGTTCTCAATGAACCTGTACGTATCCCCCAGCCTCCATACTCATGAAATGAATTATACTCCCTTATATAAGCATCTTTTAATTCGTGCCACTCAATTAATGTTGTTTTAAACTGGAAAGGGTAAAACCGGTAATAAATACCTTTCTCTGTGATTCTTGTCCTGAGCTTGATTGTTACAAGAAAAATAAAAAAAAGAAGAAGAAACAATTCAACCAACACTAAAACGAAATTGGGTGCAGGTTTTGTTCCAAACGGTTTTCCCAAAACCAACTGCTGCACAATGGCATAAATAAAAAGTACATTAAGCGCTCCTACGGCAACCCATGCCCACCAGATCCGGATCCGCTGCACTTCTTTAAAATCAATGGTATTCATTAAAGTTCTTTTAAAATGGCATCTGATAATTTAACGGCCCACTTTGCATATTCTTTTCCCGAAGGATGCAATCCATCAGCAGCTAAAAAATCTGTTTTATCCCCGTCATGTCTTTGAGAAGAAGTTATTTCAATAAAGTTTGTAAGGAATTGTTTGGCCGATGTTTCGCAAATATAATTGTAAGCATCAATTTCCTCTGCAACCTGTTTCCTGTCTCTCCCCGTTGCAAAAGGGGTTACTCCCCAATCGGGAATACTTAAAACAAAAACACGGTACGGTTTATTATCCGCAAACTGGATAGCAAGCTGCAACAAATGTTCAAACTCAATTTTGAACTCAGTTGCGGACCGGCCCCGGTATTGGTTATTTACACCAATCAGCAGTGAAACTATATCATAAGTTGGCAGTGTGGATGTATTTTCAATGGCGCCGTTTAGCTCATCAGTTGTCCAGCCTGTTTTGGCAATAATCTCAGCTGCATAAAATGCAAAGCCTGATTTCCTTAACAGCTGGGTCGTCTGATTAGGAAAGTTTTCTGCAAAGAGAATCTGTTCACCGATTGTATAGCTGTCACCAAGTGCCAAATAGGAGTAGCTTGTCATAATTAAATAATTGATTACAAATGTATAGACATTAAGTTATCTGTTTTTTGTTAAAATTTTCTTACAAAATGTAAGATTATTGTGACTTTTTGTAAAATATACTTTACTTTTGTGAAAACATTAAAATTATGAAAACTAAATTATTATTACCAAACAGGTACAAAACAATCGGCTGGTTCATCCTGATTCCGGCTACTATTTTAGGCCTCATTTTAGTTTACAATGAATTTGGAACCGACTGGCTTTGGGGCAAAGTATTTGCAATTGCCGCTGATGGAACTTTTGGGAATAACAAGTACTTTAGTTTTACAAACACGAATATTACCAACACTGTAATTGGTTCACTTTTTATTATCGGTGCCATGCTGGTAAGTTTTTCAAAAGAAAAAACTGAAGATGAGTTTATTGCAGAGCTCCGTTTATCATCATTACTCTGGGCGGTTTGTGTAAGCTATATCCTGCTGTTAATTGCTTTTGTTCTTGTTTATGGTACCCCATTTTTGGATGTGATGGTATATAATATGTTCACGGTGCTGATCATCTTCATAATCAGATTTAATTATCTTATGTACAGAAATTCTAAAACTGTGTCTGATGAAAAATATTATTAAGGTAGAAAGGGCAATTAAAGGATTGACACAGGAAGACCTGGCAAACAAAGTGTCGGTAAGCAGGCAAACAATTAATGCGATGGAGGCAAACAAATATGTTCCATCAACAGTATTGGCATTAAAAATTGCCAGGATATTTGGTAAGCCCGTAGAAGAAATATTTATTCTTGAAAAAGCTGATTGATAAACAGCTTACGATTATGCTTTGGCCAGTTTCTTTATCCATCCTCTACAGATCAGTAGTGGTATAATGCCAAACAAACCAAAGCAGCAGTCTATTATAATGTGAAAGATAGGTATTTGCCTGATAGGGCCGGCAATTAATGCAAGTGGAAAAACAGCAATACAACAGATGATCTGCCAGTCAATGATCCATATATTTTTTACAGGGTTTCTATATGGACCAATAAAAGATAAGGCAATTACAAAATGAGCAAAAGCCAGCCAGTCATATCCATAAGCAAGAAAAGGATATTTACCATTGGTATCCACTAATGCAGTATAACAGGTCTGCAACCAGTCTCCCATTTTTTGAGGCATCATATTTTTATATTGCATCAGCCAGCGCAGCCCAGATTCCGCAGGCATTGCAGTAGCACCGCTTAATATCAATGCAACCATAAAGAATAATATGAGCAAACGTATCTTGGTTATCAATTTCATGAACTTACGTTATTCTTAAAAATACAAAAGGTCTGTGATTAATCACAAACCTTTTATTATTCATGGCTATACTTTTACTGGTTATGTCTTTGACTTATCCTTTGTCTTGTTTTTCTCCTTGCTCTTCATATCCTCTTCAGAAGCTTCCCCTACAATGATCTTCCCGAAGCTGCTTTTTACTTTCACCGGCACGTTACCACTTCCGGATTTGCCTGAATACTGATGGTCGAATTTAGGAGAGTATTTGTCGTCATCCTTATCCTCATCGCTGGTGAATTTCACATCGCTGGTGTTCTTAAAAGAACCAAAGCTAGTAGAGATATTATAATTTGCCTGCAACCCGCCTGTGGGTTTCAGGTTAACTGTTGAATAAGATGTCTTCAAATCAAGGCTGCTTAGACTGTTATCCAGGCTTAATCTTACATTACTGCAGAATTCCAGGTTCATTTTAATATCTCCCGATAATTTAGAAATAACAGCTTTCGAGAATTTAATAGTTACGGGGGCGCTGGTGATATTTGTAAGGTTAGCTTTCCCGAATTCTACATTAATATTTTTTATGCTCGACAGGTTACCAGTTGTTAATGACCCGAATTTACTGGTAAGGTCAACTTCACCCCTGAAATCAGGGATAGTAGTAGATCCGAATTCGTTTTTTACTGTCAGGGGATTTGATGCCGGCATGGAAATACTGTAATTGATTGACATGGTGCTTTTTTCATTCTTTGTGTTATTGATGTCTTTCATTTTTGTTTCAAAAGATATCCCTTTACTGGTTTTGTCATCAGATACCGATATCCTATCGAGCATCTTTTGTGCAAGCGCTTCTGAATTGGCAGAGACTTCAATGTCCACATCCACTTTTATTTCATTCTTGTCCCATACATGTACTTCTACTGATCCAAATGAATTCTGGATATTGAGTTTATCAGATGAAGAAACATTGTATGATTTGTTTACACTTTTCATTTTTACAAATTCATACTTTTTCTTGTTGTCGTTCTTATTATCATTGTCATTCTTGTCATCCTGTGCAAGAAGATTAACCTGTAGCAGTAATAATAACGGCATTACAAGCTTAAATGGTCTGATCATTTTTTTCATGGCTATACTTTTTTTGTTTGATTTGATTAATAATATTCAATTGCTGATTCAATACATTCAGCTGCAGCTGCAGGTTTTGGATCATGGCTTCCAGCAGCAGTTCCCGGTTGGGTGTAGCGCTGAGCTGTTTTTTAAGGATATTATATGAACTGTCCAATTGGTCAATGTCTTTGGTAAATCTTTGATAAAGCTCCGGCTGGTCTTTGGCCAGCGACCTTAATTCTTCCTGCTTCAGTGCGATCATCTTTGCAAATTGATTCACTTCCGGTGCATCAATGGCAGCAATGGTATCAAGTGCAGGTTTAACAGCTGCATATTCAGTTGCTGTGTCTTTATTTTTATGCATAAAGAAATAAACGCCTGAGGCAATTATCAACACAGCTGCGGCAGCCATACTCCATTTATAAAGTGGTGTAAGTATGAATTTCTTTTTTTTCTTTGGTGTAAAAGCAGCTTCCACATTTTGCCATACTTCTCCGGATGGGATCTCATCATCAAATGCCGCCCGGTTATCCCAGATAAATTTTTTCAGTTTATTACTCATAGTCCTTCTTTTAACAGTTGCAATAATTTTTGTTTTGCCCGCATGAATTGTGTTCGGGTTGTTGATTCAGCCACATTCAATATCTCTGCTATCTCTTCATGATCGTATCCTTCCAGCAAATACAGGCTCAAAACAGTACGGTATCCATCGGGTAATTTCATCATGGCTTTCCTCACCGATTCTACTTTTAATGTTATTTCCGCTTCATCAACCGGTAATTCTTCTGCACTATCATAACCTGCTATCTTCCCCATATCCACCCAATCAATTTTTCTTTTTTTAAGCTGGTTGATAGACCGGTTGATGCAGATCTGTTTTAACCAGCCCCCAAAACTCGTCCTGTATTCAAACCCTCCCAGGTTTTTAAACGCTTCAATAAAACTTTCCTGCAATACATCCTCTGCTTCCGCTGTATTATTCAATATCCGCAGGCAGGTATTATACATGGCCCTGCAATAGCGCTGGTATAATTCTTTATAGCCCATGCTATCGCCACTGAGGCAGCGCTCAACCAGTTCATCCCGTTGCGGCAATACAGCTAATTCCAAAAGAAAGGGGTTTATAATGAAGAGACAAGGCTTTTTCGCCAATGTTGCATCTGCAAAAAACAAAAAATTTTCTTCTGATTTAAGGTAATTATATTTGCGGTATAGGAACACGGATGACAGGGATTTATCCTGATTTTAACGGATTTCCTCCATACCAATTAACAGATTAACAGATAAACTAATAACAATAACGATGGCTGCTAAAACAGATAATTTTCAATCTCCCGATTATTTTAATATAGATGAATTACTGACCGAAGAACACAAACTCATCCGGGAAAGTGTACGTAATTATGTAAAAAAAGAAATATCTCCCATTATAGAAGATTATGCCCAGCGTGCCGAATTCCCCCAACAAATTGTAAAACAACTGGGCGACCTTGGTTGCTTTGGCCCAACCATCCCGGAGCAATATGGCGGCGGCGGACTGGATTATATCAGTTATGGTTTGATGATGCAGGAACTGGAACGTGGCGATAGCGGTGTTCGTTCTACAGCAAGTGTTCAGGGCAGCCTGGTGATGTTTCCCATTTATCAATATGGTAACGAAGAACAACGCAATAAATATTTACCTAAACTGGCAAGCGGCGAATGGCTGGGCTGCTTTGGCTTAACAGAGCCCAATCATGGCAGCGACCCAAGTGGTATGTTAACTACTATAAAAGATGCAGGTGATCATTTGTTATTGAATGGTGCAAAAATGTGGATCAGTAATGCCCCGTTTTCTCAGGTAGCTGTTGTGTGGGCAAAAGATGATGCCGGTGAGATACGTGGAGTGATTGTGGAAAGGGGTATGGAAGGTTTTAGTACACCAACAACACATGGCAAGTGGAGTTTACGTGCCAGTGCAACAGGTGAATTGGTTTTTGATAATGTGAAAGTTCCTAAAGCAAATATTTTACCTAATGTAAAAGGATTGAAAGGGCCGTTAGGTTGTTTAACAAAAGCAAGGTATGGTATTGCCTGGGGTGCTATTGGCGCTGCAATGGATTGTTATGATACGGTTTTAAATTACAGTAAAGAAAGGATCCAGTTTGGCAAACCCATTGGAAGTTTTCAGTTACAGCAAAAAAAATTAGCTGAAATGGTTACTGAAATTACCAAGGCTCAATTACTGAACTGGCGGTTGGGTGTTTTGATGAATGAAGGAAAAGTTACTCCGCAGCAGGTAAGTATGGCCAAAAGAAATGCCTGTGAAGTGGCTACAAACATTTGCAGGGATGCCCGCCAGATGCTGGGCGGAATGGGCATTACAGGGGAATACCCCGTAATGCGCCATATGATGAACCTGGAAAGTGTGATCACCTATGAAGGAACACATGATATTCATTTACTGATAACAGGTATGGATGTGACGGGGATAAATGCGTTTAAATAATTATTATAAATTTTGAATTTTAATTGATGAATTAAATGCGGGTATCATCATTTAAAATTTAAAATTCAAAATTTAAAATTCATATTAAATGAGCATAAAGAATATAAGCGTTATTGGCGCCGGTACCATGGGAAACGGCATTGCACATGTATTTGCACAGGCAGGGTTTAAAGTAAGTTTGGTGGATGTGAATCCTTCTCAACTGCAAAGAGCACTGGACACCATTAATAAAAATTTAGACAGGCAGCTAACCAAGGGGACGGTAACTGAAGAACAGAAAAAGTCAACACTTGCAAATATTTCTGTTTCTTCCATTATTGCCGAAGGTGTTAAAGAAGCACAACTTGTTGTAGAAGCGGCAACAGAAAATATAGAATTGAAATTATCCATCTTTGAACAAATGGATACTTATGCACCTGCCGGATGTATTTTGGCAACAAATACTTCTTCTATTTCCATAACAAAAATTGCGGCAGTAACAAAAAGGCCCGGACAGGTAATCGGTATGCATTTTATGAACCCCGTTCCGGTAATGAAGCTGGTTGAAATAATCAATGGTTATGCTACCAAGAGGGAAGTCACCAATACAATTATTGAGCTGAGCAGGCAGTTGGGTAAAATTCCCTGTGCAGTTAATGATTATCCCGGCTTTATTGCCAACCGTATTTTAATGCCCATGATCAATGAAGCGATTTATAGTTTGTATGAAGGTGTTGCCGGGGTGGAAGAAATTGATACCGTAATGAAACTGGGTATGGCGCATCCTATGGGGCCTTTGCAGCTGGCTGATTTCATCGGATTGGATGTTTGCCTCAGTATTTTAAATGTATTGCATGATGGATTTGGTAATCCTAAATATGCACCTTGCCCGCTGTTAGTAAATATGGTAATAGCCGGGAAACTTGGCACAAAAAGCGGTGAAGGATTTTATACTTATACGGCAGGAAGTAAGGATTTAGTGGTGAGTGAGCGATTTAAATAATTCTTCTTCTAATCACATACTAATATGTGAAACTGCCTGTTTTTTGTATCTTTTGTTTTCAGAATTTATTTCACTGAGAATAATATTCAGTTAATATGGATAGAAAATACTGGGAAACCATTGCTCCCAAATACGAAACCGAGATATTTGATGTGTTGCAAAATGACAGGTCGGGCAGTATAGTTGCTGCCATTGAAGAAATGGCCTCCCCCGATAAGTCCATAATAGATATTGGTTGTGCTGTAGGCAAATGGATACCGGTGCTGGCTCCCAAATTCAAACACGTAATTGCGGCTGATATCTCTGCAAAAAATTTACAGATAGCAAAAGAAAAATACCCCGAATATGATAATGTAGAATATCACCGTATGGATATGTCGGCCGACGACCTTACCGTAACACCATGCGACTCGGCTATCTGCATCAATGCCATACTTACTGATTCGCTGGAGAAGAGAATTAATTTCTTTCAATCGCTTTCACTGTGTTTACATGCCGGGGGCGAACTGGTGTTGGTAGTGCCTTCATTAGAATCAAAATTATACACCAACATTATCGCAGACCGGTGGAATGTAGATGATGCAGAGAATGATAAAACACCAAAACCAAAAAAAGCAATTGACCTGGTTAAAAACATAAAACAGGGCGTGACTGATATTGATAATGTGCCTACCAAACATTATTTAAAAGAGGAACTGGAATTGCTGCTTACCCTTGAAGGTTTTAAAGTACAACTCATAAAAAAAATAAATTATGACTGGAGTACAGAATTTCACAAGCCGCCAAAATGGTTAAAAGACCCCTATCCATGGGACTGGATGTGTACGGCAAAGAAGAACAGTTAATAAAATTTATAGCATGGCTAAGAAAGAAAAAGTTATTGATAGCTATATTGCAAGATCAGCTGATTTTGCAAAGCCAATTTTAAATCATATCCGGGCGCTCGTTCATAAAACCTGCCCTGATGTGGAAGAAAAAATGAAATGGAGTTTTCCGCACTTCGATTATAAAGGCGAGATGATGTGCAGCATGGCGGCTTTTAAACAGCACATGGCATTCGGCTTCTGGAAAGCAGCGCTGATGAAAGACCCGATACTGAAAGAGACTGCAAAGTCGGAAGTAGCGATGGGGCATTTGGGAAGGATCACTTCTTTAAAAGACCTGCCGTCGGATAAAAAAATGATCGCCTGGATAAAAGAAGCAATGAAACTGAATGACCAGGGCCTTAAAGTGGCAAAGCCGAAACCTATAGCCAATAAAGAATTAACAGTGCCGGATTATTTTACAAAGGCCCTAGCCAAAAACAAAAAAGCAAAACAGGTATTTGATAATGGTTCCTACTCCTTCAAAAAAGATTATGTGATGTGGCTTATTGAAGCAAAGACAGTAGATACCAGGAACAGCAGGATGGCTACAGCATTGGAATGGATAGCAGAAGGGAAAGGAAGGAATTGGAAATATGAAAGGGAATGAGTTTAAACTTTGCCAAAGTTCTAAACTTTGGCAAAGTTATTTTCAGTACTAAAATTAAGCCAATGATAAAATTCTCAGCACTTTACTTAGTCATGATATTTTTATTCTCCTGCGCTTACCACAAAGAGAAAAAAAATAATGATGACCCTTCAAAAAATGATACAATGGTTTCAAATAGTAATGACTATCTCCGGTTTACAGGGGATTCAATTGAAATGCCTCCTTTTGAAATTGAACTGAGCCTGAGTGCAAAGGCAGAAGAAAAACTAAAAACAATTAAAGAGACGATTATTGTAGCAGCTTACTTCTCCGGCATACCGAAAGACACTACACTCAAAGAGTATGTTAAGTATGGCGAAATTGCCATTGGCTCCCGTGAAAAGGAACTCACCGGCGAAAGGGTTGCAAAATTTGAGGGAATAAAATTTCCCAAAACTTTACTCGATACCATCGCTGCCAAAAATATGAGCCTCTTGATAAATGTTTACAGTGGAAGAAAGTCAACAAAGGACAACCTTTTAGATTGTGATATTCTTCAGAAGCCAATAAGTGAGATAAAGGGGAATAAATTTGTTCTTAAAGGAAAACTGATTGGGGAATAATGACTTTAAACTTTGCCAAAGTTTAGAACTTTGGCAAAGTTATTTTCGCTTTTTCGGGGCAACCAGGGCATAAGAATCATCGATCATCTCCTTTAATTCCTTTGCAGTTAATCTTCCATCAACAATAATGGTATTCCAGTGTTTCTTATTCATGTGATATCCTGGCAGAACAGATTCAGGAAAATCTTCTCTTAACTGTATTGCTTTTTCCGGATCGCATTTTACATTGAACTGTAGTGGTGTCTCATCCAACCCTGCCAATAAAAATATCTTTCCGTTCACTTTAAATACCAATGTATCTTCCCCAAAAGGAAAACCCTCTGTAACAGAAGGCTTCTTTAAAATATATTCCCTGATAGATTCTATATTCATGATTACCCGATCGTTTTCTTAGCTTCTTCCAGTTTTTTACTGATCTGCCCGGTGAGTATATGCCAGAACATTACAAAATCACTTCCCAAACTATATAGTGGGTAAGTAAAGGTCGCCGGCTTATTCTTTTCAATAAAATAATGGCCTACCCAGGCAAAGCCATAACCGCAAACCGGTATCAGCGCCAGCATCCACCATTTCTGCAAAACGATGGCAACCACCAATATGGCCAGTAACCCGGCAGTGCCTATAAAATGCAGTGTCCGGTTTGTAAGGTCTCCATGTTCGGTAAGATAGTAAGGGTAAAAACTCCAGAAACTTTTATACTTCTTTTCGGTTACCATAATAATTATTTTCAGAAAATTACAAATTCCTGTTTTATTATACGGTTTTTTTTACAGCCACATGCTGCAGGTCCTTCAGGCGATATAAAACTTCATCCAAACGGTTTTTAGGTATGCCGGTTTTTATAATGCAGAACAACTGCATTTCATTGGAAATGATGGTACAGTTAAATTGTTTCAACACTATCATCACTTCATTCATCTGGGTATAATCAAACTCAATAGAATAATTTACTTCTACCTGTTTTTGTATGATTGGCGTTACCTGTAATGCCAGGGATGTAGCGGTTTTGTAAGCATTGACCAATCCCGGTACACCAAGCAATGTTCCGCCCCAGTATCGCACCACTATCACAACAGCATTAGTGATACCCTTACTGTCTATTTGCCCAAGTATGGGTTTCCCTGCTGTACCTGACGGTTCTCCGTCATCACTGCTCCGGAAATTATTTCCATCCGTACCAATACGATAAGCAAAACAATAATGTACAGCTTTGGGATGTTCTTTCTTTAAAAGCTGCAATTGTTTCTTAAAATCATCTGCTGTTTCAATGGGAAAAGCAAAGGCAATGAATTTGCTGCCCCGGTCTTTAAATTCAGCGTTGGATGGTTTATCAATGGTTAAGTAAAATCCGGGGTCAATCATCTATTGCTCTTTTCTTAATGAAAGAAATTATATCATTTTCTATCTTTTGTTCCGAAAGCAGGATATCATCTTTTAGAACCGGGGCATTCAGGCCTTCACCAATCATCATCGATGAATTTGTAATTACCCTGGCCTCATCCCATGATCCTGCATCAACAAATGACTGCAATAATTTTGCTCCGCCTTCTACGATCACACTCTGTATTTGTTTTTCATATAGTGCATGTAAAATTTGTGGAATGATATTTTCAGCTGCATTCAGTTTACAGTAACTCAGCTTTTCTCCTTCCTGCTGCTTTTTATAATTGAACACGATTGTTCTGGCACTATCATCAAAAAGTTTTAAATGCATTGGCAATGCCAGTTCCTTATCAATTACCAGTCGTACAGGATTTCTACCCGGCCAAAGTCTTGTTGTCAAAGCAGGGTCATCTCTTAAAGCTGTATTAGTTCCCACTAATATAGCAGCCTCTTCACTCCTCCATTTATGAACCAGCCGGTTAGTAAATTCATTACTGATCCGCAACTTTGACAAATTCTCTCCGGCTATCTTTCCATCACTGCTTTGCGCCCATTTTAAAATGATATACGGCCTTTTTTTCTGGTGGAAAATAAAAAATCTTTTATTAAGTTCAAGACATTCTTTTTCTAAAACATCAACAATCACATTCACCCCTGCAGTTTTTAATTTCTCAATTCCTTTTCCATTTACTGCAGCAAAACTATCCCTGCATCCAATAACAACATTTGGGATTTTACTTTCAATGATCAAATCAGCACAGGGCGGTGTTTTGCCAAAATGAGCACAGGGTTCCAGCGAAACATATAATGTGCTTTTGGAAATATATTGCCTGTCCTCTTTGCTCACACTTTTCACGCAATTCACTTCAGCATGAGGCCCGCCATATTGTTGGTGATAACCTTCGCCGATTATCCTCTCCTCATACAGTAATACAGCACCTACCATTGGGTTTGGTGCTACATTACCTGCTCCCGTTTCAGCCAGTTGAAGGCAACGCTGCATATATTGTTCATGAACTGACAAGTAACAAAAATAAGCATCAAAAAATAAACTATGTTTGCTTTGATGACCATTAAAGAACTATATAGGAATTTTCTGTTGCAGTTGCAGAAAATTTACCCTCTTGGTGAAGCAACAACGATAACAAACTGGGTCTTTGAAAAAGCAGTATCACTGAAACGTACCGATATCTTAAAAGATCCCGGAAAAATAATTACGCCTGTAGCTGACGCATCCATTCAAAATATTTTAAACCAACTATTACAACATAAACCCGTTCAATATGTATTGGGCGAAGCCTGGTTCTATCACATGAAACTAAAAGTGAATGAACATGTCTTAATACCGAGGCCCGAAACAGAAGAACTGGTGGAACAACTGATAAAAGACAGAAAATCAAAACTTACCGATCCGAAGATACTGGACATAGGGACCGGCAGCGGCTGCATTCCCATTGCTATACAAAAGAATTTACCGGCATCACTTGTAACGGCAATTGATATCAGTGAAAACGCCATTGCACTGGCAGCAGAAAATGCGGTGCTGCATAATGCCCATATAAACTTTAAACAAATGGATTTTTTGAACGAAAAGAATTGGGAGACACTCCCTATGTTCGATATCATAATCAGCAACCCTCCCTACATACCCTTCAACGAAAAAGATAAACTGGGAAAGAATGTCAGTCTATATGAACCGCATATCGCTTTATTTGTTCCCAATAAATCGACGTTGATATTTTACGAGAAGATAGCTGCCTTTGGAACTTCAAACCTTCGGCCATCCGGAAAGATATACCTGGAAACACATGAGGATTATGCCGAAAAAGTAGCTGCGCTGTTCAGGAAAGATTACGAATCAGTAACGGTAAAAAAAGATATGCAGGGTAAAGAACGGATGGTTTTTGTTTCTATTTAATATTGGCCGCCAGCTTGGCTTTGGCCCTTTTAGCCGCTTCCATAATACGGAAAGCCTTACCATAATAAGCCGCCGTATCTACATTTAAAACCACGGTTGGGGTATCAATATATTTCCTGTTCATCTCCACCTCTTTTTTTAGCAGGGAATCAATAAACATCATGTCTATCTCGTGTGTACCTATAAACACTCTCTGGTCTTTGGTAACCGTAACTACAATATTCTGGTTCACCCGGGTATCACTCTTTCCCTTTGGATTGGTAACCTTTACCACATTGGGATTGGCCAGTGTAGATACCAGTAAAAAAAACATCAGTAATATAAACAACACATCGTTCAGCGGACCTGCATCCACTTCATTATGATTATCCCTTAGTCTTTTTCTTAAACTCATTTCCTTTAATTATGAATTATGAGTTATGAATTATGAGTGATGCAGGTTGTGCTTTTAAAAGCCATTCCTAATTAATCATTCATAATTCATAATTACCTTGTCGGTTCCTGTAAAATATCAATGAAGTCAGCACTGGCCACTTCCATTTTATTTACCGTTTTATCTATTTGTGTATTTAAATAACTGTATCCCAAAAATGAAATGATACCGATTATTAAACCCGTTGCAGAGGTGATCATTTTTACATACATGGCATCGGCAATATCGGTAATGGAAGGGTTGGTGGCCGCAGCAAATTCCCTCAGCAACATTACCAGCCCGATAATGGTACCCACAAAACCAAACAGCGGTGCAATACGGGCAATAACAGAAAGCACCGTTAAGTTTCTCTCCATCTTGTATATTTCAAGCTTGCCTACATTATCCATACTTTTTTCTATGGCATCAATGGGTTTGCCAATACGCTGAATACCTTTGTCGATCATTTTTGCTACCGGGTGGTTGGTATTCTTTGCAAGGCTCCTGGCAGCAGTAACATTCCCATTGATGATATGATCCCGGATGATATTCATAAAATTATCCTCGATCTTACTGGCTTTACGTATGGCGATCAGCCTTTCAATAAAAAAGAAAATGGCCAGCGCCATAAACAAGGCCAGTGGTATCATTAACACACCACCCTTAACCAATATAGAGAACAAAGATTCGCTGGCTGCTGCAGTTGTTGTTGCCGTACCAAGATGGGTACTGTCGATCTGTAAGAAAAAAATATTAAACATTGATGCCGGTTTTTAGATTAAGATATCCGCTCTATAATTATGCCAAAACTATTTGATTCTGCAATGAAACGAAACAAATTTACAATAGCTGCATAACAAAATGTTAATCTTGTTGACAAATGGTAAATAAAAAAACCGTTCTGCTAAACGGAACGGTTTTAAAGGTTTTATGCAAACAAAATTATTTTTTCGATTCCAGTTGCTGCATGGCCATTATCTGCTTCATGGTTTTTTCCATGCCATCGCTGCCACCATCTAAGAATATCACATTACCTTTTCCATATTCAGCAAAATTCTTTATGGCTTCTACCCACATGCTGAATAAAATAACATTCGTATCAAGGTTAGCCTGCTTCATTTCAGATGCAGCCTGGCTCATACCCTTGGCCACTTCTTCCCGGAACAAAGCCACACCTTGTCCACGCAATTGAGCTGCCAGTCTTTCAGCTTCTGCTGCAATCTTAATGGCATTACCTTCTGCTTCGGCAGCTTTTGTTTTGGTAATCAATAAAGCCTGCCCTTCATTTTCTGCAGCCGCTTTTAAATTATTACTGGCTACCACTTTACTCATACTGGTAATAATGGCTTCATCAAAAGTGATATCATTAATTTGAAGATCCTGCAAATGATAACCCCAGCCTTCCAGCGCCACATCTACCTGTTCTTTTACATTTTCCACAATATCCCGGCGCACATTTAAAACCTCGGCCTGTTTTTTTGTAGATACAAATGCCCGGATACTTCCTTCCACCGTACGTATCAATGCCTGCATCAGGTCTTTATCGCTGATGAATTTAAAGGCCACTTTCTGGATGGTCTCTTCCTGCTCATTTTGTACCGAGTACAACAGCATCGATTTAAAATAAACATTCGCCTGGTCAATCGTTACCGCCTGGAACTCCAGCTCCACCGAGCGGTTCTGGATACTTACTTTTTTAAATATCTGCTCCAGGAAAGGAACTTTAAAATTCAATCCCGGGCGCATGATACGACGGTACTTACCAAACATGGTAACCACACCAATAAAGCCCTGGTTGATGGTTACAAAGCAACCCAATAAGGCGAAGGCCAAAATGATGACCCACCAATAATCTCTTAACAGATCCATAGTTGTAAAATTTGAAATGAAGGTAGAGAATTTTTCAGGTAGCCGGTGGAAAATCTTTTACCGGTATTGTTTTAAATATGATTTTTTTCAATTTTGGCTTTTAACAAAAGTCAAAAAATGAACCTTACTTGTACTACATACCTCTGTCGCAATTTAAAAACTTTGATCATCTGCACCTGGCCAGTAAGCGCCTTGTATAGATATATCAAGGAGGTGCAGGTACACACCTAGTTGCGCCCGGTGGGGAATGATCTGTGACAACGAGATGCGGATCACCTGGCGCTGGGTTCGATGCCGTAAATCTGATCCAATTCCTTAATGCCGGTTCTTCAGGTGTATCTTCTTTCTAATTGTCTTTATCTTTATTTAACTTGCCGCCTGAAAAATCACTTATGCATAAGTTCCTGTTTTTTCTTTTCTTTATTTTCACCAGTAGCATGGCAGTCTCCCAAACTGTTTATCCCTACCGGGATATTAAACTTGAAAAGCCTTCGGATTATAAAGCCATGGTACCATTGGCGCTATCTGTAGCAACCTCTTTGCTTTCAACCCCTTTTGTAGCCGATGACAGGAACAGGATGCAGTCTATTGAATTTTTGAGCAACTGGGCATCAGGCACAAAAACATGCCAGTTTTTTATGAAGGGAGTAGTTGAAGACATTTCTACTGAAAGCGATCTCTTAAGCTTATATCTTGCAGCAATGGTGAAATTTACTTTAGAAAACAGGGTTGAAGCTGTTAATCCTTTAGTGGTTGAGAAAAATGCCTGCAGGATGGTGCTTGCCTATTGCGATAATCCTGCTAATAATTTCAAGCTTAAAAAAAAGGTAAGAAAGTTACTTGAGAAATGATCAGCACCAGATCTGTTTTATTCTATTCAGCTCAACTCCGCTCTTCCCATATCATCGCCAAGTGCACAATGGTTTCCGCAGCTTTCGCCATATCCTTTGTTCCTATCCATTCCAGTTTGCTGTGTATATTTTGCATGCCGGTAAAAATATTGGGGCAAGGCATTCCTATATAACTAAAGCGGCTGCCATCGGTACCGCCACGGATACTTTCTTTTTTTACTGTTAATCCTGACCGCTGAATTGCTTCTTCGGCATAAGCAGCCACCTGCGGGCATTTATCCAACACTTCTTTCATATTCCTGTATTGTTCCTGTGCAACATATTCCATTGTAGCCCCCGGAAATTTTGCAACGGTTTCCTCCGCAATTTTTTTCAGGCTGTCATGATGTTGCTGCAAACCTGCTAAAGTAAAATCTCTTACTATAAATTGTATGGTTGCCTTTTCAGCAATACCACTAACTGAAGTAGGATGTACAAAACCCTGTCTCTTTTCTGTTGTTTCAGGACTCCATTCATTTTTCGGGAGGGCATCCAATACAGCGCCTGCAACTTTTAATGCATTAACCAGTTTATCTTTTGCATAACCGGGATGAACAATTACACCATGTATGGTAATAATAGCGCCATCGGCACTGAAGGTCTCGTCTTCCAGGCTTCCGGCCTCACCGCCATCCAACGTATAACCAAACTGTGCACCCAGTTTTTGCATATCTACTTTGGCAGTGCCCTGCCCTACTTCTTCATCGGGTGTAAATAAAATTTTTATGTCGCCATGTTTAACAGCCGGGTTCTGTATAAAAAAAAGTGCGGCTTCCATAATGGCTGCCACGCCGCTTTTATCATCGGCTCCCAATAAAGTTGCTCCGCTGCTGGTAATAACACCACTGTTCAGATGATTTTTTAAATAAGGCGAATCACTCATTCTTAATACCTGTGTGGTATCATCAGGCAACACAATGTCTTTACCATCGTAATAACGATGAAGGATCGGCTTAACATGGGTACCGCTGCAATCAGGCGCTGTATCCACGTGTGCACAAAAACAAATGGCCGGTATATTTTTTTTATCACTGTTGGATGAAATGGCTGCATACACATATCCATATTCATCTGTAGAAGCACCTGTGATTCCCATGCCCAGTAATTCTTTCAATAATAGTTTACTCAGGTCCTTTTGTTTTTCTGTGGTTGGGTGTGCAGTACTGGTGGGATCGCTTTGGGTGTCTATCCGTACATAACGCATGAATCTGTCAGCAATACTATCGGGGCTTATCTGTATCATGAAAGGGAATTTTTAATATTAAATTAGGGGTTAGGAGATTGTATCTAAACAAAACTCATAACCCCTAACTTATAACTTATAACCTAAAGTATCTCCACCAATTCAATATCAAATATCAATTCCTGCCCGGCTAAAAAATGATTGGCATCTAAAACGATCACCTCATCTTTTACTTCTACCACAATTACCGGAACAGGTTGCCCTGCCTGGTTGCTTAACGTTAACGGCATACCTGGTTCAAGTTTCAAATCAGCCGGTACGTTCGTTTTCGGAAATTCAATAATAGCTTCTTCACTTCTTGGTCCATACCCATCTTCAGGTGCAATGTTGATGGTTTTCTTTTCACCAGGGTTCATTCCGGGCATGGCGGCATCGAACCCGCTGATCATCTGCCCGGCTCCTACCGTAAATTCCAGTGGCTCCCTTCCTACAGAAGAATCAAATTGCTCGCCATTAACTAATTTACCTGTGTAATGTACTTTTACTACATCACCTTCTTTCACTTGTTGCATAAAATTTTGTTTTGTTTCAAACCCCTGCGGGGCCTAAAAAAGATTATAAATAGGGCGCAAATTAATACATAAATGGCAGCGGCAATTAAAAATATTTTAAGCAACTTTACCTTATGAAAAAGATAAAATACTGTTTACTTGTTTTAGCACTTAATTGTTTTACTGTTAAGGCGCAACAGGATATTATTACCGGGGCCGGACGTATGAATGTTTACCTTCCTTTGTTAAAAGGTAAGGCTGTGGCGGTTTTTGCCAACCAGACCAGTATGGTAAATAATACTCATTTGGTGGATACACTCATCAAAAGCGGTATTAATGTGGTTAAGATATTCGGGCCCGAGCATGGGTTCAGGGGCGATGCTGATGCAGGTGAACACGTAGGAGATGCCAGGGATAAAAAAACCGGGCTCCCGGTGGTAAGCCTTTACGGCAACCATAAAAAACCCACTCCGGATGATTTTAAAGGAGTGGATGTATTGATATTTGATATACAGGATGTGGGTGTTCGTTTTTATACTTACATCAGTTCTTTACAATACTATATAGAAGCTGCACTGGAAAATCATAAGCCGCTGCTAATACTTGACCGCCCCAACCCCAATGGATTTTATGTGGATGGCCCCGTACTGGATATGAATTTTAAAAGTTTCGTTGGCCCACAACCCATTCCCATAGTTTATGGAATGACCATTGGTGAATATGCTTTGATGCTTACCGGCGAAAACTGGTTATCGCCACTTGCCAATGCAATTAATGCAGCTAATGTAAGAACAGAACCAACTGCCGATACGCCCTTTCATGTGCTGGTGATCAAATGCAAAAATTATGATCATAACAGCAAATATATTTTGCCCGTAATGCCTTCACCCAATTTAAAAACTATGCAAAGTATTTACCTGTATCCTTCCACCTGTTTTGTTGAAGGTACGGTAATGAGTGAAGGAAGAGGAACGGATAAACCCTTCCAGGTATTTGGACATCCTGCTTTACCGAATACATTATACAGTTTTACCCCGGCACCAAATGCCGGCGCTAAAAACAGTAAATGTTTTTACCAAAAATGTTATGGATGGAATTTAAGTGGCAGTAATGAAGAAATATTAAAAGACCTTAACAATAAAATTCAATTGAAGTATTTTATAAATGCCTATAAATTATTTCCCGGCAAGGATAGTTTCTTTTTGAAAACCAATTACATTAACAAGCTGGCCGGCAATGATATATTTCAACAGCAGATAAAAGATGGAAAAACGGAAGAAGAAATAAGAAAGAGCTGGGAGCCGGGATTAAATGCGTTTAAAGCTATAAGAAAGAAGTATCTATTGTATGCAGATTTTATTCCTTAAATAAGGTTCACACTAAAACCGGGCAGTGCTGTAATGATCAGAAAGGAAAAAATTATATCGAATTTAGATTCTCCTTCAACCTTCCACTTTAGTATGCGAAAGGAATTACGGATTGTTTTTATGGGGACACCTGAGTTTGCTGTTGCATCGCTGGATGCACTGGTAAAAGCAGGCTGTAATATTGTGGGTGTAATAACTGCACCAGATAAGGCCGCAGGCCGGGGCATGCAATTGCAGCAAAGCGCTGTTAAAAAATATGCCGTTGAAAATAATTTGCATGTCCTTCAGCCCGAAAAATTAAAGGACCCGGGATTTTTAGAACAATTAAGATCATTGAATGCCGATCTGCAGGTGGTGGTTGCCTTCCGCATGTTACCCGAAGCTGTATGGAATATGCCGCCGATGGGTTCGGTAAACCTGCATGGAAGTTTGTTACCGCAATACCGTGGTGCAGCACCCATCAACTGGGCGGTTATTAATGGCGAAAAAGAAACGGGTGTTACCACTTTCAAACTGAAACATGAAATCGATACAGGTGATATCCTGTTACAGGAAAGTTTTCCCATTGGTGAAAATGAAACAGCAGGAGAAGTGCATGATAAGATGAAAGAGATAGGTGCACAGCTGTTGGTAAAGACGGTGAAGACATTGGCAGAAGGAAGCTTTACAGAAACCCCGCAGAATTCAGAATCCAGAATTCAAAATTCAGAATTAAAACATGCACCAAAAATATTTACCGAAACCTGTAAGATTGATTGGACCAGACCAATTGATGAGGTACATAACTTAATAAGAGGTTTATCACCATCCCCTGCGGCTTTTACTTTTTTAAATGATAAGAAATTAAAAGTATTTAAGTCTGGTAAGGTATATAAAGCGCCTTCTGTTTTGCCCGGTAATTTTGAAACCGACCACAAAAATTTTTTACAATTTGCCTGCAGCAACGGTTACATTTCCATTCTTGAATTACAGTTAGAAGGCAAAAAGAAAATGGATATTGCGGATTTTTTAAGGGGATACCACTTTTAATAGCTTGTATTTTACTAAAAATGATACTATTTTTAGTAAAATACTAGCTATACAGTACTTTATAAAATATCTCTGATATTTACCACGAAAACCTATATCGAACAGCATTAATTAATTTTATGCAGAAGTTTATAAATCCAAGAAGAATTATTTCATTTTTTGGGAAAAAAATTTACAGAGGTCAATATTTAACTATCAAAGAGAAGCTTTTAATAGAATACAAAATATTTCAAGCTCGTCAAACGGGATTCCACAATCAAGTACTCGATAAATTACTTATTTCAGGAGAAGATCATAGATTTAGATATCACTTTGGCTTTGATATAATTGCGATATTAAGAGCAATTAAGAAAAGAGTATTTAATAATAAAATCGAAGGCGCTAGCACAATTGAACAACAGCTTGTGCGAATTCTTCTAAATGATTTCCAAAAAACTTTCAAACGAAAATTAAAAGAAATATTATTGGCCACTACTTTATGCGAAATAGTGCCTCGTAAACATATTCCAGGTCTTTATTTACAAGTTGCATATTACGGCACAGGAATGAGTGGGATTGAACAAGTATATAAGAAGTTAAAAATTTCTAATCCTAAAATAATTCCAACTGAAATTTGTGCAGAAATTGTTGCAAGAATAAAATACCCAGAGCCACAGAAGAATAATGCAAAAAGACTTAAGCAAATTGAGATGAGAAAAAAACATCTTTTAGCTCTGTATAATAAACATAGTACTTATAAACATTTTAAAATTTATGGCTAGAATACAAGACTACTTAGTTATCTCTAACACTGCGTCTAACTTAAAGACCTCATTTACAACTCCTGAAGAATTTCTAAGGAATTATGAAAATATATATGAAACTGAAAAAAAATCATTTTTAAGGCATTACCTAATTAATAATCAATCTTATTTATTCCGGAGTAACCCAATTTTATTTGAACAGTTAACGCAATACATTGCGGACATACTTGAAATAAATCCTAATGAAGTAAAATTAATTGGAAGTGCTAAAACAGGCTTTTCAATAAGTCCACCCCCAAAATATGGTGTTAAATTTAGTAAAACAAGTGACCTAGACTTCGTTTTAATTAACAGAAAAATATTTCTTGAACTTGAGGAAGAGTTTAAATCATGGGCTCAACAGTATCAATCTGGAAAATTATTACCACAAAAGCCTAAAGAAAAAGAATATTGGCCTGCTAATCTAACAACTTGTCCGAATACTTTAAACAAAGGATTTATTGATATAAATAAAATACCGGCTCATTATCAGTTTTTTAGGGCACAAACAATCAATCAAAGCCTCTATTTATTAAAGGATGGATTAGAGAAAACGCATAAGATTATCGTAAAAAAAGCATCGCTTAGAGTTTACAAAAACTGGCATTCTTTTTCAAAACAACTTAAAATCAATACAGAATTCGTACTAAATCAAGTGTAGTTAAGTATTCGTATAACTACAGTTGTTTATAGTTAAAGGTTGGTTTACCGGTAAAAAGTTAATGGATTACTTTAACACTACAAAAGATGAATGGATAAATGCAAGAAGGATAATTAACGGAACAGATAAGGCAATTAATATTGCATACTATGCAAAAAAATATTATGCGGCCATCAGTTACACCGTTTAATTACAAAAGAAACTCTATAAATAAAAAGCGGTCAGCAAATAACTGACCGCTTTTTTAAAAACTATTTTACCGTTTATTTTATTTTTAGTTTTTCCAGCATTTTTTTATCTAATGCAGCTTTTGGAATGATGAGGCTGACCGTATTGATAGCAAAATACCCTTCTGAAACATTTATATACCCATTATCAGGCCCCACTTTACCCCATGAATTTTTAACTATAAAAAAATCTTTCCCTGTTTTTGATCTTTCAAGGCCGGTAATATGCATTAAATGATCATCCTGGGTGGTCAGGTTCTCAAACAATGCCTGGCGTAAATCAGCATCCCAGGCCACTTCTTCCCTGGTACCATCGGTGTAAGCTGCTTTTTCATCAACGGCTTCAGTTTTAGTTTCAGCCTTCTTGTTTAAAGCAGCATCACTAAGCCCGCTGTTCTTTTGAAGCCGTTCATTTTCCGCCCTTAATTGACGCATATTCATCTTACGCATGGTGTTTATGCTGGTATCATATAATGCAGCGATCCCTTTCCCCTGCATAAATCCGGTATTACTTACATCTGCATCCCACATAACAGAATATCCTCCTGTAATTGCATCCTTTGTTACCTGTATCATTTCATCCAATGGTATATTAATATAAGCACCATTACTGTAATTATCGGGCACTTCTAAAATAAAGGGTTCGTAAAAAGGATGATGTGTGAAAGAAGTTATGAAAACATAATCATTCGGATTAAACTGCAGTACAATTTTTGCAAAACTTTGGGGAGTGTAATTCTTTCCTTTATAATCAAAATTTGCAGGCGGTTTCCCCAATTCATCATCTAATATTTTTATAACTCCATCCATCCAGTTTCGGGGTAAAGGAATATGCTTAAGTAAACTGTCCAGGTATTGCTTCAGGTTGGTGCTCAGCTTTTGGTGATTATGTGATTTTTGCCCGGGCTTTAAACCACTGTAAACAGATTCGGGTATAGCGCCATAAGTGGCAATGGCAAATATCTGGTTATGCCCCAGTCCCCCTTCTCCAAATTGAGCATGTCCCTGTCTTAAAATAAAACTCCTTGCCTTTTCCATATAGATATTCCTGACTGTAAACATTTCACTCAGGTCAAATTCGCCCAGGTTATTTTTCATGGCCTGGCTTTCAACCAATGAAGTTGTTGAAAAGCTCCAGCAGGTTCCCGTCATGGCCTGGTTTTTTACAGGTGTAGCCGGTACCTGCTTTATCACTGTAAAATTCGACCTGCCTTCGGCACCTGGATTCGCTTTAATAACATCATCCTGTGCAAATGTGAAAAGAACAGCAGTTGCTGAGATAAGAAATAGAAAAGCCTTTTTCATAAATTTTTATTTTGAATAATTAAGTGAACAATTAAAATTGGTTTCTGCTGCACCCAATTCAGTAGCTGCTGCATTACTGATGCAGATTATTAAACCATTATTCTGTTTTATATCAGGAATTGCATCCAGCACTTTTGCAAAAACAAATTTCCCGTTTACAGGATTGGTAACTTTAATGATTGTACCGGGGGTGATATTATTAAACAAACAATAATATTTTCCATCTGTCCAGCCACTGGTACTTTTAAACACTCCGGCAATGCCTTGCTGGTTAACCGGCTCAGCGCCACTTTGAGAGTCGAACAAAGTTTTAAAAATTCCTCCTTTAATATCCTTGCCTGGTGTAGCGGCAGTCTTAGTTTCATTGTTCTCTGTTTCTTTTACCTGTTTGGCCGGCTCTTTTTTCACTGTTTCTGTAACAACAGGTTTTTCTTTCTCTGCCTTTTCCGGTGGAAGGGTTTTAGCTGCAGCATTTGAATAACCAACAATCAGTTTTGCCCCTTCATTTACCGCATCACCGGTGAGGTTATTCCATTTTTTTATATCATCGATCGACACTTTATTATAGAGTGTGCTGATATGGTATAAAGTTTCTTTCTTTCCTACTGTATGATATATGTGTGTGCCGGTCTCATTCTTCGTTTCGGTTTTTACTGCCGGTTTGTTTTCTACTTTTATTACCGGGGGCTGAATCTTTGGATCTTCCGCTTTTACAGGCTGTGCCACCTGGTCAAGGGTTGTACCCTTTGGCGGGATCTTTAAGACCTGTCCAACCGTTAATCCCTGGTCATAGTCTATATTATTATAATTGGCAAGCACTCTTCCATTCACTTCATAAAGCCGGCCAATACTGCTGATACTTTCTTTGGGGCCAACCGTATGCATTTTAACCGGTGCTATCACTTTATTTTTTTGCGCCAATGCAAACATGGGCAGCAAAAACAACATGATCAATATTTTTTTCATCTTCCAAAGGAGTTGTGTTTGCAAATATGCAAAAATTAGTTGGTTTATCTGCCTAATCATACCGATATACCGGCATCTATTATGATAATATTATACTATCGGTATGTGCCAAATAGCTGCACACAAAAGCTATACCGCAATTTCAGCCCGGCACATTACCCTATAATGAAATTGCGTTTGGCATCACTTGTTAAGAATGCGCCACGCTGCAGGGTAATAATTATTAATACGATTGGAAATAACTTTTATCCAGCCTATGGGCAGTTGCTGATGGGTTATCAGTATCCATCCCTTTATACCTGGTTGAATTTTCATTTCTTCTTTACGCAGGTATTGTAAAGCAGTTTCCTTATCCACTTCATACCCGGGGATGGAAGGATGGATGATATTGCTTACTGACAGTTCATGAGCAGGTATTAATTCATTGCGGATCAAAGTGCCCAACTTTACCCCTGCTTTTTTTATGTATAAAGAAGATTGTATTATCGGCAATTCATTTTCCAGGTGTATTGGCATAGCAATCACTTCTTCATTTTGTTTTATAAAGAAAAGATCATTTGCGTTTTTTAAATATGGTTTTAATGCTTCAATTTCATTTGCTGTTAATTTTTTAGATTTAGCTTTCAATGTTCTTTCCCGGGTTCTGTGCCTAATGGCCTGTTCCTTGTGGCTTATATCTTGTGGCTTCCTGAATGCTGCAATAAAGAAGCCCTCGCCTTTTAATTTATCAGGATAAAAACGATAGCCATAAGCCTTTTCTTTTTCAGAGATTGTTTCAACAATTCCCCAGGCTTCATCAACTTTAAACTTTAAACTTTGAACTTTAAGCTCTTCAACAGTCCAATCTAAAATTTCCTCGTCCTCTTCTTTTGAATAAGAGCAGGTTGAATAAATTAAAACACCTCCTTCCTTTAATGAGGGCATTATATCGGCTAATATCCTTTGCTGGCGTTTTGAACATAGTTGTACATTATGCTCACTCCATTCTTCAATGGCTGATGGGTCTTTTCTAAACAGGCCGCTGCCACTACAGGGAGCATCTACTACAATCAAGTCAAAATAATTTTGCAATCGCTGAAAATCCGTTGGATCATTATTGGTAACGATCACATTGGCTGCACCCCATTTGGTGATATTCTCTGATAAAATATTTACCCTGTTTTTAATTACTTCATTACTTACCAGTAAGCTATCTTTTGAAATGATGGATTGAATTAATGTAGATTTTCCGCCCGGTGCGGCACAGAGGTCCAATACTTTTATGGGTTGTGACAGGTCAACTGTTTGTTTTATCGCTTCTTCCAAAAACATGGAGCTGGCTTCCTGCACATAATAAGCACCGGCATGAAAGAGCGGGTCGGAAGTGAAAGAGGGGCGTTCAGTTAAATAACACCCATTTGAGCTCCAGGGCACAGTTCCTTCTATTTTGAATTTTGAATTTTGAATTTTGAATTTGCCCGGGTTCAGTCTTACTGAAGTGACCTGTACCCCTGATTGATGTACCTGTTTAAAAGCTTCTTCATCGAAGCTCTTTACATTTCGAAGTGATTGGATCAATGCTGTTGGAAGGCTATTCAATTATATTAATTTGATTGTACGATTGAAGTTAGCAGATAATTTTTATTTTCGCTGGTACTTATTTAACTGATCAACCTATGTCATTATTATTAAACCGTTCTGTTTTTGGAGATCCTGCCAATGCCGGCAATGTACTAAGCCGTGAAGATGCTCATCAGCTATTAAACGATTGGGTTAAGAATGAAAGGCTTCAACTACATATGAAGCAGGTGGCTTATTTAATGAAATGCTGGGCAGCAGAAAAAGAAGGGTTGAATGAAACAGATCAGTGGCGATGGGAAATGGCAGGCCTGTTACATGATGCTGACTGGGACCAATGGCCCGGCCTGCATTGTAAAAAGATCATTGAAGAACTGGAGACAAGGAATATCGATCCAGAAATTATAAGAGCCATTGCCAGCCATGGCCCTAATCATTTTGGTGTGCAGCCCGAAACAAGAATGGATAAGATGCTTTTTGCTTTTGATGAACTAAGTGGCTTGACACATGCCTACAGCCTGATGCGCCCTGAAGGTTATACCGGTATGGAACTGAAAGGGATCAAAAAACGCTTTAAGGAAAAAGCTTTTGCCGCCAATGTGAACCGGGATGAAATTATGGATGCCATGCGGATTGCGGGTGTGGAGTTAGAGGAGATTATGACTTTTATTATTGAGAAGCAGCGGGAGGTAAAGTGATAATAATAAAAAGGTTCGTGGTGATACGAACCTTTTTGAAGAATTATGTAAGGAGATTATTTTACAAATATGGAATAAGCTACAGCATTATTTCCAGTATTTGATAGATTGGTAGCAACCCCATTTTTCCAAAACCTGGCAATACCTGTGGCAGTAAGATTTGCAGTACCGGCTACATACACATTCCCGTCTGAAATGGTTACCGAGTTTCCTTCAGCATTTGCGCCAGTTAAGATAATTTCAGAGCCGTTTTTCCATATTTTGGCAACGATGGGATTAAGAGATGTACCACTATTTTCAAATCCTGTTACATACACGTCGGTACCGGAAACAAAAATAGATTTGGCATCAGCATATTTAATACCATTTGTTAAGGCAGTACTAACACCATTTTTCCACATCATTGCAATATCCTGGGTACTACCGTTGTTTGAATGCCCTGCCACATAAATATCACTACCTGAAATATAAATAGCATTTGGTGCATCAATTCCATTTATAGCAGATGCTATTCCGTTCTTCCATATCTTACTGCCAAATCCATCAGTTCCGGCAATATACACATCAGTACCATGCACGAATACAGAAGTTGCGGTAGCATTATTTATTCCATTTGATATATGCGTGGCCACACCATTTTTCCATATGGTTGCTGCATTTGCAGTGCCCACAGATTCATAGCCTGCAGCATACACATCGTTGCCTGAAACAAAAATTGAATATATCTCTGACAGATCATTTCCCACCATAGTCGCCACACCATTTTTCCATATTTTGGCATAACGAATAAAGCCTACAGGACCAATACTCACTTCGGAACCTCCCACATATACATCATTGCCTGAAACAAAAACAGCGTTCGCCATTCCTAAACTGCTTCCTAAAATTGTGGCTACGCCGTTTTTCCATAGCATGGCATTTCTTGATGAACTATTATCTTCATATCCTACTACGTAAATATCACGGGGAGCAGTTATAAAAGTGGAATCGGCACCATAAGCAGTGCCCACACTGTTTGTTGCATAGGCACGTACATGATAAGTCGATGCAGCAGTTAAACCAGTTATTGCACTCGTGAATATGCCAATACCTATACCATCCGTTGTATGGTTGCCTGTAGTAACAGGGTTTGCGGTTGTACTCCAGCAAACGCCACGGGCTGTAACAGTTGCGCCGCCATCGGCAGTTACGTTACCACCGCTTGTTACACTTATTGAAGTTATTAAAGATATGGTTGCTGTTGTTACTGAAGGTAAAATTGCAGCAGTTGCTGAGGTTGTAAAACTTGAATCGCCACCATAAGATGTACCCACACTGTTGGTTGCATAAGCTCGGACATGATATGTTGTAGCTGCAGTTAAACCGGTTATTGCACTGGTGAAAATTCCTGTGCCTGAGCCATCTGTTGTTTTGGTTGATAAAGCAATGGTTGGGTTTACTGTTGTACTCCAGCAAACGCCACGGGCTGTTACCGTAGCACCGCCATCTGCCACAACATTACCTCCGCCTGATGCAGATGTCATAGTTACTGATGATAATGAAGTTGTTGTTACGGTTGGAAGTGCAGTTGATGTATTGGTAGTTGTAAAACTTATTTCGTTGCCATAGGCCGTTCCTTCGCTGTTGGTTGCATAGGCACGAACATAATAAACAGTTGTAGCAGTGAGCCCGGGAATATTGCTTGTAAAAATTCCACTGCCTGTGCCATCACTTGTTTTTGTTGATAATGCAACGGTTGGGTTTGCAGTTATACTCCAGCAAACGCCACGGGCTGTTATTGTTGCACCACCATCATCAGTAATATTTCCGCCGCTTGTTGCCGCGGTAGATATTATAGATGTTACCGGTGAGGTTGTTAGGGTTGGTAATGTTGCTACAATATTTTCAAACGTAATTTCTTTTTGGCAGCTAAAAGTTATAAAGGCTAATATAATTATGCAGAGAAAGGTTTTCATGTTTGGTGTGATTTGATAAAATAAATGTAGGCAAAAATATGAAAACAGAAGGAGTGGCGAAAAAGTAGCTCTCCAAAGATCAGGTTGAAGTGAAATAATATTTATTTTACAAAAACCGAAAAACCATAAGCATCATTAGAACCGTTGGTTAAAGAAACAGCAACACCGTTCTTCCAGAGTTTTGCAATATTATTGGTTCCATTAGATTCAAATCCAGCCACATAAACATCTGTTCCCAATACAAATACGGATTGAGCAACGGCATCATTGGTACCCGTACTTAAAGAAGTAGCCACTCCGTTTTTCCAAAGCTTTGCAACATAATTTGAACCATTGCTCTCTACCCCGGCAACATATACATCTGCCCCCGAGATAAAAACTGAATAAGCTTCTGCATCATTGGAACCGACAGACAAAGAAGTAGCAACACCATTTTTCCAGATCTTTGCAACATAATTTGTCCCGGTAGATTCAGATCCAGCCACATAAACATCTGTTCCGGAAGCAACTACTGAATAAGCATAGGCATTATTTGTACCGTTCGTCAGGTTGGTAACAATGCCATTTTTCCAAACCTTTGCAATGTTAGTTACTGAATTCAGTTCTTCATACCCTGCTGCATAAACATCTGTTCCTGAAACAAAAACTGAATATGCTTCTGCGGTTTTTGTACCGTTAGTCAGGTTGGTAGCCACAGCATTTTTCCATGTTGATGCGGTACCATTGGGAGTACAAATACCCCCATGCCCTGCAGCATACACATCTGTACCGGAAACAAAAACTGACCAGGCATCGGCTCCGCAACCACCATTTGCTAAAGTAGTAGCAATTCCGTTTTTCCAGACCTTCGGATCATTTGCTGTGCCGTTAAGTTCCCATCCTGCTACATATACATCTGTACCGGAAACAAAAACTGAATTGGCACTTGCATCGTTGGCACCACTTGTTAAAGAGGTTGGAACTCCGTTTTTCCAGATCTTTGCAATAAAATCAGTAGCCCCAAATTCTACCCCCGCCACATAAACATCAACAGTTGAAGAAGAAGTTGTAAAACTTACGTCATTGCCATAAGCAGTACCCACACTATTGGTTGCATAGGCTCTTACATGGTAAGTTGTAGCTGTAGTAAGACCTGCTATGGCACTGGTAAATGTTCCAATACCAGTGCCGTCTGTTGTTTTTGTTGATAAAGCAATTGTTGGGTTGGCTGTTGTGCTCCAGCAAACACCACGGGCTGTTACGGCTGCACCGCCGTCAGTACTTATTGTTCCTCCGCTGTTAGCTGAAGTATTGGTTATGGATGATATGGATGTGGTTGTAATAGTTGGTATGGTGGAGGTAGATGTTGTGGTAAAAACTGAATCACCGCCATAAGATGTGCCCACACTGTTTGTTGCATAGGCACGTACATGGTAAACTGTTGCAGCAGTTAAACCTGTTATAGCACTTGTAAAGATCCCGGTACCTGTACCGTTGGTCGTTTTGGTTGATAAAGCAATGGTTGGGTTGGCAGTTGTGCTCCAGCAAACGCCACGGGCTGTTAGAGTTGTACCACCATCTGAAACAACATTACCACCGCCCGATGCAGTCGTCATAGTTACTGATGATAGGGATGCTGTTGTTACCGTTGGCAATGCTGTTGAAGTATTGGTTGTTGTAAAACTTATCTCGTTACCATAGGCTGTTCCTTTACTGTTAGTTGCATAGGCACGAACATAATAAATAGTTGTAGCGGTAAGGCCTGTAATGTTGCTTGTAAAAACTCCGTTTCCGGTGCCGTCGGTTGTACAATTACCGCTAACAAGCGGGCCGGGTGAAGTGCTCCAGCAAACACCACGGACTGTAACAGGCTTTCCGCCGTCATCAGTAATATTACCGCCGGTTGTTGCTGTTGCAGCTGTTATTGAAGTGGCTATTGTAGTAGTGAGCTTTGGTAAAGCTACTATCCTTTCAGGGGTGAACTCTTTTTCACAACTAAAAGTTATAACTGCTAATAGAATTATGCTGAGAAAAGTTTTCATATTTGTGTTATTTGATAAAATAAATATAGGCAAAAATATGGAGACACAAGGAGTAGCGAAAAAGTGCCTCTCCAAAGATCAGGGTGAAGTGAAATAATATTTATTTCACAAAAATTCCATTTGCACTTGCGCTATTGGTACCATTGGTTAAGGAACTTGCTACATTATTTGTCCAGAGTTTCGCTACATAAAGAGTTCCATTCCATTCCTGACCTGTAATATATACATCTGACCCTTTTAATCCTATTGCTGTGGCCCAGGCGGGCGTGGTACTTGGTAAAATAGTTGCAACCCCGTTTTTCCAGGTTTTGGCTACTGACGATGAAGATGAAGAGGCTGTAAATTCCTGGCCTACAACATATACATCTGTGCCGGAAACAATTACATCGTTAGCATAACTACTAAAAGGTCCATTTGATAAAGTGGTTGCTATGCCGTTTATCCAAAGCGTGGCATAATCTATTGAGCCTCCTGCTGATTCATTACCTGATACGTATACATCAGTGCCGGAAACAAATATGGATTGAGCTTCTCCGTGATTTGCAACTGATGATAATGATGTAGCAATCCCATTCTTCCAGTATTTTGCAATATTTTTACCAGCAGCATTGAATTCGCTTCCTGCAACATACACATCAGTTCCGGAAACAAATACATCAAAACCTTTGGCTAATGTAGTTCCTGTGGTAAGATCTGTGGCAACACCGTTCTTCCATAATTTTACAACTGCGCCTGTGCCGCTTATATTGCGTACAAAACCTGCCACATATACATCTGAACCGGATACAAATACTGACGATGCTTCAGCATAGCCACCTCCTGTAACAGTTTGAGCAAGGGTTGTGGGTATTCCATTTTTCCAGAGCATTGCCGACCAGTGATAGTTAACCCCATTACTGAAGAATTCGTTACCTACAACGTATACATCAGTTCCGGAAACAAAAATATCCGTGGCATAAGCATCCGGATCACTGATACCTACCACAGTGGGTATACCATTTTTCCAATATTTTGCATTCCTTTTTGTGCCTGCTGATTCGCCGCCTGCAACATATATGTCGGCCGGAATAGAGGCAATTGTATTAAAAATTACATCAGCACCATAAGCCGTACCCACACTATTGGTTGCATAGGCACGTACATGATATGTTGTAGCTGCTGTTAATCCGGTTATAGCACTCGTGAATGTACCAATACCAGTGCCGTCTGTTGTCTTTGTTGATAAAGTAACGGTTGGGTTTACTGTTGTGCTCCAGCAAACACCACGGGCTGTTACAGCTGCTCCACCATCAGAACTTATATTGCCGCCACTTGATGCAGTTGCAGCAGTTATTGAAGTTACTGCTGTAGTAGTAATGGTAGGTAAAGTAGCGACTATTGAAGTTGTAAAACTTATCTCATTACCATAAGCAGTGCCCACACTATTTGTTGCATAAGCCCTGACATAAAATATAGTTGCTGCTGTTAGTCCTGTTAATGCACTTACAAATGTTCCTGTTCCGCTTCCATCTGTAGTATGGTTACCTGTAGCAACTGGCCCCGGCGTAGTACTCCAGCAAACACCTCGTGCTGTTACTGCTGCTCCACCATCAGCAGTAACATTACCACCGCCTGATGCCGTTATAGTAGTTATAGATGTAATTGCAGCAGTAGTTACTGTTGGCAAAGCTGTTGTAGTATTTGTTGTAGAAAAACTTATTTCATTACCATAAGCGGTGCCTACACTATTTGTGGCATATGCCCTGATATAATAAGTAGTTGTTGCTGCAAGCCCCGTAATGTTACTTGCAAATGCCCCTGCACCGGTTCCATCTGTGGTATGGTTTCCGGTAACCACGGGATTAGGTGAAGTACTCCAGCAAACCCCACGGGCTGTTACTGTTGCCCCTCCATCATTACTGATGTTGCCTCCACTCGCTGCTGTGGTGGAAGTTATTGAGGTTACTGCGGTGGTGGTAAGAGTGGGTAAACTTGTTACCCCGTTCTCAGGGCTGATCTCTTTTTGACAACTAAACGTAATAAGAGATAAAAGGATGATAAAAAATAAAGTTTTCATGTAGCTGTTTTGATTCAGTAAATATAGCAAAATAGGGCTTTCACTCACTTTGTAAAATTTAATAAAGATATGCGGTACAAGTGAGGGACTGATGAGCAAACAGGGGGGACAGCCCCTAAACAGTTTTTATCTCCGTCACCAGGTCCTGCAGCACTTTTTTTGCATCGCCAAATAACATGGATGTTTTAGGGCGGAAGAAAAGATCATTCTCAATACCTGCATAACCGGGTTTCATGCTGCGTTTATTTACGATCACTGTTTTTGCAAGTTCTACTTCAAGTATCGGCATTCCATAAATAGGAGAGGCAGGGTCATTTTTTGCAGCGGGGTTTACCACATCGTTGGCACCCAGAATCAATACCACGTCACAGGTCTTAAATTCATCATTGGCATCTTCCATCTCTAATAATTTTTCATAACTCACATCCGCTTCTGCCAGCAACACATTCATATGGCCAGGCATACGGCCAGCCACAGGATGAATAGCATACTTTACTTCCACTCCTTTTTCACTTAATATTTTTTCAAGCTCATGGCAGGTATGTTGCGCCTGCGCTACTGCCAAACCATAACCCGGAACTACCAATACTTTATTTGCAAAACTCATCAGCATGGCTGCATCTGATAAACTGATCTCTTTATAAGCGCCTTGTGGTTTACCGGCAACGGCATTACCTGTTTTATTCCCCCCAAAAGAACCGATCAATACATTGATCAATGAACGGTTCATGGCTTTGCACATAAGCATAGTGAGCAGTGTACCTGCAGCACCAACTAAAATACCACCTGTAAGCATGGCTTTGTTGTCATACATAAATCCGCCACAAGCAGCTGCAACACCTGTGAACGAATTAAGCAAAGAGATCACAACAGGCATATCGGCGCCACCAATGGGTAACACGAATAATATTCCATAGATGAAAGCAAAAAGGCCAATCAGTAAAAAAGGGATATAAATGTTTCCAATATTTGAACGATAAGCAAATACAGCTGATACCAATATCAATATCATCACGATCATATTCACAATATGCTGTCCTTTAAAAGAAAAATCCTTTATCCTTCCATTTAGTTTACCCCATGCAATGATGCTGCCCGTATAAGATATGGTACCGATGATAGCACCAGCTACGATGGTTATATAATAGCCAATAGATACCAGGTCAGAAAATGCTGTATCGGGAGATGCCTGGTGTGCTTTATAAATATGATAGAATTCAGCAGCAGAGATCAATGCTGCACAGGCACCACCCATTCCGTTGAAGAGGCTCACCATTTCGGGCATGGCAGTCATCTTTACTTTTTTTGCTGCCAGTGTGCCTATGATACTGCCAATTATTATTCCGCCAAATATCCATCCATAATTATGCAGGGGCTGCCCTTCATCTTCATATAAAAAAATAGTACCGATGATAGCAATGGTCATACCAGCGGCTGCTATTAAATTTCCCCGTCTTGCAGTTACAGGATTGGATAACATCTTAAGGCCGAGAATAAATGTAACACTGGCAATTAAATAACAAAGAGTGAGTAAATTCAATTCCATATCTTAAATTCTAATATTAAAATTCTAAATTCTAAAAATGCAGTCTCTGATCTAGTCTCCCAGTTTGCGTAAAATTGCTGCAAAAATCTTCATCAATTCATCAGCTTCTTTCAACAACAATAAACGTTCGTTTTCCAATTCCGTCGCTCCATAAGTTAGTAGGTGCTTCAACCAGAGTATAGACTCTTTTGATTCTTTTTTACTAATTCGTATTCTATATCTTAAATCTTTATCTCCGAGTTTATCATTTGCTTCTATATAATTTGCAGCAACGGACCCTGCAGACCTTATTAATTGAGAAATATACTCCCTGTTGATTATGTCCTGTTTTAATTGCTTACACAAATCCCTGACTCTTAAAGAAAACCTTTCTGTTCTGTCTTCCAGATCATATTTTCGATCTTCGCTCAATTAGAATTTAGAAATTATTTTTTAGAATTTTTACTTTTAAACATTTCCAGCATCCTGTCCGTTACCACAAAACCTCCAACCACGTTCAGCGTGCCTAATATCACTGCAAGAAAGCCAAGTACCAATGCAAAATAATTACCTGCTTCGGCTTTGCCCATTACAATGATAGCGCCGATGATCACTACACCATGTATGGCATTTGCGCCACTCATTAAAGGTGTATGCAGCACGCTTGGTACACGCCCTATTACTTCAATTCCAACAAATATCATCAGTACAACAATGTAAATGACCTGTTGATTTGCAGTGATCCAGTTTAAAATACTATCCATACAATCAGTTTATTAATTCTTTGATACGTGCATTGGTCAACTCTCCATCATGTGCAACACAGGTTCCTAATACGAGGTCATCCTCAAAATTCAAATTGAATGTGCCTTCTTTATTGATCATCAACTGTAAAAAATTCAAAACGTTTTTACCGTACATTTTACTTGCATCACTGGGCATGGTTGCCGGCAGGTTTGAATTGCCAACAATGCTTATCCCGTTATAAATTACAGTTTCATCATTCTTTGTTAGTTCTGTGTTACCGCCTGTTGCCGCAGCAATGTCAATGATAACAGAACCATGTTTCATAGCTCCCAGCATTTCTGTGGTGATCAATACCGGCGCTTTTTTACCGGGTATTTGTGCCGTTGTAATAATGATATCTGCTTTAGCAACACTCTCTGCAATTTTTGCTTTCTGGCGCTTCATAAAATCCTCGCTTTGCTCCACTGCGTAGCCGCCTGCTTTGCTTGCATCAGCTGCTCCTTCCACTTCAATAAATTTTGCGCCCAGGCTCATCACTTCTTCTTTTACTGCAGGCCTTGTATCAAATACTTCTACAATGGCGCCCAATCTTCTGCCCGTGGCAATAGCCTGCAGTCCGGCAACACCTGCACCCAATATCAATAGTTTGGCGGGAGGAATACTTCCTGCAGATGTCATGAACATCGGAAAATATTTAGGGAATAAATTAGCTGCCATCAATACAGCTTTATATCCTGCAATATTTGCCTGGCTGCTCAATATATCCATGCTTTGTGCCCTCGTGGTACGTGGCAGCATATCCATACTAAAAACAGTAAAGCCTTTTGCAGCCAGTTCTTTTATTAAACCTGCATTAAATAAAGGTTGATAAACACCGAGAACAATTTTAGATTTCAGATTGTCGATTTCAGATTTACCCGGCACATTAATTGATAAGAGGAGATCACTGGTTTGTAAAACTTCATTTCTTGATTTTATAGTTGCTCCTGCTTCGGCATATTTCTCATCTGAAGCAAAAGCAGTAATGCCTGCATGCTGTTCAATACATACTTCTACATTCCATTTTTTAAGGATTGTGATATGTTCCGGTAATAAAGAGACTCTGGTTTCGGGAGATGGTTCTTTTAAAACACCAATTATCATATTTGAAATATTGCGCCAAAGTTAGCGAAAATTAAAATCGGATGCTGAAGTGCTGTGGTATTTTAAAATCGGGATTGATAAAGACCAGGCCTGTAAAGAACAGGTCAATGGTTAAGGTTACCGATGGGTGCTGCCTGATCTCATCCCAGGCGGCTTCCATATCTGCACTCCAGTGTATATCATCAAAAATTAATATGGTTGAAGCCGTTGAATGGGTGAGCAATTGTTTAAAATAATTTAATGTAGGTTCTTTGCGATGATTACCATCAATAAATGCCAGATCAACTGTATTGAGTTTTGCTAAAAGTGCCGGTAAGGTATTATTAAAATCCCCTGTCAAGAGTTCAATATTCTTAAGGCCAACCCTATCAAAAGTTTTCCGGGCAATTTCAGCAATAGCAACCGAACCTTCAATAGTGTAAACTTTTCCATTGGCATTACCTGCTGCCAGGTATGAAGTTGTGATCCCAAATGAAGTACCCAATTCAACAATTGTTTCCGGTCTATAATATTTTACTATGCGGTATAAAAATTGGGCATACTTTTTTGACTTAAGAGATGACCCCGCCATATCAGCCACCACCCTTTTGTTTGTTTTGATGATGGCAGAGCCGGCACCAAAATCTTCCACTTCTATTTTTGCTGATTGTTTTAAAAGTTTTTGCCGGCCTGTTTCAATAACAGCATAGCAATCATATATTTTTTTATCCCTCAAAACATTTTTTATAAAATCGAATACAAAGGGGGAATGTATGCCGTGGCCCTTACCGCTGGAAGCAGTCAGATAATACTGAAAGTATTTTTTTGCTAATTGGAAACGGGAGTACAATTATGAGTTATGAATTATAAGTTATGAATTATGAGTTTCTTCTCTCCCAGACCTGAAACGAATAAGCAAAAGCATGTTTTTCATCTGTTGTAAAATCCTGGCTGGATGTCAGTCGCCATTTATCTTCATTGATCACCGGGAAAAAAGTATCGCCATCAATATTTGCATGAACCCTTGTTAAGTAAATCTTATCAGCTATTTCGAAACCCTCCTTATAAATTTCGCCACCGCCAATAATGAATGTCTCTTTACAGTTTGATTCACCTGCTTTTTTTACAGCATCATTCAGATCGGTTGCAACAATTACACCCTCTGCATTCCACCCTTGTTGTCTTGTAATTACAATATTAAATCTTCCGGGTAGTGGTTTATTTACGGACTCAAATGTTTTACGCCCCATGATCACCGGCATACCCCAGGTTGTGTTTTTAAAAAATTTCAGGTCGTTGGGTAAATGCCAGAGCAATTGGTTGTTTTTACCAATGGCATTATTTTCTGCAGCGGCAACGATGAGTGAGATCATAAAAGTGAAAAATAAAAAGTAAAAATAAGGAACTTGAAAGCTACTCTCACTTTTGTCTTTTGAATTTTGACTTTTTAATTTTTAAGTATTTTAAACTCCACCCTTCTATTCAACTGGCGTCCATCGGGATTATCTGAGCCATCGGGATTGGCATTACCGGCCACCGGCCTGGTTTCGCCATAGCCCTGTGATATGATCCTGCCGGCAGCAATCCCTTTTGATATGATGTATGCTCTCACAGACCTGGCCCTGTTATCGCTCAATGTCATATTATAATCATCCGAACCTTTACTATCGGTATGTGCACTCATTTCAATTTCAACATTGGGATATTCATTTAAGAAAGCAACAACCCTGTCTAATTCCACAGAAGACTCCGGCCTTAGATTGTATTTATCAAAATCAAAGAACACATTGTTTAACCTGAACACCTGGCCAATCTCTATCGGCACCAGGTAAAGGTCTTTGTGAATTTCTTTATAGCCTGCTTTTATCAATGAATCTAAATTGAGGTTTTCGGAGATGGCGAAAAATTTATCAGCCGAAGCCCTGATGCTGTAATTCTTATCATATGGCAATACAATTTTGAAAGAGCCGTCAACCGGGCTTGAAACCCCATTACCAACTTCTGTTCCATCAGGCAATGTTTCATATATCAACGATGCGGTCAATGGCTGTTTTGTTTTTGCATTATATACATTGCCACTCACCAGCACCACAGGATTTGGTTTCTCTCTTTCCAGTAATTTCACCCGTACAATATCGCTTGCGCCAAAAGATCCATCACTTGAGGTGAGATAAGCATATTCGCCCCCAGCGTCCATAGTAAAGAATGCTTCTGATTTTTCTGTATTGATTGGTGTGCCAAGGTTTACAGGTTCACTCCATTTGGTCCAGCTGTTATCAAGGCGCTTGCTCATCCATATATCATTCTCACCAATTCCTCCAGGCCTGTCGCTGCTGAAATAAAGTGTAACGCCATCTGATGCAATGAAAGGGCTCATCTCGTTATAGTCTGGCAGGTTTATTTTCTTTCCTAAACTTTTAGGCGCTGTCCAGATATTATTTCCTTCTGAAAAAGAAACATACAGGTCATTTTCAAAACTTCCTTTTTTATCGGTCATGTAAAACAACAGTGTTTTTCCATTATGGCCCATAGAAGCACCAAACTGCGGCGTTGTACTGAACTTTTCAAAATTTCTGATTCGCAGCATTTCAGCATTTGTCCAGCTGTTGTCTCTACGCTTATGGATCATGCTTACACCCATGCCATAATACTGCCCGTCAATAAAAGCGCCTTTCAATAATATGGTATTCAGGTCAGGCGATATCCAGAATACCGCATTGTAATGAGATGCATTTACTTTGGCACTTAAATGTTTTGCCGGTGACCATTTTCCTGAACTATCTCTTTTAGAATACCAGATATCCTGTGAGTTGGGTACGGTAGCATATTGAATATTGGCCGGATCGTTTTGACGTATAAAAAACAACAGGTTTCCATCAGCAGATATGGTAGGACGCATTTCGGGATTATTTGTATTGACCTGCTCACCTAAATTTTCTACTTTAATGATGGTAGTTTCTTTGATCACATTTTCCTTCTGCTCTTTTAAAGTGGTATCCAGCACAGGCTGTGCTGCGGAAGTTAAAATAGAAAAGATAAAAAAACTGAAAGTAAAAATTGTTTTCATAAGATATATTTACCTTATGTACAACGAAAAAACAGGAGAAATAATGTGTAAGAAATAAATTAAACTGCTACCGGGGCCTTTATGGCAGGATGGCTCTGGTAATTCAATAATTCAAAGTCTTCAAATTTAAAATCAAAGATGTCTTTTACTTCCGGATTAATTTTCATTTGTGGCAATGGGAACAGTGTCCTGGTTAATTGCAGGTTGGCCTGTTCAAAATGATTGCTGTATAAATGCACATCGCCAAATGAATGAACAAACTCTCCGGGTTCTAAATCACAAACCTGTGCTATCATCATTGTTAACAATGCATAAGATGCAATATTAAAAGGCACACCTAAAAAAACATCTGCAGAACGCTGATATAATTGACATGATAGCCTCCCCTTTGTTTCCCCCTTTAGAGGGTTAGGGGGTGCTACATAGAATTGAAACAAACAATGACAGGGCATCAATTTCATCTTTGGCAGTTCAGCAACATTCCATGCACTGATGATCATTCGCCTGCTGTCTGGATTCTTTATTATTTGATGAATAAGATCTTTTACCTGGTCAACTTCCACTCCACCGGCTCCTTCCCAGCTGCGCCATTGCTTGCCATATACAGGGCCAAGGTCGCCGTTTTCATCGGCCCATTCATCCCATATTTTTACGTTGTGCTCTTTTAAATAATGGATATTAGTATCGCCCTGTAAAAACCAAAGCAGTTCGTAAATGATACTTTTAAGATGGCATTTTTTTGTAGTAACCAACGGAAAGCCTGCTGCCAGGTCAAACCGCATTTGATAGCCAAAAACGCTTCTCGTTCCCGTGCCGGTACGGTCGCTTTTATCTGTTCCGGTTTCAATAATATGTTTTACTAGATCAAGGTATTGCTGCATGGCTGCAAATTAAGTCAAAAGTTAAAAGTTAAAAGTCAAAAGTTATCAAGGGCTCCCGGTATTTCAGAAATTCCGTAAACCATAAACTGCAAACCGCAAACCATAGACCAATTTTGTATCTTTGCGGGCCTGATTATCGGGGAGGAAATATGAGTAAAAAAGGAAAAGTTTTGATGGCCATGAGCGGCGGTATTGACAGTACCGTGGCCGCTCTGATGCTTCATAAGGAAGGCTATGAAGTAGTGGGCATTACTATGAAAACATGGGACTATGCAGCCAGTGTGGGCACCACCGGAAAAAAAGAAACAGGATGCTGCAACCTTGATAGTTTTAACGATGCCCGGCAGGCAGCAGTGCAACATGGTTTTCCGCATTTTATTTTGGATATACGGGAAGAGTTTGGCGATTTTGTAATTGATAATTTTGTAGAAGAATATATTGCCGGCCGCACCCCCAATCCCTGTGTGATGTGCAACACCCATATCAAGTGGCGTGCACTGCTTAAACGGGCCGATGCCATGAATTGTGATTTTATTGCCACCGGACATTATGCCCAGGTACACCTGCATGCAAACGGAAGATACTTTTTACGAAAAGGAATTGATGATACAAAAGATCAAAGCTATGCCCTGTGGGGATTACAACAGGACCTGTTGAGCCGTACTTTATTACCCCTGGGAACATATCACAAAAAAGATATCCGCCAGATGGCGCATGATTTTGGTTATCCTGAACTGGCAAAAAAGAACGAGAGCTACGAAATTTGTTTTGTGCCTGACAATGATTATCGTGGTTTCCTGAAAAGAAAAGTGGATGGCCTGGAAGAAAAAGTAAATGGTGGGAATTTCATAAACAAAAACGGTGATATCCTTGGAAAACACAGAGGCTATCCTTTCTATACCATTGGGCAGAGAAAAGGATTAGATATTGCGCTTGGCAGACCTGCATTTGTTACAGAAATAATCCCTGAAACCAATACCGTGGTACTGGGTGAAGAAGATGACCTGAAACGCAACGAAATGAAAGTAATAAAGCTGAACTGGATAAAATACGAAGGGATAACTGAAGGGATGGAAGCCGTAACCAAGATCAGGTATAAAGATAAAGGGGCGCTAAGTAACCTGTACACATACGAAAACGGCATAAATGTTCGTTTTTATGAAGATGTAAAAGGTGTTGCCCCAGGCCAAAGTGCGGTTTTTTATGAAGGCGATGATGTAATTGGCGGTGGTATCATTCAGCGGGCTGAGCAGCCTTTTGCAATATAATTGTATCTATATTTGTAATCTCTATAACTTATGAGGAAAGTATTTCTTTTATTGCTCATTACTTCTGCGCTGATCTTCAGTGCCTGTAAAAAAAGCACCGAAGATTTTAAACTTGTATCTGTAAGTGATTATTACCCCCTGAAGATCGGCAAGTATATTACGTACAATTTAGATTCTACTGTATTTGTAAACTTCGGAACCGTGCAGGAAATCCATAGCTACCAGGTAAAGCATGTGGTAGATGCTTTGATAACCGACAATTTAGGAAGGCCTGCTTATCGTATCATCCGTTACATACGTACAACATCAACAGGCCCATGGGTGCCTGATAATACTTTTATGGCAGTAGCCTCGGAATCATTTGTAGAGTTTATTGAAAATAATATGCGTTTTCTAAAATTAAAAGCCCCGGTAAGAAACGGATTTAGCTGGAAAGGGAACACGTATATAGATACTTACTCCTTAAACTCTGATGTGAAATACCTGGATGACTGGGATTATACTTATGATAGTGTAGATGTGAAAATAACACTTGGCGCCTTTACTATCGACAGCACTTTAAAAGTTGCACAGTCAGATGAGATCCTTGGTAACCCTAATGACCCGAACTCTTACAGCGAAATAAATTATGGCGTAGAAAAGTATGGCAAAAACCTTGGCCTTATTTACCGCAAATTTTTACATGTGGAATACCAACCCCCCAGGCCCGGTGTTGGTGGATACAAACAGGGTTATGGTGTTAAGCTCACCATGATAGACCATAATTAAACCATTATTTGTTTTTTAGTTCTGCAATACGCAGAAAAATCTGTAGCCGGAATTTTATCTGCATTTAACTGCCTGAGCATGGTAACTAATTGCCCCCGGTGGTAAGTGGCATGATTAAATAAATGAAGCAGCATTTGATAAACCGGCATTTTCTGTTGCTCTTTATTACGGATATAAGCAAACACATGACTTAGCTGATTTTCAGTGGCTGCATCAACCCAGTCTTTCCATACCTGGCTTTGCTTACCAAGATTGTTACATAATTCAGCAAAATTGCCGGTAAAGTTCTCAGCAGGCAACACAATATTCTCTATTAATTTTACACGTTGGTACCAGGCATCTTCTGCCAGCCACATGTGCAACACTGTTTTATACAAAGACGGAAAGCTGCTGGCTATCTCTTTACTGATCTCTTCTTCACCCAGTTTACTTATTCTTTCAAATAATAGTTTATTGGCCCAAATATTATAGGCGGCATATTGTTGCAGTAGTTCCTTCATGGTTTTTCTTAATTTTACTTTTCGAAATTAGTTATTCCATTCACATCACTCATCAATAATTATCAACATGGCAGATAAAAATTTCCCTTACAGCGGTTTTGGTTCTGTAGCTATACATGCAGGGCATGAGGCGGACCCCAATTATTCCCACCTTACTCCCATTTATGCCAGCAGCACCTATGTTTTTGATGAGGCGGAGCAAGGTATGAGAAGATTCAGTGGAGAAGAAAAAGGCTATATCTACAGCCGCTGGGGAAATCCCACCATTACCGAAGCCGAAGAAAAGATCGCTGCACTGGAAAGCTTTGGAATTGCAGATGTGAATGGGATGCCATTACAACTAAAAGCCATTTTACATTCAAGTGGCATGGCTGCTATTACCACACTTATGATCGCCACATTAAAAGCAGGAGATAAGATCTTAACACATTATTCATTATATGGAGGTGCACAGGAACTGCTTGAAAAGATCTTACCTACGCTGGGTATTGAAGCCATGATCATGGACCTGAGAGACCTGGATAAAGCGGCACAAGCCATTAAAGCCGACAGCAAAATAAAAATGCTTTACCTGGAAACACCAGCCAATCCAACCATTCAGTGTGTGGATATTGAAGAGCTGACCTTGCTGGGAAAAGAAAAGCAGTTGATTGTTGCAGTTGACAACACTTTTGCCACACCTTATTTGCAACAGCCTTTTCAATATGATGTTGATTATATTGTTCACAGCACCACCAAATTTTTGAATGGACATGGTACAGCCATTGGTGGTGTGCTGATAGGAAAAGATATTGAACACATGAGCGGCCACATCACAAAAGTGCATCGCTTATTGGGTGGCAACAGTAATCCTTTTGATGCCTATTTGCTGACACAGGGCATGAAAACACTTGAAGTGCGCATGCAACGACATTGCCATAATGCAACAGAAGTGGCAGGATTTTTAGAACAGCACCCGGCCATCAGTAAAGTAAATTACCTGGGCCTTCCATCACATCCCGATTATTATACAGCTGCAAAACAAATGCGCCACGCAGGGGCTATGTTAAGTTTTGAAATGAAAGATGGCCTGGAAGCTGCAAAAAAATTCATTGATAAACTGCAGATGTGTATCCGTGCAGTTTCATTGGGAACATGTGATACATTGCTTTGTCATCCTGCAAGTATGACACATCACGGTGTACCTAAAGAAAAAAGAGAGCAATATGGTATTACTGATGGATTGATAAGGATGAGTGTGGGTATTGAGAATGTGCAGGATATTATCTTAGACCTTAACCAGGCATTGGATTAATACAGAATGGATAGTTTGTTAATGGATAATGGATAATTTTTTAAAGCAATGGATATAAAAATCAGGTTGGCAGAAAGAGAAGATTGTATGCGGATGATGGAACTCATTCAGGAACTGGCTGTTTATGAAAAAGAGCCAACTGCAGTAACTGTAAGTCTTGATCATTTTGTTGAAAGTGGTTTTGGTGAAAACCCGGTATGGTATGCATTTGTTGCGGAGTCCCCCTCCGCTTCGGCCTCCGCATCACCCTCTCCTCAAGGAGAGGGACGGGGTGAGGTTATTGGCTTTGCTTTATGGTACATCCGTTACAGTACCTGGAAAGGCCAACGTATGTACCTCGAAGATTTTTTAGTATCAGAAAAAATGAGGGGCCAAGGAATCGGCAAATTATTATTTGATACATTGATTGAAGAATGTAAACAAAAAAAATACAGCGGTATGGTATGGCAGGTGCTCGACTGGAATGAACCTGCGATTAACTTCTATAAAAAATACGAGGGTGTAGATATTTCAAGTGGCTGGCTGAACTGCAGTATACCTACAACTTGATAATTTTTTTTATACCTATAACGTAAGCAGCGTATCTAAGGAACACATTGCCTATTTATATTCTTTAACCTACATTTATGACCCTAAAACTACCGGTGAGACAATATCTGAATATTGCGGTGATGATTTTGTTTACATCAGTACTGCTTACCTGGTGCAGAAAGAATGAAATAAGTTCGTTTGATTTTCCCCCTGTAAATGACCTTACAACAAAAATAAAATCATCAGTAAGAGGCTTTGTAACTGATGAAAATGACCTTTCTGTAAACCTGGCAACTGTACAGGTTGGAGCCGTAACAATTACTACTGATAAGTATGGATATTTTGAAGCGACCAATGTTGATGTGGTTAAGAATGCTGCTGTAGTTACAATAACCAAGGCCGGGTATTTTAAAGGTATTAAAACATATATTGCTGCAGAAAGCAAGTCTGCTTTTTTCAGGATAAAACTTATTCCCAAAACTAATTCAGGGAATATTAATGCCGGGACAGGTGGTGCAATAACCCTGGCAAATGGTTTAAGCATAACATTTCCTCCCAATGCTATTGTAAATGCAACTTCAAATGCTGCTTATACAGGTACGGCAAATGTTGCTGCATATTGGATAGATCCAACAAGCCCTGATCTAAATAATACCATGCCCGGCGACCTAAGGGGGTTAAACATTGCAGGCAATTTACAATTACTTACTACATATGGTATGACAGCAGTTGAATTAACAGGAAGCAGCGGAGAATTATTACAGATTGCACCTGGCAAGAAGGCCATATTAAGTTTACCTATTCCTGCTTCGCTTTCACCATCAGCACCGGCAACCATACCGCTTTGGTATTTTGATGAAGCCAAAGGCTTATGGAAACAGGAAGGCACTGCAACAAAGACCGGCAACAATTATGTTGGCGAAGTAACCCATTTTTCTTTCTGGAATTGTGATGTTCCAAACTCTTATGTACAATTTAGTTGCAGAGTTATAAATGCAAATGGGCAGCCAATACCCTATATCAGGGTAAAAATTTCTGTTGTAAGTAACCCAGTAAATTCAGGTTATGGAAATACCGATCAATCAGGCTACGTAAATGGTGCAGTACCTGCTAATTCTCAGTTATTGCTGGAAATATTTTCTAATAGTGCCTGCAATAACCCCTCTTATAGCCAAATTTTTACAACGACAAATGTGAATATATCATTGGGGACGATCGCACTTAACAATACCGTTTTTACAGCTTCTGTTACCGGAACAGTAACAAATTGCAGTAATAATCCTATAACCAATGGCTATGTCATTATGCTTATTGGGAATAAATATTTCAGGTATCCATTGAACAGTACCGGCTCGTTTAATTTTGCCACCCTGCTTTGCGGCAGCACTGCAAATATCGACCTGATCGCCGAAGACGTTGCAACATTGCAACAAAGCACAACACTAAATCAAACGCTTGTTGCAGGAACGAATAATGTAGGAAATCTGCAGGCATGTGGCATTTCTGCACAACAATTTCTTTACTATTCAATTGATGGTACAAATTATTTATTCGCTGCTCCCCAGGATAGCATAGGACTTGCAGGATCTTCGAACTCTCCTGAGGCCTTTGTTTTTGGTTTCAGGACAGGAAGCAATGCTTCAGTGCAATTTTTCACTTCCGGCATAGGGGTAAACAGTACACAAAGCCTTATAGCTTTCCGGGCTTCTCAATTACCATTAAGTTCACAATCCACCACAAATCCCATTGGAGTGCATATTACTGAATATGGGCCGATAGGTCAATTCATGAGTGGAAATTTTTCCGGAATCCTCATTGAATCGCCATCGAATACTATCCACAACGTCAGTGGTTCTTTCAGGGTAAGGCGTTATTGATAATCCCCCATCTTAATTAAAATTGTTTGTTTTTTGGAGGCCTTTGTTTTCTAAACTAAGCTGTACTTGTTGTAAATTTGCGACTCGAAAGCTGAAAAAAGATATATTGTACAAGAGTGCGACGCCAATGAAGTTTAATAGTTATTCAAAAGCCGGCTCAAAAAAAGATATTATGGCAGAAAAGATCTCCATGGCCTCCACTGGCAAATTAAATGTTCCCAACCACCCAACCATTCCATTTATAGAAGGCGACGGCATTGGACCCGACATCTGGAAAGCAGCAGTAAGGGTTTTGGATGCAGCTGTTGAAAAAGCCTATAAAGGCGAAAAGAAAATTGAGTGGATGAAAGTATTGGCCGGGCAGGAAGCTTTTGATAAGACCGGTGAATGGATGCCAGAAGCAACGATGGATGCTTTTAAAGAATATCTTATTTCGATAAAGGGCCCGTTGACCACTCCTGTTGGTGGCGGTATCCGTTCTTTAAACGTTGCATTAAGACAAGAACTTGATCTGTATGTTTGCCTTCGTCCTGTAAAATATTTTGAAGGTGTTCCCTCTCCCATGTGGCATCCGGAAAAAGTGAACATGGTCATCTTCCGGGAAAACACCGAAGACATTTATGCCGGTATAGAATTTATGACCGGAACACCCGAAGCAAAAAAGCTTCGTGATTTTTTGATCAATGAAATGGGTGTTAAAAGTTTTCGTTTTCCCGAAACCACTTCGCTGGGTGTAAAACCGGTAAGCAAGGAAGGGAGTGAAAGGCTGATACGTTCAGCCATTCAATATGCCATTGAACATAATTTACCGAGTGTAACGATCGTACACAAAGGAAACATCATGAAATTCACCGAAGGCGCTTTTAAGAACTGGGGATATGAACTTGCCGAAAGGGAATTTGCAGATAAAGTGTATACCTGGGAAAGATGGGAAAAAACAAAAAAGGAAAGCGGTGAAGCGGTTGCCAATGAAGAAATGAAAGTTGCCGGCATCGGGCATAAAGTAATTATCAAGGATGCTATTGCAGATAATTTTTTACAACAGGCATTATTGGCTCCACAGGATTATTCTGTTATTGCAACACTGAATTTAAATGGTGATTATATAAGTGATGCACTGGCAGCACAGGTAGGTGGCATTGGTATTGCACCCGGCGCCAATATCAATTACTTAACAGGCAATGCGGTATTTGAAGCAACACATGGCACGGCGCCACGTTTTGCAAACACCAATACGATGAACCCTTCATCCGTAATTCTTAGCGGCGTGATGATGTTTGAATATATGGGCTGGAGAGATGCAGCAGAATTAATTACCAATGCAGTTGGAAAAACAATAAGAAGTAAAAAAGTGACAATAGATTTTCATAACCTGATGGAGAATGCAACACTTTTAAAGACGAGTGAGTTTGGAGATGAGATCATAAAAAACTTGTGATTCAGCGAGTTATTTAATATCTTTAATAAGGTAAGTTAAAGAGGTGTTGGTATGAAATTGATTTTCATTATAAGTCTAATTTTAAGCACCAGCTTAAATGCATATTCTCAGGCATGGGTTTGGGAAAAACCAATTAATACTACCAATAACAGCATTGCTACCGACCCTAACAATAATATTATCGTATTATCTCAAAATGGCAATGCCACCCAGCTCAGCAAGTTTACAAAAGATGGTTTGCCGATATGGAGCAACCAGCTTACTAAAGCTGGTACATTTACACCTTCTGGCTCGGTAGTAGTAGATAAGAACGGTAACATTTACACTTTCACAAACGGGTTTGATAGTTTGAATCACATTTTTACAGGGATAAAACCTGTGGGCATAACAAAATTTAGTCCCCAGGGTAATATTCTGTGGCATGTGGGTTATTCGGTATCCTTTTTTGGCACTCCCATGACTGCCACAAGGCTTCCCATTCAAATTGACGACAACAATGATGTTTATGTGGCATTAGATGGACAGGCGGGTGGTCAATTACTAACTTTTACACTAGGCAATTTAACAACAAATATTTCCAATGAACGGTATTATTTAAGTATTGGCAGCATTAGTTCCTCCGGCAATGTAAAGTGGGTAAGGGGATTTATATTTCATGTTTTAACCGGGTTTGTAAATTTAGCCGCTTCCACATCCATTTCTTTGGCGGGTAATGTTTTGTTTGTTTCGGGATGGAATACAAATGTTGAACTTGTATTAGACAATGGTCTTAGGCTGCCTAATAACCGGAGCAGTGCATGGCTTGCGGCATTTGATTGTACTTCCGGGCAATCAAAATGGGGTAAAACTCATGGCCTTTTTTACTTCTGTGCCGGGTCAACTTGCGGCTGGAGCATTCCATCCATAATGGGCAGTGCTTCTTCTGGTAAAATAGCATTGACGAATAATTTAAACGGGGCATTTGTATTTAAACCGCTTGATACTATAGCCTCCATTACTGCAATTGGGCAAACGGCTGTAAAATCCTATTATACTATCTATGATACTTCAGGCAATCCTATAAAAGGAAAAATTATTGAAAATATGCCCAGCCTGATCCAATACAATGAAATTCTTGCAGGAAGCAGAAATAATTTTCTTTTTGTTCACTTCAATAACAATAATCCGGTACCTGGCTTCAGAGATACCTTAAGAAAAGTGGATACGGGCTTTAATTTAATATGGCGTGTTACTTTGCCTACGGCGATGGAGAAGGTATTCATTCCGCAAAACAGCAATGATATTATTGCGACTTATACAAGGTCAGGTGTTATGTACCTTGCTAAAATGACGGACAGCGCCGCTGTAATTTCAGGAAGAACATATGCCGACTGGAATAATGATGGTGTTTATACTTCGGCAGACAGTGCGTTAAGCAATATATTAATTACCACCACCAACCCTGTTGTAAACGGCATTAGCACCAGTGATACGGGCAAATATTATATATATGTGGCCCCCGGAACTTATACATTAAAGGCAAATTTCAACCACCCTTATTACCAGTTCTTGCCGGCAACACATACGGTAACCATTAATGCACCGGGTGATTCCATAACAGGGAAAGATTTCAGGTTGAGACCTTTGTTTACTTTTACAGATGTGTCGGTAAATTTTTCAGCTTTGTCTGTCGCACGGCCGGGTGGTAATGCTTCCTACAATGTTACCGTAAAAAATATCGGTGCAACACCTACTTCCATTGACGTGGGACTGAAGCTGCCACCGTTAACATCATACGGTTCTATTATCGGTGGTACTGTTACTGTCAATGCGCCTGATTCAATCACCATTGCCATGGGAAGCGTAAACCCTTTTGCAACAAGATCCGCAATATTATTTTTAAATATTTCAACCACAGCAACGACAAATGATACTCTCAGGTATTATTCTAAAGCATATCCCTATGTAACTGATACCATCAAACAGAATAACCGTGACACTTTGATACAAGCTGTCAGAACTTCATTTGATCCGAATGAAAAAGAAGTGAATGTGCAAAAACAACCTTATACAGATACAGGCAAAGCGATTATTTATACCGTGCATTTTCAAAATACGGGTAACGACACTGCTTTTTATGTAAGGATTGCAGATACACTTTCTTCCAAACATGATATAAGGACCTTTAATTTTATTAATGCCAGTCACCCTGTAAGTACAGAGGTAAAAAACAATATCATTAATTTCATTTTCAATCCTATCATCCTTCCCGATTCGGGCCACAGTGAACCAAAAAGCCACGGCTTTGTCAAGTTCAGTATAAAGCCAAAGTTTCCAATCAGCATTACCGACACACTTTATAACAACGCTGCGATCTATTTTGATTATAATAGCCCTGTCATTACCAACCGTGTTAAAAGCTGGTATTATATTCCTTCGCCACCGCCGGTAATTGTACTGCTTTCATTTACCGGGCAGATCCAGGGAAATACTGTTCGGTTAAATTTCACAACGGGATCTGAGCCGGGCCTGATGAACTTTGTAATTGAAAGAAGCCTCGACAGTATCAACTACATTCCTCTTGGCACTATAAACTCAGCCGGAACGTCAACAACCGGCAGCAGTTACCAGTTCATTGATGCATCACCTAACCCGGTAGCAAATTTTTACAGGCTTAAAATTGTATATACCGATGGCCGGATTGCATACAGTAGTGTGGTAGTGATCAGGTTTCCAATAATACCCCCAAGTATTGTTTTACTTTCATTTACCGGGCAAATACAGGGAAATACTGTTCGATTGAATTTCACAACGGGATCTGAGCCGGGTCTGCTGAACTTTGTTATTGAAAGAAGCACCGACAGTGTCAATTACATTCCTCTTGGCACCATAAATTCAGCCGGAACAGCAACAACAGGCAGCAGTTACCAGTTCATTGATGCATCACCTAACCCTGTAGCAAATTTTTACAGGCTTAAAATTGTATATACCAATGGCCGGATCAGCTACAGCGGGATTGTAATTATCAAATATTCAATATCACCTCCCTCAGATATAACAGTGATCAAGGTCTACCCTAATCCTGTAAAGGGTATAGTATACATATCAATCAAGAATGCCCCTGACCCGAAAATATTTGATTGTACGTTGGCCGATGCCGCCGGTAAAATTGTATGGGCAGCCACTATAAACACAAGCGTATCAGATATCCACCCCCTACATATCAATTTTTTATCTGATGGCATTTACTTTTTGACACTTGCACATAAAAACTTTGCCCACAGGAAACTGATCACTGTTATTCACTAAAGCAAAATTTTTATTCTTCTTTACATCCTTTATTTTTGCCCTTCAACAGAAAACCATGGCAAAAATAAAAGTAGCAAACCCAGTTGTTGAACTGGACGGCGATGAGATGACAAGGATCATCTGGAAATTCATTAAAGACAAACTCATTCTCCCTTACCTGGATGTACCCATTCAATATTATGACCTGGGAATGGAATACCGTGACCAGACCAATGACCAGGTGACCATTGATGCGGCCAATGCCATAAAGGCATGTGGAGTAGGTATTAAATGTGCTACTATTACACCGGATGAAGATCGTGTGAAAGAATTTAAGCTGAAACAAATGTGGAAGAGCCCTAACGGAACCATCCGTAATATTTTAGACGGCACTGTTTTTCGTGAGCCCATTGTTATGCAAAATGTACCAAGGCTGGTTACCAACTGGACCGCTCCTATCATTGTTGGCCGTCATGCTTTTGGCGACCAGTACCGTGCAACAGATACAGTGATAAAAGGAAAAGGAAAACTGACCATGACCTTTACACCCGAAGGCGCTGGGGCAGCGCAAACTTTTGAAGTGTATAATTATAAAGGCGATGGTGTTGCCTTGTGCATGTATAATACCGATGAAAGCATTTATGGCTTTGCACGCAGTTGCTTCAATATGGCGTTGAGCAAAAAATGGCCATTGTATCTTTCTACCAAAAACACTATCCTTAAAAAATACGACGGACGCTTCAAAGATATTTTTGAAGAAGTGTACCAGAATGAATTTAAGGCTGCATATGCCGCCGCAGGTATTACTTACGAACACCGCTTAATTGATGACATGGTTGCCAGTGCCTTAAAATGGAACGGCAATTTTGTATGGGCATGTAAAAATTATGATGGCGATGTGCAAAGCGATACAGTAGCACAGGGATTTGGTTCTTTAGGATTAATGACCTCTGTTTTGGTTACACCCGATGGAAAAACTATGGAAGCCGAAGCCGCACATGGTACGGTAACCCGTCACTATCGTGAACACCAGGCGGGTAAACCAACATCTACAAATCCTATCGCATCTATTTTTGCATGGACAAGAGGCCTTGCCTTTCGTGGTAAATTAGACAGCAACCAGCCATTGATAGATTTTTGCAATGCTTTGGAAGCGGTTTGTATTGAAACCGTAGAGAGTGGTAAGATGACTAAAGATCTTGCGGTTTGTATTCACGGCAACAAAGTAAATCATGGAGATCATTATTTGTATACAGAAGAATTTTTGGATGCAATTGATGAGAATTTGAAGAAGAAGATGGGCCTTTGAATGAGATAATTTATTATCTAACTTACAACTATGAAAACAGTAGTTTCTTTAAGTGTTATCTTTTTTATTATTCTTAGTGCTTCCTGTAAAAAAAATAATGAAAAAGACATTACGATATATGTTCCTGCTTATTTAAAGCAAATGCTTCCGTATACAAATGCGCAAACCATTCGGTATACTAAAGGTTCAAGCTCTACGATTCAGGCTACAGTTACTATAGAAAGTGGATTTTCTTTACACTCAAGTTGTGCCAGTTGTGCTCCTTATTCAAATGAAGAGTATATAACCTATTACTTTAAAGTGGGTAATACAGCGTTTGTTACAATAGTGATAGATAACCGGCCAATAATTTTTATGTCGATAATGTCACCTGAACATAGTTTCCAGATTGGTGGAGGTTTTGATTTTGCAACGGAAACAGGAATTGCACAGCCAGTTTGCAGTGGCCCCCGGCAAACCTGTATCCCATCAATAACTTTAAATGGTAAGACTTATCTGAATGTTTTAGAAATCAGCAATGGCACTCCTCCTGTTGACCAGATACAGAAAGCTTATTATACTGTTAGCCAGGGTTTGATAGGTTTTGTATATGGAAACGGGATTACTTATTCGTTAGAATAGATTACCGATTGAGGTGTCGATTAAATAATCTAAAAAAGGGCAACAATCATGTTGCTCTTTTTTTATAATTTCATTGCTAATAATGACTCAACTACAATCAAACGATCCCCTTCACGGCCAAACACTCGAAATGATTGTCACTCATTTGGTGGAGATGTATGGCTGGGAAGAACTGGCAAAGATCATCCCCATAAATTGTTTTAAAAGCAACCCCAGTATAAAATCGAGCCTTAAATTTTTACGCAAAACGCCCTGGGCAAGAAAGAAGGTGGAAGAGCTTTACCTTGAAACAGTATAATTGGCCAAATTAAATCCACTTGCTAATTGCCGGATATATCACTACCTTGTATTTACATTATTCATTAAACTTACTGGATGAGGATATTTCTACTTCTTATTTTATCATGGTTTTTTATTTTATCCGGCACTGCCCAGGTAGTAACCATCCCCGATGCAAACTTTAAGAATGCACTGTTAAACCATGTGCCTGTAATCAATACAAACTTAGATGCAGAAATTCAGGTGAGTGAGGCGCTTGCTTTTGCAGGCACTATGAATGTTTCCAATAAAACCATTGTTGACATGACAGGTGTAGAAGCATTTTCAAATATGGTCACACTTAATTGTCAATCGAATCAAATTACAATTTTACCAACTGTTGGTTTAACGTCATTACAAAATCTCTGGTGCTCTTTTAACAAGCTTACATCATTATCAGTCGTAAATCTGCTTTCACTAAAAACTTTGTATTGTGGGCCGAATTTACTGACATCAATAACCCTTGTTAATTTGCCTTCATTAAAAGAACTCAGATGCCCAAACAATAATTTCACTTCGCTGTCATTAAACAATCTGCCTTCGCTTACTATTTTTGACTGTTACAATAATCAGCTTACATCAATATCATTAACAAATGTCAATTCACTGGTATCATTATCCTGCTCCAACAATTTACTTAGCAGTTTACCATTAGCAAATGTTCCGCAACTTAAATTTTTGACCTGTTCATTTAACCAATTTACCAGCTTGCCGCTCACTAATTTAAATGCACTTACATGGCTCGATTGTGGTAATAATCAACTCAGTTCAGTCAATTTACCAAACCCCGGAATTTTAGGAGACCTGAGATGCTCCAACAACCAATTAACAGCGTTACCTGCAGGCTTAAATTCTTTGAGTTTTCTTGACTGTTCTCACAACCAGATCAGTTCGCTTTCCTTAAATGCTTATCCTTTTCTGAGTTATGTAAATTTTGAATCTAATCTTTGTACCTCATTTTCCGTTAGCAATAAACCCCAGTTAACCGATATCCGTTGTACAAACAATTTACTTACCAGCCTTATAATAAGTAATTTACCGGCACTGAAATATTTGCGTTGCGATTCTAACCAGCTAACAACATTGTCCGTAACGAATTTTCCGCTACTGCATGATTTCATTTGTAGTGATAACTTACTTACGGCTTTAACAGTCAACAACCTGCCTTCACTTTGGGAATTATATTGTTCTCGTAATAAAATCGGTTCGTTGACAATAAACAATTTCGCTGCTTTGGAGAGGCTTGCCTGTGATTACAATCAGTTAACTGCTCTTAATATCAGTAATTCAAATGCATTGACATCAATTAGCTGCTCATATAATCTGCTAACTTCATTATTATTGCCTGTTTTACCTGCATTAACTAATCTATACTGTCCCAATAATCAATTGGCCTCATTATCGCTCAATAATTTTCCTGCCTTAGCGTATTTAACATGTTATAGTAACAATCTAAGCAGTTTGACACTTACTAATTTACCACAGCTTGGAAACTTACAATGCCAGCAAAACAGTTTTGTTTCCATGAATATCAGTAACCTGCCTAAGCTATATGTATTTTGGATCGGTGGCAGGACCTTATCATCTTTAAAATTGTCAAATCTGCCCATGCTAGAATTTGTCAATTGTGATAGTACAAAATTGAAGACCCTGGACCTGAGCCAGTTTCCTGTGCGACAGCTAAGGTGCAGGGGTAATGATTCACTTAGTTACGTTAATATTAAAAACGGAGCATTATCTGGAGGTTCTTACAGCGTTATTTTACCTTCCGGATTACAGGACATATGTGTTGATGATGCAGAGATGGCATACATTAAAAACCAGGCAAATTTACAGCTACCGGGAAGAAATGTAACAGTTTCATCATTTTGCAACTTTACCCCAACGGGCAATTATAATACAATCATTGGTACTGTACGTTTTGATGAGACTGCTAATGGATGCAATAATCTTGATAGTAGCATGAATAACGTGCGGATCAATATTACAGATGGTACACAGTCCGGTTCCACATTTACTAATGCTGCCGGGCAGTATAAATTTTATGTACAGTTAAGTCCTGATACAGTTACGACAACGATCTCAAATATACTGTTCACACAAATACCACTATCGCATATAGTAAATTTTAGCGGATACGGAAATACTGCTGTGGCAGATTTTTGTATCACTGCAATTGGTGTTCATCCTGACCTCGAGATTATGTTAATTCCTGTAACAATTGCCCGTCCGGGTTTTGATGCACAGTATAAACTGGTTTACAGAAACAAAGGCAACCAGCTTCAGTCAGGTACAGTAACACTCAATTTTGATGCGGTTAAATTAAATTTTTTATCTGCAATACCAAATGCAACCAGTCAAACTTCAGGAAATCTTAGCTGGACATACAATGGATTAACACCTTATGAAACAAGAACAATCACCCTTGTATTTCATGTGAATGCGCCACCGGTTGTAAATATTGGCGATATACTTCCCTTTGTGGCTGTCATCAATCCAATTCCGGGAGATGACACCCCGGCAGATAATACTTTTAATTTTAACCAGGTTGTAAGAGGTGCCTACGATCCCAATGATAAGGATGTTACAGAAGGTCCGGCTATAGATATTTCAAAAGCCGGAGACTACCTGCATTATATCATCCGGTTTCAAAATACAGGTAATTCCCCGGCCACCAGTGTTGTTATTAAAGATTCCCTGGCAGATAATTTAGACTGGAATTCATTTACACCAATTACTGCCAGTCATGCCTACAGAGCTGTGGTGAGCAAAGGAAATAAAGTTGAATTTATTTTCGATGGTATCAACCTGCCCGGAAAGAATACAAACGAACCTGCAAGTCATGGATTTGCAGCATTTAAAATAAAACCAAAAAGTACAATTGCTGTTGGCGAAACAATTTATAACAAAGCAGAAATTTATTTTGATTACAATTTACCGGTGATCACCAACACGGTATCAACTACATTTATTAATCCTAAACAAACTGATGATGCCGTAGGGTTAAGTACCTACCCTAACCCGGCAAGGGATTATATATGGTATACTGTAAAACCTGGTGTGCAGATCAAAGCAGTTAACCTGTATAACAGCATTGGAGCAAAGCTGTATTCAGAAACCCCGGCAGGCAATATTACTTCCGGTAAGATCTATGTCAGCAATTTACCCAACGGGATCTTATTTTTTGAGGTCATCAGTAATCAGGGCAAAGCCGTTCAGAAAGTGATGAGGGTCAAATAGAATTATTTTTATGATCTCTTCCTGTAATTAAGAACTGCCCAGCTGTTAAAAAATATTCCCAACCCCAGCACCGAAAAGAATTGAACCTTTACATCTGCAAAACTGCTGCCCTTAAGTACGATCATCCGCATCACTTCAATAAAATAAGCAACCGGGTTTATTTTGGTGATCCACTTCGCCCACTCCGGCATACTTTCTATTGGTGTGTATAATCCGCCAAGCAACATAAACAACATCATTACAAAAAAACTTACAAAGTTTGCCTGTGTTTGTGTTTCGGCATAAGTAGATACTAATAGACCAACGCCGAGCAGAGTAAACAAAAACACCATTCCAAACACATAGATCAAAGCGATGCTGCCAACAGGGATGATGCTATAAAATAACCAGGAAACTATTAACCCCAATGTAAGCGTAATCAAACCCAATATCCAGAATGGGATGAGTTTGCCCAAAATGAACTGTACCTTGGTTATGGGAGAAACATTGATCTGCTCAATAGTGCCCACTTCTTTTTCATGAACAATATTCAGTGCAGCCATTAAACTGCCGATCATGGTGAGCAGGGTTACTAAAATACCCGGCACCATAAAGAATTTATAATTCATAGTGGGGTTGTACCAGTTGGAAGAGGTTATTTCAATAGTTGGCTGAGCATTGAATTTCGGGAGCTGTACCCATTCCATCCGGATATCTGTATTAAAATCACGGATGATGTTGGCTGCATAAGCTCCGCCAAGATTTGCCTTGGTGCCATTCACGGCATTAACAGCAATGAGCATGTTGCTTTTATTTTCTTTGATCAGTACACGTTCAAATCCTTCGGGGATCTCAATAATAAGATCAGCCTTATCAGATTCAATTGCTTCCAGGGCTTTTTTATAGGAAGGAGAGAAATCAGTTAACTTAAAATAACCCGAACCGGTAATTTTAGAAATGAACTTTTGCGAATAAGAAGAATGATCGTGGTCTACCACCGATAACAAAACATTTTTTACCTCGTAATTGGCAGCAAAGGGAAATATGAGTAATTGTACAACCGGCATGACCAGCACCATACGCAGAATAGCGGGATTCCTGAAAACCTGCCTGAATTCTTTTTCCAGCAACACTAATAGTTTTTTCATGCCAGGCGGATTTTAAATTTCTTAAAACTGATGGCGAGGAAAAATACCGACATCCCTACAAGCACCAGTGATTCTTTCCAGACAGCCTGCCATCCCAATCCTTTTATCATAACATCCTTAACAATCATGAAAAACCATTTTGACGGAACTATATTTGAAATGACTCTTAAGGGCAATGGCATGCTCTCAATGGGAAACATAAAACCACCAAGCAACAAAGTGGGCAGCATCAAACCCATCAGCGACAGCATTTGTGCCTCCTGCTGGGTTTTTGTAACATTTGAGATCATCAACCCAAGCGAAACAGCAGTGATGATGAATAATAATGATTCACTCATCAGTAAAAACAAACTCCCATTGATGGGCACATCCAGTATGATAACACTCACCAGTAAAATAGTTACTACATTCACAAGCGATAAAAAAACATAAGGTATGGCTTTACTCAAAATGAACAGCAGTGGCTTTAAAGGCGATACCAGCAATACTTCCATCGTATTAATTTCCTTTTCCCGAACAATGGCAACCGAGGTCATCATGGCAGCGATCAATATCAGTATCATGGCCATCACGCCCGGCACAAAATTATAAGCACCTTTTAGTTGCGGATTATACAACATCCTTATCTCCGGGGTTATCAGGTAAGGAACGGGCGCCTGTGTATTCAATTCTTTTTGATAGTCGCTGATGATATTGGATGCATAGTTGGTTACCGTGGTTGCGGTGTTTGGATCAGATGCATCGGCGATCAATTGTATCTGTGCATGATTGGTATGCAGTAATGCTTCACGGAATCCCGGTTGAAAGATCACTACCAGCCTGATAGTACCTGATCTGAATGCAGCTTCAATATCGGGTTGCTTATTTATATTTCCGGACACATTAAAATACCGGCTTGCATCAAGCCGTTGAATAATGGCGCTGCTGGATTCATCTTTAGCATTATCTAAAACGGCAATGTTCGAATTTTTAATTTCATTGGTGAGTGCAAATCCAAACAGGATGATCTGTACGATCGGCATCATTATAATGATGAGCAGTGATTTCCGGTCACGGAAAATGTGGTAAAATTCTTTTTTAACAAAAATGATAAATTGCTTCATACGTATTTAATCTGCTGTTCTTTTAGCGCCTCTTGCCAGTTGTAAAAAAACATCATCCATTGATGCCGCATTAAATGTGCTTTTTAAATTTGATGGTGTATCCAATGCTTCAATTGTTCCATCCACCATTACAGATACCCTGTCGCAATACTCTGCTTCATCCATATAATGTGTGGTAACAAAAACAGTGATCCCTTTTTCAGCCGCCTGGTAAATTAAATTCCAAAACTCCCGCCTTGTTACCGGGTCAACGCCACCGGTTGGTTCATCCAGGAAAACAATTTTGGGTTCATGCAGGATGGCGACTGAAAAAGCCAGCTTCTGTTTCCAGCCAAGGGGCAATGATTTTACCAGGCTGTTCTCTTCAGCTGTCATCTGTAATTGTTCCAGCAGCGATGTCATCTTTGTTTTTATTACCGGTTTGCTTATTCCATATATACCTGCATAAAAGCGGATATTTTCTTTTACAGTAAGATCTTCATACAAAGAAAATTTCTGGCTCATGTATCCGATATTCTGTTTGATCTGTTCTGTTTGCTTATACACATCAAAGCCAGCCACTGTAGCCGATCCCGATGATGGAATAGATAATCCGCATAACATCCGCATGGCTGTTGTTTTACCTGCCCCATTAGCGCCCAGGAAACCAAATATTTCTCCCTTCCCCACTTCAAAAGAAATTTGATTGGTGGCGACAAAGTCTCCAAACTTCTTTGTTAACCGGTCAACTTTTATGACGATATCCTTCATTTTTTTAATTATTACTCATCAACTGCATAAAACGGTCTTCAATATTTGGCTGTGTTGGTTTTATCAGAATATTTTTATGTTCAAGCTCCTGCAGGTAGTTCAAAACTTTATTTTCATCATTGTCTTTTAAAACGAGGTGATGAAATTCGCCGAAGCTGTTACAGCTTTCTGTATTGTTATAATTTTTAAGATCATTCAACAAACGGTACATTTCTGCAGAGCGCACAGCCCACATTGGTTTTTTAAATTCTTTGATGACATTCTCCGGGGTATTAATGCTCATGATCTTTCCCGATTGCATCAGCGCCACCCTGTCGCACATAGCCGCTTCATCCATATATGGTGTAGAAACTAAAATAGTAATGCCCTGCTTCTTCAAATTCTTCAGCATTTCCCAAAACTCTTTTCTCGAAACCGCATCAACACCTGTGGTTGGCTCATCCAAAAACAAAACCGAAGGCTTATGTATCAGTGCACAACACAAGGCCAGTTTCTGCTTCATACCTCCTGATAATTTTCCGGCCCGCCGGTCTTTGAAAGGTTCTATCTGCACATAGATATCTTTCACTAATTCATAATTCTCCTCAATGCTTGTATTGAAGATGCTTGCAAAAAATTCCAGGTTCTCTTCCACCGTAAGGTCCTGGTACAAAGAAAATTTGCCGGGCATATAACCAACCCGGTTCCGTATTTGTTTAAATTCTTTTATCACATCAAATCCGTCAACAGTTGCAGTACCGCTGTCGGCAAATAATAAAGTGGTCAATATCCTGAACAAAGAAGTTTTGCCGGCACCATCAGGGCCTATGATACCAAACAGCTCGCCTTTATCCACCGTAAAAGAAATATCATGCAAGGCCTGCACCGTTTCTTTTTTAGAACCGTAGGTTTTAACAATATTATTTACAGTAACAGCATTCATCATTCTATAATTTAAAACACAACTTCACCATACATACCGATCTTTAAATACCCATCATTGACCACATTTACTTTTATAGCGTACACCAAATTTGCCCGTTCATCTTTTGTTTGTATGGTTTTAGGAGTGAACTCGGCTTTATCCGATATCCAGCTTATTGTTCCGGGCAACTCCCTGTATTTTCCTTTGCCATCATCTACCATCACTTTTACTTTCTGGTTAAGTTTTACCTGCGCCAGTTGATTGCCTGTGATATAAGCCCGCAATTTCATGGTACCCAGGTCAGCGATCTTATACAATGCCTTCCCTGTTGCCGTATACTCATTTGCATCTGCATATTTTGTAAGTACGGTTCCTGTAATGGGATTTTTAATTATTGTTTTATTTAACAGGTCCTGTATCTGTGCAACTTTTTTCTGCATCGGGTCTTTCTCACTTAATATTCCACGGTTTTGAATGGCTACTAATTGCCGTTGTGCATTGATCTGGCTTTGCAAAACCTGTAATTGTGTTTTTGCAGCAACGACCTGTTCTTTTAAAATATTTACCTGTCCGTTTATATCATCCAGCTGTTTGGCAGGCACTGCATCGGCTGCAACTAATTTTTGAAATCGCAGTTGTTCTTTTTGCAGCGTCTTCAATTGTTCATCATACACAGCTATCTGTTTGTTTTGAAGCTGCAGTTGTGATTGCAGGATATTTACCTGTGGAGATGCGTCGTTTGTTTTTTGCTGCAATGCATCAACAGAGGATGATGCCTGCTCCTTCTGCAATTCAATGGCAGTAGGGTCTATCTTACCTACAACAGAATCCTTTGGCAGGCTTGCTCCTTCTTCTACATTAAACTGCAGTATTTTTCCATTCGCTTCGGCAGAAACAATAATTTCCTCCGCTTCGAAAGTCCCGGTTGCGTCATATTTTCCATTTCCATTATTACAGGAAACAAATGCAATAACTGCAAAAGGCAGGGCTGATTTTTTAAAAATTGATCTCATATTTTCTTATTTGAAGTAATTTATTTTCCAAGTATTAGTTGATAATTGTATTGAGCCTGCAGCCACTGCACTTCATGTAGTTTCTGGTTAAGCATGGCCTGGTTCTCTGCGTTCAGCTCAGTTATATAATCGCTGGAAGTAATGATGCCATTGGCCAGTCTTACCGAAGCATTCTCTTTGATCTTTGTCCGTAAGGCCACAATGTCTGCATCTGTTGCAGTTAATTGCCGGTACTTCTCTACTTCATTTTTTTGCTGTACCAGCAATTGTTGGCTGCCGGTTAAAAAATTTTTTTTCTGCTTATTCACTATCTCTCCCTGTATCTTTAAAAGTTTTTTCTCCTTTTGTTGTGTAAAATGATTCATGATGGGAATGCTCAGTTTTACTCCCCCGATATAATACCATTGAAACTCATTTTTCAGTTGATTCAGGCCCGGCTTACCATAGCCACCATTGGTAAAAAATGAAAGCTTGGGGTTTGACCTAGCATTTACAAGTTTTGATTGCAGCTGAAACTGTTGCTGCTGAAAATCGAATAATTTTAATTCCGGCCGTGCAATAACTGTTTCTGCAATAATTGTTGTACCTGCCGGCTTTGTAAAAGATATATTTTCTGCAATCGTTGTCCCGGTAAGTATTTCCAGCATCTGCATGGTCCCTTTTCTTATTGCATTGAATTCAATGATCTTTTGTTCAGTTTTCAACAGTTCTGCTCTTAAAACATCCACATTACTATTGGTTGCAATTCCGTTTGCAGCCTGGGCCGAAACTTTTTTTAGGTTATTGTTCAGGTCTTCTTTTACAATATTCATCAACCGGATATTTTCTTCCATCAGCAAAGCAGTAAAAAAATAGCTATTTACTTTTACTTTTAGCTGGTACAGGTCCACTTCTACTTTCTGGCTTTCAATACTGTTTGTAATGTGTTGTAGTTTTTTTTGGCCTGAGATCATGCCTCCATCATAAATGGGTTGAATTATTTCAAGTGTTGTCCTGTATTGATCCTTACTCAATTCATCTACATTCACATTGGGCAGTTTTACCGGGAAAGATGTTACAGTAGATTGGTAAGTAGCCTGTGCATTCAGGTCAACCTGGGGAAGCCATTTCAGATTTTGATTTTTTTCTGCCATATTTCCTGCAGTAATTGTCAATGCCTTTTGCTGCGCCAGCGGCGAATTGGTTGAGGCAAGCGCATAACATTGTTCCAATGTAAGGGCCAGCGCATTTTGAGCCATTGACCTGCTGCTCATAAAAAGCAGGCAGTAAATGATCATTCTATTCAATTTCATAAAATAGTTTTTATTCAATTATTTTTTATTGCGCTGATGATAAACGATGCCACTTCCGTCTTCCTTTTCTGTATCATGGCCATGTATGTTTTTTCATCCATCTGCATCAACCCCTTTATCATAGGCTTTGCTATAAAAGGGAAAATGCACATAGATTGAATATTAATGAACAACTGTTCTGCAGATATTTTTTTGATCGTCCCTTTTTTGATCTCGGCATTTATCTGTTTTTGAAAAACACCCAGCACTTTTTCTACAGGTATCTTCTTTAGTTTTTTTAAGATCACTTCCGGGTTACGGCTCATTTCATTTAATACAAACATGGGCAGTCCCGGAAACTGGCTCAGCCTTTCAATGTCAAGTGATACAATATTTTCAATTTTCTCAAATAGGGGCAGGTCTGATGAAACAATGGTTGCCAGGCTGGAGAAAAGATTACTGAACTCCTGTTCAAATACCAGGCTGAACAGTTTATCCTTGGAGGTAAAATAGTAGTGCAGTAATGCCTTATTGAAACCGGCCTGGTCGGCAATATCCTGCATACGGGCTCCTGCCAGGCCCTTTTGTATAAATACCTTCCGGGCAGTTTGTAATATCACCTGTTCTGTATTCCTGTCTTTCCGCTTCATTTCAATTTTTAACCATTTGGTTAATTATTGCAAATCTAGGCCTGTATGCTGAATTATCAAATTATTTTTAACCAACTGGTTAAAAATACAGGATGTACTGTTCATTTGGGTGAATGAACGGCATAATTTAAGGATAAGCTATCCCCATTGGCCGAAAAAAGAGTTACCTTGTGCTTACAAATTTTATGGAAATACAAAAAGATATACGGCTTGCGGTTTTAATTGATGCCGATAATGTGCCGTACAGCAATGTAAAAGGCGTCATGGAAGAGATAGCCAAATACGGTACACCAACATTTAAACGAATTTATGGCGACTGGACCAAGCCTACCATCGGCGGCTGGAAGAATGTGCTTTTGGAAAATGCCATCACCCCTATTCAGCAGTACAGTTATACCAGCGGAAAAAATTCAAGCGACAGCGCTTTAATTATTGACGCCATGGATATTTTGTATTCCGGCAAGGTGGATGGGTTCTGTATTGTTAGCAGCGATAGTGATTTTACCCGTTTGGCTACCAGGTTAAGAGAAGCCGGAATGAAAGTATTTGGCATCGGGCAAAAGAAAACCCCCAATCCTTTTATTGTGGCCTGCGATAAATTCATTTACATGGAGATCATTCCTGTATTTGAAACTGAAGAAACAAATACGGTAAAAACAAAAGCCAGTAAACCAGCACCAAAAGCATCTGTTGATAAACTCAGTAAAGAAACGATCAAATTAATTGCCGCAACCATTGATGACCTGGCTGATGAAAATGGCTGGGCATTTTTAGGTGATGTTGGTAACCTACTGCTGAAAAAACAACCCAACTTTGACCCAAGGAACTATGGATTTTTAAAATTGACTCCATTGATAAAATCAATTCCGCAAATAGAGATAGATAAAAAAGAGACGGATAAAGCGGGGATAAAGCTGGTGTACATCAGGAATAAGGGATAAGCTACAAGGGGAATAGCTGAAAGGGAGAATCATGCTGAATCAATATTCTTTATGATACTTTAAGACATTTAAATTAGAGACCTTGCCCCCTTGCAGCTTGAAGCTTGTCACTGTTTGTCTGTTCGTTTCGTCCCGCTATACAACTCATACTCCAGCAAACGGCAAGCGATCTTACTCGTGTAAAATTCAATCCTCCGGCTTGGTTTTAATCCTATTTTTTTTGCAAGTTCCAGGTTACCGGTAAAAATATAACCAAAGTAGCCCTTACATTTTTTCTTTAAAAAATCACCCAGTCGTTTATAAGTAATTTCCAGTTCAGCTTCCACGCCCAAACGATCTCCATACTCCGGGTTAAAATAAACAACACCATCCTCTCCTTCGGGAATATTTGTTTCTTCAAAATCACAAACAGCAAATTCAATCAGTTCTTCCACGCCTGCAATTCCTGCATTCACTTTTGAAATGTTTACCGCATCATCGCTGATATCTGTTGCAATAATTTTAAGACTCGGTACATCAACAACCTGCTCTTCCAGTTTTTTAAATTCAGCATTATACATTTCCTCGGTATAACCAACAAGGTGCATGAAGGCATAATTAAATCGTAGCAAACCGGGCTTGCGGTTAGTAGCCAGCAGTGCAGCTTCTATAGCCACAGTTCCGGAACCACACATGGGGTTAATAAAGGTTGATCGCCTGTCCCATTTTGTGGCCAGCAAAGTAGCGGCAGCAAGCGATTCCAGCATGGGTGCCTTTCCCGGAATTTTTCTATACCCATGTTTGGATAATGTTTCACCGGAAGTATCAATAAAAATTTCTGCCAGTGATTCTTTCCAATATAAATGAATAACTGTTTTATCCAGCTCAGGGCCGGAGTTGGGCCGTTCGCCGGTTTTATTCCTGAGCCGGTCAACAATGGCATCTTTGACTTTCACATTAGCGAACAAAGAATTATTGATCGTTGGATTATTAACATTACTGCTTATGGAAAAATATCCATCAACCGCAATTATATCTTCCCAGGGATAATCAATTAATGTTTTGTACAGGTCATCAGCATTACCGGCATTAAATTCTTTTAAAGAAAACAATACCTGGCTGGCACAGCGCAAATTCAGGTTCAAACGGATACAGTCTTTTAAAGTGCCTTTTAATTCCACACCTGTTTTAAAGATCCGTTCAGGTTTAAAACCCAGTGCTGCCACCTCCATTTGAAGGTAAGGAGAAAGGCGGTTGCTGCAGGTAACAATAATGCGGCTGGAGGATGAAAAACTTGGCATGTGCAAACTTAAACGAAAAACCCGTTACGGAGACTGTCATCCTGAGGGATAGCGAAGGATCCCACTAAATTCAAGTGAATTGATGTAGAGTGGGATGCTTTCCCGACAGATCGGGACAAGCTGTACCTCAGCATGACAGGAATTTCGTTTGCGGAAGGTATCCTCCATCCAGTATCCAGTATCGGCTTTCATCTTATATTTGCAACATGCTAAAAGTAAGTAACCGTGGACTGCAGATGCCTGCTTCCCCCATCCGAAAATTGGTTCCGTATGCCGAAGCTGCCAAACGCAAAGGCACTAAAGTATTCCATCTCAATATTGGCCAGCCTGATATTGAAACACCAAAGATGGTTTTAGATGCTGTGCGCAAAAGCGATTTTAAAGTTTTGGAATACAGCCATAGCGCCGGCAATGAAAGCTATCGCAAAAAATTAGTGCAGTACTATAAAAAAGTGGGTATTGATATTACGCCTGAACAGATCATCATTACTACCGGTGGCAGCGAAGCCATCATCTTTGGTTTTATGGCCTGCATGGATGCAGGAGATGAAGTGATCATACCCGAACCCTTTTATGCAAACTATAATGGTTTTGCCGTGGAAGCCGGTGTGATTGTAAAACCAATCACGTCTTCTATTGAAACAGGTTTTGCTTTGCCACCCATTGAAGATTTTGAAAAAGTGATCACACCGAAAACTAAAGCGATCGTTATCTGCAACCCAAATAATCCCACAGGTTATTTATACAGTGCTGCAGAAATGGAAGTGCTGAAGCAACTCATCATTAAACACAATTTATTTTTATTTGCCGATGAGGCCTACCGTGAATTCTGTTATGAAGGTACCCATACCAGCGCCATGCATTTAAAGGGTGTGGATGATCATGTAGTGTTGATGGACACCATCAGCAAGCGTTACAGCGCCTGCGGCGGACGCATTGGCGCTTTTGTTACAAAGAACAAAGCGTTGCTTGATGCCACGATGAAATTTGCACAGGCAAGATTGAGTCCCCCATCCTTTGCACAAATATTAGGCGAAGCTGCAGTTGACCTGCCTGATAATTATTTTGATACTACAAAAGCCGAATACAAATTACGCCGTGATACCATTGTAAAAAGGCTGAACGCAATACCTGGTGTATTTTGTCCGAACCCCGGTGGTGCATTTTATGCCATGGCTAAATTGCCCATTGATAATTCAGATAAATTCTGCCAGTGGTTATTGGAATCTTTTAACTACAACAACCAGACCGTAATGTTGGCGCCTGCCACCGGTTTCTATAGCACACCTGGACTTGGCAAGAATGAAGTGCGTTTGGCTTATGTGATAAACGTGACTGCTATTAATGCAGCAATGGATTGTCTGGAGAAAGCGCTGGAGGAGTACCCGGGCAGAAAATAAATATTTCTTAATGAAAAAGGTTTTTCTTTTCCTGATCTTTACATCAACCGGTTACGGTTCATTTTCGCAGGACTTTATTTTAGATAAACGGTCTAAAATAAAAAGAACCATGGAGAAATATTATGCAGAAAATAACAGAAAATATTCCTTTACTGAAACTGACAGCACCATCAGTTATTATTTAGATGACAGCCTTTCATTACCTGCATCCAACATTTTTTATTTCAGTAATTTAAACCGTTGCATAAAACAGGAGATCATTTTTACATGCGACTCCTGCCTGCAACAATCCATGCAGCATTCGCTAAGCAATAAATTTATTAACTGGAAAAAAACAGGGCACGGAAGTTATTATGCCGGGTTCCCCTACAATGCCTTAATGGAACAGGTAAAAATAAATGATAAGTATATGTTGCGCTTTACCTGGCTAAAGCGAAAAAACTTATAAAATTACTTATCCGAAAATTATTTTTTCCAGGAGTTGGTCCGGTTTCCCTTTACATCACTTTAACAAAGCAGTTTAATGATCTGTTGAAGCAGTTCAGCGAATCAAAATAAAATCCATGAACGGTTTGTCAACCGGATTATTTCCTGATCCTTACCTGCATCGCATACTCATAGGAATCCAAATTGGTGAAAACAAATTTCGCTTCAGGTATAAAATTAAGATAACTGAATATTTTTTCTTTTGTAAACCGCTGGCTCCAGAACCGTTCCTTTGTAGCGGTAAAAGAATCCGCGGCATCCGTTATCAGGGTCATCCCCATTTTATGGTAAGATTCTTCCTGTTTTAACCTTGTGGGTTCATTATCCAGATAGCAGGCTCCTATTACTACTTCACCGCCCGGATTTAAAAGATCATATGCATTGCGGAAAATAGTAGTAAACTTTTCGTTAGCAGTTAAATCAAGTTTTTTGCCCGATTTTTTATAACTGTCAAAAGGAAAATCATCCGGGTGAAAATTACCTGGCGTAAACCAGGTGCTGATCACCATATCATATTTCTTATTCCATTTATCCAGGTTAGCGGCATCAAAATAATGAGCGGCAACTTTACCGGCGATGTTGAATTTTTCAATTTCGGCATTTGAAATTTCCACACAGGCCATCGCATTATCCGTACCATCATAAAAAGCTACTTTGTCCCAAATTTCCTTTATCCCGCAAAGATGTTTGGGGATCCGGGCATTACCAACTCCGATATCGAGTATAGTAACGGGCTTCTTATTACGGTCGGCTATTTCTGTAATAATTTTTTTTAGTTCTATAAATTCGGCCCACTGTGCCTGTACCAGGTATTCGCTTATGTAGTTTAAATCAAAGGAAGCCCTCACCGTATTTTCATTATCATACATTGCCATACTCAGGAGTTTTTTTGTGCAACAATTACAAAAGTATCAAAAGCGTAAGATGGCCGGTCTTCAATTTCCTTAACGGTAAAATTACAAAGCTCAAGAAACAAACACAAATCATCCTTTGTAAAACAACGTAACGTAGAGTTATCTTCAACAATTTTTTTCAATACGCCTTTTGAATCTTCTTCAAAGTAAACTGCGTGCCAGTTAAATGCCCAGCTCTGGCTCTCATTTACAGACCAATAACTTTCCCTGTGAAATTTTCTTCCTTCATATTCAGCTTTGTGTATGATTTTTTTTCCGTTTTTTATGATCGGGATAAATTTAGCGGCATCAATACAATCAAAGCAGAGAATACCCCCCTTTTGAAGGTTTTTATTAATGGCCCTGAATGCATCCATTACATCGGCATACGTCATCAGGTAACTTATCGTTCTGGCCGGAATAATGCACGCTTGTTTTTTTTCCGGCAATTCAAAATTTCTCATATCCGCTTCCATAAACCTGGCTCCGGGGGTTTTACTTTCTGCAATATCAAGCATCGCTTTATTTAAATCAAGCCCAGTATAATTAAATCCGTTTTTAATAAACCGGTTGGCAAGGTTACCGGTACCACAACCCAATTCAAAAACTGACCCTGCCTTGTATTTTCTTAATTTACCGCTGTAATACACAAACTCATCCTCATAGCTGATGAAAGTCTGGTACATCATTTCATAAATCTCTGAATGGGTTATGTAAAGATTATTCATGGCGATAAAAAAAGCTGCGGTAATTTACCACAGCTTTTTTTAATAAATTAAAATTATTAAAACTTAAATACCAACGATGCCTGAAACAAAGTACCCAACTGGCTGAACTGTGAACCATTATAGCCTAAAATACGGTAACGGCCGCTGAAACTTAAAAACCCTTCCAGTAATTCCCTATCGGCAGTATTTGCCAAAGTTGCTTTAGCTGCTGCATAATCAGGATCTGTTGGATTGCCGGTTAATTCAAGTTTCCATTTTGGCAAAACATTCAGAATATTGTTTATAGCAATATTGAATGCGATTTTTTCGGTAAACCTATATCCCAGGTTTAAATCTGTTACAACTGCAGTTTTAAAAACCTGTTTAATATTATTCATCTGGCTTCCTCCATTATCAAGGTCCTGGAATTTGGTTTTGCCAAATATGGTGTTATTTAAACTAATGCCGAATTTTTTAATGCTGTAATCAAATCCTAAAACAACCTTATGCCTTGGCCTGCCTTCAATAAGCAGCGATGTTATTTGTGTGCTCAGGATAGTTGCACCGGCATCTTTAATTGGGCGGGGATCTTTTGGTTTACCAACAATTTCATTTTTTAAGGTAAAGTTACCTGCCAGGTTAACGCTCAGATTTCCAGATCCCAGTTTAATATTTTTGTAATTGGCTACCAGGTCAATACCGGCATTTCTTGTCTTAACCCCATTTATAAAAAATTGTACACTTTCTAAATCATAATTGCCGGCACCAACACTGCTTCCTTTAAGTATGCGCCCCAGTTCTGTTGTTGGCACTGCCAGTAATTTATCGGCGGAGTTAATGGAAGAACTGTAAACAATCCTGTCTTTAATGGTGATGTGGTAAAAATCTACTGTAACATTCAGGTTCTTTGTTGGATTAAATCCTACACCAAACGACAGGTTGGTTGATTTTTCAGGAGTTAATAAAGGAACCTCCAATGCAAAGGCCTGCTTGCTCCGGTTATTGAATAAGCCTGATAATACAATGGAACCACCTGCAAAAGAAGCCTGTGTGGATTGTGCATAAATCTGGTGCAATGTTGGTGCCCTGAAACCTGATGAAGCAGAAGCCCTGATGACAACTTTGTCGTTTACAAGTTTGTAACGGCTGGATAGTTTCCAAACAGATGCATTACCAAAATCGCTATACCTTTCGGCACGTATTGCACCGTTCAGTAAAAAGTCTTTTGAAATATTCCACGTGGCATCAATATATCCGCCAAAATTAAAACGACTGTTGGTAGTTGCATTTTCTTGACGAATGCCGGGAAATGAATTTGCGCCCTGGCCGGTGTAGGAAGATGTATCACCTGCCATAATTCTATAGGTTTCTCTTCTTACTTCAGTACCAAAACCAACACTTATATTATCGTTGATAGATTTTGAAACATCATAGTTACCTACAATATGCGAAAAATTAAAACCGCCCGGTTTAAATGATGTAGGGCTGGCTGTTCCCAATGATCGGTTTACTGTATTTTCAACCGTGTATAATTGCTGATTACCTCCAAATGTAACTGCTACATCATGCGACCATCCGTCTTTTACAGTTTTAAAACCCAGGGTGGCATTGTAGTCTAACAAATCGCCTTCAAATGTTGGCACATAACCTAAATACCCTTCGTACAAAGGATCGGTACCCCCGGTATAATTAGGTGCTCCGGGAATTCTTTTATGTAATAATCCGGCATCTGTTCTCCAATATGGAGTTCTGTAGTTGGCAAAACTTTTTGCTTTTTTAATTACCAAAGCAGCATTGCTGTAAAACTGGCTGTTTTCACCGGCTGATAAACCCAGGTTATAATTAAATTTTGCAGCCTGTATGTCGCCCGATCCGTTGATATTATTTCCGGTTGGATATTTAGCTAAGAATGCTGTAATGGCAGCGTCAGCAGCAGGACTTCCTCCAAATGTAGCTATTTCTGTAGGCAGATGAATTTTACCCGACCGAACTGCACTGTTTTGCTGGCTGAAATCAACTGTATAATTAATGAATCCTTTTGGCCCAATATTAGAACCACCATTAAAGGCAACGCCATAGTTTTCACCATCACCTTTGTGTGAAAGGCCTCCATTGATAGTTAAAGTACTGTACTGATACCTGTCTTTTAAAATTACGTTCATAACACCTGCAATCGCATCGGAGCCATATTGTGCCGAAGCGCCATCCCGCAATATTTCAACCCGCTTAATGGCATCAACAGGAATGGCAGAAAGATCTGCACCGGTTTCTCCACGGCCGGGAGCAAACTGAACATACAGTAACGAACTCAGGTTTTTTCTTTTACCGTTAATCAGTACCAATGTTCTGCTGGGACCCAGGTTACGTATTTCATATGGATCCAGTAAAGTTGTAGCATCGTTTACCGGCGTATTTATCGTATTGAAAGAAGGAACCCGGTACTGAAGTTGTTTGTCGAAAGTGGTTTGTGCTGTTGATTTCAAATCGGCATTTGAAATCACATCAATAGGTAAAGGTGTATTGATCGAACTCCGCGGCAATGACCGGGCACCTGTAGTTAAAATTATCTCACCTAATTCACCGACAGATCCCTGTAGTATAAAATCAACCGTCATATTGCCTGTTACGGTAACCGCCTTTGAGATGGAAGTGTAACCAACAAAAGATACAGTGATAGTGGCAGCTCCGCTAGGGAGTGAAAGCGAATAATTACCATCCGCATTTGTTTGGGCACCCTGTCGGCCACCTGAAGTTACAGATGCACCCGGAATTCCTTTTCCCGAATTATCAGAAACTTTACCGGTGACGGTATTTTGTGCTGATATAATTGTTGAGGAAAAGATTATTAACATGCATGTAATAATCCATGTTCTGGTTTTGATACTCATAAATTTAATTTTGGTTTAAAAAGAGGAATACGTAAATATAACCAAAAAAATAACCGCTATGCCGAAATCAAATAAAAATAGCGATTAGTTACTTATTTTTACTTTACGATGACGCCTGCTATGCAAGTAACTTTTAACCCTTATTTGTATAACGATGAACCGAAAAAAAGCTTTATTCCCTTTTCTGCTGCTGGTTGCAGTTGTAATTGTATCCCTGGTATTTCCTTCTGTAACAAAAAATACTGCTGCTCCAATAAATATTAACGGCGCCGATACGGCATGGATGCTTACAGCCACTGCCCTGGTACTGATAATGACACCCGGCCTTGCATTTTTTTATGGCGGCATGGTCAATAAAAAAAATATCATCAGTACCATGCTGCAGAGTTTTATAAGCATGGCAGTGATCAGCATCCTGTGGGTGGTGGTTGGTTTCAGCCTTGCATTCGGAGATTCTATGAACGGCATCATTGGCAACCCCGGTACTTATTTTATGATGAAGGGAGTGATTAATGACGAGCCATGGAAACTGGCACCAACCATTCCATTAATGCTGTTTGCTTTTTACCAGTTAAAATTCGCCATCATCACACCTGCATTAATAACCGGCGCTTTTGCTGAACGGATAAAATTCACTTCTTACATTTTATTCATCTGCCTGTTCTGCATTTTTATTTATTGCCCGCTTGCACATGCCACCTGGCACCCTAATGGCATATTATTTAAATACGGTGTGCTGGATTTTGCCGGTGGTACGGTGGTTCACATGAGCGCAGGATGGGCTGCATTGGCCAGCGCCATTTATTTAAAAAGAAGAAATGAAACAGCACACACACCTGCAAGGATCACTTATGTTTTATTGGGTACAGGTTTATTATGGTTTGGCTGGTTTGGTTTTAATGCAGGCTCTGCATTTGGAGCAAATGCATTGGCGGTAACAGCACTTGCCACAACAACAACTGCATCTGCCGCCGCTGCATTTACCTGGATAATTTTTGATGCACTGCGTGGACGTAAACCTTCAGCCATGGGAACCTGTATTGGTGCTGTAGTTGGTTTAGTTGCCATTACACCGGCAGCAGGTTATATCAGCATTGCTCATTCGTTAACAGTGGGTATTGTAAGCAGCATCATCAGTAATATGATGGTGGAGTGGCGAACCAAAACTTCAATTGATGATACGCTGGATGTTTTTCCCTGCCATGGTGTTGGCGGTATGGTTGGTTTTTTATTGACCGCTGTTTTTGCCAACCAGACCATCAACAGCGGCAATACCACAGGCAATGGTTTAATATTTGGAGAATCGCATTTATTTATTGTTCACTTAGTAACTATGATCGCTGTTTCTGCATTTGTTTTTGGCGGAACATTTTTATTACTTAAAATAACCGACTTAATTACCCCTCTTCGTGTTAATGAAGAAAAGGAAATGGAAGGGCTTGATATAAGTCAACATGGAGAAAAACTTTAATCACTACAATTTCCCCCTTAAATTTGCCATCCTGTTTATTACAACCGACTCCGTAGCTCCGTTGGTAGAGCTTTTGACTCTTAATCAATAGGTCCAGGGTTCGATTCCCTGTGGGATCACAAAAAAATCCCGCAAGTTAATTGCAGGATTTTTTTTATTATTCAATTGATCATTTTGCTCCCGGAGGACAATGCTCTCTTAAATATGTTGTGTATAAAGTTGACAAATGCAGGCTTGTGCCCGGCCCTTCCGAAATGTCGTGTGTACGGTTAGGATAAGGCATGTACTGAAACTGCTTATTGTATTTTATCAGTTCATTCACCAGCACTTCGGCATTGCTGAAATGCACATTATCATCACCTGTGCCATGAATGTATAATAAATTCCCTTTCAGGTTCTTTGCATAAGTAACCGGTGAACCGTTGATAAAGTCTTCCCTGTTTTCCTGCGGCAGGCCCATGTAACGCTCCTGGTAAATATTATCGTAAAACAACTGGTTGGCTACCGCAGCAATAGCAATGCCTGTCTGGAAAATATTTGGGTACCTGAACAAAAGATTTAAAGTAGATGATCCGCCGCCACTCCATCCCCATACGGCAATACGGTCTTTATCAAAATAAGCATGCTGTTCCATCAGTTTTTTAAAGCCCATCGCCATATCAATCACATTTATGTTTCCTACTTTCCGGTAAATTGATTTTCGCCATGCAGCGCCTTTAAGCATGGGTGTGCCCCGGTTATCTACCGCAACCTGTACGTATCCATCAGCCCTCATATCGCCCCGGTATAAAAAATTATCCTGGCCGCCATATCTGTCCAACACAGTGGATGCTGCCGGTTCGCCATACACAAAAAGTACTACCGGGTATTTTTTTGTGGAATCAAAGTTTTTTGGTTTGTTGATCCATGCATCCAGTGTGATATTATCATCAGTTACCACCTGTACAAATTCTATATTACTATTGTTATCTTTTTTAACAGTTGAGTCAATACTTTTTGCCGGGTTGATGGGTTTGTTGTCAGGCAATGTTATCCATTCTCTTACTGATGGCGTATTATGATTGGAAAAAGAATGAGTGGCATATTTTCCGTTGGGAGAAATATCATAACTATGAGTGCCTTTTAAATTTGCCGAACTTAATAATTCAGGTTCGGGTTTTGGTTTGCTTACGATCTTTTTTACTTTTTGTATGATGCTTACCTTTTCAATATTAACCCGGTATAAATATAATTGTGTTGCATTAGTTGGTGAAGCGGTAAAATAAATATAGTTGTTGGCTTCATCTATACATTTGATCTCGCCAATATCATAATTGCCTTTGGTGAGCAGCGTTTCTGTTTTGCCATCACGGCTTATCTTATAAATATGGCGCCAGCCATCTTTTTCACTTATCCATATAAAATCCTGTCCTTTATTGATCCAATTCCACCCGGCCGGGTCATCAGCATTCAGATCGATCCATGCTTCGCTGTTCTCTGCCCAAAAAGTACGGGAGCTTCCATCAGTAGCATTGCAGTATTTTAATTTACTCTCTAATTGTTTACGGTCAAGTTGCTGCACTATTAATTCATTCAATCCCGACCATTCCATACGGGGCAGGTAATTTTGCTGTGGGTCTCCTTCAATATCCATCCAGCGGATATTTCCATTCTCCACATTTACCACCCCTATCCTAACCGGCGAAGGCGCTTCACCAACTTTGGGATATTCAACAGGCACAACATGTGAATAAACACTATCGGTTGTGTTGAGCATATAATAGTCCCTTATTTTGGTAGCATCAACCTGCCAGAAAGCGATCCTGCTTCCATCGGGGCTCCATCTAAAACCATCCCTGCAACCAAATTCTTCTTCATACACCCAATCAAAGGTTCCGTTAATTAATTTCCTGCTGCCATCTCTTGTAAGTTTGGTAATGGCCCCAGAGCTGATATCTTCAACATATAAATTATGATCGCTTACGTAAGCACATTTTTTTCCATCAGGCGAAAATTTTGCAAACATCAGCGACTGGGGTGGAAGGCCCTTCCCCATTTGTTTTAATTTGTTAGATATAATATCCAGCACCCAGTAATCGCCCCTTGTATTATACCGCCAAACCTTAGCCGTATTTGCAAAAACCAGCAGTTTTGTATTATTATTATTAAACGCATAAGACTGTGGCTTTAAGGTATCTGTTACTCCAGGCACTGCAAGTTGTTCTTTTCTTACAATTACAACCTCGGCATCAGTCTTCGGATCAACTTTTACAATACCCCCGTCTTTTATTCTGGTGTATGCATTGCCATTGGCTATCCAGTTTATTCTTCCACGCTGTGCAAAACTTACCTGGACGAGGCAAACAAAAAGAACGACAATCTTGAAATTTTTTAATCTCATATGTAGAGTTTTGATAAATAAAAATAAACAAATAGTTCAAGCTTTGGAGACCATTGCTGTAAAAGCGGTTAATTTTGGAACATGGAAAAGGAAAAACTGCGGCTCGACAAATACTTATGGGCAATCCGCCTTTTTAAGACCCGGAGCCAGGCAGGAGATGCTTGTGATAAAGGCAAGATAAAACATAATAGGGATAATGCCAAGCCATCACGTATTGTTCAACTGGCAGATGAGTATGAAGTAAAGACAGAAAATAAGCGCTGGGTAATAAAAGTGACGGGCTTATTGTTTAAAAGGGTTCAATACAGCGAAGCCATAAAATATTACGAGGATATTACTCCGGCAGAAGAAATAGAAAGGATACAGTTCCAGGCCGCTGCTTTTCATACGGGAAAAAGAATGAGTAAACAGGGCAGGCCAACAAAAAAAGATAAAAGAGACCTGGATGAGTTTATGGGCACCCCCTCCGCCCCCTAAAGGGGGAACTTGCACTCTGAAAATTTTTACAGCATTCTTTTAATGTAACAAATTCATCGATACTTTATTTAAAGGCTTTATTGTTTAATTTTACAAATAAGAAAAGTGCTATGAATTGTTATAATCTAAAAGCCCCTTTAGGGGTTGGGGTATGAAGATCGACATCATATCTGTTGTTCCTGATTTATTAGATAGCCCCTTTGCCCATTCCATTTTAAAAAGGGCAAGGGATAAAGGTTTGCTGGAAGTAAACGTGATCAATTTAAGGGACTACACTACTTATGCCCGTGCACAGGTGGATGATTATGCGTTTGGCGGAGGTGCCGGTATGGTAATGATGATAGAACCATTGGTGAATGCAATAGAAAGCCTTTCTAAAGAAACAACATACGATGAAATTATTTTTTTGACTCCCGATGGAGAAACCTTTAACCAGAAAATGGCGAACCGGTTTTCTTTAAGAAATAATTTATTAATGATCTGCGGCCATTATAAGGGAATTGATCAAAGAGTGAGGGATCATTTTATTACTAAAGAAATTTCTATCGGTGATTATGTGTTAAGCGGCGGTGAACTTGGAGCTGCAGTTTTGGTGGATGCCATCGGCAGGTTGATACCCGGCGTATTGAATGATGAAACATCTGCACTCACAGATTCTTTCCAGGATAATTTATTAGCACCTCCGGTTTATACAAGGCCCGAAGAATTCCGTGGATGGAAAGTACCGGAAGTTTTAATGAGCGGCAATCATAAACTAATCGAAGAATGGAGGCATGAGCAATCGGTGAAGCGGACGGAAGAGCGGAGGCCGGACTTGTTAGAATAGTTATGAGTTATAAGTTATGAATTATAAGTTTGATACATACTCTTAATGTCGCTTTCACTCATATCTCATAATGCATTACTTATAATTTTTTCTGTACCCAAATAAATTCTGCAAACCCTAAAACGTCCCAAAAAATATTCCCTTGCAGTTTCTTTCCGCTTAACCAGGTTTTCATTACCCTGAATGGCATCGCCATCATAAACCAAACATTTCTCCTTAGCCCTCCTTTTAAAACCCTGCAGCCATTATTTTCAAATACTTTGGACAATTCTTTTACCGAATAAACCCTCACATGCGTTTTATCATCTTTAAAATTCAGTGAGCCTTCCATTGAAGGGAGCCGGGTACTTTTTTCACCGGGGTATTCCATATACATATAACCACCCGGTTTTAGTTTAGATAATAACCCTTTTACCACTTCATCACCATTATATAAATGTTCTATCACATGCACCATTAAAATGGCATCAAAATAATTATCGGGGATGGAAGAAAAATCAAGTTTGGTAAGGTCCATCTCATAAAAGGCCGTCATCAGTTTAAAATCAGCTTCACTGTTGTTGTAATCTTTTCCCATGTCAACGCCATGATATTCACATTGTGGAAAAACCTGTTTGGCCTTTGTGGCTGAGTGATTACCGGCGCCAATATCCAGCAACCGGAATGGTTTATTACCAAATGCCCGCTTTAAAAAAATGAATTTGCTGATGAAAGAAGAAGAGAATGCTTTAAAATTCATGCGCAAAGATAAGATTCAGTATTTACTAAAATAATTATCCCACAAAGTCACGAAGTACACAAAGAAAAAACTTTGTGATCTCTGTGTCATTGTGGGATAAAAGATTATTTCCTGACCTTATCAGTCTTTTTTAATCCCAATTACCGGCAAAGATTTTTCCCTGATCATCTGGTTGAATTTAACCAGGTCTTCCTCCATTATCTTTTTCAGCTTATTCAATTGTACATCGGCCTGGCCCGATAATTCGGTATAAGCATCTTTAACCTGCTTTGCCGGAGCGCTGATACCGCTTACGGCAAAATCATAAAGGCCTGAAATTTTATCATCAAGGCGTATCGGGTAATTTAAAACGTCCTGTCCGCTTTTGGCCTTGGTCTGATGCAGCGCTTCTTCTATCACCTTCATTTGTTTGTTGATGGTATCGGCCTGTTCTTTTATTTCCTTAGGGCAATCTTTACCCTGCTTATCCACAAAATCGTTCAACTGCTTACGGATGTCACGGATATTTTTTCCGGCTTTTTGTATCTCCGAAAATTTATCACGGATGGTAATTAAAAAATTAAACTGTTCTTCATAATCCTGTTGTGATACATTATAAACCGGGTTTGCTTTAATATTGAAACTTCCTTCCACAGAATCCTTATCGGCTTTTATTTTATAAAAGTACTGGCCGGGTGCGGCTTTAGGGCCAGGTACATTACCATGCCATAGTATCAATCCATCTGCTTTTTCAGCTGGTGGGTATTGCATGTTCCATACAAACCGGTTCATTCCTTTGCTTACTTCTATCTTATCCTCTTTTTCTTTTGCATTGGTTGAAAATGACTTGATGAGTTTTTTATTCTTATCCGAAATATCAATACTTATTTTAGCAGAATCGGATACATTCTTTACATAATAATTTATCACAGAGCCATTGGGCGGATTCATTCCTGCATTCTTTGCATTCAGGTTTTGAAACCCGTCATACCGGTAAGCATCATTTACAGTAAAAGCATATAAATTTTTATCAGCTACATTGTTATCTTTCTGCTGAACCACACCCAGGTCATCCAGCACCCAGAATGATCTTCCCTGTGTAGCAACTATAAGGTCATTTTCTTTAATAGTAAGGTCGGTAATGGGCACCATGGGTAAATTCAACTGGAATGGTTTCCAGTTAGCGCCATCATCATAACTTATATACATGCCGTATTCGGTACCGCAATATAACAAACCCGGTCTTTTTTTATCGGCTCTCATACATCTTGCAAAATGATTAGAGGTAATTCCTTTCGTGATCTTTACCCAGGTCTTTCCATAATCTTCTGTTTTAAAAATGTATGGAGTAAAATCATCCGACTTATATTTCGTTCCAACAAAATAGGCTTTACCTTTTTTAAACGGATCGGTTTCCACGCAATTCCACATCATCCACTGGCCTGCTTCTTTCGGCGTTACGTTCTCCCAGTTTTTTCCGCCATCCTTACTAACATAAATCAATCCATCATCACTGCCCGTCCACAACAGATCTTTTTCCAACACTGATTCCGCAGCAGTAAAAATGGTACAGTACACTTCCACTCCGGTATTATCTTTTGTAATGGGGCCGCCGCTTGAACGTTGACGGACCTTATCATTTGTGGTAAGGTCTCCTCCTAATGCCGTCCAGGAAGCGCCTTCATTTTCGGTTGCAAATAAAACATTGCCTCCTGCGTATAATTTTTTAGGGTTATGTGGTGAAAAGAAAATGGGGAAATTCCATTGAAAACGATATTTGGCAACATCAGCGCCACCACCTAACGGATCATCGGGCCATACACTTACTGCCCTGTTCTCTCCTGTTTTATGATCAAGCCTTGATAAATAACCGCTGTAATTTCCGCCATACACAATATCAGGATTTAACGGATCAGCTACCACATAACCACTCTCTGAGCCTGCAGTTGGCTGCCAGTCATCAGTTGTAATTTGCCCCCCATCACTTTGTGATAAAATTCTTATAGTTGAATTATCCTGTTGTGCACCAAGTATCCGGTAAGGGTAATGATTATCGGTGCTAACCCTGTAAATCTGTGCTGTTGGCTGGTTATTATACGTACTCCAGTTATTGCCCCCATCAAAACTGATCTGTCCGCCACCATCATCTCCAATGATCATCCTGTTTCCATCAGCGGGGTCAATCCACAGGTCATGATGATCGCCATGAGGTGTATTGATATTTCTAAACGTCTTACCTCCATCTGTACTCTTTAAAAAATTTACATTGAGCACATACACATTATTCTCATTTTTAGGGTCAACAAAAACTTTTGTATAATACCATGCCCGCTGGCGGATGTTATTATCGCTGCTTTGTAATGTCCAGCTTTCGCCGGCATCATTGCTCACAAATAAACCTCCGGCAGGATTTTCTATCAACGCATAAATTTTATCGGTATTGGAAGGGCTGACAGTAACGCCAACAATTCCCCAAAGTCCTTTTGGTAAACCCTTAGCTGCAGAAATGTTTTTCCATGTTTCGCCTCCATCAATACTTTTCCAGATGCCGCCGCCGTCTCCACCACTTTCCAAACTATATGGTGTACGTTGAATGCGCCAGGTACCTGCATATAATACGGCCGGATTCCCCGGCTCCATTATCAGGTCACTGCAACCGGTTTGATTATTTACAAATAAAACTTTCTTCCAGTTTTTTCCACCATCAATGGTTTTAAAAATTCCACGTTCTTCATTTGGGCCAAACAAATGACCGATCGCTGCCACCAAAACTATATCCGGGTTTTTAGGATGAATAATAATGCGGATAATATGCCTTGTATCTTTTAATCCAAGATTTCTCCAGCTTCTTCCTGCATCATCGCTTCTCCATATTCCAAAACCCTCGCTTACATTTCCTCTTAATGAATTTTCACCCTCTCCAACATACAGGATCGTATTATCGCTGTGGGCAACAGCAACACAACCAATGCTGCCGCCAAAATATTTATCGCTGATATTTTTCCAGTTGCTGCCGCCATCAATAGTTTTCCAGACGCCACCACCGGTACCCCCAAAATAAAAAGTATTTTTTTGCTCAAGGTCGCCGGCTACTGCGCCGCTTCTGCCCCCACGGTAAGGGCCGATGGAACGGTATTTTACTTTGCTGAATAAAACACTATCATCATTATTTACAGGATTGTTTTGCTTCTTTTGTGCAACTGATGATAAAGCAACAAGAAATGTTGCAGCAAGCAGTGGTAGTTTTGTCATTGTATATAAATTAGTACGGTAAGGTACAAAATGAAATTAAAAAGCCCTGCTTTACCTGCAGGGCTTTATATAAATGGTAATAGTTTTACTATTTAAAAATGCTTTCGTCTACCGGAATATTGGTCTCTATCTTATCATAGTTTGTTTCTCCCTGAACACTGCTGGTGGCTGTGTAGGCAAACCAAAAACCATCGGCATTCTGCTTGTAGTTTGAATAAGTGGTTTCAATTTCCATTTCTTCGCCGTTAACGTTCCTTTTACTTACTGTTTTATTAAGCCGGTAATCGCTCTGCCCGATAAAATAGGTTGTAGAAATTCCATTCTTATAGGTCACTTTCAGTTTAAAATCATTCGCTTCCTTTCCCAGCAATTCCACAGCAGTGCCTTTTTCCTTATAATTAAATAATGAGCTTTGCACATCCAGTTGGCTCTGTCCTGCCTGCACTTGTTCTTCTGACATATCAGTTGGTGAAGCCATTCCCTGCACCGGCATAAAAGACACTCCTTTACCTGGCGTAACTATCTGGTAATTTTCGGTACCCATCACAGAAATATCCATGCGCATGCCCGTCATATGCAGCTTGGTGATAGTAAGGCTTATATCGGTGCCCTGTATATTCATGCTGCCGGCTAATTTTACAGATTTTAGAGACGCCAGCTTCTCTTTTCCACCCAGTGCATCAATATACTTATTAACAACCTCATCAACGGTTTGTGCCTGTGCAAACTGAACAAATACCAGTGCCAGGATAAATAATCCAAATACAATTAAATTTTTCATGATCTTTTTTTAGGGTGTAAATATAAGGCAATTCTTTGCCCGAATTCATTTTTTGATTTTCCATTTATCCTGTACCTTAAACCTTTCATATATTTATAAAACAGAGTGCAAACAGGCTCATGAACAGTTTTAAAGTACAGGGCAATATTGCAGATATTCCGGCTAAACAAATTTTCTATGGAGAAATAACTGTAGAAAACGGGAGAATTGCGGCAATACAGAATCTGCAACCCACAAACGACAAACAACAAACTACAAACTTAATTCTTCCGGGTTTTATCGACAGCCACGTACACATTGAAAGTTCCATGCTGGTTCCATCTGAATTTGCAAAACTGGCTGTTGTTCATGGTACAGTTGGTACCATTAGCGATCCGCATGAGATTGCCAATGTTTGTGGCATGGCCGGTATAGAATATATGATTGCCAATGGTAAAACAGTTCCTTTCAAATTTCATTTTGGGGCGCCAAGTTGTGTGCCGGCTACTATTTTTGAAACTGCCGGTGCAGCGTTGAATGCAGAAGATGTAGATAAGCTGCTGCAAAAAGAAGAAATAAATTATTTAAGTGAGATGATGAATTTCCCGGGAGTATTGTATGGGGATGAGGAAGTATATAAAAAAATTGCTTCTGCAAAAAAGTATGGCAAACCTGTTGATGGCCATGCACCGGGCCTGAGAGGTAATGATGCAAAAAAATATATTGATGCAGGAATATCCACCGACCACGAATGTTTTACTGCTGCTGAAGCGCTGGATAAATTAATGTATGGGATGAAGATCCTGGTAAGGGAAGGAAGTGCGGCAAAAAATTTTGATGCACTGATTGACCTGATGCATGACCATTATAAGATGATGATGTTTTGTAGTGATGACAAACACCCTGATAGTTTAGCGGATGGGCATATCAATCAATTGTGTGCAAGAGCTGTTGCAAAAGGCATTGATATTTTTAAGGTACTGCAAGCTGCCTGTATAAACCCGGTGCAACATTACAAAATGAATATTGGATTATTAAGAGAAGGCGATGCAGCAGATTTTATTGTAGTTGAAGACCTGATAAATTTTAAAGTTGTACAGACATATATTAACGGAGAGCTGGTTGCAGAAAAAGGAAAATCATTTATTGAAAGTAATACTGCCCAACTGCTGAATAATTTTGATTGTGCTGAAAAGAAAATTGCTGATTTTGCTTTTCATGTTTCTGAATTTGCAAAAACCATTTACGCAATTGAAGCTTTGGACGGGCAACTGATCACCAATAAATATGAATGCAGGCCTGTTTTAAAAAATGATTTTTATGAAAGTAATGTGGCAGGCGATATTTTAAAGGTCGTAGTGGTGAACCGGTATAAAAATGCGCCGGTCGCAAAAGCATTTATCAAAAATTTTGGAATGAAGCATGGAGCCATTGCTTCATCAGTGGCACACGACAGTCATAATATTGTTGCGGTTGCGGTTGATGATGAAAGTTTAACAAAAGCAGTGAACCTGGTTATTACAGCACAAGGTGGAGTTAGTGCAGTAACTAAAACAAAAGAAATGATTTTACCCTTACCTGTAGCAGGCTTGATGAGCAATGAAGATGGATATAAAGTTGCAGCAGCTTATACAGCTATAGATAAGATGGTGAAGGAAGAACTGGGTTCCACCTTAGCAGCCCCGTTTATGACCTTATCTTTTATGGCCCTCCTGGTAATACCTCATCTAAAACTTAGTGATATGGGGTTATTTGACGGAGATACCTTTGAGTTTGTATGACAGTATCAACACCTATTCCGTCTTCGCCCCTAAAATCTTCAATCCCACACTATCCGTTCCCTTGGGTGCAAAGTATTTTGTTTTGAAGCTGGCGGTATTGCCCGGTGCGATGGTTTCATAGATCACTTCATGGTCTTTTTCAAGCAATGCCCCTGTTTTGCTGAAAAAAGTAAGCTCCACATCCACATCTTTGTAACTTACCACTTTGGCAGTATTGGAAATAGTAGCATTTATAACAGTTTGCCGGATAAGGTTGCGTTTATCATGCCCATTCACTGTTAAAAAACGTTTGGGGTTTTTCTTTTCAGTCTCTTCAAGGGTTTCTTTGGTTTGCTCGTACTTGTCTTTGGCTTTTTCAGCTGTTTTATCTTCATTATTACAGGCTGCAAATACAAAACCAAGCAACATAAAACCGGGGAGAATCTTTTTCATTTGATCTGTTTTGAATACAATAAAAATACATTTTTGTGAAACAGTTTGTTAAAATAAAAGCAAATACTGGAATTTTTTATTTTAGTTTTGTTTTGCCACCGAAATACAAAGGCAGGAATACTTTACAGCAGCCAGCTGGTATGGTGAATACAAAGAATATTAAACTATTAAACAATGGTAATTAATCTCAGTGAACAACATTCCCTGGTAAGTAATTGGATTAGCGAATTAAGGAATATCGAAGTTCAGAATGACCGTATGCGTTTCAGGGGTAACCTGGAACGTATTGCTGAAGTGATAGGCTATGAGATCAGTAAAAAAATGCCCTGGGAGGAAAAAGAAATTACCACTCCACTGGGTATAAGTAACAGTATGGTATTAAAAGAGCAACCGGTTTTAGCTACAATTTTGCGAGCAGGGTTAGCTATGCACAATGGTTTACTCAACTATTTTGATAAAGCCGATAATGCATTCATAAGCGCTTACCGAAAGCATAATCCGGATGGCAGTTTTGATATACACATGGAATATATGAGTTGCCCCGATATTGAAAACCGGATAGTTATAATCAGCGACCCGATGATTGCCACGGGTTCATCCCTTGTAAAATCAATAGAATTTTTAAAAGAAGAGGGCATCATTAAAGAACTTCATATTGTTTGTGCCATTGCCTGTACGGTGGGTATTGAATACGTTAAAAGAGCTCATCCTAAAGCCACTATCTGGTGTGGTGATATTGATGATGAAATTACGGCTAAAGGTTATATTGTACCAGGCCTTGGAGATGCCGGCGACCTTGCCTTTGGGGCAAAACTACAGGGTTAAAGGCCAGTCAGTTACACTTAGTTTAAATTTAAACCTTAAACAATCAGCATTTTCTATGCAGCTTTTTGCAGTAAATCCTTATCTTTAAAGTTCTGAAATAGTCAATGAAAATGAGAAAATCAATTGTTTTAATTTTTACCCTATTGCTTACCCTGATGACAGAAGCTCAGGATCCGCATTTTTCACAATTTTTTGCCTCACCGCTAACCCTGAATCCTGCATTTACAGGAAAGTTCAGCGGTTCATGGAGGTTGGCTGCCAATCACCGGGATCAATGGCCATCTATTCCAAAAGCGTATGTAACTACCAGTGCTTCTATAGACTTTCCGATCTTAAAAAGTAAAATACCCGATAACGATGTTTTTGGGATAGGTATTTCAGGCTTAACTGACGCCAGTGCAAACAATATTCTCAAATTAAATTATGGATCTGTTTCCATGTCCTACCACAAGGCATTGGATGAAAACGGATACAGTACAATTGGTGCCGGTTTCCAGGCAACTTATTCAAGCTTGAACCTGGATATCACCAAGACAACTTTTGAAACCATGCTTACCCAGAATGGTTTTACCGATGAGTCAAAAAGAGAGGTATTAACCAATGGCAGAAATCAAAGTTATTTTGATGTAAATGCCGGCTTATTATATTCAGGATCTACCAACGGTGAAAATAATTTTTACCTGGGCGCATCCATGTATCATATTAACAGGCCCAAAGTTGGTTTTATAGATAAGAACTGGTATTTAAGCGGCCGTATTTCAATACACGGCGGTGGTTCATTCCCGCTATCTGATTTACTGACAGTACATACTTCATTAATTCACCAGATACAAAATAAAGCCAGTGAAACAACAGTAGGTGCAGCGCTTGCAGCTAACCTTAGCCAGGATGCCGAAAAACCAAGCGCTGTTTATTTAGGTAGCTGGGTTCGTTTTAATGATGCTATTGTACCTTATGTTGGTTTGGAATTTGGTGGATTAAGAATTGGCGTAAGCTATGACTTTAATATCTCCAGTTTAAAAGCGGCCACTGCATCCCGTGGTGGATCAGAGTTTTCACTGATATTCATTAAGCGGCCAGCAGATTATAAGGGTATTCCTTGTCCGAAATTTTAAGAACAAATAAGTTTTACTCAAAAGCAAAAAATATTTTTTGCTTTATTTTATCATACATCAACGGCTAACTTTGCATTTATGAAGAAAATTTACCCGGTTTTATTAACCGTATTATTTGTATGTACAACCTCTTTCCCTCTCCTGGCACAGAATGTTTTTTTTACTAACAGCAGTGAGAATACTATCTCCCGGATCCAGGCTAAAAGAGTGATCAGCCCGGAAAAATACAGGACACTAACAGCAAGCATCAGCCAACTAAAAACTTTTTTATGGTCGCTTCCTTCCGAGAAAAATATTGACTTAACACAGGCTCCTATAATGGAATTTCCAATGCCTGATGGCAGCATGGCAAAATTCCGTGTTTGGGAAAGTAGTATAATGGAACACGGGCTTGAAGTAAAATTCCCGGAAATGAAAACATTTGCGGGTCATGGCATTGATGATCCGTATGCTACTATCCGGTTTGATTATAATCCCTATTTTGGTTTTCATGCCCAGATATTATCTTCAGCAAATGGCAGAGTATATATTGATCCTTATGCAAAAGGAGACCTGGATCACTACATGAGTTATTATACCCTTGAAAATAAAAAGATCTCTCCATTTGTCTGCGAAGTAAAAGAAGAAATCCCTGTTCCCAATAACATAATTACTGCAGGCCCTTGCCGGGGAACCCAGCTATTCACTTATCGTCTTGCTTTAGCATGCACAGGTGAATATGCAGTAGCTGTTTGTGCACCTAATGCCCCAACTGTTCCTGCAACAGCCGCGGCTATGCTCACTACTGTTAACAGGGTTACCGGTGTTTATGAGACGGAGGTTTCATTACGTATGGTGCTGGTGGCAAACAATGACCTGCTTATTTATCTGAATGGTGCTACTGATCCATATACAAACAATAATGGAGGAGTCATGCTTGGACAAAACCAGGCAAATGTTGATGCAGTAATAGGCAATGCCAATTATGATATCGGGCATGTTGTTAGTACCGGCGGGGGTGGCGTTGCTAACCTCAGGGTTCCCTGTGTTACGGGTTCTAAAGCAAGAGGTGTAACCGGATTATCTAATCCTGTTGGTGATAATTTTGATATTGATTATGTGGCCCATGAAATGGGGCACCAATGGGGCGGCAATCATACTTTTAACAGCAGTACCGGTAGTTGCAATGGTAACCGTAATGGCAGCACAGCTTATGAAGTGGGAAGTGGTACCACAATACAGGCATATGCAGGTATTTGCGGTACTGATAATACACAGCCTCATAGTGATCCGTTTTTTCATACGCTTAGTTTTGATGAAATAAGTAATTATATATCAACCGGCAATGGAAACAACTGTAAGGTTGCAACAAGCACAGGCAATACATTACCTATGATCACCTCTATGAATAATAATGGTGCAAGTATTCCCATAAACACACCGTTCACTTTAACGGGTGCGGCAACTGATGCGGATAATGATCCACTCTCTTTTTGTTGGGAAGAGTGGGATCTTGGCCCTTCAACAACATGGAATGGTGGCGCTACAAGTATTACTGCTCCTGTTTTTAAATCACGTATACCCATTGCAAGTGGCAGCAGAACATTTCCTGATATTGCCGTAATATTAGCAGGATATCCTGTTAACCCAACCGGAACTATGGGTGGTTTAAAAGGCGAAACACTTCCAACTGTTGCAAGAGACCTGAAATTCAGGCTGACGGTAAGAGATATCCATTCGGGCACTCCCGTTACGGGAGGTATTGTTACCGGTGGCGATGGTTGTCAAACCGGATTCACAGGTACTTATGTTGTACATGTAATAGCTACTTCGGGACCATTTACAGTAACTGTGCCTAATGGAGGAGAGAGCTATCCTGCCAGTTCTACTCAAACAGTTACATGGAATGTTGTTGGAACCGACCAGGCACCAATAAATGTAACTAATGTAAAAATTTCTTTGTCAACAGATGGTGGCCTCACTTATCCAACTGTATTGGCTGCAAGCACACCTAATGATGGCTCAGAAGCGGTGACGATGCCTGCTGCAACAAGCACAACTGCAAGAATAAAAGTGGAAGCTGCTGGAAATGTTTTCTTTGATATCTCCAATGTCAATTTTAATATAACAGCACCAACAGGAACTTATGATTTTACCCCTCCTGCACCTGCTGGCGTTACCTGCGGAACAGTTAACAGCGCCGGCATTACATTAAGCACTGTTTCCATACTTGGATACGTTATTCCTGTTAATCTTTCAGCAACGGGTAATCCTGCAGGCACAACAGTAAGTTTTGTACCAAACCCTGTAGTTCCCGGAAATAGTACTGTTGTTACCCTTACGGGTTTAAGTACGCTTATCCCGGGTAACTATCCAATAACAGTTACAGGAACATCAGGAGCAATTGTAAAAACAGTGGTATTAATGTATACTGTATTGCCTGGCACCGGCCCTACCATTGGCACAGCACCTGTTGCAAAGCAGGTTTGTGCAGGATTGAATATAACTTTTACAGTCGTATCGGCAACAGGAACGGCTTACCAGTGGCAGGTAAGTACAAACGGTGGCGGCGCTTGGAATAATGTTACTAATGGAGGTATTTATAGTGGAGCTACAACAGCAACATTAACCATAACCGGTGCAACAATAGTAATGAATACTTATCAATATCGTGTTATTGTAAACGGCCAGTGTGGTTCAACAACTTCTACTGCAGCAATCTTAACAGTAAATACTTTACCGGTAGTAACAGCATCTGCATCATCATTAAGTGTTTGTTCCGGATCAACCGTTACATTAACTGCCGTTGGTGCCAATACTTATACATGGAGTTCAGGCACAACTCCAGGTACGGGAGCCAGTGTAACTGCTAATCCGGTGTTAACTACAACTTTTACAGTGACAGGAACGACAACAGCTACCGGATGTATAAATACAGCTTTAGTTACAATAGCAGCAACTCCAAAACCAACACTAACTCTATCCGCATCGCCTTATAATAAATTAATGCCGGGGCTTACTACTACAATTACAGCTACTGCAAGCTCTGCAACTACTAATAACTTTGTTTATACCTGGAGTTATGCAGGTCCGGGGCCATCCCAAACATTTTCAGGAAATACACATTCAGTTAATTTAAGCAGTTTGGGGGTATATACGGTGACGGCTGCAGATGCGGCTAATCTTACCTGTGTAAGTCTGCCGGTTTCCATTACAATAGCAGATTCTGCCAGTAGCAAATTGTTTATTTATCCCAGCCCTAACAATGGAATATTTACATTGTCTTATTACAGCCCGGGTGCTTCAACAAATAATACAAAACAAAACATAACCATTTATGACAGTTATGGAAGAAGGGTATATACCCAGGAATATGCTGTTACCCAACCTTACCAGTTAAACAAGATCGATATGCGCCGCAGTGGTAAGGGTGTTTATTATATAGTATTGAGAGAAGCTAATGGTAATAAAGTTGCAAGCGGAGAAGTGATGGTTAGATAAACTGAAAATGATTAAATAGTAAAAAACTCATGTTCAGCCTCAGATTGACGTGAGTTTTTTTGTTCATCCTTTTTTTAAAAGGATGTTTCTTTCTTTGACTGCCCGTTAAATTTGGGTATGTTTGCAGACTGTTTTTACTGTAATTTTCAGGCAATGAAACCGGTCAACAGTTGTCTTAGGAACATACCTGATGTCAGTAATATTCGTTTTCAAATAAATCACTATTATGAAAAAAATTCTCTCCTCCTTTTGTATTCTTTTTTTCGTGTTTAATTCATTTGCCCAAAATTCAATTTTTGAGCTTATGGAAAGAACCGATATCTCACTGCAGGAAGCAGAAAGAATAGCCCAGCGCCATTTTGATACAGTTGGTACTGGAAGGGGAAGCGGTTACAAGCAATTTCAACGTTGGTTATATGAACGTAAATTTCATACTGATGAAAACGGAAATTTTATTTCGTTACAAACCGACTGGAATAATTACCAGCAAAGTCTTCAAAACTTAAATTCGAACAATATAGTTACTGCTGGAAACTGGACCGAATTAGGGCCCTGGGGATGGAACAGGACCAGCGGATGGAACCCGGGCACAGGAAGATTGACAGCAATTGCAATTCACCCATCCAATGAATCTGTAATTTATGTGGGATCTCCCGGGGGAGGTATATGGAAATCAATAAATGCAGGAAGCACCTGGCAGCCTCTTACCGATAACAATTCGTTATGGATGTCTGTTTTTGCATTGACCATTGATCCTACCAATCAGAATATTGTGTATGCCGGCACAAGTGGCAGTGGAATATTAAAGTCAATTAATGCAGGTGCTACCTGGGCTCCTGCCGGAGCAGGGCCTACCGGTACAATCAGGAAGATACTGATTCACGCAAGTGCCCCTAATACCGTTTTTGCCTGTGCATCAAATGGTATTTTCAGATCTACAAATGGTGGAACAAGCTGGGCACAGGTTCATACCGTAAGCAAAGAAGATATCGAATTCAAACCCGATGACCTTAATATCATGTATGCCACCGGAAATGATGTTATCCGCTCAACAAACAATGGATTAACCTGGACATCGGTTGGTGCAGCACAAGGTATCACCAATACGGGACGTACTTTAGTTGCTGTTTCGCCGGCTAACCCCAATTATGTATATATAGTGCAAGCGAGTGGAAGCCTCTTTGGCAGAATGTATAAATCTACAGATGCAGGGATATCTTTTATTACAACTGTGGTTGGTAACCCGGCAAGCGGTACTAATTATTTCGGATACGAAACCAATGGAACAGGAACCACCGGACAGGCTACTTATGATATGGCCATAGATATATCTCCTGTAAATGCCGCCGAGGTTTATATTGCCGGCATCATTTGCTGGAAATCGGTAAATGAAGCAAACAGCTTTACGGCTATTACAGCATGGTCATTGCCTAACACCATTGGTTATAATCATGCAGATGTTCATGGCCTGTACTGGATAAACAGTACCATTTATTCATTATCTGACGGCGGTGTTTATAAAAGCACAGATAATGGAGATAACTGGACAGACCTTTCCACAGGTTTAGGCATCAGGCAATTTTACCGTATTGCAAATTCAAAAACCAATGCTACTGTTATAACCGGTGGTGCCCAGGATAATGGAAGTGTTGCAAAACAGGCATCGGGAACCTGGGTAGATTGGTTAGGTGCTGACGGAATGGAAGGGCTTGTAAGTCCGACCAATCATTTAAACATCTGGGGTACAAGCCAGAACGGATCTATTTACAGATCAACCAATGGAGGTAATTCCTATACTGGTTTACCAAAACCTTCAGCAGGCCAATGGGTAACTCCTTTAGCTATCCACCCTACCAATGAAACCATTTTGTATGGCGGCTGGACAGGAGTATACAAATCCACTACTAGTGGAACAAGCTGGACCAATATTTCGGCAGGAACAATAACAGTTACATTAGCCGATCTTGCTGTAGCCCCTTCAGACCCTAATTACATTTATGCATCAACCGGTACTACATTATATGTAACAACCAACGACGGCGCTACATGGACAACCCGTACTGCACCTTCAACAATTAATGATATTGCAGTAGACCCCACTGATCCTACCAAGATCTGGATTGCCTGCAACAGTACCACCAACAGGATCATGGTTTCAACTGATGCAGGTGCAACTTTCACTAACATTTCTGCCAATCTTCCAGGTATTGTTGCCAGAACTGTTGTGGTAGATGATAATACCCCAAGGGGCATTTATGCAGGAATGAATATTGGTGTTTATTTCCGTGAAGAAGGTACAGCCTCCTGGACAAACTTTTCGGATAACCTGCCATTAGTTGCCATCAATGAACTTGATATACAAAAAGCAGCAGGCAAAATAAGAGTTGCTACTTATGGCCGTGGTGTTTGGGAAAGCCCGGTTGCGGTTTCAGTTCCTCCATCAGGATTTACTTTCAATAACCCTGCACCGGTTAGTGCTTCCTGTCCTGCTCCGGCCACATTAAGTATAACTCTAGGAACAAATTCAGTTGGTGGATTTACCAACCCTATAACACTTTCTGCAACTGCCGGTGTTCCGGCAGGTACAAATATTACTTTTGGAACAAATCCCGTAACTCCGGGCAGCAGCAGTGTTGTGAACTTAAATAATGCCAATACATTACCAGCTGGTTCTTATGTAATAACTATTACAGGTAACGCAACAGGGGCTACTGCACAAACAGTAAACCTTACTTATACAATTACTGCAGGTACCGGCCCTGTAATAACAACACAACCTGTAAACCAGGCTATTTGTGTTGGAGCTAACACTTTGTTCAGTATCGCATCTGCCGGGGCTAATTCATTTCAATGGCAGGTAAGTACGGATGGCGGAAATACATTTACTAACCTGTCTAATTCAGGGGTGTATTCAGGGGCCACATTGGCAACATTATCAATTACCGGTGCTACAGCCCTGTTGAACAATTATTATTACCGTTGTAGTGCTGCAACCCAATGCGGAAGTACAATTTCTAATTCAGGAATACTTACTGTAAGTACAGGGCCTGTAATTACTTCACAGCCTGTGGCAAGTACAACATTATGTGCGGGCGGAGGTACGATCTTTACTGTTACAGCTACCGGCACAGGTTTAAATTATCAATGGCAAGTAAGTACAACGGGTGCCGGCGGCCCATGGAATAATATTACCAATGGAGGGGTTTATTCAGGAGCAACAACTGCTTCACTGACAGTAACAGGAGTTTTAGCTGCTATGACTAATTCCTTATACCGTTGTGTAATAACCAGCAATGCCTGTTCATTATCTTCAAACAGCAATACAGCATTACTAAATGTAAACACACCACCTAATATAACGACGCACCCGGTAGCGAGTACGAGTATTTGCGCCGCAGGTTCTGCAAGTTTTTCAATAATTGCATCCGGTCCATCACTTACTTATCAATGGCAGGAAAGCACTAATGGTGGTATAAGCTGGAGCAATATTATTAATGGGGGAGTTTATGCAGGCACCACAACATCAACTCTGACATTAACAAATATTACTGCTGCTATGAATAGCAACAGATACCGGGCTATTGTAACTGGTGCTGCCCCCTGTGGGTCTGTAAGTTCCAGCAGCGGTGTACTGAATGTAACTCCGCAGCCGGTAATTACAGCAAGCTCCACAGCTTTATTCCCCGGCAAAAGGGCTACATTAACTGTTAATATCAATCCTGCTCCAGGCCTTACTTTCAGCTGGTACTTAAACAATGTATTAATACCCGGTGCTACCGGAAATTCTATCATTGTATCTGTTACTGAACTGGGAAGTTACAGGGTGGTTGTCTCCAACGGAACAGGTAATTGCCAGTCGGGGCTGATAACTATTACTGCAATGCCAAGGACCAAACTGTTTATTTTCCCGATCCCTAATGACGGAATATTTAAGGTATCCTATTATGCAGCAGGAGCATCAGGTGCCAATCCAACCAAACAAAACATAACCATTTATGATAGTTATGGAAGAAGGGTACATTACCAGGAATATGATGTTACGCAACCTTACCAGTTAAACAAGATTGATATGCGCCGTAATGGTAAGGGTGTGTATTATATTGTACTAAGAGAAGCTAATGGGAATAAGGTTGAAACGGGAGAGGTGATTGTCAGATAAACAGAAAAATGAAAAGATATTAAAATCTGTCCCACATAAAACGGGACAGATTTTTTTTGACAAGTCCTTATTATTTATTTGGATAACTGCTTACAAATTTATTGCCCTTCACATAAAACCGGAAAGGATATTGTGCAGCTGCACCTGCACTCTCAACACCTATTCTCCTGCTGGCTCCAATCAGTTTTTTATCAAACCCATAACCATCATCCGAAATAATAATTTCATGCTTCAATAAATCAGTTCCTGATTGGCCTTTTGAAATGCCAAGAGCCTTGGCAGTATTACCCGGTCCTTTTGTAAGTGTATGATCAAATATCTTTTTGCCTGTACGTTTCAGCATGGTATCAGTTCCTGCTATGGGCTCAACCGCTCTTATCAACACCGCATCAGGAATATTTTTTTTATTGGTTACCACATTAAATAAATGGTGCATACCGTAACAGATATAAACATAAGCGGTACCGGCGGCTGCATACATATGTTCATTCTTTGCTGTGCGCCTGCCCCCAAAAGAATGTGATGCTTTATCAGTAAGCCCGATATATGCTTCCGTTTCTACAATTCTTCCTGATGTAATAATACCATCGAATTTTGTGACTATGATTTTCCCAATTAATTCTTTGGCAATTGTAATTACATCAGACCTGTCATAAAATTGAACCGGTAATTTCTTCATTATAGTATTAACTTTAAAGCTAAAATACAGAATACAGCCAATACCAAATGGAATAATACATGCTCAAAGAGATCATCATTTCCTTCCAGGCATATTTGCATACACACCGCTTTATCATTAAGCACCGTTTATGGAAATGGATACTTATACCGGGTTTTATTTATGCCATCCTGTTTTGCCTGGGCATTTATTTATTCTGGATCTCCAGCAGCAGCGCCATTGAATTTATGCTGGCTAAAACAGGTGTGAAAGAGTGGATGGATAAAATGCAGAACAGCTGGATCAGTTTCCTGCTGATCTTTGGCCAGTTAATGCTGAACCTGGTATTATTGTTATTCTATTTTTCCCTTTTCAAATATCTATTCCTCATTATTGGCTCGCCCCTGTTCGCCTACTTAAGTGAAAAGACAGAATCAATAATGGAGGGCCGGGATTTTCCTTTTAATTTCAAACAATTGCTTAAGGACATTGCAAGGGGTATAAGACTGGCTTTACGGAATATGCTTTGGCAAACCGTTTATACCATTTCCATTTTGATCTTGTCATTTATTCCAGTATTGGGTTGGATCACCCCATTACTTGCTTTACTGGTGGAATGTTATTATCTCGGATTTTCCATGCTGGATTATAGTTGCGAAAGAAATAAATTATCAACAGCACAAAGTATTGCATTCATTGGCCGTCATAAAGGATTAGCCATAGGCAATGGAATAGTTTTTTACATGATGCATTTTATTCCGGTCCTGGGCTGGCTGCTGGCACCGAGTTATGCAGTAATTGCTGCAACTATAAGTTTGTACAACACAAAAAAAGCCGGTGAAAATACAATCAGTAAAAATTAATTTATAGCTATGCGATCACAGGTTTATCTTATTCCATCAGTTTTGGATGAATTAGCCATTCAAACCATTCCATCTTATGTGATAGATGCTGTAAAAGATTGCCAGGCAATTTTTGCTGAAAATGAAAGAACAGCCCGGCGTTTTTTAAAGAGCATCTGGAAGGAGATCGTAATTGACGATTACGAATGGTTCACTATTCATAAAGCAGAGAATGAGGTATCAGATGCTTTCAGGCAAAAAATAAGAGAAGGAAAAAATATTGCCATCATCAGTGAAGCCGGATGCCCCGGCATTGCAGACCCGGGCCAGATCTTAATTGCTGCAGCACAGGAAATGGATGCCATTGTAAAACCACTGGTAGGGCCGAGTTCAATCCTGTTGGCATTAATGGCCAGTGGTATGAACGGGCAACAGTTTGAGTTTGTTGGTTATTTGCCTATTGATAGTTTAGAGCGTAATAAAGCTATTACTGCTTTGGAAGTTGCTTCTCAGAAAAAAAACAGCACACAAATATTTATAGAAACGCCTTACAGGAATAACCAGCTGCTGGAAACATTATTGAAAATATGTAAACCTTCCACTAAACTATGTATTGCCGCAGAATTAACCTCTGAACGGGAATACATAAAAACAAAAAAAATAGCAGGCTGGAGAAAAGAAAAAACCGACTTTCATAAAAAGCCGGTCATATTTTTATTACAGGGCTGATCTGCTATGGAGCAGGCATCTTATCCATTTTATACACAAAGTATTTAGTATCTCCCCTAAAAAACAGTTTAGTATAATACTCCCTGTAATATAATTTTACTGCAATACGCTGGTCCAGGTTGGTGATCTGGTTAGCCACACTGTCATCCACTACTGAAAACTGCCATTCCTCATTGGGCGTGGAGGTATTACCAATATTCACAAAACCTGTTTTTAACACACCTTCATTTGTTTTAAAAATATATCCTTTGTGAGAGAATTTATAGATATACCCTATTCGGTCGCCTTTGCTGTAAACAAATACTGCTGCCAGCAAATAAACAATACCTGTGTATAACAAAAGAATTACGATAGCAAACAAAACAAATTTTCTTAAAAATATTTTGAACCATCTTTTTTTAGGAGTCTGTTCAGCAGCAGGTTTTATTGGTTCCATACTATTTTTTTTATAACTTAATCATAACCCATACTTATCTACCAGGTAAACCATGGCAGCCATCACAGCAGCGCCAAGGTGTAATTCCTGTGCATTTACATTTTCAAACACGTCTGTGGCCGCATGGTGCAGATCAAAATAACGCTGCCCGGTAGTATTTAATCCAAACTGGGCGGTTTTAAAAAGCGTTTGCAACGGCCCTATATCTGCTCCCATGCCGCCTCCTTCAGTAAACGTAAATTTATCTGCATCATATGGTGTAAAGTATTTTCTCCAGCTTTCTACTTTTGCATATTGTTCTTTTGTCATGCCACAGCCAAAGCCACGGGGGTATTCAGCACCACCATCGCTTTCCATGGCCATAATATGTTTCTCATTTTTTGCTTTAGCTTCTTCGGCATATTTAGCGGCTCCCCTGCCCCCATTTTCTTCATTGGCAAATAAAACAATTCTTATGGTCCGTTTGGGCTTATACCCCGTTGCATTAAATGCTCTCAAAATTTCAATACTTTGCACCAACCCTGTACCATCATCACTGGCTCCTTCGGCCGGGTCCCAGCTATCCAAATGCCCGCCAATGGTAATAATTTCATCAGGAAATTCTGTTCCCCTTATTTCGCCAATTACATTGTGGCCAATGGTATCAGGTAACATCATACAATTAGTTCTCAGAAAAAAATCATTTGTTGTATAGTTTCCTTTTAAATAATTGCTCAGCTTATCAGCATCTCTAGTGCTGATAGCTGCCGCAGGAATTTTAGGAAATGAATCGTTATATCGTAATGCTCCCGTATGCGGATTATCATCATAGGCGGCGGTTACAGAGCGAACAATTACAGCCAATGCACCATATTTTGCAGCTGCAGATGCCCCACCACCCCTGTATCTTACAGCATCGCCATAAGCACCTCTTAATAATGTTTTATTGAATGGGTAATTATAAAAAACGATCTTGCCTTTTACTTCATCCTTTCTTTTATTCAACTCTTCATAATTTTTTACTTCAATTACTTTGGCAAGCACACCTGCGCTACCCGTACCTACGGAGTTTCCGATGGCCAGTATTTTAAAAGCCGGGGCAGCATTGCGATTACCGGTTTTAAAACGGGCTTCTTCTTTTGCACCACGAACCCAATGCGGCACCATACACTGCTGCAGGTATACTTTTTCTGCCCCTGCATCTTTTAAAGTTTGTAAACCCCACTGCTCTCCTTTATACATGCCCGGGCTGCCGCTAAGGCGCTGCCCTACTGATTTACATAAAGTATGCAGGTTAGCATATGCTTTTCCATTAAGTAAAATTTCGTCTGAAATTTTTTTGATCATTACTGAATCATCTGTTTGTGAAAAAGCAATGGCCGAAACAAAAAACAGGGTGAGGGCTACAACAATTTTGGTTTTATACATATGGTTGGTTGAGTAACAAACTTAATGATTTATTAGCAATACATGAACGGAAAGGATGAAGAAAAATAATATCCTAAATTGCATGATACAACCCGAAAAGTTGTACTAATTACCTAAATCCTGTTATATGAACATTGGCATTGTATGTTATCCCACATTTGGCGGTAGCGGTGTATTGGCAACTGAACTTGGCAAAGCGCTTGCCGATAAAGGGCATAATATACATTTCATAACCTACCAGCAACCGGTAAGGCTTAGCGGGTTTCATGCAAATATATTTTACCATGAAGTAAGGGTGCCTACTTACCCTCTTTTTGATTATCCTCCTTACGAAACAGCTTTGGCAAGTACTATGGTGGATGTTATTATCAACAATAATGTAGAATTATTACATGTGCATTATGCTATTCCACATGCCGCTGCTGCGTATATGGCTAAACAGATCCTTGCCAAGCAGGGCAAAAGAATTCCTGTTATAACAACATTGCATGGCACAGATATTACATTGGTGGGCAGGGATAAAACCTATAGCCCCGTTGTTACTTTTTCTATGAATGAAAGTGATGTGCTCACTGCAGTTTCACAAAACCTGAAAGAAGAAACATTCAAAAATTTTACCATTGAAAAAGATATTGAAGTGATAAATAATTTTGTGGATGTAAAACGCTTTCATAAAAAGCCGGTAGATGCTTTTAAAAAATTAATTGCCCCCAATGGCGAAAAGATACTTGTACATGCTTCCAACTTCAGAAAAGTAAAAAGGGTTGAGGATGTTGTTGCCACTTTTTTATTGATCAATAAGAAAATGCCGGCAACATTATTGCTATTGGGCGATGGCCCTGAAAGATCACATATAGAGGCCAGCGCCAGAGAATGTGAATCACACAATGCCATTAAGTTTTTAGGAAAGCAGGAGCAAATGGAAGACATTTTACCGATTGCAGACCTGTTTTTATTAACCAGTGAATACGAAAGTTTTGGATTGGCCGCTTTGGAAGCAATGGCTGCTGAAGTGCCAGTAATATCAACAAATGCCGGTGGCCTGCCCGAAATAAATGTAAATGGTTATTGTGGCTTTATGAGTAATGTTGGAGATGTAAACGATATGAGTAAAAATGCCCTTCATATCCTGAAAGATGAAGCCACTCTAAAACAATTTAAAGCCAATGCGCTTGCACAGGCAAAGAAATTTGATATTGATAATATAGTACCCTTGTACGAGGCCTTATATGACCGGGTGATCTGACCTTATCTTTTTAACCACCTTTCCGGATCAATATTGCTTTTTTCATCATTGATAAAAAAATCAATGGCACCAATACCATCAAGGTTGGCGACTGCTTTACCAATTACCTGCCCTGTTTTTATGCTCTGGCCCCGTTGTACAGTAACGCTTCCTAAATTACTATAGGTGCTGAAATACTTACCATGCTGAATTATTACAACCTGCATATCTTCTATGAAAACCACATTGGATACGATGCCATCAAAAACAGATTTTACATTACTGCCAATATCAGTAGCAACTGTTATTCCAGTAATATCCATAACAGCCCCGCTGGGCAATTTATTGGGCCCGTAATGCATTATGGTAACTCCTTTATCAACCGGCCATGGAAGTGACCCTTTATTTTTTATAAAATTTTCATTCAAAACAATATTTTCTGAATTAAGCAATACGCTTTCCGGGCTCTTTTTCGGTTCTGTTTTTTTGGGTGCGGCAGTTATGGCTTTAGTTAAAGGTCTGGCTGGATTGGCTTTAGCATTTTCCTTTTCTACCGCAAGCCGTTTTGTTTCATCATCATTGGCTTTTTTTAAAGCAGCTTTTTTTGCATCGGCCATAGCCTTATTAATTGCAGCTTTTATGGCATTATCCACTTTTTTAATCTGCTTATTGTACGCAGTAAGCTGTGTATTCAATTGCTTTCCCTGCTTCTTCAATTCCATCATGATCCTGTCTTTTTCCTCTTTCTGGGTTTCCAGGGTCCCCATTTCCTTATCTTTTGTTTTCAGTACTTCACTTTTCTTTTCTTTAATACCTCCAAGTTCAGCAATACGCTGACGCCGCAGTTCCTGTGTTCGTGATATATTTTCACCCTGCTTTTCACGATATGAGCGGTAATATTTTAAATAAGCAATACGACGGATAGCATCATTAAAACTTGCAGCAGAGAAAATAAAATTCAGGAAATCATAATTACTCCTGTTCTTATAGGCATAGACCATACTCTTTGCGTATTCTTCTTTTAAAGTATCCAGTAATTTATTGTAACGGTTTATATCCCTTTGATTGGTATAAATATTATTGTCCAGCAAATTAATATCCCTGCTGATGTTGTCTATTATCCTGTTCTGCAGGTTTACTTTATCATTGATTAGTTTCCATTGAACGAGGTTTTCTTTTGTTTTTGCCTTATTGGTATTCAACAGTTTTTGGGTTTGCTCCATTTCTTTTTTAAGCTGGGCACGCTGCTTTTCCAGTTCTTCACGGGTTTCCTGCTGTGCCAGGACCTGTAAGCCAATGAAAGAAAATATTATTAAAGAGAAAATGAATTTAACCATGATCTGAATTAAGGGGGTTTAGTCAAAATTACAATTCAATCAGCTAAAACAACCCGGTTTATAACCCACAGGTTGTGTATAATTGCAGCTAACGATTATTTCCTTGTATAATTTTTAGGAATATTAAATGAAACTGATAATTCTTTGTTAAACTCATACTGTTTAAAATTGAGCTGAATGTCGAGTTTATTTTTTTCGGATACTGTTATCTCCCGGTAGGTTGAAAAATTGAGCCCATACTTGTTTTCATAATCACCGTACGTAAGATCAGCTGTGCGGCTCCTGGTAATATCCACGTCATCAAGTTTGCTATGCCTTAATAAATTATTATCAACAGAAAGTGTAACCAGGTTTTTAAAAAACCGGCCCACCATTGAAAAAAGAATCCGGTCTTCTGTTTTTTTATAATACACAATATTACTGTCAATAAAAACGGGGTTACCAACTAACAAATCCTGCAGGGTTTTATAGTCAAAAGGAATTTCTGTTACTTCCTGCAAATAATCGAGGGACCGGAACTGAACTTCTTTTTCCTGCTTATTTAGCAGGAAAACGCTGTCTTTAGTAATAAGTGCCCTGTAAACTTCAATATTCAGGAATGAAGCAGTAAGTGAAATCCAAATAGCACTATCCTTGATAATCCTTACAATAGCTGTTACATCGGGTTGTTTACCTTTACTATCCTGATACTCAACTTTAATTTTAGCGCTGAATGTTCTAAAATTTATGTAATTCCTGTTCAGGTTTTCAATTGTTCTTTTGATCATCATCAAAGAATCCATATTGGTTTGATCAGCTGTTATTACTGATGTGGTATCTTTTGGGGCAATTGCTTTGTTAATTTTTTTGACCGTTCTGCAACTAAATAGTGCCAAAATAAAAATCAAAAAAATACATGTTGAAATTATTTGCTTCATAGTTTTTGAAGATTACACTTTATTATTTAATACCGGTATGGCCAAAACCTCCATCTCCTCTTAAGGATCCATTTAGCTCTGGTACCTGTATCAATTCTGCTTTTTCTGTTTTTGCTATAACCATCTGCGCAATCCGGTCTCCGTGATTTATAGTTTGCACAGTATTACTCAGGTTTATCAGGATAATTTTTAATTCTCCCCGATAATCTGAATCTACAGTTCCTGGTGAATTTAAACAGGTTATCCCCTGTTTTATAGCCATACCACTTCTGGGCCTTATTTGTGCCTCATACCCTTCCGGTAATTCAATAAACAATCCGGTTGGAATCAGATGACGTTCTAAAGGCTGTAAAGTTACTGTTTGTGGTAAATTGGCCCTTATATCCATTCCTGCCGCTCCGGCTGTTGCATAAGCAGGCACTGGATTTGTTGACGTATTTACAATATTAACCTGAATTGTATGCATGTTGCCAAAGTTAATAATGTAAAAAGGAAATTAGTTAAGAAAGATTTTTTTAACAAATTGAATTACCAAATAAGCAAGACTTTTCGCTGTAAATATTTTTTCTTTCCTTTACTATTTACGTAATTTATAATCCTCAGGTAAGCGGCGTTGGGCATATCTTTTCCCTTAAGGTACCATCCCTTTTTTGTATTGTCAAACGCTTCAAAAAAAAGCTGACCTAATTTGTTATATACCTGCAACTAAAAACTCCTGACTTCAAATTCCGTTTATGCACCGAAATTATCATTGCGGCCATCATTATTAGGTGTGAATGCGGTGGGAACAAAAACTTCACAATCTCCCCGAAATACTATAAGCGTATCTGATACCATACATGAACTTTCTTTAACTGTAACATAATATATACCTGTCTTTTCAACAATAATAGTTGAAGCGGTTTCACTGGTATTCCCTAAAATTGCTATCAGCAATTATATTTCCAGTACCTAAAATAATTCTTGCACCAAGACAAGCAGAAGTATCAGGGTCAATATTTACACGGGAAGTGGTTTTGTAGCCTTCCCTGTAACATGATAAGAATGGTATCCATCAGTACCTCATTTTTGAATAACTACCCAAACATCTCTGTTATTGCACTGCCTTATTCAGTAAAACTGTAGCATAAGCTATTACACCCTCCTCTCTTCCTACAAAGCCTAGTTTCTCAGTAGTAGTGGCTTTTATAGAAACATCCTCAGTCGTAATTTCTATAACAGAAGCAATTATTTTTTGCATTTGCAAGACATAAGGGCTTATTTTAGGGGATTGCAAACATAGGGTACTATCAATATTTATAACTTTATAACCTTTGGCATTTACCAGATCAAAACATTTTTTTAAGAGTAGTTTACTATCGACATCCTTGTATGCAAGATCAGTGTCCGGAAAATGTACACCTATATCTCCAAGGGCCAATGCCCCAAGTAAGGCATCACAAATTGCATGTAATAAAACGTCTGCATCACTATGCCCTAAAGCTCCTTTTGTATGTGGTATTTTAACTCCTCCTATCCACAAATCCCTTCCTTCTTTTAATTGATGAAAATCAACGCCTGAACCAATTCTGTAAGCCATCTTTAAATTTATACTGTAAATATCCGAATTTTGCCGGATTATAAAAACAAAAAAGCGCCATACTTGAGTATGGCGCTTTTTTTACATGAAAGAAATATCTTTATTTACCGCCAAAGTCGAATACCAAGCCAAAACGATAGGTATTTGATAAAGGATTACGGGTTGTTCCACTTCCGTTAGCAAATACATATGCAAAGTTTAAGGCTGCAACACTATATTTAACACTAGCTCCTACAGTAATATATTTTCTGTTTCCTTTTTGTTTGTTTTCATAAAAATAACCTGCTCTGAAACCAAACTGGTTATTATACCAGTATTCAGCACCTACTCCAATGTTTATTTCCTGAATTTCTTCATTTAGCTTACCGTCAGCGTCGCCAAAAGATTTTATCCAGCTACTTACTACACTACGACTACGATACTTAGCCAAAGCAGTGGAATCATTAGAGATATTACCATTTAAAACAGGAGGAGTAGGAACAAGTAATTTATTTACATCAACTGCAAATGTTATTTTATTAGCTTCATCAAATACTTTAGTATAAGCAGCACCCAAACCTATATTAGCAGGTATATAATCTTTCTGAGTTGCATCGCTTGAATAAGATATTTTTGATCCCAGGTTGCTTAAAGTTAAGCCCCAGTTTAAACCCTGACCACTTTCTTTTACACCATGGTGATACAAATGTAAATCACCGGCTACTGAAGAACCAGCCTTATAATTCTGCCCATTAAAATTACCGCTTGATAAATTAGAATTAATATAACGAATAGCTATACCTAATCCGAATTTATTAGAAAGCTTCCTTGAATAACCCAAATCAAAAGCAAACTCTCTAGGATTATATAGTTGTAAGTCATTTCCTAACTGATCTGTAAATTGTATCTGACCCAATTTAAAATATCTCATGGAAGCAGATATAGCTGATTGCTCATCAATTTTGTAAAATCCTGCTAAAGATGCTATAAAAACATCGTTAACAGATAAATCCCTTAACCATGGTGAATAGTTAACAGCAACACCACCCTTGTTAGTACCAAATGGTGTTCTGGCTATATTAGCAAAATTTGCGTTAGCATCTGGCGAAGTTGCAATTCCAACATCTCCCATACCGGCGCTGCGGGTATCTGGTGTAATACGTAAAAACGGAACAGCAGATGTTACTACGTTTATGTTCTGGGCATTAGATACAGTTATTGTTCCTCCCAGTAACATAACTAAGGCAGTTAGTTTCAAAGTTACTTTTTTCATGCGTTTTGATTTTGTCTTGGTTAGGTAGACTTACCTCTATAAGCGTTAAGTTTAATGGTTGTTTTCTGTTGTAAAAATAATAGTTTTATTGAAATGAACAACTAAATTATAAAATCTTGTTAAAAAATCCAAAAAAGAGTCCTTTTCAAAGATAATAGCTTTTTTATAAGTGACAATGCACCAAAAGCGGTAAAATTCAATAATTAACCCCTTTTATCCGCAAATCTAATCCTTTTCAGTCATTCTTCGTCACAATAACGATTTGAGTTGCAGTTTATTGCCGAAAATGCATTTTACAAATTTTCTGGAAATTACCCAGAAAAATTTGGTTCGAAAAACCCGTTTCCCCTGTAATACTTTTCAAAAAGCAAATTAACCTTAATGTAATAAACAAATCAGTTTTAATAATCGTTTATTCTTAATTGTATGCAAGATTAAACCTCTTGTTTATATTAACCAAAAAATAATAAGAAAAAAATTCTTAACTTAATCTCAATTTGAAAAATAAACAATTTGAAAAGATTAATTTAAAATTATTAATTAAGCGGTTTACTTTGCTGAAAGTGCCAAAAATACAGGCTTTTACAGTAATTTACTTACTCTGTCCATCAGTTTCTACATATTCTAATGTCAATTTGCAAATTCTTTTTAAAAACATTTTTATTGAAGTGATAACCTATTAATATGACTGGTTTTTATAAATCTTTTTAAAAGATATAGAATGATCCATCGCTTATTTCTGAGTCCTTCAAGTAGTCATTTAACCTCATCAGCTTGTCTAAATAAAATATTTTTCAATTATCTGAAAGAGCAAATAAGTCTAGTTTTTTGATCAGAACCGTTTAAAATTCTTCTTATTTCAAAACTGCTAATTCTTAAATTTTACTTGTGAAAAACTGTCAAATTCCAACAAAACGTATACAGGGTCATTAACCCCTTAAATTTGGTATTTAAGTTAAAAAAATACTATTAATTATTCCCATATCGCTTAAAGTATTTATATTCGCAGCCAGTATAACCTCATATACAATAATAAAGAAAACCTTTCGTTAAACAATTCGATAAACGAATGAACATGAAAAAACTATTTTCGGGTAAGAATGTGATGATTCTTGTATTTGCAGCACTTTCTCTAAGTGCCTGTAAAAAAAGCGGTTCTAAAAAGAGTGGTAAGTCATCAGCCACAGGATGGAATTATGATGACAAAAACATGGGAAACTTCCATGTTTCAAAAGTTAAGTATCCAAAAGCAGGTCCGGGTTTGGTATTTGTACAGGGTGGGTCATTCGTAATGGGAGCTAAGGATGAAGACGTAATGGGTGACTGGAATAATATCCCACGTCGTATTACTGTTCCGTCTTTTTTTATTGATGAAACTGAAGTAGCAAATGTTCACTATCGTGAATATTTATATTGGCTTGAAAATACATTTTCAGGAGATACAAATGTTTTAAAAAAGGCTCTGCCCGATACCTTGGTTTGGCGTGAAGAATTAGCGTATAATGAGCCATATGTGGAATATTACTTCCGCTTCCCTTCTTATAACTACTACCCTGTTGTAGGTGTTACCTGGCGCCAGGCACATGATTTTTGTATCTGGAGAACTGACCGGGTAAATGAATTAAATCTTCAATCCAAAGGGTATCTGAAAAAAGATGCTATTAAAAGAGAGATGAAAGGCGCCGGTGCTGATGGTTCTTTTAATACCGAAACTTATTTAATGGCCCCAGACCTGATCCAGGGAAGAAATAAACCCAAGAAATCTGCATTAAAAGATGTGAATGGTAAACCAAGGTCAACTGTTCGTATGGATGACGGAATACTAAATATGGGCTACCGCCTTCCTACTGAAGCAGAATGGGAATATGCAGCTTACGGTATGTTAGCTCAAAATCCATCTCCACGTAAAAAAGAAGGGAAAAGCGGTGAGGAATTATTCTCTAACCAGCAAATCTACTCATGGAGTAACAATCCAAATGGGTTGCGTGATAACCGTCGTGGTGGCTGGCAGGGTAAATTTTTAGCAAACTTTAAGCGTGGAAGCGGAGATAACATGGGTGTAGCTGGTGGTTTGAATGACCGTGCTGCAATACCCGGAAACATTAAATCTTTTTATCCAAACGCATTCGGCTTATACAATATGAGTGGTAATGTTAGTGAGTGGGTTGGTGATGTTTACAGACCCATGACCCCGACTGATGGAGAGGATTTCAATTATTTCCGTGGTAACAAATTCCAGAAATACTATAAAAACAGCGGTGGGGAGTATGAAAGAGATAGTATGGGCCGTTTGAAAAAAGTAGATATCTCTGATGAAGAAGTTAAAAACCGTTCTAATTATCAAAAAAATGATGTGATAAACTATTTAGATGGTGATTCAGCAAGTGGCGTTACCTATGGATATGGAATCACTTCATTGATCAGCGATAATTCAAGGGTAATTAAGGGTGGTAGCTGGAATGACAGGCCATATTGGTTATCACCGGGTACTCGCAGGTTTATGGAAGAAGATCAGGCTGCAAGTACCGTTGGTTTCCGTTGTGCACAAACCTATTTAGGACCACCTGAAGGGCCTGGTTTTAAAGAAGGTAATATTTTTGGAACCCGTAAACAAAACTCACGGAAGGGCAAAAAGAAAAAATAATCCTTATAAATAAATTTAAGAAACCTCTCCTTACTATGAGAGGTTTTTTTGTGGCCTTAATTCCGTACTTCTCCATTAATTTTGAATCATGCAAATATCTGAGTTATACAATTTATACCAGAAACACCCATCCATTCAAACCGACAGCAGGAAGTTAAAAAAGGGTGATTTATTTTTTGCTTTGAAGGGGCCAAATTTTAATGGTAACCTGTTTGCCATTCAAGCTATTGCTGATGGTGCAGCCTATGCAATAGTAGATGAAGATATTGAAGTATTGAATGAGAGAATTATTAAAGTAGGAGATGTTTTGAATACCCTGCAGGAATTAGCCGGATATCACAGGAAACAATTTATTTTATGTGCTGATAAAAAACAGGTTCCCTTTATAGCCGTAACCGGAAGCAATGGTAAAACCACATCGAAGGAATTAATACACGCTGTACTATCATCAGTTTATAAAACATATACTACAGAAGGAAATCTCAATAATCATATAGGCATCCCCTTAACCATTTTGAAAATAAAACCTGATGCTGAAATTGCACTTATTGAAATGGGGGCCAATCACCAGAAGGAAATAGCCGGGTATTGTATATATACCATGCCAACACATGGAGTTATTACAAATTGTGGAAAGGCTCACCTTGAGGGGTTTGGCAGCGAAGAGGGAATACGAAAGGGCAAAGGTGAGTTATATGATTATTTAAGAGCTAATAATGGAACTGCTTTTGTAATGTGGGATTATGATTATTTGCAGCAAATGAGTGACGGAATTAAACATATTATTACCTATGGCACTCATTTGGCTTCTGTTAACGGAATAGTGAAAGCCAGTAAATATTTACTGGAAGTATCAATAACCAGTGGGGCGGATTTAGATAATATTAAAACAAAACTTGTTGGAGAATATAACCTTCCAAATGTATTGCTGGCTGTGGCCATAGGGAAGTATTTTAATGTTACAGATGAAAAAATAAAATTGGCTCTGGAAAACTATATCCCTTCTAACAGCCGGTCGCAGTTAATTGAAAAAGATGGAAACAAGGTCATTTTGGATGCCTATAATGCAAACCCAAGCAGTATGAAGGCAGCTATAGAAAATTTTGCAAAAATGGATGGTACAAATAAAGTACTCATGCTGGGTGGCATGATGGAGTTGGGGCCTGAAAGTATACAGGAGCATCAATCTTTAATTGACCTTATCAATAACTACCAATGGAAAAATGTTGCGCTTGTTGGTGGAGATTTTAAAAAAATTGATCACCCTTATTTGAACTTTGATAATTCGAAACAGGCTAAAGAATGGTATCAGGATCAGCATTTCAGCAATACAGGTATTTTAATAAAAGGCTCCCGCAGTACACAAATGGAAAAAGTACTGGAATAAAAAAGGGAATCAATTAAAACTGATTCCCTGACATTGCGGAGACTGAGGGATTCGAACCCTCGATAGAGTTTCCCCTATACACACTTTCCAGGCGTGCTCCTTCAACCACTCGGACAAGTCTCCATTTTTTATGGGTGGCAAAAATACAGTTTCAACACTTATAAGCCGAATATTTTTTGGGCATTAGAACTGGTAATATTTCCTGCTTCTTCCTTCGATATATTTTTTATGCCTGCTAATTTCTCTATCACGTATTTTAAATAACTGCTTTCATTGCGTTTACCCCGAAAAGGAACTGGTGTCAAATAAGGCGAATCTGTTTCTAACACCATATGTTTTAAATCAATTTTCTCCAGAACTTCTTCAAGGCCTGACTTTTTATAAGTAAGTACCCCTCCTATTCCTAAATAAAAGCCCATATCTAAAATTTCCTTCGCATTTTGATAAGAGCCGCCAAAACAATGGAAAATACCTCTTACTCCTTTAGGTACATACTCCTTAACTACATCAATTGTCTCCTGCATTGCATCTCTTGTGTGAATTACTATGGGTAATTTATATTGTATTGACCATTCTATCTGCATCCTGAAAGATTCATATTGTTGTTCAGTGAAGGCTCTGTCCCAGTAAAAATCCAGCCCTATTTCACCCACTGCAGCAAATTTTCTTTTACTGAGCCATTCTCTTGCAATGGATAATTCATCCAGGTAGTTTTCTTTCACCGAACATGGATGCAACCCCATCATAGCTATACATTTACCAGGAAATTTTTCTTCCAGTAAAAGCATATTATCAATTTCAGCACTGTCAATGGCAGGTAAATAAAATTTTTTTACCCCTTCAGCTACAGCCCTGTTTATTACTTCGTTTATGTCCTGTTTAAACTCATCAAGATAAAGATGGCAATGTGTATCTATGATCATGCTGTTAGTTTGAATTACAAAAATGCTTAAAAATAATTTAACGATTCTTTAAACCTCATAAATCAATTTGAGTCTTATACCCATTCGTATTATTCACCTTTTATTTTATTTTAAAAATTACTTTTATGAAAAAAACAATTAACCTCACCACATGGCTCCTGGCATTCAGCCTTATTGGAGCACTTACGTTTACAAGTTGTAAAAAAGACGACAACATTAACAGCGTAACTGAAAATGACCCCACAGAATTGGCCGCCACACAGGAAGCTACTACACAGGAAGCAGAGACTGAAGCCCAGTTTGATGATGTGTTTAACATTACCGCCAGTATGAATAGCAGCCAGGTTGGCGAAGACCTGGGCGTTGGTGCAAATGTTTCGGGTTTGTTTGAACTTGGAAGTACTAACACATCTAATACCACTCCCTGCTTTACAATTACCGTAGTTCCAAACATTCCCCATGTTTTCCCAAAAACAGTAACCATTGATTTTGGAACCGGATGCCTTGGACGTGATGGAAAATACAGAAAAGGAAAAATCGTATCTATTTACACCAACCCAATGGTTGTGCCAGGTGCAAAAGTATCTACAACATTTGTTGATTATTTTGTTGACAGCTTTCATATAGAAGGTACTCACATTACCGAAAATACAAGTACTTCAAATATGCAGGGTTGGAAGATTGTTGTAATTGATGGAAAAGTAACCAATACCAACACAAACAGGTGGAGAAAATGGAACAGTACTAAGAATGTTTTGCAGATAGAAGGTAATGGAACGCCAAATTTTCCACTGGATGACGTGTACAAAATTACCGGAAATGCAAGGGGTTCAAATTCAGCAGGCCATACCTGGGCCTCACTGGTAACTGATCCGCTAATAAAGAAATTCACTTGTCCATGGATCGTAAAAGGAAAGGTAAAACTAATCAGGGATGGCCGTGAAGCGTTGTTGGATTATGGAAACGGAAATTGCGATAACCTGGCCATAATTTATATTAATGGGGTACCACACGTTATAACTCTGTAAAAACTGTTAAAAAAATTGTTGTTAATTTAATAACAACAGTGTACATTTAACACAGTTTTCATAGGGTACGGATTAAAAACGGGCCAGGGTTTCTACCCCGGCCCAATTTTTTTATACCTTATTGCTTAAAAAAAGAGATATGGATTTACCCTGATTTATTCATTCAGATCGATCTTTTTAAAATGATACCCCTTATCATAAAAATGCTGCAAAACAATTGGCAAAGAATAACGCATTCTTTCCATTGCTTTTTCACTATCATGAAATACAATCACAGAGCCATTCCTGGTATTTTTTATAACATTTGAACAACATTTTTCTGGTGTTATACTATTATCAAAATCACCACTTAAAACACTCCACATAATAATTTTTAATGGCTTCCCCAATGCAGGTAAGCCTTTTCGCTGTTTTATTGTAATTCGTCCATAAGGTGGCCTGAACAGGTTTGAATCAATTAATTGTTTTGCCTTTGAAACATCTTCAAGATATTTTACGCTGCCTGTTTTCCAGCCATCCAGATGATTATAGGTATGGTTTCCAACTGCATGGCCTTCTTCCAATATCCTGCTATAAACAATAGGGTTGTCTTCTACATTTTTGCCAATACAAAAAAATGTAGCCCTGGCATTGTATTTCTTCAATTCATCCAAAACAAAGGGGGTTATCACAGGATGAGGGCCATCATCAAAAGTCAGGTAAATGGTTCTGCCGGATTTCGGCATATCCCAGGTACTTGAATTGAACAATTTTTTGACCCATCGGGGCGTTTTTACCGGGTAAAACATAGGGCAAATTAATTTTTTATACTGATTAAACCTTTATCTTAAACCAAAGTCTTAAATACTCAAAAACCAAAAATTATGAAAATTAAACAGCTTTTAGTTGCTTTTACGATGGTTTCTTTCGCTATTGCCTTCAATTCCTGCAAAAAGAAAGATTCTGCTGCAGATGAACTGGAGACCACTTTTGAATTAAGTGGCGACCAGGCAATAGCTGATAACCTTACTGAAGACGCTAACGATGTATTTATTGAAGCCGCCACAGATAAAGACCTGATGGGTGGTCGTGGCCCATCTGGCACTACTGGTATTTTAGGTTGTGCCAATGTTACAGTAACTCCCCTGGTTGGTTTTCCTAAAAATATAGTGATCGATTTTGGAACAGGCTGTACATCTCCAAATGGTATAACACGTTCAGGTAAAATAAATATTGTTTTATCAGACTCTGTGAGGAACCCGGGTAGCACTGCAGTAATGACTTTTACAAACTATTATGTAAGTGGGTACAAAAAAGAAGGAACCATTACCTGGACCAATACAAGTACTGCCAATGTCAAGAGCTGGCAGCGTAAAGTGGAGAATGGAAAAATTACAGCCCCCAACGGAAACTATTGGCTACACAGCGGTATCAGGGATGTGGTGCAAACTGCGGGTGTGAGCACACCTAATAATTTACTGGATGATGTGTTCTCTATAACCGGAAATCATACTGTAACAAATTCAGCTGGCAGAACAAGAACCATTACAACTTTAACTCCATTGCAAAAGAAAGTGATTTGCGCTAATATTGACATGGGAAGCATTAAGGTACAAGGCCCCAATCATTATGCAGTGATTGATTTTGGTAATGGCACTTGTGATAATATAGCTACTATTTCTATTGATGGCAGGCCACCAAGGACTATCATATTGCGCTAATTTTCATTTTAAGATTTATATTAAACCGTCCCGCTTTAAGCGGGACGGTTTTTTCATGCCCTAACTCAACTTATATTTGCAGCCTATGAGCAAAGTAAGAGTCAGGTTTGCCCCAAGCCCCACCGGAGGATTACATTTAGGCGGCGTACGTACCGTTCTGTACAATTATCTTTTTGCAAAAAAACATGGCGGCGATTTTATTGTACGTATTGAGGATACCGATCAAACCCGTTTTGTAGCCGGTGCAGAAGATTACATTTTTGATTGCCTGAAATGGTGTGGAATGGAACCAGACGAAAGTCCTCTGCTGGGTGGCCCTTATGCCCCCTATCGCCAAAGCGAAAGAAAAGAAAATTACAGAAAGTATGCTGAGCAATTGGTAAAAGATGGCTTTGCTTATTATGCATTTGATACCAAAGAGGAATTGGAAAAAATGAGAGAAGATTTTAAGACGGCTGAAAACCCATCTCCTCAATACGACCACAGTGTTCGTAAAAAAATGAAAAATAGTCTTACGTTAACTGAAACTGAAGTAAAAGATCAACTCGATAAAAATACAGCTCATGTCATTCGAATTAAAATGCCGGAAAATGAAGTGATCAGTTTCACGGATATGATACGTGGGGAGATCAGTTTTGAAACCAGCCTGGTGGATGATAAGGTTTTACTGAAAGCTGATGGCATGCCTACCTATCATTTGGCTGTAGTAGTGGATGATTACCTGATGAAGATAACCCATGCCTTTAGAGGAGAAGAATGGTTACCCAGTGCGCCAGTACATTTATTATTGTGGAAATACTTGGGATGGCAAAAAGATATGCCTCAATGGGCTCACCTGCCGCTGATACTTGGCACCAATGGTAAATTGAGCAAGCGGGACGGCGCCAAATATGGTTTTCCGGTATTTGCAATGAACTGGACCGATCCAAAGACCAATGAACTTACTGAAGGGTTTAAAGAAAAAGGATTTTTGCCTGAAGCATTCATAAACTTACTTGCTGTACTTGGATGGAATGATGGAACAGAACAGGAGATCTATAGTATGCAGGAACTGATTGACATATTTTCCATGGACAGGGTACATGTGGCAGGGGCCAAATTTGATTATGAAAAAGCAAAATGGTTCAATCATGAATGGATAAAAAAGTTAGAAGTTAAAAGTTATAAGTTAAAAGTTAAGGAGATTTTTGAATCAAAAGGAATTGCTGTAAATAATGATGCTTACTTCACTAAAGTACTGGAACTGGTAAAAGACAGGTGTACCTTGCTCACCGACTTTGTACAGCAGTCTTCTTTCTTCTTTAAAACACCGGAACAGCTGGATGTTGATTCAGTGAAGCCAAAATGGAATGATGAGAAGAAAAATTTCTTTATTGATTACCTGAAACAATTAAGCCGAATTGATACATGGGATTTAGTGTCTCTTGAAACAGCATTTAAAAACCTTGCTGTTGAAAAAAATATTAAACCAGGGGAATTGCTTGCTCCTTTACGTATCATGCTGGTTGGTGGTAAGTTTGGCCCTGCAGTTTTCCAGGTTGCAGAATTGATCGGCAAACAAGAGACCATCAGCAGGATAGAAAAGGCCCTTATCCTGTTCAGCAACTGAATTGAAAAACAATAATATTTATTATCAGTCTTAATTATGAACAAAGCCAAAGTTTACTGGCCGTTGGCATTATCATTAGCTGTTGTAAAATTCTTATTGCCTTTTCTGCTACAACACCCGATGTATGAACTGCAAAGAGATGAATACCTGTATTATCAGCAGGGACTTCATTTTAGTTTGGGTTATATGGAAAATCCTCCCCTGCTTTCATGGCTGGGTACGGTCTCTTCGTGGTTTGGCGGCTCCGAAGCATTACTAAAATTCTGGCCCTGCTTGTTTGGTGCGGTTACAGTAATTATCACCTGCATGATCGTTGCTGAACTGAGTGGCAAATTTCTTGCACAATTGCTGGCTGCACTTGGCGTAATGGGTGGTGCTTTTGTAAGGATTCATTCTCTTTTTCAACCCAATTTCCTGGATATATTTTTCTGGACACTTGCCATTTATTTTCTGATCCGATACAACAACTCTAAAGAACAGAAATTTATTGGTTGGCTGGCCATCAGTCTTGCCATTGGCTGGTGGGGTAAGTATTCTGTTTTGTTCATGGCAATAGCTATTGTCATTGGTTTAATTCTTTCTCCCTACCGGAATATATTTACAAAAAAGAAAACATGGCTTTTCATTTTGCTTGCCCTGGTCATCGTACTTCCCAACCTGCTATGGCAATATTTTCATAACTGGCCGCTGGTTCATCACATGGATGAACTGAGAGAGACACAGCTTAAATATATCAACAAAGCCGATTTTATTAAAAGCCAGTTCATGATGTTGATGCCGGCATTATTGTTATGGATCGCCGGCCTTATATGGGTACTCAAACAAAAACAATGGCGCATTATCGGCATCATTTATTTTTCAGTAATACTCCTGCTCTTATTTGGCAGCGGTAAAAGTTATTATACCCTCGGTGCCTATCCTGTTCTTATTGCAGCCGGCGCTGTTGCCTGGGAACACCTGCTTGGAAAAAGAAAATGGATCGGCTATGCATTTGCATTCCTTATTGTTCTTTTCAACTGGATGATCATGCCGTTGCTGCTACCCATCTGGAAACCGGAAAAGTTAGATACCTTTTATAAAAAGATCGGCGAGGAACATAAATGGGAAGATCTGAAAACCCATCCTCTGCCACAGGATTTTGCCGATATGCTGGGGTGGAAAGAATTGACAGAAAAGTCAGAAAAAGCATTTTACACCGGTTTGCCTGATACAGCAAGATCTAATACAATTATATATTGCCGTAACTACGGTCAGGCAGGGTCTTTAAAGTTTTATGGAGAAAATTCTCTTTTTAAAACCCGGGTCGTTTCTGATAACGGTTCATTTCTTTTATGGATTCCGGACACCCTTACTTTCAAACATATTCTATTTATAGGAAGACAACTGCCGAAGAAAGACGATGAAGTATTTCAGCATTTTGAAAAAATAACGGTGATCGATTCTGTTACTAATACGTATTCCCGTCAATTTGGCGATAAGATCATCTTTTTTCAAAATGTTGATTCAACCGGGCTAAAACTGGCTTCAGATGGATTGAAGAAAATGAAAGAAGAATTCAACCAATGATATTCTTTATTTTTACACCTAAGATTTTAAAATGAGCAGACCCATCAGAGTTTTAGTAGCCAAGGTTGGATTAGATGGCCACGACCGTGGCGCAAAAGTAATTGCTACTGCTTTGCGTGATGCCGGCATGGAAGTTATTTACACCGGCCTGCGGCAAACCCCCGAAATGGTAGTGAATGCTGCATTACAGGAAGATGTGGATGCCATCGGTGTAAGCATACTCAGTGGTGCACACAATACCGTTTTTCCAAAGATCATTGCATTGATGAAAGAAAAAGAGATGAATGACGTGTTGCTTACCGGCGGCGGTATTATTCCTGAAGAAGATATGATCCAACTGAATAAAATGGGTGTAGGAAAATTATTTGCACCCGGTGCCACTACATCAGAAATATCGGGCTATATAAAAGAGTGGGTGAAAGAAAACAGGAATTTTTAATTTATATTTTAAAAGAAAATCATTTATGTACAGCACCTTATTAACTTCATTAGAAAACGGCATCTTCACCATCACCATCAACCGGCCCGATAAATTGAATGCATTGAATGCACAGGTATTCACCGACCTTGATAAAGCCGTTGATGAAGTATATAACAATGCTGAAATTAAATCTGCTATCATAACCGGTGCCGGGCCCAAAGCTTTTGTTGCTGGTGCAGATATAACAGAGTTTGGGGGATTGGATAAGGAAGAAGCAATGGCATTGGCCAGGCGTGGGCAAAATGTTTTTTTTAAAATAGAGAACAGCAAAAAACCAATTGTTGCTGCTGTTAATGGATTTGCACTGGGCGGAGGATGTGAATTGGCTATGGCATGCCATTTTAGATTATGTAGCGAGAATGCAAAGTTTGGACAACCTGAAGTTAATTTAGGATTGATACCTGGTTATGGGGGAACACAACGCTTAACACAACTGGTGGGTAAAGGAAAAAGTATGGAACTGCAGATGACGGCTCACCTGGCAGATGCTAATGAAGCATTGCAACTTGGTTTGGTAAATCACATTACCACTGCTGAAAGTTTATTGGAAAGAACAAAAGACATCTTGCACATTATCCACTCAAAAGCGCCCATAGCCATTGGAAAAATTATTGAGTGTGTGAATGTGGCGGTATTGAGTGACAGCTCTTTTAATAATGGCAAAAGCGGATATGCCAAAGAAATTGAATCTTTCGGCGATTGTTTCGTTACAGAAGATATGAAAGAAGGAACTGCAGCATTTTTAGAGAAAAGAAAAGCAAACTTCAAAGGGAAGTAATTTATACCCATTTATTTTTCTGTGCCACATTGATCACCTGCACACGACTGTCAACATGCAATTTGTTATAAATATTGCTTACGTGTTTACGTACCGTAAAAGGGCTGATAAATAGTTTTTCACCAATAGCTTTATAGCTTTTTCCGGTGGCCAGTTCTTTCAATATGTCCATTTCCCTTTCGCTGAGTATTTCGCCAACAGGTTTAGTATTATTTTCACCTGAAGGCAGGCTTCCTGTTTGCTTTAACATTGCCATAGCCTTTCTTGCTATTACAGGGCTCATGGGCATTCCATCATATTCCACCACCTGGTTGATGGCCTCAATAATATTTACAGCCTTTTCATCTTTCAATAAATAACCGTGTGCCCCGGCTTTGATAGCCTCAAATATTTTTTCATTGTCTTCAAAAACAGTGAGTACTATAAATTTTATTTCGGGATTTGCCGGCGAAGCCAAAGCTATTGTTTGAATACCATCCATTACAGGCATCTCCAGGTCCATTAAGATCAATTGCGGTTTTTTATCAGGAGGTGCTGCTTTCAGTTGTTCTAAAAAATCCTCTCCGTTCTTTGCTTCAAGCACCAGTTCCACTTCCGGATACTTCAACAGTTTTTCCTTCACCGTGATACGGTTTACCTGCTTATCATCTACTATGCCAATGCGTATGCCCAAATTTTAAATTTAATTGCTGCAAATAAAATAAAGTTAACCCTCCCGGCAATAATCACAAGTGAGTATTCGGTTAAATTTTACCGGTTAGTGTTATTTCGGTTCCTTTACCCGGCCCGCTTTTCAGGGCAAGGGCAAAGTGAATTTCAGCCGCCCGGTATTTCATATTTTTTAAACCATTCCCGTATGATCTTTCCATTGTATCAAATCCTTTTCCATTATCTGTTATGATTATCGTAAGCAGCTCATCGCTTTTCATAAAGCAATTTATTTTAGTTGCCTTTGCATGTTTTACCGTGTTCTGAATGGTCTCCTGCAAAATACGCAACAGGTTTATGGCTACTGCAGGTGACAGGTTTTTATTATGAACAATATCTTCCCTGAACTCAATTTCAATTCCTTCATAATTGCGGAGAATATTGGTACAGTAATTAATAAATCCTTCTGTAAAACCTGAAATGGTCAGGTTTTTACTGTTGAGCAACCAGATCGTCTCCCGGATGGTATTGAGAATATTCCTTGCGTTCTCCTTCAGGTACAAAACTTTCTCCCTGCTTTCATTGTCACTTACTGCCTGTTCCAGGTAATCGGTATTTGCGATCATGGCAGAACTATAAGCACCGATATTGTCATGCAGGTCACGACTGATCCTTTCCCTTTCTTTCTGCATTTCCTGTTGAAGTAAAAGTTGCTGTCTTAATTTTAATGTTCTTCTTCTGTAATAATACCAAGCGCCTGCACCCAATAAAATAATTACCACTAAACCAGCTACCCATTTGAACCAGCCCGTCTGCCACCATGCAGGATGAATGGTTATAGGCAAAACAAATTCTTCACTCCAGTTGCTGCCATCACTACTGCCTTTGATGTGCAGCTTATATGAGCCGTGGGGCAACAGGTACCTGGTGGTATGAATATCCTTCAGCATTACCCAATCATCATCAAAGCCATCCATTTTTACCTGGTACACATTATAGTCGGGGTCAATAAAGTCACTTAATGTAAAATTAAAAGTGAGTGCGTTTTGATTGTAGGGTAATTCAACTGTCAAAATATCTTCTATTCTTCCTTCCGCTGGATAATTATTACCATTAACCTGTAAACCGGATAAAATAGTTTTTCCGGGTACTGCTGATTGCAGAACCTGTGGAGGATAAAAAGATGAAATGCCATTGGTGCCGCCAAAATATAATTTATCATCATTACCTTTCCAGAATGATTGTGTATCAAATTCATCACCCTGTAGTCCTGCAGCTTCGGTAAAAAAATTTATACCCCCGTTTTTTTTGATGCAGCCTAATCCCTTGTTACAGCTATACCAGGCATTCCCTTCATCATCAAACAAAATACCATAGATAAAATCATTTAATAAACCTGAAGCAACATTATAGGTTTTTATGACCCGGTTATTATTTAAAAGTAAAATACCGGCAGCAGACGCTGCCCAAACTATTCCGTCCTTATCCACAGAAAGATGTTTAATATAAAATTTCCCCGTTCCGGGAACAGTTTCCCATTTATTCCCATTCTTTAAGTAACAACCCTGTGTGGAGCCAAGCATGGTTCTTCCATCTTTTATAACTGTAATGGTGGTCAGTCTTTCCAGATCCATTAATGAATCAGTTACTTCAATGGCATATGCTTCCTTTCTCTTTGTTACCTGCAAAACATAATTGCCATGAACAAACAGCAACCTGTTTTCGCCGGCCTGAATAAAATCTGCATCAAATGCATTTCTTTGTGCAGCCACATATTGAGGTAATAAGGAACTGATATCCCTGAGTGAGTAATTATCTGTATTGAGCACCGCCATTTTGCCATAAAGCGATTTCATCAGCAGGTGATTACTGTCAATAAAATCCATACTACGCATAGAAGGGCTGAGTCCGTCTTCTGTTTTTTGCAGGTCAATATATTTTATCCATTTGCCGGCTTTATCAAAAACATTCAGCCCTTTTTGAAAGCCTGATGCTATTACATTCCCTTTTTTATCGGCTGCTAATGAATAAACGATATTGAAATACCGCTGTGGCGCTTTCAGAAAATTAAATTTTAGTTTGCCGGGGTAAAATATCAGTAAACCATCACTGGCATCACGGCCTATCCAGATATTTCCCCGTTCGTCTTCCTTTAAAACAAATAAAAATTGCCGGCTTAGGTTTATCTGTGGATAAACAGAAGTGGCATAAGGTTGTAAGGTTTGGGTAGAAGGTATGTATTCATAAAGGCCCTTCTCTCCTCCAAAAATAATACTACCCTTATTATATACCTTCAGTTTTTTATAACAGAAATTACGGATGAAATTACCCGGAATATTTTCTGTAGTCAGGGTTTTTAAAGGGTTTTCAAAATCATCACTCCTGCAAATAGCTGTATAGGCAGTACTAAGAAACAGGAAATGATTATCTCCAATTGGTATATATGCTTTTAGTCTGCCGTATTTATTTACCGGCAGGCTTCTTATTTTTACCGCTGCACCTGGTTTAAACTGAACAATATAATTTGTGTCAGTGTAATCCTGGGTTATCCATGCTGTTCCGTTTTCATCTGTTCCCAAAAATGGAATGGTAACAGCGTTCACTGCAGAAAGGCGGGGATTGAAAATGACAGGGATGAAGCTGTCAATCTTTTTTGTTTTCTGGTTGATACCATAGAAACCGGAATTACCCTCGAAGCACCAGATCTTTCCATCTTTCTCCATCAGGGGTAAAAGATAGACATTGGGTGGAATAATATTTTTAGATGAATCTGTTGTTACAAGCCGGTATTTTTTGCTGCCAGCCGGAAAATAATACCGGACACCAAAATTGAACACCCACACATTGCCCTTACTATCCTCATACACCCTTTGCACTCCCATGTGTACATCATTTGGCTTATTGAAGGCTTCTGTCCAGTTCTCAAAATTATAGCCATCAAAACGCTGCAAACCTGCCCCGGTACCAATCCACCACATGCCATTCTTACTTCTATCTAATGAATAAACACCATTAATGAGCATGCCGTTTTTTGTACTGTATCTCTTGAACATCAGGCCTGCATCGGGCTGGGCCAGGCTGCTTACACTGTTGCTAAGGCTTATACACGTAAAAACGAAAAACAGTATATGCTGCAATGGGTTATATCTTTTGACAGGTAACAAGTAATAAAAATAACTAACCAAACCGGATTTTTTGCAGCAGCGCTGAAATATACTCACTTGTGATTATTTGCCCTGTTAGCTGTTTACCTGATTTTTGAAAAATAAAATTATTAATGTATGAAAAGACTCCTGATCTCATTAATCCTCATGTTATTCATCGGTTTACTACCCGGAAAAATGTATGCACAGGAATGCACTGTACTTGCAGAAAATGAATATTGCATAGACGGAACCCTTTGCAGGGCTGAGGCTCCATTTCCCATTTGGTCTGGTTTTTTTGGCAAAGGCAATTACTTTATTAACGGAAAGCTCGGAGATTCAAAATCCAAAGCCGGGATCAGGTTATATTTTTCATCAAAACCAAAGAAGACATTAGCCCTAAATACAGAAGTTGAGGTTGACGATGTACAATCAGCGCTGCAGGTGCATGTAACCCTCGAGCGGGGAATGAGTAAACTTTATGCCACAGGCGATCAAACAATACTTTGCACTTTAAATGATGATGGAACAATAACTCTTAAAGCTGAAAAGCTGGCCATGGCAAAAGGCAGGGGTAAAAAGGCGGAAGTCATCAGCTATATCAGTTTTAATGTCCGTAAATAACTCAATACAGGTACAATTCAATTCTTTAAAACTGAAACGACAAAAATGAAAAGCATCATTTCCGGTATTCTTACAGCCTGTTTACTCCTGATTGCTCTATATGCACCTGCACAATCAGGATTTAAAACCTTTGAGGACACCGTAGGATTTTATTCATTTACATATGCCGGAAATTTTGAAATAAAAAAATTATCGCCAGCCTCTGTACTCATCACTTCGCCTTTAAGTTCAGAAAAAGATAAATACCAGGAAACCCTTACCATAAACCTGGGTCTGGCGCCTCAGCATATTACCGTTGACAGCATTGCATCTTTGCTTCTTACCAGTATGCAAAGGACATATCTTATTGCAACAGATATAAAGACAGAGAAAATCTCGATCAGGGGTTATGAGGGCAGAAAAATTTCAATGACGGTAATGGATAAGCAACTGGTATCTGTTTCAGAGTCTTTTGCATTAATTAAAGGGGTTTTCATGAGGCTCAGTTACAAAAATGAGTTCCAGCTTAATAACAGCGTGATAGTTTCCTTTGGTGAACTTATTGAATCTATCAAAATAAAATAATGCTGCAGTTACCTAATGCCTGTTTGTAAGTCAAAATAATCATAAGTGATTATTGTCCTGCAGGTTGATAGTTATGATTTTTGAACAAATAATTTATATGAAAAAGATATTGTCATTGCTGATAACAATAATTGGATTCTGCTACACAGCTAAATCACAAAAGCTGACTACATTGTTAACCGTTCACGGCGGATTTGCAAGTGCACCGGCCAAGGATGCAAAGTTAAGTTATGGCTTTGCTGTTGATCTTGATGTTGCCATTTCCAAACAAGTGCATTTTAATCTTATGCCGGCAATAAACACCCGGGGTTATACCGGATTGGTTACTGTCAGGCCAACCTATATTGATCTCCCTGTTAATTTTGAATTCAGTCTTGGCAAAAGTAATAAACATATATTTATTGGTGCAGGAGGATATATCGGCTTTGCCATTGCAGGCAAATATAAAAACACTTTAACAGTAACAGGAAATACCGACTGGCAGAAAATAAGTTTTGGAGAAAGTAAAACCGATAATCGCAGCCCGATGGATTATGGCGCCTTATTTAACGCAGGTGCTTTTCTGCCAGGTTATAAAGGAACGGTAAAAGCAGGAATACAAACAATGCTTGGATTAAAAAACGTAGTTCCTAAAGACAGGCAGGATGAACCAAATACCAGTAAAATAAGCCTGCGAAATATTACAGCCTTTGTAGCAATCAGCATATTTAATAAGAAATAGATTATTCTAGGTACTCAAAAACAGGGAGTGGTACAGGGATAAAGTAAAATTACAATCATATATTTAAACAAACGATTATGAAAAAGATCATTTCAACTGCGGCCTTGTTATTAATTGTATATACTTGCTTAGCACAGGTAACTTATTATATAGGCGAGTGGACGGTAAAAGATAAACCGGATTTATTCACCTGTGTTTGTAAAATTGAAATACAGAATGATGGGATTGTTAAAGGCGAGCTGATATGGACATATATTTCGATTGACAGCAGCAATGCAGAATTGGCAAAAGCGTATAAAGGAAAAGAAGGCAGATCGGGAATAGAATATGTGGAAGGAATTTATAAGGCTGCTACTAAAGATATATACCTTGAAACTACAAAGCTGACAGATCCCTGGAAAATATTAGGGTCAACAAAGTATTTAATTAAACTCTCGGCCGATCAGCAGGTTTTATATGGAATTACAACAGCTCTGAACGATGAAGAGCCTGGTCTTTTTTATGCTGCTAAAATGCAGTTATCAGGAGAAAAAAAATTTCACAGTTTAAAAACCAAAATACAATCTGAGTAAAAGGGAGGATAGTTTTATTAGACCCATTTATTCTTATGCGCCAGGTTGATGATCTGTGCCCGGCTGTTCACATGCAGCTTGTCGTAGATATGCGCCACATGCTTTCTTACGGTAAGCGGGGATATGAATAATTTTTCACCGATCGCTTTATAATTCTTACCCGTCACCATTTCCTTAAGGATCTCCATTTCCCTTTCAGTAAGCAATGGCTCAGTAACCACTTCTTCATTGGAGACAGGTGCCTGCGATTGCTTCAGCAGCTCCATTGTCTTCCTTGCAATGGCCGGGCTCATGGGTATGCCGTTGTATTCAACCACGTTGGTGATGGCATCAATGATATTTACGGCTGTATCATCCTTCAGCAAATAACCTCCTGCGCCTGCTTTAATGGCTTCAAATATCTTTTCATTGTCTTCAAAAACAGTAAGCACAATGAATTTGATATCGGGGTAAGCAGATGAAGCAATACTAATGGTTTGTATGCCGTCCATCACAGGCATTTCCAGGTCCATCAAAACAACCTGTGGCCTTTTTTCCGCAGGCAGTTGCTTGAGTTGTTCCAGGAAATCATGACCGTTCTTTGCTTCCAGCACCAGTTCAATTTCGGCAAAGGACATGATCTTCTCTTTCACCGTAGTACGGTTTATCTGTTTGTCATCGGCTATAGCGATCCGTGTTGGCATAGGCAAATTTCAAATTCTCTGTTTCAAATTCCAATACTCCCTTACGATTATTTTTTTTAGCATAAATTAATACTAATTTTCCGGCATCTTGCATATTATAAAATATATCGCCTGCTATACCAGGATATTTCTTCTGCCCGCAATGTTTTGCGTAAGTACCGGTTTATTTGCACAATCTCCGCATCCTTTAACTGAATATAATACCGAAAACGGGTTAAGCCTCAACTCCGTGAACGACCTGATCTTTGATAAGCAGGGTTTTCTCTGGGTTGCCACAGCCGATGGTCTGCAAAAATTTGATGGTTACAGGTTCCAGACCTTCAGACATGATGAATCAAACAAAAAAAGCTTACCTGAGAATTCCGTATCAGCAATCTATGAAGACAGGGATGGTAATTTATGGATCACCGAACGTGCTCACATTGTATTCAAGCCAAAAGGTAAGATCGAATTCATAGATCTTACGCCGGCTCTCCCAGCCTTTCCTTTTAAAGTCCCGCTTTATTGTGTTGGTGAAACAGATTCAGGTGTGTGGGTCATCGATTATCCCTACGGTATCTATACAATTAATAAAACCACGCTTAACATAAAAAAATTAGATGGTTTTCCGGCGTTCGCAGACAAGGAAAGTATTTTCATGCTAACCCGGTTGCATTCAAAAGAGGAAGGCAGCTGGTTCATGAAGTGGTCAGATAAAACGGGTGACCTGTATACAATTACTGCTGATGGCATCAGGCAATTCAGCAATACCAATAAAATAACCGTGCTTTTCCTGATACCAGAAAAAAAAGACAGCCTGTTGATCATAACAGATAAGATGGCCTATAAAGCATCGATACATGATCCCTTTACTGTTTCAAGAATATTACCAACCACATTCAATGCTGCAGATTTTGATAATGGCTATATGACCCCCAGGAAGGTTGGTACAAGTAAATTTTTCCTTGCCGGCACAAAAGAAATATGGCTCTATGATGCCGGCCAGCAAAAGATCGAACCCTTTCCTTATACCGACTATTTTTCACGTGACCTTATACGCTACTTGCATGTAACAGCCACTGACGGTCATGAGAACAGCTGGCTTGGTTATAATGGTATCGGTGGTATCAAGGTGATTTCCAGGAAAAAATTCAGCTTATTCAAAAGACCTGATAAAAATACATTGCCGTATTCACTCGCTACCAGTCCCGAAGGCAAGGTCTTTGTTGGTATTTACCTGGGAGATATTGAAGTGTATGACAAAGAAGGCCAGTTCCTTCAGAAAATAAAATTACCTGAAGCAGATAAAAAATTCGGAAGCCCGAGAGCGATGGTACTGATAGATTCTTCTACCCTGATCGTAAAATCTGTCATTGATAAATTATATGAGATCAATATCCGGAAAGGGAGTGTAAGGTCATTAACTTACCTGTTACCACCCAATACTGATTCTGTGCCCGGCGAATTTGAGTTCGGTATGCAGAAGATCAGCGATGCAGAGATCTGGTTCAGTTACAGGAACAGTATTTTCTCCATCGAAAAAAATATTCATAAAAACCCCGGCTACAGCAGCAGGCTCATCTGTACGCTTCCCCTGAATGAACGGATCAATAATTTTTTCCGGAATAATAAGGGGGAACTTTGGATCGGCACTATTGCAGGCGCCTGGTGTTTTGAGAATAATAGTTTTCAAAAGATGAACTTACCTGCTGTTCATATAAAACATATCAACCAGCACCCCGATGGAAAGATATGGGCAACAACAATGGATGGAATATTTATTTTGAAAGATAAACAACTCTTCCGGCAACTGAATATTAAAGATGGCCTCCCTAATTCATTTGTATATGGCGTATTGTTCGACAATACCGGTAATGCCTGGGTAAGCACCAATCGTGGACTGGCAAAAATTGATACCGCTTATAAGATCACTTCTTATTCGGCAAAAGAAGGATTACAGGGCGATGAGTTCAATACAAAGGGCTACTGCAAAGGGCCCGATGGTACCTTATATTTTGCCGGGGTGAACGGGATCAATTTTTTTAAACCAGAGAAGCTGGTGAGCAAAGGAGAGCCATCACAAACACTGCTTACGGGCATTGAAGTGAATAACCTGCCCTACCTGCCAAACCTTCAACCGGAATTCATCAAAACCATCAGCCTCTCCAACAACCAGAATAATATCCGTTTATCTTTTGCCAACATGGATTTTACAGTGCCCGAAAGGAACCAGTATAAATTCTGGTTAAAGAATTTTCAAACCGACTGGTCATCACCCCAGACCAACAACACGGTACAATATATCTTACCACCGGGTGAATATGAATTGCATGTATCGGGCAGCAACTATGAAGGTATCTGGAGTAAAGAACCACTGATCTTACATATCCATATCCTGCCGCCCTGGTACCAGACCAACTGGGCAAAAATAATTTTCACATTACTTGTACTGGGAGCGGTAGGCGGAATTTTTTATTTTATTTCCAGGAACAGGTATCAGAAAAAATTAAGGCAACTGCAGATGGAACAGGAAGTGCAGAAAGAAAAGCAACGGCTCAGCCGCGACCTGCATGATAACCTCGGTGCACAGATCACCTGGTTATCCAATAATATTAGCCAGGTAGAAACAGCGCAGCAACAGCAACAGCCGGTAGAACCAAAAATGGACAGGCTGAAAGAAGGCGCCGGCGAACTGATGCAAACGTTAAGAGAGACCATCTGGATACTCAACAAAGACAAGATCAGCGCCATTGATTTTTTTGATAAGCTGGTAAGTCATGCCGTAAAATATACCGAGGCATATCCCTCCATTCAATTACAAACCGAAGAAAACATTTCAGCCAATATTCAACTTAACTCCGGACAGGCCCTGCAATTGTTCCGCATTTGTCAGGAAGCGGTGACCAATGCGTGTAAGCATTCCGGCGCCACGCAATTAATGATCTCTGTCGTTTCGGATGAAGAACATTTTACGATCCGCATCAGTGATAATGGAAAAGGATTTGACAGCAGTAAGGGAAACCCGGGTCATTATGGTTTACAGAATATGCAGCAAAGGGCCGAAGAAAGCGGCTTGCAGTTAAATATCCGGTCTTCTCCCGGTAAAGGAACCAACATCGGCCTTACTGCATCCATTTGATCATACACTTTATAAATACTCTCCCGGGAGTATTGCTTTGCTTAGCGTTAGAAAATAGTTTCGTGAAATTTAAACTCATCATGAAAAAGCGATCCATTTTCTTCCAAGGGATACTATTATTTTGTTGTTTTTGTACGCAGGCCCAACCGGTGAAACTGGGAATAAAAGGACAGAAGTCAGAAGCTGAACTGATCACAACAAGTCCCAAATTCAATGATGCCAATCGATATTATAAAAACGTACCATTTACCCTGAAAGCAGGCCAGGGCATTGTATTTATCATGCAAAGCGCTGCATTTACCCCGCTTGTATTTTTAATGGGCAAGGATGGGAAAACCTTTGGTACCCAACGGATTTTTGAAACAGATAACGGGAAGGAAGCCAGGGTTTCTTTTATCGCTCAAAAAGATCTGTATGGCCGTCCAAAACTTGATATCCCTGTTCCTGGGGATAGCTCATTCCAGGTAGTTTTTACATCGCAGGAAGACAATGCAACCGGGAAGTTTATGTACGGGTTTAAGCTCATTGATTCTTCACAAATGATCTTTGATGATAATTCCTTTTGTTCAAGATTATTCTATCTGATCAACCATTGGCAGGCAGGCTGGGATATTTTGCCGCAGTCGGTCCTGAACCCGGTTCCCAATAGTGGTATCAGCGATTTTTGTCTGCTCCCTTCAAAAGAACTGTTCAGTAACAGGTACGCATCGATCAGCAAAGATTTTCGTGACAAGGAACGCCCTTATCTTAGTACGAAACGCAGTTATAAAGAAACGCTGCTCTCTTCAACTGCCGGCGAAGCATCAGAATTTTATACAAAGGTTGTTGATGATATAAAAAACTGTCTTGGTGAAAAAAATTGGGTATTTGAAGCAGAGGTAAAGGAAGACAATATCTACGGAACCATGCACATCAGTTATTTTTTTGTCAAAGGAAGCGTCAAAGATCAGCCACTGGCCAGCTTCAAGATCGTCCGAAGGATACCCACGAGTGATGCATATAAAAATGAGATACAATTGGTCTTTGACTAAAATAAGGTTAGACCAGCAAAATACTCCCATGAGAGTATTGTTCTGTACTGATACAAAAAATAGTTTCGTACTGTAAAATAAACCAGTATGAAAAAGATATTCTTCCTTCTTACAAGCAGTCTTTTATTAATGCTCAATGCTGCCGCCAAGATCTGGCGGGTGAATAATACCGGGGTTCCGGCAGATTTTTCAACAGCACAGGGAGCCAATAATAACGCCAGTGTATTGAATGGCGATACGCTCCATTTTGAACCATCGGGGCAGAGTTATGGAAATTTATTTTTGACTAAGGGGTTGGTATTGATCGGCAACGGTTTCTTCCTGGGTACAGCTGCGGCAAACAGCAACCCCGACCTGCAGGCTAATACCGGCAGCAGTAAAATTGATAACCTGTATTACCAAACAGGATCAGATAACAGTGTTGTTGAAGGCATGTATATTATAAACAGTGCCTACATCAGTTATGGAGGTGCTTCCATTACCAATATTTTGTTCCGGAGAAATTATGTCGGAAGCCAGTTAACGATGGGCTGGTGCACCAATGTTCAACTATCTCAAAACTATATTGGCGTTATCTACAGCATCAACAGCAGTGGTGCAACGGTGAATGTTTCGATCAACAATAATCTTATTATCTCCGGGGCGGCATTCGATGCTGATGATAACGGCGTCTTCCAGAATAATGTGATGCATGTACAGGGTGCAAACTTCGTTTCCAGTTTTACAGGATGGACACTCAGGAATAATATTTCAGTAAGTGATTATTTCAATCTTAGCAGTTGCATAGTGGAAAATAATGTAAGCTGGAACGGTGGCCTCGGTAACGGAACCAACGGAAATATTTTGATAGCAGATATGACAACTGTATTTGAAGATCTGCTTAACAGCAGCCCTAACTTCAGCCAGGACAGCCGGTTCCAGATAAAAACCGCTAGCCCTGCCAAGACAAACGGGACAGGAGGCGGAGAATGCGGGGTATTTGGTACGCAGAATGGAACAGTATATGTTCTTTCAGGCATTTCAAATGTGCCTAGTATTTACAAGCTGACAGCGCCGGCAACTGTTAACGCCAATACTCTGAATATCACCATCAGCACCAAAACAAATAACTAGTCGGGTCATGAAAAAAGCGGCAGGTATCATTTTATCTTTTTTGTTATTGTGTGGAGGATCGTATGCCCAGACCATTAACAAAATTGAATACTTTGTTGACACAGATCCGGGATTTGGCAACGGAACCAATGTCAGCATTTCTGCTGCAGCTAATATTGCCGATCTGTTGATACCGGTTGATATCACTTCGCTTTCAAAAGGAATGCATAAGGTCTTTGTACGCTCGATGAATGATGCAGGCAACTGGTCTATAACCAATCGCTGGGCTTTTGTAAAAGACATTACAGGCGTTAATGTAAACAAACTGGAATATTTCATTGATGCCGATCCGGGGTTTGGTAATGCAACCGATGTTTCAATAACACCCGGAAATAATATTGCCAACATAACTATACCCATCGATATCTCAGCTTTGTCAAAAGGGTTTCACAATATTTTTGTCCGTTCAAAAGATGATGCAGGCAACTGGACCATCAGCAACCGATGGCTGTTCTTTAAAGACATCGCTTCAGGTAATACCAATAAGCTGGAATATTTTATTGATACTGATCCGGGATTTGGTAATGCCACTGATGTAAGCATCAGCCCATCGATGAATGTGACTGATGTACTGGTACCGATTGACATCAGTTCTTTAACCAGTGGATTTCATAATATCTACCTGCGATCAAGAGATATCACCGGAAAATGGTCGCTCAGCAACCGATGGCTGTTCTTTAGAGACATCGCTTCGGGTAATACCAATAAGCTGGAATATTTTATTGATACCGACCCCGGCTTTGGAAATGCCAGCAATGTAAGCATCAGCCCATCAATGAATGTAAGTGATGTACTGGTGCCGGTTGACATCAGTTCTTTAGCCAAAGGTTTTCACAATATCTACCTGAGATCAAGGGATATTACCGGTAAATGGTCTGAAACCAACCGCTGGTTATTCTTTAAAGACATTGCCCAGGACAACCTGCAGGGCGGAGAATATTTCTTTGATACCGATCCCGGCTTCGGCAACGGAACAACCATTCCTTTTGGAGGTGGGTTGGGAACCAATGTTTCAGATTTTTCTTTCGGCGCCCCTTTAACCGGGTTGCCCAATGGTCTGCACTATCTTTTTATACGCACAAAGGAGGCCAATGGCAAATGGTCGCTCACCAATGTGATACAGTTTGATAAACAAGTGCCTCTCCCGGTAAAACTGCTCTACTTCAATGTGAAGGCAGAAGGGAAAAAAGCTCACCTAAGCTGGCGTACCGCCACAGAGCAAAACAGCGACCGCTTTGATATTGAAAGAAGCATTGATGGATTGCACTTCGAAAAGATAGGCCAGGTAAAAGCAGCAGGCAACAGCACTTCGCACATTGACTACAATTATTTTGACCTTAGTCCCAAAAAAGGAATTAACTATTACCGGTTGAAAGAAGTAGATATTGACAGCCGGCAGGAGTATTCAGAAATTAAAACTGCACAATTCGGAGATGATGTACCATTTGCTTTGTATAATAACCCTACTAATGGATCAGACCTGAAGCTGACGATAAATATTCTTCCATCTGTTTTATCTGTATTTGATGCCAGTGGCAGAAAAGTAAAAGAGGTGAATATTACAACCAGTAATTATTCTCTTTCAGTAACCGGGCTTCCAAGCGGAACATACCTGGCAGTATTAAATAAGGATGGTAAAGTTATTGGAGTGGAGAAATTTGTGGTGAACAGGTAAAAGAGAATTCATTTTTCAACCAGTCTTTCATCAATTAAATAGGCTTCTATCTCTGCAATTATAAACGGCTTTGTTCTATGTGGGTTAAATTCAGAAAAGTATATTTTTTTTACCTCAGAAAACGGGAATGTGATAATACGCTTGTTGCCAATGGTGGTACCGACAACTTTCCTGAGGATCTCATCTTTATTGTTTGTTAAAACAACTTCAAAAGAATCGCAATATTGTCCTTTGATAATCCCTTCCCTAAGAATAATACAATTTATCTTTTCCTCTTTCTTAAATTCCAGGAAACAAAATTGTTCATGAACCATGTCCATATTATGAATTCCTTTATCGCTATTACCATCATTTAAAAAGGCTACTTTCATGGCACCACCATGTGTAAAAAAATATCCCTGAGCATTTCTTGCCCTGTTATAACCAAAGTTACTTTCCTTAAGCTTCCTGAAACCAATTAAGGCAGCCGAATCATTTTCATTGATCAACCCTCTCCCATCCGGTGGTACATTCAATAATAAATTTGCTCCACGGCCTACTGATTTTAAATACAGATCAAAAAGTTGTTCTGGAGTTTTTACTTTACTATCTTCTGCCTTATGATAAAACCATCCCGGCCTTATGCTTACATCGCATTCGGCCGGTATCCAGTTCCTGCCGTTCGCATTTCCGGCATTTAATGTATCCTGTTTGGGTCCGCCTTTACCTCTTGAAAATCCAGCGGTATCCAATGTATTCCAGTTTGTCTTTCCGGCAATGCCAGCTTCATTTCCCACCCAACGGATATCAGGGCCGATATCACTGAACACAACGGTGTTGGGTGAAAGCTCACGGACCGATCTTTCAAAGCGGTGCCAGTCGTATACCTGCCTCTTTCCGTTTGGTCCTTCACCATTTGCGCCGTCCCACCAAAGTTCCCAGATGGGGCCATAGTTGTTAAAAATTTCTTTCATCATATTCACAAACACATCGTTGTATTTCTCTGTTCCGTAATCGGGATGGTTCCTGTCCCAGGGAGAGATATAAACACCAAACTTCAAGTCATATTTTTTACAGGCAGCAGATAATTCCTTCAGCACATCTCCTTTTCCATCCTTCCATTTACTTTCTCTTACCGTGTGTTTTGAAAATTTACTGGGCCACAAACAAAATCCATCGTGGTGTTTTGCGGTGATGATTATCCCTTTTGCGCCGCTGGCTTTTGCAATACGGCACCATTGCTCACAATCTAAATTGGTTGGGTTGAAGACTTCTTCTTTCTCTGTTCCATGCCCCCATTCAAGATCAGTAAAAGTATTGGGGCCAAAATGCATGAAGAGGTAGAATTCCATATCATGCCATTGAAGTTGCGCTTTGGTTGGCTTAGGTATTCCGCTTTGCGCCTGCAAAAGCAAAGGAGAAAGAGCTATCAAAGAAATTATTATTCGTTTATTCAAATGCATTTTTAAAAATTATGGTTTGACCTTTTTTTAATTGTACGGTTGCGATATTATTTTCTATATGGATCAATGACCGGCTTACGCCAACGCTGGTCCAGGTTTTAAATGGAAGCAATAAAGCCAGGCCTCCACCTTCTTCTGAAGTGATCTTTATTTCTGTTATTGCTCCATTCTCTTTTTTTGCACTTACCAAAAAAGCTCCCTCTGCTCTTAATGTTTTAAATGAAACATCTTTCCAGGCAGTTGGCACCGATGGAAAAACTTCTATATAACCTTGGTGGCTTTGCAACAATAATTCATGAATACCTTGCGCAAAAGCAAAATTTCCTTCGAGTGTAAAAGGTCGGTATTTAAAATCAGAATACTCCCCTCCTTTTTGGTCACCATTCAGGTGAAAGCTGTTTACTGAACAAAAATTAGAAGCAAATTTTTGCAACATACCTACTGCATTATCTGCCTCTTTAGCCCTTGCGTAAATGCAGGCTGCCCAACTGAACGAATAACCTGTCCATTGCCTTGTCCCCTTTTTTTCCAGCCAGCGAAGAGATCTGTCAATAATTTCTTTTTCCGTTGGGTCTTCTGCATTTAATAATCCAAGCGGGTAAATAGCCATCAAATGTGCATGATGCCGATGTGATTCATCAAGGTTTTGGTCTGGTGCGATGGTCAGTCCGGTTTCATTTACATTAAGCTCGGGAAAGAGGCCTTCGTCAATGAAAATCTCCCGTGCTCTTCTGCCAGTTGCCTTATATAAGATTTCAAAATACTTTTTATACAAATAATGGATAAGAGCAAGATCATAATTAGTATAGTTCCTGAACCAGGCAGTAATGCTGTTATCATTGTATTCCGGGCTTGAGCTTAGTGGAATAAAATATTTATGCTTTACTGAATCCCACTTCCTGATCTTAAGAAGATAATTTTCTACATCATCAAAATACAGCAGGCATTTTTCTTTTAGAAATTTTTCATCCATACTGTATTTCCACTGCCAGTAAAAATGCTGCGCCATCCAAGCAGAAGTTGTTGGGCTCATGGAATATTGTATCCAACCACCCATCGGCTTTCCGCTGATGGTTGTAACACCCGGAACATTTAACCCATCTACCCCAAAGTAATTTTTCGTCCACTTTATATTTTCTTCTTTTACCTTCCACAACCAATTGGTAAATGATGCTGTTAATTCGAGATGATTGCCGGTATAGCCGGGCCAGTAACTGAGCTCAGTATTTAAATCATGGTGCAGGTCTCCTTTCCATGGTGGCAGATTTCCATTATCTGCCGTCCAGATGGCCTGTAAAGAAATGGGTGGCGTATTGGTTCTTGCAACACATCCAAACTTATACATGTCTAAATAATATTGCCGCTCCAATGATTTATCCGGTAATGATATGGATGAGTGGCTCCAGTAATCATTCCACCATTTACTATGCGAAATCCAGCCGGTTGGTTCTTTTAAATTAATATTTATTGGTGTTAATACAGCAGGTTCATTATTTGTAATCGTCCATTGTCCTATCATTCTGTTTCCCGGAAATTTTTGCCAGGTAACCAAAACTTCATAATAATTATTATTCCATGTAGGCTGATGATAGCGGATGCTGTTTGATGTTTTTGTAATGGTTCCCTTTTCATAACCCAATCTCTCTAACCCCTGCCCTTCTACGCTGTTGCCAATAAGCCCGGTTTTACCTGAGTTATAATTTGGTATCATTACTTCAGGAACGATATCTTCTTTTATATTTTCAAAACCAAAATAGCCAACCTGGTTAACTGCATGTATATAATTATTAAAGATGATCCCGTTTTCGAATTTTATTACACTTAATCCCGCTTTAATATCCAGCCTGTTTGCAATTATCTTACCCAATTTATTTAGATCAATTTCTATCGCAGCTCCTGGTATCTTTGTAGGTGCTGCATATTTTTCATAAGGCTCATCGCCAATTTTTTGTACAGAGTCGTACTGGTTTAATCTTACTTTTTCTGTTACCCAGCTGAATTTGAGTTTATCAATTTCCGGCATGGGCCTGTCATCCCATAGATCAACCCTGTCCAGGGATATCCTGATTTTATCTCCTTTCTGCCAGATCAAAGCACCCAGCCAGCCATTACCCAACGGTATGCCCTCATCCCATCGTTTTGCCAAAGAATCAAAAACAAGATCATGTTCTGGCTTAGGCTGAGCAACAGCAGCATTTATAAAAAATAAAAAAACGAGGGATATGAAATATTTCATTTACTGGTAGACTTGTTATTAGTCATGATAAAGTAAAGTGCCGGGTATCTCGTTTTTTGTTCCTCCTTCGGCCTGCATCAGAACTTTCAACTCATTACCGCCACCACTGTCAAAATAAATCACTTTTATTTTATGATACCCTTTTTTCAATGCTGCCCTACCGCTTTTCTCCACTGTTCCGTGATCTCCGTCATTATCCACCACTTCTTCTTCATCTATAAACAACTTGCTGCCGTCATCTGACTGAGTATAGAATGTATAAACAGCATCTTTAGCGATCTTTATTAAACCTTTGAATTCAAAAGCAAATTTATCCGCCCTTTGTTTCTTTGCAACAGAAATGACATCAGCAACACCGGAGCTGACCGGGTTGGTTTTAAATGAAGTAACCATATTGATATTATTCTCCGGCTGGTAATATTTGTAAGCGATCCCCGGTTGAAGCTGTCCTGTTTTTACTGCAGCCATCCATTCATAATTCTTAACCAGTTCAACCAGCGTAGCACTGGGCAAACTGCCTGCCAGGTATGCTTTTGCTTTGACCGTACTTGTACTGGCAATAAGGAATGGTTTTGTATAAAGGTTTGAATTAAGGCCGGGTTCGGTACCATCGGTTGTATAACGAACAGCCTCGACACCCCCAACTGAAAAACTGATAACGGGTATCATTGCCCCATTTTCATAAACCACTTTAATAGCCGGTTTGGAAGAAAATCTTCCGTAATTTTCGATCTTTACAACATAGGCATAAGGTGCTTTTATTGTATTAGGATTGTATTCCGGAAGATCGATCACCACATTACTTCCCTGCTGATGCCAATGTAATTTTTCTTTGGTTGATAAGAAACTGAAGGTTGTTCCTGTTGTGGGACTGATATTTTTTAATACCAGGTTTTTATTTTCCGGGTATCTTGGGAAAATGGCATACAAAGAATTTGTATTTTCATTGTACGTATAAAAAACTTCTTTCACTGCATAACCCGGATCAGGGTCAACCGTTATTTTTAAAAGCATATCGCCGCTCCTGTCTTTATATTCCCTGTTACCTTCACTCCATTGCGAATGTTCTTTCCACCGGGAAGTATTATAAATTGCTTCGCCATTTATCTTCAGCCACTCTCCCATCTGTAACAAACGTTCCTGCATGATGGGTGGTATCTTTCCATGCTCATCGGGACCAATATCCAATAAAAAATTTCCACCACGGCTTACTTTATCTATCAATTGTAAAACCAATGATTGCGTGGAATTATAATCCCAGGCATCTTCTTCCCGGTTATAACCATAGCTGTAACCCATGCCCCTGCTCTCTTCCCAGTAATGGTCTTCAAAATCAAGGTCGGGTTGATATTCGGGTGTATAGATGCCGGCATGTTTAAAACGTACGCCTCCACCCCAACGGTCATTAACTACAATTTTATCTTTAACCGGACTCTCATTATACAACCAGGTTAAAAATTCCTGGCTTTTCCATGTTTCAGGCGGAGCATCCCAATCACCATCTGTCCAGAAAACATCGGGCTGATAAGTATTGATCAGTTCTTTCATCTGTGGCCAGGTATGTTCTTCGGCATATTTTTTCTTATCTGCTTTCCACAAAGGGTTAAACCATTCGTACAATGAATAATACATGCCGGCATGGACAGAAGTTTTACGAACCGCTTTAAAAAGGTCACCGAGCAGGTCTCTCTTTGGCCCAACGTCAACAGCATTCCATTTAAAGCCCCAGGCCTTATCAGCTTCTTTACTTGGCCATAAAGTAAACCCGTCATGGTGTTTGGAAGTAAGCACAATATATTTTGCACCCGAGTGTTCAAAAACTTTTGCCCATTCATCCGGGTTAAATAATTCTGCTTTAAAATCATTGGCCAGGTCATAATATGTACGGTTGCCAAATTTTGCTTTATGAAATTTTTGACGGGCTGTATCATTTGTCTGTAAGCCCTGCTGGTACCACTCAGCATAATTACCCTTTGTACTCCAACCCGGAACTGCATAAACACCCCAGTGAATGAAGATGCCGAATTTTGCATCTTTGAACCATGTTGGTACGGGGCGTTTGTCCAAACTTTCCCAGTTAGGTTGGTAAGTTTGAGCAAATGAAAGTTCTATTAACATCATGCACAGACTTAAAAGAAAAAGCTTCTTCATAAATTTATTTTAGTTGTACTGTTATCATTTTTCTGCAACAAACGATTTATTTGAACTTCCTTTAGTGGCAATGTACATAGTTGTTGCTATCAATCCATCACCGGTAGCTGTAAATTTAAAATCACCGGCTCCGCCATTTGACTGAACAATAACCTGGCATTTACCATTAAATAATTTCCGTTGCCATTTATTATCAAAAAATTTATCCGGCTCATGGCTTGATGGATCCCCATTACCCACACCAATTATTTTTGCATTACCATCAACTCCAAATTTTAAAAGATTCATGGCATCGGGTATCTCCCTGCCCTTGTTATCAAGCACAGATACATTCATTACACAAACATCTTCCCCATCAGCATTTATTTCATTCCTGTCAGGTGACAAAAGAATTTTATACGCCGCCCCGGTTGTTTCTACTTTAGCATATAATTTTTTTTCGCCTCTTATTGCAAATGCTTCCAGTTTTCCCGGCCTATATTTTACTTTCCATTCAAGATGCGATTCCCTGGCCATTACTTTTTTACCTAAACTTTTGCCGTTCATTTTTAATTCAACTTCATCTGCATTACTATTTACCCAAACATTTATGCTGTCTCCTGACTTCCAATTCCAGTGTGGGCTAAGTTGCAACACATCTTTATCACTCCACCAGCTTTGATAATAATAATAATTGTTCTTAGGGAAACCGCACATATCCATAATTCCAAAATGAGAATTGATGCAAGGCCATCCGTATGGAGTAGGTTCGCCACGATAATCAAAACCGGTCCACACGAAACCACCCATGAACCAATCCTTATTGGCATTGGGTTTCCACCATTGCTCGGCAGTGCTTGCCCAGGATGGATAAGTAATATCATGATCAGGAACATATCCATTTACTGTATCCTTTATGTAGATACCTCTTGTGCAAACGGTGCTTCCTGTTTCACTTCCCATCACCGGTTGAGCCGGGTGACCGGCATGGTATTTATCTATTCCGTTAATATAATAATTGAACCCTCTTACCTGTATCACTTCATTGATACCTGCATAATCGTTGCCATTATTCGCCGCATAGGTACAAAGCCGGGAAGGGTCAAGTTGCTTTTGTTTTTCCATCAGGGTCAATGCCATTCTCTTTCCGATATCATTACCCTGTATCCAGCCTTCTTCATTACCAATGCTCCACATAAAAACAGAAGGATGATTTTTATCCCGTTCAATCAGCCTGGTGAACTGGTTCATATATTCTGCAGAAGTTCCTATTAAACGGTTTTCATCCAGTACCAGCATACCCAATTCATCACATGCCTGTAAAAGCTCGGCTGTTGGCGGGTTATGTGATGTACGATAGGCATTTACCCCCATCTCTTTCAAAAGTTTTATACGGTAGTACTGCAATGCATCGGGCAATGCACTTCCCACACCTGCATGATCCTGGTGGCAGCAAACACCATAAATTTTTATTGGCTTACCATTAAGTGATAATCCTTTTACAGGGTCTATCTTTATTGTTCTTATTCCAAAAGTTGTAGATGTACTGTCAATGATAATATTAGTGGCATCCTGTTTTAAGAGTGTTATCAGTTTATAGCAATACGGATCTTCCAAACTCCATAAAACCGGGTTGGTTATTTTAAACTGGTACTGTATTTTCTTTATATCCCCATTACTTACTGAAACTCCTTCTACCAACGAGCCTGTAATTTTTTTCCCGTCTTTGTCTACTATATAATAAACAATTTTGGTACGTGCTCTTGCAGCGGTATTATTTAAGAGTTTGGTTTCAACAGAAACTTTTGCGGTTGTATCAGTTACCACAGAACTCACAAAAGTTCCATACTCGGCAATATGAACAGGATTAAATTTTTCCAGCCACACATGGCGGTAAATACCGGCACCTTCATAAAACCAGCCTTCATATTGAGATGCATCCACCCTTACCACCAGTACATTCTTTCTATGGAAATTCAGATAATCACTTACGTCTAAACAAAATTCACTGTAACCACTTTCATTGTTGCCGAGATAATGGCCATTCAGATAGACTTTACAATTGCGGAACACCCCGTCAAAATGAATATTGAATTTATTACCGGAGTCCTTTACATTGACAAAAAATGATTTCCGGTACCAGCCAATACTTGTTTTGGGAAACAGGCCCCCCACTGCTTTAAAGCCATGGTCCTGTAAGGCTTCATTTTTGATGTTTACAAAATCCTGTTCTACTGCCCAATCGTGGGGCAGATCTAAACTCCGCCATGACGTATCATTGAACCTGGGCGATATACAACCACCACCTGCACCAGCTTTGGAGAGATTGTAGTTAAGGTTATAATCAAAATCATTTTTTGTATCAGATGCATCACCAAAATGAAATTTCCAGTTCCTGTCCATAGATAATTTTTCCCTCACTGGATTTTGTGCATAAGAAATTAAGGGAAGAGCAAATGCAAACGACAGGATAACTAGTTTCATCATTCTAATTTTAATGATCAGTAATTTTAAAAACCCATGCATGTTTTGCAGGAGGATTGTTTCTTATCTTTTCAGGAATAACAACACTTACTATCTTGCTGTTCTTATCAGGGTTTAGTGGTTTATCATAACCTAATAAATAAATCTTTGTTGCTGCTGTATTTTCAAAACTATTAATACTGATCTTTCCCGGCAACCGCATTTCTGTTTCATCAGCCAGGTAAATAGCATACACTGCATTATTTTTCCCCGTAAAAACAAACTTATCTTCTTTGTACGGTTTAATAAAAGTTGTTCCGTAAATGGCCTCACTGTTCACTTTCATCCAGGCACTAATTTCCTTTAAGCGATAATAAGAAGAGTCGTCCCAATCACCATCGGGACCCGGTGCAACATTCAGTAAAAAATTCCCTCCTTTGCTCACGGCATTGCAGAGCATATGAATTAAAGTGTTGGCCGATTTATTTTTTGCATTAGGAACATAGGACCAGGAGGATGACATCGGCATACAACTTTCCCAGGGTACCGGGTTGGTTTCATTGGGTATCATCGCTTCGGGTGTGAGATAATTCTCATATTCACCTGCAACCGTTCTGTCAACGATCAGCATGCCCGGTTGTTTACTCCTTGCCATGGCTGCAATTTTCGGCATATCAATATCCTGGTCGTAAGGAATGGTTCTTTGCCAGCTTACCGAACTGTCAATACTGCTGAAAGGCCTTACCCAACCACCATCTAACCAAAGAAGATCAACTTTACCATAATTGCTCATCAGCTCTTCAAACTGTGTGTAGGTAAAATCTTTGAAGCGTTTCCAGATCTCCGGGTATTTTTTTGTGTCGTAGGTTGGGTTCCTGTCTTTGGGTGGAAAATAACTCCACCAGTAATCAGGTGCATGCCAGTCGGGTTTCGAAAAATAAATACCCGGCATCATTCCTTCTGCCCTGAAGGCATTCAGTATCTCTTTGGTAACATTACTCCTGGGATTTTTTGAGAAAGGGGTTTTAGCATCAGTAATTTTATAATCAGTTGTTTTAGTATCAAACATACAAAAGCCATCATGGTGTTTTGCCATGGCCAGCACATATTTCAACCCTGCATCTTTGGCAGCAGCAGCCCATTTTTCGGGATTAAATTTTATTGGGTTGAAACTGGTTTGCAAATTTTCATAGGCATTTTTGTATTCATACCAGTTTTTGGAATAGGTACCCTTTCTTTCGCACCAGCCTTCATCTTCTGGACAAAGGCTCCAGCTTTCCACTACGCCCCACTGGCTATAAGGCCCCCAGGTTATCATCAGCCCAAATTTCAAATCACCCCATTCTTTTAGTTTTTGTTGCACCAAAACATCATCCGGTACTTTATAAGCAAATTTATCCTGGGCTGTGGCATTAATAAATGAAAGAAGGAACAGGAATAAAGTGAAGCAGTATAGCTTATGCTTAGCCATAAAATTGTTTACTGCAATATAAAAAGAAAACCGAAGCATTACTATTTTAACCCTGCATCGTACCTTTGTGCCAAAATTTAAAAAAACCCAATCAAACTATATGGAATACAGGATAGAGAAGGATACCATGGGTGAGGTAAAAGTACCTGCAGATGCCTATTACGGCGCACAAACCCAGCGCAGCATTGATAACTTTAAAATAGCACAGGACATCAATAAAATGCCCAAGGAGATCATCAGGGCATTTGCCTATTTAAAACATGCGGCGGCTATCACTAATAATGAGGCAGGTGTATTAAACAAGAAAAAAGCCGACCTGGTAGGAAAGGTTTGTAAAGAGATACTGGATGGAAAACTGAGTGATTATTTTCCATTGGTGGTTTGGCAAACGGGCAGTGGCACACAAAGTAATATGAATGTGAATGAAGTGATCGCTTACCGGGGCCATGTAATAAATGGCGGCAAACTGGGTGATAAAGAAAAATATTTACACCCCAATGATGATGTAAATAAATCGCAGAGCAGTAACGATACCTTTCCTACTGCCATGCACATTGCAGCGTATAAAATTCTAATTGAAACAACTATACCCGGCATTACCAAACTCCGAAACACTTTAGATAAAAAGTCAAAGGCTTTTATGAAAGTGGTGAAAATAGGGCGTACCCATTTTATGGATGCTACCCCCTTAACTGTTGGACAGGAATTCAGCGGATATGTTTCTCAACTGGATCATGGATTGAAAGCAATAAAAAATACATTAGCCCATTTAAGTGAGCTTGCCTTAGGTGGTACGGCAGTTGGTACCGGCATCAACACACCTCCAAAGTATGATGTGAATGTGGCAAAGCACATTGCCAAACTTACAGGCCTTCCTTTTAAGACTGCTGAAAATAAATTTGAAGCATTGGCAGCACACGATGCCATAGTGGAAGCACATGGTGCTTTAAAAACAGTAGCTGTAAGTTTAATGAAGATCGCCAATGATGTTCGTATGTTATCAAGCGGGCCCCGCAGTGGTATTGGTGAAATATTTATACCAGATAATGAACCGGGTTCTTCCATCATGCCCGGAAAAGTAAATCCTACCCAATGCGAAGCACTTACCATGATCGCTGCACAGGTAATGGGTAATGATGTTACAATTGGCATCGGCGGCAGCAATGGCCATTTTGAACTGAATGTATTTAAACCGGTGATGATCTATAATTTTTTACACAGCGCAAGACTGATAGGCGATGGTTGTGTTTCCTTTAATGATAAATGTGCTGTAGGCCTTGCACCTATCAAAGAAAATATCAAGAAACACCTTGATAATTCGTTGATGCTGGTTACCGCTTTAAATACAAAGATCGGTTATTACAAATCTGCTGAAATAGCGCAGAAAGCACATAAGGAAAACACCACATTAAAACAGATGGCTGTTAAACTGGGTTATGTAACTGAAAAAGAATTTGACGAATGGGTGATACCTGCGAATATGGTTGGAAAAATTTAATGAAAGGAAATTATGATAACGGCCGTCTTAACAGACGGCCCTATCTTTTTAAACAACCTATTTTTTATTTGCATTTGTAAGAAAAACTCAACTTCCCGACAACAGCAGGAATACTTATCAGGTCATCGCCGGCCATCTGTACACTCAATACATAATTATCACGGCTCATTATATAGTTACTGAATTTAGTTACCGTAGAATCTCTCAAAACACCTCCCGGGTCATAATTCCTTACCGTAATATCTTTAGGTGCATTGGCAGGCCGTGTTCCAAAATTATAAAACTGGTTAAAGTAAGGATAGGATTTTTCATCAGGAAAAATATATAAAAACCTGTTTGGTAAAATATTGCTGTAATAATTTACGTCTGCATCAACATAAATGTCACCAGTTGATACTTCGGTACCCGACATATGCGTAAGCTTACCAGCTGCATAAGTATAATTAACTATTAAAAGTGGTACACCCGGATTACTGGTATATGCAAGAAATTTTGAAGTAAGGTACCCGCCTCCATTATAAAAATAACTCACTTCAAGCTGCGGCGAAAAAGGGTCTGTAGGATCTATGAGACGATGCAGCTGCCTGATACGCTTTGTTATAATATCAACAAGGAAATATTCGTCTGCATTAATAAATACCGTATCGCTGGCATAAACAGGCGATGAAATAAAATCAATAGTATTAGAAAGGCTGTCGAATTTAGTGATGCCGGTTACTATGTCAAGATTATTGATATTGGCTGCTATTGAACCAATACCGGTGTTAGTGGCTGTATCGGTATAGGCAATTTTACTGATGCGGCAATCCGTTCCAACAATCAGCCCATTGCCGGCATTCTGGCTGTTTTCCAGGCTGTATTCTTTATTGCAGGCAGAGAAAACAAATGCTGCTAAACCAATAATAAACAAATACGATTTTTTCATTTCAGGTATGATGTTTGATTTCCTTTGTTGTAAAGTTGCTTAATTTTTTATAAAACGCCTTAAAAATATCTTTATCCCGATATAAGACTGCAACAATTATTAAAATGCTGCCTTTGACCGCATACAGAAAATAGCCGGGTTAAAATACCTGTATTCTTGTTGTTTCCAATTCAGTTGTTGTTGTAACCGGCACATCATTTATTTTATCATAAATCAGGCCAAATCCTCTTGCATACCATCTTTCTTCCTCAGCGTAGATAGTATCGCCCAGGCCTATATTACCTATATAACTATATTTCACCTTTATAATATTACTATAGTTATTACCTGCCACAGATGCTGTAGCTCCTTTAGCAATTATCTGGCAATTAATTTTTACGGAAACAGGAATTCCTCCGGCTGTATTAGTACCCAGGACAATTGTCCAGGTAGCATTTACAGCGAGAGAAGAATCAAGTATTAATCCATCTTTATTAAAAGGGTTGTCAAAGATGCCATAATTACCATTATATAACTGGTAATACATTCCCCCATTTTTGCGATGATAGAATGAGTCAACAGGATTTCCCAGATCCTTCACTTCAAAGATACTATAGGTTACACCATTATACAGAATTGTATTTGGGCTTACCTGTACATAAGATGTATCAGAAGCTGTACCCCCAACTAATTTATCTGTCCAGTTACTGAAACTTGCTTCGGGTATATAATCTATATTGGTAGCTGTTGCCCCATTTACAGTTAGAGAAAAAGTGCAGGAATTTGTTGCCGCAGTTACGGTAAAATTAAAATTACCACCGGCTATCGGAGTCCCGGTCCCATTTATGCTAACTATCTGTGGTCCTGTAGCCAGAAATGTTCCGGTTTTACTGAAACTTATTCCATTAGCGGTATTGGTAAAAATGGTATAGGTACCTGGTGAAATAACATTCACCTGCAGTGAAACAGAATTGGCTGGTAATAAAATGCTGCCGGCAGTATAAGTGCCATTTACTGTAAATCCTGTGCAGCCACCCGGCGAACCCCCTAAAGAATAAATAGCAACACCTGCTCCCGTTCCGTAAACAGTACTTACAAACTTACAGGTACTTGCACCATACTTAATAGTAAATATATTAATGCCTGCTGCCAGGGGTTTGCCACCTGCATATAAACGTATTGTGTTTAACCCTTTGCCTACACTACCCGTTTTGCTAAATGAATAGCCGTTTACCGTATCTGATTTAATATCAAATGTTCCTTCGTAGGAAACATCAACCTGTACATCAACATAATTATCATTGGTAAGAACGCTGTCAACTTTAAAAAAACCATTTACAGTTATTGGCAGGCAATCTCCGGTCACATTTTTTTTCAACAAACCAACCGATGCACCACCTGTCCCAAAATCGAGTTGCTTCTGGCAGGAGGTAAAAGAGATGAATGTTGCAAATATTACAGCGGATAACCTGATGATTTTCATAAACCCGGAACTTTTATTGTCTAAAGGTAAGTTTTTTATGAAACCTGCGACTCATCATTTACAAGTGCATTTGTTTCAACCGTTGAATGTGTTTCGTTTGTATTCCGGTGCTTAAAGAACCGTTTCTGAAATACCAAAATACTGATAACACCTGTAGTTATTGAAGCATCGGCAATATTGAAAATGGGACGGAAAAATTCAAAGTCATCTCCTCCCCAAACAGGGACCCATGAAGGAAAATGGCCTTTTATGACCGGGAAGTACAGCATGTCCACCACATTTCCATGTAAAAAAGAAGCATAGCCTTTTGAAGAAAATGTAGCCAGGCCATTGTAGCCTATATATTCTTTTATGGCAGGATCAACGGTCATTCCTTTGTCGAATAGAAGTCCATAAAAGGAAGAATCTATCAGGTTACCCAATGCGCCTGCATATACCAGCGAAGCACAAATAATAAAACCTTTATGATATTTTTCTTTAATTATTTTACCCAGGTACCAGGTACCAAATATCACGGCCCCCATCCTGAAAACAGTAAGTGCCATCTTGCCCCAGTTTCCTCCAAATTTCCAGCCATAGGCCATACCCGGGTTTTCTACAAAATAGAGCTGAAACCCGCTTCCGATAATCTGGTGCGATTCGTTAAGATGGTAATGGGTTTTGATCCAAAGCTTGAGGGCCTGGTCGGCTATTACTATTAATAAAATGGTAAACGTTACGTGTTTTGCTTTCATAATGTGAGCCGCAAAGATAGGAGAGTTTGGGGTTTTGGGTTTGGGGTTTTATGTTTATAGTTTTTTTAACTTTATATACTTCACAAGTTTAATTCCTAATTCCTAATTCCTAATTCCTAATTCCTAATTCCTAATTCCTAATTCCTAACCTTACCTGCTTTTCCTCGGCGCGAGTCTATTCCTGCCATAACTCTTCGGCGTGGGAGCGGGGCGCGGTGGGCGGCGGGAATCCTCTCGCGGGGCGCCCCTGCCTCGTGCATCACCAGCAGTTTTCGGCGGGGCGGCTGCGGTGTAATCGAATCCTTCAAGGGTCTCGCGTTTAAGCGGACTTCCCATAATGCGTTCGAGAATCCGAATCATGTCGTTATCTTCGCCTGTCACCAAAGTGAACGCGTCGCCTGTGCGTTGTGCGCGGCCCGTGCGTCCGATGCGGTGAATGTATGCGTCGGCGGTATCGGGCATGTCATAATTAATAACATGCGAAATGCTTTCCACATCCAGCCCGCGCGCGGCGATGTCGGTGGCCACCATGATCTGATGCGTGCCATCTTTGAATCCTTTGAGCGCAGATTGGCGTTGTCCCTGCGAACGGTCGCCATGCAAACTTGTGACCTTGAGTCCAGCGCGTTCAATTTGCTGGGTTACTTTTTGCGCGCGATATTTTGTGCGCGCAAAGATCAACACAGAATTGGTATCCGTTTTTTTGAGCAGCGCCAACAGCAGCTGCGACTTCAAATGCTGCGGCACAGGATACAACGCGTGCGTCACAGTATGCGCGGGGCGGCTGATGCCCATCGCGATCTTCTGCGGATTCTTAAGTGTGCTCGACGCAAGAATTTCAACCTCAGCTGGGAATGTGGCCGAGAACAACATCGTTTGTCGTTCTGTCGGCAGCGTCTTGATGATGCGTTTCACATCGGGCAGAAAACCCATATCAAACATGCGATCGGCTTCATCGAGCACGAGGGTTTCGATCTTTCCTAATCGCGCATGACCTTGATTGACGAGGTCTAGAAAACGACCCGGGCAAACGATCAGGATTTCAGCGCCGTCACGCAGCGCCTTGACCTGGGGCGCGGGACCCACTCCCCCGTAAATGGTTGCGCTGCGCAGCCTCGTCCCAGCTGAGAGAGCCTTCACAACATCGTGAATTTGCTCAGCCAGTTCGCGTGTGGGTGTGACGATCAGCACGCGCGTCACATTGCGTGGACCTTCGAGGAGTCTGTGTAAGATGGGGAGGATGAATGCGGCGGTCTTGCCTGTGCCGGTTTGCGCGGTGCCGATAATGTCTCGTCCGCGCAGGGCGGCTGGGATGGCGGCCTCTTGAATGGGCGTGGCGGTTTCATAGCCTGCCTTTTTGATTCCCACCATCAGGCGAGGGTCTAGATTAAAATGTTCGAAGTTCAAAATATTCCTTTTCTTCAGAAGTCTATCAATGTTGGGAAAATGAGCGAATGCCCAGATAAAAACAGCGCGGACTGCTGATATAGTGAGTCAGCGGATTTTGTAAATCAGGGACTCGATAATTTGGTTGTAAAAGGATTATAGCACTGAAAAGAACCCTGGATGGTGTGACGATGTCGTAGCCAGCCTTTTTGGTTTTCTGGGTTAAGATTTTATTTCAACAAATTTTTTAATTCTGCTACGCTCATTTGTGCCTGACGTAAAATAGATTTTAACACTTGCGGATTCAAGTCTCCTTTGTGGATCGGCACAGTGACGAGCAAGTTTCCCCGTTTGAATTGAATAT
>JANNDO010000032.1:0-9425 GCA_031387825.1 Chitinophagaceae bacterium | reverse complement strand
AATCAGAAAAGGCTCAGTTGAGCCTTTTCTGATTTTTTGTTGCGAAGACTGGGATCGAACCAGTGTCCGCCTACAGGCGGATATGAGCCACATTACATCGCCTTAATTAAGGACCAAATAAAGTTTCTTCCAGTTGCTGTTTTGAGTTGCTTTTCTCTTTTCATGGCATCCGACTTTAGCTGAAACTCTTCGGTATGAATCAGTTGCCATGGCCTGAATTTAATTGTCCAGCCTTTTTTACCTAATTCATTATGAGACAGCAATCTTTGCTCAAGATTAGATGTGAACCCAATATATATTTTATCATAGCTTTTGCTATAAAGAACATAAACAGTAAACATGCAATAAACTTAAATTAAAGAACTATTTTTTCTCTTAATTGAAAAAAGGCTCTAAATGAGCCTTCGATTTTGTTGCAAAGACTGGGATCGAACCAGTGTCCGCCTGCTGGCGGATATGAGTCGGAAAGCTAAGCATCAATAGACAGGCTAATCAGAGAATTTTTAAAGAACTAAAAAAAGGCTCTAAATGAGCCTTAGATTTTGTTGCGAAGACTGGGATCGAACCAGTGACCTTCGGGTTATGAGCCCGACGAGCTACCGCTGCTCTACTTCGCGGCGCAAAGATAATGTTTTGAGGCTCTCCTGCCAAATAATAAAGATTGATTTGTAGATTTGACTATGATAAAAAATCATTTTAGCTCCTTAGTCTTGGTACTATTGCTGCTTTTAACCCCTGGCTGCAAAAGCAAAATAAAACAGCAGGATGATGAAATTTATAGCCGCCATTTACAGAGGCAGGTAAAACTGACCATTATCAACACACCTATGCCCGATGATAAAACTGAATTGAATCTATTATTGCTGAACGATGGGCAGGAAATGGGCCAGTTCAGGATCAAAGAAATAGTTGATAGCTTATACCGCATAAAATTAATTAAGCCTTTGCTGATTGTTGGTATTCATGCCGGGGACAGGATGAAGGAATATGGCGTGGCTGATTATCCAGATTTTACCAACCGGGGCGACAAAGCAGGCTTTTTCGACAAGTTTATTACTGATGAACTGTATTTCTTTGCAAAGAAGAAAGCAACAGTGCGTAAGTTCAAATCGGTTGTGATTGCCGGTTGTTCACTTGGCGGTTTATCTGCCTTTGATATTGCCTGGAACCATGCAGACAAGATCGATAAAGCGGGAGTCTTTTCAGGTTCTTTCTGGTGGCGTGATAAGGACGATAAAGCAACTGATTATTCTGATGACAAAAACAGGATAATCATAAATAAAATAAGATCATCGAAGAAAAAACCGGGTTTAAAATACTGGTTTTATACAGGTGATAAGGAAGAAGATGGCGACAGGGATAAAGATGGTATAATTGATGTGAAAGATGATACCAAGGACCTGATCCAACTAATTAAAAGTAAAAATGTTTGTCTGCCCGAAGATATTTTGTACACCGAAGATGCAAACGGCAAACATGATTACGCATCATGGAGTAAGCAACTGCCTGCTTTTTTGGTCTGGGCTTTTGGGAAATAAAAAGAGTGATTCATTATATTAATAATCAATCACCCTGTATTATTATAACCCGTAAACTAACTTTTCCCTTTTCTTGACACAGTGCTTGCACCACTGGTCCGTATATCTTTTATCAAGCCTTCCCCTTTAAAATAAATATCACTTGCGCCACTGGCATTTGCTTTCAACTCCTTATTTACGGTAATGTTTATATCGGATGCACCCGAAGCTTTTGCATTGCAAACATCGGTTACAAGATCATATCCTTTTACATCGCTGGCACCACTGCTTTCTATATCTACCGTATTAGCAGTACCGGATATGTTCACATCAGAAGCCCCGCTAAGGTTGAGCTTTAATTCATTCACTTTTATCATACCCTTAAAATCACAGGCGCCTGATAACTGCATATCCAGTGCTGATGCTGTTATACTTCCCGATACAAGTACATCGCAGGCTCCGGAAGCATTTAATTTTTCCAGGTTCTTAAAAGAAACATAAACCCTCATTTTCCTGTTCTTTAAACTCACCATTTTATCACCCTCATAATAAATTTTAAGCGTGCCATTCTCAACCTCGGTTCTAATTCCTTCTTTAAATCTTTCTTCAGAAGCACTTACTGCTACAGCTTCATTATCAGATTGAGAAAGAAAAAGATCAATACCTCCCGAAACTTTTATCTTATTAAAACTGCCACTTACTGTTCTTGTAGTTGCATTAGGGTCAACCACGATCTCATTTTGAGCCATGGCTATGTTTGCTGCAACAAAAGCAAAAAGGAACAAAAAAATCTTTTTCATCTTCTTTGTTTTAAAATTTTATGAATTACCTTTTTTTACTAAACCACCGCTGCTGATATTAATATCACGGATCAGCCCTGCACCTTTGTAACGTATACCACCTCCACTATTTGCATTTGCACTAAGTTCCTTGTTGATGGTTATCTTCACATCGGCACCGCTGCTTGCTTTTGCATCGCAATAATCAACGGCCAGGTCATATCCTTTAAAACTTGAACCACTGCTTACTTCAATTGTTAGTTTATCAGCCTTGCCGGAAATATTTACCTCGGAGCCGCTGTTTTGCTCTACTGTAAGTTGTTTTGCATTTACCTGGCCGCCAAATTCAGAACCACTGCTGAATTTCATTTCCAGGTTTTCTGCAGTTATACTGCCTTTTGCAGTTACTTCAGAACCGGCAGAGCCATGTAATTTTTCAAGTGTTTTAAAAGAAACATAGGCTTTTAGTTTACGGTTTTCGTTGTTCGTCCAGGTAACGCCTTTATTATCATAATAAATTTTCAATGTACCATTCTCAACCTCTGTTTTAAAACGGGCCATATACTTTTCATCAGAAGTACTTACAGCAATAGATTCTTCGTTGCCCTGGGTAAGATAAAGATCGATACCGCTGGAAACAGATATTGCTGTGAAACTACCGCTTAAAGTTCTTACGGTTGCATTGGGATCGGCTATCACTTTACTGTCCTGTGCAAAGGCAGCAAGGGAAAGGGATGTAATTAAGGAAAGAAACAATTTTTTCATCTTATTAAATTTTACGATTAATGAAAGATGAAACTTCCAAACCAAAGCAATCAGATCGGAGGTTGGTCGAATTGCTTTAGCAAGGTCGCTTCATGGCTATATTTTTAATTATACGAAGCAGGGCCAGTTTTTGTTACATCTTATTGAAAAATAGTTAAAACTACCCTACCTTTACAAAGTTAAGTTCTTATTAACCGTCTGAATTTCCGGGGTGCTTTCTTGTAATGTTGAGCTTGTAGAAACATTACAAAAGGCTGAGATGATACCCGTATAACCTGCTCAGGATAATACCTGCGAAGGGAGATACCTTTTTTGCACCGGATACGGCCCCTCCGGATGTTCAGCACAAATTTTACCGGGATGAAAAAATTATTTTTTAGCACATTATTGTGTGTCAGCGGAACCGTGTTGTACGCTCAAAAAGAAAAGAAATTTAATGATACTGCTTTACTGCAACCAGTAGAAGTGCAGGCTATAAGAGCTGCTGATAAAGCCCCTTTTGCAAAGACCGATCTTACCAAAAAAGAAATGAGTAAGATCAACCTTGGGCAGGACCTTCCCTTTCTTTTAGATCAAACGCCATCTGTAGTTATTAACTCTGATGCAGGTAATGGCGTTGGCTATACCGGCATACGCATACGTGGTACAGATGCCAGCCGCATAAATGTCACCCTCAATGGTATCCCTTATAATGATGCAGAAAGCCAGGGAACATTTTTTGTTGACCTTCCGGATATTGCTTCATCGGCAAACAGCATACAGGTACAAAGGGGTGTTGGCACTTCTTCAAACGGAGCCGGCGCTTTTGGTGGCACCATTAATTTATTTACCAATGAAGTGAATAAAGAATTCTATGTGACAACCAATAACAGTTACGGTTCATTTAATACCCATAAAAACAATATCCAGTTTGGCAGTGGCATTATCGGTAAACATTTTACCATTGATGGCAGGTTGAGCAGTATCAGAAGCCATGGCTATATTGACCGGGCAAGATCTGATCTGAAATCATTTTATATAAGTACTGCGTTTGTGAATGAGAAAAATTCATTACGGTTGAACATTTTTTCAGGCAAAGAAAAAACATACCAGGCATGGAATGGTGTGGCAGAAAATTTATTAGCTACAGACAGGACTTACAATCCGGGTGGAACTGAAAAACCCGGAGAGCCTTATGATAATGAAACGGATAATTATGTGCAGACCCATTACCAGCTTTTTTACAATCACAAATTCAATAATTACTGGAAGGGGAACCTGGCTGTTTTTTTAACCCGTGGCAAAGGCTACTATGAACAGTATAAGGCCAATAAAAAATTAGCCGATTATAACCTGCCCGATTATTTTGATGGCACAAACACTATCAAAATAACCGACCTCGTAAGAAGGTTATGGCTTGATAATTATTTTTATGGAACGATATTCTCATTACAATACCAGAAAAAACAAACACAACTTATTTTTGGTGGTGGTTATAATGGCTATGACGGAAAACATTATGGCGAAATAATTTGGGCCAAAGTTCAGGCTGCTGTTCCTGCTAATTATCACTGGTATGATCTGAGGGCGCATAAAAAAGATCTGTCATTATATAGTAAATGGACCCAACAATGGAGTGGGCACTGGCAGAGTTTTGTGGATGTACAGGTAAGAAATATCAGTTACATAATTCATGGATTCCGTGATAACCCCACGCTACAGGTGGATGAGAATTACACATTTTTAAATCCTAAGTTGGGCATCACTTATAACAAAAACGGCTGGCAGGCCTATGCATCTTATGCAAGGGCAGGCAAAGAACCTAACCGGGATGACTTTGAAGCCGGTACCACACAGCAACCAAAACCAGAAATATTGAATGACTTTGAACTGGGTATTGAGAAAAAGAAAGCGAATTGTTCTTTTGGGGCAAACATCTATTACATGTATTATCACAATCAACTGGTGTTAACTGGTAAAATAAATGATGTAGGGGCTTATACCAGGATCAATATTCCGAAAAGTTACCGTATAGGTATTGAGCTGCAGGGGCAAACAAAGATCACCAGCTGGTTGAATGTTTCAGCTAACATGACTTTTAGCGAAAATAAAATAAAAGATTTTACCGAATACACGGATGACTATGACAATGGCGGGCAGCAAACAAAGTTTTATAGTAAAACAGATATTTCATTTTCGCCTTCGGTAATTGCAGGAGGAAGCATAAACTTTATACCGGTTAAGAATGGGGAGATAAGTTTGATAAGCAAATATGTGGGAAGGCAATACCTGGATAACACTTCACAAAGATCAAGAAGTTTGAACCCTTATTATTTACAGGACATCAGGCTTAGTTATTTGCTGGAGAAAAAAATATGTAAAGAAACTAATATCATTGTTCAGTTAAATAATGTCTTCAACAAGAAATACGAACCTAATGGTTACAGCTTCAGTTATATTTATGGAGGAGAGCTGACAACCGAAAATTATTATTTTCCCATGGCGGGATTTAATTTTATGATTGGTGTGAATCTGAGGTTTTAGTAAGCTGCAAGGGGAAAGCTACAAGGGCGAAGCTTCCTGGCTATAGATACCTTTCAAATATTGAAGGGCCTTTTAAACATAAAGTTTGCCCCCTTGTGTCTTGCAGCTTGAGGCTTTAAGGGAATTTCTCCCGCCATGCATTCATTCCGCCCTGCAGGTTCTTAACATTGGTAAATCCAAAGGTTTCCAGCATCAGGGATGCCTGCATGCTGCGGTTACCGCTGCGGCAGTAACAGATCACTTCTTCATTTTTTAAATGTTCAATATCATCTATCTGCATCATCTGGATATTTCCCAACGGCAGAAAGGTTCCACCGATATTAAATTCTGCACGTTCATCTGCCTCCCTCACATCAACTAAATTCAGCTGTTCACCTGATTCCAGACGAGTCTTTATCTCATCGGTATTAATTATTGTCATAGCAATTAGTTTTCTTGTTTAACCATTACACTGTCCACAGGAAATTTCATTACCTGTGATATCCAGATGTCCATTACCTGGCCTGACTGAATAAACATGGGCTTTTTATCAGCATCAAACCGATCGGGTCTTTGTTTGAATACAAATGCTGATGCTGTATCCGTTAATCTACCGTCGGCAATTATTGCACCAAGGCCAATACCACTTTCTTCCAGGTAAGCTTTTGCTTCACTGTAAGTCATACCTACCAGCGATGGCACTATCATTTGCTGATTCTCCAATCCGCCGCCAATTACCAGGGTTATACTGCTACCCCATTGTATTTTTGTTTTTTCAGGAATTCTCACACCTTTATATTGCTGCTCCAGAACAGAACCCATCATAAAATCCGGTTTGTAAATAGTATCTCCTAATTTCAGGTGATTGCGTTCCAGTATTTTTAAAGCAAAAGAAAGATTCTGACCTTCAAGTCTGGGCATATCAATCATTGGCGGTATTAAACGGTTAACAGTAATAAAAACTGTCCGGTTAACTTTTACAGTAGCATTGGGATCCGGCAATTGTTTTAAAACTATACCTCTTGCAGCGGTATCGGTAAATACAGAATCCTGTATATACACATCAAAGCCCTGTTTTTCCAAAAGCTTTATGGCTTCACTAGTTTTCATACCGGTAACTGCCGGAACTTTCAGGTAAGCTCCGTGTTTGGTTATCAGGCCCAGCATTTTTAAAACCAAAAACAAAAACAGCAATGCAATAACAATGGCTGCCAAAAGATTTACCCAAAAAGGGCGGTCTGTGATGAATTTAAACACGCTGTGAATTTAAAATATTAATTTGATTAGAAGGTCAAGCCTCATAAAAACATTCTTCAATCAATGCTGAATAAAATTGCTTTAAGGTCCAGCCCATGGCAACCACCTGCTGGGGTACCAGGCTTGCCTCACTTTGGCCGGGCACTGTATTTATTTCCAGCATATACGGATTTCCTGAATCTGCCTCATAAATAAAATCTATGCGTACAATACCCTTGCAATTAAAGATTGCATAAGCTTTCCGGGCTTCGGCCCTGATTTTTTCCGCAATTGATTCATCAATTACTGCCGGCGTTATTTCCTCACTGGCGCCTTCATACTTGGCTTCAAAATCAAAAAACTCATTCTTTGCAATGATCTCTGTTATAGGTAAAGCTATTACTTCTCCTTTCGATTTAAAAACACCAATGGTCAATTCCCTTCCTTTAATAAATTCTTCCACCAATACCTGGTCATCTTCTTTAAATGCTTTATCCAGGGCGGCCTGTAATTCATTGGCCAGTTTTACCTTACTCATTCCTATACTGCTGCCGCCATTATTTGGTTTTACAAAAACAGGGAGCTTTAATTCTTTCAGGATATAATCTGTGGTAACCGGTATATGTTTAAAAAGATGAACTGATTTGGCCACATGCATTCCTGCAAAGGAGGCTACAGCAACCGTATATCGTTTATTGAAAGTTAATGCCGAAGTTGCGGTATCACAGGTACTGTAAGGAATGTGTAAAGTATCAAAATAACCCTGTAGTTTTCCATCTTCACCGGGAGTACCATGCAGGCTCACGAGTACGGCATCAAAATTAATTTTTGTGCCATTTACAGTTACAGAAAAATCATTTTTATCGATGGGAAATTTATTCCCATCCGGCGAAAGATAATTCCACCCCCGGGGGTTGATGTCTATTTTATAACAATCCCATTTGGTATGATCTATATTTTTTTCAATGGATGTGGCGCTTTTGTAGGATATAACTGCTTCACCGGAATAGCCACCGGTAATTAGTGCTATTTTTTTCTTCATTATGATATAAAGGATTGTTTTAGCAAAGAAACGAAATATCGCTTAAGGTTATTATTTTATGGGTGGATGATACAGATTTTATATCAATTTAACATTTTATAGCCCAGCCCTGATCTATTCATCAGACTTAATATCGCCAATTCCTTCATTCCCCGAATCAAGGACATATTTCCAATTGCCTTTTGAGTCTTTTTTCCAGATACTTACATAAGTTCCGTAAATAATGGTGTCTTTTGATGCCGGCTTCAAAGCATAAATGCCATAGGTATAGCCCAGCTCTCCCGAATGGGCCACAGAACCATTCCTGGGTTCCCACTTTAAGGTATAGGCTGAATCATTTTGTTGAATAAGATAGTCTATGGCATCTGCGCCTACAAAGGGTAAATGGTTAGGCCTTAGCAAAACACCATTGCTGTCTATATACTCTAAAAAAGCAGTCTTCATCCCTTTCTCTTCGCTCATTTTGGAGAATGCCCTGTCTGCTTCCATCATATCCAGTTTATCCAAAGCTGTTCCACTGTTTACCGGTTTTTTTGTTGGGAAAAGATCACAGGAAACAAACAATAGCAGCATTAAAATAGAGAGTAACAATTTATTCATAGAACAATTTAGTAAAAATAGACTGAAACAAAAAGGCGAAAGTATTTTTCAATACCCTCGCCATGTTGCAGGAAATATCACCTGCCTGTAGCAATCCGCCGAAGGCGGACTTATAAAAATTTGAATCTTATGCTAAATGCATTCTGTCTTTCTTTGCCAGCAATTCATCCACTGTTTCTTTATACATTTCATCCGGTACGCAACAATCCACGGGGCAAACCGCCGCACATTGGGGTTCTTCATGAAATCCCTGGCACTCGGTACATTTATTAGGCGTAATATAATAAATGTCCATGCTAACCGGTGCATTGCGCTGGTCTGAATCAACCTGTGTTCCATCCATCAATGTAAACATACCTTTAATGGTTGTACCGTCAGATACGGCCCACTCTACACCACCTTCATAAATTGCATTGTTGGGACATTCGGGCTCGCAGGCACCGCAGTTTATACATTCTTCTGTGATCTTTATAGCCATCTATCGTAATTTTGGTGTTAAACCTCCTTATGGAAGTTAGTGCAATTTAATAATAACAAGATGAATTTACAAAAACGAATTGAAATATTAGGGGAGCTTCAAAAATATTTATTATCCAATGACCCAGCATGGCACCAAATACGATTGAAATCATTTTATCATAACGGATGGTTTACCGAAGATTTTATTGACCTGGCTGTACAGAATATTTGCACACAGTTTCTGCAAAAAGAAACCCTGGAGCAATGGGCTGCGCACTACCACCTGGATGATAATATCGGCGGAAAAAATATCGGCCTTGTAATGGCCGGCAATATTCCCCTGGTTGGGTTTCACGATTTTTTATGTGTATTTATCAGCGGCCATAAGCAAACCATTAAGCTATCTTCTAAAGATGATATATTGCTTAAGCACCTGGTTGAAAAAATGATATCGTGGGAGCCCTCGCTTACAGCATATATCCATTTTGCCGAAATGCTGAAAGGTTGCGATGCCTACATTGCAAC
>JANNDO010000031.1:0-112770 GCA_031387825.1 Chitinophagaceae bacterium | reverse complement strand
GTCTCGGCAATAACTTTATCCTCAGCCTGAATTTCCGAAGAATTAGGATTGGTACAAGAAATCAACTCTCCAAGTAATAAAAGTAAAAGTAGGTATTTTAACATCTTAAAAATTGTACTGTTGAACTAATGGCAGCCAACGAGCTAGGCTTTGTGCAGGTGTGGCATTAGTATTCCGCCCGCCCACAGCCGCTGCTGATTGAATATATAAAGTTGAAATTAAGAACTTAAGTTGAAAGTTGTTTGTCCAGCCCGAACCACAGCCTGGATTTGCAATTGGCTGATGTTTGTTTGTCAAGCCACACTTGCACAAAACCCAATGTTAGGCACAGTACATTTCAATTAATCATCACAATCTCTGTCTCTAACTTATCATACCAATATTTTTCAAATTTTACAATATCTCCTTTATTGTCGTAATAAAATTTGAAGTCATCTTTGCTATTAATAGAATTAAAAATTTGCTCGACCTGTCCTAGTGAATTATATGTCACCGTATAGTTGTAAGGAAAGCTTGAACAAATAAAACAACCCGAAAAAGTATAGTTTGTCACCCGCCCACTGCTGTCATAAGTGTATGTGTTTTCCCAATTCTGTTGGTAGTCTTTTTTGCTGTTTGGGTCTCGCCATACTGAAATTGTCTGGTTTTTGCGGCTTTTGTCTAAAAACTTGCCAGGCAAGTAATAAGGGGAATAGAAATGTTTATTGAAAAAATAAATGTCAATCTGTTCGCTTATTATTTTTATTGTATCGTTGGTCTCTCTGTGTAAGTTGCCGTTGATGTATTGTGTTGTCTTAAAAACTTTTAGTTGTCCAGTTTGAGCTAGAGAACTAAAAGCTAAAAGTGTCGCTATTACAATTAGATATGGTCGCATTGGTGAAGTATTGTGCCTAACGGGCAGGGCTTGCTGCAGGGCTGGAATTCATTGCTGGTCCTGCCCGGAACCGCTGCTGATTAAAGATATAAAAGTACAGGTTAACAAACAAAAGCCCAAGATTGAATGTCCAGCCCAGATGAAGCACAATAGCGATAAAATGCCCAATTGCTCCAATGTCCAGCCAGCCTTGCAGCAAACCCAATGTTACCTGCAGTTATTTTCGATTTAATTCTTTGATTGGTAATTTTGTCAGCAGATTCTTTAAGTCGAAATTTTCCTTATTATCTATTTTTTTAAACAAAGACTCTATAAAGGGTTTGCACATATCTTTTGCGTTTTTTTCTACTATGCATGGGTAGCAGTCTTCCAAGTTCATAAATACAAACTTGCCGGCTATAAAATAGTCACCGGCATCCTGATTGTCCTTACAAGTACTTGTGTCTTTTATTTTTCTTGCTATGTCCTGGCAAAATCCCAAGTCTTGAATATTGAAAACATGAAATGATATTTGAGGATAATGAATACTCTTGCGTTTTAAAACAGTTTTACCGTCATCTGGTACAGTCTCAATTATAGGGAAGTTTGAGTAAAATACTACTATTCCAATTGTGTGAGAAGTATCCTGAATGCTTCCTTGATTTTTAGATAATAGTTCATACTCCCATTCATTTGGGTCTCTGGGGTTTACCTTTTGGCTTTTTGCTGCTAAGAAAGTAAAAAGCAAGACAATAAAAGGAGTTATAAATCGCATGGTGTCAAATTGCAGGTAACTCAAAAATAGGCGAAAGTTTCAGTGCATCAAAAGAAATAACAATTTTTTGAAAGTCAATAAAACCAACAGGTTAGCAAAAAAAGCGAAAGTTTTAGGCTCAAAAAAAACTTTCGCCAATACAACCGGCTAGTCAAACTTTAAATCATCCAACGGGCTTATAATTTGTAGCATATCCCGGTTTGTAACATGTAAATACCGATGGGTGGTTTTTTATGTCATTACGTCCCGGTAATTTCATGATCATGGTTACATCGGTACCTCCACCTTAGTTTGTACCACAAGAATCCTTTATCTTATTAATTCCGATTTGTGAAGACACGAATCGGGGCGGAGATATGGTATAAACATACAAATCATCTTTTCAAATTCATAATAAAAAAGCCACTCTTTCAAGTGGCCTCATTCTTAATTTTACATTTTTAATTCTTAATTCAATTACTCCTCCTCTCATACCCTGGCTGCTTCGGCGCAGTATATCCTTTATTTTTCAATGCATTTTTTATTTCGGTAATGGCACGTTCCAGCTGTGGGTCAATGCCCTTGCTCATTTGGCCAAGGTCTTCATCAACAGCAATATCGGGGTCAACTCCATGGCCTTCTTTAAACCAGGTGCCATCGGGGTTGTACATTCTAAAGGTTGGGGCTGTAATATTACCGCCATCAATTAATAATGGCATGCCGCTTATGCCAATCAGTCCGCCCCAGGTGCGGCCACCGATCAACGGGCCAAGCCCTTTCTTTTTAAAATAATCGGGAAAGGCATCGCCACCGCTGCCGCTCCATCCGTTAATGAGCATCACTTTGGGGCCAAAGTGTGCGTATGGTGGCCAGGGCCATGCAGCGCCATCACGGGTTGCCCAGTAGGCAAGGGGAGTACGGTTGAGCATTTCAATAAAACGGTCGGGTATCTGTCCGCCACTGTTAAAGCGCTCATCTATAACCAATGCTTTTTTATCCCACTGTGCATTGAACTGGCGGGTGAGTTCTTCCTGTCCATCTGCTCCTGTGCTGGGTACATATATATACCCGGCTTCGCCATTGGTTGCCACATCCACTTTTTTGCGGTTGTCTTCTATCCATGCCAAAAAGCGCAGCTGGTATTCATTATTCATGGTTTGCACAATGGCAGTTTTGGCCCCGGTAAATGTTGGGCTACTGTTGTACGTTAGCTCCACTGTTCTTCCGGCCATGGCCTGGAAGAAAGCAAATGGTTCTTTATCGGTTGTAATGGGCATGCCATTCACGGCGAGCAGGTAACTGCCTTCTTTAATATCAATACCCGGCTGGTCCAATGGGGAACGTGTTTTTGCATCCCATGCAGCGCCGCGGATGATGGCCTTTATCTTATAAAAATTTCCTTCAGCTTCCCAGTCAACACCCAGGTAGCCTACATTTTTATTTGCTGTATTTTCTACATCGCCACCGCCATGGTAAGTATGTGAGGCATTCAGTTCGCCGATCATTTCTCCAAGAATGAAATCAACTTCTTCCCTGGTAACAGCACCTTCCAGCATTTTTCCATAACGTTCTTTAACGGTGTTCCAGTTAACGCCGTGCATGTTGGGGTCGTAAAAATAATCCCGTTCCATGCGCCATGCATCGTTGAAGAGTTCTTTCCATTCGGCCATGGGGTCAACCATCATTTCCATTTCGTTCAGGCGGAGTGTTTTTTCAAACTTCTGCCCCTCGTCGGGTTTGATGATGGTGTATTCTCTTCCACGCTGTACCAGCATTTTACTTCCGTTTGCAGCAACCCAGAAATTATCTATGTTGTCTGCAATGGTCTTTTCTTCACGCTTGTCAATGTCGTAATATTTTAAAGATGCCTTTGCATCATTTGCACTGCCAAGGTTCGGGAACTTCTGATAGATGAGTTTTCCCTTCACCGCAGCAATATTGCCGTAGTTGCCTGTGGCGGGTGGCAGTATCTGCATTCTTTGCTGCATGCCGTCAAGATCAATATCAACTGCTTTGGAGTCGGCAACTTTCTTTGCTGATGTATCTTTTTTTGCATCTTCCGGTTTCACCGCAACGGTATCGTTCTTTGGAAAAAGAATTGACTGGGTTGACTTCTTTAAACTGATGGCAGCCAGTTGTGTGCTGTTGCCATAAATGAATGAGTTATCAATATCGCTGTAGTAAGCATTAAAGGTTTGGTTGGTGCTGATGAAAAGATATTTTCCTTCGGCATCAAAAACAGCAGCGCCGCAGTTGTAATAACCATCGGTAACCTGTTGTAGTTTTTTATTTTGTGCATCATATATATATGCGGCATTGTGGTAATTGTCCAGGTCACGTACATAAGTGAACCACCTGCTGTCCGATGACCAGCTTACGCTAAACCCTTCGCAGCCGCCATGTAAAAAATGCAGGGCCTGGTCAACCTCGGTGGTTGTGCCGTTGGCCACATCAACCATTTTTATTTTCATGGCCTGGTTGATGAACACAATTTTTTTATTGTTGGGGCTCCAGTAAAGATTATAACCAAAGCCGCCATCATAGTTGGTGAGTTTACGTGGCGCTGCATCGGTATTTGTTTGTGCCAGCCACAATTCATTCTCGCCACTTTGATCGCTCCAGTAAGCTACCATGCTTCCATCGGGCGACCAGGCAGGGTAGCGTTCATTGTATGCAGTGGATCGGGTGATATTTTTTACAAAACCATTTTCGGCAGGCAGGGAGAATACATCGCCCCTTGCTTCAACAAGAGCCCGGTTACCATCAGGGCTTATGTTGGTATGCTGCACATAATTTGCTGCTGAAACTGATTTGGGTTTTAGTGCGGCTTTATCGGTAACCACATTTACCGAAACAGCTGTTGCTTTCTGCGATGCAAAATTGAAGAGGAATAATTTTCCGCCCTGCTCATACACTATGTCATCGGGGCCCGCAGAGGGGAAATGAATATCATAATCTTTGTAGTTGGTGAGTTGTTCGTATTTTTTATTGGTTACATTATATCTCCACAGGTTCATGCGTTGTTCGGTGCCACGGTCTGATATAAAATAAATATGGTCACCATTCCACATGGGGAATTCGCTGCCGGCCATTTCATTGTAAGAAATATTCTCAGAGGTATTGTTGATAAAATTGTACACATGTATCATGGCCCTCCATCCGCCCCGGTAGCGCTTCCAGTTACGGAATGCCTGTGATATGAATGTTACGGCCATATGTTTTCCGTCGGGAGAGTAAGAACCAAACTCGGCATAGGCAAAGGGTAATTTTTCTGCAGCGCCGCCATTGGCAGCAATGGTAAAGAATTGGTTGAAACGGTTACGTCCGCTTTCCCTGCCTGATGCAAACAAAACTTTTTTTCCATCGGGTGTCCAGTCAATAACACGATCAGGAAATCCATGTGATGTTAAGCGAACCGGTATACCGCCATTCACCGGAATGGTATATGCATCTAAATTACCGTCGTAGTTACCGCTAAAGGCAATGGTTCTTCCATCAGGAGAGAATTTAGGAAAGCTTTCTACGCCGGCGGGTGAGCTGAGTTTTTCGGCGGTGCCCCCGCTTTTGGGCATTATCCATATATCGTTACCGTATGTAAATACGATCTGCGTTTTTGACACATCCGGAAAACGAAAGAGGCCGGCATCAATTTGTGCAGTTACCGTAAGGTTATAAAATAAAGCAACGCAACAGAAAAGAATTGTTTTCTTCATGACTTTGGGATTGAATGATAAAATGTTTGGGGATATTGAAAGGATGGGTAAGATAAAATAAAATAGCTGATTTTTGATTTAAACAGGAAACAAATATTAACTTGACTATCTAAAAAAACAGTCATGAAAAAAAATATCATCCCGTTCTTTGTTTTGATGGCCCTGTTGGCTGCCTGTAATAATGAGCCTGCAGCCCGTAAGGAGGTAAAGCAATACAGCGCTGAGCAGCTGTTTGATAATAAAAGTATTGGCGGCTCTGCTTTTAATGCAGATGAAACAAAAATACTGGTTACCGCAAATAATACCGGCATTAACAACGTGTACGAACTGGGTATTGCTGATACGGCGATGAAGTCATTGACAAGGTCAACCAAAGATTCTTATTATGCCATTGACTATTTACCCGGCAGCAGTAAATATTTGTACAGTGCCGACCAGGGAGGAAATGAGAACAGCCATATTTACCTGCAATCTCCCGGCGATACCGTGGCAAAAGACCTTACCCCATGGATGGGCAGCGCCAACAGCATGTTTGGATGGAGCGTAGATAAAAGATCTATTTATATAAGCAGTAACAAACGTAACCCCAAATACTTTGACGTATGGAAAGCCGATACGGCCACCTGGAACTTTACCATGTTCTTTCAAAATGATTCGGGCCTTAATGTAAATGATATAAGCAGGTCGGAAAGATATGTTACCCTTACCAGATCCATTACCACAGATAAAAATGAATTGTACCTGTTTGACCGTACGGGTAAAACAATGAAACGCCTGAGTAATGACAATGAAGCCACCTGGTTTTCCAGCGGAATTGAAAGGAATGACAGCATCATGTATTATGTCACCAATGACGGCAATGAATTTTCGTACCTGGTCAAATATAATATCAATAGTGGCAAAGCCGATAAAATGTACGGCACCAATTGGGATGTAGATGGCATGAGCCTGAGTGAGCATGAAAAATATCATACCATCTTCATCAATGAGGACGGAAAGAATAAAATACTGTTGTTTGACCATACTGCGAATAAACCTGTTGAGTTTCCGGAAATAAAAGATGGTGATGTAAAAGGGGTGATCATCTCACCCACAGAAAAAAATATGCTGCTTACTGTAGGCAGCAGCCGTAGTCCGAATAATTTGTACAGCTATAATTTTGAAACAAAAACATTAAAACAGCTTACGCAAACATTAAATGCAGCAGTAGATGTAAATGACCTGGTAAGTGCTGAAGTGATACGCTTTAAATCATTTGATGGGAAAGAGATACCTGCCATTTATTACAAACCGCTTACTGCTTCAAAAGATAATAAGGTGCCTGCCTTACTCTGGATACATGGTGGCCCGGGTGGCCAGTCAAGAATTGGTTTTTCAAATACCATCCAGCATCTGGTGAATCATGGTTATGCAGTGCTTGCCGTTAATAACCGCGGCAGCAGCGGTTATGGCAAATCATTTTATAAAATGGATAATAAAGACCACAGCAATGGCGACCTTAAAGATTGCGTATGGGGCAAAAAATGGTTACAGCAACAGGATTATATTGATACCGCAAAAATCGGCATTGAAGGCGGCAGTTATGGCGGCTGCATGGTATTGGGTGCGCTTGCTTTCCATCCCGATGAATTTAAAGTAGGGGTTGACCTGTTTGGTGTGGCTAACTGGCTGCGTACGTTAAAAAGTATCCCGCCTTACTGGGAGTCGTTTAAAAAAGCTTTGTACGAAGAGATGGGAGATCCTTACTCGGCTGATTCTGTTCGTTTGAAAAATATCTCACCCCTGTATAATTATGAGAAAATTAAAAAACCATTATTGGTTTTCCAGGGCATGAATGATGTAAGGGTATTGCCTGTGGAAAGTGAAGAGATAGTTACCGGTGTAAAAAAGAATAATGTGCCTGTGGAATATATCACTTACCCCGATGAGGGGCATGGCTTTGCTAAAAAAGAAAATCAAATAACCACCGCAAATAAGACGTTGACCTTCCTGGATAAATACCTGAAGGGAGATGGGTTTGTGCCGAATAAAAAACAATAAGCCGGAAAGATTATTTTGCCGGGAAGCCGGTAAGGCGGATTTTTTATGAGTTCTACAAACCGCCTTTTCGTCTTCCCGGCTATTTTCTAATGAAATAACTTAGGCCAATTAGCATCCGCCTTGCTTTTCAGCGATGCCTCATTCTTATTCCAGTCTTTAAGTGTGTTGGTGAAAAAACGGTTGTAAAAAAGATGGAGTTTGCCGTTCACTATCTTAAATGTTTCGGGGTCTATTGAAACTTTTTCTCCTTTTTCGCCCATGGCATAAGCACACCAGCCGCCATATTCAGGTTCGTATTTTGAAGGGTTTGCTTTAAATGCTTCTTTATTGGCAACAGAAGAAAAATAATAGGTAACGCCCTGGTGATAAACGGCCATTTCCTTTTTACCTTTCACGGCCTTGCTTTGGGCAAAGTAGGCAACAGGGTCATAACCACTAATGGCAATACCGTCATCAAGGTTAAAATGTTTTTTACGCAGGCCGGTTGCATCCTGGGCATAAGATGATATACCAAGTATGCTTACTGCTGCAAAGAAGATGAATGATTTCATTTGATTTACTATTATACCACAAAAATAGATAAAAGATAACCTGTATTCTGTCGGGTAAATGACAGTACAGAAGCTTTGTAAATTCTTAACAGTTACGTAATGGAAAGCCGGGTGGTTTATATATAATTATTGCTTTTATTTGAATGATGCAGCGTTATTGACCCGTTAAAACCCTTACCTGAATTATTGCGTAAATTTTTTGTATAGAAAATTTTTAATAATTTAGTTGAATACTTTATTTACTGTCATTTATACGACAGTATTAGTAGATGGGTTGCTGTAACATTGCACAATATGACAAAGACAATTTTTACATGGTTATTAAGGGTGATTGCCGCCTTTATAATGTTACAGACACTGTATTTTAAGTTTACCGGCCAGCCGGAATCAATTGAATTATTTACTAAGCTGGGCATGGAACCATGGGGACGTTTTGGAACCGGTGTAGGGGAGTTGATCGCTTCGATATTGATACTTATCCCAAGAACAACACTGATTGGCGCTATCATCGGATTGGGGTTAATGAGTGGGGCCATCTTTTTTCATCTTACCAAACTGGGTATTTATTTTGGCGGAGATGCTGTTTTGTTTGCCTATGCTGTAATTACTTTTGTATGTTGTGGCTTGTTGATCATCATATACAGAAAAAATATACCTCAACTTTTAAAATTAAAATTTTGACAAGTATTTTTAACAAATCAAAGACTGCATTAACAGATATCATAAATGTATTGGACCAATTGCCATCTCAAAGCAGTTATGCAGAACCCTGCCCGGCTTTAAGTGATGCAACTATCGGCCAGCATACCCGGCATGTGATAGAACTGTACCAATGCCTTCTTGCAGGATATGAACAGGGGACTGTAAATTATGATGCCCGTGAAAGGAATAAGCTCTACGAAAATGATAAAGAAGAGGCCATTGCGGTTATCAAAGAAATACAAAACGATCTTGATAAAGAAGATAAACCACTTGCTGTTATTTGCGAATGCGATGATCAGCCGGTTACCATACAATCCAATTATAACCGGGAAGTGTTATACAACCTTGAACATTGTATCCACCACCAGGCATTGATCAGGGTAGCGCTTATTTCTGCCGGGGAAATTGTTCTTTCAGAAGAATTTGGCGTAGCCCCTTCCACCATGCAATACCGCCAGCAATGTGCACAGTAAGTTTTATTTCTGCAAAGGGCAAAACGATCATTACTTCCAACCGTGACGAAAATATGCAACGGGGAAAAGCTTCTGCACCTGCGTTTGAGATACTGGGCAATAAAAAAATAATCTTTCCAAAAGATTCAAAAGCCGGGGGTACCTGGTTTGCCGCTGCCGATAACGGCGTGGTGGCTGTATTATTAAATGGCGCTTTTGTAAAACATACACCTGCACCTCCTTACCGCAAAAGCCGTGGGCTTGTTTTGCTGGAAATTATCGGATCTGATAATCCTTTATCATTTTTTGGAGGAATGATCCTGCAGGAGATAGAGCCTTTCACACTGGTACTTTATCAACAGGGCATATTGCATGAGTTAAGATGGGATGGAAAAGATAAGCATGCATCATGCTTAGGCAATTCAGGCAATTATATCTGGTCTTCTGCAACTTTGTACAGTGATGAAGTTATTCAGCACCGTAAAAATTTATTTGACCGGTTTATTGACAGTGCAGAAACGATCACTGCAGATATGACCCACCGGTTTCATTCAAATAATAACCAGGATGAGGAGAATGGTTTTGTGATCAACCGGCAAACGGGTATGAAGACATTCAGTATTACACAGGCTGTGTTGCAGCAGGATACCATTAATTTTTTGCACACCGACCTTTTGCAGCACCAGCAATTTGAAGAAACCATGCACATCAGCAGTGCGCTGATCAACCTATAGTGAAAAGATTCAGGTTATACATACATAAACTAACGCATTGGGAATACTGGTCATTTGACGTAGTTTATATTCCCATGTATTTTGTATGGTTCTGGTATTCGGCCAAAGCAAGGTCTTTTTTCTTTTTTAATGCAGCCAATCCACGAATTAAGAATGCTGGTTTCCTGATGGAGTCTAAAAAAGAAATTTATGACATCATCCCGGCACAATACATTCCCAAAACACTTTTTTTTAAGAACGGAACCGGGGCTGAAGATGTACTGAAAACTGTTGCTGGTTCAGGCATTTCGTTTCCATGTATTGCCAAACCTGATATAGGCTGCAAAGGGAGGGGAGTGGAAAAAATTTATACCACTGAAGATATCGCAAACTATGCGGCAAGGATCAATATGGATTTCCTGGTACAGGAACTGATCTCATACCCCGAAGAAGTTGGAATTTTTTATTGCCGTATTCCCGGCGAAGCAGATGGAGTGATCACTGGTATTGTGGCTAAAGAATTTTTGATCATTAAAGGAGATGGGGTGTCAACCATTACCCAAATACTGGAAAAGGAACCACGCTATCATTTTCAATTAGCTGCATTGCAAAAAATATACGGCGAAGAACTGAATACTGTTTTGGCAAAAGAGGAATTGAAAAATATGGTGCCTTATGGTAACCATGCACGGGGTGCAAAATTTATTGATGTGAGCCACTGGGCCGATGAAAAATTTACCAAAGCATTTGATGAGGTTTGTAAACAGATACCTGAATTTTATTTTGGACGGCTTGATATCATGTATAAGAACCTGGATGACCTGAAAGCCGGCAGGAACTTTTCTATCATTGAACTGAATGGCGCAGGCAGTGAGCCTACACATATCTACGACCCCAGGCATTCTTTATTCTTTGCCTGGAAGGAAATAGCAAGGCATTTTAAATTGTTATGTATCATCAGTATTAAAAATCATAAAAGAGGGTTCCCTTACCTGACAGTAAAGGAAGGTATGCAGATGTTCAGGGAGAATAAGGCGGTGATGAATAACCTGAAGAATTATTAATTATCTAATTTGCACCATGGGTTGGAAGATCAAAAAAAAAATTAAATGGGGCCTGCTTATATTTATAACGGTATGGATAATATTTGCCCAATCCTGTATGAAATTCAGAATAGAAGACAGCAAAGCCAGGACTGAGTTTGAGCAAAAAGGGTTGCATGTCAGTTTCCACGATCTGAAAGTGGAAGGGATTTCTTTGCATTATGCAAAAACGGGTTCGGATAGCTTACCCACTTTATTCTTTATTCATGGTTCGCCAGGCAGTTGGGATGCTTTTAAAGGGTACATGATGGATACCAACCTGCTCAATCATTTCAGAATTATATCTGTTGACCGGCCAGGGTTTGGGTATAGTAATTTTGGCAGCGCTTATAATCTGGAAGACCAGGCAAGGGTGATCAACAAAGTAATAGAGAAAGAAAATAACCAAAAGCCTGTTCACCTTATTGGGCACAGCATTGGCGGTCCCGTTATTGTTCAGTTGGCGCAGGATCATCCTGCCGGGTTCGCATCACTAACCATACTTGCAGGTTCTATTTCGCCAATGGATGAACCCAAAGAATACTGGCGGTATCTTTTTACATACTCTCCTTTAGGGTTTCTGATGCCGGGTGCATTTAAACCATCCAATAACGAGATCGTTTATTTTAAAAAAGACCTGTATCGTATTGATGCCGGGTATGCCGTGTTACAAATGCCAATCACTTTCATACACGGCGATAAGGATAAATTTGTAACAGTAAAAAATGTGGATTATGGTAAAAAGAAACTTTTACATAATTCAAATATCAAGATCATCATCATTCCCGGCGCAGGCCATTTTATTCCCTGGGAGCATTATGATTTAATTAAAGCGCATTTACTCACTTTGGCAACAGGGGGTAAATAATAAAGGCTTAGTTAAGCAGTTTGCCTGAATGCATTGATAGCGGGAAAGTTTACGATCAATTCGCAACCTGCGCCGGGTTTCGAATCAATGATAACTATTCCGTTATTTACTTCGGCACGGCTTGTAATATTTCTCAGGCCTACACCATTTCTCTTCAGGGCTGTATCAAAACCACATCCGTCATCTTTAATACTCACCTGTAATACTTCGTATGATTTTTTTATACTTATTAATACATGTTTGGCACCGGCGTGTTTTATAACATTGTTCAGTTGTTCCTGCACTATACGGAAAATAGTAAGCTTTAGTTTATTGGATAATTCATTCTCATCTACATGATGCCAGTCAATTGAAATGGCTAATTCATTTACCTGTTTTATATTCTCAGCCAATTCAGTCAAAGCCTGTAACAATCCAACTTCGCCCAGCGAAGGGGGCAGCAGTGACTTTGACAGGTTCCTTATTTCAACCATTGCTCTTTCAATCAATAGCCTGCTTTCATTTAAAAGGTCTTCCCTTGGTACGGCACTTTTTTGAGCACACTCAATATATAATTTGGTAGATGCCAGTATCTGGTTAATGTTGTCGTGCAGTTCTTCACCTAACTGGGTACGTTCTTTTTCCTGGCCGGTTATAACTGCTTCTGTAATTTGCTGATGCCTTATCATTCTTTCTTCATTCAGGCTGTTTTCGAGCTGAACTTTTTCTGTGATATCACGGGTAACTGATAAGGCTGCTATAATATCTCCGCTTGTATTTCTTAAAGGCACGCAATGTGTTTCCAGCCATAGCTGCTTACCTTTAAATCCTTTGATCTCAAATACCAGCTTTTCGGCATTGCCTTCAAAAACTTTATGAACTAATCTTTTAAATGCCACACGATGTTCTGGCATTACAAGATTAAGTGCATTTTTGCCCAACACCTGGTCCAGGCTGTCTGCTCCTATCAATCCAAGCCCTGTTGGATTCATTTCCAGGATTATACCTTCTTCATCAAGTAATTTGATACACTCCGGGTTGGCTTGCACAATAGTACGCAGGTGGGTCTCACTTTCGGCAAGGGCCTGTTCTGCCTTTTTTTGTTCAGTAATATTTCTTTGTGTACCCCATGCTCTCTTAATATATTCCCCTTCAATGATACCAACCATATTGTTTAATAATATCAGTTGGTTACCATCTTTGTCATTTTCATAACTGATCTCTTCTTCTACCTTAAAACCGTTCGAAAAAAACTTCATAAGGTAATCCATGTTACGGGAGTTATCTGGCGGAAGGATTTTATTTAAGGGAATGCCAATTATATCATCTGCTTTTTCAAATCCATACATTTTTGCAAACGTATCGTTACACTCCGCTATCCAGGCATTGTTATAACAATACTCAACCATCTCTTCAAGCGGTGTGGAAATATGCATGGCTTCCTTCAGGTCTACCCTCCAGATACCTTCTGTACTTTGCTGTACAAACATTTTATACCGTTGTTCACTTTCCTCAATGGCCAGTTCATTTTTTTTACGTTCCGTAATATCTTCAGCAGCGCCAATCATGCGGATAGCTTTTCCCTCTTCATTACGGATGATGTATCCTTTATCATTGATGTAAACATATGTGCCGTCTTCTCTCCTGAAACGGTATTCAAAGTCAAATGCCCTTTCTTCTTTTGAATTTATGAGATAAGCGATCTGGTGGCCAATATTGTCTTTGTCAAGCGGGTGAAGGAAGTTGGCCCAGGATTGAATACTTCTGAGGGAGTCATTACTGCTATGCCCATACACTTCAGATAATCCGCTTCTGCTTCTATAAATTTCCCCGGTAACCAGGTCCCAATCCCAAACAAGATCATTAGTGGCTTTTACAACCAGGTCAAACCTTTCATTGCTTAACCGCATGGCAGCCTCGGCTTTTTTTCTTTCACTTATATCAGAGATCATAGTGCTGCTTCTGCTTACCCCATCCATATCAATAAAAACAGTGGAGGATATTTCTACCGGAAAATGCTCTCCATTGCTTTTGATGCCGGTAGCTTCTGTCATTATAAAACCGGTTTTTTCCCGCTCTTGTAATGCGGTGATAAAGCCAGGGTCATTATGATCAATAATATGCCATCTTTTTAAGCGCTTAAATTCATCAGGACTGTACCCAAACATTACTGTTGCAGCATGGTTTGTTTCTAATATTGTCCCGTCAGGAATAGTAAGGAAGAAGGCATGAACTGAATTCTCAACGATTGACCGGTATTTTTCTTCTTTGTGATTGGACGATTCTGCAGATAGGGTATCCTTTGCCGGGGAGCTGTGATCTGGTATGAAATCAGGTTTTTTCATATTTAATACTGTACGTACAAGCTAAGAATTGGATTCAGAATAAAGGCCTTTTTGGGTTTTTACTCCGGCAATTTGTAAACAACAATACATCGTTTACACATTTAATTTATAAACGGAATTTTACGAATTTTATTTCGTAGATCCACTATTGGTAATTACGATATTAAAGGTGACTAATTTGTGCAAATTAAAATATAGTTGATTTACCTATTATCATGTAGAAAAATTTCTATCTTTATAAAGCATATGTATCTATATAATACATTTGTAACCTAAACCCTGCAAAAAGAAAATGAAGAAGTTCCTTCTTGTTGATGATCACGTGGTTGTCCGTTCCGGTATAAAAATACTCTTATCTGAAATTTATAATCCTGCCGAGATTCATGAAGCAATGAATGGCGAGAGTGCTGTGCTGAAATTAAAAGAACACCAGTTTGATCTCATTATACTGGATATCCAAATGCCCAATACAGATGCACTTGGATTGATGGAATATATTCACATAACTTATCCCGAAGCAAAGGTCCTGATGTTTTCAATGAGTGCCGAGAATATTTATGCCAAACGTTTTATGAAAGCAGGGGCATATGGGTTTATTTCGAAGGAGGCTCCCCTGGAAGAAATAACCAGGGCGATCAATATCATTCTTAATAATAAAAAATACATCAGCGATTCTTTTGCCGAAAAACTTGCAGAAGATTCTTTCAACGGTAAATCCGGAAATCCCTTTAATGAGCTTTCACCACGTGAATTTGAAATTGTTTCGTTATTGTTAGACGGGAAAACAGTTACAGATATTTCCCACACATTAAATATTCAAACCTCAACCGTGGGAACGCATAAGGCACGCCTGTTTGAAAAACTGAGTGTTACCAACCTGCTTGAATTGAAAGAACTGGCTACAACTTATAACCTGTAGATTTTTTTATCAATTCTTTTAGTAGAATGCAGGACACCTTACTTTGTTAGCAGAAGAGTTTTCATTACCATTACGAAACGCTTTATAGGAAAGGGTCAATTCATAAGCACCCCTGTATTGAGAAGCCGTTTTTAACTTACTTACATTCACATCATAGGTTATACCAACTCCAAATTGATAATAGTCCAGTTTTATAACCGGCACAAAAGCATCATTCCAACGGTAAAATGCACCACCTGAAATAGATACATTCTGGTTTTCGGCATCCGGTATAAGGTCATGGCTCAATAATAATCCGCCCTGTATCTGCCTGCTGCCACCCTGCATAAAATAATCTGCATAAACAATAAGTTTATTCACATCGCTGGTTGGAATTGAGAAACCTGCATTAACCACCCATTTTGGATTTAGTATAATGTCATATTGTTTTTGAAAAGCCACTTTTGGTTTTGTAAAATGAAAAAGGCCCACGCCAACATAGTACCGTGTATTCTCTCCTGCAATACTGCTGAAATTTAATCCTACAGATGCATCCCAATAGGTGAAACCGGTGTTGGTAAAAACCTGTTTTGTTGGATTTGATGAGCTATAAGACCCATTTACAAACTGGTCATCAAAACTTAATTTTGAAGGATCGAAACGTTGCATTACAGCACCTCCCATAATACCTGCTGATAAATAAGTGTCCTTTTCGCTATCCAGTGATTTGTGATAATTTATTACCGGGAAAAGTTGTGTTCGCCTGAGCCTTGAATCTCCTGCAATATCATTGGTTCCCTGGAACCCGATAGTTACAAAATCATTCGAATTCCTACCCAGTGGTTTTTTATATTCTAACCCAAGTCCGATGGTACGGTATGGCACAGTTACACTTTGCCACTGGCTTCTGTATGCTGATGTGGCCCTGATATCACCCTTGAATATTCCTGCTAGTGCAGGGTTTCTTAACAAAGGCAATTCATAAAACTGGGAAAAGTTAATATCCTGACTGTTTGCAAAATTGGCAAGCAGCAGCAAATAGAACAGGAGTTGGAGCTTTAAATTTTTTTTCATAACCTGAATTATTTTAGCAAGGTGGTGTTCCCTTTATAAGTATAAACTATGCCATTGTCGCAAATCACATCGGCGGTGTAAACAAATACATCGGGTGTTGCCGGAATACCTCTTATTTTTCCATCCCAGGCATATTGCAGGTCATTGGGGTTGAAATTTGTTTTTTCAAAGACCAGCTCTCCCCACCGGCTGAAGATGCGGAATGTTTTTATAAAAATTCCTTTTCCTCTAACCATCAGTACATCATTCAAACCATCTCCGTCAGGTGTAAAGGCATTAGGTATAAAAACCTGGGCGCTTTTGCAAAATGTAAAGATGAAAATGGTATCACTTGTTTTACATCCGTAATTATTTGTTACCGAAAGCACATAGTAAAAATTATCTTTTACAGTAAATGTTGGCGACGGGCAATTTGTACAACTCAGGCCTGTTGCCGGAGTCCATGACCAATTAATGATGGGGCCGTTTTGCGTTACCGGGTTTAAATGCACAACACTTCCTGTTGCCAAAGTAAGATCAGGCCCAATATTCAAAATTGGCTTTGGCCCCACAACCACACTTATATAGTTTGTATCAGTAAAACAACCATACCCATCATATCCAACCACACGATATAAGGTTGATACATTTGGTGTAGCTGTTGGTGCTGGAATATCTGTTCTGTTTAACCCGGCAGGAGGCGACCATAAATAAGTATTGGCGCCACTGGCTCTCAGGGTTGTTGATTCTCCAATACATAAAGTATCATTTGGAGTAACTAACATCTGGAACGGTTTAATTACATTCAATGATATGGTATCATTAGCCGTGCAGCCAAATGAACTAACACCCTGAACTATATATTTTATTGAATCAAGTGGTGTTGCAACAGGGTTGGAACAATTTGTACAACTCAACCAGGTTGCAGGAGTCCAGGTATATTGTGATGCACCGTTGGCAGACAATTGCAATGAACTTCCTATACAAACAATTCTGTCGTTGCCGGCAGAAACCGCAGGCGTTGGATGAACCGTTATAAAAAATGCGACTGGTGCACCCGGGCAGAAGTTTGTGGATGGTGTTACAGTAATAGCGGCTGTCATTACTGTATTGCTGGTATTTACAGCTGTGAATGAAGCTATATTACCCGTACCGGAAGCTGCTAAGCCTACTGAAGGATTATTATTTGACCAGTTATAAGTTGCTGAACTCATACCACCGTTGAAAGTTATTAAGTTGGTTGTTGCACCATTACATAATGCCTGGTTGGGCGGTTGCAAAACATTGGGCACCGGGTTAATGGTTATTGTAAATAACTTTTGTGCACCCGGGCAGCCTGCTGCTGTTGGTGTTACAGTAATGGTTGCCACAGAAGTGGAATAACCATTACTGTATGCAGTAAATGGAGCAATATTTCCTGAACCATTGGCAGGTAAACCGATTGATGTAGCTGTATTGATCCAGTTATATACAGTACCACTTACCGATCCTGTAAATGTAATAGCATTGGTAACCGATCCGTTACATAAAGTTTGATTAGGTGGTTGAACCAGGTCGGGTGTAGGATTAATTAGTATAGGATGTATTATTGTATCAGCACAGCCATAAATGGTCTTTGCAATAAGTTGTACACTCTGCATTCCCGCCTGATAGAAATTAACTAAAAACGTACTGGCAGTTCCACTGGCCCCATTGCTGGCTGACCATGTCAGGCTACTTATTGGATCTGGAGATTGTACAGCACTTTGAAACGTTGTGGTAACAAGGGTACATTGTACCGTATCACCAGTTATCCCGGCAACAGGGGTTTGATTTACTATAACATTTATTGGTTTAACAATAGTATCCCTGCACCCGGTTACCCCTGTAATAATTAGCTGAACATTATAAGTTCCGGTAAGGGTATACGTATGGCTAACAGTACTTCCGGTGCCGGTATTACCATCACCAAAATTCCAATTGTAAGCAGCAATTCCAAAGTATGAATGAGATGTGTCTGTAAAATTAAGTATTGTGCTGCCACAGTTCCTTTGCTCCGTATTGATAAATCCAATATCAAGTAATTCAATTCTTACAGTATCTGTACCCGGAAGGACTAACTGGCAACCACCATTTGATTTTAAAGTTAAAACAGGTACGTAAATACCAGGTAAAGAATAGGTGTGAAAAACAGTTGTTTGGGTTGTTTGTAAAATATTACCATCTCCAAAATTCCAAATAAGGGTATCTATATTATTTACTGTAGCATCAAACCTTACTTGCCGGGCATTGCAGGAATTTACCCCAACAAAGCTGAAAGATCCCGAGGGCTGAAGAATATTAATGGTATGCCTGGCAGTTCCGTTACAACCACCAACGACTGTTACATTTAAAGTTACTATGTATGATCCGGGAAGGGCATAAGTATGCGTCACGGTATCTCCCGTACCTGTGTTGCCATCTCCAAAATCCCAAAATGTTGAAGTGGATGGAAGGCTGCGGTTATAAAAAGTAAAAGTTTTAGGTGCACACACAACTGTGGTATCGCCGGCTTCAAAGTCGGCGGTAAAGTCTCCCGTAATTTTTACCAATAAGGTATCTGTACATCCAAAATTAGTATATGGAATCACCTCCAGCCAGATAATTGTGTTAATTGATGGGCCAGGATTCAGCGTGATCTGTTGCCCGGTACCCAGCAGCGTAGTATAAGTCTGGTTCCACCAGTTATAAAATTGAAATCCCGGAGGACCTGTTAGTGTTGTAATATTCGGAAAAGTACAATCATAATTTATTTCAACAGCGTCACCACATATATTTTCCACATCAACATAGGCATAGCCCCAATGTCCACGTCTAACACAATCGGCAGTCGTAAACTCAAGGTATAAAGTTTTTCCCCCATGGCCCCTGAGATTATAGAAGACTGAAGACCATGGTTTATAAATTACACCTGGATCAACCGGCGAAACGGCAAACCCTGGCAGGCCGGATGTTGAAATATATTCAAATGACGCACAGTCTATATAGGTGTTTGTTGCAGAATCTAAAAGTTTTGCATTAAACCTGGGTTGAGTCCATATGGTATGTCCTGGATCTTCGAAAACAACAGCGTAATCATATTTAATTGAAAAATTTGAATCATTTACCGGAACATTTATAGTGTACCTGACTCTTTCTGCCTGTGCTCCAATATTTGTGTTACCAAGTCTTACCGCAAAACTGCTGCCATCCGGTGGATTGGTGGGAAATAAACCATATGGGTCTATGGCAGAAGGCAGGACTCTTTGATAGAGGGTGTGCCTGTTCGGGGTTGGAGGCGATGGATTAACTGTGATAACATTTGTATTACCTACAGAATCAACCTGGCCTAAATAACATTGCCAATTGGTAAAATTCCCAAATTCAAAATCTAAATTATCCGGGCAAGGTGTGTACGCACTATTGGACTTTGGGCGATGATAAGGGATGGGGCTGGTTAAGTTAATTTTTGGCTGACTGTAAATTATTTTTCCATCGGGGTACATAATACCTTCCCTGTCACCCTTGCTTACTTTTGCCACACCATTTATAAAACCATTGCAAACAGAAATGTCAAGGGGTTTTATTATTTCTCCTTTGTTATTTATCAACCACCATTTTTTATTGCCAAAAGCCACTGATACTGATCCCTCAAAATCAAATACAATTTCATATTTAAAGGGGAAGAGTATTTTTCCGGATTCATTAATGAATCCCCACTTATCATCTTTTTTTACAGCACAAAGTTTATTTGAAAAATTTCTGGCACTTTCAAATTCAACCGGGCTGATAAGTTTGCCGTCAGTATTTACGAAGGAAAATTTATTATTAAGTAATACTCTAGCATAACCATTGATAAATGGATCTGCTTCATCCCATAATTGTTGGTTAAGCGGGATACCGGTTTGTTGATTAACAAATTGAAATTTGGAACCGGAAGTCTTTACTGAAATAATGGATCCTGCCGGCTTTTGGGCAGAAACTATTAAAGTGAACAGTAAGAATAGAATAGATAAAAGTCTTCTCATCGGATATTGAATTGGTTCATAGAATTGGATTGATGCCGGTTTGAGTGAACTTTATCAGAGTATTTAATGAACGTCTTTTAGTGCGATGTTAGTATAGGTCTGGCTACTTTATTTCCCGGATATGCTTTTTATTTTATCAGGTGAATGAACAACTACTCAAAGCGCAGTAAAAATACCGGGATGTTTTTTGCAAAACTACCCGAACAGGAGATTGATGTGATTAATTGGGGAGAGGGTAATGGAGAATAAAAATACCGGAACAAGGTTAGCAAATGATCAATTTCCGGCTTCAGCAATTTTTTTTAGTGAACTGATATCATTGATGCTGATCTGTTTTTTTGAGACAGTTATGAGGTTCTGTTTTTCAAACTGGTTAAGTGTGGTAGTAACTGTTTGGCGGGATGAGCCTATTAATTTGGCAATATCATCATGGGTCAAAAATTTTTCGATAACCCCTTTGTTATCAGTTATGGCATTATTATCAGCAGCCAGTTGTAAAAGCAATTGCACCAGCCTGCTTTTAACGTCTTTATTCAGGATGTTTAAAAGCCGGTTCTCTACTTTACGTAATTTATTACCCAGGTGAAAACTAAAAGCAATGGCCATTTCGGGTTTTCGTTGCAGGAGCCGTAAAAAATCTTCCATAGTAAATGCACAAAGGCTTACATCACTTTTGTAAGCCTGCGCAAATTCATCCTGGTCGTTGTTTTTTTCCAGTGTAAGCTGCCCGAAAACTTCGCCTTTCTGAATTACTTCCTTGATCACCTCATTCCCCTCTTCATCAATGTATCCAAGTTTTATAAAACCATTTTTTGCAAAATATAATTTATTGTGATTTTGAAAGGGGAAGTAGATATATTCACCATTAGCCGCTTCTATAAAATTATGTACCAGGTCCAGTTCCTCGTATTCTTCATCGGTGATATGTGCAAAAATATCAAAGCCTCTTATTAAGAGCAGTTTTGAGTCGCAGGAGCTGGTTTCTGACAAATTGATTTATTTTTTTTCAAATAGTAATGAAGCAGAGTTCATGCAATACCGCAAACCGCTTGGTTTTGGCCCATCGTCAAAAACATGGCCTAAATGTGCGCCACACCTGCTGCAGTTTACTTCTATTCTAACCATTCCATAACTATTGTCTGTAAGTTCTTCTACATTATTTTTTTTCAGGGGTTGCCAAAAACTTGGCCAGCCTGTTCCGCTTTCAAATTTGGTGGTGCTGCTGAAGAGTTCCTGGTTGCAGCAAATACATTTATAAATTCCGTTTCGATGATTATCCCAATAAATGCCGGAAAAAGCCCTTTCTGTTCCTTTTTTACGGGTAACCTGGTATTGCTCAGCTGTTAATTGCTTGCGCCACTCGGCATCTGTCTTAATAACAGTATATTTTTGGGTTTGTGCATTTACGCCCATGTAGATCATTAAAAAAATCAAGAAGAATATGTTTTTTTGCATGTGCTTTGTTTATCTAAGTTACGAAGTATGAACGTTTTTAGTTTTTTTATACCCGAAGCTTTAACAATCTTTTGGAATATAAATTTAAGCATTAATTTTAGGTGAATAAGTTAAATGATCATGAGCATACTTAGCCAGATAGCTGAATATTTATACCTGAAAAAAAAAGACCCGGCAAGGCCTAATTCTGGTTTTTTAAAATATATGCATGGAATAAACAGGCTTTCCATTTTATTATTCCTGCTTGCCATGATCATACTGGCAATAAAATTATTAAGATAGGCCTTTCAAAAAAGTATAAATGCTTCCTGCTGCATTAGCCGAAGCATGTCCACCCTTACTCAACAGGGTCTTAAGTAAAATATAATCTTCTTTGATTTGCTTTTGCTTTGCCGGGTTGTTTAATAATTCATTCAATTCATGCCTGAGGTTTTTAACAGTCAATTCATCCTGTATTAATTCCTTCACTACTTCTTTGTTCATGATCAGGTTAACCAGGCCGATGAATTTTATTTTTATCAGGCGTTTGGCGATCTGGTAAGAAAAAGAACTACCCTTATAACAAATTACTTCAGGCACCCCAAATAAAGCTGTTTCAAGTGTTGCAGTGCCGCTGGTTACCAATGCGGCTTTTGACTGCGATAATAGATCATAGGTTTTATTTACCACCGATGATACATTATTATACGATGCAAGGAGCCCGGCATAAAAACTTTCTTCCAAACCCGGTGCTTTGGCTACTACAAATTGATAAGCCGGAAAATGTTTTGCCACTTCCAGCATGATGGGAAGTTTTTTTAAAATCTCCTGTTGCCTGCTGCCTGGCAGCAATGCTATGATATTACCAGTTCCCTGTTCGTGATTCCTTGTTCCTCTTTCACTTTTCACAAATTCATCAACAACTTCCACCAGCGGGTGCCCTACATATTCAACCTCGTAATTCCATTTCTTATAAAATTCTTTTTCGAAAGGTAATATGACGAGCATTTTATCTACACATTCTTTGATCAGCTTTACCCGGTTCTCTTTCCAGGCCCAAACCTGCGGTGAGATGTAATAGATCACTTTTATACCCTGTTCCTTTGCCCATTTGGCAATGCGTAAATTAAAACCTGGATAGTCAATAAGAATTAAAGCATTTGGTTTGTATTGCAGGATGTCTTCTTTACAGAATTTTATATTTTTTAAAATAGTACGGAGATTTTTTATAACTTCAAGAAAGCCCATAAAGGCCAGTTCCTTATAATGCTTAACCAGGATTGCCCCGGCTTCCTGCATCTTATCGCCTCCCCAGCAGCGGATTTCAGCTGCGGGATCTTTTTTCCTTAATTCATGAATAAGATTACTGCCGTGCAGATCACCACTTGCTTCTCCGGCAATGATATAATATTTCATACCCTAAAGTAAACGATAATTAACCAAATGTTTTAATGCTCAAAGCTGTAAGGGCATAAATAAGTGTAGCCACAAAAATACCTTTGGCGGTATTGTCAATTCTGGAATTGATATATATAGTGAACAAAATGGCATTGGCCATTAATGAAAGACTGATGGCTACAGTCAACATACGATGTCCGGGTTGTACAAAAATATATTGCAGGGCTTCAAAGTAACTTAGAGATCCCAGTTTGGTATATTTGAACACGGCAAAACCGGCAAATGGTGCTATCATGCCAAGAATGAAACCGAAAACAAAATTATCTTTCTTAAATATCATTTGAAGAGATTCTTTTTTTCTAATTGTTTTTTCAATGTATAGTTGGTAAGGTCAAATTGAACAGGTACCACACTTATATAATTATTTTTAAGAGCCCACACATCGGTGTCTTTGCTTTTATCAAAATTCACAAATTCACCGGTAAGCCAGTAATACTTTTTACCATGGGGGTCTTTGCGTTCAGTAAAATCCTCTTCGTATTTGGCATAAGCCTGTTTGCAAACCTTTACCCCTTTAATCAGTTCCAAACCAACAGCCGGAATATTTACATTCAGTAAAAGGTGCTTATCCATTTTCTGTTTTAATAAGGCGCTCACAATTTTTCGTATATAAAACCTGGAAGCAGAAAAATCGGCTTCCACACTGTAATCCAGTAATGAAAAGCCAATGCTCGGGATACTTTCTATTGAGGCTTCCATGGCAGCGCTCATTGTACCGCTATATATTACATTAATAGAATGATTTGCCCCGTGGTTAATACCGCTTAGGCAAAGGTCCGGTTTCCTGTGAAGTACCTTGTCTACTGCCAGCTTTACACAATCTACCGGGGTACCGGTGGTTTGCCAGGCTTCCGTGTCACCAAAAATATCAACTTTATGCATACGCAATGGATGGCCAATGGTGATGGCATGTCCCATTCCGCTTTGTGGTTTATCGGGAGCCACTACTACCACTTTACCCAAATCTTTTACTGCTTCAACTAAATTTCTAATGCCGGGAGCTGTAATACCATCATCGTTGGTTATAAGGATGATGGGTTTATTTTTTTTGTTCTTAGTCATTCTGAATTTTAAAACTTAGGAAATAATTGTCTTGCAATACCCGGCTGACGAAAGGACCACGGTATCATCACTATAATGATGATTAACGCTATTCCAAAATAAATTAGTGTGCGTTTGTGTTTTTGTGCGTCTGTATCTGCCCGTTTTACCATGCTTCTTCCAATATGTACAAGCAGCCAGGCAATGATCATCATTAATGCATGTTCTACTGCAAAAAAACGTTCAATAGGGTCTTTCATCACAGCGCCCATGCCGCTTTTTACTTTTTCGAACCACATACCGGTAAAATATAAGATAAGGCCCAACAGTAATTGAATATCGCAGCTGATCATAAAGAACAGGCTAACTTTATTATCGCCACTGCCGTATTTTCTTTTTGATATGACAGCAGACAGTGATGATAATACTGCCCAAAGGCCCAATATCAAAACTGCCCAACGGAGAATACTATGTATGACGAGTGAATAGTTCATAAAAATGAATTTGCTGCAAAAATACAGGAATGAATTAGATTTTCTCACTGTACAATTTTAATAGAGCATACTGATTTTTTTTTAAAATTTAGTGAACCAATAAAAAAGGTTTCTGTACTTCCTAGTTTCTGTGGCAGTCAAAAAAATAAATTTGGTATAACTAAATATATTAGTATATTTGTGCTAATCAAATTAGTTGTACCATGTCAATAGCCGGACAAAACCTGAAATACTTACGCAAACTCCGTGGATGGACACAGGAAGAATTTGCCAACAAACTCCATATCAAACGGTCATTAATTGGCGCTTATGAAGAAGAACGTGCTGACCCAAGGCTGGATGTTCTGGAGATCATCGCAGATATGTTCAAGTTAACTTTAGATGAACTCTTATTAAAAGATCTGGGTAACACATCTAATAATTACCTTGCTAAGCGGCGTCAGCAAAAAATGATGAGTGCTGATAGAAACGTAATTCATTTTGTGCCGGTAAAAGCAGCAGCCGGTTATTTAGCCAGTTATGCCGATAGTGAATTTATTGACGAACTCAATACATTTACCTTACCCATGTTATCGGGCGGCAATTACCGGGCGTTTGAAATTATTGGCGATAGTATGTTACCTACACCAAGTGGCAGTATTATTGTTGGTGAAAAAATAGAAGATACAACTGATATAAAAAACAGCCAGGCCTATATTGTAGTCAGCCGAAATGAAGGGATTGTTTACAAAAGGGTTGAAAAGAACAACCGCAGTAAAAATAAATTGACTTTGGTAAGCGATAATCCGCAGTACCAGCCTTACCAGGTAAATGCCGAAGATGTGGTGGAATTATGGCAGGCACAAATGGTTATCAGTAAGGTAAGTCTTCAGCAACGCTGGGATGTAAATTCCCTGGCCAGCATGGTAAACAATCTGCAAAGCCAGGTGAGCACATTGAAAAAGAAAATGAATTAATTGATTTAGTGATAAGAAAACATGGGCAGTCAATGAATGCAAAAGAATTACTGATATTGAATTTTGAAGAGGTGAGGCGCAGAAGTATTAAAGTATGGAAGGATATTTCTGAGGAAGACCTGTTTTGGAGACCCGACCCTGAAGCTATGAGTTGTTTTGAAATGATACGTCATGTACTGGAATCAGAGAATATTTATCATCATATCATCCTGCACCGGGGAGCCTTGGGTAACTATGAAAGCCCTTTAACCGGAAATCCATACACTACTGTTGACGATGAATTAAAAAATGCACAGCCTTACCGGGAGAAATTTTTAAAAATGGTTCATTCATTTTCTTTAAAGGAACTGGAAGAAGTCTATATCACCCGTAAAGAGAAAAAACAGCATCGTAAACTTGGGGACTATTTATTACGCATGGCTTATCATGAGAGTGTGCATACCGGACAGTTACTGGATTATTTACGCACATTAAAATCACCAAGGGCCATTATATGGGATTAACTTTTATCTTTAGCAAAAATAACTATAGCACAACCAGATACATCGATTAATAATTAAAAAACACAGTTATGATTAAACTTCAGATCATCGGCAATCTTGGAAAAGATTGTATTGTAAAAGAGATCAATGGCAAAAATGTGATCAACTTTAGTGTGGCACACACTGAGCGTTTTAAAGATGCCCAGGGCAATCAAAAAGAAAGAACCACCTGGGTGGAATGCGCTTATTGGACCGACAGAACAGCTATTGCGCCTTACCTTGTAAAAGGTACTACTGTTTATGCAGAAGGTTCTCCGGAAGCAGATGCCTATACTAATAAAGAAGGCCAGGCAGCTTCAACATTACGCATGAGGGTTCAAAACATTCAATTATTGGGTGGGGGTAACAGGGACAACCAGGGATCAAACTCAGGTAATGTTACTAATACCGGGATGAGTATTGCACCCGTTGTTAAAACAGAATCAGTTAACACTCCTGCTCCTGTTGATGACCTGCCATTTTAAACTATTATCCCTAAAAAATGTAAAGCTCCATCTGGAGCTTTTTTTATTGCGATAACTTTTTTATAAAGTTTTATCTTGTGTAAAATATTTGCAGTGAAAAAACAACTTTTATTTATTATCGCCGTAATACTCCTTTTTTCTTTTAACCTCTTAGCCCAAAAAAACTATACCCAATATGTTGACCCGATGATTGGCACCGGTGGTCATGGGCATACTTACCCCGGCGCTGTTCTGCCACATGGCATGGTACAGTTGAGCCCCGATACAAGACTCGATGGATGGGATGGTTGCAGTGGATATCATTATTCCGATAATTACATTTACGGCTTTACACATACACACCTTAGTGGAACAGGGTGCAGTGATTATGGAGATATTTTACTGATGCCAAATGTTGGCCACCGATCACCGGATAATAAAATTTATGGCTCGTCTTTTCAACATAAAAATGAAAAGGCATCTCCGGGATTTTATTCTGTAAAACTGGATGATGAAAATATCCTGGCAGAATTAACAACTACATCACGGGTTGGCTTTCATCGCTACACATTTCCGTCAACTAAGGAGGCTGAGATCATTTTAGACCTTAAACACCGGGACCAGGTTTTGGAAAATGAAATAAAAATTGAAGACAGCGTTACCATCTCGGGCCTTAGAAGAAGCAAGGCATGGGCCAACGACCAATATGTTTATTTTGTTATTAAATTTTCGAAACCATTTAAAAATCATGGTATTTACCAGGATGACATAGAAAACAAAGGCATCAGGTCTTTCGGTTCTACTACACAAAACATAAAGGCATATTTCGAATTTGCTACTGCCACAAACGAAGCTATCATGGTAAAAGTAGCCATATCGGGAGTGAGTATTGATGGGGCTAAAAAGAATCTTGCAGCAGAATTACCCGGCTGGAATTTTGAAAAAGTAAAAACCGATGCACAAAAAAAGTGGAATGTAGAGTTAAGCAAAATTGAAATTGGCAGCACAATTACGAAACAACTGCGAACTTTTTATACAGCATTATACCACACGATGGTTGTTCCAAATATTAATATGGATGTAGATAGACGATATAGAGGAAGAGATAATCAAATTCATGTGGCAAAAGATTTTACCAACTACTCTGTTTTTTCACTTTGGGATACCTACCGTGGAGCTCATCCATTGTACACCATCATTGATCAAAAGCGAACAATAGATTACATTAGATCTTTTCTGGCACAATACCAGGAAGGAGGCCGGTTACCTGTTTGGGAACTCAGCGGTTGTGAAACCGATTGTATGATCGGGTATCATAGTGTTCCTGTGATCGTGGATGCTTATATGAAAGGGCTGAACCAGTTTGATACTAAGCTCGCTTTGGAGGCAATGAAAAAAAGTGCTACATGGAATCATTTGGGATTACCTGCATTAATGGATCATGGGTTTTTAGAAATGGATGATGAACATGAAAGTGTGAGTAAAACACTGGAGTATGCATATGATGACTGGTGCATTGCCCAATTTGCAAAAAAACTGGGTTACGATCTTGATTACATAACCTATATCAAAAGAGCGCAATCATATAAGAATATATTGGACCTGCAAACCGGTTTCATGCGGCCACGTAAAAATGGCAACTGGCTTTCACCTTTTGATCCCAGGGAAGTGAATAATAATTTTACAGAAGCTAATAGCTGGCAATATTCTTTTTATACACCACAGGATATTAACGGATACATGGAAATGACAGGTGGAAGAAAAAAACTGGAAGAAAAACTGGATAAATTATTTACAGAAAATTCTCAAACTACCGGAAGAGAACAAAGTGATATCAGTGGTTTGGTTGGTCAATATGCTCATGGCAATGAACCCAGTCACCACATTGCCTATTTATACAATTTTGCAGGGGTTGCATATAAAACACAATCCCGGGTGCATATGCTGATGAATGAAATGTACCACGATGCACCCGATGGCCTTGCCGGAAATGAAGACTGCGGGCAAATGAGCGCCTGGTATATATTAAGTGCTTTAGGTTTTTACCCGGTTACGCCAGGAACAACGGATTATATAATTGGTACGCCATTATTCCCATCTGCAACCATTCATCTTGAGAATGGAAAGACATTTACGGTGAAAGCAGCAAATGTTAGTGACCGGAATTATTATATTCAGTCTGCCTCATTAAATAATAAGGCGCATACAAGATCATCACTTTCCTATTTCGATATTATTAAAGGAAGTACAATTCAATTCGCAATGGGAGCAAGCCCTTCAGCTTTTGGGTCAACTGATTTTCCATCTACAGCCATTACCGACAATAAAATTGTATTGAACCCGGTGATTGATGGTGGGGAGATATCTTTTAAAGGCATTAAGACCATTCGTATTTATTCAAACCAGGCCGGTGTTGATTATTATTATACAACAGATGGTTCCATTCCAACCACCGCCTCAAAAAAATACAGCAGTTCCATTACTATTGATACTTCAATACTCATAAAAGTTATTGCAGTGAACGATAAAACTGAAACCAGTTTTATTAGTACAGCCATGTATAAGAAGGCCCCGCATGACTGGACCATAAAACTGAATACGGCTTTTGAACATGAATTTGAAGGCGGCGGGGCTGAAGGGCTGATCGATGGGATATATGGCAGCACCAACTGGCGTAAGGGCAACTGGCAGGGCTATCAAAAAGCAGACCTTGATGCGTTCATTGACCTGCAGGAAACAAAAACCATTTCGACAGTAACAGCCAATTTTTTGCAGGACACCCGTTCATGGATCGTTTTACCAAAGCAATTCATTGTTGAAGTTTCAACAGACGGCAAACAATTCAGCAAAGTATTCAACGGAGAAAATTTTTTACCAATTGAAGACCTGAAAGTACAGGTGAAAAATCTAGAAGCATCTTTTATGCCTGTTGCTGTAAGGTATGTGAGGGTAAGGGCCGTTCAATATGGGAAACTTCCTTCATGGCACGAAGGAGCAGGTGGAGATACACATATTTTTGTGGATGAGATCAATATTAAATAAAAGACCCCGCTATAAAATTATAGCGGGGCTGTAAAAATATTTTAGGGTTTTGTCTTTTATTCTTTTTGCTGCAGTTTACTATTCTTTTTGCTGTACGTGAAATAGATCAGCAGGCCAAAGATCATCCATATAGCTGCACTTAACAGGGTGGTTCCCCATAAACTTACGATCATGGCTGTACAAACAAGCATTCCCAATATGGGAACAAGCGGAACAAGCGGTGTTTTGAATGGCCTTTTCAGATCAGGATTTGATTTACGCAGAATAAGTACACCCATGCAAACCAATACGAATGCAAGCAAAGTACCTATCGAGGTAAGGTCACCGGCAACACTTCCGGGAATAAAAGCAGCAAACAATCCTACAAATATGAACAGGATTATGTTGCTTTTATATGGAGTCCTGAATTTTGGATGCAGTGCAGAGAAAGCTTTTGGTAACAAACCATCGGATGACATGGTATAGAATACACGGCTTTGTCCCATCAGCATCACCAATATTACTGAAGAGAATCCTGCAAGGATACCTACAGTTATCAGGTCAGCAAGCCAGGTGTATTGCACCATATATGTTTTAATCGCATAGGCAACAGAGGCTTCTTTACCAGCTTTCACAAAATCGGTAAATGGTGCAACGCCTGTCAGTACCCATGAGAATAAGATGTAAAGCACTGTACAAATAGCAAGTGATCCCAGGATACCGATGGGCATATCTCTTTTCGGGTTCTTTGCTTCCTGGGCTGCAGTAGATACGGCATCAAAGCCAATGAAGGCGAAGAAAACAATTGCCGCACCCTTAAGTATGCCACCCCATCCGTGATTAAAGAAATCTTTATATGAATACGGACTGCCATCCGGAAGAATTGCATCAGGTTGTGTGGCAGGGATCAGGTAAGGAGTATGGTTCTCAGTCTTGATAAAACTCCATCCTATAAAAATAAACAACAACACTATGGCAACTTTCACTATCACAATAACTGCATTTACAATAGCAGATTCCTGAGTTCCTTTTATTAATAACATCGTAAGTAATGCCAATATCAATAATGCCGGGGCATTGATAATTCCATGTTGCATTACACCTGCAGAATCCAACGCCTTTTCAAAAGGTGAGTGGCACCATTCATAGGGTATCCTGCCTCCAACAAGATTATTTAAGAACTCACTCCAGGCAATTGATACGGTAGCGGCACCCAGTGCATATTCCAGTATCAAAGCCCATCCAATAATCCAGGCAACCAATTCACCCATAGTGGCATAGGCATAGGTATAAGCACTACCTGCGATTGGTATAATGGACGCAAATTCTGCATAACAAAGACCGGCAAATGCACAGCCTATTGCGGCCACAATAAATGAAAGTGTTACGGCTGATCCGGCATGGCCACCTGCAGCGGCCGCAGTACGTACAAATAAACCGGCGCCTATAATAGCTCCAATACCCAGCGCAATAAGGCTGCCCGCACCAAGTGTCCTTTTCAGACCCTTTCCAGAATCGTCAGCTTCTGAAAGCAGTGAACTCAATGGTTTCTTTACAAATAAACTCATACAGTTGGTTTGTTTTGGTTAACAATAGATTGGAAAAATAAGCAATTAATCTTTAAAAAAGCAACCAACCATACTTTTTTAAGGGCCGAAGCTGTATAACCGCTTTTAATATTATATTGCGTAACTAAATATCATGCAATGGAAATAACGCATCATCCTACCAAAAAAAGCAGGCTAACGCTTTATATTCTCATTGCAATGGTGCTTGGTATTGTGGCTGGCTATTATGTACATGAGAATTATGAGGCAGGGGCCATTAAGAGTTTTTCGGATAATATAAAGTTACTTACCACCATCTTTCTGCGTATGGTGCAAATGATAATTGCACCTATTGTTTTTGCCACTTTGGTGGTGGGTATTGCCAAATTGGGTGATATGAAGACTGTAGGCAGGGTAGGAGGTAAGGCAATGCTGTGGTTCATTACCGCGTCACTCATCTCACTTTCTCTTGGTCTGATACTGGTGAATATTTTTAAGCCCGGTGTTGGTGCCGATATTAATAATGCAGATATGGCAGCTGTGAGCGACCTGCTTGAGAAGTCAAAAGGTTTTTCGTTGGCTAAATTTGTTGAACATGTGGTACCCCGCAGTGTAGTTGAAGCCATGGCCACTAATGAGATACTTCAGTTGGTGGTATTTTCTGTTTTCTTTGGCGTTGCATTAACTGCCATCGGCAAAAAAGGTGAGCCTATAGTTAAGGCACTGGATTCTCTGGCACATGTGGTTTTAAAAATGGTTACTTATGTAATGTATATGGCGCCATTGGGCGTGTTTGGCGCCATGGCGGCTGCCATCGCAAAGAACGGCCTGGGCATTTTGGTAACATTCGGATGGTATGTCGGTGAATTTTATCTCGGGCTGCTCATTCTCTGGTTACTGCTTCTGTTTGTTGGTTATCTTTTTTTAAAGAACAGGTTGCCTGTATTACTTAAAAGGATTGCCTCACCAATGTCCATCGCTTTCAGCACGGCCAGCAGTGAAGCGGTTTATCCAAAATTAGTGGAAGAGATGGAACGCTTTGGCTGCAATAATAAAATTGTAAGTTTTGTTTTACCGCTGGGTTATTCTTTTAATTTAGATGGCAGCATGATGTATATGACCTTTGCCAGTATGTTCATCGCACAGGCATTCAATATCACTTCTATAACTGGGGATGTGTGGCAGCAAATTATCATGCTACTGGTTTTTTTGGTTACCAGCAAAGGTATCGCCGGGGTTCCAAGGGCATCACTGGTGGTTGTGCTGGCTACAGGGGCCATGTTTGGGTTACCACCGGAAGGAGTTGGTATCATTTTAGCCATTGATGTATTCTGTGATATGGGCCGTACCATGACCAACGTATTAGGGAATGCACTGGCTACTGCCGCCGTAAGTAAGTGGGAGGGGCAATTAGAAAATCCGTAACTATAATAAATAAAATAAGGTAAATGCTTGACTTCATATTGCTGGAATTTAGCTGGACTCAATTGCTGCAACCACAATGGTATATTGATAATGGAGGATTGTGGTTGCTGTTGCTCATCATTTTTGCTGAGACGGGTTTGTTTGTAGGATTCTTTTTCCCCGGCGACTCCTTATTATTTGTGGCAGGAATATTTAGTAATAAACTGGCTGCATCCTTATACGATACAGGAAGTGATTTTTTAAATTTACTGTTAATAAGTGCTTTGTGCATAGCCGCAGGTATTTTAGGAAATATGGTTGGATATATTTTTGGCCGACGGGTTGGCCCGGCTATGTACAACTGGAAGGACAGGCTTTTATTCAAACAAAGATATTTGCACCAGGCCAAAGATTTTTATGACAAACATGGTGGCGGAGCCATTGTATTTGCCAGGTTCCTGCCTTTCATACGCACATTTGCACCCATTGTTGCAGGCATTGTTGGTATGGATAAAAAGAAATTTTCTTTCTATAATATTATTGGTTGCATTGCATGGGTATTATCCATGTTGTTTATTGGGCATTACTTAAATACGTTTGTAAAAAAACAATTTGGTATTGACCTGGAAAAGCATCTTGAAATAATTGTTATAGCAATTGTACTTGTTACCACTGCGCCGGTTTTAATAAAATTATTTTTTGGTAAAAAGAAAAAAGTGGATGATGCAAGCGCAAAATAGAACTACTTCAGTTTTTAATATTGCCGTAATTGTTGCTGCCCTTGGATATTTTGTTGATATCTATGATCTGCTCTTGTTCAGCATAACCCGTGTTCCCAGTCTTAAATCCATCGGTTTATCAGATGCACAGGTGTTATCTGAAGGGGAGGGCATTATCATGTGGCAGATGGGAGGCTTACTTATTGGGGGCATAATCTGGGGCATAATGGGAGATAAAAAAGGCAGGCTTAGCGTATTGTTTGGTTCCATTATACTGTATTCCCTGGCAAATATTGCCAATGGGTTCGTTCAAACTGCCGATCAGTTTAAAATTATTCGTTTTATTGCAGGTATCGGTCTTGCAGGAGAACTGGGGGCCGGTATCACATTGGTATCTGAACTTACACCTAAAGATAAAAGAGGTATCGCCACTTCCCTGGTGGCCGGCATTGGCTTAACAGGTGCGGTAGTTGCTTTTATCATGAAAGAAAATTTTGATTGGCGTACCTGTTATTTTATTGGTGGAGGGTTGGGGTTACTTTTATTGCTGTTAAGGATTTCAGTCTTTGAATCAGGCATGTTTCATGAAGTGAAAAAGATGAATGTGCAACGGGGAAATTTCTTTATGCTTTTTAACACTAAAGAAAGGTTGAGAAAATATTTGTGCAGCATCTTATTAGGATTGCCTACCTGGTTTGTGATTGGCATACTGGTAACATTCTCCAGTGAATTTGGAAAGCAGATGGGTATTGTAGAAAAAATAGATCCAGGCAAGGCGATCATGTATGCGTATGCTGCTATTTCTATCGGTGATATTTTGATCGGGTTCATCAGTCAGTGGTTTAAAAGCAGGAAGAAGGCATTGTACCTTTTTTATTTTATTACTGCTGTGTTCATAATTCTGTTTTTTACAACACAATGGAATGGTACTGCAGCTAAAATGTACTGGATATGTGCCGGCCTTGGTTTTGGCACCGGCTTTTGGGCAATATTTGTAACCATAGGCGCTGAGCAGTTTGGTACTAATATAAGGGCAACAGCAGCTACAACTATCCCTAATATGGTAAGAGGTATGCTTACTGTAATGATTTTACCCTTATTTAAACTATTCAGGGGAATGACCGATTATGTAACTGGAGGCTGGATAACTGCAATTGTGATCATGGCAGTAACAATTGTTGCTGCAATTCTTACTGAAGAAACATTTCATAAGGAACTTAATTACATAGAAGAATAATTTCTGTGTCTCTATGGCAATAACCAATGGCTAAATTTCTTATCATACGCTTTTCTTCTATAGGGGATATTGTTTTAACCACGCCTGTGATACGTTGCCTGCGAAAACAATTTCCCGATGCTGAAATACATTTTCTTACTAAGCAATCTTTCAGAGGTATTGTTGCCGATAATCCATACATCGATAAAATTCATACCCTTGGAGGCAGCTTTGAACTGATGCTGCATGAATTAAAAACAGAAGAATATGATTATATTATCGACCTGCATCATAACCTCCGTACGCTTCGCATAAAACGTTTTTTAAAAAATGTAAAGGCATTTTCATTTAATAAACTCAATGTAGAAAAATATATTTTAACCAGCTTCAAGATCAATATGCTTCCGCAAAAGCATATTGTAGACCGTAACCTTGAAACAGTTATATCATTGGGCGTGGAAAATGACGGGCTTGGGCTTGATTATTTTATTCCGGGGAAAGATATTGTAAACAATAAAGATATTCCTACTTCACATTTACATGGATATATTGCTGTTGTTATAGGCGCAGCTTTGGCAACAAAAAAACTACCTGTTCATAAACTGAAAGAATTATGTGCTGCCATTGATCATCCATTAATTCTTCTGGGTGGCAAAGAAGATCATGATGATGCTGTAGCCATAGCAGCTACAGATACCATTAAAATTTATAATGCCTCTGGTAAATTCAATTTGAATGAATCTGCTGATCTTGTCAGGCGGTCAAAATTGGTAATTACGCATGATACAGGGCTGATGCACATTGCAGCGGCTTTGCAAAAACCAATCATCTCTGTATGGGGAAATACTGTTCCGGCATTTGGTATGTACCCTTATTATGGCAAATACTCCAGGCAACATTTTGATGTTGTGGAAATAAATAAACTGTGGTGCAGGCCTTGCAGCAAGATTGGGTATAAAAAATGCCCCAAAGGTCATTTTAAGTGTATGGAAAAAATTGCTGTTAATGATATTGTAAATCTGGTCAGGCTACAGCTTAAGAAATAATATTTATGCCAGATCGTGGTTATATTGATATCATGCTAAAGTATTTATTGGGTGTTTCTTTATTCATGTTTAGTGGATTTTTACAGGCACAGGTAATAACTACTATCGAGTGGCTGACCCCTGGTACCGCCAATTCAGGGGATACTATACATTACCACCCCAATAAAAAATTACGCTGGGATGACTTTAAAGGTATTCCTGATCAACAGAGTGTTGCAGCAGCAATCACAGAATCAGGCTTTGGCTACAGGTTATCTATGCAGTCTAAAAACCAAAAAACGGAAATTAAGATAACCGTGTTTTGCTATTTCAATAAAATAAACTCCTGGGTAAAACCAAATTTAAAATCTGATTACGCATTGCTGCATGAGCAACACCATTTTGATATTACTTATATCAATGCCTGTTTGTTTATCCGGAAATTAAGGACTTCACAGATTACCCTGCAGAATTTTGCTTCTTTAGTAGAAAAAATAAATGATGAATGTTACAACGACCTGGAAAAAATGCAGGATGAATACGATGGCCAAACTAAAAACGGCCGTTTAAAAAATATCCAGCTTATATGGAATAAAAAAATTGACCAGCAATTGGAATCCCTTATTACAAATTAACGATCAATACAGGAATTTTTAATTCATGCCTTACGGTATTCACGGTTTCTCCATAGATAAAATCCTGCAAACCTGTATGCCCATGTGCACCCATTACCAACATATCAGCATGCACACCCTTTGCAATACGCACAATTTCCTTAGCCCTGTTTTTATATCCAAGAAAACCTTCAGCTGTAAATCCCCGTAACTGTAATTCTTTCACATAAGAATCCATACGTTCTTTATCTTTTCTCGATTCATAATCATCACTTTCTTTTCCGAATAATTTAGCCGAAGCACTTTCAACAATATGTACCAGCAGGTAATGTGTATCTTTTTTCCCCTGCCCGATTGCATACGCTAACAGTTTTTCATCATGTGCTGTAAAGTCCATGGCAATAGCAATTTTATAAAAACTGGGTATGTTCAGCTCTCTTAAAGTATTTACTTCCGGATGTATTTTTATAGAAATTGCTTTTTTCGTTTTTGTAAATAAAGGGTTAATGATGATATAAATCAATAAAGCAAGGCAGATCAATGCACCCAGGGCTAATAATATCTTTTGCCACAAAGTATCGCCTGCAAACACAGGGCTCATTTCATTTACCAGCATTTTTAAATTTAAAAAAACCAGTACAGAGGCAATGGCCCAGGCAGCTATTTTAGTAATGGGTTTTATTACAAATTTCCCCATTGTTTTTTTATCACTCACAAAATGAATCAGCGGTATTATGGCAAAACCAAGTTGTAAGCTAAGGATGACCTGGCTTAGTATTAAAAGGGAATCTACATTTTCTTCACCATAAATAATGATCACAATTAAAGCCGGCGTGATAGCAATCAGCCTTGTGATCAATCTTCTCAGCAGGGGATTGATACGAAGGCTTAAATATCCTTCCATTATAATCTGGCCGGCAAGTGTTCCGGTTATGGTACTGCTTTGTCCGGCAGCAATTAATGCAACTGCAAAAAGTATTGGAGCAAGATTTCCAAGAAACTGGGGTAGCAGCCGGTGTGCTTCTTTAATTTCTGCAACATCTGAATTACCTGTTTTGAAAAATACAGAAGCAGCAACGATTAGGATAGCAGCATTTACAAAAAATGCAAGATTCAAGGCAATGGTGGTATCAATGCGGTTAAACTTTAACGCTTGTTTTATTCCGGCATCGGTCCTGTCTATTTTCCGGGTTTGTACCAGTGCAGAATGCAGGTATAAATTATGTGGCATAACTGTAGCGCCGATTATACCAATGGCAATATACAAAGCTTCGTCACTCATCCTGCCAGGTATAAACCCGGTTGCTAATTCAGCAAAATCAGGTTTTGCTAAAATAATTTCAATTAAAAAAGAAATGCCAATTACACCAACCAGGGTAATGATAAATGCTTCCATTTTACGAATGCCCAACCTTTGTAAATAGAGCAATAAAAAAGTATCTAACACAGTTATGCAAACTCCCCATACCAGTGGAAGGCCGGTTAATAACTGGATACCAATGGCCATACCTAAAACTTCAGCCAGATCGCAGGCAGCAATTGCAATTTCGGCTAGGATATACAAGAAAAAATTTACTACCCTGGGATAAGTCTCTCTGTTGGCTTGTGCCAGGTCCCTTCCTCTTACAATACCCAATCTTGCAGAAAGTCCCTGAAGCAATAACGCCATCAGGTTACTCATCAGTAAAACCCAGATAAGGGTGTAACCAAATTTGCTTCCGCCTGCAAGGTCTGTCGCCCAGTTGCCGGGGTCCATATAACCCACACTCACTAGATAGGCAGGGCCTAAGAATGAAAAAATTCTTCTCCAGCCTGTTTTTTTTACAGTGGTATCTACCGATTCGTGTACCTCGCTTAAAGAAGCATCATGGTTTTTTCTATTGATCATAATGTACAAATACATTTTTGGCCACCTGTTCACTTATTATGCAGGCTGCCTGTTTTAAAACTTTTATCTCTAAGGAACCATCAAAATCAAATTTCCTTAAAACCATTAGCTGTGTTCCCAATGCGATTTTATAATGCTTAAGCATTTCCAGCATTTGTGCAGTTTGATTGCTTACTGAACTTACCGTCACTGTTTTTCTTAACGGAAGATCAGAAAGTGATTGCTGATTTAGTACAGGTATCTTACCATTCCTGTCGGGGATAGGGTCTCCATGCGGATCAAAAGATGGGTTTCCTAAAAATATTTCCAGCCTTTGTATCAACTCATTGCTGCTGATGTGTTCCAGTTCTTCTGCAATAGGATGAACTTTATCCCAGTCAAAATTTAATTTCTCCACTAAAAAATATTCCCATAACCTGTGTTTTCGTACCACATCTAAAGCTGCTTTTTTTCCTGCATCGTTTAACTTAAAACCTTTGTACCGCTCATACTGAAGTATTTTTTTTGCTTTCAGTTTTTTCAGCATGTCGGTAACAGAAGCAGGCCGGGTGTTCATTTCAGCCGCCAGTGAATTGGTATTGACCAAACCGGTTTCCTGTTGCAGGTGATAAATGCTCTTAATATAATTCTCTTCGCTGGTCGTAAAATTCATAGTCTTGAAAATAAAATTTAGACAAAACTAAAAATATAATTAGTATTTACAAAATATTTATGCAGAAATATTGATTTCACTGTTACGGTCAATTTGTAACTTGGGATAAAATGTTGGTATTATGAGACAAAAGATCAGCTCAGGCTCTCCATGGGAAGATATTGTGGGTTACTCCCGTGCCTTACGTGTGGGAAATATTATTGAAGTGGCGGGAACCACAGCTATGGATGGAGATGTGTTAATAGGAAAAGGAGATGTATATAGCCAAACCATATTTATTTTTAAAAAGATAGAAAAAGCATTGGCCGAAGCAGGTGGTTCTTTACATGATATTGTAAGAACAAGAATGTATGTAGTTGATATTTCCAGGTGGGAAGAAGTTGGCAAAGCTCATGGAGAGATTTTTAAAAATATTAAACCTGTAGCAACAATGGTCGAAGTATCGAATCTCATAAATAATGATTTATTAATAGAGATTGAGGTAACAGCTATATTGGAAACCGATTAATGTGTAACTGTTACATATTGATATATCTGGAATTTCCAGTAATATTGCGACTGAAACCAATTTAACCCGTTATGAATTTTTCTTCTTTTAATGTACCCTATGCAGTAGATGAACAGTATAGTAAACGTATTGCTTACTTTTCGATGGAATTTGCTGTAGAGCAACCCTTGAAAATATACAGTGGGGGCCTGGGGTTTTTAAGCGGTTCCCACATGCGAAGCGCTTATGAACTGCAGCAAAATTTAGTAGGTATTGGTATTCTGTGGAAATACGGATATTATGACCAGGCCCGTAACCAGGACCAAACACTGCAGGTACAGTGGAATGAGAAGATTTATAATTTCCTGGAAGATACAGGCATTAAATTCCAGATTGATATTCACGAACACCCGGTTTGGGTAAAAGCTTGGTACCTTAACCCGGAGACCTTCAAATCTGCACCATTATTTTTATTGAGCACCGATCTGCCTGAAAATGATTACGTTTCTCAAACTATAACACACCGTTTGTATGATGCAAATGTGGCTACCAAAGTGGCTCAATTCATTTTACTTGGTGTTGGTGGTGCAAAATTAATGGATGAAATAAATTTTAATCCAGACCTCTACCATTTAAATGAAGCACATGCAGTCAGTTCAGCATTTTACCTATATAAAAAATTCGGTAACAAGGAAGAAGTAAAAAAACGACTTGTATTTACTACACACACACCTGAGGAAGCAGGAAATGAAAAACATGACATTCATCTTTGTGAAAAAATGAGTTATTTCTGTGGAATGAAACTCGATGATGTAAGAAAGCTTACCGGCATGGAAGGGAATTTATTTAATCATTCATTGGCAGCGTTACGGTTTGCAAAACTGGCAAATGGTGTTAGCCAGTTGCACGGAGAAGTGAGCCGTAAATTATGGAAGAAGTATGAAGGCATTTGCGAAATAAAAGCAATTACCAATGCCCAAAACTGGCAATATTGGGCCGATAAAGACCTTTATCATTTTATGGGAGAAAATAATGATAATGGATTTGACGAACGTAAAAGATTTGTAAAAAAACTTGCCTTTGATGCAGTGGCTGATCAAACCGGTAAGATATTTAACCCGGAAATTTTTACCATTGTTTGGGCACGCCGCTTTGCAGGATACAAAAGGGCTGAATTAATTACGAGGGATGAAGAAAGATTTGAGGCCTTGTTGAATAATCCCAAATACCCGGTCCAGATCATTTGGGCAGGAAAACCTTACCCGGTTGATTATCCGGCGATCAGTGATTTTAATATGCTGGTTCATTTGAGTAAGAAATATAATAATGTTGCAGTATGTGTGGGTTATGAACTGAAGCTAAGTAAAAAGCTGAAGCAGGCTTCGGACCTGTGGTTAAATAACCCCAGGGTGCCAAGGGAAGCAAGTGGTACCAGCGGAATGACTGCGGCAATGAATGGTGCTGTTAACTGCAGCACTAATGACGGCTGGATCTGTGAGTTTATCAATCATGGTAATAACGGTTTTGTTGTTCCACCGATTGATTATGAAAATGTAAGTGTACATGAACAGGATGAATATGATTTAGATAAACTGTATGATATACTTGAAAACCAGGTACTGCCTTTGTATTATGAAAACCATGACGTGTGGAGAAAGGTCATGCAAAACGGGATGAATGACGTTCGCTGGCAGTTTGACAGCAACAGGATGGCAAAAGAATATTACGAGATCTTATATAAATAGAAAATAATACACTGCAAAAAGCATCTCTGGTTCCAGGGATGCTTTTACTTTTAAGATATGTAACTTTATCCAATGCAAAGTTTTTCAACAAAACTGGATATACGGTGGGCTGACCTTGACCCCAATTTTCATGTGCTGCATTCCAAATATTTTGATTTTGGGGCCTACTGCCGCATGTGTTTTTTAACGGAGAATGGAATGACTGTTCAGTTTATGGAGGAACATCACATTGGCCCGATCCTCTTCAGGGAAGAATGTTTGTTTAAAAAGGAAATAAAATTTGGCGATGAAGTTGTTATTACCCTTAAACTGCATAAACTTTCAGCCGATTACCGAAAATGGACAATGGTACATGAATTATGGATAAACAACAATATGCTGGCCGCCGAGATTACAGCTGATGGCTCATGGATAGACACAAAACTTCGAAAAGTAATTTCCCTTCCTGAAGTATTACGGACGGGGTTTGATAAGATTCCAAAAACCGAAAACTTTAATCAATAGCTTCTTTCTTATTCTATTTTGTAAATGTCATTTTGCTGACATGGGAGTTAATTTTATCCATCTACTTTTGCCTAAATAAATTTTAGTTATGAAAAGTTCAGCGTACCTGTTATTAGTTGGATTATTTACTTCTTCTTTTGTTTTTGCACAAACAACGACGGTTTACCCGGAAGGATTAAAAGTGGGAGATATAGCCCCCGGTTTTGCGGCAAAAGACCAGGATGGTAAAAATGTAAGTTTGAATGAAGCTTTGGGAAAAGGCCCGGTTGTTATATTATTTTACCGTGGACAGTGGTGTCCTTATTGTAATAAACAATTAAACCATTTTACTGATTCACTTCAAATGCTAACTGATAAGGGAGTAACAGTACTTGCAATTACACCTGAGACGGCGGAGAATATTAAAAAGACAATTGAAAAAACAAAAACTGCTTTTCCTGTTATTGAAGATGAAGGAATGAATATCATGAAATCTTACAAAGTAAATTTTGCTGTGGATGAAAAGACAATTGCCAGGTATAAGGGTTACGGGATAGATTTTGACAAAGCCAATGGCAACAATGGGGCTAATCTTCCTGTACCAGCTACTTATATTATTGGTAAGGATGGGAAAGTGAAGTATGTTTTTTTTAATACCGATTACAGAAAACGGGCTTTTGTTAAAGACATTTTGGAAAACCTGTAATATTATTTTCTTTAGTTGAAGTGTTGCGAATAACTTTGCAACACTTCTTTTATGATCAGTGCTACCGTTAATTTATACAGGAATGCTTACAAGGGTTTAAATCGCCGCATATGGCTGCTTGCTATTGTAATGCTGATCAACCGGATCGGCACAATGGTCTTGCCCTTTATGACGCTGTATTGCAGGCATATTGGGTATAGTACAAAGCAGGCAGGGTTGGTAGTGGCTTTTTACGGAATTGGCTCAATGGTAGGGGCATTTTTAGGAGGAAGGATCAGCGACCGTTTTGGATTTTATTATACACAGTTCTTTTCTTTGCTCTGTGGCGGGATATTATTCATCACTCTTGGCCAGATGAATACTTATTTTTCAATTTGTGTTTGTACTTTTTTTCTGAGTATGGTTAATGAATCTTTCAGACCGGCCAATGCAACTGCCATTGCACATTACAGTACTTCTCAAAATCGTACCCAATCTTTTTCAGTTGTACGGCTAGCCATTAATTTGGGATGGGGCCTGGGAGGGGCGCTGGGTGGTTTCCTTGCATCCATTAATTACCATTTATTATTTTGGGTTGATGGATTAACAAACATCAGCGCTTCATTTTTATTATTGTGGTTATTACCAAAGGTTACTGTAGCACAACAACAGAATTTGACACAGGCAAAAAAAGCTATTGAAAAAGTAAGGCCTGCACATGCAGATAGAATTTTTTTATATTTTATCGGGTTACAGATCTTATTTGCGATTTGTTTTTTTCAGTTATTTACTACTATTCCATTGTATTTTAAGGAGGGTTTGCATATCAATGAATTTTTGATAGGGGTTGTAATGGCAATGAATGGGATACTCATTGCATTATTTGAAATGGTTATCGTATTTAAGCTGGAGGGGAGGTTGAGCTATCTCAGGTTGATGACCGGCGGCACTATAATTATGGCTTTTTCATTTTTTATCCTGAACGTCCCCTTACTTAGCGGATTTTTAATTGCGGTATTATCAACTTTGCTGATAACTCTTGCTGAAATGATCTCTATGCCGTTTATGAATTCTTACTATATCTCACGAAGTTCGGAAGGAAACCGTGGCCAATATGCTGCTTTATACACTATGGCATGGAGCGCTGCACAGGTAATAGGTAGTACAAGCGGCACACAAATAGCCTATGCTATGGGGTTTAATAATTTATGGTGGATAATAGGTGGCATCTGTTTGCTCACTTCAGCTGGTTATTATTGGTTGCAAACAAAACGGTAAATATTTTATTCTTACTTATTTATAAGTAGTGGTTGAAGTAGATTTAGCAGTAATAGGAACATCCTGTCCCATTAACTGAAAGCTTCCGGTAATATCTGATTTTGTGTCTTTTTTCTTTACCTGCCCGTTAGTAATATCTGTAATCATCTCACCCGTTGTTTTTGTATTGCTTTTAAATTCCATTTCCATACCCTGTACTTCAAGCTTGTTTGCAGCAGTTGTTACTACATCCAGTTGAATAATGGCTTCATTGCCTGTTACCGACTTTAAAGTATAGGTACGTACTGTTTTCATATCTTTTGAAACTGTTGAATCTAACCAGCTTTCGCCAATAGCTTTGTCCCCGGGGATCAGTTCAAATGCCCCTGAAACTATAGCATCATCAGTACTTTCGGCAAACATATTTAATAGTCCATTCATTGGGTTCTCATCATCTGCATTATTCTCTTTTACTTTTTTATCATCCTTTAATGACATACCGGTTATATTATCAATCATAACGTCTACAGGCTTATTCAGTTTGTCTTCAAAACTTTTTGCGATGTCAGAATTATTAGCATCATTTTTTTCTGAATCATAATTTGTGGGCTGTCCCATCATATTCATATTCACTTTTACTTTTGTAAGCGTATTGCTGATAGTATAGGTCTTATCTGTACTGCTTTTTACTTCCAGCAGGTTTTGAGTTGTTGAATTGCTGTTTATTGCCATACCCATGCTTAGATCAGCTTCGATAGTGATATTGCTTTCAACAATTATTTTCTGCCCGCCGGGTAATATTATTTTTTTTGTAGCGGCCTTGGTTGATCCAGTTTGGGCAAAGAGCAGGCTACCTGTAAAAATGCATAGAAGGGTAATGACTGTTTTTTTCATTGTTCTGGTTTTTGATTGCGGCTGTAAATTTATTAACAAACAGCATACGGTACTTGGTTGTTTAAAATATTTGCAAAACATTGTAATTTTTGAAGGAGCATGGCAAAAAATAAGGGCTATTCATTTTATGAATAGCCCTAAAAGGTTTTGAGTCTGAGGTTTTATCCTACTACTTTCACATTAACTGCGTTCATTCCTTTTTTGCCTTCCTGCAAATCGAACTCAACGCTGTCGCCTTCTTTAATATCGCTAATCAATCCGCTAACGTGTACAAAAGTTTCTTTGTTTGAGTCGTCATGCTTAATAAAACCGAATCCTTTTTCTGAATTGAAAAACTTAACGGTGCCTTTTTGTGTGTCCATTTTTTAAATTGTATTGTATTAATAATGCGCAAATATAGTGTTTTATTAATAATTGAACAGATTTATTAAATTAAACTCAATGAAGTTTCTTTATTTCAAGTACTTCAATATCAAAAATCAATACGCTGTTAGGTGGTATTGCACCTAAATTCCTGATAGAATATCCTAAAGATGAAGGGATAATCAGTCTTATCTTTCCTCTCTGTTTACATAACGGCAGGCCGATCTGCCATCCTTTTATTAATCGCTTTAGTGGGAATACAGCCGGTTTATCTTTTGTTTGATCAAAAACAAAACCATTTAATAATTGGCCCTTGTAGTTTACAACAAGTGTATCAGTTAAAGTAACCAGGTCTCCACTGCCTTCCTCCAGTATTTTATAGTAAATCCCGTTAATACTCCCGGTTGTATCAAGCATGCCTTCTTTTATGATAGCTAATATTTTTTCATGCTCCTTTTTAATTTCTACTAAACTATCAGCATTTTTATACAGGTCAATAACTGGTTTTTCGGGGGCTGCTGCTATGGTGAATGCATCACCGAATTGTGCATCTGCAGATTTAAACCCACCATTCCATAAATAAAATTTATTGTTCTCAATGCCGGCACCGTAATCAATCCTGTCTCCGGCTTTACCTGTGGCATCATAACTGAATGTGCTTTTTGTCATTGCCGTCCATTCGCCGTTCTCTTTTCTTATCCATTGATTGCCAAAATATGCTTTACGGTACAGTTGGCCATTTACTCCCCAGAAATTTTCAACAAAAGAATATAATTTCCGCAATGGTTTACCATCTTTTGGCGCTTTAAAAGCGGCGATCAATTTCCATTTTTGTATCCCAGGTATAAAAAAATAGCCGGTATAGGTGGTTGTATTTGCAGCGCTGTCAATAGTAGCAGTTACTAAAAATTTGTATGTCTCTTCGGTTTTCCAGTTAAAAATCCAATGACTATGGCCACCTGTACCTTCATTTCCAAAACCATCTGCAAATACATCTTCGCCTTTTGCAATCAGCTGAACTTTATTTTCATCGGAAACTTTATTCCTGTCAACGGCTTCGTTACCTGCATCCCAAACAGAAAAAATTACTCTCCTTTCTGAAGGACTGTTTACCTGTATCCCAAAATAACCCCTTGCAAAACCACAGGCCATATAGTAACTGTGTAAAACATCGGCATCTTTCGGAATCGTGATCTCATTATAAAATGAAATAGCTTTCACACTATCGGGTAAGGGATATAAGAGGTGTACCGATGCTGCATTTCTTCTGGGCTTTGCATTAAAGTGCATATTCCTGGTTGCATCGCCATTTAGTTCAAGTGATTTTATGTCAGCAATTGTATTCGATTTTTTTAAGGAAGAAGAAAGGGTAAGTACATAAAATCCCGTATCGCTGATGGCAATAGAACCGATCTGAACCAATTTGAATTCTTTTGATTGTGGCACTTTAATAGTGAAATTTTTTCCGGCAATTGTTGCAGTTAAAATATTACCGCCGGTATTATTTTTTACCAACAGGGATAGCAGAAGGCTGCCCCTGTTGCGGATCTTAAAATAAAATTGTATTTGTTGTTTTGCATCTGTCCAGTTTTTTAACCCGGTTTTTTCTGAAAACATATTGCTTTCATCATCCTCATTACTATTTTCAACAGGAACCGCATAAGCCGTGAAAGCAGGTATGGAAATTCCTGTTTGAGACTTCGCTGTATGATGAAATAAAAGTATAATCAAAATCAGCATGGAACATAAACTTCTGGGCATAGCATTATTTTAATGATCAAACTTAATATTATTAATCAATAAAAGCAGGAAAGTGTTTTGAAAAAAAAATCTTTTTTACTGCATGAATATTTGTTAACTTCATTGTTAACGGTTGCCTGCCATTTAATAAAGTTTAATTTTTTTTATGAACCAGTTAGTTAAAACTGTTATTACAGGTACAGGTAGTTACATACCTACATTCGTGAAAACGAATGGCGACTTTGCGGCCCATAACTTTTTTGCAGAAGATAATTCGGCACTGGATATAGAGCCTCATATTATTGTAGAAAAATTCAAGCAAATAACGGGTATTGAAGAACGGCGTTATGCCCCTGACGATATGGATTCTTCAGATATGGCAGCCATTGCAGCACAAAAAGCCATTGAAGATGCCGGATGTGACCCGGAAACCATTGACCAGATCATTGTAGCCCATAATTTTGGAAATGTAATAAAACATACCATTCAAACGGATGTATTGCCAGCCCTGGCATCCAGGGTAAAGCATGAATTGAAAATAAAAAACTCCTCCTGTGTTCCTTATGATATTTTATTTGGATGCCCCGGGTGGGTGCAGGGTGTGATACAGGCAGATGCTTATTTTAAAGCCGGCATTGCAAAAAAATGTTTGGTGATTGGAACTGAAACTTTATCCCGGGTGCTGGATGTGTATGACAGGGATAGTATGATCTTTTCTGATGGTGCAGGGGCCAGTATTCTGGAAGCAAAAGATGCTACTGAAACAAAGTCAGGTATTTTGGGTACGAGTGTTCAATCGCACTGCCAGAGTGAAGTTAATTACCTGAACATGGGTAAATCATATTATCCCGATTCTGACCCCCGTGTACGATATATAAAAATGAAAGGAAGAAAAGTGTATGAATATGCAATGAAACATGTGCCCCTGGCTATGAAAATGTGTTTAGATAAAAGTGGTATAGATATCAGTGAACTGAAAAAAGTTTTCATACACCAGGCCAATGAAAAAATGGATGAAGGGATAATTAAAGAGATGTACAAATTATATGGTATTGCCAATGCACCGGCGCATATCATGCCAATGAGCATTCACAACCTGGGTAACAGTTCTGTGGCTACCATTCCTACTTTATTTGATATGGTAAAGAAAGGGTTGATGCCGGATCATAATTTAATTACCGGTGATGTGATATTATTTGCTTCGGTGGGTGCCGGAATGAATATCAATGCGGTATGTTACCGGATATAAATAAATTCGGATACGAGCCTTAATTAGCCTACATTTGCAAAAAATTGCAATATGGTAAACGAATTAATTACAAAATTTTTAGAGCCTACCCACCTGGCCAAGACTGCCGTTAAGATTGAATTTAAAAAACGCAATACTATTGTTGGTATATTTGTCAGCTCCCCGGATTATGAAGATCTGAAGGCCAAGAATTTCTGGCGTATCGTTTCTGAAACACATATCCCTGAATGGAAAAAAACAAGCGATAATAAACTGGCTAAGATTTATAGCGGTTCAGAATTTACAAGGCTGACCGTAGCTAAGGAGAAATAAAAAATTTCTGAGAATTATTTTATAAATAAAAGGACACATTTTAAATGTGTCCTTTTTGGTAATATAGATTTTGCTTTTAAAAATTCCTTCCACCGGTACCTCTTGGTTTAGGCAATTCTTTTCTCGGTATTTTCTCGTCACGTTGCGCTGTATTATAAACAAAAGATGCAATAATGGTTGCTGCCTGTTTTAAATCATCAGGTACTAAGTGATCATATGTATCCATGTTTGTATGATGTGTACGGGTATCATATTCCAGCGGATCCTGTATAAATTGAAAGCCGGGAATGCCAACGCCATCAAAAGCCTGGTGATCGGTACCACCTGTATTGTTGATAGTAACGGTTTTTGCACCCAGGTCATAAAAGGGTTCCAGCCATTTTGCAAAGATGGGCCCTGCTTCTGCATTGCCCTGTAAATAAATACCACGGATCTTTCCACTACCATTATCTAAATTATAGTAAGCCGAAACTTTAGCATGTTCCGGTTTTAAAACCATATCCGCAGGATCGGCGAAATGATTTTTTACATAGCCCCTGGAACCTAACAACCCCTGCTCTTCACCACTCCATAAGGCAATACGTATAGTACGCTTGGGTTGTAACCCGGTTGCTTTTATGATCCTTATCACTTCCATCATTACAGCACATCCGGCTGCATTATCTGTGGCACCTGTTGCACCCTGCCAGCTATCTAAGTGTCCGCCAAGCATTACGATCTCATCTTTCAATATAGGATCAGTGCCTGGAATTTCTCCAACAACATCATACCCTTTCAAATCATTATCATAAAATGTTGTTTTCACATCTGCCTCCATCTCTACCTTTTGACCAGAAACAACCATTCTCTGTATCCTTAAATAATCATCGCTTGATAACATCACATAAGCATAATTATTTTCTCCATCTTTTGCATAGCTGCCACCATTTTGTACAAACAGGGTTCCATCATTTCCGGCACGGCTCATGCTGAGTACCAGGGCAGGTTTTTCGGTGTTATAAAAAGTATTCATCTGGCGGAGCAGCGCCTGTCGCTGGCGGGCAGCATTAAATTGAGAATTATTAGCATTATTATTATTTCCTCCCGGCTGCCTGCGGGCAGTATCCGGTTTGGCATTGGCCATCTTCAGCAATTCTTCATCTGTTAACCTTGCCCCATCTGCAGTAAAAGAAGGCTTTAAAGTATCCATTGACATCAACATCACGATCTTGCCTTTTATTTTGCCCGAATAATTCTGATACAGTTCAGCAGAATCTTTTGCATTGATAATAATAATTTCTGAGCTGATCATTTTTTTACCCGGTGTACCTCCGGTCCATGCCCTTGGTATAGCAACTACAGGAAAATAATAAGGTGATGTAACAGCGAGGTAGCATTTGTTTTGTTCCCACCCTTTTCCAAAATCGCCCCAGGGTTCTAACGCAACATTTACCAGTCCCAGTTTTGTCAATTCATCTTTTGCCCAGTTGGCTGCCCGGAAAAACCCGGGAGAGTTGGTAAGCCTTGGCCCACTGGCATCCGTTAAATGAAAGGCAATGTCCATTACTTTGGAATTATTAAGGCCCTCGTTTTTTATTTTGTCGGTGGCATCTGACTGTGCAAAACTGATGCTGCCTGTAAGGCAAAACAGCAATGCAGATAATATTTGCTTTATCATGAGATTAATTTTTTGAACGATGAATTTACAGGTTTAAAAATCAGAAAACAATTAAATTATGATGAAGGTCAGATAATTTTTGTACCCGGAATTTCCATCACCAGGTTCTCTCCATAGCAGCCGGCAGGGGTTTGATAACCCGGCTTAAAATTCCCTTCCAGTATTTTTTTGCTGATGATCAGGCTGCTATGTGCTGTTAATGTATAGCCATCGTAACAACTAATGACGGCATTCACTGTTTTACCTCCTGCATTCATGGCTTCGCCCCAAACAAAGCTGCTACTGTTTTTTCTTTGCTCATCGCCTGGCCCCGCTGGCCTTGCTTTTATTTTTTTCATAATAATGTTACGAACAAAGTTTGTTCTTAGCAACCAATTGAAAGTCCATTGCAGTTTCAGCATCCGGTAAATTTTTGGCGCAATGCCGGTATAGGTTTCAATATTGGGTATACCTGTTGTTGTATATGCTGTTGAAATATCTCCCCATGGGATGGTCATTACAAATAATTTTGTTGAGCCAAAATTCACCCACATGCCTTTTTGCCCCAATGGTTTCCTGATGATCTTTCCATTTTCTCTTACTGCACCGCCTTCCCCGATTTTACCCGCCATGGTTGTTGCTGTGCCATGAGATAATCCTCCGCCAATGGATGCAAAGGCCAATTTAAGATGTGTAGCATCCGGCATTTTATTTTTTAATTGAAGAGCGATGCAATCGGTGGGTACCACATCAAAACCAACGCCGGGCATCACCATGATGTTCTTTTCTTTTGCAACCTGGTCATATTTCTTCAGCATCTCAAAAACAGAGATGTCGCCATTGATATCAATATAATGAACACCGGTTTGCAAACAGGCTTCAATCATTTGCTTTGCGGTATATACATAGGGGCCTGCGGCATGTAAGACCAGCCTGACTTCTGATAAAGCTTTTTGTAATTGTTCTGTATCATCCAGGTCAATGATGCGGTAGGGGAGTTGTAATTCATTTGCCAGTGGCTTTATATTGGCTTCTGTTCTTCCCGCAAGTATGGGTTGTACATTATAAGTAGCAGCAAGTTTTGCAATGAGTTTACCGGTATAGCCATTGGCACCGTAGAGGAGGAATTGATTTTGCATTATCTTAAATAATAAATTAAGTATGAAAATACGGTTTATAAAAATAGAATAAATACTGTAAGATCATCCTCACCGATAAAAACCCAATAAAGCTTTAAAAGTACAAGTGAGTGACCCCGCCTGCGGACGGGGCAAGCTACAACGATGCTAAATAGAATTCCCTAGGCCTGTCCCAAAATAAAACCGGCTGACTAAACAGTCAGCCGGTTTAAAATAAATTATAAAAATTACTTCCTGGTAAACGTAAACTTTCCTCCACCCTGTGCCAAAACAAATTCTGTTTTGCCCGGCGTAAATTCAAATACTGCACCTGCTTCGGCATACTCAAATTTATTTTCGCCGGTTTGGGCCAGGTTAATTTTTCCCTGGCCGGTAACGTCTGCAATCAAAATTCTTCCATCCCTGCTAAGTGTTATTTTAAAAGGAACGCCTGTAGAAGCATATTCTCCTAAAAGTTTATCCAGGTCTTCTGTTTTTACAGCCGCAGGATCGAATACTTTGTCATTGGATTTTCCCCAGCTGTTATTCGTTACATCAGCATCCATAAACTTACCATTATCTAATTTCAGGTATTGAATTTTCTTTTTGGTATTGATGATAACTGTAGCCAATTTCTGATTCTTCTCCCAGATACCGGCAGTCTGGTGGATTTTTTCTTTAGTGCCATCTGTATATTCAACCATTAAATTGGTAGGTATGGCAAAGCCACCAATGTTTTGTATGGTAAGGCTGTAGCCACCTGCAGCGGGTTTTAAATTTTCTATTGCAATATCAGGATAGTAATTGGTGAAGAACCAGTTTTGAAAATACCAGTTCAGATCTTTGCCCGATAAATTGTTGAATGAATTAAACATGTCCCATGGTATTGGATGTTTGCCATGCCAGCGATCCATAAAGCCATGTAAACATTTTCTGAACAGGTCATCGCCCAACATATCTTTTAATGCTAAATATGCCAATGCCGGTTTGCCATATTCATTATCGCCAAGGCCTGCACCAGACATGATATTAGCAGGTGTAATTATCGGCAACTGGTGTTCATCACTATTATCCATTACCCAATTGGCAACTCTGAATTGTTTGAACATTTCATCCGCAGCTTCTTCTCCCAAATCAACCTGGCCAATCATGTTCTCAAATGCTGTGGTCCATCCTTCATCCATAAAACCATAGCGGTGTTCATTAATGCCCATGTAAAACGGAAACCAGGTATGTGCAATTTCATGTTCGGCAACAAAGCGCTGAAAGTTGGGGTCTTGTTGGTGACTGTCATTCGCCATCATTGGATATTCCATATCTGCAAAACCTTGCACGACGGTACTTGCAGGAAAAGGATAAGGCACACCCGGCCAGTTATTGCTCAGCCAATCCAATGCATGATGACTGTATTCAACGGATTTCTTAAAATTGACAGACTTATTATCATAGGCAGCCTGCACACTTGACCTTCTTCCTGTTTTACTATCTACCACCACACTAGCTGCATCCCAAACATAATGATCGCTGACGCATACCGCTACATCCGAAATATTCTGTGCGGTCCACCTCCAGGTATTGGTTTGGTTTTGCGTAGTTACATTTTTAGCATCAATATCAGCCTGTGTTACTACGTTAATGGTTTTGTCTGATGTTTTTGATTCGTTGAATTTAGAAATGAATGCAGGTTGCAGAACATCATTTATATTCTGCAGTTCACCCGTTGCCCATACCAAAAAGTTTTTAGGTACGGTCACATTCAATTCATAATTATTAAAGTCGTTGTAAAATTCCTGTGCATCGGTGAACACCATCCTGTCCCATCCATGTATATCATCAAAAACAGAAACACGGGGATAGAAATAAGCTAAAAAGAATGTGGTAGAATCCAGCATACCTTCCCGGCCACTTTCTTCTGATACATCGTAATGCCAGTCGAAGGTCATAGTAACAGAAGTTTTTGGAAATAAAGGTTTGGTAAGGCTAACTCTTAAAGAAGTACTTCCACCTGCATCTCTCAATTTTTTATCTGTTCCGTTCTCGGAATATTTATCAATGATGATGCCTTTGGTTAAATATGCTGCACTGGCCGGGCTTTGTCTTGCTGCACCAGGAGTATGAATATTAAGGATGAGTTTAATGACAGGATTCCTGATCGTATCCGGACTGTTATTAGTGTAAACAATTGTTTCTTTTCCGGTAACCGTTCTGGAAAGAGGAGCTAACCTTACCTCAATTTTATAATCGGCCGTGTTCTGCCAATAATTTTTTCCGGGGGCTCCATCCATGCTCCGGGTTCCTTTTTTGTAGGCGGCCTGTACATTACGTGGCGTGTACAGTTGCTGTGCCTGTGATGCAATAGCCAAACTACATAAGGCTAAAGCAAGTGTTGTTTTTTTCATGATCATACTTTTGTGTTTAATCTGCAATAATACGGTTTAAACATTTTAATGTTACAATCCAATATGTTTAGCGGTAGATTATTTAGGCAGGCGGCGGTGAAATGTTACCTAAGCACAAAAAAAATTGCCGGGTAGGCGGGTAGACATTAGATATACTATTAGTAATACTTTGTAATGTCTTCCCCCCTTCCCGGCAAAAAAAATAAGGGTTAGTTTGAAACAGGTTCTTCCAGGTAGCTTTCCATCGGCTCGCAGGTACAAATCAAGTTCCTGTCGCCAAATGTATTGTTGATACGGGCTATAGAAGGCCAGAATTTATTTTTCATCACATAGGCAAGTGGGAACGCTGCATCCTGCCTGCCGTAAGCATGGTTCCATTCATCGGCACAAATAACTGCTTGTGTATGTGGCGCATTTTTTAAAGCATTGTCAACCCTATCTGCTTTACCTTCTTCAATGTTTTTAATTTCATGGTAAATGCTGATGAGTGCTTCGCAGAAACGGTCAAGTTCTCCTTTGTCTTCACTTTCAGTTGGCTCTATCATAATTGTTCCGGGAACGGGGAAACTCATCGTTGGCGCATGAAATCCATAATCCATCAATCGTTTGGCCACGTCTTCTGCTTCAATACCGGCCGTTGTTTTAAACGGACGGAGTTCCACAATAAATTCATGTGCACAAAAGCCATTTGTTCCGGTGTACAGTATCTTATAATATTTCTCCAGCTTTGCTTTCATGTAATTTGCATTCAGGATAGCGTATTCTGTTGCTCTTCTTACACCATCAACGCCCAGCATTTTTATATAAGCATAGCTGATCAATAAAATACTTGCACTTCCATAAGGAGCTGCACTAACTGCCGTCGTGAGTTGTGAGTTGTGAGTCGTGAGTACTGACGATTCACTATTGACCAATGACGAATGACCTGGGAGGTAAGGCTTCAATTTATTATTAACACAGATGGGCCCAATACCCGGACCGCCACCGCCATGTGGTATAGCAAATGTTTTATGCAGGTTCAAATGACAAACATCAGCACCGATCATACCGGGGCTGGTTAATCCAACCTGTGCATTCATATTGGCGCCATCCATATAAACCAACCCACCATTGTCGTGAATTATTTTACAGATCTTTTTGATGCTTTCTTCAAACACACCATGTGTACTTGGATAAGTTACCATCAATCCGGCAAGATCATTCTTGTGTTCCTGTGCTTTTAATTTCAGGTCGGCTACATCAATATGTCCTTCTGCATCACTTTTTACAACCACTACTTTCATTCCGGCCATAATAGCACTGGCAGGGTTGGTGCCATGTGCAGAGATAGGGATCAGTACAACATTTCGATGGCTTTCTTTCCTGTCAGCATGATAAGCTCTTATGGTAAGTAGGCCTGCATATTCGCCCTGGGCACCGCTGTTAGGTTGAAGTGAACAGGCATTAAAACCGGTAATCTTACATAAATAATCTTCCAGTTTTGTAATGATGTATTGGTATCCTTTTGTTTGAGAAGCAGGAGCGAAGGGGTGTATGCTGCTGAACTCAGGCCAGCTGACAGGGATAAGTTCTGTAGCAGCATTCAACTTCATAGTACAACTGCCTAAAGAGATCATGGAAGTATTTAAGCTCAGGTCTTTATTCTCCAATGATTTTATATAACGCATCATCTGGCTTTCGCTGTGATGGGTATTGAATACAGGATGTGTTAAATAAGCTGAATTTCTTTTTAGTGAAGCAGGCCACTCATACAATGCATCGGGTTTATCGTAACGGATATTGATCTCCTTACCAGCACCTTTTTTAAAAATAGATGCAAGATTTTTTTCTGTCTCACCAATATAGTTGGATGCCACTTCATCTATGGAAAGCGTAATGGTTCCGTTTTCATTATAATAAAAATTTGCCTGGTTAGTAATAGCTGCATTTTTAAAAGCAGCAATATCGCTTACTTCAAATGTGATGGTATCGAAGAAATTTTTATTCAGCAATTTAATGCCTGCAACTTCCAATGCTTTACTAACGGAAGCAGTAACTACATAAATGCGTTGTGCAATTTTCTTCAATCCATCAGGGCCATGATACACTGCATACATGGCAGCCATGTTGGCCAGCAATGCCTGTGCTGTACAAATATTAGAAGTTGCTTTTTCTCTTTTTATGTGCTGCTCTCTTGTTTGCAGCGCCATACGTAAAGCACGGTTGTTCTGTGCATCAATACTTACACCGATGATGCGGCCGGGTATTCCTCTTTTAAATTCATCTCTTGTCGCAAAGAAAGCTGCATGCGGCCCGCCATAACCAAGGGGTACACCAAAACGCTGTGCAGAACCAACAGCTACATCAGCACCCAGTTCGCCGGGAGGGGTCAATAAGGTAAGTGCTAACAGATCAGTTGCCATCACCAAATAACCATTCACTGCATGAACTTTATTTATAAAATCACGGTGGTCTTCAACAGAACCAATGCTGTTTGGATATTGAATGATGGCACCAAAATAACTTTCATCAAGCGATGCATTTTTATAATCACCATAAATCAATTGAATACCAATCGGTGTTGCTCTTGTTAACAGCACTTCTTTGGTTTGGGCAAAAACAGTATTGTCAACAAAAAATTTAGGAGAACCGATTTCTTCTGATTTGTTCTTATGATGAAACAACATAGCCATTGCTTCTGCTGCTGCTGTAGCCTCATCAAGCAAACTTGCGTTCGCTAATTCCAAACCGGTTAAATCACAAACCATGGTTTGAAAGTTGAGCAAACTTTCCAAACGGCCCTGTGATATCTCTGCCTGGTAAGGCGTGTATTGTGTATACCATCCCGGGTTTTCAAAAACATTACGTAAGATCACACTTGGGGTAATGGTATTATAATATCCCTGCCCGATATAGGTTTTGAAAACTTTATTCTTTGCTGCAATTTTTTTCAGTTCATCCAGGTATTCAAATTCTGTTTGTGCAACCGGAAGTTTTAAAGGTTTTTTTAAGCGGATGGAAGCAGGAACAGTTTTATCGATCAGTTCATCCAGGGTTTCCACGCCAATGGTCTTTAGCATTTCTTTGGTTTCGGATTTGTTTGGGCCAATATGGCGGCCGGCAAATTCATACTGTTGTTGTTCGAAAAGATTCATACTATATGTTTATTATCTTATTTAAGTTTTAACAGCCTATGATTCATAAAACCTTTTGCCCTGTCATGCTGAGGTACGAAGCATCTCAGTAAAACATGGAATCTGTTAATTCATGATGAGATGCTTCGTACTTCAGCATGACAAAAACCAGTTTTAGTGGCGCAAATTTACGATAACACAACAAGATTTGACACTAATAAGTTCGCTACTTTTGAGCTGGGGAAAATTGGGGGATATATTACAATTTGCTATCATCAAAATGAGTGAAGACCTTTTACATAACTGGGAAAAAAAATCAGCCGATCACCAAAAACAATACAAGCAGTTTTTGAACCGTGCCGACAAGAATAAAGTGCTGAAAGCCTTACCTGACCTGCATGAAGAGGCATTTGCCAAAATAGACTGCCTGCAATGCGCCAACTGCTGCAAAAACTATTCTCCCCGTTTTAAGACACCGGATATAAAACGTATTGCCAGGCATTTGAAGATGAAGGAGGGGGATTTTATCAATACCTATTTATTTGTTGATAGCGAAGGAGATTATGTTTTAAAACAGAAACCCTGCCCTTTCCTGGGAGCGGATAATTACTGCAGCATTTATGAAGCAAGGCCATCCGATTGCCACCGGTTTCCCTATACAGATGAGGATGTGCTTTTAAAAAGGCAGCCGCTTACTTTAAAGAACTCCAGCTTTTGCCCAATCGTTTATTTTGTGCTGGAGAAATTAATAGAGATCAAATAATACGCTTCATGGTCAGGTGAAACGTAAAACCAGGTACTATTTTGCAGATAGTTCAGTAAAAGCAGCAGTCAGCGGCCTTTCGATCTGTCCATCCTTCCATTCCGGTGAGCCCGGTATTTCTTTTGCTTTTATGATTTCATCTTTTGTTTTACCCGCCCTTATTTCCGATTCTGTAAATTTTAAAACATTGCCTAAGTAATCACCAAATGCTTTCAGGTCATCTGGCTTTGCTATAAATTCATAGCCCGGCGCTGCATGTCCGCAAATGAATTGGGTGTCTTTATTAAAAGTGGCAATCGCTTTGTCTAACAGAATGATCCAGTTGGCAATACTTGCACCGGCAGATTTATCAATGAACGGATGGCGGCGGTTAAATACCAGGTCGCCCATGTGTACAATATTGGCGTGCTGAAAATGTATCATCGAATCTCCATTGGTATGGCCTGCACCAAAATAATGAGTTTGAATTTTTTCTTTACCCATTTTCAATTTCCAGCCATCATTGCCAAAGGTCATATCTGGCGCAAGAAATTTTTCGGGCTCCATTTTTTGATCAGTAGCTACTTTCAGTTGGTTGGCTTTTGAATTCTCATGTGCCACCACATGCTCCACCAATCCTTTAAAAGCAATATTGCCAGCGGTATGGTCGCCGTGGTGATGGCTGTTGATGAGGTAACGGAAAGGTTTTTCGCTTTTCTTTTTTAACTCATCAATTAAATGAGGGGCTGTATCGGGAAACTGGGCATCTATTACCACAATGCCTTTTTTTGTAAGCAGGAAACCAATGGTGCCACCTCTTTCATTGAATATACCGATATCATCGGTGAGCATTTTTATTTTCCAGGCCGGCTGGTTTAAAAAGAAGGCAAGACTTTCTTTGTTTAATAAACTGAGTCCTGCCAGTGTGAGGCCGGTATTTCGGAGGAATGATCTGCGTTGCATGTTTTATCGTTTAAAGGTTTAATTAGTTTAAAAGGTTGGGTTATTCTAGGATTGTTTTAGTTAATAAGGGGACAGATGAAATGTAGAAGAGTAAGTTACGAAATGCGTGGAGAATATTCAACTTAAGAAAATAGATCAATGTGATAAAATAGCTTCATCATTCCTCTTTGCAATGATGTTTAATACTCCAGCTTTCTCAACTTGGGAAACTTAACCCAGGTGGCAGCTACAACCAATACCGACATGGCGCCACCAAACATAATTGCCGGTAATGTACCAAACATACGTGAGGTAACACCGCTTTCAAACTGGCCCAGCTCATTGGAAGAATTTATAAAAATTAAATTGATGGAAGCCACACGGCCCCTTAATTCATCGGGTGTATACAATTGCATGATGGTGCCACGTACCACTACACTAACTGCATCAAATAACCCGGCAACCAGCAACGCCATAAAACTAAGCCAGTACACTTTTGATAAACCAAAAATGATGATGCAGACACCAAAGCCGGCAACTGCCAATAACATTTTCAATCCCTGTTTTTGCCTCATAGGGTATTTAACCAGTACTGCAATGCTGATGAGGCTGCCCAGGTCCATGGCCGCATTTAAAAAGCCATAACCGATTGGGCCGGTATGTAATATCTTATCTGCTATTTCGGGAATAAAGGCAACAGCGCCGCCAAAAAGAACTGCAAACAAATCGAGTGAAAGTACACCCAATAAATTTTTATTGTTGAATACATAAGCAAAACCATTTTTAATAGAAGTAAAAATGGGCTCATTCTGCTGGTTGATAACAGGTGGTTTTGGTTTTAACTGCAGGGCAAATATGGCTGCGGTTAATATTAAAGCAGCTGTTACAAAATATGCATTAGAAATTCCTACTCCGGCAATTAAAAATCCGCCGATGGCATGGCCACCAATAGAAGATATTAACCAGGTAGATGAATTGTAGGAAATTGCTTTTTGCAATTGCTCACGGGATACAATTGCAGCGATCATGCTGTTGGCTGCAGGCCCGGCAAACGAACGGATGATGCCGGTGCAAAAAACGGTAGATAATATGACAGTAACCTTTGTGGCGTTTGATAATTGAAAATATGGCAGGCTTACCAATGCCAGTACAATGCCGCAGAGCATATAAAAAACATAGGCCCAAACGAGAATATTCTTTTTGTTGTGCGTATCAATATAGTGGCCGGCGTAAATGGCAGCAATAACAGCCGGAACAAATTCGGCAAGGCCTGCAAAGCCTACCATATATGTATTAGCCAGGTGAAAGACCTGGTAAATAACAATGGTGGTTATCATGCGTAACCCAAGTACAAAGAAAAGGCGGGCAAAAATAAAATTCCGGAATTCAGGGGGAAGTTTGTCGCTGCTCATTTTTATTGATTAGGGCAAAGTTAAATAATGTTGCCCGGCATCGTATTCTTTATCCAACGCATCAATAATGATCTTAAGGTGCTCCTCATTACCCAGGAAATCGGCATTGCCTGCATCTATAAACAGGGTTTTGATATTATGCTGCTTAATGTACTGGGTATAAGTTTCCTGTAAAGTAAAAAGGTAATCATTAGGGATATCCTGTTCGTATCCCCGGTTACGTTTTTTTATATTTTCCTGTAATTTTTTGACAGGGGTATGTAAATAGATAAGCATATCCGGCTGAACGATCTGTGGATTGATGATCTCAAAAAGTTTTTGATACAAACGAAATTCTTCTTCGGATAAATTTACTTTGGCGAATAACAGGCATTTGGTAAAAAGATAGTCGGAGATGGTTACGTTCTGGAACATATCTTTCGTCTGTAACAGGTCTTTCAGTTGTTTATAGCGTTCGGCCATAAAAAATAACTCCAGCGGAAAAGCATACTGGCCGGGGTTTTCATAAAATTTTGGGAGGAAAGGATTGTCAGCAAATTCTTCCAGTATCAGTCTGGCATTAAAATGTTTGCTAAGCAGGTGTGCCAGCGTGGTTTTACCGGCACCAATATTTCCTTCTATAGTTACAAAGTTGTACTTCATGAATAATTCTCAAGCGGACTGCAAAATAAGCGGAAACAACTTTTACGCCATCAAAACTTTTTCACATTTAGCCTGTCGGGGCAGTGTATAAAAAGTTGGTGTATGTTTTTTTTAAGTACAGGGTGTTTGAAATTTGGAGAAAGTTCATTAAGCGGTACCAATACAAAACGCCTGTTTTGTAATTGTGGGTGTGGTACGGTGAGTTCCTTTTGGTCAATGATCTCTTTGTTGAAAAATAAAATATCAATATCGATGATACGGGGAGCATTTTTTACGGTTCGTAGCCTGCCCATTTTTTTTTCGATGCCTAAAATGGTTTGCATAGTTTGTAATGCATTCAATTTTGTTTGTACAACGATGACCTGGTTTAAAAAATCCGGTTGATTGGTATTGCCCCAGGCAGCAGTTGAATATAAGCTTGATTGACGGATGATCTTGCCTATCTGTTTTTCAATTAAATGGCTGGCTTTGGATAATTGCCTATTGCTGTTACCCATATTGCTGCCAAGGAGAAGGTAGGTCTTATTCATTCTTTAAGTAAAGTCTTTTATCAAAACGGAATTTTTTAGCAGATACTACTTTAAGTCTTTTAAAATCTTTTTGCAACGGGTTAAAGATAAAATTACATTCTTCATCAATAACAGATGAAGGTACTTTTAAAAATAAGGCTTTATTGGCTTTACAGAATTCGGTTCCCATCCATTGTGTATATCCAATATCATCTTTCCAGTCTTTTTTTAATTTTTCCTTTGTGATGATCAAAGGAAGTATGGTATCCGGTACTTCTATCTTAAACAGGTAATATGAAAGCGGAATTAAGTTTGTATTGGTGTTAACAAGTATTTCCAAGACGGCTAAAGAAATATGTTCTGAAGTGTATAAGACCGGAACACCAATGGAATTCCATCTGCCCCCGGCTAATTTTGCACCTGTACCGGAAATATCATCCTTATATTCTTCGTTGCAAAGCCTGTAAATGATCATGCAAGTATGCCGTGTTGAATTCTGGCCAATTGTGTTAATATCATTTGAATGCCGTGTGCGGTAGTTAAAGATTCAAATGAAAGTGAACCTTCCAGCATAAAAGGATTGCTTTTTATCCACTGATAGAACATTTCTGTTTTACCAAAGGTTCTTTTGCCTTCTGCAACAACATTGGCAATTTGATGGGCCCTCTCTGCATTAATTGGTGCAAACACGCCATTATTCTTTGCATAGCGCTGTAAAGTGCGTTCGCTAACATGTAATATGGTGGCCCATTCTGCCTGGGTAAATGGTGCTTTATCCGCAATTTTTTTAAATTCGTTATAGGTAAAATCTTTTACCACGGGCAATACCTTAACACTGCGATAAACCGGTAAAGGTTCATTAACTTTAGCTGCATTGTCTTTTTGTTTGTAGGCCGTTTGCTTTTTCATTTCCCGACATTTGTCGCCACAATATACGACATTTGTCGGCAGCTACAAATTTTTTTGAATCCTTTTTTACCAATAGCTTTACGCCTCAATTATTTTAAACTATGCAAAAGTACAGCCAGGTAAGGGCTATGTTGGCCATAACCAAAGCAAGTCTTAAAGCCATATTCAGAAGCCCATCGGCCGTAGTATTCAGTATTGTGTTCCCGTTTATTTTCATCCTGGTATTTGGTTTTATTGGTAATAACGGGAGTGCGCCTGTTTACAAACTTGTACTTGATAAAAATTGTGATACTTTAAATGCCCTGTACGATTCCATCAGATCAAGCAGCAGGATAAGAATTGTTTCATTTGCAGATGAAAAAGAATTGAGAACCAACCTGGTTAAAGGGAGAATAGCCGGGATATTAAAAATTATAAAGACACAGCAGGATACACCGGCTTATACTTATAAACTGAGCAGTACCAATGCCAGTGAAGATAAATGGCCGCAACTGTTATCAGTCATCAATGCGTTGTCAAATAAAGTAAGTAACAGTAAATACCCAACCCGGCCCTCTTATGCCGTACCCGACAGGCAACCGGTAGAGATTGAGACAGTGAGGGAATACAAAACGATCGACTTTATTCTTCCGGGACAGCTGGGATTTTCTTTATTAAGCTCAGGTGTTTTTGGCGTGGCATTTATGTTTTTTGGTTTGCGAAACACACTGGTATTAAAAAGATTTTTTGCAACACCAATAAGCAGGACCTATATTGTTTTAGGAGAAGCAATCAGCCGGGTAATTTTTCAGATGCTGACAGCGATTGTAATTATTTTGGTTGGCCGCTACCTGTTTGGTTTTACATTGATACATGGTTTTCAAACATTGATGGAAATGCTGGTGCTGAGTTTTATCGGCCTCTTACTGTTTATGGGTTTCGGTTTTATCATCAGTGGCCTGGCTAAAAATGACAGTGCTATTCCTCCTTTTGCCAACCTGATAACAATGCCTCAGTTTTTACTGGGCGGAACTTTTTTTTCAATAGAAGTATTTCCCAAATGGCTGCAGCCAATATCAAAAGCATTACCCCTCACTCATTTGAATACAGCCATGCGTAATGTTGCCTTTGAGGGACAAAATTTGTGGGATGTAAGAAGTGAGATCGGCATTTTATTATTATGGGGTATCGCCGTTTATTTTGTGGCAATCAAGGTTTTTAAATGGGAGTAAAAAAATATTATGCGGTTATTTAAAGGTTTCATTATAGCACTAACAGGATTATTTATTTTTGTCACTATCCTTTCTTTATTCATACCATCCAAAGTGGTAGTTGTAAAAGGAGTAGCAATAAATGCCCGTGCTGAAGAGGTCTTTGCTGAAATTCGTGACCTGCAAAACTGGAAACACTGGCAGCCTGTTTTTAAAAAAGATTCAGCCAAAATAAAATTCTATACAGATAATAACGGTTTAAGTAATTCCTGCGAATGGGAATCCGCAGGAAAAAAAAATAAGTTCATTATTAAGTCTCAACAGGATAATGTAATAACTGCATCTTTATTAAGAGAAGGGGAGAATGATATCCTTAATGTGATCAGGGTTTCGCCGCTACCGGATGGTAACCAGGTGCAGGTAGACTGGAACATAATGATAAAATTAAAATGGTACCCATGGGAAAAGTTCTACGGCATTTTTATTGAAAAGATAAGTGGACAGGGTTATGAAGATGCTTTGAACAGTTTAAAAGAATACACAGAAAATCACTAAGCAGGAAAACTTATTTTACCCATAGAAACAGCAGGCATTCCCTTGATGCCATTTTTTAAATAACTGCAATCTCCACAAATACATTCATTGGCTAAAACTGCAAACAGCACGGCTTCTTTTGCATCGGGATCAATATTCAATTCTGCAGTGGTTGAAAAAGTAAAACCAGGCATTGCTTCTTTCAAATGCTGTATCAGCAACGGATTGTGCATGCCGCCTCCGCTGGTAAATATCCTGCAGGGTTTGTTTTTATCTGTTGTTTTTAACAATGCCTCTATGATAGTGTCTGCCGAAAATTTATTTAATGTAGCCATTGTATCTTCCACACTAATTGTTTGTGCAGCTGCATTTTCTTTTGCTGCTTCCAGGTAATCCAGGTTAAAAAGTTCGGGCCCGGTTGTTTTTGGAAAGGGTTGTTTAAAAAAATCATTTTCTTTTAGTGCAGCCAATAAAGTAATGTGTATTTTCCCCTGCAGTGCAATAGCAGCATCTTCGTCAAAATGTTTTCCATTAAAATGTTTTTGTGTTAAAGCATCCATCATAGTATTGCCTGGCCCGGTATCACTGCTAAAAATTGCTGCACTATCCATACTGCCGGGCAAATAAGTAAAATTGGCAATGCCGCCAATGTTTAATAAGATTCTGTCTTCGCCGGGTTTACTAAATATCAGGTAATCGCCATACACTGCCAGTGGGGCGCCTTCGCCACCTGCAGCAATGTGTTTTTGCCTGAAATCGCTAAGGGTAATAATGCCGGTTGCTGCTGCTAAATGATCGCCATCGCCAATCTGCAGCGTTGCATTACCAAACTTTTGTTGCTGATGTAAGATTTTTGGGGCATGATAAACAGTCTGGCCATGACTTGCTATCAGATCAACATCTTCTTTATTTATATTCCATTTCTTTAAACAGGTATTAATAATGCCTGCATGTTTTAATGCCACCCATGGATTTAATAAACATAGTTTTTCAAAATCAATATTTTTTTTGCTGAAAACAGATTTGATCTCTGATTTAAAATCTTCGTCAAAAGCTACGGTCTCAAATTTTAACAGACTGATTTTTGTTTGCAGCCCGCTGCCTGAAAAACTACAAAGGGCAACATCTAATCCATCTAAAGAAGTACCACTCATTAAACCCATGATCTTCTTAACGGGTTTTTTGGAAATAGCATAAAGTTTTTCCAGGTCAGCATTCATAATAGTAAATATAGTAGTTGTTGGTGAATTTGGATTTAAGCATGTTTTGCTGTCTTACAATGCGGTTATATGCAAGATTAATAAAAAATACCTGCGTTTTTTTGCAGGAATTGAGTTTTTTCTTAACTTACGAACATTATCGTTTGCTAAAACTGCTATGCTCAAGAAAGAACGCCAGAATTTTATCCTTCACCAGATAAAGATCCATAACCGGGTCTTATCCTCCGACCTCAGTCAAAGCATAAATGTTTCCGAAGATACCATCCGCAGAGACCTGCAGGAACTGGATGAAAATAAAAAGATCATAAAAGTGCATGGTGGGGCTTTATCAAGATCATTTCACAGTGCCAACAATTCCAAACACGTTTACTCCATTGAGAATAAAAAACTAATTGCACAAAAGGCGGTTAAATTAATTGAGGATGGTATGTTTATACTTACCAGCGGCGGTACCACCATAATTGAATTAGCTAAGGCATTACCTGAAAACCTGCATGCAACTTTCATTACCGGAAGCTTACCGGCTGCTTTGGAATACATGCATCATCCAAACATTGATGTGATCATTATCGGCGATAAGCTTTCTAAAACCTCTCAAATAACAGTTGGTGGCGAAGCCATTGCAAAAGTGAAACAAATTAAAGCCGATCTCTGTTTTTTAGGTACCAATGCAATAGATATTGAAAACGGGTTGACAGATAACGATTGGGAAGTGGCCCAATTAAAGAAGGCAATGATAGAAGCATCTGACAAAGTAGTATCGCTTGCCATTTCGGAAAAAATAAATACACATCACCGTATTCAGATCTGTGACCTATCCGATATTGATATCCTGGTTACAGAACTTCCAAAAGAATCAGCTGTTTTAAAAGGGTATCATAAAAGCGGACTTAAAATTTTATAGAATTTATAAACACTATTATTCAATCATTAAAATTGCAACATGAGAAATTACAATTCACAAACATTAATTAAACAGAAATGGCTTTGCCTTTTTCTGCTGACGAACCTGTTTGCTTTTGTGGCAACAGCACAGGTTAAAATAAGTGGTAAGGTCACCAACGATAAGAATGAAGGAGTTGGTGGTGTTTCCGTGATCGTTAAAAATACCACAGCGGGCGCATCAACCAATACCGATGGCTCGTACCAGATCATTGGAAATTTAAAAGCAGGAAAACAAACCATTGTTTTTACCGGCGTTGGATTTAAGACCTATGAACAAACCATTACAATAACTGCAAGTGGTGATTTTACTGCAAGTGCAAAATTGCAGGCAGATGCACTTGGTTTGGATGAAGTGATCGTAACCGGTACTTCAACAGGTACCACCCGTAAACAATTAGGAAGTTACATCAGTTCAATAAATGCCGATCAGTTAAACAAGGGTGTTGCTGGTAATGCTTTACAGGCACTACAGGGTAAAACAGCCGGGGCCCAGATAAGCCAGAATAATGGCGACCCTGCCGGTGGTATCTCGGTAAGATTAAGGGGTATTAGTTCTATATCAAGCTCCAGTGAGCCTTTATATATTGTAGATGGTGTTATAGTAAATAATGCAACCAACCGTGTTACTAATACCAGTGGCAATTATGATGGAAATAATTTTGTTGGTATAATTGGCCAAAGCCGGATGGTAGATATTAACCCGGCCGATATAGACAGGATTGAAGTACTGAATGGCGCAGCAGCAGCAGCCATATACGGTTCAAGGGCCAATGCCGGCGTTGTTCAGATATTTACAAAAAAAGGGGTGAACGGAAAACCTGTTGTTAGTTTTTCAAGCAGTGTGATCTTTAGTTCATTGAGAAAAGCTGTTGACGTAAACCAGGCACCTACAAAATTTGGAGGGCCTACAGATGGTCCGGGTGCACAAACACAGGACATACTTACCCCGGCATTAACAAATACAACTGCAGTTACAAGATATGATTACAATGATTATATTTTCAGAAATGCTATGGGAACAGATAATAATGTTTCGATAAGAGGTGGAAATGACAAAACAAAATATTATGCATCGGGTTCTTATTACAAAAACGAAGGCATCATAAAAAATACAGATTTCAGAAGGTATAGTTTCCGGGTTAATCTTGACCAGGCCATCAGCAACAAGATCAGTTTTAATATCGGGCTAAATTATATTAACAGTGCAGCCAACGAAAAACCTGATGGCAATTCTTTCTTTTCCCCAATGAACTCTATTAATATCATTGGTAATTTTCATGATATTGAAACAAGGGATGCATTGGGCAATATTAAAGCTATTGGTGAAAGGGGAAGGGCTAATCCTGTTTCTGTAATAGAAGATATTAAACAGCGCCAGGAAACAAACCGCATATTGGCCAATGCCGGTTTAAAGGTACGGCCCATAAAAGGGTTAACCATTGATTATACATTAGGCATTGACCAATACAGCCAGCGTGGACAAACATTTATTCCACCATTTGCCTACAATGTAAGTACGGCGTTTTTTGGAGGTGGCGTTAGCTTAGATCCTACATTGAACGGCTATGCAAGTACAGCAACAAACGATTTCTTTCAGATCAATCATGAAATAAATGGAAGTTACCAGATCAATATTCTTAAAGACCTGGCTTCAACAACACAGGTTGGCTACACCGTGCAATACGAAAAAAACAATTACTCTTTATTACAGGGAAGAGGTTTGGCTCCGTTTGTTCAATCAGTAAATGGTGCAAGTACAGCTATTGCCAGTGTTGATGACAGGAGTGAATTGTCGGTATCGGGTGCTTACATTCAGCAAAATTTTAAATTTAAAAACCAGTTGTTTGTTACCGGAGCTGTAAGAGTTGATGGTTCTTCTGTGTTTGGAAAAGATCAGCGCAACCAGGTATATGCCAAAGCGAGTGCAAGTTATGTGTTAAGTGAAGGCAGCTGGTGGCAAAAAATGAGCATCAGCAAATGGTTCAGCCTGGCTAAAATAAGAATTGCTTATGGCGAAAGTGGCAACCTTACAGGTATTGGCGCTTATTCAAGGTTTAATGCATACAGCACAAATTCTTTTTTAAGCAGAACTTCTTTATTCTCCAGCTCAACACTGGCCAATACGAAAGTAAAGCCGGAAAGACAAAAAGAACTGGAATTTGGAGCTGATCTATCCTTCTTTAATGGCAGGCTTGGCTTAACGGTAAATGTGTACAATAAAAAAGTAAACGACCTTTTAATTAACAGGCAGATTGCCCCTACAACAGGGTTTAGCAGTTTACTGGATAATTTCGGAAGCCTGGAAAATAAAGGATATGAACTGGTGTTAACCGGTACACCTTTCAAAAACAAAAACTTTACATGGAACTCAACATTGATCTTTAATCATAATAGAAACAAGGCAGTAAAAATTGGCCAGGGCCTCACCACATTTGCTACCAATGGAGGAGCGCCTGTTGCCATTTTGGAAGGACAGCCCATTGGTGTGTTTTATGGAACTTTCTTTGGCAGAGATGCCAGTGGAAATTTAATTAAAACAACGGCTGGTTTAGGTCAAACAGAAAGAGGTACACAGATCAGCCCATTGGAATATACTACGGCAAGAGATGCTAACGGTTTACCAACCGGCGCTGTGTTGCGTAAAATAATCGGCGATCCAAATCCTGACTATACTGCTTCATTCACCAATGAGTTTACTTATAAAAAAGCAAGTTTAAGATTACAATTTGATGCCGTACAGGGTAATGATGTTTTCAATGCTGACTGGAGAACAAGACAAGGTGTTGGAAATGGAAAAGAGGCCGAGAAAGAACACAGGGGCGAATATGTACGTGGCTATATCAATTCAATTTATGCCATTGAAGAGTGGAGGGTTGATGATGGTTCTTTTGTTAAACTAAGGGAACTTTCATTGGGATATAATTTTGGAACTTTCAAAATGCTGAAAGACCTTACCGTAAATTTTGCCGGAAGGAACCTGATCAGTTTTGATAAATATAAAGGGTATGATCCGGAAGTAAATGCGGGTGGACAAAGTACAATATTGCGTGGTATAGATTTTGGTCCTGTCCCCATTCCAAAAACTTTCAGTATAAGTGTAAGTGCAAAATTTTAATCAATAAAAATAATTTATTATGAAAAATAATTTTTTAAAAATGAGTTTATTTAGTGTAGCGATAGTTACATTAATAACTTCTACGGGTTGTAAAAAAGATTTTACCGACCCTACAAAGGCTACCGAAGACCAGGTGTTTAGTTCTGCCAAAGGATTAACAGGTGTGGTTGTAGGTTTGCAGAGAGTATATACCGCAGGCCGGGGAAGTTCTGAATATAATTCCATTTCTATAAATGGATTAGTTACCAATGAACTTTTTGTTGTAAACACAGGTAACACCGCTGAAGTTCAGTTACAAACAGGGGGTACAGCTGTTGACCCAACACATACCATGCTGGCTACTTATTGGACAAGCAATAATAAAGTTGTGTATGATGCCGACCTGGTATTAGCCAATGCCCCTAATTTAGCCGATAAGAATTATGCCAGCGGTTTAATAGCCTATGCCAGTATTTTTAAAGCTTTAAGTATTGGTAATATGGCCATGTATTGGGAATATGTACCTGCCGGTACCGGAACTAATGTGACTTTTATTAGCAGGGTTGATGGATTTAAAAAAGCAGTACAGATCTTAGATAATGCCATAGCTACTGTAAATGCCAATGCAATAAGTGCAAGTTTCATTTCAAGTGTTCCAGCCGGATTTGATGTGATGAATACCTTATTGGCTTTAAAAGCCCGGTATTCCTTATTTGCAGGAGATTTACCAACTGCTCTTACTGCAGCCAATGCGGTTGATCTTACCAAAAAATCAACATTTAATTTTGATGCATTGACTTTAAACCCGGTTTTTGAAATTGCAACTTCTACCAATAATGTGGTACAGGTAAAAGATTCTACGCTGGGATTGTTGGTACCGCTTCAACCTTCATTAACCGATGGAAGGGTTCCTTTTTATACCAGTATTAACCCAACCATCGCCCCACGTTTCAGAATTAATGGGTTTGGTGCAGCAGCAGCAACCTCTATCCCGGTTTATTTACCGGGAGAAATGACATTGATCAAAGCAGAAGTGTATGCCCGTCAGAATGATAGTACAACAAGTAAAACTTTCTTAAATACAATTTTAACGAAGACCACAGATCCGTTTGGTGTAAATGCAAATCAACCTGTTGTAGGTAACGTTGGCTCTTACGCAAACTTATTGAATCAGATCTATCGCAACCGTTGTATAGAACTTTATATGAGTGGGTTGAAACTGGAAGATATGCGTCGTTTTGGACGGCCATTATCTGAGCGTAAAAGAAATTTTATGCCTTATCCTTTCAGGGAAAGGGACAATAATCCAAATACTCCTGCAGATCCTCCATTTTGATAATTATATAGCGTTAAACTCAAATCCCGGTTACAGCAGTATACCGGGATTTTTTATGTGCTGATAAATTTTAGATTTCTTTTTATCCCTGAATACTTAGTTCTCTTTAATGGAGAGTTGTTGAAAATACTTTTGAAAGATTCTTCGGTCATTTCTTCCCAATCATTTACCGATAAATTTAAAATTTCAGGAATCGGAGTGAAGTTTATTTCATTGGTTGATTTTGAAAAACGGTTCCAGGGGCACACATCCTGGCACACATCACAACCAAACATCCAGTTATCAAATTTGCCTTTCATTGATTCCGGTATAAGAGCTTCTTTCAGTTCGATGGTAAAATAAGAAATGCATTTACTTCCGTCAATTACTTTGTCGGGTAAAATGGCCTCGGTAGGGCAGGAATCGATACATTTTGTACAGGAGCCACAATAATCTTTTACAAATTCATTTTCATACGTTAACTCCAGGTCAATAATCAATGTGGCAATAAAAAAAAATGAGCCACCCTGTTTATTAATGAGATTCCCATTTTTGCCAATCCAGCCAATGCCTGCTTTTTGTGCCCAGGCTCTTTCCAGTACCGGGGCACTGTCAACAAAACCGCGGCCATTTACTTCGCCAACCTGTTCTTTTACCTGTTGCAAAAATAATTTTAATTTGGCCCTGATCACTTCATGGTAATCATTGCCATAAGCATATTTTGAAATTTTCGGGGTGTTTGCAGACTGTTGTTGTGCAGGAAAATAATTCAGCAATAAAGTGATCACTGACCTGGCACCGGGTACTAATTTGGAAGGGTCGATGCGAAGGTCAAAATGATTTTCCATGTATTGCATGCTGCCATGCATTCCTTTGCTGAGCCAGTTTTCCAGGCGCCTGGCATCTTCATTAAGTACCTGCGCTCTGGCAATCCCACAATAATCAAATCCTAATTGCGAAGCTGTCTTTTTAATGATTGCCGTATGTTTTTGAAGAATAATCATTGATCTTTATCCGTATCTTCTAAATGCAGCCTGTGAAAAAACCGGTGGGCAATGGGTGCAATGACAATGCCAATAGTACCTATAAATGCAACGCCGCTGAATAGAGCATAAAGAGAGGCAAATACCTTGGCTGTTTTTGACAAACAAACAGCAGGATCGATCATCGGCCCCATCCCACTTAATATCATGGATGCATTTAGAAGACTATCATACCAATCCAGTTGAGGAATGGTTAATTTATAACCAATCACCCCGATTGATAAAGAAATAAACATAATGATAAAACCAACAATTGCATTCTTCCATAGCCTGCGGTAAAAAATATTTTTCGGAAGCAGCTTTTGTTTTTTTTGTTCAGGCATATTTACATCTTTTTATAAAAGTACAAAAGCCCTGTAACAATAAGCGTAAATACCTATTTGCATTTATGTATGCTACAATAGCATTTATGATAGTATTTGCCTGCTTTTGCGGCAGATTGAAGTGCTATTCTATGCCATAATTGCCTGTATTTGATGTTGGATTGTATTTTGTGACTTCATCGTAAAATCAGTAAAAATGAGTTTACAAAACCTGACCATAAAATCGCAGGAAATATTACAGCAGGCCCAGCAGCTTGCTTTTACTGCAAATAATACAAATATTGAAACAGATCATATCTTAAAAGCATTGCTGAATGATAAAGATTCCCCTGTAGAATTTTTGCTTAAGAAGAATAATGTGAACGTTAACTATGTTGATGAAAAACTTGATGCAGCTATTCAAAAGCTTCCGAAAATTTCAAGTGGCGAACCGGCTCAATCACTGAGTCGTGAGGCTAATAATGTATTGCTGCGTTCAACTGCTGCATTAAAAACATTTAAAGACGAATTTGTAAGCGTAGAACATCTGCTGCTTGCCTTTTTGCAGGGATCTGATAATACTTCAAAATTATTAAAGGATGCCGGTTTAACCGAGAAGGGTTTAATGGCAGCCATTAAAGATCTAAAAAAAGGTTCAACCGTTTCTTCTCAAACTTCCGAAACACAATTTAATGCGTTGAACAAATATGCGAAGAATTTAATTGAAATGGCCAGGGCAGGTAAGCTGGATCCTGTAATTGGCCGGGATGAAGAAATAAGAAGAACCCTTCATATCCTTTCAAGACGGAGTAAGAACAATCCTATTTTAGTTGGGGAGCCCGGTGTTGGTAAAACCGCCATAGCAGAGGGTTTAGCTATGCGCATTGTAAATGGTGATGTGCCTGAAAATTTAAGATCAAAAATTATTTATGCTTTGGATATGGGGCAACTGATAGCCGGGGCAAAATATAAAGGTGAGTTTGAAGAAAGATTAAAGTCAGTGGTGAAAGAAGTTACTTCAAGTGATGGGCAAATTATCTTATTCATTGATGAGATACATACACTGGTTGGTGCAGGAGGAGGAGATGGTGCTATGGATGCAGCTAATATTTTAAAACCTGCTTTGGCCAGGGGAGAACTGAGAGCTATTGGTGCAACTACATTAAATGAATATCAAAAATTCTTTGAAAAAGATAAAGCACTGGAGCGTCGTTTTCAAAAAGTGATGATAGATGAACCTACTGTGGAAGACGCGGTTTCAATTTTGAGAGGATTAAAGGACCGCTATGAAACCTATCATCATGTGCTGATAAAGGATGAAGCTATCATTGCAGCAGTAGAATTATCTAACAGGTACATTACTGATCGTTTTTTGCCTGATAAAGCAATTGACCTGATTGATGAAAGCGCTGCAAAGCTCCGTTTGGAAATGAACAGCATGCCCGAAGAATTGGATGAATTGGAAAGAAAGATCCGCCAGCTTGAAATTGAAAGGGAAGCCATAAAAAGGGAAAGTGATGAGCAAAAATTAAAACAATTAAACACAGATATATCTAATCTTTCTGTGGAAAGAGATACGTTTAAAGCCAAATGGCAACAGGAAAAAGAGATCGTTGAAAAAATCCAAAATGCCAAGGCTGAAATTGAGAATTTGAAACTGTCAGCAGATAAAGCAGAGCGTGAAGGAGATTATGGTAAAGTAGCAGAGATTCGGTATGGTAAAGTGCAGGAACAGGAAAAAATTATTGAGGAATACACAAGCCAGCTAACAGCCATCAGTGAAAAAAGGCTGCTAAAGGAAGAGGTAGATGCGGAAGATATTGCCGAAAACGTGGCGAAAGCTACTGGCATACCGGTTATGAAAATGATGCAGACCGAAAGAGAAAAATTGCTGCTTTTGGAGGAAGAACTACATAAAAGGGTAGTTGGTCAGGATGAAGCTATTGAAGCAGTGTCTGATGCCATTCGCCGTAGCCGGGCAGGGTTACAGGACCCAAAAAAGCCTATTGGATCCTTTATTTTCCTGGGGACCACGGGTGTTGGTAAGACGGAATTGGCTAAAGCTCTGGCTGATTATCTCTTTGATAACGATAGCATGATGACAAGGATAGATATGAGTGAATATCAGGAAAAACATGCGGTGAGCAGGCTTTTGGGAGCACCTCCGGGCTATATAGGATATGAGGAAGGCGGCCAGTTAACTGAGGCTGTAAGGCGTAAGCCATATAGCGTAATACTGCTTGATGAAATTGAAAAGGCACATCCTGACGTTTTTAACGTACTTTTGCAGGTATTAGACGATGGCAGGCTAACTGATAATAAGGGTCGTATGGTCAATTTTAAAAATACGATCATCATCATGACCTCAAATATGGGAAGCCATATAATCCAGGGCAATTTTGAAAAAGTGACTGAGGGGAATAAAGAGGAAATTGTGCAAAAGACAAAAGAGGAGGTGATGGTCCTGTTGAGGCAAACCATTCGTCCGGAGTTCTTGAACAGAATTGATGAAGTCATCATGTTTGAGCCTTTGATGAAGAAAGAGATCAAAGGTATCATCAAATTACAACTGGATAATTTAAAGCAACTGGTTGCACAGTCTGGTATCAATCTGCAGTTCAGCGACTATGTTTTAGACTTTTTAGCAGAAAACGGTTATGATCCGCAATTTGGAGCAAGGCCACTAAAAAGGCTGATCCAAAAAGAAATTGTGAACCGGTTGAGTAAAAGGATACTGGCAGGTGATATTGATAATGCAAGGCCGGTATTGGTGGATGTGTTTGACGGAACAGTGGTTTTCAGAAATGAACCAGTTAAGGAAGCAAGGTTAAAGGAAGCGAAGAAATAAAAGAATAATACATTAATAACAAAAGTTGTTTACGCAACGGTTAAAAGACAAACACTATGGCAATGAAAGTAAAAGAAGTGGTAGAGATTATTCCGCCTAAAGATATTTTTGTAGGCAATCCTGATGCGGCAGTAACATTGATGGAATTTGGCGAATATGAAAGTGAAGATTGTGCAAAAGCAAATGAAGTCGTGAAGAAATTACTGGAAGAATTTGATGGTAAAATAAGGTTTCAGTTCCGTCATTTTCCATTAACTAAAATTCATCAGCGCTCCATGAAAGCGGGAGAAGCGGCAGTTGCAGCTTCGCAGGTAGGTAAGTTTTGGGAAATGCATAATATCCTTTTTGACAACCGCAGACAGTTGGGAACTACCAGCCTGAAGCTGTATTCCAGGGAGGCAGGTATCAGTAACAAACATTTTCTGGATGAACTTATTAACTCTACTTATGGCTGGCAGGTTCGTAATGACCTGAATGAAGGTATTGAAAGAGGAGTAAGAGACGTGCCTGCTTTTTTTGTTAACGGAGAATTGGTTTCGGGTAAACCTACTTTCGAAAATCTTAGCAGGGATATTGAATCAGCATTAAAAAAATCAAAAAAGAAAACTCCTGCAAAACAAAGAGCTTAATTATAAAACATTAAAAAGCTCCGGTTTTTACCGGGGCTTTTTTAATCAATCTATTTCAACACGGTAGCAAATTAATTCTCTTCCATTTATTATTACCGTAACGGGATAGGCCCCATCTTCTTCAAATTTGTAATTAAAGGACAGCACCCCACTGCTATAGCTGTATTTTATTTCTTTTACTTTATATTTTTTACGTTCTCCAACAGCTAATTCAACTTTTGTAATTTCTTTGCCATTTAGTACGTAACTAAAGTTAACCTCTTTATTAACCTTTGCTTTAAAGTCGCCGTCATTAGGAGTAAATTTTTTCATACCAAATTCCGGGGCTGCTACTTTTATTACCGGTAAAGCATAAAAATCTTTTTTATTTCTTGGGGCGCTCCCTAATTTCCAGGCTTCATTGTCGGGGTAATGCTGCAGATTGAAAATTGATTTGTCAGTAAAAAAATAAGCATCGGTAAATGAACTGGTAAACACTTTCATTTCAGCATCAGCATAACCACTTCCCCAGGCGGGGTCAACATAATACCAGGTATCGGGGCTTTCTCCCAATTGAACAACCGCCCAACTATGATTTATTTCAGACCCTTTTTCTTCTATTTGTTCTGTATTATTTTTTACAAAACCATTTACAGTTAAGCACCGGATATCAGCACTGCTGCACATATCCTGGAATAAACTTGCAAATCCGGCACCAACTGCTTTCCGGGACAAAAGAACTTCGGTAGGAGAATTTTTCATGGTGCTGTTATTCCGGGCTGCTTTTACATCATAAGTAATGCTGAGCGCTATCCAGTCATAAATAGCCCTTGCCCTGTCTATTTTATCCTCAAATTTTTTGCTCACCACATTATTTATGGTGCCCATACTCATGCTGTCCAGGGTACCCAGGCTTTTTACATAATCATCAACTGCTTTAAAATCCCTGCCCCCCGTTTGGGCAAATAAATTAACACTGCAACAGGTCAATAAAAAAAGGATACATTTTTTTGTACATTTATTCATGAGTTAAAATTAAGGATCAAAAAGTTAATAAAAGTGAAAACAATTTTAATTAAAATCAAAAAGCGTGGCAGTAAATACGCCTCTTTCCCTGGGTTTAAAAATGGCTTTCCAGTTACCTATGTAACGTATGAGTGATGGTACTACGTAATTTCCAAACCTGGCCATTACCACTTCCATCTGTACTTTAAAATCGTAAACCCCGGCGTCATAGCTTAAAGAATAATTCCTTGCCACTACTTCAAATGTTTTGTCATCAAACCAGGTGGTCATTTCATCTATTACCACCCCATCTTTACTATCGGGTCTTACCTTTTGGGTAAAGATGTAGCAATTGGTATTGTTGTATATGGCCATATCAATACCCATATCGTACTTATCAGCCATCCCATCATCATAAATGGCTGTTTTGTTACTGATAAAGGGGAGGCCGTTTATTTTTTTACCCGGATTGAAGAACAGCATTTTCAACTGTTCTTTATTTTTTTCCATACCGCTTTTACCTGATGTACTGAATTCCCTGCCGGCCACAATATTATCTTCACCGCAAACTGAATCTTTGGTAAAAAAAAGTGAAGCATACATTTGAGCGGTGTAATAATTAAAATTGTGTTGCTCATCATAAATGTCCCCGGTTACCTGCTCTTCCAAAGTTTCCATTTTACGGCAGTTGTTAATTCGTATTTGTTTTGTTTTGCTGTGCAATGATGCCTTGGTTTTTCCCCCGCTTTTATTCATCCGGATATCATTGATAGCAGTAAAACCAAGGACCCTCAGGTTTCGGAAGGCCTTATAAAATGAAGTGTCATTTTTTATGCGTTCAATAAATGCGGGAATGTTTAATTTATTGTTTACAACTACTTCGCTGAGTGTGATACTTTTGTTTCCAATATAAATTGTACTGTCAGTTACCTGTGAGAAACCTGTGGCACCGGAAATAAGGTAAAAAAAAGCAGGTATGATTTTTTTTATCATACCTGCAAAGGTAATATACTGGCCCTTTAAAATCCCGTTTGTCATTTCGGAAATACCATCCGGTAATCTACTTTTATTTTCCCCCTGGAAATATCATCCAGTTTTCTTTTCATTAATTTTCGTTTGAGTGATTTGATGTGGTCAATAAACAACTTGCCTTCAATATGATCATACTCATGCAGAATTACACGGGCTGTAATGCCATTAAAAATTCTGGTATGGGTTTGAAAATTTTCGTCTTCAAATTCCAGGGTTACTTCTTCAGTGCGGTAAACATCTTCCCTTATTTTTGGAATGCTCAGGCATCCTTCATTGTAAGACCATTCTTCTCCATTCAATTTTACAATGTGGGCATTAATAAAAACTCCTTTATAGCCCGGTGAATCAGGATATTCATCTTTCTCATCTTCTTCCTGGTTTAAAAATATCTGTTCGCTGTCCATCACAAATAACCGTATAGGAACATTTATTTGTGGAGCAGCCAACCCAACGCCATTGCTGTTATACATGGTTTCCCACATATCAGCGATTAGTTTTTCCAAACCGGGGTAATCAACTGTAATGTCATCACAAACCTTTCTTAAAACCGGGGAACCGTATGCTACTATTGGTAAAATCATAAATGGCTGAACTGTTAAACTGTTTGATTATTGCCGCAAAATTAATTCAATTCAGCAATGTAACCATTCAGCAATAGAACATTATTGTGCCGATTGAAGGTATTCCTGCAGTATAATAGTGGCGGCAATTAAATCCACATTTCCTTTTACCCTTCTGTCTTTCTTCTTCATACCCATTTCAAGCATGGCATCTTTTGCCATTTTAGAAGTATAGCGTTCATCAACTGTTTTTAAAGGAATTGATGGAAATTCTTTTTGTATTTTTTTTATGACTGCTTCCACAAGAGGGGTTCCGTGTGTATCAGATTCATCCCAGTTTTTTGGCAACCCGATGATGATTAGCTCTACCTGCTCCTGTGCAAGATATTTTTTTAAATAAGGGATTAGTTCTTTTGAATCAATGGTCTCTAATCCTGTTGCAATAATTTGCAAGGGGTCGGTTACTGCCAGCCCGGTTCTTTTGCCGCCATAGTCTATTGCAAGAATTCGGGACATAGTTAATAGTTAATGGTTCATAGTTCATAGTAAATGGCTTCTTGTTTTGCCATGAACTATCAGCTATGACCTATGAACAGATCTAAAATTACAAAGATGGCAAAAACAACCGAAGCAATGCCATTGGTGGTAAAGAATGCCATATTTACTTTACTAATATCAGTTGGTTTTACCAGCAAATGCTGGTATACCAGGAGTCCCATAAACATCGCTACGCCTATCCAGTACCAAATACCGAAATGCCCGTATATACCTGCAAAAACTACACAGGCAGCAGAGAGTGTATGCAGTAGTTCTGAAATTCTCAATGCTTTTGTTTTACCAATAGCAGCCGGAATGGAATGCAACTGATTGCTTTTATCAAATTCTTCATCCTGCAGGGCATAAATGATATCGAAGCCACTTACCCAAAACAGAACCGTGAATGAAAACAAGATGGGTAATAAAGCAAACTGTCCAGTTACAGCAAGATAAGCACCGATAGGAGCAAGGCTTAAGCCCACACCCAATATCAAATGGCATAAAGCAGTAAAACGTTTAGTATAACTGTAAAACAAAACCACAAACAAAGCCACGGGTGATAAATAGAAACAAATTTTATTAATAAAGAAACAACAGGTAATAAACAATATGCAATTGGCAATAACAAACCATAGAGCGCTGTTCGCTTTTATTATGCCAGCGGGAATTTCTCTTACAGCAGTTCTGGGATTCTTTGCATCAAAATTTTTATCCAGCCAGCGATTAAAGGCCATAGCGGCAGAACGGGCGAAGATCATGCTGAGGATAACTAGAATAAAAGTATAACCATATCTTAAATACCAAGGCGAAGAGTTAAGAATTGATTCCCGCTCTATCACCCCAATAGAAAACCCAATCAATGCGAACGGCATTGCAAAAATGGTGTGTGAGAATTTTACCAGGGAGAGGTATTTTTTTATTGACAACATCATTTTATATATTTCCTGAGCCTTGCCTTTATTTCAACATCAGTGATAGCAGACTGCTCTGATTTATCGTAGATACTTATTAGTACAATTGTTTCCTGAATAACAGCTACATAAGTAATTACCCTTGCTCCTCCGCTTTTACCCTTTCCTTTACTGGTAATTGATACCCTTATTTTATAACAATTATTCCCTAACGGGGTACCCGACATTGGGCTTGCGGAAAGCTCTTCAAGTAATTGTTTGAAATCTTTTTTAAGAGAAAGATATTTTTTGGAAAGTCTTTTTATTTCCTTTTCAAATTCGTGGGTGTAAATAATATTATAACTCACTCAACAGCTGTTTGGCCTCTTTTAATTGAATTTTACCTTTCCGGTAAAAGGATACTTCTTTAGCTCCTTTTTCAATTCCTTTTAATATTTGTTCTCTTGTGGGTTCTTTATACACCTCTGCTTTTATCTTTTCTTTTTTTAAGAAGTTTAATACCATTTTTGATTTAGCGGTAGTACCTGGCCTGATAATGATTGTTTCCATGTAATAAAATTAGTTAAATTATTTTATTCTTCCCCTTACAATCTCCCAAAGCACAACCCCAGCTGCCGTAGCAATGTTCAACGAATGTTTCATTCCCAGTTGTGGGATCTCAATACACCCATCGCATTGTAAAATAGTATCCTGCTCTACACCTGTTACCTCATTGCCAAAAATAACGGCAATTTTTTCAGCAGTAGTGAAAGCTATTTGTTGAAGCATCAGGCTGTTCTTCGCCTGCTCAACTGCATAAACCTTATAACCTTCATTCTTTAAAAAATGTATGGCTTCCGTTGCATTGGCAAAATGTTTCCAGTCAACGGTTTCCTCGGCACCCAGGGCCGTCTTCTTTATTTCTTTGTGCGGAGGAATACATGTGTAGCCAGTGATGTAGATGCCTTCAAGTAGAAAAGCATCTGCGGTACGAAAAACACTGCCTACATTATAAGCGCTGCGGATATTTTCCAGCACAGCTATAACGGGAATTTTTTCTGTGCGTTTGAATTCTTCAACCGATTTACGGTTTAATTCATCCATGCTAAGTTTACGCATAATATTTTGCCACTAAGACACGAAGGCACAAAGTGTGTTTTTTAAAGTTGCACAAAGGTATGTGGTATAAGTGAGTGACACAACGATGATGATATGAAAAAAAATGCTGGTTAAACAAAAACAATAAACATAATCTTCGCTTTAATCTTCACCATTTCCTTCCCCTTTGGAGGTTCTTTGTAAAAGAACGAACGCAGTTCAAGAGGGGGCCTAAATCATTTCACTCTGCAGTAATGGATTTTTTACCGCATCTTTTCTTTCGGCAAAAGCCTTGGCTGCTTTAATAAAATGAACAAAGATCGGTTGTGGATTCTCAACTGTACTTTTTAACTCGGGATGATATTGCACACCAATAAAGAACGGATGATCTTTTAATTCCACAATTTCAACCAAACCCGTTCCCGGATTTTTACCGCTTGGTACCAAACCTGCCTTCTCAAAATCGGTGATATATTTATTGTTGAACTCCCAGCGGTGACGGTGTCGCTCACTGATCTGTTTAGCGCCGTAAATTTTAAAGGCCAGGCTGTCTTTTTTAATATCGCATGGAAATGCACCCAGGCGCATGGTTCCTCCCTTGGCTTCAATGTTCTTTTGATCTTCCATCAGGTCAATTACCGGGTGAGTGGTCTTGGTATCCATTTCGGTTGAATGTGCATCTGCCCAACCCAACACATTCCTTGCATATTCTATAACGGCCATTTGCATACCCAGGCAAATACCAAAGAACGGTAACTGGTTCTCCCTTGCATATTTAACGGCAACAATTTTTCCTTCCACGCCACGGTTTCCAAAACCAGGGGCTACCAAAAGGCCATCAAGGTCTTTTAGTTTTTCTTTTACGTTCTCATCATTAATGAATTCACTGTGTACATTTACAATCTGCACTTTGCACTCATTGATAGCGCCTGCATGTATAAAAGATTCCAGTATGGATTTATAAGCATCCTGTAACTCAATGTATTTTCCAATAAGCCCAATGGTAACTTTGCTTTGCGGATATTTTAGTTTATCCAGGAAGGCACGCCACTTGGTTAATTCAGGCGCTGCATATCCATTGATCTGTAATTTTTTCAGCACAATCACATCCAATCCTTCCTGCAGCATTTTTAGCGGAACTTCGTAAATGGTACTTGCATCCATCGCTTCAATTACTGCATTGGGCTTTACATTGCAGAACAAAGCGATCTTTTTCTTCAATTCATCATTCAACGGATGTTCGGTACGGCAGACAATTACGTTTGGATGAACCCCTTCCTGGCTGAGCAAACGTACACTATGTTGTGTGGGTTTTGTTTTTAGTTCTTTTGCGGCTTTTAAATAGGGGATGAGGGTAAGATGTACCACCATACAATCTTCTTCCGGCAGTTCCCATTGTATCTGGCGAACAGCTTCTACAAAGGGTAAACTTTCAATATCACCAACAGTACCACCGATCTCAGTGATCACAATATCATATTTCCCTTCTACGCCCAACATGAGCATACGGCGTTTTATTTCATCAGTGATATGCGGAATAACCTGTACAGTTTTACCCAGGTAAGCACCCTCTCTTTCTTTATTGATTACAGTTTGATAAATACGGCCTGTAGTTACATTATTAGCCTGCGATGTTGGAGTATTTAAAAACCGTTCGTAATGGCCAAGGTCAAGATCGGTTTCGGCGCCATCATCAGTAACATAACATTCGCCATGTTCGTAGGGATTTAATGTGCCGGGATCAACATTTATATAAGGGTCGAATTTCTGGATGGTTACTTTTAAACCGCGGCTTTGTAAAAGTTTTGCCAGTGAAGCGGCGATGATTCCCTTACCTAAAGATGAAGTAACACCACCGGTTACAAAAATATACTTAGCCATAAAAAATAATTTTACAACCACTCCTTTATTTTTCGGGAAGCCGGCTGCGGTTAAAAAATATGACCAGGAAAATTCGGATTAAATCTTGAAGGTCATGCAAAGATAATAGGAATATTTGGGGGGATGAAATTTGAAGGGGGGATTTGTAAAAAAAGGTATAAGATTATAATTTTCTTAATTATAGTATCTTTATTATTAACATAAGTCTTGTTTTTTAGATAGATATGTACAGAACTATGAGATTTTATTTGTTTGTAGTTGTAATGACTCCCTTTTTTGCTTTTGCCCAGGGTGGCAAACGTGATGTTTTAAACCCCGAACGCCTAGAATTTAGGGAAATTGAATTAGAAGCCCAAAGCACAGCTCCTACAGAAATCAAACTTCCTTTTTCAAGTATTAGAATAATTGACAGCAGACCAGATACTTCAAAAATTGGATATATGCCATTTAGTAGCCTGAGCAAAAAAAAGAGTTTTAGGAAAATTGGCTTAAAAGGGGGGGTAGGTAATGCTATAGAAAGTTATTATAACCAATACTATGAAAATTCGTTTACACAAAATGATTTTGAACTATTGATTGTTATGAAAAAGTTTTGGATATCGAGAGTTAATAATACAAAAAACATAAGAGTTGAATTAACAAATAGGATGGATGCAAATAGCTATACCTATTACAAATGGGAATACTATATAGGAAAAAATGGTAAATATCTTCCTGTAAAAAGAATAGATACCATGATGAATAAAAGTATAGACTTGGCAGAATTTATTGATAAAGAGTTTGATGAGAAAAGCCAGGCATACTTAAAATATGATTTGAAAACTTTAATTGAAATATTAGATTTCACAAATGCAATAAAAGAGTTTGAGCGCCAACCTAAAAAGACGTTAGAGGAGATAAATGAGTTTAATAGCAAAAGAAATTTAATCCCAATTTTACTAGACAGTAATTTTAAGAGAGGAGTTTATTTAAGTTATGAGGAATTTAAAAACAATAAACCTTCAATTGTAGATTATAGGGAAAAGAAAATGCGTTACAGGGTAGTAAATACTGAAAATTACCTTGAAGATATGAATGGGGTTACAATAAGTAATTATTGGGGTTATTCAGATGGTACTATATTCAGATATGGAATGTTAGGTAATGAAAAAGTATACAGAGTTCAGAATACTTTCTGTTTTTTTATAAAAGTAGAGGGATATGAAATTAACAGGGGTAACGAAACTGCAAATAATACCGGAAGTGGTATCAATACAACATCTAAAAGTAAATTTGAAATATGGGTTCCTTATCAACTTGATATGGAAACAGGATTAATTTATTGATTCTTTAAGCTCTTATGTTTAGTAAAACTTATTTTTAGACAGGTAATTCCTCACATAATCATCCACTCCATCCTCCAGTGAATAAAAGGAGTCGGTATAACCGACTGCTCTAAGTTTATCCATTGTTGCTTCGGTAAAGTATTGATATTTATCCTTGATGTCTTCAGGCATATCAATATATTCTATTTCGGGTTTAAGGTCCAGCCCGGCAAAAGTAGACTTCACCAGGTCGTTGAAGGTTCTTGCCTTGCCTGTGCCTAAATTATAAATCGCTGAGGTGATTTGCTCACTCACGGCTGAGGACTGACGATTCATACATTCTTCCATCAACCAGTAACAAACCGCAATAACATCCTTTACATAAATAAAGTCACGCAACTGCTCCCCATTTGCATATCCTTCTTTATGTGATCTGAATAATTTTACATTCCCGTTTTGTTTTATTTGATTAAAAGAATGAAAGATCACACTGGCCATTCTGGCCTTATGATATTCGTTGGGTCCGTAAACATTAAAGAATTTCAGTCCTGCCCAAAAAGGAGGATGGTCTTCCTGGTGCAGCAACCATTTATCAAATTCATTTTTTGAAATGCCATAAGGATTAAGTGGACGAAGTTGTTCAATGATATCATGATCATCATTGTAGCCCAGTTCGCCTTCCCCATAAGTAGCAGCAGAAGACGCATAAACCAGGGGAATATTATTAATACAACAGTAATTCCATATTTTTTGTGAATACTCTACATTCAGGTGCTGGTGGATAGAATAATCAAATTCGGTGGTATCTGTTCTGGCACCTAAATGAAAAACAAAACCAACGACAGGCTTCTCTCTTTGTACCCAGTCAAAAAAATTTTCCCGCTCTACCCTGACTGTATATTTTTTATGTAAAAGATTCAATTCCTTTTTTTCTTCTTCAAACTCATCTACTAAAATTAAATTTTCAAAACCCTGTTGGTTTAGATAACTTACCATGCAGCTTCCGATGAAACCTGCAGCGCCGGTGACTACGATAAACGCCGGTAAATTTTCATGATTCTTTTCTTCGTTCATTATAAACTAAATTAAATATTCAATGAGCAATGTTCAATGCTCAATATTCAATGTAAGCAGTTCCCAAGATCAAACACTGTTCAATATTTGAGGTCTTCAACTTGAATATTGAAAATTGAGTGTTGAATATTGAACATTTTATAAGGCTGCTAAAGCATGTTCACTTTCATGCCCGGCCAATAAATTTGCAATTGCGTTTTCATATTTCTCTTTCCATTCGGTAACATTCCCCCAATCTTCTCCATTTATTTTTACTTTACCGGAAGTTACCGTTCCCAAATAAGTAACAGTCATTTCCATTTTTTCGAGGAGCATATTAAAATCATTCCTGTTTTCTTTGGAAACAGAAACTACAACACGGCTTTGACTTTCGCCAAACCAAAATGCATCGGCTCTTATTTCTTCATTTTTTGCAGCAACATCAAAACCAAGATCCCTGTTGAAACAACTTTCAATTAATGTAACAAACAGCCCGCCTTCACTAACATCATGTGCTGAGTTAACCAGTTTTTTGTGGATCATTTTTTTGATCTCATGCTGCACTTCAAATTCTTCGGCCAGGTTAAAATAGGGCACCGGAGAAAATTCCACCCCATGAACTTTATGGAGATACTCTGATGAGTTTATATCATTGCGTTGTGTACCTACTAAATATATTTCATCATCTTCCAGTTTAAAATCCATGGTCATTTTATCATCTATACTTTCCAATAAACCTACCATACCAATAGTAGGGGTGGGGTAAACAGGCCCATCTGGCCCCTGGTTGTAAAAACTAACATTACCACCGGTTACCGGCGTATCAAATTTTACACAGGCTTCACCCATTCCTTTAATAGCATGAACAAACTGGTAATACACTTCAGGATCGAATGGATTGCCAAAGTTTAAACAATTGGTAACACCTAATGGCTGCCCGCCACTGCAAACAATATTCCTTGCAGCTTCGGCAACAGCTATCATAGCGCCTTTGTAAGGATCGGCAAAAACATAGCGGCTGTTACAATCTGTTGTTAATGCCAGCGCTTTATTTGTTGGTTTTGCTAAAACAATAGCAGCATCACTTGGTGCATTGGTACTGGTATTGCCGGTGCCCACCATACTATCGTATTGTACATATATCCATCTTTTGCTGGCAATGTTTGGTATCTGGATGATCTGCTCTGCAACCGCTTTTAAATCTTTTGGTACAGCAATTTTATTAATGTCAAATGCTTTTATTTTTTCCAGGTATTTCGGTTCAGTAAAAATTCTTTCATATTGTGGAGCACCTCCCCCCAACACTAATTCGTACGCCGGTAACTCAGCTTCTAAATTTCCATTCACATAAAAACGAAGGATACCATCATCTGTCACTTCACCAATCTCACTGCACGGCAAGTCCCATTTTTTAAAAACATCAAGTACCAGTTTTTCTTTTCCTTTTTCGGCAACCAATAACATTCTTTCCTGGCTTTCACTCAATAATAATTCCCAGGGTTTCATATCTTTTTGCCTTGTGGGCACTTTATCAAGGTCAATACGCATTCCCGATTTTCCTTTTGCACTCATTTCGGATGTAGAACAGATGATCCCGGCAGCGCCCATATCCTGCATACCAACCACAGCACCGGTTTGAATTACTTCCAAACATGCTTCCAGTAATTTTTTTTCCTGGAAGGGATCACCAACCTGCACAGCTGGCAGATCTTCGGCACTGTCTGCTGTAATATCTGCCGAAGCAAAACTTGCACCACCAATTCCATCTTTACCTGTTGCGCTGCCAACAAAAAAAACAGGATTGCCTTTTCCTTCTGCTGTTGCAGAAACAGTTTCACCGTTTTTTAAAATACCAACGCTCATCGCATTCACCAACGGGTTGGTATGATAACATGCTTCAAAATAAACTTCACCACCAACGGTGGGTACGCCAAAACAATTTCCATAATGCCCAATACCATGTACTACACCGGCTAAAAGATGTTGCGTTTTTGCTTCGGTCAATTTTCCAAAGCGTAAAGAGTTAAGTGAAGCGATCGGCCTTGCGCCCATAGTAAAAATATCCCGGTTAATTCCTCCCACACCTGTAGCTGCTCCCTGGAACGGTTCAATGGCGGAGGGATGATTATGCGATTCAATTTTAAAAACAACACCGTATCCATCGCCAATATCCATCAGGCCTGCATTTTCTTCACCGGCCTTTACCAGCATTTTTTTCCCGTCACGGGGCAATGTCTTTAACCATTTGATGGAATTTTTATAACTGCAATGTTCACTCCACATAGCACTGAAAGAACAGAGTTCATTAAAATTCGGTGTTCGGCCGAGCTTTTGCTTAATGAGTTCAAATTCTTCTGCTGTCAGTCTTAATTGCCCGGCTGTTTTTACTGTTATTTCCATACTGTTGAAGAGAAAATGTGGTGAAAAAGCAAAGGTAACATCTGCAAGGCTTTTATCCTGCACAGCAAAGCAAATATTTTAACTATCTTCCCACACCGAAAATATTTTTGCATTGAATTACCTTTTATTTGCTGTTTATCTTATTGTTTTATGCTGGTTTATCATTCGTATACCTTTTATAAAAAGGTCAGGCATTAGCAGCAAGGTTATAATTGGGTTGTTCCTTTTTAAGATCATTGCCGGTATTGCTATTGGCTGGTTATCCCTGCATTTATACGGAACCGGAAATGATTATTGGGATATGAATACAGAGGCCTGGAAAGAATACCAGCTTTTAATCACGAGCCCGGGCAAATACTTCACCAATATTTTTACTTCTGATTACCCGGGAGGTTATTCCGGCATCTTTAGCTCTATGAATTCGTTTTGGAATGACCTAAAAGGAAATATTATCATCAAACTGGTTTCCGTATTTAATATTTTCAGCCGGGGCGATTATTATATCAACAGCCTCTTCTTTAACTTTTTGGTTTTCTTTGGGCATGTGGCGCTGTACAGGGTGTTTATAAAAGTGTATCCAAAAAGATCAGTACCTGCTATCACCGGTTGTTTTCTTTTACCATCCATAATCTATTTTTCATCGGGCATACATAAAGATGGAATTGTGTTTTTAATGCTTGCCGTTTTGATCTTTTGTGTATATCAATCTTTGCAGCAAGGCAGGTTCATCAAAAAATACCTGCTGTTGATCGGTATCAGTTTGATCCTGTTATTTTTAATAAGGCATTTTATCTTTATTGCGCTGGTGCCTGCGCTAATCAGCTGGATCGTGGCAGTAAAACTTAAACAATCGCCCGTAAAGATCTTCGCTATTGTATACCTGGTTACCGGGCTATTACTCTTCAATATTGATTCTTTGATAAAGCAGGCAAGACCCCTTGAACTCATTACTCAAAAGCAATCTGGTTATTTGCATCTTGAAAAACCTGAAACAGAGATACCCCTTACTCCCTTGGCCCCAAATTTTAAGAGTTTTGCCAGCAATGCACCAGAAGCCCTAAATCATCTTTTATTGAGGCCCTATGTGTGGGAACTGCCTGTAAGATCATTATTGCCTTTAAATATAGAACTGCTGTTTTATCAACTTTTATTCCTTGCCTTTATTTTTTTCAGGAGACAGGAACCCAACAGCTTACATACGGCCTTTATCTATTTTGCCCTATTTTTTACTCTTACAATCTTTCTTTTGACCGGTTATATTGTGCCCAACCTGGGCTCAATTGTCAGGTACCGGAGCATCTATCTTCCACTTATAATCACTCCCTTATTATGCTCAATTGATTGGGGGAAACTAAAAAGGGCTTTCAAAATTAGAAATTAGAATAATATCAATTATTTTCCCTTATTTACATGTTTTTTTACAATTTATTTTGAAAAATCTTGTTTAATAAAAGTATTTAATGTTTTTTTGTGGGCTAAAATGTAAAATAATATGGAATCTTTAAGGTTTAAAGCACTTGATAATTTAAGTAAAGGCCTTCCAAAAGTGAAGGTAGATGGCTCAGCACCCATTACCGGGATCTTTAATGAGAATGTGTTTACCCTGCAAATTGCACGTAAATACCTGAGTGATGAAGCATATAAGAGTTTAGTTGCTTCTACCAGGGGTGGGAAAAAAATTGACAGGAACATGGGCTCCCAAATTGCTAATGGCATCAGGGCCTGGGCAGAAAGTAAAGGCGTTACCCACTTTACCCATTGGTTTCAACCGCTTACCGGCCTGTCTGCTGAAAAGCATGATTCTTTCTTTACCTTAAAATCAGATGGTACGCCCATTGAAGAATTTGAAGGCGCCGCATTGATACAACAGGAACCCGATGCTTCTTCTTTCCCGAGCGGTGGATTAAGGGCAACTTTTGAAGCAAGGGGCTATACGGCATGGGACCCTTCTTCTCCTGCATTCATCATGGAAATTGGCCAGGGTAAAACTTTATGTATACCCACCATCTTTGTTTCTTATACCGGCGAATCATTAGATACAAAGACACCTTTGTTAAAAGCACTGGTTGCTTTAGATAAAGCTGCGGTAGATGTTTGTCAGTATTTTGATAAGAATGTAACAAAAGTTACTGCAACCCTGGGTTGGGAGCAGGAATATTTTGTAATAGATGCCGGCCTGGCAAATACCCGTCCTGATCTGTTGTTGACAGGCCGCACTGTTTTTGGCCATGCACCTGCAAAAGGCCAGCAGTTAGATGACCATTATTTTGGCGCTATCCCGGAAAGGATCTATGCTTATATGAGGGACTTTGAACAGGAAAGTTATAAACTTGGTATACCTATACGTACCAGGCATAATGAAGTGGCGCCTGCCCAGTTTGAGTGTGCACCCATTTTTGAAGAAACAAATCTTGCTGTTGATCATAATACCTTGTTGATGGATATTATGGAACGTGTTGCCAGGCGTCATGGATTAAAATGTTTATTGCACGAAAAACCATTTGCGGGTATTAATGGAAGCGGGAAGCACAATAACTGGAGCCTGGCTACAGATACGGGAGTTAATTTATTAGCACCGGGAAAAACACCAAAGACCAATTTGATGTTCCTTGCTTTCTTTGTCAACTCCATTAAAGCAGTACATGATTATGCCGACCTGTTAAGGGCATCCATTGCCAGTGCTGGTAATGATCACCGGCTTGGTGCTAACGAAGCGCCGCCTGCAATCATTTCTATTTTTATTGGTAAATACCTTACACAGGTGTTAAACCAGGTAGAGAGCAGGGTATCGGGTAAGTTTGATGAACAGGATGAAGCGATCTTAAAGCTGGATATACATAAAAGCATTCCGGAATTAATGCTGGATAATACCGACAGGAACCGTACATCTCCTTTTGCATTTACCGGAAACAAATTTGAATTCCGGGCAGTAGGTTCTTCTGCAAACTGTGCCAATGCAATGACCACGTTGAATGCTATTATGGCTGAAACTTTAAGGAAGTTTAAAATTGATGTAGATGGCCTGATCGAGAAAGGTGAGAAAAAAGAAGTTGCCATCATGCAGGTGATCCAGAAGTATATTGTGGAAAGTAAAAAAGTATTATTTGAAGGAGATGGTTATAGTGAAGAATGGGAAAAAGAAGCTGCAAAACGTGGATTGGCCAATGTAAAGACCACACCACTTGCTTTGGATGCATACGTAACAGACAAGGTGAAACATCTTTTCGAAAGCAACGGTATCTATACTCATATTGAGCTGGAAGCCCGGCATGAGATCATGCTTGAGGCATATATTAAAAAGGTTCAGATAGAAGCAAGGGTGATGGGTGACCTGGCTACCACATTCATACTTCCATCGGCCGTTAAATACCAGAATGTATTGATAAAGAACATCAGCGGTTTAAAAGACGTGGGCCTTTCTGAAAAAGCCTATGCCAACCAGAAACAGGTGTTGGAAGCCATAAGCAGCCACATCAATGACATCAGCGATAATGTTGAAAAAATGATAGAGGAAAGAAAGAAAGCCAATGAAATTGCAGATACAAGGGAGAAGGCCATTGCCTATTGCGAAAATGTGAAAGGGAAATATTTTGATATTATCCGCACCCATGTAGATAAACTGGAATTACTCGTTGACGATGCATTCTGGCTGCTGCCTAAGTACAGGGAGCTTCTTTTCTTAAGATAAAGCATTACCATATTTGAAAAACTATGCCGGCCACCATGTGGCCGGTTTTTTTTATAAAGAATTATTAACTGTTTTAAACCTATACAGCAATAAACCATCTATCATTCATGAAAATGGTAAAAATGAAGTTCCCCGGTTTGGTTCTAGTTCTCCTTTCCAGTTCCCTCATATCTTTTGCACAGGTTGAAAGAAAGCCTTCTCCTGTAAAACAGGCCGATTCCGTTTCCGGCAATGCTGCTGGTAATAAAACGGATAAAGGTTCAAGAAAAGACATGATCAAAGAGCTGGACCTTACCAAAGAACAAAAGGGTAAACTGAAAGAGATACGGCAGGCCAATATGGCTAAGAAGGAAGCGATTGAAAATAACAGCCAGTTATCAGAAGACGAAAAGAAAAAGCAATTGCGTGATCTGCAAAAGGAGCAGGCGCAAAATATCCAGGCGGTATTGACCGATCAGCAGAAAGAAAAATTTAAAGCCAAAAGGCGGGAAGCAATGAAGGGAAATAATTAGATCAATAGCCGGTAAGTCGCGAAGACGTAAAGTATTTGGTGTTGATTAAAATGATATACCGCCTTTCCGTCTTCCCGGCGAAAAAAATATTCCGGTTACTATAGTTATCCGCATTCACATATAATAGTAAGGTTGAGCAAAAAAAGAGGGCCGTTCATTTATGGGCGGCTTCTCTGTTAATTCAAGTTATTCGTTATAGCTTTGTTAGCTACAAAACCCTTGCTGGGTAAGGGTTTACTGCGAATCGGTCGTTTATTGCCCAAAATGGCTAAATTTATAGGGTATTATAGTTCTTTGAGTTCTAATCAGGCAAAGGGTTTCAAAGGAATTCATTATTATCCGTTCGGGTTGGCAATGGCGGGGATATCTTCTAAAGCGGCAGGGAAGATTCAGAATAAGGAAAAGACTTTCCAAGGACAGAGATTTGATGATGATTTAGGATTAAACTGGGTGCAGTTTAAATGGCGAAACCATGACCCACAGATTGGAAGATTTATAGAGATAGACCCGCTATCTGAAGAATACGAGTATAATAGCACCTATGCTTTTAGTGAAAACAAAGTAATAGCTCATGTTGAATTGGAAGGGCTCGAGTCTTGGGAAGCCACATCTAGTTTATGGGTAGCTACAAGACAAGCAGTGGCTTCAAACGGACCTCAAGTAGGAAAAGTTATACAAGTTGCAGCAGTGATTGCAACTGTCTTTACTGTACTGTATGATCTTGCACCTTCCCAAGCTGAAATAAATACAGCGAATGCAAAAAATGCTAAAATAGAGGGAACCCCAAATGTAAATGCTGGGAATTCTTATACGATGGGTACGACGAGTGATGGCAAAAGTGTTCCTAATCCGTATGGTTCTAAAGGAAAGCCAGATCATCAGGAAAAAGTTAAGGAGTTAGAGAAAAAAGCACAATCAGAAACAAAGCCCGGCGAAACCGTCTTAAAAGAACGTAAAATACAAGGCCAAGATTCAAATAGAAAACCAGACGTACAAATCGTAGATGAGAATGGTAAAGCAAGGAAGGTTTTAGAAGCAGAACGAAATCCAAACTCACAACGTAATCAAAAGAGAGAGGCTGAATATAAAAAACTAGGGCTTGACCAAGTGACAGAAAAAGTTGGAGGATAATTAACATGGCACAATTAGATTTCTTTTTTAGTATTGAGGATAGAGAACTTTTTATAGAATATTGTTTTAATAAAAAGTGTTTCATTATCCCACATTTACCTTATAAATCTTCAGAGTACATCACTTTGATTAGTCTTATCCAATACAAAAAATGTGAGCCACATACAATTTTTTCAATTGGCGATAATACATTTTTCAACTATCCTCTAAAGCTTGATTTTAATATTATAGACAATGAAAAAAAATATTTTATCATACAAAGGGAAGGAGGTCCAACTATTGATTTTTTTTCACCGGTTTTTGGGCAGTTAGAAAATAACATAATAGGCCCTGGTTACATTGGAATTTATCCTTACTATTATAATGAAGGAGAAAAAATATATCCTAGCGTTACTTTAAAAGCACACTACAGTGATTTTACAAAATTTATTAAGAGTCATGCAAAACCCTTTAAGATTGGAAAAAGGAAGTATTGGGTAGGATTAAATGCTATTGAATTATGCAGAAAAGGCCACTTTGAATTTCTACAGATTGACAAGGAGGACTTAATTAACTTAATATAAATTAGTAATGTTCCAATCATTACTTTCTGCCGGGGCTTTTGTCTTTTAAGTCAATAAACCACGCCACGACGTTCACAGGCTTGGGAGTTGGATTGTGGATAGTTTGGGAACACCGGCCACGGCGGAAAAGGACAATAAAAGCATAACTACTTTATAAGTATATATTTCTTTTTTTGTTTAGCAGGTATTCCAACATACCCCATCCCATCCTCAATGAGATATCTTTTTCGGAAAATGTGTCCCCACTTTGAATAACCTCCAAATTTTTTATTTACTTTATTATTAAATAAGCTATTATCTAAGTAAAAATGTAAATATGGTGACTTTTCATAATTATATTGATAATATGTAACCCGGTTTCTTTTATACAGAACTAAAATATTAACAAGTCCGTTAATAGAAGTATCGGGAATTTCAATTTTAGAATTTGCATATTTTAATAAAAAGGCGCTATCTCCCTTTATTAGAAAATACTCTACATTATCAACCTTTTTCCCATTAATTTCAAAAAAAACATCTTTATAAATCACTTTCTCCTGCGCAAAGATTTGAAAACAAAATGGCGTATTTAATATAAAAAAAAACAAGCACTTCATTATTCTATTTTTTGCCGAGTTTAATAAAATTACTATACGTCATAGTAATCACTTCTGTAGATGTATAAAAATTCACTTTATTAGTTCCGTATGTATCAACTTGTATGGCTGTTGCAGAACTAACTCCATTTGCGGCTGCGCCATGATAAGTTTTATCGTCAGGAGATGATCCAGGTTGAGCATGCCAGGGAACGTCCATATCAGATGCATCTGTTACTATAATTGTACCTTCTGTATGTACATGCCAATAATCAGCCAATGCAGTTTCTGACGGTTTTGTAACCCCATTAAAAGGAGGGATGGATGCCGAATTCAAATCAACTTTTTTTGGTCCGGGAGCCCAAGTTGAAACTGTCACATTTCCTTTTTCATCTCTAGAAGTATTTCCTCCTTCCTCATGTAGGAATTTATCTCGAGCGCCACGTTTAGTATTCATTCCTTCAGCATTAACAGAAGCAATAACACCATCAACAGTTTTTTTACCTCCATTTAATGTTATTTTTTTTACCTTACTTAGGTCTATTTTTTTGTTTCCAGCGTCAGTTTCAGCCTTTATTTTCTCAGCTTCCTTAGAATCAGGAACAATGTGTATGCGATTATCCTTTTTGCCATCATCTCCAATTATATTTCCATTTATATCAAATATCGGGTCTGGTCTCATCCCATCCAAATCTATGAACCTAAGTGGATTATTAAAACAAAAATTGTATGTGCTCCACTTACGCATCCTATCTGCTAATGGATCATTAACCATCCATCTTCCTATCTGCCCATCATACATCCTCGCCCCATAATTCATCCATTCCAAGCCACTTCCATCATTAAATTCCTTCTCCTGTTTCTCTTTTCCATTGTACTCAAACTTATTATCCATGCTACCTGCAGCCTTAGTGGATATTCCTGCCATTGTCAACCCGAACGGATAATAATGAATTCCTCTGAAACCCTTTACCGCATTAAAACTCAAAGAACTGTAATATTTATAAATTTAGCCATTTTGGGCAATAAACGACCGATTCGCAGCAAACCCTCATCCAGCAAGGATTCTGTAGCTCAAAAAATCATAAGGGATTACTTAAATTTACAGAAAATCCGTACATAAATGAACTGCCCTTTTTCCTTTTTTAATCAGGTCTCTGGCACACGACTCGCCGTACTACGAAGCTAATAAAGTTTTATCTTAAGGCATACTGAGCTTACTATATCATTCAGGGCTTTCACTTATTTTTGTTCAATGAGCACAACCTTCCCTTATCAGCAACTTTTTAACTTCTCAAAAAATATATTCTTAAAGATCGGTTGCAGCGATGCAGATGCAACTACTGCGACTCAATCTCTCTTATCAGCAGACCTTCGTGGCGTTGACAGCCATGGCGTTGCCCGGCTCAGTGGTTACATTCGTTTATGGGAAGTACAAAGGGTGAATGCTACTCCAAAAATTAAAATTGTACATGAAACGCCTTCAACAGCTGTAGTTGATGGAGACAGGGGATTAGGATTGGTTGTTGCCCCATTTGCCATGCAGGTTGCCATTGATAAAGCGAAGCAGGTTGGTACAGGTTGGGTAAGTGTAAAGAACAGTAATCATTTTGGTATTGCCGGTCACCATGCCATGATGGCTTTGGAAAATGATATGATAGGCATTGCCATGACCAATGCATCGGCGCTGGTTGCTCCAACTTTTTCGAGTGAAAGAATGTTGGGTACAAATCCTATTGCTGTTGCGATACCTGCAGGAGATGAACCGGCATTTGTTGCTGATTTTGCTACCACAACTGCGGCCAATGGAAAATTAGAGATACTGCAAAGAAAAGATCAACCCATTCCTTTGGGTTGGGCACTTACAAAAGAAGGTGAACCCTCCACTGATGCTAATGCAATAAAAAATGGCGGGTCACTTTTACCATTGGGAGGAGACAGGGAACATGGCAGCCATAAAGGTTATGCATTGGGCGCTATCGCCGATATTTTTTCAGGAATACTCAGTGGCGCAAATTACGGCCCCTGGGTTCCGCCTTTTCCAGCTTATTTGCCGATGCCCAATCATATGCCCGGTGAGGGTATTGGTCATTTTTTTGGCGCCATGCGTATTGATGCTTTCAGAACTGCAGAAGAATTTAAACAACACATGGATAAATGGGTAAAACGTTTTCGCTCTGCCAAAACAATACCTGGAGAAGAAAAAGTACTTATACCGGGCGACCCCGAAAGAGAAATGGAAGCGGAAAGAATGAAAAACGGAATTCCTTTGCTCCAGCCGGTTATTGATGATCTGAAAGCGATCGGCGATAAGTTCGAAGTAGCCCTTTAAGGTTTATATTTGCAGCTCAAAAATTTTAAGGATGAAAGTAATGAAGTTTGGCGGCACCAGCGTGGGTAAGCCGCAGCGGATGCAGGAGGTGGCAAAGCTGATAACGAAAGATGATGAATCTAAAATTGTAGTACTCTCTGCTTTGAGTGGCACCACAAATGCATTAGTTGAAATAAGCGAATCGTTGGCCAGGGGCGACAGGGGGGCAGCAAAAGAACAGATAGATGCACTCCATGTGCATTACCAGAATTTTATTAAAGAGCTGCTGAAAGAAACTGCAACAAGGGAGAAGGGAAATGCTATACTGAATGAACACTTCGAGTTTCTCACCATCATTTTAAAAATATCTTTCAGCGAAGCGTTGAATAAAGATATACTTGTACAGGGTGAATTACTGAGTACCAAATTATTCAGCATCTACCTGGAAGAAAAAAAAGTAGATCACATTTTATTGCCTGCGCTTGATTTTATGACCATCGACAGCCATGATGAACCACAGATCGGTACAATCAAAGTAAAACTGGCACAACTTCTTCAGCGCAATAAGGACAAAAACATTTTTATCACACAGGGATATATTTGCCGCAACGCCAGGGGAGAAGTGGATAATTTAAAAAGAGGCGGCAGTGACTATTCGGCTTCGCTCATTGCAGCAGCCATAACGGCAAATGTATGTGAGATATGGACCGATATTGACGGTATGCACAACAACGATCCCCGGATCGTGGATAAAACGTACCCAATAGAACAATTGAGTTTTGAGGAAGCGGCTGAGCTGGCTTATTTCGGTGCAAAGATACTTCACCCGGCCAGTATATGGCCTGCACACTTTTATAATGTGCCGGTTAAACTGTTGAACACCATGGATCCTGCTGCAAAAGGTACACTGATCACAGAGAAGGCTGGAAGTGTTGGCGCCAAAGCCGTGGCAGCAAAAGATGGTATTACTGCCATTCGTGTAAAGAGCAGCCGCATGTTACTGGCCTATGGTTTTTTACGCAAGGTTTTTGAGGTGTTTGAAAATTACCGTACTTCTATTGATATGATCACCACATCAGAGGTTGCTGTTTCAGTTACAATCGATAACGATGCTCATCTTCCGGAAATCACCAAAGAACTGGAAGTATTTGGTACAGTTGAGATAGATACCAACCAAACCATTGTTTCCATTGTGGGAAATGAAATTGAAGCGACAAAGGATGTAATGAAAAAAATATTTGATGCTATTGAACCTTTACCTGTGCGAATGGTAAGTTATGGCGGCAGCCGGCACAATGTTTCCTTATTAATAGCCAGGGTAGATAAAGAACAAACTTTACAATTACTGAATAAAGGATTGTTTGGGTTGTGAGGGAACAGCTTCAAGCTACAAGCCGCAAGGGTGCAGATTTTTAATTCATAGTTTTTACAATATTAAAGGCATTTCAAACTAACATGCTTGTCCCTTGTGACTACTTCCCTTGTAGCTATATTCCTATTCCCAGCTTCTTATAAATAAAACTCATTAACCAGGCCGGGCCAATCAGCAGGAACTGTATGTCTTTTAAAAAGGACGGTTTCTTCCCTTCTATCTTATGGCCATAAAACTGCCCGATCCACGCTACTACAAAAACGATCACACAAAAAAGCCATAGTGGTAAAATGCCTGACTGCTCTATAAGGCTGCATAACCAAAGACAGAAAACAGCAAACAATAACAACCCGATCCATAGTGTTCTTGAAAGCGATAAATAATAAATAGTTGCCAATACCAACACAATCATGGCGACATTTAACTGAACTCCTGAAATTGTAAAAGGAAGTTTAATACCATATAATAAACCAACAATAGAAAAGAAAATAGAGGGAACACAGATCCAATGAATGGTTTTATTGGTATGGTCCTGGTGGCTTTCGCCATATTCGCCAAGCCATTGTTGAATGGTCTTCATCATTAATATTTTTTGGTCAGCCTAAAGTTAATTAAAACTGTTAACAATTCATTTACAACAAACTATCAGGTTTTGGCGTCTAATAATTGGTTTTTCATAGGATATTGGATTTTAAACGGGCCTGGATTTCTATCCGAGGCCCTTTTTTACAAAATTAAAACCAAACATAAGTTTAGGCCGTAACTGAATTGGTTTTTTACAGGATATTGGATTATAACGAACCTGGATTTCTATCCGGGTTCTTTGTTTATGTCCCATAAAAAAAGCTCCCTGAATTTTAGGGAGCTAAGAAATCATATAGCAGTAGTATTATAAAATCAGCATGGCATCTCCATAACTGAAAAAGCGGTACTTATCTTTAATGGCTTTTTTATACGCTTCCATCATCAGGTCGTAACCGGCAAACGCACAAGCCATAATTAACAGACTTGTTTTTGGTAAGTGAAAATTGGTTACCAATGCATCAGCAATATTAAAATTATAAGGCGGGTGAATAAAATGATTGGTCCAGCCTTCGGATGGTTTTAATAATTTTTGTGCAGTGAATGAAGATTCCATTGCCCTCATGGTTGTGGTTCCAATAGAACAGATACGGTTGCCATTTTGCTTTGCTTTGTTAACTATGGCGCAGGCTATTTCTTCAATGCGGTAATATTCGGCATCCATTTTATGTTTGCTCAGGTCTTCCACTTCAATCGGGCGAAAGGTTCCAAGCCCGGTATGTAAGGTGGCTTCGGCAAAACGAATCCCTTTTATCTCAAGCCTTTTAATTAATTCCTGGCTAAAATGTAAACCGGCTGTTGGTGCCGCCACAGCGCCTTCGTGTTTTGCATAAACGGTTTGGTAACGTTCTTTATCTTCTTCTTCAGGTTTGCGTTTGATATATTTTGGTAACGGGGTTTCTCCCAGTATCTCAAGCATCTGGCGAAATTCCTGGTCGGTGCCATCCCATAAAAAACGGATGGTACGCCCCCGGCTGGTGGTGTTGTCAATTACTTCGGCAACCAGTTCATCACTTTCGCCAAAATATAATTTGTTACCCACACGTATCTTACGGGCAGGGTCAACAATCACATCCCATAATTTATTGGCCTTGTTCAGTTCTCTTAAAAGAAATACTTCGATCTTGGCGCCTGTCTTTTCCTTGCGGCCATACATACGTGCCGGAAAAACTTTCGTGTTATTTACTACAAACACATCCTTATCATCAAAATAATCCATGATCTCTTTAAAGTGCCTGTTCTCTATCTGCCCTGTTTTACGGTGAATCACCATCATACGGCTGTCTTCACGGTTTTTTGTAGGTTGTTGGGCAATTAAGTTGAGTGGGAGGTCGAACCGGAATTGGGATAATTTCATGTAACGTTTTAATTTTATGGTGTCACATGCCGGTACTGCAGATCTGCAGGAATAGGTAGCCCGAACGGTTTTGGGCACTTATCATGTTACGGCATGATTTAAAGTGGGCAAAGGTAGTAAATACCGTTTAAAAAACCGGATATAAATATTCAATTTCATTTTCGGGCCATTTAAACCGGCAAACCAATATTTGAACCGTTAAATAGGAACAGATAATTTTGTGATTTCTCTACTTCTATGCATCTTTATACAGTACCCGGCAATTTTATTAATATCAGCTATAATGTTTAAGAACCCCATTTATTCCCTGCTTCTTGTTTTTACCTTTTTCTCTGTTTCAGGCTTTGGCCAAAAAAAACCTGTAACCAAATACCCCAGCCTTTTTTGGGAGATAACAGGTAATGGTTTAACAAAGCCATCCTATTTATTCGGCACCATGCATGTAAGCAGTAAAATGGTATTTCATTTAAGCGACTCTTTTTACCTAGCTTTAAAAAATGTAGATGCGGTGGCCCTGGAACTAAACCCTGAACTCTGGCAGGGACAAATGGTAAATTTAAATAAGCTGAAACAAAACTATGCCGATTTTGTGCAGGTGCCACGGGGCGATTATCTTACCGAGAACTCATTCCGCATCAGCAAGTATGATGATGAATTGAAAATGGCCATGAGCAGCGAACCTACTATTGTAAACAGTTTGCTCTATCGCAGTTATAAGGATAAAGAAGATTTTGAAGAGGATACTTTTTTAGACCTGTACATTTTTCAAACAGGAAAAAAATTAGGCAAACGGGCAACAGGAGTGGAGGATTATTTTGAAACAGAAAAAATTGTGCTGGAAGCTTATGCCGATATGGCCAAAGAAAAAAAGAGAAAGTCAATAGATGCAGATGGGGAATCGAGCTATGATATTTTAGAAAAACTGCAGGATGCTTATCGCAGGGGCGACCTTGACCTGATGGATTCTTTAGACAGGATGATGGACAGGTCGGATGCCTTTACCGAAAAATTCCTGTTCAGGCGAAATGAAGTACAGGCAAATTCTATTGATACCATCATTAAAAAAAGTTCGCTTTTTGTAGGCGTGGGCGCTGCACATTTGCCGGGCAAAAGAGGCATTATAGAATTACTTCGTAAAAAAGGTTACCACCTGCGGCCCATACAAATGCCCGACAGGGATGCATCGCAAAAGGATGCTATTGATAAAATGAAAGTGCCGGTAAAATTCTCTGCACAAATTGCTGATGATGGTTTTTACAGTGTGGCCATGCCCGGGCCTTTATATAAACTTGCCGATGAATACCTGCAATTGGACAGAAGACAATACTCCGACATGAGCAATGGCGCTTATTATTTAGTTACCCGTGTAAAAACACATGCTGCCTTCCTGGGGCAAAATGAAAAGGATGTTTTAAAAAAAGTGGACAGCATTTTATACGAAAACATTCCCGGGAAAATTTTATCTCAAAAGACGATCAGTAAGAATGGGTATGCAGGCTATGATATCAGCAACCGCACCAGGCGTGGCGACCTGCAGCGGTATAATATCTTTATAACTCCTTTTGAAGTTTTGTTTTTTAAGATGAGTGGCAAAGAAAATTATGTGGCCGGGAAAGAAGCCGACCAGTTCTTTTCATCCATACAATTAAAAGAAGCAATAAATACACCCGTACTGTTTGAGCCGGGCCAGGGAGGTTTTTCAGTTAACTTTCCGGCGCAACCTGCAGCATACCTCAACAGCATTACGGCCGATGGAATAAACCGCTGGGAGTATGAGGCAGTAGATAAGACAACCGGCGATGCTTATTTTATCTTTAAGAAATCAGTCTATAATTTTCGTTTTTTGGAAGAAGATAGTTTTGATCTTGCCCTGATCGAGGAATCATTCAGGAACCCCGATCATTTTGATACGCAACAAAGCCGTGTTCAAAATTCATTTAAAGGTTATCCATGCCTGGATGTAGAAGAAAAAATGAAAGATGGTTCCCTGCTTAAAGCAAAATTTATCATCAGGGGGCCACACTATTATGTTATTGCTGCAAAGAGTAAGAATAAAAACAGCGATCTCAACCCTTTTTTTAACTCTTTTAATTTTACGCCGTTCAGGTACAACACAAATTCTGCATACATAGATACATTCATGCATTTCAATGTTAATACAGCTGTAGTGCCTCAAATGAATACAGAATTAAGAGAACAGATCGAAAATGCATCCAGCGATATTGCCAATGGAAATAATTATTCGGGCTATATCAGCTACTGGCCTAAAACAAAGAACGGGTCATTTAAAAGTGATTCAACAGGCGAAGTAATAGGAGTAAGCATACAGGAATATCCAAAGTATTATTATGTAAAAGATTCAGCTAAATTCTGGATAGATGAAATAGCCGAGTTCTATAAAACATCCGACCTGTTCTTATACAGATCAGATTCTCTTTTATTAAGCAACGGTATAAAGGGATATAAATTTACACTAAGGGATACCGGCTCATCCAGAACGATAACCAGGCTGGTCATGCTTAAAGACAATTACACTTTCAGTATAGTTACGATGGGAGATACAATGACAGCCGAAAGTCCTTTTATTAATTCCTTCTTTACCAGTTTTAAGCCTGAAGAAAAAAAACTGGGCCCCAATATTTACAACAACCGGCTTGATGAATTTTTTACCGACCTGTTTAGTAAGGATAGCGCCTTACAGGCCAGGGCGCAGCAATCTATACCCAATATATATTATGGAGAGAAGGGTATACCTAAAATTATGGAAGCTATTGCCAGGTTAAACCATGCTGACAAAGAATATTTTAGTACCAAGAGTAAATTAATTGCTGAACTGGGTTATATAAGAGATACAACAAAACCTGTGATAGTCAGTTATCTTAAAAAACTTTACGAGCAAACTGCCGATACCAGCCTTTTTCAAAACGAAGTGTTCAATGCACTTACCCGGCATAAAACAAAAGCGGCTAATAGTTTATTTAAAGAGCTGATATTGCAGGACCCTCCCATTTTTGAGAGTGATTATGAATATTCAAACCTGTTCGATAACCTGGAAGATTCTTTGTTGCTTGCCAGGAGCCTGTTCCCGGAACTGTTGCAATTATCATCCTTAAGTGATTATAAAGAAAAAGTATTGTCGCTGCTGGTAACATTGGTTGACAGTAATATTGTGAAGGCAACAGAGTATGAGAATTATTTTTCAAAAATTTATTTTGATGCAAAGATCGAGTTGAAAAGACAAAGGCTGGCGGATGAGAAGATAATGGAAAAGGAAGTATTGAAAGACGAGGAGTATAATGCCGTACGGAATTTCAGTTATTCAGGTAATGATAAAACAAACCTGGACGAGTACAGTGTTTTATTAGTGCCATTTTACAAAAAGAATAATAATGTGCCGTCTTTCTTTGAACACCTGTTGCAGTCAAAAGAGCCGGAAGTAAGGCTTAATACTGCCGTATTGTTATTAAGAAATGAACTTCGGGTAGCAGACAGCATACTGCTAAACCTGGCTGCCGATGACCAATACAGGGGCATGTTGTTTTCCAGTCTCGAAAATGCAAAGCGTTCAGATAAGTTCCCGGCTAAGTATAAAAATCAGCTTGATTTGGCAAGAAGTTACCTGGTGGCTGATAAAAATTACGATAAAATAGATTCAATTGTATTTCTTCAAAAGCAACCGGCAACTTACCAGGGTAAAAAAGGTACGGTGTATTTTTTTAAATACCGGGTAAAAAAAGAAGATGACTGGAAGATCGGTATAAGTGGGTTGCAGCCTGAAGACGAAAAGAATATAAGCAGTGATGATAAACTGGTTTCCATGACAGAGAAGAAAATAAAGCCTGATGAACCTTTGGATGAGCAGTTACAAAAACAACTGAAGAAAATATTGTTCAGTTTTCATAACAGTGGTAAGAATTTTTACGGTTACAATGATTATGAAGGCTCTATCAGGAGTTTTGATGAGTACGAAAACTGAGTTAAGCTTTTTCCGGGGATGGTATTGATCAAATTTTGTGTGTACTCATTCTTAGGATGAAAATAAACCTGGTCGGCGTCTCCCTCTTCGGCTATTTTGCCCTTATGCATTACCAGTATGCGGTTGCAGATATAATGCACAACGGACAGGTCATGAGAAATAAAAATAGCGGTAAAGCCAAATTCTTTTTTCAAATCATTCAGTAAGTTAAGTACCTGCGCCTGCACACTTACATCAAGCGCCGATACCGCTTCATCAAAGATCAGGAAAGAAGGATTGAGCGCCAAAGCCCTTGCTATACAAATGCGCTGCCGCTGGCCACCGCTGAATTGATGAGGGTACCTGTTAAAATGACCGGCATCTAAATTTACTTTCTCTAAAAGCTCCATTACTTTTTCTTTGCGCTGCCTGCTGTTGGCTAAAACATCATGCACTTTCAACGGCTCCAATATGGCATTGCCAATGGTAATGCGTGGATTTAATGATCCATAAGGGTCCTGGAAAACAATTTGAAGGTCTTTACGCATGGCACGAAGCACAGCAGCTTTGGTATGCGTAATATTATTGCCATACAGCAATATTTTTCCCGAGCTTGGTTTTATCAATTGCAAAATACTTCTACCCAATGTTGTTTTTCCGCAGCCGCTTTCACCAACAAGGCCAACAATATCACCCTGCTTTACTTTAAAGCTTACATTATCAACTGCGTTAAATGACCGGGTTGTCCTGCCAAATAAATTTTTCTTTACCGGAAATGAAACGGTAAGGTTTTTAATGTCTAAAACAGTTGGCGTTTCCCGGTAAATCTCAACTGCAGGGATCCAGAGATTTGATTCTTTATCTGGCTGTTCTGTAGCCGGTATATTTTTTTCTTTTTCTGTATTGATAATCTCTTCTGCCTTTGGCCCAATAAAATCACTCACAACGGCAAGCCTTTTTCCTTTTGGTTGCCCTGCCGGCCTGCAGGCCAAAAGCGCTTTTGTATATGGGTGCTTTGGTGCATACAATATCTGCGATGCTTCGCCCTGTTCCACAATTTGCCCATCATACATCACTACTATCTTATCGGCAACGTCAGCAACAACTCCCAGGTCGTGGGTTATAAGAATAACACCCATATGGTTTTGTTGCTGCAACGATTTTATCAGTTCCAGTATATTTTTTTGCACGGTTACATCTAAAGCTGTAGTAGGTTCGTCGGCAATTAATAAAGATGGGTTACAACTCATGGCCATAGCGATCATTACCCGTTGCTTTTGTCCGCCGCTTATTTGATGGGGATAGCGGGTTAAGAATTTTTCCGGCTCTGGTAATTTAACCTGTTCAAAAAGTTCAATTGTTTTTTGCCGTGCTGCTTTTTTTGTAACCTGCTGATGTAGCTGTATCACTTCCATTACCTGGTCGCCACAGGTAAACACCGGGTTCAATGACGTCATCGGTTCCTGGAAGATCATGGCAATATTCTTACCACGGATATTATTTATGGATGCCCTCGTTAATTTGAGGAGATCAACCGGTCGTTTTTCTCTTTGAAAAAAAACTGCATTGCCCCTGACGATACTGTGTTTTGGAAGCAGTTGTAATATAGACAAGGCAGTTACAGATTTACCAGATCCACTTTCTCCAACAATAGCAACCAGCTCACCCGTTTTTATTTCAAGAGAAATGTTTTTAACAGCAAATGTTCTTTCTCCTTCATTACTGAATTGAACAGAAAGGTTCCTTATGGTAAGAAGCTGTGGCAATTTTTTTAAGTAAGTGATGGATTATACCTAAAACTTAAGATGTCTTACGGTTAATCCATTATTCATTAGTTGTTTTAAAGAATCAATGCCTATTTTCAAATGCACATTTACATATTTCGCTGTAATTTTTTTATCACTGGCGGCAGTTTTTACGCCGTCTGGTGTCATGGGTTGGTCGCTAACAAGTAACAAAGCGCCGGTTGGGATCTTATTATAAAAACCAACTGTGAAAATGGTGGCTGTTTCCATATCCACTGCATAGGCCCTTACATCCTGCAGGTAAGTTTTAAATCCTTCATCATGTTCCCAAACCCTGCGGTTGGTAGTATATACCGTTCCTGTCCAGTAATCAACTGCATAATCACGGATGGTGGTTGATACCGCTTTCTGCAAAGCAAAAGCAGGTAATGCCGGAACTTCGGGAGGGAAATAGTCATTTGATGTTCCTTCACCCCTTATTGCTGCAATGGGCAATATCAGGTCACCCAGTTTATTTCGTTTTTTTAAGCCACCACATTTGCCCAAAAATAAAACAGCCTTTGGTTCAATGGCACTCAGTAAGTCCATTATAGTGGCAGCGCCGGGGCTTCCCATTCCAAAATTGATGATGGTAATATTTGCAGCCGTGGCACATTGCATGGCCGTGCCTGCCCCTATAACTTTTACCTTATTCCATTTGGCAAACATTTCAACATAGTTGGCAAAGTTGGTAAGCAGAATGTATTCGCCAAAATTCTCCAATTTTTCGCCGGTGTATCTCGGTAGCCAGTTCTGTACTATTTCTTCTTTTGTCTTCATATCTTGCCTTTAAATTCTTTTGGGCATTAAATATACAAAATTCTTTCGGGCTTTAAGATTTGAGATATGATCAAGATAGAATACCCTGCTTATCAACCTAAAATAAAAAAGGCCGATGGAAAAGAACTCATCTTTGATGAGATCAGGAAACGATGGATCATACTCACCCCGGAGGAATGGGTTCGTCAGAATTTCCTGCAATATCTTATCAAGATAAAAAAGTACCCGGCCTCTTTAATTGCGGTAGAAAAAGAAATTAAACTGGGAGAGCTGAAAAAACGATTTGATATTGTGGTGTATGATAAACATACAAAACCATGGATGATCATTGAATGCAAGGAGATGAATGTGGCATTAGATAAAAAGGTATTGGACCAGGTGATACGATATAATATGACGATGCAGGTTCCATGCCTTGTCATCACCAATGGCAGTTACTGTATGGCAATGACATTTAAAAATGATTCGATGATAGAAATAGATGAACTGCCGTCTTTATAAAATACTATTCCCCGATCCTGTTTATTTCTTCTGATAGCGATCGTGCTGCTTCATTTTTGTAAGGCCATTGTTTCTGCAACTTTGCATAAATAAAATAAACGATCAACCCACTTGCAAAAACAATAAGAAAAGAAAGTATAATTGTAAGCCCCGTTGCATAAAAAATAAATAACCACATAGCAATAACCAATATAACCGGCAGGGGATACAGTGGCATTTTATAAGGCAGGTTTTTTGTACCATTTCTTTTTCTTAATAAAATTACGCCTGCTGCCTGGCCGATAAACTGTATCATGATACGCATAGCCAATATGCCATCTATCACATGCTTCATCTTAAATAATAAACTGAAGACAAACGCAAAGCCTGCCAATACCAATAAAGAAACGTAAGGAAAGTTTTTTGTAGGATGCAATTTGCCAAACACTTTAAAGAAGGCGCCGTCAATAGCAGCAGCATAAGGCACCCTTGAATAGCCCAGCATTACAGCAAATAAAGATGCCAGCGCCACCCACAGTATCATTACTGTAATTATGTTTGCGGCGGTATGCCCCTGCAACCTTTCAATAAATGTACTTACTACAAAATTATTGATGCCTGCATCCTGCCATTGTTTTATTTCCTGCCAGGGAATCACACTGCTCACACTCATGTTCATGGATATATATAACACGGCTATACCTATAACAGAGATGAACATGCTTCTTGGAATATTTTTTCCCGGATCTTTTATCTCTCCACCTAAATGACAAACATTGTAATAACCCAAATAGCTATAAACTGTTTTTATGCAGGCCTGTCCAAATAAAAATGAAGCCAGTTGTCCCCAGCTGAAATCGGAATTAATATCTTTGAGTGGTTGTAAAAAATTACCATGTGCTATTCCGCCAATAATGATCCAGCCGAGGGTAAGTATTACACCTGTCCAGAGTAGCACACCTATTTTTCCAATGCTGTCAATTTTTCGATACAGTAAAAGGGTTACAAAGACAATTACGGCTGCAGAAACTAATTTTTGCTGCCACACATCCAGCTGAACCAGGTATCCTAAATATTGTGAAAATCCGATAGCAGCAGATGCTGCAACAAGCGGCGCCTGTATTATTGTTTGCCATACATACAGGAAGCTCATCATTCTTCCCATACCGTTTTTGCCATAGGCTTCTTTCAAAAAATTATAACTGCCTCCGGCAAGTGGATAAGCAGCTCCCAATTCACTCCATATCATCGCATCAATTAAGGAAAGGATTGCGCCTGCTATCCATGCGTATAAAAACATACCACCCATCAGGCCCATTACAATGGGCAGTGTAACGAATGGGCCAATACCCACCATGTCGATCATGTTGAGAACAGTAGATTGAAACAGGCCCAGGCTTCGCTGTAGTTTTGGTGCAGCCATTCAAAAGATTGAATAGGGAAATTACAATTTAGAATGATTATAAAGCTAAGCGGCGGAAAATAAGTTTTTCGGAAAACGGAATTTTATTACTTAGATATTATTCAATGCTCAACGGGAATTACCAGGTTCTTGCAAACCCTTTCATAAAAGTTGGGAAGTCCTGTTTTTTATAAGCACCACCACCAAAGTATTTTACGGGTGCTTCCAGTTCGGATGGTTTAAGGTAACCGGAAAGTGGTGCCGGCTGTGCATCTAATGTTGATAATAAAACTGTAGTTGGATAACCCATGCGGCCTCCCAGCAGGTAAACAGCCAGGTCGTTGGCATTATAGGCAGGGTTATAACTATATTTTTTATTCCCGAAAACAACTTCGGTGGTTGACTCAGCATTGAACTTTACAGCATAAAAGTTTTTATTGAGGTAGTCAATTACTTTTTCGTTGCTGTATGTTTCTTTGTCCATCACCTTGCACCAGCCACACCAGTCGGTATAAACATCAATAATGATTGGCTTAGCTTGTTTTGCAAAGGCAGCTTGCAGTTCAGTAAGGCTCAGCCATTTCATCTTTTCCTTTTTAGGTTCATGAAATGAAGCAAGGGTCAATGGCATTGATAAAATCAATAAGAAACGGAGAACCTTTTGCATAAATTAATTGTTTTGTAGCTTAGACTAATCTAAACGGAAAATTAATGAAAAAAATTGTGGTAGCGGTAACCGGGGCAAGTGGGTCAGTTTATGCTAAAATATTACTGAATAAGCTCATCTTGCTTAAAGGGCAGTGGGATGAGTTATCGGTGGTTATGACGGAGAATGCAAAAGAGGTCTGGAAAATTGAACTGGATAATGAAGAGTACAAAAAATTCCCGGTAAAGTTTTATAAGCAGCAGGATTTTATGGCACCCTTTGCTTCAGGCTCAGGGCAATATGATACGATGATAATTATTCCCTGCAGTATGGGAACATTGGGGCGGATTGCTTCGGGCATTTCCAATGATTTAATAAGCCGGGCAGCAGATGTGGTGTTAAAGGAAAGGCGGAAATTAATTTGTGTAGTACGGGATACGCCTTATAACCTTATTCATATCCGCAATATGGAAACTATTACCCTGGCAGGCGGTATCATTTGCCCGGCTACACCATCTTTTTACAGCAAACCAACAACAATTGAAGAAGCGGCATCTACAGTTGTTGACAGGGTACTTGACCTGGCTGGGATTGATGTTAAGACTTTCAGATGGGGAGGAAATGTGGAAGATTGAAACAGAAATGGCGTGGTTTAAAAGCTGCAAGCTTCGGGCTCCCTCTCCTTTGGAGAGGGGTTGGGGTGAGGCCGCTATCTTAAATCAACCACTTCCACACCCGGGTAATTTTTCTGGTCAAATACAAATGTAGCATCTGCAATAACCGATTTGGTATTCATTCCGCTAACCGTATAGGTATAGCGGTTACCGGCTTTTTCAAAAACTTTGGTGGAGCTTATTGTTAGTGTGGCTTTAGTGATATATACAACTACTTTGTGAAAAGGCTTTGTTTTATCAATAGGGGTCAATTCAATTTCCTGGATACCCTTGGCATCGCTGTTCAGCTTGTACAAAAAATCCTTATCATAAAAATTAGTGAACAATTTTTGCGGGGTAATGGTATTGTTTGAGGGATCAAGTTTGCTGATGGTTACTTCTTTGGCGGCTTTATCTACTGTCCAAACATTAACGCCATCACAAAAAATTTCCTGGCCGGTAACATTGATACGGTATTTGGTCCCTTTCATAAATACATTGCCTGTTTTACTTGCCAAAAGCTTATTACTGCTGTTCTCTATTTTTAAACTGAATTTTGACTGAACGGTTTTAAAGCTTTTGAATTTAGTGCTCACTGCATCTAAGATCTTTTTTGCATCCGGGTCATTGCTGCCCATGCCTTTGGGAGGTTGTGCTATACTTATAAATATCACTGCCAACATTAACACTCCAACACTTAAAATTTTCTTCATTTTGCCTGTTTACTGTATAAAAAACAATCGCTTCTTAAGCGGTTGCAAAGATATGGTAATAGACGGGCTTTTACAAGCCGGGTTTACCTGCTAAATCTAAGGAACTGTTAATGTATTCCTGGCAGGAAAATAAGTATACTGATGCATCGTTAATCCACTAAAGAATAACTATTTTGCAATTCTTCAATTCAACTCCACTATTGATTCAATTTTAAGGATCGCTTAATTCATTCATATCATGGAAAAAAATATTGCTGTTTCCCAACGGGAAAACTATACGCCTTCGCAATTCACTGAGTTCTTATGGTGGTTATCTACCGCAGAAAAAGAAATTTTACTGGACTCTGTCGTTGACCGGAACCGATACAGAATTATCGGCATGACGGTTTTAGGAACATGGGCTTTTGCAACATTCACCTGGACCTATTTTTTCAGTACCATTGTTGATTCAGTTTTTTTATCTGTTGGGTTGGGGCTTTTTATGGGATTTATTATCCTCGCCATTGACAGGGCATTAATAAAGGGGATTACAAAGTTCAATAAACAAAAATTTGCCCCGCTTTTGTTCAGGGGGCTGCTGGCGGTAACCATCGGTACATTCATGGCACAGCCTGCTGTTTTATATATGTTCGATAAAGAAATAAAACTGCAAACCTCTCTGGATAATGAAAAAAAGAAGATGCTGAAACAGCAGGAACTCGAAACCCTTTTTAAAAACCAGAAAGAATCTGTAACAAAGCAAAGTGCTGCAATAAAAAATGAACTGGCACTAAAGTATGATGCGGTTTCAAAAGCAAGAGAAAATTTTTTGGCTGAAACAGATGGCAGTGGTGGTACCGGAAGGATCGGCATAAAAGATATTGCCATTGCAAAGCGAAATGAATATCAAAAACTGGATGGTGAATACCAATCTTTATTGAAATTGAACCAACCCAAATTAGACAGTGCTGATGCTGCATTAAAAGAGCTGGATAATAAAATGAAAGCGGAAGAAGCCAATTTTGCATTATATCTTAACAATGGTTTTTTAACCAGGGTAGAAGCACTGAATAATTTATTAAAGAATAATGATGCACTCCAGTTTCGCTATTATCTCATTGTTTTTATTTTGATGCTGATAGAGCTGATGCCGGTAATAGCAAAAACGATTTTGCCATCCGGCAGTTATGATGAAAAAGTGATGCTGAGGGAAGAAATGGAAATTGAGATCGCTAACAGCAATATCCGTAAAGAACAACAACTGAAAGAATTGTATAATCAAATGGCATTTGACAATGATTCGGAAGCCATCACTGCTTTCTTTTCATTGACCAAAGATGACCGTAATGAAAAAATGAAAGCCTTCAGTAAAAAATGGAAGGAGGAGAACCACCAGACCTTTGACGGGCTTTGGGAAAAGATGAAAAAAGAGATATTGACCAAGCAGGAAAACTAAATCGCAGATTATAAAGATTATACAGGATTTCGCTGATTTTAATCTGCAAAATCCTTTAATCAATAAATCTGCGATTGGTTTGTTATTTTTGTCGCCCCCGGTGAATCGGGACAGGCTATGGCAAAAGCAACTGCAGAAACTCCCTTAATGCAACAACACAATGCCATCAAGGCTAAATATCCTGATGCCATCTTGCTTTTCAGGGTAGGAGATTTTTATGAAACATTTGGGCAGGATGCTGTCACTACTTCAGGTGTTCTTGGTATAACATTAACCAAACGGAATAACGGCAATCCTGCAGCATCCGAACTAGCGGGCTTTCCTCACCATGCGCTGGACACTTATTTGCACAAGCTTGTAAAAGCAGGTTACCGTGTTGCTATTTGCGACCAACTGGAAGATCCGAAACTTGCAAAGGGTATTGTAAAACGGGGAGTAACAGAATTGGTTACTCCGGGTGTGGCAACCAGCGATAAACTTCTGGAACATAACAGCAACAATTTCTTAGCAGCCTTACATTTTGAAGAAGAAAAGACAGGCATTGCATTTTTAGATATCAGTACCGGTGAATTTTTTGTGGCAGAAGGCGATAAGGAATATGCCGATAAATTATTGCAGAGCCTTAAACCTGCCGAAGTTATCTTCCAACGCAACCGGCAAAAATATTTTAAGGAAAACTTTGGTACTAAATTTTTTACATACACATTAGAGGAATGGATATTTGCCGAAGCCTATGCCACTGAAAGTTTATTAAAACATTTTGGTACCCACAGCTTAAAAGGCTTTGGTATTGAAGCCCGCAAACTGGGTATTGTTGCTGCAGGAGCAATACTGCATTATTTAAAAGATACAGAGCATCCAAATCTTGGCCACATTACTTCTATACAAAGAATAGACAGGGAAGAACATTTATGGATGGACAGGTTTACCATCCGTAACCTTGAATTATTTGGCGGCGCTGATGGAAGTAATACATTATTAAGAGTTTTGGATAATACAGTGTCTGCCATGGGAGCCAGGTTATTGAAGCGCTGGATGGTGTTGCCATTGAACAGTATCGTAAAAATCAATGAACGGCTACAAACGGTTGAGTATTTAATAAAAGAAACTGACCTGCGCAATAAAATATCCCAATATATTAAACAGGCAGGTGATGTGGAAAGGCTGGTAAGTAAAGTGCCGCTAAAAAAAGTTAATCCACGGGAGGTATTACAAATTGCCAAAGGCCTGCAGCAAACAGAATTAATAAAATCAATCTGCGAAAATTCGGTAAATGATTATTTAAAAAGATTGGGCGATTCACTGAACCCCTGTAAATATATTTTAGATAAGATATTAAAAGAGTTGAACGAAAATCCTCCTGTGGCATCATCCAAAGGAAATGTGATCGCTTTGGGGATCAATGAAGAACTGGATGCATTAAGAAAAATAGCCAGTGGCGGTAAAGATTATTTGATAGCATTACAACAGAAAGAAGCTATGGCTACCGGTATATCTTCTTTAAAAATAAGCTTCAACAATGTATTCGGGTATTACCTGGAAGTTACCCATGCACATAAAACCAAAGTGCCGGAAAGCTGGATAAGAAAACAAACATTAGTTAATGCAGAACGATATATTACTCCTGAATTAAAAGAGTATGAAGAAAAAATTGTTGGCGCAGAGGATAAGATACTGCAGATAGAGATGCAGCTCTTTGAAGAATTATTAAATGAATTGCAGGATTATATTGCTCCCATGCAGGTAAATGGCCATGTGATGGCTGTGCTGGATTGTTTATGTTGCTTTGCCAATAATGCACTTCACTACAATTATAAAAAGCCGGCAATCCAGGATGATTTTATTTTGGATATTAAAGATAGCCGCCACCCGGTGATTGAAAGAAACCTACCGGCTGGAGAAACTTATATTGCCAATGATATTTATTTAGATCCCTTATCGCAGCAGATAATCATACTTACCGGGCCGAATATGAGTGGTAAGAGTGCTGTGTTGCGCCAGACGGCATTAATTACATTGATGGCACATATGGGAAGTTTTGTTCCGGCAAGCGATGCAAAAATTCCATTAACGGATAAAATATTCACCAGGGTGGGGGCCAGCGATAATTTAAGTGGCGGTGAAAGTACTTTTATGGTAGAGATGAATGAAACAGCAAGCATCATTAATAATCTTACCAAAAGGAGTTTGATATTGCTTGATGAAATTGGCCGGGGAACATCTACTTATGACGGTATCAGTATTGCATGGAGTATTGCAGAATTTTTACACAACTCTGTTCATCAGCCCAAAACATTATTTGCTACACACTATCATGAACTGAACGAGCTTGAAAATAAATTTTCAAGCATTAAAAATTTTCATGTTACCAATAAAGAAGTCGGCAATAAAATAATCTTCCTGCGTAAGCTTGCACCCGGTGGCAGTACGCACAGTTTTGGTATCCATGTGGCACGTATGGCCGGTATGCCGCCTTCACTCATTGACAGGGCGAATGAAATTTTAAAACAACTGGAAGAGAGCCGGGAAAGTGCCGAAGGAATTCACCTTGATGAAAACATAAAAAAAATATCAGCTCCCAAAATGCAGCTCAGCATTTTTGATACACACTCAGCAACTTTTGATGAAATAAGAAAACTGCTGGAAGCTGTAGACATAAACCGCCTTACACCCGTAGAAGCCTTATTGAAATTGCAGGAAATAAAATCGCTGTTGAGGGTATTCCTGTAATTGCGATGCAACTTTTTAGCAGCTAATATTTCTGCATTGAAATTTTCAATTTCCTAAATCCTATCACTGATTTTTGCTTATTTATTACCGTCAGGCATTAATTTGGATAGTATAGGCAATAGA
>JANNDO010000023.1:0-74481 GCA_031387825.1 Chitinophagaceae bacterium | reverse complement strand
ATCAATTTTTCAACTGTATCCGAATCTACACGAACAAACGAAGTATCTTTTAATTTACCTTCCAAATGATTGATGTAGTGCGAATCCAGCATAGTATCCATCATTAACACATCATAACCTTTATTTACGGCTGCGTCAATATAAACATGCTGTTCTTCTTTATTGGTGCAATACAAATAAACAACTCGCTTATCTTTATCGGTTTGATTGATACTTACCAGTTTTTCATATTCTTCAAACGTAAAATATTTTCCGTCGGTATTTTTGAATAAAGCGAAATTTTTAGCTTTCTCAAAAAACTTCTCGTCACTCATCATACCATATTGTACAAACACTTTTATGTCGTCCCACTTCTTTTCAAAATCAGCACGGTCTTTTTTAAATAACTCTTCTAATTTATCAGCTACTTTTTTAGTGATATGTGCATTTATCTTACGCACATTTGGGTCACCCTGCAAATAACTACGACTTACATTCAAAGGAATATCCGGGCTGTCAATGACCCCATGCATCAGCATTAAAAATTCAGGTACAATATCTTTAACCTCATCAGTAACAAAAACCTGGTTACAGTATAATTGAATTTTATCTTTCTGAATTTCGTAGCTCTGTTTTATTTTAGGAAAGTATAAAATACCGGTAAGGTTGAAGGGATAATCCACATTAAGGTGTATCCAGAACAATGGCGGATCGCCAAAGGGGTACAATTCCTTATAAAAATTCTGGTAATCTTCTGTTGTTAATTCAGCTGGTTTTTTTGTCCAGGCAGGTGTTGGATTATTGATCTGCTTATCTTCAAAAAATATAGGTACGGGCAAAAAGCGGCAAAATTTTTCCAGTACAGTTTCTATTCTTGATGCCTCTAAAAATTCCTGGCTTTCTTCATTTAAATACAAAACAATATCAGTTCCTCTTTTTTCTTTCTCTACTTCTTCCAAAGTAAATTCAGGGCTGCCATCACACTCCCATCTTACCCCTTTACTATCTTCTTTAAAGCTTTTTGAAAAAACCTCTACTTTATCACTCACCATAAAGGAACTGTAAAAGCCCAGTCCAAAATGCCCGATGATATTGGCTTCATTCTGTCCCTTGTATTTTTCTAAAAATTCTTCTGCGCCACTGAAAGCCACCTGGTTTAAATATTTATCAACCTCTTCACCGGTCATGCCCAGGCCTGTATCGCTGATAGTCAGAGTTTTTTTGTCCTTGTCAATTTTGATCTCAATTTTCAGATCGCCCAACTCTCCCTTGGCCTCTCCAATAGAAGAAAGTGTTTTCAGTTTCTGGTTGGCATCCACAGCATTACTCACCAGCTCACGCAAAAAAATGTCATGTTCACTGTAAAGAAATTTCTTAATTATAGGGAAAATGTTCTCCGTTTGTACTCGTATTTTGCCTTTTTGCATAGTTTGTTATTTGAGGTAAATTTATCAAACATAATACCAATGGTCATTTGCTGACAGCTTGGCATTGTATTAGGATTGGTGGTTAAAATACTATTTTATGGCGACTAAATAAACAGAGGTTTCCAAATTGGAAACCTCTGTTATATAACTTCTATCAAACTCTTTACCAGATCATAAATCTTTTCTTATCCCTGAACTCAGGATTAACTATGTGTAAACTGTAAGCCCCCGTTCCTAATTTACCCGGTACAATAAAATTATCGTCTATAAAATTCAATTGTGTGATCAGCTCTCTTTGAAAAACCAGTTGACCCACGCCATTAAATATCTGTATCTCATAATGGCCGGGTTTAATCCCTTTATACGTATAGTGAAGGTTGCCACCACGTTTTATCGGGCTTGAATAGATCTTAAACCCATCAGGAATATTCTTCATTGTGAACGACTTCTCTACTCCGTATGCAATACCTCCATTATTAACCGCATATGCTTTATAATAGTAAGTTCCTCCCTGTACCAAACCATTCAGCGTGGTAGAAAAAATACCGGCATTCAAATTAGATGATGCAACTTTTGTACCCAGCCCGTTAGCCAAACCACTGATACCGGTATATTCTATACCATAAGTGATAACAGGGCTACAGCCAATATTGCTTACACTGCCATCCAGTATTACAGAATTAGGTGAAACCACATTTGCATTCCCGGTAACTATTGTAGCTGTGGTATTAACACCGCTTCCGCTTGCTGTCACGTTAATAGCTGCTGCGCCACCGCCACTAACTCCTATATTACCATTATAAGATTGCACAGCAACAGGACTAAATCTTACATAAATAGTTTGGGTATATGCCCCGGCAGGATGTGCTAAACTTAATGAAGTGGTATAAGTTCCGCCAGCCGTGGTTGAAAAACTATAACCGTTCAATGGGCCTACATTGATATTAGGTGCAAGAACAGCATTGCTGGTTATGATAAATGAATTGGGGCCTGCAGTTGTATTTATACAATTAGCTCCAAATGCTGTAAGTGGTGTTGCTGTTAATACAGGCGCTGATGTGGTGAACGAGAGTTGAACGCCATAAGAGGTACCACCGGCATTTGTAGCATAAGCATGGTAATAATAAGTTGTCCCTGGAGTTAAACCTGTAAGGGCAGAAGAAAAATTAATTCCCGTTAAGTTGGTTGATGGAACAGCCGTTCCGCTTCCGTTAGGAAACCCATTGGTGGTACTATATTCAACCCCATAAACAGTTACGGGTGAACAACCGATAGAAGGAATAGTTCCGGCAAGGGTTGCTGAAGTTTGTGTGATGGCGCTTGCTGCACCACTGGTAACCGATGCGGCAGTATTAACACCTGCACCAACTGCAGCTACGCTGGTAGCGGGTGCACCTGCACCTGTTACCGGAATATTTCCATTATAAGACTGAACCGCAACAGGATTAAAATTCACAAAAACCTGCTGACTATAAGTTGGCCCTCCGGGCTGAACTAAGGTTAATGAAGGAGTATAGGTTCCGCCCGCTGTTGTGGAGAAACTAAACCCGGTAAGTGGTCCAACAATTATATTAGCTGCCGTAAGATTGGTGCCATTAACGGTAAATGAATTAGGACCTGCAGTAGAATTTATACAAACATTTGCAAATGATGCAAGTGCAGTTACGGTAATAACCGGTGTTAATGCAATGGTTGTAAAAGATTGCTGAGCTCCATAAGCTGTACCGCCGCCATTTGTTGCGTATGCATGGTAATAATAAGTAACACCCGGGGTTAAGCCAATAAGATTGGAAGAAAAATTACCGCCGGCCAAATTGGTTGAAGGAACTGCAGTTCCTGTTCCATTCGGAAAACCATTTATCAAACTGTATTCAACACCATAGGCTGTTACTGCTGTACAACCATTAGCTGTAATACTGCCTGCAAGTGTGGCTGTAGTTTGTGTAATAGCGCTTGCTGCACCTGTTGTTACTGATGCCAGGGTATTTACGCCTGAGCCTGCTGCAGCCACATTGATTGTTGTGGCACCACCACCACCAATGGCAATGTTGCCATTATATGACTGAACAGCTGTTGGGGTAAACCTTACAAATATCTGTTGTGAATATGATCCGCCTGGTTGAGCCAAACTTAATGATGCTGTGTATGTTCCTGCAACAGTGGTTGAATAAGTAAAGCCTGCTAAAGTTCCAACTGTTACATTAACATTGGTCAGGCTACTTCCTGTTATTGTAAATGAATTAGGGCCTGCAGTTGTATTTATACAAATACTTCCAAAAGCTGTAAGTGCACCAGCCGATAAAGTTGGTGGCAAAGGAACACCACAGGCAAAAACAGGCGATGCTCCATTGCGGGGAGCCGGGGTTGCTGTAGTGAAATCAGTTGCATTATCATTGGTTTCAGTGCATCCGTTATTTCCTCTTAATGCTGCCAAAGTAGCGCTGAGTGTACCCGTAGGGCCTGTTCCTTCCCAGCAATTAGCAGTGCTGCCATATCCAACAAAGTCAATGATATTAGCAACGTTGCATGCTGTTATTGCAGTTGTACCATTTACAAGTGCCAGTTTTCCTGCTCCGGCAGCCATTGCAATAGTAGGGCTGGCAATATTATCAGGTGTTGGCAGTGCAATACCTGTTGCACCAACAGTGCTCATTTGTATCAAATAATATCCACCAGCAGGAATACTTACAGATGGTAAGGCCGATACACCTGAAAAAGTGGCGCCGGTAGCAGAACCATATTGTATGGAAAAGCCTGTTATGCTTTGTGAAGTACCCGACACATTATGCAACTCTACATAGTCAGCGTTATAAACTGCTCCTGCATTTCCTCCTGCTCCATAAACCTGGCTAATTACCAGGGTAGTGGATTGTGAAAAGCCCGATACGGAGGCAAGCATCAATAAAAATGTAATTATTTTTTTCATAAAGAAAATTTGTCGTTGTATTAAAGACCCTGCATTTAAAACCTGCTAAGAGTCATACTATAAATTATGAGCTCTTAGCAGCGGGCGTTCTAAAATTTAGAGCCCTGTTATTTTAATATCATCTATTTCCCACGCCGAAGTTTTATCAGAGGCTGTACCTGAAGGATCAGCACCTTCGTACCTGAAGGCTACATATATGGTTCCTGTATAACTGTTCAGATTAATATTGCCTGAATTTGTAAACCCTGACGGAAAACTGGAAGTAGTACTGCCCGGCGAAAGTGTTGCCTGGGAAGTAAGGTCTGTCCATGTTACTCCTGCGGCCCAGGGGTTTCCGGTACCTGTATAATTGGTAGATACCAATACTTTTAATGCAGATTCCACATTTGTTCCACCCGGGAAACTGGTAAGTATAAAACCCTGAATCGTTTTAAAAGTTAAGGTTTTAGTAGTGCCTGTAAGAGCAACTCCTTTTGTAACCAACCAGGTTGTTACAGTTGATTGGGCTGTACCAAATCCGCTCATATATGCATATTTGTTGCTGCTGAATGTTCTGGCAGTAAATAACTCACTTGCTGCCTGTGCTGCATTTGTCCAACCTGGTAATGAGACCGGGGTGTAAGGAAAAGATGTAGTCACCGGATGGCTTTCAAAATCTTCAAACAATAGTGTTCCCGGAGGCAATGGACAACTGTAAGGATTAGTAAACTGCACATCATCGGCACTCCTGATAATTAATTGTTTTGTACTTCCAAAAACTGTGTATATAGCAACAATATTTCCACGGCCTTGTGGTATTTTTTGAGCAGCAAAATTTGCATAGGCACTTGTACGTACAATAACGGTTTGACTTCCACACTGGTTAATATCACGGTTTATAGTGCTTTTATAAGCAGAAGTATCAGAATAGGTACCACTGAGATCAGCAAACCTGTAATCATCCAATTGAATCAAAGTTCCTAAATACTGGTCCTGCATATTAGTTCCCAACTGTGCCAATGTAACTACCTTGGGTACTACCGGGTTGTTTATTGAACCTCCGATAACATACCTGCTGATCAAATTACCCGGAATACCTTCCTGGGAAGGCAAGCCTCCAACAGTGGCTTTTACTCCCAATGCCATAAGGCCATTATAATCACTGATGCAAAGGTCTTTGCACTTAATAAATATTCTGCGGCCCACTGGATAAGTGCCATACAAGCTATTTGCATCTAACAAAATTTGGAGGCCACCTGTTGCATCCTGAATATATAGCTGCTTATATAGATTTCCACTCTTATCATCTGCAACAACAACACCCGAAATAATCAAGTCAGACGTGATCACATCATAAGCGCCTGATGAAGTATGCATTGCTTTTAATGCCTTAATGGATGTGTTGGCAACAATAGCCGGATCAGCAGCACCGGGAGGATTATCAAAAGATTTTTTACATGCGCTGAAAGTGCTGATGGAAGCGACTAAAATTACAGCAGTTATTAATTTCAGAATTTTGTTCATAATTTATTTTTTAAAGAGTTTATTACGTGTTGTTATTTAATTAAAATCTTACCCCTACGCTGGCAAAAAAGTTTATCCCATAAGCATAAAATCTTTTGTCAGGGAATTTATTTACATTCTTTTCAGCAAAATCAAAACGAAGCTGCTCAAAGCCACCTGAAACGATCTCCCTGTTATTAAGTATATTATTTACACCTACATTAAATACAAGGAATGTCCTTTTCTTTAAACTATGGAACCTCCTGTTCATCATCCAGGAATATCCTGCAAATGCATCCAGGGTATATTGCGATTCCAATTTGGTCTGGTCAAGTATCCTGTGCCAGTGGTCGGATCCTTCAACAATACCACTTGTTGCTGCTGCAGTCCTGCGTACAGGATTAAAATCAAGATACATTTTATCGAAATAATTAAAATTAACATTGATGAACCAGAACTGCGGTGAACGGTAATCCAGCCCGATGGTATATGCCTGCTGTGGTGTAGGCACATAAAAATCTTTTGAGTAAACAGCAACATCTTTTGACAAGACCGTAGTACTGTTATCGGCAGTTACTGTTGCACTCTGGCGTGTATTATAAGTATATTGCCCGATTGCTGCAGCAGCTGTTACGCTTAGTCCTTTGTAGACTTTTGCTTCAGCGCCAAATTCAATACCGGCATGTACTTTACCAATATTGCTGATGGCATAATTCACAAAATTCTGAAATTCATCATTATAAAAAGTAAGTACATTCAGCTGGTTATTAAACCTTGTGAAGTAACCTGTGGCCCTTATTTTAACTTTAGGGGCATTCATTACATACCCTCCTTCTATAGCGAGTATCTCTTCTGATTTAAGGTCATCCTGTACAAAATCCCTTGTTCTTGGTGCAATAAAAGCGTTCTCAAAGAAAGGTGCCCTTGACTGGTATGAACCATTTGCAAAAAGATAATTACGTCCATCAATTTTATAAGTAGCCCCACCCTTTATGCCGGAATTATAAAAATTATATACTGTAGATTTTCCGTAAGAATTGTTGGGAAATAAACCGGTCCTTACATTGCCATACCTGAAGAAGCTGGTATACGAATGTTCAGTAGATAAAAATATATCAACCTTGCGGAATTTAAAAACACCCTGTAACCAAACCGAGCCTTTTTTGATATTGATATCATAATTATACCCAAACTTATCGCCAACCCCTAATATGCGGTTTGGATTATTAAGATCATTTTGACCGGCATTAGTGTTGGCTGGAAAATCCCTTTCGCCAAACTGGTTTATATCCACATAAAAATCACCACCCAACAGGTCATCTACTTTTTTATAATAATTATTCCTTTGTGCCTGATAAGTTATCCCGGCTGTAAAAGATATATTTTCAGAAATTGAACTGTTTAATGTGCTATTGAAATTATATTTTGTGGTATTGATTACCCTTTCCTCAACAATATAGTGTGAACGTTTGCCTGAAACATCGTTGCCAATAATTCCATTGGCATCGTGTACCACATCAGAAGAATTGTAATTGGTATTGTACAAAGCATCCCAGTTTATCTGGCGTTTGTTTACATTATCCATCAACTCCTGCCTTACCTGTCCGGCAAAATAAGGGTCAAGCTGATAGCTGGGCAGGTAGCGGTAATAATCCGGCCTTGGATCTGCTGCATTGTACCAGTCAAGCCCCGTTGTACTTCTGTTTCCATAGCTGAAAGAGCCGGCAGTCACTAAGGTGGTTTTATCCGATACCTTCCAGTCATGGGTTAATATTCCTATTGGCTGAAAAGATTTGGCGACACTGGCATTTCTTTTTTTACCATTCTGGTATCCCCAGTAAGGATTATAAAAATTATCTCCTGTAATATTCAGCATTTCTTTTACAGAAGCTCCCTGGCGGCCATTTTCGGTTGGAGTTGCAAATGCTACAAATGAAAGCAGGTGCCTGTCATTTACACGTTTGTCCACACCGGCAAAGAAAGACCACCCGTCATAATATGTTCCATCAGTAAAGCCTTCATCTGCCCAGCGGCGGGAACCTGAAAAAGAGAATGCCCATCCTTTATTGTTTAAACCCGTTGAATGGGTAAGCATAATACGGTTACTGTAATTTCGGTTGGATAAAGCATAATTAACGCTGGTTTGTTTTCGCTGGTGCGATGCCCGGGTATCAAAAGCTGTTAGTCCACCAATATCACCATAGGAAAATGTTGTTGCCATTAATCCTATAGTTGATTCCCGGTTACGTAAAACATCATTTAATCCACCCCACTGTCCATATGGTGTAAATCCGTTATCCAGATTTTCCATAGGCACACCATTTATATAGGTACTAAAATTATCAGCATCATAACCTCTTATTCGAAAACGAACAGCACTGAATTTAAAAGTAGCTGCATTCAAAAACGGGTCTCTTCCGGCACTAAGTTGAGAAGAAATATTTTGAGCACTTCCATCCTGTCCATCACTTTCATCTAAAGAGATCACCGGGATATTATCCTGTAAATTTTCCCTTAAAACTTCAATCAGGGTATCACGGGTAGGAAGTGTGTCTTTGATCTTTTGTATCTGTGAAAATGCGGTGGGTATAAAAACCGCTGAAAGCATGAACACAAGCAAGTAATGTCTGAATTTTGGCATCATAAATTTTATGTTAAAAAAGGTCTGCAAATGTATCGTTTTAAAGTTGCTTTAGCTATAAAAATTGCACACATAACATATTATTCATTTTAATATAACTTAAATCAATTGCAGATGAATAACTTTGTCATCTATTCAAAAAATAACATGTACAAAGTTTATTTAACGATCAGCATTTTGTTACTGGCTGTTTCCACTGGTTTAGCACAAAAAGACAACTATCACCCGGCATTGATCGGGTTTTATAACCTCGAAAATTTCTATGATACGGTCAATAATCCGAGGGTAGATGATGAAGAGTTTTTACCTAACAGTGAAAGGCATTATAATACACATGTTTTTTTAGATAAGGTAGGCCGGTTAGCTTCCGTTATCTCCCAAATGGGTATAGATGTTAATCCGGATGGGTTAGCCTTATTGGGAGTTGCCGAGATTGAGAATGATACCGTACTAACAGTGCTTATCAATCATAAAGATCTAAAAAGCAGGAATTGGAAACTTGTACATTATAATTCTCCTGATGTAAGAGGCGTGGATGTAGGTTTACTGTATAATCCCAAATATTTTAAGCCGGTATATAGCGTCCCTCTTTTTGTAAAACTCCCGGGGGGGTCAAAAGATTCTTATTTTACCCGTGATGTATTATATGTTAAAGGGATAATGGATGGCGATACCATACATGTTTTTGTAAATCACTGGCCTTCCCGTTCAGGCGGTGAAGAACGTTCAATACCGGCCAGGGCAGCTGCTGCGCAGGTGTGTAAAAGAACAATAGATTCAATCATGTCCACTAATCCCCAATCCAAGATCGTGTTAATGGGCGATCTTAATGATGATCCGATAAGTCCCAGCGTTACTAAGGTACTTGGCGCAAAAGGAAAAATGAGTGATGTAAAAGAATCGGGGCTATTCAATCCGTGGGTTGATTTTTACAGAAGAGGCATTGGTACATTGGCTTACCAGGATTCATGGGGATTATTTGACCAGATCATCATATCGCAAGCCTGGTTAGGTAAAGAACAAAAGGGATATTTTTTCTTCAAGGCCAATATCTTCAATAAACAGTTTCTGGTACAGCAGACGGGCAAATACAAAGGCTATGCAAAAAGAACCTGGGATGGAATGACTTACAATTATGGCTATAGTGACCACTTTCCTGTTTTTGTAACTATGCTGAAAAGGGTAAATTGATCTTTAAGTTACAATTACAACCTGAGCTTCGGTAAGCAATGGCATATTCTTAAACCGTAAAATAATATTGCCTGTAGTTACCACATCTTTCTGGCAATAGGTAACAATACGGGTAAGATTTTTTTCTTTCCAGTACACTTCACCTACCATACTGCCATCAATATCATCTTTTGGCGAAGGTACTTTTAATGCAGCAGCAAGTAATTTTAAGGAAGTGTAGTGTTTATAATCGCCAAAACGCCAATACTGAAATGTATCCACCATATTGGTTTCCCACGGTTTCATATTCTGAAAATCGAGAAAAGCCGGAACCGGTAAACCATTGATCAATAACCGGCGGCAAATAAAAGGTATATCAAACTCTTTTATGTTATGCCCGGTAAAACTCCATTTGTTATTATTGCCATCCATCTTATGCAATGCCGCAATAAAATCCTGCAGCAATATTTTTTCATCAACGCCATAAAAAGATTTCAAACGCAGCTGCTGTGTATTACCTTCTTTTTTGAAATAACCGATGCTGATACAGACAACTTTTGCAAACTCGGCCATAACGCCTGCCCGCTGAGGATAAAATTCGGCTGCAGTAACATCTTCGGGCAAAGTACGTTGTACTTTTTCCTGCCAGAGTGCCTGCCATTCTTCATTCAATGCAGCAAACTCAGCAGATTCTGACACCGTTTCAATATCAATTAAAAGAAGATTTTCTAAGCGGATGTTTTGCATAACGCATGATTGTATATAACAAAATACAACCTCATTTTTAAAAAAGCAATGGTTGTATTTGAAAAACGTAAAGTAACCCAAACAAAAACCCCATTCTTTTCAGAATGGGGTTTTATATAAAATATCATTTCCAACTCCACTATAATCAGTTCTCTTGCCTAAGGTGGGCCGGGGGGGGTGCTTTTATTCTTCCCCTATCTTCACTTTACCTTTTTGCTTGGCTACCACTTCTTCTGCAATATTGTTTGGTGCAGGAGAGTAATGACTAAACTCCATGGTTGAAGTAGCACGACCTGATGATAACGAACGCAATTGAGTTACATAACCAAACATTTCGCTCAATGGCACTTTGGCTTTAATAACCTGTACGCCATGTTTGCTATCCATACCTTCCAGCATACCACGACGACGGTTCAAATCACCTGTAACATCACCCATGTACTGGTCAGGAGTCAACACTTCCACTTTCATGATCGGCTCCAGTAAAACAGGTTTTGCTTTACGGCCGGCTTCACGATAACCCTGTTTGGCACAAAGTTCAAAACTCATCGCATCACTATCCACCTGGTGGAAGCTACCATCAAACACACGTACTCTCATGCTTTCCATTGGATAGCCTGCAAGAACACCTGTTGTCATAGCAGTTTCAAAACCTTTTTGAATGGCTGGTACAAATTCTTTTGGAATACTACCGCCAAACAAACCGTTCACAAACTGGAAATTACTTCCTTTGTTGATCTCTTTATCTTTCAAAAACTCTTCGTCAGCGGGCCCTATCTCAAAAATGATATCGGCAAATTTACCACGACCACCCGTTTGCTTTTTCAAAGTTTCACGATGTTCAATTGTATTATGAAATGCTTCTTTATAAGCTACCTGTGGTGCCCCCTGGTTAATTTCTACTTTAAACTCACGACGCATACGATCAACAATAATTTCAAGATGCAATTCACCCATTCCGCTCAAAATTGTCTGGCCGGTTTCTTCATCTGTCTTCACTCTTAATGTAGGATCTTCCTCTACCAGTTTAGCAATTGCCATACCCATCTTATCCACATCGGCTTGAGTTTTTGGTTCAACCGCAACACTGATAACCGGTTCCGGGAAGGTCATTGCCTCCAGTACGATAGGGTCATCTTCGTTACATAATGTATCTCCTGTTTTAATATCTTTAAATCCAACAGCTGCACCTATATCACCGGCTTCAATAAAGTCAACCGGGTTTTGTTTGTTGGCATGCATCTGCATAATACGGCTGATACGTTCTTTTTTACCTGTACGGGTATTTAAAACATAACTACCAGAATCCAAACGGCCACTATATGCCCTGAAGAATGCGAGGCGTCCCACAAAAGGGTCAGTCATAATTTTAAATGCCAATGCACTGAACGGTTCTTTTGGATCAGAATGACGGATCATTTCTTCACCAGTATCAGGATTTGTTCCTTTTACCGCTTCAATATCCAAAGGACCTGGCAGGTAACGAACAATAGCATCCAATGCAGTTTGAACACCTTTGTTCTTAAAAGAAGAACCACACATCATCGGAATGATAGAGATATCAATAGTAGCTTTACGGATAGCTTCATGAATTTCATCTTCTGTGATGGTATTAGGATCATCAAAGAATTTTTCTAAAAGTTTATCATCGTAATCGGCAACGGCTTCAATTAAATGTTGTCTCCACTCTTTTACGTCTTCCATCATATCTTCAGGAATAGGCACTTCGTCAAAAGTCATACCTTGTCCTGCTTCATCCCATACAATGCCTTTCATGGTAATCAAATCTACAACACCTTTAAAATTATCTTCAGCACCAATTGGCAATTGCAAAGGCACAGCTTTGGCACCCAGCATTTCTTTAATTTGCTTTACAACATTTAAGAAATCAGCACCTGCACGGTCCATTTTGTTTACAAAACCAATACGTGGTACCTTGTAACGGTTAGCCTGGCGCCAAACAGTTTCAGATTGTGGTTCAACACCGCTCACTGCACAGAACAAAGCCAGTAAACCATCCAATACACGTAAAGAACGCTCTACTTCTACAGTAAAATCCACGTGACCCGGAGTATCAATAATGTTGAATTTGTATTGATGAGTGTCAGGTGTTTTTTTACCATTGATCATCGGGAAGTTCCAAAAGCAAGTGGTAGCAGCACTGGTAATAGTGATACCCCTCTCCTGCTCCTGAGCCATCCAGTCCATGGTTGCGGCACCATCATGCACCTCACCTATTTTATGATTCACACCGGTATAATATAATATACGTTCGGTGGTAGTGGTTTTACCGGCATCAATATGTGCGGCAATTCCAAAATTTCGTTGATAACGTAAGTCTCCCATTTTGTTTTATTTAATATTTAAGATTTTTGATTTAATATTTTGTGTCCAGCTGTAAATCTCTGCTCATCATCGTTGTGTCACTCACTTGTACTTTTTATCCGCTATTTAGCATAGAGCACCCTGTAGATAAACCTTATTGCTTTGAAGGTTTAGGGTTCGATATGAATATTATACTCTCATAGTATGCTAAATAAGTACGGCTCCATCCGATATACTGCTGCTGTACCTTTTAGCGCCGCAAAGGTACGTTCATTTTTTGTAATTACAAACTGTATTGAGAACAAAAAAACCGTTCTAAAAAGAACGGCTTTAAATATGTTTGATTAAACTATTAGATCCTGAAGTGAGCAAATGCCTTATTGGCTTCTGCCATACGGTGTGTGTCTTCTTTCTTTTTAAAAGCAGCTCCTTCACCTTTGCTTGCAGCAACAATTTCATTGGCCAGTTTATCAGCCATGCTGCGGCCATTTCTCTCACGGCTATATTTCACCATCCACTTGATACTCAAAGAAACCTTCCTGTCAGAACGTACTTCAGCAGGAATCTGGAATGTAGCACCCCCAATACGACGGCTACGAACCTCTACTCCCGGAGTAATATTAGCTAATGCTTTTTTCCAAACTTCATATCCATCTTCACCTGTTTGCTTGGCTACTTTATCCAAAGCATCATAAAAAATTATGTATGCGCCACTTTTTTTACCAGCCCACATCAGGTTGTTTACAAAACGTGTAACCAGCTTATCATTAAATTTAGGATCGGCTGCTAAAGGTATTTTTTTCGGTTGTGTCTTCCTCATTGGAACGCTGATTTATTGATTTTAAAGATTTCGCTGAATCTCTTACTATTTTAAATTTTTTATTTAATGCCTGATTTTGGTAACTACAGTTTCCATCAGCGGAATCTGCGTAAATCCTAAAATCTGTGATTATTTTTTAGCTTTTTCTTTTTTAGTTCCGTATTTACTGCGGCTTTGCTTGCGATCTTTAACACCTGCAGTATCCAAACTACCACGTACAATATGATAACGTACACCAGGCAAATCTTTAACCCTGCCACCACGTATCAGTACTATAGAATGTTCCTGTAAATTATGGCCCTCACCCGGTATATAGGCAATAACCTCAATTTTATTGGTTAACCTTACTTTAGCTACTTTACGCAAAGCAGAGTTTGGCTTTTTAGGCGTAGTTGTATACACCCTGGTACAAACACCACGGCGCTGCGGGCAGCTATCCAAAGCCCTGGACTTGCTCTTTGCTTTGATTACTTCTCTTCCTTTTCTTACTAATTGTTGTATTGTAGGCATTATGAACCTTTTATTTTTAGGACGGCAAAGGTAGGGTTTATGGTTTGAAAATGGAAAATTAATGGCTAAAAAAATGATTTTTTATTCACATTCGCCATGAAACCTTCAATTGGGGAGGTTTTATTTATTAGGAAGGGGTCTAAACTTTGTACATCCATCCATGAGTATCAGCCTCCTCCCCATACCTTATAGCATTCAGTTTCCGCTTTAATTCAGGGGCTGTTTTCCATTTATCAACATCAAATTCCATGGTATAATCTTTATACCTCAATTCCTTTATCAGAGATATAGTGGCAGCAGTCCCGGTGCCAAATACTTCATATAAAATACCGGCCTTATGTGCATCTATTATATCGTCAATACTTAAAGGCCTTTCCTGCACGTTAAAGCCCATTTCTTTGAGTAAAGTTATAGCGCTATCCCTGGTTACGCCAGCTAATATTGTTCCGGCTTCAAGTTCGGGGGTAATGGCCATATCACCTATGATGAAGAACACATTCATCGTGCCGCATTCCTGTACATATTTATGTTCATAAGCATCTGTCCATAAAACCTGGTCGTAACCAATTTTTTTAGCTTGAGCAGTAGCATACATGGCTGCTCCATAATTGCCGGCTGCTTTGGCATAACCTATACCCCCGGGTACCGCTCTTACATATTTCTCCTCCACATATATACGCATGGGGGCACTATAATAAGGACCAGTGGGGCTCAGGATAATCATAAACTTATATTTGTCGCTGGGTCTTACGCCAATCATTTCATCGCTGCTAAACATAAATGGCCGGATATATAAAGAATGGTCTTGCTGCGTAGGAATCCAGTTCTTGTCCAATTCTATCAATGCCTTCATACCTCCCATAAAAATTTCCTCCGGCACCTGCGGCATCTGCATTCTTTCAGCAGATATATTGAATCGCTTAAAATTATCTAATGGCCGGAAAATAAAGGGATCACCATCAGCATTTTTGTAAGCTTTTACACCTTCAAAAATGGCCTGCCCATAATGAAGTGCAGCAACTGAAGGCTCTAATAACAAAGGTTTGTAAGGTTTGATCTCTGCATTTTTCCATTCACCATCCTCATAATCCACTTCCAGCATATGATCAGTAAAGTATTTTCCAAAAGGAATATTCTCCAGGTTAGTCTTCTTTAATTTACTGCGTTTAATCTTTGTTATATTAATATCCCCGGCTGCAATCATAATCGTTAATTTTACAACAAAGAAACGAAAAAACAAGGTTATAAATTAAGCTTTAATGAGTTTAGATAATATTCAGTTTCCGGCTGTAGTTATACAGAATCTATATAGTAAATATCTGTTTGATTTGAAATCAGGTAACCCTGATTCGGCTTTACTTAAGTCAGGTGTAGTTTCTTATTTAGGGAATAATCAGGGAAGGATTGTTATCATAGTAACATCAGCAGAAGCCATTTATTTACCTGATGAAGATTTAAAATTTTTATTAGGTATTTTATCTGCCTGTAAACTGAGTATGAAAGACATTGCATTAATAAATTTTTCAAAAAATCCATCTCTGTTATATGAAGGATTAACTGAACAACTTAATGCAGAAAAAGTATTTTTATTTGGTGTTGATCCCCAATTATTGGGTCTGCCTTTACAGTTTCCTCATTATCAAATCCAGCAGTTTAATAACCAGGTATATCTTTCATCTGTTTCATTAACAGAATTACAAAATGATAAGACAGAGAAAACAAAATTATGGAACTGTTTAAAAAAGATTTTTCAATAGGTTAAATATTTTTTAAGTAGAAATGGATACATTGATATTTGCAACCAATAATCAAAATAAAGTAGATGAAGTCAGATCTGTAATGGGTAAAAGTTTCGATATCATTACATTAAAAGAAGCTGGTATTGATATTGATATCCCGGAACCTCACGATACATTAGAAGCTAACGCTTCAGAAAAATCAAAAACTATTTTCAATCTAACTGATAAAAACTGTTTTAGCGAAGATACCGGCCTGGAAGCAGAAGCATTGAATGGAGAGCCGGGTGTAAAAAGTGCCCGGTATGCGGGAGAAAACAGGAGCTTTGAAGATAATATTGATAAGCTTCTATATAACCTTAAATCAGAAAATAATAAAGCTGCCCGTTTTAGAACAGTAATATCTTTAATTCTTGATGGCAAAGAATATTTATTTGAAGGGATTTGCCCCGGAATAATAACAGAGACGAAGAAAGGGGCGAATGGTTTTGGCTACGATCCGGTGTTTATTCCGGATGGTAGTGCTAAAACATTTGCAGAAATGGAGATGGAAGAAAAAAATAAATTCAGTCATCGTAAAAAAGCAATGCAAAAGCTGATTGAATTTTTGAATAAATAATAATTCCTAATAAAAATGGCAAGGGTTAAGATTGAAATACCGGAACAGTTTATAGCATCATTTATTATCCCTGTACGCATTGCCGACATCAATTATGGTAACCATGTTGGTAATGATGCTTTTGTCAGCATCATTCATGAAGCCAGGATGCAATGGTTACAACAGCATGGTTATACCGAGTTAAATATTGAGGGGATTGGTTTAATAATGGGTGATCTTTCCGTAGAATTTAAAAACGAATCATTTTATGGTGACCAGGTGGAAGTAAAGATAGGAGCCGGTGAAGTATCCGGTGCAGGCTTTAGTTTATACTATCGACTTTTTGCAAAAAGAAATAATGAGATCATTTTATTAGCGAATGCAAAAACAGGAATGGTTTGTTATGATTATACTGCAAAAAAAGTGGTGGTTATACCTGAAAAATTAAAGGCGTTACTTATTGAATAATTAAAACCCTTCATCATTCCATATTTTCCAGCTTTCTTCTGCCTGTAATATCAGCATCTCATAGCCATTTTCTATGATTGCGCCTTGCTCCTCTCCTTTTTTCAAGAATTGTGTTTTAGCAGGATTATAAACCAGGTCAAATAAATAATGCTTCGACGTAAGAAATGAATATGGAATATCTGGAAAGGAAGATTCATCAGGAAACATACCCATAGGGGTGCAATTTATTATGACCGTAAAGTCATTCAGTATTTCCTCCGAAATATGTTTGTATTGAATAAGATCAGCTTTATTATCAATTAGTCTGGAAACAACTAAAAATTCAATTCCGAGTTTATTAAGCACATATTGCACCGCTTTTGATGCCCCCCCCGACCCCAAGATCAACGCTTTCTTATCACCAGGTTTTAATTTTTTTACAAAGGAATCCCGAAAACCAGTAATATCAGTATTATAAGCAACCAATTCTCCCTGCCGTATTTTTATGCAGTTTGCGGCGCCCGTTTCTTTTACTTCGTCAGATAAGTGGTTAACATGTTTCAGTACCTGTTCTTTATATGGGATAGTTACATTTAATCCTATTAATGAAGGATTTTTTTTTAGTAATTCAGAAAACTCTTCTATAGAAGTAAGAGGAAAATTGTTAAAAATTGCATCAGCAATGCCTTCCTTCTCAAATTTTTCTGTAAAGTATTGTTTGGAAAAAGAGTGCGTTAATGGAAACCCAATAAGGCCATACGTTTTCATTATACCGTTTCTTTATTCAAATATAAATTGAAGGTATCTCCACGTAACCCGATACGCATTGCTTCCAATGGAATTACTTCATTGGGTGGAATATTACCCAGGTTAACATTACAGCCAATCAATTCCAGAAAGTAAAGCTGCTGTGCTTTTTGAGGCGCTTCCCATATAATTTTTTCTTCGGGGATCTGGGTAAGAATTTCCTGAACCAAGCCTTCCCTTACTTCGCCAGTGCCTCTATAAATACCCACATTACCTGCTTCCCTTGCCTCTGCAATTACATACGTAGAACCAGCTTCCAGTTCTGCTTTCATCAGTTCAATCCACTTATAGGGAGGAATAATATGTGCAGCATCTTTACTACCTACCTCACTTAAAACCACTCCTATTTTAGCTAATTTTTCTATATAGCCGCATTTTTCAGTATGAGGAATATCGATAGAACCATCGCTCACTTCCATATAACTAACTCCAAATTCTTTACACACATTAACATAATCATCGAATTGGTTTCTGATCAGGAAAGCTTCAAAGAGAGTTCCACCGAAATAAATGGGCATGTCGAAAGAACGATATACTTCCAGTTTTTCTTTCAGATTAGGCGTAACATACGATGTTCCAAATCCAAGTTTCACTACATCAACATGTGGATGTGTCGCACTCATAAAATTCCTCACTTCTTCTATGCTAAGCCCTTTATCCATGACCATGGTAATGCCATGATCACGTGGTTTTGCGTTACGCTCAGGTATTTGAGAAAGTTTAAAGTTCATATTACTTATTTTAAGGACTGCAAAGATAACCCCTGAACTGCAAAAAAAGATAGTGCTGAAATTTTTGATTTGAAAACCCTGTAAGTATAGTTTACTTCTTAGATTGAATTTCTCTTCTTAAAACGGGCAATAATATCAACCACTTGTTGAACCTGAAGAATAGATGGATTAATTTCAATAAATTTTTTAATGAGTTTAGGATTCTTGCTCATACCTGATTCCAACTGTAATAATGCTTCTTTGGATTTACCCATGGCATATAAAACCGCACTTTTATAAAAAAGGAAAATAGGTTTTCCATCTGTTTGTTCATAAGCAAAGCCTGCATATTCCAGTGCTTCTTCCAGCATTTCAGCCTTATACAGGCACTTTAATAATTCTATCCAGCCATTTAAATTTTTTGGCCTTACCCTTACTACATTACCAAAGTAAGTGATTGCATCTTCCAGTTTATTGAGCTCCACATAACATTGTCCCATTGCCAGGTTATATTCCGGTTGCATACGATGTATACGCAAAGCAATTTCGAGGTTTTTTATAGCACTATCCCAAATTCCCTCATTCATATAAGTGCAGGCAATCTTGTAATTCAATTGGCTATCATCCTGGTTCAGGTGACTTGCCTTTCTATAATTAAACCTGGCCTGAGCATAATTACCCATTTTGTCGTAACAATGACCTATAGCCTCATAAATAACATCTTCGGGCCGGGCCAGTTCCAAAACTTTCTCTAAAACTTCAACCGCATCTTTATATCTGCGCAAACGTATATATGCATCTCCCATATTACGCAACGCATAATCAAATTTTTCATCAATTGCTACGGCATACTGGTAGGCATCAACTGCTTTTTCATATAATTTTAAGCCTTGGTATGCTGCTGCCAGATTAAACCAGGCCAACTCATTAAAGGGGAATTCATCAATTATTTTTTGATGCAACCTTATTCCCTCTTCGTTACGCCCGGTAAAATCTGTCCAGAAACAAATTTTATATAACGCTTCTTCGTTATTGGGCTCTTGTTCTAATATCATCTTCAGGCAATCAAAGACCTTTTCAAAATTTTCATAATCATCATAAACGTCCGCCAGTTCGAACAATAAGTCGATCTTCTCCTCCCCCTCAAAATCTTCAATAGCTGTTTCTAAAACAGCTGCAGCCTTTTGTTGCTGATCTAAAGCCAGGTACGCATCGGTCTTTAAGATATAAAGATTGGTATCTTTGCTATCAAATAATTCTGCCTGATCTAGTATCAGTAATGCTTCTTTGTATTGTCTTAATGCAATCAAAAGGTCAGCCTTTTTTAATAGTAACATAGATGAATAAGGATATTGTTCTATGCCGTATTCGGCTGCTTCCAGAGCTTGAGGTAATTGCTCCTGTTCATCAAAATAATCTATAATACGTTCGAAGGAATCTTCTTCAAGAAATGAATTGCTTTTGCCGCTTTTGAGGTTATCAAACTGCTGGAGTAATGCTTTTAATTCCTCTCGGTCCTGACGGTAAGGATATTTACTCATGGGTTATAGGTTATTGTAAATTAGCAACTTTTGAAGAAATAATCAACTTTTAGTAACCTTTTTTAAACATAAACGTTAAAAGAGTGTAAAAAGATTTGATAAGTGGTATGTAATTACCGAATATTTTTCAATATATTTGTACTGATAAACTTAAAACTAATGATGAAAATGGCCAAAATAATACTGGTAGTTATTATGCTTAGCGGCGTAGCTTTCAGTGCTTTGGCAGATAAAGGCATTGGAAAGAAAAATAAGACAAAAGTTAGCCTTAACATCAGCACATCAAATTCTTTAAGAAATTCCATTTCACTTAATTTTAAATCCGGTTTAAAGTATACGGGAAGTTTATTGGTAAACCAACAGTCTGATGGAAATGCGATTCTAAGCAATACCTTACTTACCTATCAAAAAGGTAATACTGTTTATATAATTCCGCATAAACAAGTAATAGCTGTGCCGGAAATGAGGCAAGGCTATACGGGAATGAAATTGATTATTAAACCTCATTAATAAAAAAAGCTTAGAAAAATCTAAGCTTTTTTTATTCCTTTTTATATATTTTATCAGTTCCCCTTTTTCAGCTTCTGATTTTCTTCATAAGTCATAACCCTGTACCCTGTTGTTGGAAAATCAAACTGAGAGACTAATACCGGATCATAATTTATTTTTGAAACCGTATACTTGAATTTCATTTTCCCAGACTCAATTTCATACTGGATTGGCAAACCCGGTAAATTTATAAATGTTGCATCATACTCCTTATTAGCTATAACTATATCCGGGGCATAATACACTACAAAAGATCTTCCGTCTGCCATATTAGCAATTGCTTTTTTTGTATTGTATCCAGCAATGTTCTTTACTTCATTTGTAAGTTCAAACTTAACATCGTTGTACATTTTATTTTTCAATTTCCAATTATCCTTTGTAAGTGTTATCATTAATTTCTGTCCACTGAATTCTTTTAAAATAACCGCATTATCAGTCTTTGAATTAAAAATAGTAATCTCTTTACCAAGCGTGCTCACCACATCTGTACGGCTGTTATTACCTTTTAAATACACTGTAGTTGTGGTACCTTCTAAAGCATCTCCCCTCTGTGGTTGATTGGTACCTGTCTGAATTTCCATATCATAAACAATAGTTCCTTCGGATATAGTTTTTTGAGCAAAAGTTGGTATGATATAGCCTAACGCTAAAATAGCCACCAGCATAAGACTTCTAATATTCTTCATCGTATTCTTTGTTTTACTAAAGGTAATTAAATCCCGTGCCAAGATACCTGTAATAGATAAATAAAAAACCCGCAATCCGGTAAACAGATCGCAGGCCAGTAAATTTTAACTTAATATTCTATCTCTTGTTATTTTTATTCTTCATGTCCTGAAGTTTTTTATTGCTTTCCTGCATCGCCATCATACGTTCCTGCAATTTGCTTTGTTTTACCGGCTTCTTTCGGTTTTCTTCAATTTGAGCAAGAATTTTTTCATGATTAATGATATATTTCTGAATCACAATTTGAAGAATAAGTGTTATGGTATTTGACACTGTATAATACCAGGTTAATGCAGCCGGTAAGTTATTAAACACACCTAAAAGCAAAACCGGGAATATATAAGGCATGTACTTCATCACAGGATTACTGTTATCCTGCATATTGCTCATACTATAAACGGAAATGATCAAACTGGTAAGAGTTGCAGTAATGGTAAATAAGCTTACATGATCTCCATAAAAAGGTATAGAAAAAGGCAAAGTGGCAATAGAATCGTAAGCTGCCAGGTCTTTTGCCCATAAAAAATTTTGCCCCCTTAAAGAAATATTGGACTGAAAGAAATAATAAAGTGACATAAATATCGGAATCTGGAGCAGCGCTGGCAAACAACCACCCAGGGGGCTTACACCGGCCGATTTCCAAAGCTTCATCTGATCCATACTAAAAGCCTGCTTATCATCTCCATGCTTTTCTTTTAACTTGTCAATCTCGGGTTTTAATGCTTTCATCTTAGCCCCGCTGAGATAGCTTTTATACAGGATTGGGGAGGTGATCAGTCGAATCAATAAGGTAAGCAACAGGATTACCATACCCATACTGGCAATATGCTTTCTTAAAAAATCAAATACAGGTAACAAAAAATGGCGATTAATATATTTTACAAACGCAAAAACACCACTTCCGTATGGCACTATATTCTGCATTTGATTATTATTTTTACTTAATACATTGTAATCGCTGGGTCCGTAATACAATTGTAAAGGAATTGTTGCTGTTGAACCAGCAGGTACAGATAGAATACAATTAGCAGTTGCATGCGTCACTACTTTTAATGAATCTGCAGGAACTACCCACTTAATAAAAGCACTCTGGAATTTATTTTTTGCGGTCAATGCAGAAATAAAAAACTGTTGCTTTACAGCCAGCCAATCCACAGATTTTTCAAATTTCTTATCATCTCCCGATCCTAAATATTCAAAATCAAAATTTCCATTTTCCAAATAACATATTTGGCTTTGCTGTTTTTCATATATAATATCCTTTTCAACCTGTGGAGCTTCTGTTTGCCACAACAAATTGATTGCATTTTGATAAACAAGTTTATCTGCTCCATTCATTGATATATTAAAATCCAGCAGGTAGCTACCGGGCTGTAAAGTATACTGGTGTATTATTTCTTTCCCCATTGAATCCTTTAATGTAAAAGAAATACTTTGGGTTTTCTCTGCAGATATCATTTTCTGCCCACCTATAAATGAAATATCTGCAGTTTCGTTTGTCTGGTTTACCGCTGTATTAATTTTATACGAAATCTTATTAAATGAACCATTCTCTAAAATGAGTGGTCTGCCATCAAATTTTTTAAACTGTTTTAATTCCACAATCTTTGGTTGCCCCCCTTTGTTGGTAAAAACAATTTTTAACACTTCATTTTCCAGCGTATCTAAATGTTCTTCTTTAGCGGAATCAGTTATAAATGCTTCAGGCATTTTTTGACTGGACTTAACTAAGGAATCTTTTTTTAATGAATCTATTTTAGCAGTAATCAAATCCACTTTTGGTTTTGTTGCGGCTATTGAATCCTCTACTCTTTTATTTTCAGCAAGGTATGCCTGGTTACTGCGGCTATTAATATAAAACATTCCAATTAACAAAGCCCCGATCAACACAAAACCTATAATCGTATTTCTATCCATTCCCATGATTAATTATTTTAAGTTGCCAAAGGTAGTTAAAGTTTAATGGCTGTGACTTACCGGCTAAAAAATGCCTTTCCAAATACGGAAAGGCATCATTATTAAATAAATTTAAGATTTATTTTTTTGCTGCTGGGGCAGGAGCTGCTGCTGTAGCGGCAGCGGGAGTTGCAGCTGCATCAGCTTTTGGAGCAGTAGCCTCGTCTTGTTTCAATTGTCTTGTCATGGTTACTGATGCAATAGGAATACGGGGTGAATTTAAAACTTCCATGTTATCCATTATCACATCTTCTACCCTTACATTCTCATTTAATTCAAGCTTATCAATATTCACATCAATATGCTCTTTCAAATATTTTGGAAAAGCCTTTACCTTTAATGACTTCATTTTAGTAACCAGTTTTCCGCCTGCTTTTACACCTGCCGGAACACCAATAAATTTAAGTGGTAATGTGGCAATCACTTTTTTATCTTCAACCAGCTCTAAAAAGTCAACATGCAACAATGCATCTGTTACTTTGTGAAATTGGATGTCTTTTAAAATACAACGGTAAGATTTACCATCTATTTTAACTTCGGCCAGCATAAAGTCAGGTGTATAAATGATGTCTTTAAAAGCAGTTGCCGGAGCAGAGAAGTTGATCTCCTGAGAACCACCATAAATTACACCTGGCACTTGTTTCTGAGAGCGAAGTTGGCGGGTGGCTTTTTTTCCGCTGTCGGTCCTCAGTTGTCCTTCGATTGTAATTGATTTCATTTTTATTAAAATTTTTTATGAGGCGCAAAGGTAGGGAAAAGCCCGTAACAGGCAATAGGCAAATAGCAATAAAAGGATATTAAATATCAATAAGTATTTGCTTATTGGCGATTGCCCGTTATTTATTTCTTATTAGCCATCCTGCTCCTCATAAACAAGCTGTTAATACTCTTATTTTCAAAAGCATTACGTATGGTAACTGCAAATAATTCATCAGTGGAAACTACTTTAATTTTACTGCATTCCCCACGTAAAGGAATGGTATCACATACTACTAGCTCCTCTAAAACACTATTCTCAATATTTTTATATGCATTACCACTTAAAACGGGATGAGTACATAAGGCCCTTACGCTTCTGGCCCCATTCTCTTTCATTAATGCAGCACTTTTTACTAATGTACCTCCGGTATCGCAGATGTCATCAATTAAAACAACATCCCTCCCAGTTACATCTCCAATTACAACCATACTGGCTATCTCATTTGCTCGTTTGCGATGCTTATCACAGATCACCATTTCGCATTCAAAATAGGTAGCAATCTCCCGTATACGGTTAGCACTACCCACATCAGGTGCGGCAAAAGTGAGGTTAGCCAGGTTCAAATTTTCAATATATGGGATAAAAATGGCAGAGGAATCCAGATGATCAACCGGTATATCAAAATAGCCCTGTATTTGTGGGGCATGAAGGTCCATTGTAATCACCCTATCTGCACCCGCTGCAGTTAACATATTAGCCACCAATTTTGATCCTATTGCCACCCTGGGCCTGTCCTTCCTGTCCTGCCTTGCCAATCCATAATATGGAATAACAGCAATTACCTTGTAGGCCGAAGCTCTTTTGGCTGCATCAATCATTAACAGCAATTCCATCAAATTATCAGATGGTGCATAAGTACTTTGAATTAGAAAAACAAACCGCCCCCTTATACTTTCTTTGAATTCAACATATATTTCCCCATCACTAAAGCGTTGAATATTTACTTTTCCCAATGGCTCTCCAAATTTCCTGGCAATTTTTTCAGCTAAATACTGTGACCCGGTACCTGAAAATATTTTTGCGTTTGATTCCATATACATTAAATTGAGGTAGGTGTTATCTATTATGCTGCGAAAGTATCATTTATTTAGATGATTTAATTTTGAAATGATGGAAAATGTCAACAAGCCATCCACATCTATAAAAAACTGGGCCATGGATGACCGGCCCAGGGAGAAATTATTGAGCAAAGGCCCTTCAGCCCTCAGTAATTCTGAATTGATTGCCATCTTAATTAATAATGGCAGCAAAAGTAAAAGTGCTGTTGAACTAGCCAAGGAAATATTAAAACTGGGGCAGGATAATTTAAATGAACTCGGAAAACTTTCGCTTAAAGATTTTAAGCAGGTTAAAGGTATTGGAGAGGCCAAATCAATTGCTATTGCTGCCGCACTGGAATTAGGCCGTCGGAGACAGGCAACAGCAAGCTTAGATAAACCTGTGATCAAATCAAGCAGGGATATAGCACAATATCTTCAGGCACTTTTAAAAGATTATGCTTATGAAGTATTTGCTGTTGTTTTTTTAAACCGGGCCAATAAGATAAATCATTTTGAAATTATCAGCCGGGGAGGTATTACAGGAACAGTTGCAGACCCAAGGATAATCTTAAAAAAAGCCCTGGAAGAAGATGCTACCAGTATTGTTTTATGCCATAATCATCCATCGGGTAATTTACAACCAAGCCATGCCGATGAAGAGCTTACAAAAAAAATAAAAGAAGCCGCTACCTATTTCGATATAAAAGTAATTGACCACATTATTGTTAGTGAAGATGGCTTTTATAGTTTTGCTGATGAAGGGCTTCTTTAGAGTCGGGAGTTTTAAGTCGGGAGTCAGGAGGGGGAAATTGTATAAATTAATTTTTAATTATTATGGGATATTATAAGGATTTGTTGGCTTTCAAAAAAGGATATGAATTGGCAATGGAAATTTTTACCCTCTCTAAAAGATTCCCTCCTGAAGAAAAATATTCTTTAACTGACCAGATGAGAAGATCTTCAAGATCAGTTTGTACAAATTTAGCGGAAGCATATAGAAGGAGGCGTTACAAAGATTACTTCATCAGCAAATTAAATGATTGTGAAACAGAGAATGCAGAAACACAGGTGTGGCTTGATTTCTCACATGATTGCAAATACATAACATCAGAAGAATATAATTATCTGGCAGCAAAAAATGATGAGGTTGGAAAATTGATTTGGTATATGATCAATAACCCCGATAAATTCCAATGATGTGATGTCTTAGCACCAACCCTCCCGACTCAGAACTCCTGACTCAACCTTACGCCTGCGCCGCCGGCCCTCCAAAATTAAATGGGATCTCCACCGATTCCATATCCTGTATGGTGCCATTGGCAGTTTCAAATTTCTTTACATTATCTATCATGGCCTTCATAAAACGCTTTGCATGAAATGGGGTAAGTATAATACGGCTTTTAACCTTGCTCTTGGGTGTGCCGGGCATCACATTCACAAAGTCTATCACAAACTCGGCATGGCTATGGGTAATAATAGCGAGGTTGGCATATTCTCCTTCTGAAACTTCTTCAGAAATCTCAATATTTATCTGACTGGGTTGTTCGGTGTTGTTCATATATACCTGTAATACCAGGGAATGTTTTGTTAAATCAACTGTTTATAAAAGAGCGTTTTTAAAATGAAATAATTAATTCTATTATCTATTTTAATTCTGATTACAATTAAAAAAGAGGCTGTACCTTTTACAGGATACAGCCTCAATTTAACTTTATTTAAATAATTCTACTTATGATATTCATCAATTATATACCTGAAAGCAGCACCATTAAAAACCTGGTATTGCATTTTGTAACGCTTGGTAGCAAAATCTGCTATCAAAAGATTTGGACCTTCAACCCAGGTAATACCCTGAGAATTAAATGATATCACGTCAGCCGGATTAATAACTACAGTGAAATTAGTAGCTACTCCACCAACATCATTAAATGTTAACCTGTACCTTGGCTGGGTAAAGTATCCACTATGGATTTCGTTTTGATTGGCAGAAATAGTTGTTAAAGTTTCTGGCTGATCTAACCAGGATCCACCATTGGGTGCACCTGCAGGTTGGCCAACTGATTGTGTTGGTATATTCCACCTTTGAAAATCCCACTTTAAATCTTCGTGTACAATATTCTTTGCATTAATTTCAACAATTATTGATTTTTCTGCCGTAATAATACCAGCTGCATCGGCAGTAGTAATAGTAAATGCCAAAGCATATACCGAAGCAGGGTCAAACACTGTTGCATTAGGAATAGTAATAAAAATTTGTTCGGCATAATCGCCGGGTTGCATTGTAATGCTGTAATTACCGCCTGAGCCACCGGTTTTTGGAGTTGATGAACCAATTGTATACCAGTTTGAAGGCAACAGTACATAGTTAGGATTAGCTGCAATAAGGGCTATATCATCCTTAACAGTAACACGCATAACCCTGTTCAATTCCGTGGCATTAGATACATTCCTGCGGATATCTGCCGCAACAATAGTTTTAGGAATGGGTACAAAATCAATAGGATTTTTTGATACGCCGGCAGGTGTGCCGCCACCTATTATTTTCACTAATGTTTGTCCTGCGTCGCCCATGGGCTCAGGTGTCTTAATTTTTTTACAGGCACTAAACGCAAAAGCAACAATTGCTAATAAAGCAAACTGCTTTTTAAGGTTTAAATATTTCATCGTAGTGTAATTTTAATTTAATAATGAATCAGGGAAACAAGTTACGAAAACCTGTTTCCCTGAAAAAATTTTTATTGATCCCACCAAATTCTGTTTTCCTGTAAATCGCCGGCCGGAACCAAGGTTGCAATACTTGAGGCAACTCCAGCAGGGTTTAAACTATATTCAGAAAAAGTAGATGCTGTTGCAGGAGTAAATGTGTACCTGCGTGGAGTAACCACATGAGCAGGGTTTAAAGGAGCTGGGGAAGGTGTTAATACCGGGTATCCTAATCTTCTCCATATATTCCATCCAGCCCTTCCGTTAGGAAATGAAGCCAGGTAAGCCTGCTCGGCAATTTTCTTCATATTATTAGTGCCATTCAAAACAACACCCGATTGGGTAAAGTATGATGCTGGAGGCAATGCTAAACCCCACTGTGCAAAAGAAGCATTAATACCCTGTATCATCATTGAAGTGGCATCCTCTGTAGTCCAGCCTCTTTCAGCAGCTTCGGCACGTGCCAGGAATAGTTGTGCTGCAGTCAAAAAATATACCGGGCTGGTTTCCAGTCTTTGATTAGGGGCCAAAGTACGTGACCAGTTAACATTTGCCTTTATCCAGTTGTTAATATCCCCTTCGTTAAGTCCATAAGGCACGGGTATATTGGAACTTCCATAAGCAGCCTGTCTGCCGTCGGCTAAACTATTTAACATGTTATATAGCTGTACGCTTTCGCCATTATCACGGGCTCCATCATTATCAGCCCAAAAAGGATTCTTATATGAACCTCCCGGGTAATTCAACTGAATATTATCTGCATTAGAAGTAATAACACCATCAGCAATAGCAGCCTTAAACTCAGTTGCTGCATATTCTGCTGCTCCCGGATATCTTTTTGATAACTGTATGGCCATCATTGCCCTTAAAGAATTAGCAAATTTTATCCACTTAGGCACACTATTACCATTCAAAATATCGCCCTGCAAAGCACCTGAATTGATGAATTGGTTTTTTGCAGCTTTTAATTCAGCAATCATTCCCTGGTAAATATCCTTCTGTTTATCATAACCAGGTACTGTGCCTTTTAAAGCCTGTGAATAAGGAATATCTCCCAATGCATCAGTGAGATGCCAATAGATATATTGTGTCAAAATCCTGGCAACAGCTATTTCATCGGCATTAGAACTCTTATCCTTGATAGTCTTTAAGTTCAATAAAGCCCCGGTATAACTCCCAAAACCAAAATAGGTGGAGGCAACAGCATATAGCCCTTCGCTGGGATATTGTGTTTCTGAATTATACTGTATCCATACTATAGCACTATTATCTTTTGCCCAGCCTGCTAAACCAGGTATTACCCCTGTTAATATGGCCGAAGTGGAAGGGGATGTTATATCCGCCGGATTTACGTTGGTGTCTCCAAAGTCTTTTATTTTATTACAACTTACCAAAGTTGTAAGTGCAACAAAGAAGAGAGCAATTTTAGTTTTATAATTTTTCATTTTATAAATATTTAAAGTTATGATATTGATTAAAATCCGAGTTTAAGGTTAACACCAACACCACGTAATCCCGGAAACTGTCCGCCTTCTCCGCTTTGCCTTGATATTTCTGAAGGATCAAAATCTCTTGTTTTAGCATATATCAACCATGGGTTGCTGGCTATTACAGATAAATTTACTTTTTTGATCCATTTTCCGATACCCAACCTGCTTACCGGAACATTATAACCCACAGCAAGTTCACGTAACTTAATATATGTTAAATCATAGATGTCATTGTCAAAAGTGTTGTTACCGCCATTATAATAATCCCTCGCATTTACATACATATCAACAGGCTTAAGTGTAACGGCATCTACACCGAATATATGAACACCACCGCCATTAGCCACTGGATCCCTTACCGGAATACCCTTATCATTCAAAACTGCAGTAGCTGCCAATACACCGGTTGATTTTCCCCACTTATCCGAAGTAGAATAGTATTTACCACCATTTTGAAAATCTATATTAATATTCACCGTAAAATCCTTGAACAAGGTTAATGTACTCTGAACCCCTCCTGTATAGTTAGGTAAAACACTGCCAAAATTGGTATTGGCATCATATACATAAGTACCATTAGCATTAATCAATGCGTTTCCGGCTCCATCTCTTTTAATACCATTACCGTAAAGCGTACCCCATTGTTGTCCTTCAATAGCACGTAATGTTGGGCCAAAAGTTGCGTTCTCAACTGTAAGTGATGGAGGAGCAGTGCCTGCGTCTTTCCATGCAGATTGTGGCTTGCCATCAATATCATTTACTTTATTAGATATAGTATTTGCATAGGTAGCATTCAGCTCCCATTTAAAGTTCTTACCCCAGATAGGTTTAACATTAAAAGTAACATCCACACCTTTAAACTCTATCTCTCCAGCATTAGTTAATACTGTATTAACTCCTGATCCCTGGCCAGGAACTACGTTAGTTGGGAACCCATTATTTAGTTTATCAGTATAAGCTACGGTAAAACCAACCCTGCTTTTAAGAAAGGCAAAACTGGCACCAACAACTTTTTCAGTAGCCACTGATCCAGCAATTTTGGGATCTACCAAAGCAGCGTTTGTAAATTGCATGAAGTTACCATTCCATGGAACAGTACCCTGTGTATATAAAGATCCCGGATAGCGATAAGCCCCTATACTAGTTGGCACCTCACCCCATGATCCCCAAATCTTTCCTAATGATAACCAAGGTGTATTGTTCTTTAACAAATCGCTGAATACAAAGGAAAGGCCAAAGGCTTTAGAGAAAATTTTATTGTTCGCGGCTGGTAATGTAGAATACCAGTCCTGGCGAAGAGTAATATCAGCATTTAAAACCTTCCTCCAGCTAAAATTTGTTGCAAGGAAAAGTCCATTGTCTTTTTGCAAAATACGGGTATCACCAGTTGATACAGGATCTTTAGAATTACCCAGCGTATATAAATTAGGTGTATTAAAGCCTCCATTAGTGTTACCAAAATTTACATGTCTTGTAACACTATGAATATCCAAACCTCCGGTAGCATTTACACTAAAGTCTTTAATTGTTTTAGAATAAACAGCGGTAAACTCAATATGCTCATCATGATTAGTAGTTGTAGAACTGGCATAACCACCTTTGGTAAATCCATAGGCTGCCTGTGAAGCAAATTTCATATCGGTCAGGTCGCTGCTAACTCTTTGTTCAAAAGCCTGATTGTAATTATTGATCCGGTAAGCTCCGTTCAATTTCAGGTCTTTACTTACCTTATAAGATAAATTTACGTCTCCCTGAAGTTTATTAAAATTATCCAAAGTTCTAACCTGGTCATAAGCCGTGTAAAAATTCTGCCAATAATAAGGGCCATAAAAATCTTTCAGGTTATTAGGGTTGTAGTTATCCGGTCCATTATGGTTCCAGCTTGCCTGGATACCGGTTGGTGTTTTCAGGTACCTTAATTCTTTTATGATACTCATATCCAGGTTACGATGGAACCATTGGTTAAAAGAACCTGATGACTGATTAGCATAAGCATCATTAAAGTCACCGTTAGATTTTTGGTTTATAAAATTCAGGTTAATTCCCGCAGTTAACCGGTCAGTGAGGTCAAAAGATATCCGGCCATTAACCTGGTGCCTTTTAAGCCATGTCGTTGGCACTAAACCTTGTACATCCACATTGGAATAAGAAAGCTTGGTGTTCATATTATCTGTGGCCTTTGAAAAAGAGATAGTATTGAATCTCTTATACTGTGTTTCGTAGAAATCACGTGCATTATTAGGATGAGGTACAAGTTTATCGGTTGTAAATGACCTTTCATGTCCACCATACCATGAATACCATGGAATATATTCCTGCCCAACCATGCGTGGACCCCAGCTAACATCCTCAGAGTAATCGGGATAATACTTACCGTCTAAAACTTTCCATTCTACCGGTTGACCGGGTTTATATTGATATAATTTCATATCAGCAAAATCACCACCTGCATATGAATTTTGATAATTTGGCAGGATGTAAACGTTATCAAACCTGGCACCAAGGCTTACTTCAACACCGATACCACTGGTAGTTTTCTTTGCTTTTTTAGAAGTAATAACCATTGCTCCATTTGCACCATCCGGGCCAAAAATAGCTGCAGCAGCCGGGCCTTGTAATAAGGTTACATCTTCTACGTCATCAGTGTTGATGTCATCAGCCGCAACGCGGGTACCATCAAGTACATATAATAAGCCTGAACTGCCGCCTAATCCATCTGCACCATGTAAACGAATTGCCCCGTTGCCTGCAGGGCCTAATTTTGCACCGGACTGGCCACGAAACTGAATACCGGCAACTTTACCAGCCAAAGCTTCATTAATATTAGTATTACGGATTGTATTTAATTGTTCAGAAGATACCACCTGGGTATTTGTACTTGCTGTTTTTAAACTACGCTTAATACCATAACCACCAGTAACTACAACTTCTTTTAAATTAGAGGTAGCATCAGATTCCAGTACTGAACTTAAAACAGATTGGGTACCTACGGGTACTTCAATTGCTTTAAAACTTGCAGCAGAAATAACTAATACATCACCTGAATTTACTTTAATAGAATAAGCTCCATTCGCATCTGCAGAAAGCCCTGTTTGCTTTCCTTTTATTTTAACAGTTGCAAATGCAACAGGTACACCGTTAGCATCGGTAACCTTACCGGACACCACCCGGCTTTGAGCAAATACCAATACCCCACAGAGCATCAGCATTGTAAACAGTGATAAAAATCTTCTCATGTGCGTTTAATTAAGTTTAATGATGTGTAAAAATAAGGATAATTTCTTAACGTCAAAATAATGTTAAATTTATTTTGGTAAGTACCCGTCTTCTATTTATGGACAATAACCGATATTAAATAGCTGCATTCGGGGCATAAAATTGTTAAAATTTATAGATCGCCTGCAGCTTTATTTCGCTTTTAGTCCTTCCTTTTATTTCATCTAATCCACTACCAATAAGGTTTTTATCCCTATACATGGTTTGTGCAAACCTTGCCCACACACCGAATTTTCTGTTAACTTCATAACTAACATTTAGATAATATCTATAGCCCTTATCATAAAAAACCGGGATAGAAAAGCTATACAAAACATCATTTTCATAAGCATAAATGCGGCTATTGTAGCCCTCAGTTTCAAAATAATGCAGGCGCAGGCTTCCGGTAAGGGGTTTTAATGCCGGTTTAAACAAAAAATCAAGGTAAGTAGAGAACCCCTGTTCGGGAAATGCTCCTTTTTTGTCAAACCAAATTATTTCTGTCCTGCTTCGCAGGGTTACTGCAGGGTTGACCCGATAACTTATTTGGGTTCTCCAGTTTTTTCGGGGTTGCAGCATTACCGGAGAAAGGGTCAACTGATGAGGGTTAACATTTATGGCTTTAGATTCTGCATGATAGCGGGTGTAAATTTCCAACTGTTTATTGGGTTTATAAGTTATCTGAATCAATTGGTCATCACCGGTAGAAGGTGCATCCACTCTATACCTCAGCCATGGAAATTTATAAAAATCGGCATAAGCATCAATACGCCACGAGGCGACTGGCCTGATTGATATGCCTGCATACAAACCTTTCTCATTGGTTGGGTAAGTGCCTTCTGTAAAAGCATAACTATAAAGTGACTGGTATGATCTTGAAATGTTTCTGTATAGCAGGCTTAAATCTACCAGCGATGAAGCACTGAAAATAATTCCGTTTATAAAAGCCTTATCAAATTTTGCAGTAAATGCCGCCTCTCCAAAAAAATGGATATTCTTAAATGTGTAACTGTAATCAAAACTGTAATTGCCAAAACTATTACCCGATAAAGCGTATTTGTTATAGGGTTCTGTGGATTTAATCAATGGCAGTTTGAATTTATATTGAATGCTATTTATACCCAAATGCAATCTTTTATATTGGTAAGAAAAATTGCCGCCAAATGCCAGCTGTCGCTGAATTCCCTTATCATCGGCTTCACTCTTTGTACGATGGTACCCGGATGTTTGTAAGGATGATACAAAATCGTCCTGGTTTTGAGAAGTATCTGCAACAAAATTTGCATCAATTTTTCTGTAGGAAACAAAAGTTGTGAGTTGCCATCTGTTTTTTGCAATTGTTATTCCAATACCCCTGTGAAAATTAATTTCACCGGCAGAATTATACGGCCGCAAAACATCCGCCTCTCTTTTAATATTGATAACATCCGGACTTTTTTTAAAAGCAAGGCTTTGCCATTGTATTAAACCCTGGCCAAGGTTTACTGTAAAATCTCCTATGGCCAAAGACTGGATAATTCCAATTTTTTTTGCAAACAGATGAATGGAATAAAAATCAAATCCCTGTTTTTGTTTTCCTTTAAAAAACTGTTCGCCCGCATCTTTCTCTGCCACAATTCCGTACTGCAACAAATTCCTGAAGCTATATTTATAACGAAACAGTATTTTTTGCGGAGAACCCGGATAAAAATTTGTTGCAGATGAAGAATCCAGCAAATACCCTTTTGATCTTTCCAAAACCTGTGATCCTCTTACTAAAATGCTGTGCTCCCCTTTTTTTAATCTTTTGTTTATGGTATTCAATACATCAACCTGTAAACTAACACTTATGTATGGCCTTATTTTTTGAATGGTTTGCAGATCCCAGGTGGGTATAGCCTGCAGCTCATACAAATCAAGCAATTTACCTACCAGTGTCCTGTACAAAATAAAATTCTGGATCTGAATGGGAGTAAGTACCCGTAGTTCTTTTAATTCAGCAGCATTAACCACATTAAGATTAATTGGGTTTTTTAAAAATTGTTGCAACTGCTGCAGATAAGAATCATCTTCTGTTTCAACATCTTCATTGTTCTCAGTAATATTCTCCAGTTGCTGTTCTGTTGTATTCGTTGTTGGTTCTATCACCTGTGCATGGGTATGCATAAAAATGAAAAGGAGAATAATTATAAAGACCAAGATTCTCATTCCTGCCTGCCTTTAAAATTCATGATCAATAAAATACCCGGAGAAAAACCCAATTGCGGATGATAGCCAGTAGAAATATCCAATCTCAAATTTTTCCAGCCTACGCCTGCACCGGCATAAGCCGTTGTTGATTCACTGATAAAACCGGCCCTTGCAAAAAACTGTTTTGCAAATTGATATTGTAAACCTGCAATAACATTAACAGGTTTATCTTCTTCTTTAATAATTTCTGCACTGATGAAAAAATGATCGGAAGCATCATAGCCTAATCCTGCTTTGTAAACTGAAGCCAGCTTTTCCTCTTTGTCCTTTCCCAGCTTTCCACCAACAGGATTATAAACATGAACACCTGCATTTATTTTATCTGTTACATGCATCATCGCCCCTATCTCAAAATTTATGGTTGAAGCATTTCCGTAAACCGGAATACGATATCCATAATAATTAAACTGCACACCTACATCTACAAGTTTGCCTAACTTCCTGGCATAAGCCAATCCAATTTTATTTTCATTGAAATTTTTAAACCCAGAATAGTTCAGTTGCAATCCAAAATTTCCCAACCGGGTTGGAAATGCCGCTCCCAATGTATAGCTGCCTGTTTCTTTCAACATGAACCTTCTTTCGCCGTACACACCAACTCCTGCAAATTTTGTTTGAGCAAGTGCTGCCTGGTTACCGGTAAAAGACAAAGCATCATTTTGTTGCTGACTATAAGCTGATAAATTTATGTATGGTTGTGCAATGCTGAATCGAAGAGACTGTGCCGTGATTGGATTAGAATTAATTATACAAATCAGTATTAATGACAGTTTAGTTTTCATCTTTACAGCAGTTAGCATTACCAAGATAATAAACCGTTTTTTAAAATGCTAATTTTTATTAATATTAAATACACGAATACTTGTTTACTTTTGCGGCATGCAAATTTTAGATGGAAAGATTGTTTCCCAATCCGTTAAAGACAAGGTAAAAGAAAAGGTAACGCTGTGTAAAAAGGAGGGTAAAAAAACACCGCACCTTGCAGCTGTTTTAATTGGCACCAATGGCGCAAGCGAAACCTATGTTGCCAGCAAGGTTAAAAATTGCGAAGAGGTTGGCTTTAAAAGCAGTTTAGTACGCTTTGATGAAAATATTGCTGAAGCAGAATTAATTGTGGCTATAGAAAAACTGAATGATGATAAAGATGTGGATGGAATTTTAGTTCAGCTCCCCTTACCAAAACAGATCAATGAAGAAAAAATAATCAATATCATTCATCCCGATAAAGATGTGGATGGATTTCATCCGGTGAGCATTGGCAAAATGGTACAGGGCCTCCCCACTTTTATTCCGGCTACACCTTATGGGATACTATTGATGCTGGAACATTATAAGATTGAAACCAGCGGTAAACATGCGGTAGTGATTGGCCGCAGTAATATTGTAGGCAGGCCAATCAGTATTTTATTAAGCAGAAATACTTATCCGGGGAATTGTACAGTAACTGTTTGTCATAGCCATACAAAAAACCTGAAGGAAATTTGTTTACAGGCCGATATAATAGTTGCTGCATTGGGCACCCCCGGATTTTTAAAAGCCGATATGGTTAAGGAAAATGCAGTAGTGATTGATGTAGGCATAACAAGGGTTGCAGATGCTTCAAAAAAATCAGGTTTTGCATTGAAAGGCGATGTTGATTTTGCAAATGTTGCACCAAAGTGCAGTTATATAACTCCTGTGCCGGGTGGTGTGGGGTTGATGACCATTGCCGCATTGTTGATGAATACTTTTACTGCCTGTGAAAACAGATATAAATAAGTGTATAAGTCTTTATACCCCATTTTCTTTATCAAATGACCCAATCAAAAAATACAGACACTAAGTTGCTTCCGGTAATGGAACATTTTTACACCTTACAGGGAGAAGGTTTTCACCAGGGCAAAGCTGCGTATTTTATACGCCTGGGTGGGTGTGATGTAGGCTGTGTATGGTGTGATGTGAAGGACAGTTGGAATGTGGAAAAACATCCATTATTTAATATTGAAGATTTAATATTGAAGATTGAAGAAACACCTGCAAAACTGATTGTGATTACCGGGGGTGAACCTTTGATGCATAACCTCGATGCACTCACTTCTGCACTTCAGTCAAAAGGTTTTGAAACCAATATTGAAACATCAGGCGCTCATCCATTAAGCGGCTACTGGAACTGGATATGTTTATCACCAAAAAAATTCAAAGCACCAGTACCTGAAATTTTACCCTTTGCCAATGAATTAAAAATTGTAGTATTCAATCAATCTGATTTTGACTGGGCAGAAAAATATGCTGCATTGGTTTCGCCCGATTGTAAATTATACCTGCAGCCGGAATGGGGTAAAGCTTCAGTGGTTACCCCGATGATCATTGAGTATATCAAACAAAATCCGCAATGGGAATTATCGTTACAGATACATAAGTACATCAATGTGCCCTAAAAGAAAATGTTATAATTCTGCATAAAGAATAAACCGGCATTGTTTTCGTTTTATCTTCATTTACTGAATCCATACAAATGCAAAATAAAAATTCTTATATCCTCCGGTTAATCTTTCCATTTCTCATTTTTAATTTTTCATTTTTAATTTCCACTGCACAATGGTATGATCCTGCCAAGGTGAATAAAAAGGCAGGAGAATTATATGGCCAGGCCTTTGAAGAAGCTACTGATAAAAAATATACAGCGGCCATACAACATATTAAAGAGGCCCTTGTTATTGAACCAAAACTGGTAGATGCATTTTTAACAAGAGCCGGCATTTATGCGGAACTGAAAAATTACCAGTTTTCCGTAACAGATTTTGAGACGGCTTTACAAATGGATTCTGTGTATTCAAAAACTTTTTTACTTCCCTATTCTATTTCTCTGGCCGGTGCAGGAAAATTTGAACAGGCATTAAATGCAATTAATGAATTTTTATCAAATCCAACGCTTAATCAACAAAGCGTAAAAGCCGGAAACTACCGTAAATCAACTTATATTTTTGCTGTTGACTATGAAAAAAAACATCCTGCTAAGGGTTATATTTTTGCTCCTGAAAATCTGGGGGACAGTATCAATTCATCCGCACTGGAATACTTTCCATCCTTGACTATTGATGGAAGCAAGATGATCTTTACAAGGCGTGTAAATAACGATGAAGACTTTTATGAAAGTAATTTCATAAACGGTAAATGGAGTAACGCAAAACCGCTTGGCGGAAAAGTGAATACCAATTTTAATGAAGGCGCTCAAAATATATCCCAGGATGGCCAATTGCTCGTCTTTACCGGCTGCAATTATCCCGAAGGCGAGGGCAGCTGCGACCTTTATTTTTCTGTGAAAACAAATAATGGCTGGAGTGAACCTCAAAACCTGGGGCCAATGGTGAATACAGATTTTTGGGAGTCATCTCCTTCTTTATCTCCTGATAAAAGAGATCTTTATTTTGCCAGCAGTATGGCCGGAGGATTGGGCGGCAGGGATATTTGGGTAACACACCGTTTGCCAACGGGCAGGTGGAGCCGCCCCGAAAATTTGGGAGAAGCAGTTAATACAAGTGGTGATGAAAGCTGCCCGTTCATGCATGCAGATAATGAGACCTTGTACTTTAACAGCAATGGCCATACCGGTTATGGAATGACCGATCTGTTCTTCAGTAAGAAGGTAAATGACAGCAGTTGGGTGGTTGCAGAAAATTTAGGTTACCCAGTTAATACCATTGATGACCAGGGTTCTTTGATTGTTGCTGCCGATGGCAAAACAGCTTACTACGCCAGCGATGGAAATGACACAAAAGGAGGTTTGGATCTATACAGTTTTCAATTAAGGGAACATATAAGGCCATTAAAAACATTATGGGTAAAAGGAAAAGTGTTTGATAAAAAAACTCAGGTGGGTTTACCATCGGCAGTTGAGTTGTCAGATGTGAAAGGGCAAAAGCTCATCAGCAAAATACAGACTGATGAAGAGGGGAATTATTTCATCACCCTGCCTGTTGGAAAAGATTATGCTTTCAATGTAAACAGGAAAGGTTATTTATTTTATTCGGATAATTTTTCATTGCTTGATAATAACATAGATTCCGTTTTCTCTGTAAACATCCCTTTACAGCCTATTGAAAAAGGTGCAACCATTGTTTTAAAAAATATTTTTTTCGAAACCGGAAAGTTTGAATTGAAACCTGAATCCATTATGGAGCTGAATAAACTGGTAATGCTATTAACCGATAACCCCAACCTAAAGATCCAGATTGACGGGCATACCGATAATGTAGGCGGGGAAAAAGACAATCTCCTGCTATCGAACAACCGGGCAAAGGCTGTAGTTGGATATTTATTAAATAAGGCCATTAACCCTCAACGGCTATCATACAAAGGCTTTGGTGCAGGCAAGCCGGTTGCTCCCAATGCAACTGAACAAGGTAAAGCACTGAACAGGAGAACAGAACTTTCTGTTATCAGTAATTAAATATTTTTTCTATTATTGCTGTTCATATCAATGCTTCATGCCTTATGAACAATGATCTACTTTACCAGGTTGCCCTCACGCTTGTTCCAAACATCGGCGATGTTCATGCCAAAGCACTCATCAATATCTATGGCAATGCTCAATCTATTTTTAAAGCAAAGAAAAAAGAACTGGAAAATATTGAAGGTATTGGTTCAGTAAGGGCAAGATCAATAAAAGACTTTACCGATCTCAGCAGCGCTGAAGAAGAAATAAAGTTTATTGAGAAATACAAGATCACCCCGCTTTTTATTACCAATGAAAATTACCCAAAAAGATTATTGAATTGTTTTGACAGTCCTGCACTGCTTTACTATCGTGGCAATGCCGATCTGAATACTTCCAGAATAATTTCCATTGTTGGCACACGCAATAATTCAGGCTATGGTAAAATAGTTTGTGAAAAATTTGTAGAAGACCTGAAGACAGAAAATATTTTAGTGGTAAGTGGCCTTGCATTTGGCATTGATACCATTGCACATAAAGCAGCATTAAAAAATAATTTACAAACCATTGCTGTATTGGCTCATGGCCTCGACAGGATTTATCCTTCACAAAATAAATCACTGGCTAAACAGATGACTGAACAGGGTGGTTTACTAACTGATTTTATCAGTAATACCAATCCTGATAAACAGAATTTTCCAAAACGAAACCGTATTGTTGCCGGTATCTGTGATGCCGTTATTGTAATTGAAAGTGGCAAAAAAGGCGGCTCACTCATTACTGCCGAATTAGGTAATGGTTATAACAAAGACGTCTTTGCCATACCAGGAAGAACCAATGATACAAAGAGTGAAGGTTGCAATTACCTTATTAAAAACAATAAAGCCGCACTCATAAATTCTGCGGATGATTTTTTAGAAATGATGAACTGGTCCGTTCGACTCCGCTCAGGACTGCAAAAAGGTTCTGCAAAAAAACAAAGGGAATTATTTATTGAACTGGCGCCTGATGAAAAGATTGTTGTGGATATTTTGCAACAGCAGGAAAGCATTCAAATTGATGAACTCTATTTTAAAAGCGGCCTCAGCAGTAGTGCGGTTGCAACTGCCCTGTTAATGCTGGAGATGCAGGGTGTGTTGGCATCCTTACCCGGAAAAGTTTATAAACTGCTTTAAGTAAAATTACCTAAGTCTTTATTTTTTCCTGCGTGTAGATTCTCACCAACTGCCTGCTCATTTTGTCAACCACTCAGTGAAACTGTTTTTGCAGATACAGTTATTTAGTTTTGAAAAATAGCATCATGATTAAAAAGTAGGTAACTTCAATAAACAAACTTCTCTTATGTATGGTTATTCCAACCGTTCATTATTCAAAGTAGTGGATCTTTTTTCTTCAAAAGTCCTGAAATATGTTTTATGTTTTTTACTTCTTACTCCAGGTCTAATATCATTTGGCCAGGAAAAGCCTGAGGGGCCGACCCTGGATCAGGTAACACAAATTAATCGTCAACTTCGGGTAAAAAGATCAACGATCGATAGTTTGAAAATAATTTTACTTACTGCCAAAGATATATCAAGGGTGAATTGTCTTAATAAACTCAGCCCTCTATATCTGCTTATAAGTACTGACACCGCATACAAATATGCATCAGAGGCATATATTGAAGCAGAAAAAAATAATTTCGTTAAGGGTATGGGCGATGCGGTACTCAATCTGGAAGGTATAGCTACCATAAAAGGCGACTGGATCACAGCAGAAAAATATTGCCGCCAGGCAATCCATTTATATGAGAAGACCCAGGCTTTAAACAAATTAAACGACGCTTACATAATGCTCGGTTACTGCCTGTTTAGTGAAAGTAATTATACAGAAGCAAGGGCCATGTATGAAAAAGCATCTCTTTATTTTTTCAATATCGACGATAATAAAAAACAAGCCTTGATATGCCGTTTTATTGGGAAAACTTATTACGAACAGGGATATTATGAGAAAGCTTTTGAGTATTTTCTTAACGCCCGTAAACTGGGGTCAAAAATAAAATATCCCACAACTACCGGTAGTTTACCCGGGATTATGGCTGCTTACTTACACATTGGGAAGATATATAAAGATGCGGGTGATTATAAAACAGCAATGATCTATTATCGTAAAGTTGCACAAGATGCAAAAGAAAATGAAATACCGGAGGATTACTATGCCATGATGGGTGAAATGTCTTTTTTACAGAATAAATGGGATTCAGCATTACATTATTACAACCTGGCAGTTTATTGTTTGAATATAAGTATTCCGGACTCCATTACGAGGAAAAAAGCAGCGATACAATTTCAACATATAAATATTGGTGAAACTTACCTTCTAAAGAAAGATTTTGAAAAAGCGCTTGCATATCTTTTTGAAGCATTCACGTATTTTCAAAATGGGAACCGGAAAGACCAGATGAAGGTGCTCACACTCATTTGCAAAGCATATGAAGAACAGGAAAAGTTTGCCATATCCTTCCATTACGCAAACCAATTGTTAGATATGGCCAGGCGTTCAGGAGCCAGGCCATATATCCGTGATGCGTATAATTCGATATGGAAAAAATATGATCAACAGGGTAAAACAGACAGCGCCTATAAATATCATTTACTGTATGTTTCCATGAAAGACACATTAGCTAAAGATGAACAATTAAGAAATATAGCAATAGCAGAAATGGAAATGGAAGAAGGACAGCAACAGGATCGGATAGCACTGTTAGGTATGGAAAATAAGATTAAAGAAGGGCACCTTAAAAAAGAAGTATTGCTTAAAAGAATTTTAGCAGGTGGGATCCTGGTATTATTGATCTTAAGCGGAATAATATTCAGGAATATAACATTGAAACGTAAAAATGAGGCCAATCGCCGTTCGTTAGCAGAAAATGAACTGCAACTCCAAAAACTGGAAAGCAAAAAAACAAAATCGGAATTACAGCAACAGGCAATAGAACTGGAGATCCGTGCGCTGCGGACTCAAATGAACCCACATTTTATTTTTAATTCGCTTAATTCCATCAACCGGTTTATCCTGCAAAGCAATAAAATACAGGCGTCGCAATACCTGACCAAATTTTCAAAATTAATACGATTGATCTTGCAAAATTCACAGGCAGCATTGATTCCTTTAGAGAGTGAAATAGAATCACTGCAGTTGTATCTTGAACTGGAAGCTCTACGCTTCGATCATCATTTTGAATTTACTATAAGCGTTGAAAATGACCTGGATATTGCTGCATTGAAATTGCCGCCCCTCATTATCCAGCCTTATGCGGAGAATGCCATCTGGCATGGATTGATGCATAAAGAAGAAAAAGGAAAGCTGGAAATTAAGTTTTACCAGCACGGTGATTTTTTGTGTTGTTGTATCACTGATGATGGTATTGGCAGGAACAAGGCGGCAGAATTAAAAAGCAAATCAGGTTCTACCCATAAATCCATGGGCATGCGCATTACTGCTGATCGCATTGCTATGCTGAAGCAGGAAAAACAACTGGAGAATTATATTAAGATAACCGACCTGGTATTGGATGATGGTAGCCCGGGAGGAACAGAAGTAGTTTTAACAATTCCTGCTCAATATGATTAAAGCAATAATAATAGACGATGAGGTTCACTGCCTGGACACACTTAGTATTTTATTGCAGGAGTATTGCCCCGATGTGCAGATCATGGAACAATGCCGTTCAGCAAAGAAAGGATTGGAAGCCATTGAAAAATGGAGGCCCGGGCTGGTACTCCTGGATATTGAAATGCCGGCAATGAACGGGTTTGAAATGCTGGAGCAGATTCCCGAAATTCATTTTGCAATCATATTTACCACCAGTTACGATCAATATGCAATTAAAGCTTTCCACTTTAGTGCACTGGATTATTTATTGAAACCTATTGATCCAAATGAATTGGTTAGCGCCATAAAAAAAGTGCATGAACAACGGCATTTACCTGTGGCAGAGCAATTTCAGATGTTACTGAAATATGTACAGGGCAAGGATAAACAGTTTAATAAAATTGCAGTACCTACTTTCGAAGGATTTGAACTTGTGCCGGCTGACCAGGTAATACACTGCCAGGCGAATGACAATTACACGCATCTTTTTCTCAAAAACAAGACTAAGGTAATAGCCTGCCGCACATTAAAGGAAATGGAAGAGCAGTTACAGGACTTCCCTTTTTTTGTAAGGATACACCACTCCCATATGGTAAACCTGAATGAAGTGATCAAGTATGTTCGTGGCGAAGGAGGTTACCTCGTCATGAGTGACGGTTCTGATGTAAATGTATCCCGCAGCCGGAAAGAATCATTGCTGAAATGGTTTTAATTTTTATGCCCATTCGCTTATAGCTATCCTCCATTTTATTACAAATCAATTTTCCGGTTCCATAAAACAAGGATTGATATATTGCTTTAGTTAATTACTTCTATAAGCTGTCAACTACTCACCGGTGCTGGCATAAAGTAAGCTACCATACTATTTTTAATTCCAGATTTTTCATTCACCAAAACTTTCGATATCAATATCTGCGTCAATGACTGCTAAATACTCAATTGAGCTTGCCAGGCCATAGATCGATTGCAGGTTTTATAAAATGGATTCATCATTAACCTTTAAAAAAATAAAAAATGAAACAGAAAATTCTCTATGCAGTTTTACTGATTGGTATCGTTTCGGTTTTCAATTTCTCCTGTAAAAAAGAACTTGATCCGGAAAAAAATTCAACCACAGAAAACATTGACGATCTGAATGGCCATTTAAAACAAACCAAAACATTTTCTTCCGATGTAGTTATCAGGTGGCTCAATATGCAGCTTGATATGTTACGTGTACCACTTGCGCCGGGTACAGGTTCGCAGGCCGCCAGCCGGGCACAGGCTTATTGCGGTATTGCCACCTACGAATCAGTAGTGCCCGGTATGCCCGCCTATCAAACACTTACCGGCCAGCTTACTGATTTTCCTGCCATGCCATCCACCCAGCCTGGTAAAGCATATCATTGGGCAGCCAGCGCCAATGCAGCGCTTGCAACAATCAACAGGAGTTTATTTCCTACCACGTCTGTTACCAACAAAACAAACATGGATAAAATTGAAGACTCCTTACAGGCTATCTATGCCGGGGAAGTAGATAATGAAACCTTGCAGCGTTCCATCACTTTTGGAAGAGAGGTTGCCACAAGGGTTTTTGCCTGGGCCGCAACTGATGGGTCAGCAAATGCTAATCCGCCCTATGTTCCTTCCCCAGCTTTCATTGGCCCTGCTTTTTGGGTTCAGTCTCTCGGAGCCGGAAATGTTTTAGTAACCACACCGCCAAACAATCCGCAAGCCACAAATCCTTATGCAAGTCAATTGAGGCTGATAGTACCGGGTGTAGCAAATGGAACAGCTCTTGCTCCGCCACCGGCATACTCTACTGATCCGGCTTCTCCATTTTTTGCCATGGTAAAAGATGTGTATGACAAATCCCAGGCGCTTACACCTGCACAAACAGCCATGGCCATTTACCATCGTGATGCACCAGGCTATCCCGGAGGCGGGCATTTTACTGCTGTACTATCGCAGGTACTCACTCAATCGCTGGTAAAACTTGATGTTGCTGCTCTTGCTTATGCTAAAACCGGAATTGCTGCTTTTGATGCAACTGCAATTTGTTTTGTAAATAAATACAACTACAACCTGGTGCGGCCTATTAATTATATCCGCAACGTAATGGGACATGCAACCTGGAATGCACTGTTCAATACACCCGGTCACCCGGAGTTTCCATCCGCCCATGCAGTAAATGGCGCTACAGTAGCTGCCATGCTTACGAATGAAATTGGAGGTAATTTTCATTTCACCCTTGATACCTATGCTTATTTAGGTTTACCCGCCCGCAGTTATAATTCATTTTATGAGATGGGTAAGGAAATGGCCGACAGCAGGGTTTTTGGAGGCATTCATTACCAGGCATCATGCGATAAAGGCAGGTGGCTTGGTGAAAAGGTAGCTGCAAATATTTTAAATACAGTGAATTTTAAGAAATAGTGAAAGGGTGGATAAACCTGTCCCGATAAAATGAAGTGTGTTTGCGGTAAGACAGGCACACACTTCACTTTTTTCTTCACTAATAAATTTTAAAAGGTTGGAAACCGATAATTATTCAGGGACTAGAAAAATTTCAACCATTAAATAAACCAAAATGAAAAAGAAAAACTTGTTATACAGCAGCTTCCTGGTTCTATCATTAAGTATAATAACATCTTTTGAAAAAAGACAAGAACCACAGATCCATAATATGAAATGTATTGGTGGAACGGGAACAGAGAATATCTTTTATGTTATAAAACTCAAAGATGGCAATTATCTTTCTTGCGGTTTCACCGATTCACATAATGGCGATTTCAATGTTACTAACGGAGGTTCAGATGCTTTTCTTTTGAAGACTGATAGTATGGGAAATATTATCTGGAAAAATACTTACGGCGGTGGTCGTGACGAAGTATTTTATAATATCATAGAAACTCCTACTGGTGATATACTGGCCATTGGTACCGCTGGTTCAAATGACAGGCAGGTTTCTAATCATCATGGAACTCCCGGAACAGATGATATATGGCTGGTAAAAACAAACAGTAGCGGGCAACTCATTAAAGAACGTTGTTATGGTGGCAGCAGATCAGAATCTACGTTTGACCTGGGTATGAGCGAAGGGATAATGATTGACAAAAATGGAAACATTTTAATAGTAGGAGAAACTAATTCCAATGATGGTGATGTTTCTGGTAATCATGGAGACTATGATGGCTGGCTGGTAAAAATTAACCCAGCAACTTTTGATATTATTAATTCAAAAACAATAGGAGCTCCTAATTATGAAGCTGCATATAATATTTACGAAATAAATGGAGATTTTTTTGTAACCGGTAGCAACTCTGAAGTTGCCTTTACAACGGCAAGTACTGAAAGCCTGGAAGAACATGGTGGCGGCTTCGCAACAAAAATTAATGCTGCTACTTTTGATACAAAATGGTATAAAAATTATGGGGGGTCGGGTTCTGAATTTCTCAATGCATCAGTTATATCACAAGATGGGAATTTGGTCCTTTCCGGACATGCAGCTTCAACCGATGGAGATTGTGCTGAAAACGATGGAAACTTCAATACCTGGACATGGAAAATAAATATATCTGATGGAAATATCATTTGGAAAAACTTCACTGGTGCAGCCCCGGATCCCTCTGCGGCATTTAACCTTATAGCTACTAAAGATGGAGGGTTTGCTGCCATGGGAACAGCGGTGGATTTATCAAAACCTAACCCTAACCCTGACGCCTTTGTAGTTAAAATAGATGCTAACGGAAAAACACTATGGACAAAAAGATTTGGTGGCAGTGACATTGATCAGGTCCTTGGTGGAGTAGAATTAAGTAATGGAAGTTTTTTATTGGGAGGATTAACTTCTTCTAACGATGGTGATGTAATCGGATTTCATGGAGGCCCGGTTACTACCAAAAAATATCATCGCTTTCCTGCCGGCAAAAGGCCCGGACCAAAAAACGATGCCTGGCTGGGACAACTAAAAGAAAATTGAAAACGATCTTTCGCTCATTAAATAACAAACGAAATGAAGAAAAATTATTTCTTAATACTGATTGTGCTGGGTTTTTGTTCCTGTCAAAAGGAAACATCTAATACTGTTGCCAGTTCGGCAGAGGTGGATGTTTATGTAGCTGGGACGGAATACAATGGGTCTACTGGCATAGCCAAATACTGGAAAAACGGGCAGGCTACAGTACTCACAGATGGCACAAAGGATGCCTGGGCATCTGATATTGCCGTTGTGGGCACCGATGTTTATGTGGCAGCGCAGGAAGACAATGGGTCTAATAGTATAGCTAAATACTGGAAAAATGGGCAGGTTATAGCACTCACTGATGGAACAATGAATGCCGGTGCAGGTTTCATCGCCGTTGTAGGCAGCGAAGTTTATGTGGCAGGGGCTGAAGGTGCTGTACCAAAATACTGGAAAAACGGGCAGGCTGTTACACTCCCTCATGGAATTGGACCTGTAGCAACATCTTCCATTGCTGTTGTGGGCTCCGATGTATATGTGGCAGGGAGTGGATATGATGGAAACAGTAATTATTTTTCGATAGCCAGGTACTGGAAAAACGGGCAGGCTATAGTACTTACAGATGACACACAATTTGCCTATGCAAATTCTATTACTGTTGTGGGCAGCGATGTATTTGTGGCAGGGGTTGAAGGCGGCGTAGCTAAATACTGGAAAAACGGGCAGGCTATAGTACTCACACTCACAAATCCGTCTGCGGCATTTTCTATTGCCGTTGAGGGCAGTGATGTATATGTGGCAGGGAGAGAATCCAACGGGTCAAAAGATGTAGCCAAATACTGGAAAAACGGGCAGGCTATATCACTCACAGACGGTTCAAAAAATGCCTGGGCAGAGTCCATAGTTGTTGTTGGCAGCGATGTGTATGTGGCAGGGAGAGAATCCAACGGGTCTGTAAATGTAGCCAAATATTGGAAAAACGGGCAGGCTATATCACTTACAGATGGCACAAGGGATGCTTATGCAATGAGGATTGTTGTGATAAAGCGATAAAAGTTGTTGGTTTGCAATGGGCCATAAATAGCTAAAGCAGGGCCGAACCATGTTATCACTTTACCAACTGCTTGCATTTGCAAGCCGGATGGGAGCATAAGTGAATGGCATTGGAAAAAATTCTGGCTCTGCTTCTTTTAAATTTTAAGTTTAATCACTCCTGTTTTACGAAATAAAAGACAAGAGCGGAAGAAAAAAAATACAGTAATTATAAAAAACTATTCAAATAAAATTTAAAACCCTGTCACACATGAAAAAAATTATTTTTACCGGGCATGGCCATTAATACTACCATGGCTTCGCCAGACCCATCGGCCAACTTGATGTTATCAGTGATGCCAGGGGTTTGTTGATACCAAGGATGAGTTCAGTAAAAACGAATGATGAATTTCGGAATATTTCAGACGCATTAAAGCTGAATAAATAGTACCGGATCAACCTTTGCCATGTTTAATAATTGCTTTAATTATTAATAACCCCAATAAATTGTATGAAAAGATTTTACTCCATCTTATTCCTTTTAGCAATTGGTTCAGGTATTAATAATACTGCCTGCAGCCAGGTGTTTAATCTGGTAAAGGATATTAATGCATTGCCCGATGGAACAAGTTCTTCACCGGCCTATTTAACAGCCATAGGAAACGTTGTTTACTTTTCCGCCGTTTCCCTAACAACGGGTACCGAGCTCTGGAAAAGCGATGGCACGGCCGCTGGTACCGTATTGGTAAAAGATATAAATCCAGGTTCAAGCGGTAGCAGTCCACAAAACCTTACCAATGTAAATGGAATACTTTTTTTTGCTGCGCAGGATATAAGCAATGGCATGGAACTCTGGAAAAGCGATGGTACGGCCGCAGGCACCGTACTGGTTAAAGATATTTGGGCAGGCGGTAGCGGCTGGCCAAATAACCTTGCTAATGTTAACGGCGTTCTTTATTTTACAGCGAATGACGGAACCAATGGTCATGAACTCTGGAAAAGCGACGGCACAGCCGCAGGTACGGTTTTGGTAAAAGATATTTATACAGGAGCAGGCTTTGGCGATCCCCTAAATCTTACCAATGTAAACGGCACACTTTATTTTACGGCTGACGATGGAGTAAATGGCAGGGAGCTTTGGAAAAGTGATGGCACAGCCGCAGGTACTGTATTAGTAAGAGATATTTTTTCGGGAACAGGCAGCAGCAATCCGGAATTCCTTACTAATGTGAACGGCGTGCTTTATTTTGCAGCGTATGATGGCACCAACGGGCCGGAACTCTGGAAAAGCGATGGAACTGCCGCAGGAACAGTATTGGTAAAAGATATAAATCCAGGTTCAACCGGTAGCAGTCCACAAAACCTTATTAATGTGAATGGCGTTGTATATTTTAGTGCGTATGATGGAGGGGTAAATGGCGAGGAACTCTGGAAAAGCGATGGCACAGCCGCAGGCACAGTATTGGTAAAAGATATATGCCCTGGAGTGGGATATGGCAATCCTTCATACCTTACTAATATGAATGGCGTTGTATATTTTAGTGCGTATGATGGAGGGGTAAATGGCGAGGAACTATGGAAAAGCGATGGCACTGCCGCAGGTACAGTAATGGTAAAAGATATTTATGCGGGAACAAGTGACGGCCACCCACAGTACCTTACCGTTATAAACGGCATGCTTTATTTTAATGCGAACGAAGGAACCAGTGGTTATGAACTCTGGAAAAGTGACGGCACGGCTGCCGGCACTGTATTGGTAAAAGATATTTGGCCGGGAATAGTCAACGGCGATCCACAAAGTTTTACTGACGTAAACGGCATACCCTTTTTTACGGCATGGGATGGAGTCAATGCCATGGAACTCTGGAAAACTGATGGTACTGCCGCCGGCACAGTAATGATAAAAGATATTTATGCGGGAACATTTAGCAGCAATCCAACATACCTTACCGATATAAACAGCGTGCTCTATTTTACGGCAGAGAATGTGAATGGAATGAATGGTGAACTCTGGAAAAGCGATGGTACTCCCGCCGGTACGGTAATGGTAAAAGATATCAGGCCAGGACCAATAGGCAGCTATCCATATGACCTTACCAATCTAAACGGAATACTTTATTTTTTTGCCACTGATGGAGACAATGGACCGGCACTTTGGAAAAGCGACGGCACTACCGCAGGTACGGTATTGGTAAAAGATCCTGATACCTCAAATGGCGGCGGCTTTGCCCTATTGCCACCATACCTGACCAATGTTAACGGAGTACTTTATTTTTGTGCGAGAGATGCGGTCTTCGGCTTTGAACTTTGGAAAAGTGATGGCACAACTGCCGGAACTGTATTGGTAAAAAATATTGCGGCACCCGGCAACAGCAATCCACAATACCTTACCAATGTAAATGGAATACTATTTTTTGCTGCACAGGATGCTTCCAATGGCTATGAACTGTGGAGATCCGATGGCACTGTTGCCGGTACAGTAATGGTAACAGATATTTGGGCAGGATCCGGAAGCAGCTTCCCACAAAAACTTACCAATGTGAATGGCACGCTTTATTTTACGGCAGACGATGGCGCCAATGGCAGGGAGCTCTGGAAAAGCGATGGTACAGCTGCAGGTACTGTTTTGGTAAAAGATATTGAGGCGACAGGCAGCAGCGACCCGCAATTTCTTACTAATGTTAACGGGGTCCTTTATTTTAATGCTGATGATGGAACCAATGGCCGGGAACTCTGGAAAAGTGATGGCACTGCCGCAGGTACAGTAATAGTAAAAGATATATTTCCTGGAATTGATTGGAGCGTTCCATCATACCTTACCAATGTGAATGGCGTGCTTTATTTTACTGCGGATGATGGAGTCAATGGCGCTGAATTATGGAAAAGCGATGGCACAGCCGCAGGTACGGTAATGGTAAAAGATATTTGGCCGGGAGTTATTGGATCATACCCATCATCGTTAACAGCCATTAATAATAAACTTCTTTTCCAGGCAAATGACGGCATAACCGGAGAAGAGGTATGGCGCAGCGATGGCACGGCAACAGGCACGTTTTTACGGGCTGATGTGGCGGTTCCCGGGGGATCTACCCCTAATAGCTTTACCCAGAGCGGCCTGTTAACTTATGGCGTGTTTACAAACGCCGATTTCGGAACTGAATTATGGGTAGAATATACTGGAATTGTTTTACCGATAAGCCAGCTGGATCTTAGCGGAAGGCTCCAAAACAACAATGCCCTGCTTAACTGGACAACGGCAAACGAAGTTAATACCAGCTCCTTTATTTTAGAAAGAAGTACCTACTCAGGCAATTATACACCAGTGTATGCTGTTACAGCATATAATACCCCAGGTACCCACCAGTATTATTTTACCGATGCCGGAATTGATGCATTTCATGCAGCAGTGGTTTATTACCGCGTTAAACAGGTTGATGTTGATGGGCACTTTAACTATTCGCATATTGTAGCGCTTTCGCCTGCCAGTAAAAATATTGTCTTACTATATCCCAACCCGGCAACTGATAATGTCAGCCTCCTGTTAACAGTAAATAAAGCACAGCAGCTGCAATACAGGATCATTGATAATACAGGAAGAATGTTAGCTGAAAAAAAACGAAACCTGGTAAACGGCAGCAATTTATTAACTATTGATGTGAGTAACCTGGCAAAAGGTATTTATTGGATTGAGTTGAAAGCTGAGATGATGGATGAAAGAAAGCGCTTTGTAAAAAATTGATGGCGTTCCTGGTCGCTAAAGAATAATCTTAGTGCCGTGGTTGGTCGCCTGACCACAAGTGTTCGGAAGATTGAAGATTGCTTTTATAATCCCGAAGGGATGTTATTATTATAGCTTGAAGCATTAAATATTCGCAAAACCCCGAAGGGGTGAAATTATATTTTTATACTATCCCTTCGGGATTTTGATTTCCCATTCCTGAATTTTCTACAATACTACCAGCCTTTCAGGCTTAAAACTAAAATTATCTGGAACTAAAAATCTTCCGAACAGTTGTAGTCGCCTGACCAACCACTTTTTTATTTGATCAGCCACCTGCCCTCGACCGCTTAGGCATTCTTAATTTTTAATTTTTAATTTTTAATTCCCTGCCCTACCTTTGCCTATGGCAACAATAAATAACTCCCCCGCTAACAACAAATCAAAGAAATTTTACGGCGAAGGCCTGACGTTTGATGACGTTTTACTCATGCCTGCCTATTCCCAGATATTACCCCGTGAGGTAAATATCAGTACACAACTTACTAAAACAATAACCCTGCATGTTCCTATGTTAAGTGCAGCTATGGATACAGTAACAGAAGCTGCATTGGCCATTGCATTGGCAAGAGAAGGTGGCCTTGGCATCTTACATAAAAACATGAGCATTGATCAACAGGCCGACCAGGTACGTAAAGTAAAAAGAAGTGAAAATGGTTTGATACTCGACCCTGTTACCCTGCGTCCCGATGCAACCATTGGGGAAGCATTACGGTTAATGAGGGAAAATAAGATCGGCGGTATTCCTATTGTGGATGCCAATCATAAATTGGTGGGCATCCTTACCAACCGTGACCTTAGGTTTGAAACGAATTACAAGGAAAAAGTGAGTGCCGTAATGACAAAAGATAACCTCATTACTGCACCTGAAGGTACTGACTTAAAAAAAGCAGAACTCATCTTTAAAAAAAATAAGATTGAAAAATTACCCGTGGTAAATAAGTCGGGCAAATTAATTGGCCTGGTAACCTTCAGCGATATTTTAAAATTAAAATCACATCCACATGCAGTAAAAGATTCCTTTGGGCGGTTATTGGTTGGTGCCGGTGTTGGTATTACAAATGATACCATGCAGAGAGTGGAGGCTTTATACAAAGCAGGTGTTGATGTAATTTGTCTGGATAGTGCACATGGGCATACAAAAGGTGTTATCAACGCATTGAAAGAAATTAAAAAGACATTTAAGAATGTACAGGTTATTGCAGGTAATGTGGGTACAGGTGCAGGAGCAAAGGCATTGGCAGATGCCGGTGCAGATGCAGTGAAAGTAGGCATTGGCCCGGGTTCTATCTGTACCACAAGGATTGTTGCCGGTACAGGTGTTCCTCAAATTACTGCAGTGATGGAAGCAGCTGCTGCGTTAAAAAATAAAAAAGTTGGCATCATCAGCGATGGTGGAATACGATACACCGGTGATATGGTTAAGGCGCTTGCAGCAGGTGCCAGTTGTGTAATGATGGGAAATGTTTTTGCAGGCACCGAAGAAAGCCCGGGAGAAACTATTATTTACGAAGGAAGAAAGTTCAAACAATATCGTGGTATGGGTTCTTTAGGTGCGATGGCACAGGGAAGCAGTGACAGGTATTTCCAGGATGTGGAAGATGACATTAAAAAGTTTGTACCCGAAGGCATTGAGGGTCGTGTTGCATTTAAAGGAAATTTAAAAGAAGTGGTACAGCAATTTACGGGTGGTTTAAGGGCTGGTATGGGCTACTGCGGTGCTAAAGACATCAGCGAATTACAAAATGCAACTTTTGTAAAAATAACCAATGCCGGAATGAGAGAAAGCCATGCACATGATATAGATATTACTAAAGAGGCACCGAATTATAGCCGCTGATAGTATAAAGATAAATGATCAATACCCAATGCTCAATTTGCAATATTCAAGTATGGAGCATCAAGTTAAAAGTTTCTTCACTTGAAAATTGTTTATTGAATATTTTTAAGTTACCGGCGCTGTTAATTCTATTTAGCATCGTTGTGTCACTCATTTGTACCCCATACCTTTGTTCAACAATATAATCGCAATGCTAAAGTTCAGGAACGCTGTTATTTTTTTCATTTTTAATTTTTCATTTTTAATTTATACCCCTGCTAAAGCACAGGACTCATCCCGTTTACGCATCTCCCTCCTCACCTGCACACCTGGCGAAGAACTCTATTCTACTTTTGGACACAGTGCTTACAGGGTAGTTGACAGCAACGCGGTGACCGACATCGTTTACAACTATGGCACTTTTAATTTTGATGATGACGGTTTCTATTTGAAGTTTGTGAGGGGTAAATTATTATACTATGTGTCTGCCGAATATTTTGCCGATTTTAAGGACCTGTACCAATCTACCAACCGGGGAATTACCGAACAGGTTTTAAATTTATCTGCCGCTGAAAAAATAACTATCCGTCATTTTTTAAATGAAAATTTAAAAGAAGAAAACAAATATTATAAATACGATTTCTTTTTTGATAACTGTACTACCCGGCTCAGGGACATTCTTAAGAAACAACACGATTCTTCCTTTTGCCAAAAGCCCGTAATGCCGGCCGGCAGCAGGTTCAGGCAGGCCATACATCAATATTTAGATAAGAACGGGAAAGACTGGAGCAAGCTGGGCATTGATATTTTACTGGGCCAACCATGCGATGGGGTGATGACGGCAGAACAAATGCAGTTTTTACCCGACAACCTGATGAAGAGCTTAGACAGCAGCAATCACCCAATAGTAATAAGCAGTAAAAACCTGTACAGCATTCAGGAAGATAATAATAGCAATTCTTTTTTCTCACCACTGGCAGTTTTTTCATTATTGTTAGTCATTGTTTTTTTGCTTTGTTTGGTAAAAAACAAATTTGTACAGGGGTTGATTCAGGGGCTGGATGGTTTGTTTTTCTTTCTTACGGGTTTGCTGGGCATCATCCTGATCTTTATGTGGATAGCTACCGATCACCAGATGTGCCGGAATAATTTCAACTTATTATGGGCATGGCCAACACACAGCATCATTGCATTTTTCGTAAGCAGTAAAAAGGCCTGGGTAAAAAAATATTTTAAGTTTACCACATTTGCATTGATAGTTGTTTTAATAAGCTGGTTCTTTTTACCGCAGCAAATGAACAATGGTTTGATTCCAATAGTTTTATTATTAATTTACAGAAGTGCAGCAAAAGCTTTTGCCACGAATTAGTGGAATCAAAAAATATATCATACCAATCCTCTAATATTTTCTACCGCATCACCGGCAAAGGCAAACCCGTTGTTTTAATTCATGGCTTTGGCGAAGATTGCGACATCTGGCAGCATCAGATCGATTTTTTAAAAGACCATTTTCAACTCATCATCCCCGATCTTCCAGGAAGTGGGAAGTCTGAATTGGTAAAAGACGCAAACATTGAAACCTATGCCGATATTATAAAAGAAATTATAACTTCTGAAGTTCAAACGGAAGGAGTTTGCCTTATTGGCCACAGTATGGGAGGCTATATAACTTTATCTTTTGCAGAAAAATATCCGCATCTCTTATCTTCTTTTGGCCTGGTTCATTCTTCTGCTTTTAATGACAGTGAAGAAAAAAAAGCCACCCGCCTAAAATCTATTGAGTTTATAAAAAAACATGGTGCTTACGAATTCTTAAAACCAGCTATCCAGGGTTTGTTTGGAGAATATTGGTCAAAAGACCATCAGCCCGAAATTGATGCCCTGGTTGAAAATAGTAAAAGCTTCACTTCTGATGCCCTGGTTCAATATTACCAGGCCATGATTGCCCGGCAGGATAAAACTCCGGTTTTAAAGAACTTTCCCCATCCAATATTGTTTATTATAGGAGTATTTGATAATGCAGTCCCGTTTGCACAAAGCCTGAAGCAAACTTATTTGCCAGATCAGTCGTATATATACATATTACGCAGCAGCGCTCATATGGGTATGTGGGAACAAACCGACCAGGTAAATATTGCCTTGTCAGAATTCTTAAAAGGGCAACCAGTATAAAACTTATCCCGTTTTAATACTGTTGCTTTTGGGTTTGAAACTGCAACCTGTTGATCACTGTAATACAGCCTGTATCAATAAGATTTTAATGAAAAAACTTTTTACCACATTGTTTTTTTTAATGTTGGCTCATGCAACATTTGCCGCACATACCAAGGGCGGATGGATGTATTACAGCTACCTGGGTCCGGGTGCAGCTCCTAATTCTGCCAGGTATAAGATAACCCTTAAAATATACACCAAGTGCATACTGGATAACCCTGCCCAGTTTTGCCCCCAGGTTATCATCAGTATTTTTAATAGCGGCAATAACCAATTATTTGAAAAAGTTCCGGTTTTATATTCTACTACTGTTGATATTCACAATTGCAATTTACCCGAGTGCCATCCATGTATTAGCCTCACACCTGCCATTTGTATCAAGATAACCACTTATGAGTTTATTAAAGATTTACCCATTACAGCCGGTGGTTACACTATTGCATACCAAAGATGCTGCCGTATTTCAGGTATCATTAATCTGAAACCACCTACGGATTATACCGGTGATACCTGGACGGTGAATATCCCCGGTAACGCATTAAGCCAACTGGCCCCTTTAAATTCAAACGCTATATTTCCACAAAATGATACCGCAATTATTTGCAGGGAGAATTATTTCAGCTATGACTTCGGCGCATCTGACCCAAACAACGATTCATTGAGCTATTCATTTAGCGATGCATTTGTTGGTACACCCGATGGAAGTACCGGTGGTAGTTGTAATAATGATTATGCACAGGCACCACCTTATGCCTCAGTTGCATACCTGGATCCTTATACAGGTAGTAACCCCTTAGGTAATTCAGTCACTATTAATAAATATACCGGTTTGGTCAGCGGCGTGGCTCCGGCAATATCGGGAGTGTATGTGCTTACGGTTACAGTAACTGAATTTATCCGTGGCACAACTATTAAAAGGGGAGAAGTAAGAAAATCGCTGCACGTGGAAGTAGCTGATTGTATAACAACCAAAGCTTTATTAGACCCCGAATATATTAATTGTACTGATTTTGAAGTCAGCTTCCAGAACAGAACTTCGGGCTACAGCATACTAAGCTACGATTGGGATTTTGGAGATCCTGCCAGTGGAATTAATAATACTTCAGGTTTACAATTCCCAACGCATATCTATACGGGGCCCGGAGACTATATTGTAAAGCTTGTTGTTAACAGGGGAAATTTTTGTTCCGATTCCACCACATCCATTGTAAAAGTTTACCCGGTTTTTGATCCGGGCTTTACCATACAGGGGCAATGTAAAAATGCAACTATACAATTCACTGACATTACCACTACCACCTATGGTATTGTTAATTTATGGTCATGGAATTTTGGAGACTTTAATGCTTCGCTGAACAATAATATTTCTTCACTGCAAAATCCCACACACATTTATACAGGCGCCAGCACTTATGATGTATCGTTAATTGTTGCCAATGATAAAGGATGCAGGGATACCCTCTATAAAACAATCATTATTAAAGACAGCCCTCCATTGAATATTAATAACGATACACTAATTTGTTATATAGATACGCTGCAGTTAAACGGAACAGGTAATGGATCTTTTTTGTGGACACCCGATTATAATATCAATAACGTAAACATACCTGATCCTCTTGTAAGCCCCGATATACCTACAACTTATTATGCTATGCTTACCGATCAGTTTGGTTGTACAAGTACCGATTCGGTAAAAGTGGATGTAAAATTATTTGTTAGTTTATCCGGTGGTAATGACAGTACCATCTGTTTAGGTGATCCTACTGTTTTAAAAATTAACAGCGATGCCCTGCATTACCTGTGGAGCCCGGCAGCGAGTTTAAATAATGCTACATTAAAAAATCCAACAGCCACCGCATTTACCACAACTACCTATCATGTTATTGCTAATATTGGCAAATGTGTTGCTGAAAAAAATATCACATTAACAACAGTACCCTACCCCGTTGCGGATGCCGGGCCCGATCAAACAATTTGCTTTGGCAGCTCGGCACAATTACATGCAGGTGGTGGAAGTTTTTATGCATGGTCGCCTGCTGCTTTTTTAAATGCAGGAAATATTCCTAATCCCATTTCTGTAAACCCTACAGCTAATGTCCGGTATATTGTCAGTGTAAGAGATACATTGGGTTGCCCCAAGCCTGTTAGAGATACAATATTGCTCACCGTTTCTAAAATAAAAGCAGATGCCGGCCCGGGAGATACATCGGTAGTTATAGGACAACCATTACAATTGAATGCATCAGGAAATGCAAACTATTCCTGGACACCATCAACATGGTTAAACAATCCTTTTATAAATAATCCTGTTGCGTTGCCGCAAAATAATATTGTGTACGTGGTGAGGGTAAGTAATGCTGCCGGATGTTATGATACAGACAGCATTTTGGTAAAAGTTTTTAAACTTAAACCCGACCTGTATGTACCAAATGCATTCACACCCAACGGAGATGGGGATAATGATATTTTCAGGCCCATTGCTATTGGTATGAGATCGATAGATATGTTCAGGGTGTACAACCGCTGGGGCCAGATGCTTTATTCAGGCACAGGCAATGGCGCAGGCTGGGACGGGAGTTTTTCAGGCAGGCGGCAGGAAGCTGCAACCTATGTATGGTATGCTGAAGGGGTTGATTACCTTAATAATAAAGTAAAGAGAAAGGGATACGTTGTGCTGATCAAATAATTCCCCCCCGAATTTTAAATAATATCATTTTAACAGCAGCGTTATTAAAAAGGCAGCGTTTTTCGTTATTTTTAGGTCTAATAATTGCTTTAAACGTCTTCATGAAGAAATTTCTATTTGTATTCCTGTTCTCAATATTGTCAATTCAACTGTTTGCCAATCATATTTCCGGTGGAGAGATGATCTACCAGTACATGGGGCCCGGAACTTCTCCGAACACAAAACTGTACAAAATAACACTACGCTTATTCAGGGATAATAATGGGGGTGGCGCCGCAATGCCGTCAAGTGTATATATCGGCATTTTTAATAACGATAATTTAAATGCAATAAGTGGGTCTCCTTTTAATATAAGTATAACTAGTACAATTTCAGTCCCGGTAGCCCCCCCTCCAATATGCATGACCAATCCACCGCAATTAAATTATAGCATGGGATCTTTTGAATTTACTATAGAGTTACCCAATAATGCAAATGGATACACTGCAGCTTATCAAACCTGTTGCAGGATTTATCCGCTTGAAAATGTACTCACACAAAATCAACCGGCCCAGGGTGAAGGATCAACATATATCTGTACGATACCCGGCTCCGATCAGTTGCCATCTGGTAACAACAGCAGCCCGCAATTCCGAACTCAACTCGGACCAGTTTGTTATCGTGCCAGTTTTATTTTTGATTTCAGTGCAGTTGACCCTGATGGTGATTCATTGGTTTATTCATACTGCAATGCTTATAACCGTGGTAATTCAACTAATTCCGGTAATGTAAATCCATCAACACCCCCTTATCAATCTGTGAGCTATATCAATGGGTATACAGGTACCAATCCTCTTGGTTCCTCGGCAGTTTTAAATACAAAGACGGGTATCATATCGGGCATTGCACCACAAAACCCCGGCAGGTATGTAGTTTGTGTTTGCATCAGGGAATATAGAAACGGGGTTTTGATAGGCAATCACAGAAAAGATTTCATCCTCAATGTAACCAACTGTGCTATTGCAACATCAACTCTAAAGCCTGATTATACCAGTTGCGATGGATTTACTTTGAATTTTGAAAACCTGGCACCGCCTGATAATATTCAAACTTACGATTGGGATTTTGGTGATGGCAACACCTCAACACTACCTGCACCAACGCATACTTATGCTGATACAGGAGTTTATATTTTAAAATTAGTAGTTAACCGTGGCCTCCCCTGTTCAGATTCTGCTACAGCCCTGGTAAAAGTGTTCCCTGGTTTCTTTCCGGATTTTACTATTACAGGCCAATGCAAGAATACGCCTATCCAGTTTACTGATATTACTACGGCAGCCTATGGAATTGTAAACAAATGGAACTGGAACTTCGGAGATTTTTTATCCCCCACAAATACATCCACTTTAAAAAACCCGACGCATGTTTATGCAAACAGCGGCAGGTACGATGTGGTTTTTATTGTAGAAACCAGCAAGGGTTGTATAGACACTGTTCCAAAAACAATTGATATACTTGATCAACCTCCGCTGACGATAACCAGCGATACTTTAATTTGTGTTTTAGATACGCTACAGTTAAATGCTGTTGGTACAGGATCTTTTTTATGGACACCCAATTATAATATCAGTAATGTAAATATCCCTGACCCGTTGGTTAGTCCTGATGTATCCACCACTTACCGGGTTACACTTACCGATGCTTTTGGTTGTGTTGGCAGAGATTCGGTAAAAGTTGATGTAAAATCTTTTGTTACACTCTTTGGCGGCAACGATACAACGATTTGTAAAACCGATGCTGTTGTATTGCAACTCACCAGCGATGCGTTGCATTATTTATGGACACCGGCAACGGGTTTAAATGATCCTACATTAAAAAACCCTACAGCAACACCACTCGTTACTACAACCTATCATGTGGTTGGTAATATTGGTAAGTGCATTGCCGAAGATGATATTACCATAACACCAATACCATACCCGCCGGCTAATGCAGGCCCCGACCAGACCATTTGTGCTGGTGGTTCTGCCCAGCTCAATGCAAGCGGCGGCAGTATTTATTCATGGAGCCCTACTGCATTTTTAACGGCAGCAAATATTCCTAACCCGGTTTCGGTAAAACCTTCAGATAATGTAAGGTATGTGGTTACGGTAAGAGATGTATTGGGTTGCCCCAAAGCCGTAAAAGACACCATGATACTTTATGTGGCAAAAATAAAAGCCGATGCCGGACCAAGAGATACCTCCGTTGTGCTGGGCCAGCCCTTACAGTTAGGTGCCAGCGGAAGTACCAATTATGCCTGGACACCAACAACCTGGCTGAATAACCCTTTTATAAGTAATCCAATTTCGCTTCCGCAAAATAATATTGAATATGTGGTAAGGGTGAGTAATGCAGCCGGTTGTTTTGATACGGATACTATCCTGGTAAAAGTATTTAAAGTAAAGCCTGATCTTTTTGTACCCAATGCATTCACGCCAAACGGAGACGGGAATAATGATATTTTCAGGCCCATTGCCATTGGTATGAAGTCAATGGATATATTCCAGGTGTACAACCGCTGGGGGCAGATGCTCTATTCCGGTACCGGTAATGGCGCAGGATGGGATGGAACTTTTGGCGGAAAGGGCCAGGAACCGGCAACCTATGTATGGTATGCCGAAGGGGTTGATTATCTAAACAATAAGATAAAAAGAAAGGGCACTGTAGTACTTATACGGTAGTATTAACCAATGTACATAAGTTTAAAACCCCGCCTGCTTTGTAAAGACGGGGTTTTTTGTTAGCTTTAAACCTCGTATTCCTCTTATGAAGAGATATCTACTACTTATTTTTTTATCCATTGTTTGTTTGCAAGATATTTATGCCACTCATACGAAGGGGGGATGGATGTATTATGAATATCTTGGGCCGGGTATAAATGATCCAACAAAACTGAGGTATAGGATAGGATTGAATTTTTATGTAGAATGCAATACCACTGTAACTGAAACAGGATGGAATTTTTCTTTTTTTGATGGCGCAGCACCTTTTACTTTTATACAGGATGTACCAGTTAGTCCTTCAGCCCCGGTAATAATTTCAGGTTGTACATTACAAAGTTGTTATCCCTGTTTAAGTAATATTCCTCCAAGATGTTACCAGGTAACAAATTATGAAACGATCGTGGAATTAGCGCCCAACCCAAATGGCTACATCGTCTCAAAACAAAGATGTTGCAGGGTTACAGGCATTAATAACATAGCAGGCAACTCTGCGGATTTTGGAGCAACGTATACAATAAGAATACCTGGCCCAATAAATTTTCTTCCCACCGCATATCAAAACAGCAGCCCCCAATTTATTTTTAATGATACTGTTGTTGTTTGTGGTGGCAGTTTTTTTTCAATGAGTTTCCAGGCTACTGATCCTGATGGAGATTCATTATCTTATTCTTTTATTGACGCCTATGACGGGGCTTCAGCTGGTGCTCCAAGCCCAAACACCGCATCTAACCCACCATACACTAATATACCTTATGCCCCCCCTTTTACCGGAGTGCAGCCATTAGGTTCTGGGGTAACAATTAATCCTGTTACCGGAGTGATAAGTGGCATTGCACCTGCTTCAGGCATATATGTAATTTGTGTGCTTGTAAAAGAATATCGAAATGGAATCAATTTTGCTGAATCCCGGAAAGAACTTCATTTAAATTCAGCTAACTGTTTCCCTCTAACTGCTAATCCCAATTTTGTTCCTATCACCTGTGATGGTTTTACTGTCGACTTTACAGAAAGCAGTTCAGGTAATCCCAATACATTTTTTTGGGATTTTGGTGATCCAGCCAGTGGTGCAGCTAATACATCTAATTTACCGAACCCAACACACACATTTACTGATACAGGGGTTTTTAATGTTAAGCTCGTTGTATCTATTTCGGGTCAGTGTACTGATTCTATTATAAAACCTATCAGGGTTTATCCAGGCTTCCTGCCCGGATTCTTAACTTCTCCGGCTCTTTGTGTAAACAGGCCTATTCAATTTACAGATACCACTTATAGCCGCTATGGTGCAGTAAATTCCTGGCGATGGGATTTTGGAGACCTTACCACACTTGCTGATACCAGTCACCTGCAAAACCCGGTTTATACTTATACAGCCCCCGGAACATATACTGTGGAGTTGCAGGTAACAAATGACAAAGGTTGTTCTAAAACATATACCAAAGACATTGTTATTAATGGCAACCCGTTGCTTTCTGTTTTTCCACCCGATTCCGTTTATTGCGGATTGGATACCCTTCAACTGAATGGGGTTGGTACAGGAACTTTTAACTGGACACCCCCGATAAATATCATTGGCGCCAATACCCCTACACCAAGGGTATTCCCTAATGTTCAAACAAAGTATTATGCACGGCTTACCGATATTAACGGTTGTATAACCAATGATTCATTGACGGTCACCCCAAAATTCGATCTCAGCAATGCCATTGCAGGACCTATAACAATTTGTGAGGAAGACACAGTAGTACTGAGAGGAACAAGTAATTATAGTAATGGCATAACCTGGCGATGGACGCCGGCTGCTACCGCCGAATCGCCAACCAATGATACAACAAGGGTTTATCCCATTGTTACCACAGCTTATAATTTAAGAACACAATGGGGAAATAATTGTGTGGTTAATAAGACACACACTATTAATGTAATTCCATTGGCCATCGCTAATGCAGGACCCGATGCTTTTGTATGCAGTGGCGGGCAAACCTCTACACAACTAAATGCTACCGGTGGCATAAGCTATCAATGGACGCCTGTTACCGGTTTAAGTAATCCTAATATTGCCAACCCCATCGCTTCGCCAACGGTGCCTACCTATTATGTAGTGGCGGTAGGCGTGGCGGGTTGTGCTAAATTAAGGACCGATACAGTTTTTGTAGATGTTAGTGCAGTACCTGTTTTCAATACCATTAATGATACACTGATCTGCGATATTGATACGCTGCAGCTTACAACAAACGGTACGGGCAATTATTTATGGAGCCCCAATTATATGATCAGCAGTACTACAATTGCCAGCCCGTTGGTTAGCCCCAATGTGCCTACCTGGTATTATGTTACCCTTACCGATCCTGTTGGTTGTAAATCCAAAGACTCGGTTTTTGTTGATGTGAAGGATCATGTAAGTTTAAATGCAGGTGCCGATACAACAATCTGTCAAACGGATGGTTTCTTTTTAAATACAACCAGTGATGCTTTACATTACAAATGGACGCCTTCTACTTACCTGGATTATGATACTTTAAAACACCCGTTTGCACGGCCATTAACTACCATTACTTACCAGGTGATCGGTAATATAGGAAAATGCCAAAGCACCGATGATGTTAAGATCACCGTAGTTCCTTATCCCCCGGCTAATGCAGGCCCCGACACAGCTATTTGTACCGGTTTTTCAGTACAGCTGAATGCTACCGGTGGAAGTATTTATTCATGGAGCCCTGCAACATTTTTAAATAACAGTTCTATTCCTAACCCGGTTTCTATAAGGCCTACGGCTAACATCAGGTACATAGTTACTGTAAGAGATAACCTTGGTTGCCCCAAGCCGGTAAAAGATACTGTATGGGTAAGGGTCTATCCTGCTGTAGTTGCCGATGCCGGGCCAAGAGATACGACTGCTGTGTTGGGTGAACCTATATTTTTAAAAGCTACTGGTGGAGTTACTTATACCTGGAATCCATCAACATGGCTTAACAATTCTAATATTCAGAACCCGGTTTCACTGCCGCAGAATGATATTGAATATATTCTAACCGCCACCAATATAGCAGGATGTATTGGTACCGATACGATTCTCATTAAATTGTATAAGATAGATCCGGATATGTATGTACCCAACGCATTTACCCCGAATGGCAACGGAACCAATGATGTACTTCGTCCCATATTGATCGGCATGAAAGACCTCACTTACTTCAGGGTGTATAACCGCTGGGGTGTATTAATGTTTTCTACTACCGAAAAAGGCAAGGGCTGGAATGGCAGGTATAATGGTAAAGCACAGGACCCGGCCACCTATGTTTGGATGGCAGAGGGAGTAACTTATAAAGGAGAAGCCCGCCGTAAAAAAGGCTATGCTGTTTTGATCAGGTAGGTTATCATAAATCATTTTTTGTCATGCTGAAGAACGAAGCATCTTATCCTAAGATTAGATTCTTCGCTATCGCTCAGAATGACAATACCGAAACAAAGGGCACAAGGTTGAATTTACTTTGTGCCCTTTGTGTAAAATCTTTGTGCTGCTTTGTGGTATAAATTACTTACCATAGATTATTTTGCAGTCATGAATAAGATCGTTCTGGTAACAGGAGCCACTGCCGGCATAGGAAAAGCCTGCGCTATAAAATTTGCATCTGCCAAATATGATATTATTATTACAGGCAGGCGACATGAAAGGCTGGCCGAATTAAAAACAAGCATTGAAAGTAAATATGGAATTTCTGTTTTATCATTATGTTTTGATGTGCAGGATAAAGATGCAGTAACAGCCGCTTTTAAAGCCCTGCCTCAGCAATGGAAAAAAATTGACATTCTTATAAATAATGCCGGGCTTGCATTGGGCAGAGACAGCTTTGAAGATGCAGATATGAATGACTGGGAAACCATGTTAAATACCAATGTGCATGGTTTGCTTTATGTAAGCAAAGCGGTGGTTCCTTTTATGCTAGAGCAAAAAAGAGGGCATATCATCAATATGGGTTCGGTTGCCGGAAAAGAAGTGTATGAAAAAGGGAACGTGTATTGTGCCAGTAAATATGCTGTAGATGCAATCACCAAAGCCATGCGGATCGATCTGCTGAAAAACAACATAAAAGTCACCGGCATACATCCGGGGGCAGTAGAAACAGAATTTTCTATTGTCCGGTTCAAGGGAGAAGAAAAAACTGCTAAATCTGCCTATACAGGTCTTACTCCGCTCACAGCGGCCGATATTGCTGATACGGTGTTTTATTGTGCCAGCCTCCCTGGCCATGTATGCATAAATGACCTGGTTATCACCTGTACGCAGCAGGCAGGTACCTATTATTTTCACAAAACCCAATAACCTCATATTATACCCTGATAATCAGCCTACTTACACAAAAGCCCCAGGTACAATAATTCCCTGCTGAGCCCCGTTATAAGTATCAGAAACTCAGCCAATTTGCAAATTTAATTTGCATTTGCCGGTTAAAAGTTGTAAAATTGTTGAGTTATCCATCATCCAAAAGACCTATGAAAATGAAAAACCTTATCCTCATTACAGCGCTAGCATTTTTCGGACTAAGTTCCACCGCACAAAATGTTATTTATCAAAATCCCTGTTCATCTGCTTCAATTCTTAAACAGGCTGACAGCATTAAACAATTCCTGGCAAAGCAAGGCTTTACTGTTGTAAAGGAAGCATCCATGCAGATGGAAAGTGAATATGAAATGCCCGTTATTGTTCCTTTAACCGAAGGGAGTTGGTACCAGTTTGTTTTTATTGGTGATATTAGTTCCAGGTTATATGAAGTAAGGATGTTTGACTGGAATGAAAAGCAGGTGGTTTATCAAAAAAAATTCTGGGGAGATGTGGATGGTAATGTGATCAGTTATTCTTATATACCCCAGTTTTCGGAATACCATATGATCAAACCCGTTCAGGTCAATAAAAAGAAAAAGGATCTGTGTGGTTATGTGATGCTGCTGAAAAAAACGGAATAATAAAAAGTGCCTGATATTTATATTAATCCTCCCGCCTAAGGCGGGAGGATTTTTTTATTCCCTTCGGGAATTATTTCGATGCCACAGAGGTACAGAAACAAGGAAAAAATACAAAAGTGAGTTCTGTGTTTCTGTGCCTCAGTGGCAATCTTTTTTGCCGAAGGCGAAATTTTTTATTGTGTTAATGATATTCTTATCTGTACACCAGCCCTTGTATTTACAATAGGTGCACTGGAAGAAATATAAGGGTTAACCCTGCGCTGGTCAAAATACAGCTTTATGTTGATGCGGTTATTCAGGAAATAATCTATCGATGGCGAAATGGTTATGTCTTTACTGCCACCGGTTGCAAAATTATTATTCTGGTCTAATTTACTGTTGGCTGTAATATTATCCCTGATCTTAAAGTCTAAGCGGAAGTTGATCTCATTTTCCAGTTTGTTTCCATTACCGCCCTTTGGCGTTAAGAATTTCGGCCATTTTACATTGATAAAGCTAAGTGGATTCTTTAACCCTTTTTTACGATACCCGGCGCCAATCGTAAATTCAGTGCTGCGTACTTCGCTCAATTGAAAATCAATAAGGCTTAAACTGAGCTGTCTTGTTTTAGCATATTCAAACTTGGCCTGTATTTGATTGGTAAGCATCATATCCACCCCGATCAATGGAGAGAATTGTTCACCAATGCTGATATTGGGGACCAGGAAGTAGGGAATATAATTATTTGATAGCGTATCATAAAATGAAGGATAGCCATACCTGGATACATCCTGGTACAGTAATGCGGATGTAAAGCCATTCATGCTCAGGTTACCGGTATATCCGTGAGATAAAGTAAAGTTGGTAAATATTTTATCTAACCCTTTTATTCTGCTCAGTCCGTTATAATCAACTTTCCAGTTTAGTTTTGGTTTTATAGCCCGGAAGGGATTTGATTTAATGTTTGGATTATTTTGATTGATCAGTGAAACTGATTGGGGATCCTGTCCTGTATATGCTGCAATAAATGCCGGTATCAGTACATCAATTGCATATTTACCATAGCCATAATAATACCCCTCTGCATTTGGTGTAGTAAGCCCGTTTGCAATATTATACTGATTTGCTTTGCCTAATCTTTCTGATAATACCCTCCTGTAATCCTGGAATTTGGTGAATGTTTCAGAAACACGGTTGGGATTAAATTTGCCAAACAAAGTTTTAAATGCAACATATGAAATATCAAACCCTCCGCCTGCATAAGGGTTCAGGTGATTGAATTTATGATTTATACCCCCACTGGTATCAATAAAGCGGAAAGTTTCACTATAATTTTTATTGAATGTTTTACTCATATTCAGGGTAATATTCAGGTCCCTGATCGGTTCCAGTTGTGCAGAAAGTGTAAACCGTTGATCAAAAGATTGCAGGAATATTGAATTGAATGTTGTGTCTTTTGTGATCAGCCCTTTTGTAGCTGCCCTGTTCAGCCACCCCGTATCCGGTTGTCGCCCTAAAACAAAATCAATACCCGGCGCCATGCTCTTCCAGTTTTGCCCTACATATTTTGTACTATCGGTATATCCTGGTAAACGGGTATGGGAATTTTCGGATAAAGAAACATTTACCTGCTTTATACTGGTTAATAATTTACCTAATATTTTTGTGCCGCTACTTACATAAGGCATGGCTGATTGATCTACAACCTTCCTTTTCTTAATTACTTTCTTTCCATTCTTTTTTATCAGGGTGTCTTTAAACCTGGTTATCCTGGCCCTCCATTTTGCCCTGTCTTCTATATTAGATGGTTGTTCCATCTGACGCAACCATTTTGATTTTTGATACAGGCGGTTAAAGTCAAGTTGAAGCGTTCCTTCCTGTTGCTGTCCGTTTTCAATGATATTACCTAACTCCACTGCCAGGCGTGATGCCCCTATCCAGCTGTAAGAAGCCTGGTACCTGAGGTTTAAAGTCGTCCAATCAAGCAATGGTAATTTACCGGTAGGAACAGTATAGGTAAAATTGGCCGTATGATTATACAAAGTATTCCTTCCACCTTTCAGCAAATTTTTCCAAACCGTATCTTTCTTTTCTTTTGTATCAATACGCCCTTCGGGTTCATCAATCCGTGAATTATTAGTAGCTGTGAAATCAAAATTCAATGACCTTGTAAGATTCCAACGTAAGATATAATCTCTCTGGAAAGTATAATACTTATCATAGGTTTCCGGGATGGAATATTTTGAAGCACCGATACTACGTGGCCTTATAGCTCCAAACTGCCGGTTAACATCGGCCCTGAAAGTTAACTGCGACGGGATCAGATTGAAATTAAAATCCTTCACCAGATCAAACCAATGCGTTTTTGTTTTTCTGAAAAGTTTTTTAAATGGTTCAATGTATTTTGGCTTAGGTGCAAAATTATAGCCCAATCCATACCGGTGTTTGGTTATTTCATTATTCTCGATCAAAGGCGTATGGCTCTTAATATTCAGGTAAGAGTAACTCACATCAAAATTAGATATGTCGTAAATTTTAGGAGCCTTTGTGCTGGTCCTGTTTTTACGAACATTGGTAAAGTTTACTGTTGTGGTCGAGTTAAACTCTATGGCATTATTCCTGATGGAATCTTTTGCAGGTCCCGAAACGCCTTTCAATTTATCCTTCAGTTTTATATCCATATCATATGGATCATATTCAGGTGTACTTACATTTTGAGAATAGCTGGCAAAAACCGGTATTGATAAAGCAGCTCTTTTAGGCAGTAGTTTTCCCAGTTCAAGATTAGCAGATACATCGAACTGGTAAAAGTTATCCCTGAAACGGTCATTGGCCCTTTGTTCCAGTGTTCCAAAACCTTTGGTATGCATATTTCCTGAAAGGGAAAGTGTTCCCAGGTCGGCGAGGTTAATATCCACCCTGCCCAGTGCTGCCCATCCCCCGGATTCATCAATAGCAGAAAGCCGCAATTCATTTACCCATACTTCGGCACAGGCGCCGCCAATGGCATTTGTATTTTCAACACCGATCAAAATACCTCTTATTTCTGCCAGGTTAGGATTTCCCATCACAGAATATCGATGCCCATTGCCCTGTAGCTGTGGGTAAATAATTGTGGGGGATGCATTGACATCAAGATTTCGTTTCTGTTTTAATTTAACCAATGTCTGCAGATCTACATCCAATGAATTACCAGGGTTCCATAAGGAATCATTGTATTGAGTTGAATTAGGGTCAAAACGGGAACCTGCATCCAGCAGGGTTAAATTTAATGGTATCCTTATCTCGTAATAATTATTTACAAAATCGGTTCCCATACGGATCACCGCTGTAAGGTCTTTATCTTTTAATGACCTATAGGTCTTCTGTGCTTCTTCGGCATGAATATACATTTGCAGTTTACGGAACTGGCGTAAATCCCTGTTTGCAAATGTTTGCTGCACACCTCTTGCATCGCCTTTAGGCAGGTTACATAACTGCAGGCTCATGGCCTGCTCATTTTGTAACAGGTTCACACCATTATTACTTAATGTTTGTACCCTTTCAATTTCTGTAGGTGTACGATAAGGCAGTGGTACACGTTTGTCATTCTCTTCAATATTTACAGCGCCCTGGTTAAATGTCGGGCCGGTTGTTAATGGAGAATACATTCCTGTTGAGTCAATCTTATAATTGAATTTTCTCCACACATTCCGGGTTAACTGAAGCTCGGCAAAGCGTAAAACAATACTATCCGTAAAACCAGTCATGAACATCCTTATAAAACGTATGGATTTAAAATCGGGAATATTACCAATTTTATGATCATATGCACTGATAGGAACCCGGAACTGGTACCAGGTTTCCACACGCTGTGAACCATCCACCAGGTTTACTGATACCGGTTTTTTATCAATAATATAGTTGGAACCAATATTCATCAATTGATTTGTTCTTGGTAACAAATCAACTATGTATTGAAAATATTCTTCGGTTTGGTTTAATGTATTATCCCGGTTGATATCTTCTGCATCGGGGTATAAAGTAGCAGCAGAAGAATAAGTTGAACCTGTAGTGGCAACTGGTGAATTGCCTTCGGGGTTATTGAATTTTTTATACCTGCCCAAAATTCCCAATCCCTGGTTATCATAATCATCACCACGATAGTAATGATAATTATCACTGGAAGGATCATTCAATGCCTGCTGGTAAGCTTGTGAACCCAGGCCAACAGTAGCAGCCAGCTGGGTTAAATAAGCACTGCGCCTTGATACTTCAGCAGTATCATCCAAACCATCAAACCCAATATCCTGATACTTTCTGTCGGCAGGGTCATTGCTAAATGCATTGGTAACCTGCTGCGGATTACTGGGTACCCTTCCCCAATTTGAATTAACAACAGGCGAAGGTGCATTTGGCGTAGGCAAACCATTTTCATAAAAACGCTGTCCATCTTTTAATACATCTTCAGAAATGTTACCCAGGTTAATATATAATTTACCGCCTAAAGAAGTTTCAATGTTTGGATTGGTTTTAGGAGCTTTAATAAAAGGGTCCTGTAACCAGAATTCAATAAATTCAATATTGGCAGTTTCAAAATCGGGTTGGTCTATATTACGCATTAAACCTCCCCAACGTGTTGTTGGTTTCTGCAATTTTCCATTGGGGAAAACATTTCCAACTCCGGCATCATAATTATATGGCCCCCTGGTTTCAGGATAATAGGCAAGGTCAAAAGTAACGAGCTGGCTCTCGCCAAAACCTGTAGTTTTTTGCGGAAATATTTCTCTTTGATAAACCTGCCTTACTCTTGGATCACTTAATTCAACACGGTCATTTGATAAAGGATTATTCGATCCTTTATAATACTGCAGTGTTGGCTCGATCTGGTACCAGTTAATTTGCGCCCTGTTTATGCCCGAATTAACAGAACCATCAGTTAATTCAGCTTCCGGAAATATCTTATTGCCTTGCATATCTGTTGCTTTAAAGGGTACAGATGCCAATGCCCAACTGATTGGTGGAAACCTGAGGTCCAGGCCAGATTGTGTTCCGTCAAAATCATCAATATTAATGATACCATTCGACCCCCTTCCAATTTGGGGAGCATGCCCCGGCTTTAAATATGCTCCTTCAGCAAATACATTTAAAGTGGAAGGTGCAGTAGTTTGATAGAAAGGCAGTTTATCTAAAAGCTTGGTAAGCCGGGGTACATCTTTCTTGTAGTTCACATCCAGCCCATACATGGTATTACGGATGGGTTCATTAGTTCCGCCTGCATTGCTGTTATCATAACTCACTTTACTGAAGAAAGGCCTTTCACTCAATCTTACCAATGTACCTCCAAAAGATAATTGGGTTTTAGCAGTATTTTTTGCCATATAATCCCACCGGAATGCCATGTAGCTTCTTTGCTGCAATCCAAACGAAGCATTGTTTTCATAATTTACCTGGACCGGTATTCCGGAATTAATAATAGCCGAATTGGTTATTTTGATCGTACCCAGGTCGTAGTTTATATCATAATCAATTCCTTCTATCAAAGTTCTGCCACCTGCAGAAACAGTTACCGAGCCTTTTGGAATATTGTACCCAATACTTATGTCGGATGAACCCGAAATTTTTGCGGAGCCTTTTAATACAAAGCGGTTAAGATTTGGGAACTGCTGCGCAACCGCTTTTATTGAATCATATAAAATATAATACAGGCTGTCTTTAATGAAAGGTTGGTTGGGATTATTATAGATCCCTTTTGCCAGGTCCCTGCCAAAAGGTTCGAGCACAGGGAACATTACCCTGCTGTATTGCGAATAAACTGTAAAGCCTTCCACATAATCAAATACACCATCGGGCTGAGGGTCGAGTTGATTATTTAACCGGTCAACATTAATAAGTGAAATGATGGGGAAACCCTGGTTCTTATCTCCAAAAGGAACATAACGTTTCCAGCCCAACCCCGGCTCCTGGTACAATACATCTAATTTAAAATCGGTTGGTGTGAGTGTACCATAACCAATGGCATACACATTTTTAAGCATCAGTTGCCAAATGGGTAAGCTTGGCCTTTGTGATGTTGCTTTTAATAATTTTAAGAATAATATTTTTTGTGTGGCCGCGGCACTATCTGGTGGCAGGTCCTGCGAAAATTCACCTACCTGGAATATTTTTCCATTAAAGGAATATTGATAAGCTACTGCCAGTACTTCATCGGTTTGCAATGGTTGGCTTAAAGAGATAAAACCTGCCTGCCTGTTATAAAAATATTGGGTTGAGTCTAATTTACGGGCAAATGTTTTTTCGAAATCCTGTACGGGTTGTAAACCCAGGGCAACTAAATTATTAAAAACTGCTGATGAACTTCTGTTACCCGGGTTCGAAATAATAGTGCTGTATAAAGCATTGCTGCCATTGGCAGGGATCTGCGAATTAGGTGCTCCGTTTTCTCCAAGATTTGACAACCCTACTATGTCCCTGGTCTCTGTGGTTGTACCATTCCTGTTGGTAACCCATACTTCCATTCTCAGTATTTGTATAGGGGCTGTAATGGCAGGTAATTTGCTCATTACTTTATTGTAGTTCTCTTTGAAGTACTGTGCTAATAAAAAGTGACGGTTCTCTTCGTACTCATCAGCCTTTAATTCAAATAACTGCGATGCTGTTCCACCTTGCAGGTTGGCTGATTGTCTTTGCGATTTTTGATTGGCAACCACACCGGTAACAAATAATTTTCCAAACTGCAGTGTTGTTTTTACACCAAATAATTGTTGTGCTCCCGGTATCAATGTGCTGCGTGAAGGAAAAGAAACATTACCCAGTTCCAGTCTTTTTACGATCTCATCATCAAGGCCGGTATAATCAAGTTTAAGTTGATTATCCTGTCCGAAATTGGCTAATGTATTATAGTTGATCGGGAATTTTAATTTACCGCCAATATCTGCATTCACATTTACCTGGGCATTCATATCAAAATCAAAACCACCATTCTTACGTGCCCTTTCCGGCAAGGTTGGGTTCTTAATATTTTGTCCCTGGTATCCGGCTGTTATGTCCACATTTCCTTGTGGAGTAATATTTATCTTGCCATTACCAAATAACCGGTTGAATAAATTATCATACAAAGACAATTTTGGCTTTATCCTCCCCCGGTTAAGGATACTAAGCAGGTTTGATCTTTTTTGAAAATATTCCCTTTCGGTCTGGCGGTTCCGCATTTGCCAGTATTCATCAAAACTGTAAGATGTAGTGCTGCGGTAATATTTATTGCCTATTTTTTCATACACAATATAGCGGCGTGTTTTAGCATCGTACACTACCGAATCCCTGATGTTGGAAGGATTATTTAAATCAAAAGTGCTTTTTCCTCCGCCCGAAACAAAATCTCCCCTCCTGTCCTTTAGTGGGAATTTTAAACTGTCCCTGTAATTGGGTACAGTTGTATCGCCTGAATTTAATAAGAGGTTATAATGATAGGGCCCGGCTGATGCAGCATTCGTAAGCAGTACAAATTGCATAGCCAATAACAATACACAGCCGATCCGTGTTAAAATTTTTTTTCTAATAAGCAACATCCGGTACAATTAACGTAGAATTCTTTCAAATGGCTTTAAGGGCTTTTTTAATTAAATCTTCTAATCTTAGTACAGATGGTTCGGCAAGGATAATTTTTTGGATGGCGTTTTCTGCCTGTGATCTCGAAATGCCGAGGGCAGTTAATGCATTTAACGCATCCTGTTCCAAACTATTGCCCAACTGTACAGAAAGGTTTGTATCCAGCGACTGTTTCCCCATTTTATCTTTCAGTTCCAAAACCAGCCTTTCCGCTGTTTTCTTTCCTATTCCTTTGATGCTTTCCAACAGCTTAATGTTGCTTTGCAATATCGCCCTGCTCACTTCTTCGGGCTTTAAGGAAGACAACATCATCCTGGCAGTAACTGTACCCACACCCGAAACACCTGTTAAAAGAACAAACATATCTTTTTCCTGTTTGTCAAAAAAACCGAATAAAACATGTGCATCTTCCTTTACCTGCAGATGCGTAAATAACTTACCCTGCTCCAGGTTTTGAATATGAGAATATGTGTTTAGGCTGATATTAACTTCGTACCCTACACCATTTACATCTACATAAACCTGTGCCGGGCTTTTATAAGTAAACTTTCCCTGTAAATATGCGTACATAATTATAATCCGGTCATTAGCGAAAATAAGGATTATTTATGAGCTGCATTCGTTAAAAAACAACTAAGGTTTTTTCCCTATTTTTACTTTTCGATACAATATTAAACAATACCAACTAAATAGAGCTCATGCAAAAAATAAATGCTGCCATTACTGCTGTAGGCGGTTACGTACCTGAATACAGGCTTACCAATGCAGAACTTGAAAAAATGGTAGATACCAACGATGAATGGATACGTACCCGTACCGGCATTTCTGAACGGCGGATCTTAAAAGAGGAGGGGAAAGGGAGCAGCGACCTGGCCGTTCCTGCAGTTTTGGAATTATGTAAAAAAAGAGGCATAGATCCAAAGGAAATTGACTGTTTGATCTGCGCCACGGTTACGCCCGACATGGTTTTTCCGGCTACCGCAAATATTATCTGCGATAAGGTGGGTGCAACAAATTCATTTAGTTTTGATATTATGGCAGCATGTTCGGGTTTTTTATATGCCCTTACAACTGCTTCTGCCTTTATTGAAAGCGGCAGGTATAAAAAAG
>JANNDO010000012.1:0-91600 GCA_031387825.1 Chitinophagaceae bacterium | reverse complement strand
CATTATTGCCGTCTTTCTTCCACTGATAGTGAAGATTGGTTCCGGCTGCTGTTACACTTAATAATAGGTTGCCCCCAGGACAGATCGCTCCGCCTATAGGTTGTACACTGATAGCCGTTGTTGTATTTACCGTTACTACTGTTGCTGATGAAGCTAGTGATGGACAGCCATTGGTTGTTACCACTACTGTATATGATCCGCTTGTAGTGGCCGAATAGGTTTGATTCGTTTCTCCACTGATGAGCACTGCATCTTTATACCACTGGTTACCTGTTGCTGATGATGAACTCAGCAATACTGAACCTCCGGCACAGAATGTTGTCGGGCCTCCGGGTGTTATCGTTGGTGTAGCAGGTATTGCATTTACCGTTACTACTGTTGCTGATGATGGTAGTGATGGGCAACCATTGGCTGTTACCACTACCGTATATGATCCACTCGTTGTGGCTGAATAAGTTTGATTTGTTTCTCCACTGATCAACACTGCATCTTTATACCATTGGTTACCTGTTGCTGAGGATGAGGTTAGTAATACTGAACCACCGGCACAGAAGGTTGTCGGGCCTCCGGGTGCTATTGTTGGTGTAGCAGGTATCGCATTTACCATCATCGTAATCGTATTCGATGTCGCAGGGCTTCCTGTTGCACAGGTTGCATTAGATGTTAACTGTACACTGATCGCATTCCCATTCACTAACGTTGATGAAGCGTAAGTAACTCCTGTCTCACCACTGATCGGTGTCCCTCCGTTATACCATTGGTAAGTTGGTGACCCACCGCCATTGGTCGGCGTAGCTGTAAAAGTTACTTCGGTTCCGGCACAAATAGTATTACCTGGTACAGCTGCGATGGTTACACTCACAGGTAAGTTCGCATTCACTGTTACTACTGTTGCTGCTGATGGTAGTGATGGGCAGCCATTGGTTGTTACCACTACTGTATATGATCCGCTTGTTGTTGCTGAATAGGTTTGATTTGTTTCTCCGCTGATCAACACTGCATCTTTATACCACTGGTTACCTGTTGTTGATGATGAGGTCAATAATACAGAACCGCCGGCACAGAAGGTTGTTGGGCCTCCAGGTGTTATCGTTGGTGTAGCTGGTATCGCATTTACTGTTACTACTGTTGCTGCTGATGGTAGTGATGGACAACCATTGGTTGTTACCACTACTGTATATGATCCACTGGTTGTAGCGGAATAGGTTTGATTCGTTTCTCCACTGATGAGCACTGCATCTTTATACCACTGGTTACCTGTTGCTGATGATGAACTCAGCAATACTGAACCTCCGGCACAGAAGGTTGTCGGGCCTCCAGGTGTTATCGTTGGTGTAGCAGGTATTGCATTTACTGTTACTACTGTTGCTGCTGATGGTAGTGATGGGCAGCCATTGGTTGTTACCACTACCGTATATGATCCGCTTGTAGTGGCCGAATAGGTTTGATTTGTTTCTCCGCTGATCAACACTGCATCTTTATACCACTGGTTACCTGTTGCTGAGGATGAGGTCAGTAACACTGATCCTCCTTGGCAGAATGTTGTCGGGCCTCCGGGTGCTATTGTTGGTGTAGCAGGTATCGCATTTACCGTCATCGTAATCGTATTCGATATGGCAGGACTTCCTGTTGCACAGGTTGCATTAGATGTTAACTGTACACTGATCGCATTCCCATTCACTAACGTTGATGAAGCGTAAGTAACTCCTGTCTCTCCACTGATCGGTGTCGCTCCGTTATACCATTGGTAAGTTGGTGACCCACCGCCATTGGTCGGCGTAGCTGTAAAAGTTACTTCGGTTCCGGCACAAATAGTATTACCTGGTACAGCTGCTATGGTTACACTCACCGGTAAGTTCGCATTCACTGTTACTTTAACTGTATTGGAAGCCAATGATTGAGTAGAATTTGTTTGAGCACATGTATTATCAGTAGCATAACCTACACAGAAATAATAACGGGTACCTGTTTCAGACGCTCCTGACAGTGGCGTAAAAGTTTGTGAAGTAGCTCCTCCAATTAAAGTAGCTCCTGCAATGGTGTTGCTATTTGTAGTATTATAATACCACTGGTATTGCCATGTTGGAGTTCCTGTACCCGAACTGTTTGTTATTGTTGCAGTTAATTGATTTGTTGCCGCATTTTCGCAAACTTCCTGGTCAGCCGAAGGAGTAACGGCTGTTGAAGCAGGGCAACTTTGTGCAATTGCACTACTTACCAAAAACAAACTCACCATCACAAACACAAGGGTCATTATAATATGGCACTTACTAAAAATCTTTCTAATACTCATTTTTTTTGTAGTCAGGTCAAAGGCTGTTACCGAAGAAACAGGCTCAGGTTGAGCAGCGCTAAAGGGTATTAGTTTTGCCAGAAATTTTTGCCTGCGTTTAAATAGTGAAAAATATGTGATGCCCGGCATTACATTTTTTTTTACAGGTAAATTACTTTTATGGTTAACTACAGCAGTTGCCACTGTAGTTTTTTTTGTTTTCATCATATTGTTTGTGTAAAAAAGTATTGCATTGCTCTTTTGCACAGGTGCCAGGCAGGATGTTATTTTCTTTACAATGCCTGGTAAAAAAAAATTCATAAACGGGTCATTTAAGGTTGTAGCAAGCCGGTTCTCATTACAGTTATGCAGTGGATAAGGGGTTTTAAAAGTCTTTAGTAAGGAAGTTTGGATGCCTGAATATTCGTTTATTTTTTACCGGTCTTTTCTTACCGTTAAATTCAATAAATAAAAAATCAGCTTTTTGCCTTTTCGCAAAAAACAGAAACAGCCTGTAACTAAAATTTTAAAACAGGACCTGGATGGTTTTGTCAACTTGGGGGTGAAACGACAACCCGGTAAGTGGTTGATAAATTTAACAAGGGATAGGGGATAGCAGTATTAATAGTTTCAGTCTGTTTAAAAATGAGATTGGTATCATTTCTAACTGCAGTAAAAGTAAGCCTTGTATCCCTAAAATCAAATTTAAAGTGGGTTAATTTTAAAATTTTACTTATTTGTACTTAATAAATACAAAATATCCTTTTACACTAATTTTTATCAGTTAATGTATTAAATATTAATCATGTTTTATAAGAGCTGTAAACCTGTGTATTAGCTACCTCACCTTGATCATCGCCTTTACCTGTTGCATGGAACCATTTTGTAAACGGGCATAATACACACCGGCAGGTAGTGGGCCACTGTCGTAGTAATAGCTGTAAGAACCGGCAGGCAGATCTGCATCAACCGGGGTTTTTATTAAGCGGCCCATGGTATCAAATATTTGAAGGAGCGTATGACCACCATCTGTTTTATAAACAATTTTTGTGCTTTGAGTAAATGGAGTTCCCCATATTTCAAGATAACTGCTTCCCGATGCATTAGGATTTACAACCTGGCAACCTGCATTGTTTACGAGGGCTAAATTCTGAAAATCTTTCAGCATGATCTGTTGCAGGTCGGCATGCTTAACACATAACCAGTTTTCCAGCATAGATGCATATACACTTCTGAAATCGTACTGCATTGGAATATTGTCATTCACGTTTACTGTTGCAGGTATAACAGGATTATCGCCCCATAACTTAGGTATAACATTCTTACCGAATAAAAACATCGGCGCTGCAGCACCATGATCGGTACCTACACTGCTGTTGCTTTTTATACGGCGGCCAAATTCAGAAAATGTCATACCCATCACTCTTTCTTCAATACTTAAAAATTTCAAATCATCCTGGAAAGCTTTTATTGCATCGCTTACATTTTTTAATAAGGTTGCATGACTTCCAACCAATGGGTCGGTTGTAGAAGTTTGTAAAGAGTGTGTATCAAAGCTTCCATAACTCACCATGTAAATTTTTGTTTTCAATCCACCCTTTACCAATCTTGCCACGATCTTAAGCTGATCAGCCAAAGGATTATTAGTTGGATATGGTGCCTGTTGGCCTACCTGGTCAGCTGCTGCTTTTACAACCGTTGTGTATGCTGATGTTTGTTTGGCAACCAGGCGAACATATTTTAATTCCTTACCTGCATTATTGTTAGGGGCCGGGTCTTCAATTCCATTTAACAGATTATAAAAACTGGTTGGATTACTGATACTCATTCCCATACTTACCGATGGTCCCTGGAAAGTTAATGAAGTAGTGGAACCAATCTGAATACCCAACGGATCTGGCATAGTACTGTTTGGATAACCAACCGGGAAATTAGGATAGTCATAATTAAGATACCTTCCACCCCAACCATTAACAATCACCTGGTTGCTGTCTGAAGCACTCATCCAGATATCAGTAGCCCTGAAATGTGAAAAGTTTGGAGCAGGATAACCTGCAGCCTGTACAACACTTAATTTGCCTTCATCATACATGGCCTTCATACCCGTCATTGCAGGATTTAAACCTGTTTTAGCAGTAAGTGATAATATTTTATTTTCAGGAATGGCAATATTACTTCTTGCATTAAAATAATTGGAATAATTCTCAATCGGGATAACTGTGTTTAAACCATCGTTTCCTCCGTTTAATTGTACAATTACCAACACATGATCATTAGGTGTGCTGCCATTTAACAATTGTGCCAATGGTGATTCGGCACCAAAAGCTTTTACAGAAAACCCGTTGATAACTGCCGGCAAAACGGTTGCCGGAACTGTAGTGCGTAAAAAGTCTCTGCGTTTCATTAAAGTAATTTTAGGCGGTTATGATAATTGGTATTCTGCCAGTTTCATCAAATATTGATACAGGTCTTTTAATTTATTTTTTACGATGGTTGCATTTACGGTATCATTTGGGTTTGCAATCCAGGCATTCCATGCATTGGTCCAGTAAAAATCGCTGGTCTGTCCTCCAAGTATGATGTCTTTTTTCAACTGGTCCATTGAAGTCTGTGTTAGAGGAAGCCTGAATAAATATTTTATTGAATCGCTGATCAATGCATTTGGATCGCCGGGATTAGGTAATGTTTTTGCAAATACAGTTGGGTCTACTTTAATATTCTTTCCGCCTCTTGTATATCCATTTCCCAACATCTGGTCGGTAAACTGGTTGCGTTTTGGAAAAGTATCCGAGTTGATCCAGATCTCATGAAACTGCGGCTGCTGGTAATAGGGTATCCAGCCTGCAACATTGGGAGGGTCGCCGATATTTTGCTGAAAACTAATTGACAAACTATTAAGCGATTGCCAGGTATTATATGCACCTGCATAATCCGTAACAACTGAAGGAAACACTACACTAAACTCCCTGCACAAACCAACAATGATATCTAAAGGGCTTTTTATTAAACAACCCTGGTTCAATACATCAAAGAAGTGTTCACTTTTAAATAATGCTTCCAGTACCGGTTTTATTTCATAATTGTTAGCCCTGAATATTTGTGCAAGGGGTGTAATAACATTGGTTTCAGTAGCAGCATCAATTTCGTAATAAATAAACCAACGATACAATTTTCGACAAATATGTTTGGATGGGTCATCAATTGAAAAGATCATGTTTAAAAGATCTGTCAATTCCAGGTCGCCTGCAGTGGCGCCCGTTCTTCCGGTGATTACTGTATTGTTATAGAAAGATGAAAATTGTTTATTGGTTGCATCATGACGGGATGATGTAAAAACAGGAGTGTTGGTTGTACCATTTACCTGCCAGCCGGTCAACACCCTTGCAGCTGCCTTAACATCTGCTTCGGCATAACCCTGTGTTGCATTATCTGCCCCCTTACCAACGGTAAATAATTCCTGCAACTCCCGTCCGTAATTCTCATCAGGTGCTACATTGGTGTTAAGGTAACCATTTTGATAAACGAGCATACCGGTATCTTTTGTGATCTCCCGTACAAACTGTTTAAAATTACCCAATGCATTTTTGCGGAGAATGGCATTATTCTGGTAACACCAGATTGCCCTGCCAATAGTATCAGCTTCAGTAGCAAAATGATTGTGCCAGAACAAGGTGAGTTTTTCCAGTACATTTCTTTCCTGGCTAACCAATTGGCCCATCCACCAGTTTTTAAAAGAAGCTACTCTTTGAGAATTTACAGTTCCATCATTGGTATTTGTATTAACCCAGGTTTGTCCGGCCAGTATTGCATTATCCGGGTCATTGGGGTTCACAGAATTTGCATAATTCTTTAAAGGAGGCGCTGGCTGTGTTTGAGCCACAGATATATTCAGCAGGTAATCAACAGCCTGATTCATGGTCATCGCTTTAAAAAAATCTATGTCGGCCTTGTAGGCACCAAACAGAGTTCTTTTTAACAAGTGAATTACTTCATTGGATGTCCATGGCCCGGTATAGGGATTAAGTCCACTAAAAGTTCTGGGTGATGGCACAAATGTTACAGGAGTAGTTTTTTTTGTTTTACCCGCTGTAAGAAAGTCTCTTCTGTCCATAGCAGTGTTTTTGGATGAGAGGTTATAAATAAATAGTTACGACTAAACCGATCTACAAAAGTTTAATTAGGGGGGACTTTTTTATTTGATTCCTTATCTGTATACAACGCTGCTCCTGGCTTTCTTATTTTGTTGCCTTAAAGATAGATATGTTACTGTATATTTTCTATTATCCCGGCAATACCCTGCCCGCCTCCTACACAGGCAGTTACAATACCATATTTTTTATTGAGCCTTTTCATATCGTTTACCAGTTGAATGGTAAGCTTACAACCTGTACAACCGAGAGGATGGCCCAATGCAATAGCGCCGCCGTTAATGTTTATTATTGCAGGATCTAATTCCAGTGTTCTTATTACAGCCAATGCCTGCGAAGCAAATGCTTCATTCAATTCAAACAGGTCAATTTGAGAAAGATTCATACCAGCCTGTTTTAAAACTTTAGGCACGGCCTCTACCGGGCCAATACCCATGATACGTGGATGAACACCGGCGCTTGCACAATTAACCAAACGGGCAATGGGTCTCAATCCTAATTCATTCACCATCTTCTCACTCATCACAATCACAAATGCTGCGCCGTCACTGGTTTGAGATGAGTTACCTGCGGTTACAGTTCCTCCCATTGCAAATACCGGTTTTAATTTTGCCAGGCCATCGGGTGAAGTATCTGCCCTTACTCCTTCATCAGTATCTACTGTAAAATTTCTTTTTTGTTTTTTCCCTTTTGCATCTAAATAAACCTCATCAACCGTAATTGGTAAAATTCCGGATTTAAAATATCCTTCCTTAATGGCGTTGCCAGCTTTTAAATGACTGTTGTAACTAAAAGCATCCTGGTCTTCCCTACTCACTTTATATTCTTTCGCAACAGCTTCAGCAGTTAAACCCATGCTTAAATAATAATCCGGTTCTTTTTCGGCAATGGCATAAGATGGAACGGTTTTCCAACCCGCTGTAGGCACCATGCTCATACTTTCGGTACCGCCGGCAATAATACATTCTGCCATACCTGTTCTTATTTTTGCTGTGGCCATAGCAATACTTTCCAGTCCGCTGGCACAATACCTGTTAATTGTTATACCCGGTGCATGAATTCCAACTGCTCTTGCCGAGATCATCCTGCCTACCTGCAGGCCTTGTTCAGCTTCGGGCACAGCATTGCCAACTATAACATCATCCACTCTTTTGGCATCCAGTTGTGGTACGCTTGCCAGCAAACCTTTTATTACATCCACCGCCAGGTCATCGGGCCTGTAAAACCTGAATCCGCCTTTTTTACTTTTTGTAATTGCTGTTCTGTATCCTGCTACTATATATGCTTCCTGCATTTCAATTAGAATTTATATTTAAAATTTTGCGATAGTTGTTTATGCAACTTTCAATACCAAAGTTATAATTTCTGTATGAAACCAAAAAACTGGATGCGGTAACCTAATTTTGCTGCGATGTATAAACTGCTACGTTCTGTTTTGTTTTTATTTGATCCCGAATGGGTGCATTATTTTGCGATGAATGGATTGAGGCTGCTTTGTAAATTTCCCGGGGCAAAGCGTTTATTGGCTGCAAGCTTTAAGCCGCAAGGGGGGATATCTTATTCCATATTCAATATTCAATTCGTCACCAGGGTTGGTTTGGGCGCAGGGTTTGATAAAAATGCAAAGTACCTGAATGAACTGGAAACGCTCGGTTTTGGTTTTGTAGAAATAGGAACCGTAACTCCCCTGCCGCAGGCCGGTAATGATAAACCAAGATTGTTTCGCTTACCAAAAGATAAGGCGCTTATTAACCGGATGGGGTTTAATAATGATGGAGCGGAAGCCATCGCAAAAAGATTACAAGCCTGGCAACTACGTCAGTCGTCAGTCGTCAGTCGTGAGTCAGCCAACTCACCACTCACAACTCACCATTCACGACTCATTATCGGTGGAAACATTGGCAAGAACAAGATTACATCAAACGAAGCTGCCTGGAAGGATTATGAAATTTGTTTTACTGCACTGCATCCTTATGTGGATTATTTTGTGGTGAATGTAAGCAGTCCGAATACACCGGGATTAAGGGAATTGCAGGAGAAGGATTCATTAAGAAAAATTCTTACAAACCTGCAAACGCTAAACTCTGAATCTCTAACCCCTAAACCAATTTTATTAAAGATCGCTCCGGATCTTACCAAAGAACAAATAGATGATGTAATTGACCTGGCCACGGAAATAAAATTAGACGGATTGGTAGCAGCAAACACCACCATCAGCAGAGACCAACTCAAAACCCAAAACTCAAAACTCAAAACGATTGGTGCTGGTGGCCTGAGTGGATTGCCACTGAAACACAGAAGCACAGAAATTGTAAAGTATATTCATCAAAAAACAAACGGGCAAATACCCATTATTGCAAGCGGAGGTATATTTACAGGTGCAGATGCAAAAGAAAAAATAAATGCAGGCGCCTCATTAGTGCAGGTATGGACCGGTTTTATTTATGAAGGGCCGGGTATTGTAAAACAAATTTGTAAAGCATTATAATCAAACATGGAACATTTATTTACGTCAGAAAGTATCATCAGTTTTTTAATACTTGTTGTATTGGAAGTTGTATTGGGAATTGACAATGTAATTTTTGTCAGTATTATCCTCAACCGTTTAGGTTTACAAAAAGAACAGAAAATTACCCGGCGGATCTGGATGATCACTGGCATCATTTCAAGAAGTCTTTTGTTAATGGGACTGGGCTGGTTGCTTTCGCAAAAAGGCAAATCAGTATTTACCCTTTGGGGCAAGGGTTTCGACCTGGCCAGCCTGGTGATGCTGGCAGGTGGCTTATTCCTTATCTATAAATCGGTTATGGAAATACACCATAAGCTCGAAGGTGAAGACCCGAATGTTTCATCACAAAAAAATAAAAAAATAACACTTGTAAATGCAATCGGTCAGATCATGCTGATAGATGCAGTTTTTTCTTTTGACAGTATTATCACTGCAGGAGGAACGGCCAAATATGTTGAAATAATGATAGCGGCCGTTGTCATTGCCATGACGATCATGTTTTTATTCAGCCCGGCTATTTCTGCATTCATACATAAACATCCAACATTAAAAATGCTGGCGCTTTCTTTTTTGGTAATGATCGGCATCAGTTTGATAATTGAAGGATGGGACAGTGAAGCTGCACATCAGCTTCACCTGAAAAATTATATTTACTTCGGTATGGCATTTTCATTTGGAGTTGAAATGCTGAACATGGTCATGCGGAAAAGGATGACAAAGAACAGGGTTGTTGAATTGAATGAACCAATGCTGGAAGACGAAAAAGAGGGTTATTCAGACGAGGCGAAGTAAGGTGGCTGCAACAATGCCGGCTGTTTCGGTTCTTAATCTTGTATCTCCTAGAGTTACTGCAATAAAATGATGTTGTAATGCCAGGTCAATTTCTGCTGCGGTGAAATCTCCTTCGGGCCCGATCAAAACAATTTTAAGGGAGAGGTTCTCATTAATCATCTCAGCCAAATTCCTTTTTTCCTCATTAATACAATGTGCAATAAATTTTTGCTGGTAGTCATCCAACTTTGGCAAAGTTTTGGAACATTGCCAAAGTTTATCAAATGGAACAGGTTCATGCAGCACCGGTAACCAACACTGCTGGCTTTGTAGCATGGCGCTTACTAAAATACTTTTCATCCGCTCAAATTTAAAAGCGGTCTTTTCTGTTCTCTCACAAATGAGTGGAATGATCTCCGATACACCAATCTCGGCAGCTTTTTCCAGGAACCATTCAAAGCGGCTGGAGTTTTTTATTAAGGAGATCGCAATGGAAATGTTGGCCGTTGCTCGTTGTTCGTTGCTCGTTTTTATAACTTTTACAGTACACTTTTTTCGGTTGTTGTCAGTTATTTCAGCAGTAAACAAATCACCTTTGCCATTGGTAAGTTGCAGTTGCTCTCCATGCTGCATCCGCAACACTTGCACAATATGCTTGCTGGTGGCTTCATCCAGCATAATATCAGCGCTTGATACATCTATATCTTCTTTATAAAAAAATGGTAATGGCATAAATAAAAAAGGAATGAAAAATCAAATTTAATTCTTCATTCCTGATTATTTCTTACAAAAATGTTCTTCGCTTTCATCTTCAAGTTCCCTCTCCTTTGGAGAGGGGTTGGGGTGAGGCCTAAAAAGGTGCATCCTCATCAAACTCCCCGTCATTCATCTTGCTGCCTTTCTGGATATATAATTTAGCGCCATCGCCGTCATCTGTCTTTACTGGTTTCCAGTTTCCGCCGGGAGCGCCTGAAGCAAAGTCACTGCCGCCTTCTTCTTCAATAAATTTCTGGATATGCAACAACGCTTTTAGTTTCACAGTATCCAAACTACCATTACGATGCTTGGCGATCTTTACAAAAGTTTCTCCTTTATTGCTTTCTCCAAATTCATTGGCAGTAATATCATAATATTCCGGACGATACATAAACATGACCAGGTCAGCATCCTGTTCAATAGCACCCGATTCTCTAAGGTCACTCAATTGCGGAATTTTTGCACCTTCCTTTCTTTTTTCAACCTCACGGCTTAACTGTGATAGCGCAATGATAGGCACCTGTAATTCTTTGGCCAACCCTTTCAGGTCTCTAGAAATACGGCTTATCTCCTGCTCCCTGTTTCCATTCCGGTTTTCGCCTGCACCACTCATCAACTGCAAATAGTCAATGATGATCAATCCTATATTGTGTTTATTTTTTAAGCGGCGGCATTTAGCTCTTAATTCAAAAATATTCAGCGCTGCTGTATCATCTATAAAAATTGGCGCCTTTGATAAACGTTCAATTCCTCTTTTGTACAACTGCTTCATCTCATGCTCTTCTAACTTACCACGTGCAATTTTTTCCAGCCATATCTCACTTTCTGCACTTAATATCCTTTGTACTAACTGCCCGCTGCTCATCTCCAAACTAAAAAATCCTACAGGCGTAGGCTTGGTTGGATGCAGCGCTGCACTTCTTGCCAGGTTTAGTGCAAATGCAGTTTTACCAACCGAAGGACGGGCAGCCAGCACGATCAGGTCGGTAGGTTGCCAGCCATAAGTAATTCTATCTAATGATGTAAAGCCTGTGGGAACTCCGGTAATATCTTCCTGCCGGTTGCGCATGTCTTCAATACGCTGGATGGTTTTTACCAAAACCGTATCAATGCTGTCGAAGTTTTTACGCAGGTGATTGTTGGTAATTTCAAAGAGTTTGCTTTCGGCTTCGTCAAGCATATCAAAAACATCGGTGCTGTCTTCATAAGCATCACCAATAATTTCTCCACTGATGCGTATCAATTCCCTTTGAATAAATTTTTGCAGAACAATTCTTGAGTGGGCTTCAATATTGGCAGAAGAAACAACTGCATTGGTTAATTTGGTAACATAGTAAGGGCCACCAACGGCATCCAGTTCTTCTCTGAATTTTAATTCCTCAACAACAGTTAATAAATCTATTGGTAAACTTTTAATGGCCAAACCCTGCATGGCCTTATATATACGCTGGTTTGCGTCAACATAAAAACATTCAGGTTTTAAAATTTCAACCACCGTATCAAATGCACTTTTTTCCAGCATGATGGCACCAAGTACCGCTTCTTCAAGTTCCTTTGCCTGCGGAGGAACCTTGCCATACATCATTGTTCCAAGGTCGAGCGGCGTTTTACGGCGCAGCTTTTTATCTTTATTAAAGTTAGTAAGTTCCATTTTTCTAATGCCTGTGCTTTATCAGGGTTATTGGCTGCAGGGCGGCTAAGGTAAATGCAAACTGAGATTAAAACCGGTTTCATTTTTATCCACACATACAATATCACTGACTTTGTATGTGTTTTCCACAGCTCATTCACAGCAAATTTAGTTTATCCAGCCCTTATCAACATCAAATCCCCAAACAAAAATTCAGTAAAATGTAAAAAAATACGGCTTTTATTAACAATCCCTTTATCTCAAATTTCTTTTTCTGCACCACAGCATTCTTTTGCGTATTTGTATTTTTCCCAATTACTTATTAGTTTATGAGGCTGTCACGATTATACTTCATTTTCAAAAAACTATCTTTGCCGGACTATAACAAATAACAACAAATAGATGACCATAAGTTATAACTGGCTTTGTGAATATATCCCCGAAAAAATTGAACCGGAGAGACTGGGTAAAATACTCACATCCATCGGGCTTGAAGTGGAAAGCCTGGAAAAATATGAAGCAGTGAAAGGTGGTTTGCAAGGATTCATAATTGGAGAAGTAATGACCTGTGAAAAACATCCCGATGCTGATAAATTAAAACTCACTACAGTTAATATTGGTACAGCAGAAAACCTGCAGATAGTTTGTGGTGCTTCAAATGTTTCGGTTGGGCAAAAAGTTATTGTTGCTACTATTGGTACTACAATTTATCCTGCCAATGGAGAACCAATAACCATGAAAAAAGCAAAAATTCGTGGTATGGAAAGCCAGGGAATGATCTGTGCAGCAGATGAAGTCGGTTTAGGTCAAAGTCATGAAGGAATTATGGTATTGCCCGAAGACACAAAAGTTGGTATGGCAGCTGCCGAATATTTTAAACTTACCGAAGACTATATTTTTGAAATTGGCTTAACACCAAATCGTATTGATGCCATGAGCCACCTGGGTGTTGCCAGGGATGTATGTGCTTATCTATCGCATCATAATAAAAAAGATACAACAGTAAGATCTCCTTTTAAAAATAATTTTAAACCCGATAACCAGGGTTTACAAATGGATGTGATCATTGAAAATGCCGAAGCCTGTCAACGTTATTCGGGTGTAAGTATTGAAAACGTAACTATTGCAGAAAGCCCCGGTTGGCTGCAACAAAGATTAAAGAGTATTGGTCTGCGACCAATCAATAATATTGTAGACATCACCAATTTTATTTTGCATGAAACCGGCCAGCCATTGCATGCTTTTGATGCAGATGCTATAAAAGGAAAGAAGGTCATCATTAAAAATTTACCCGAAGGAGCCCTCTTTGTTACATTGGATGAAAAAGAAAGAAAATTATCTGCAGAAGACCTGATGATCTGCAATAGTAATGAACCTATGTGTATGGGTGGTGTGTATGGCGGAATGAATAGTGGCGTATCGGCAGCAACTAAAAATATTTTTTTAGAAAGCGCCTGGTTTAACCCGGCAGGTATCCGTAAAACATCTTTGCGCCATGGCCTGCGTACAGATGCAGCTACACGTTTTGAAAAAGGAGTTGATATCAGTAATACCGTTTCCGTTTTAAAAAGAGCGGCTATGCTGATCAAAGAAATTGCGGGGGGTGATATTGCCAGCGACGTTGTAGATGTTTATCCTGTTCCAAAACAAAAAACAGAAGTTGCCCTTAAATACCACTATTTAAAAAAACTAAGCGGTAAAAATTACCATGGAGATACCATCAAGAATATCTTGAGTAGTTTGGGATTTGAATTATTGAAAGAAGGTGATGATGAAATGAGATTTTGTGTTCCATTCAGCAAACCTGATATTACAATTGCTGCTGATATTGTGGAAGAAATAATGCGTATAGATGGATTAGATAATGTGGAGATCCCAGCAATGATAACCATTGCACCTTCGGTGGAAACTTTATCGCATGAAGTGGCTTATACTGAAAAAACTGCTGAATATCTTGCCGGTTCAGGCTTCCGGGAAATATTTACCAATTCCATTACCAACAGTGCTTATTACAGCAAAGGGGTCTTACAGTCGTCTGTGAAGATGATAAACAATTTAAGTGAGGAATTAAATATTATGCGCCCAGGCATGATGGAAACCGGTTTAGAATCTATCGCTTATAATTTAAACAGAAAGAATAATGACCTTAAATTCTTTGAATTTGGTAAAACATATTCGGTGAATGAAACAGGCAGCTATATTGAAAACGATCACCTGGCTATTTACATTACAGGCAATATAACCACCGATAGCTGGAAAGCAAAAGGAGAAAAAGCAGATTTTTATTTTATTAAAGCAGTGTTTGAAAAGATCATTAATGTGCTTGGATTAAAGATAGATGCTTATACACAAGTTGAAAGCACCGGTTTGTCAGGCTCTTTACAGGCAATAATAAAAAATGAAAAAGTTGCAGAAGTAGGTTTGATAAGTAATAAAATACTGGATAGCTTTGATATAAAGCAGCCTGTTTTTTATGCCGACCTCAATTGGGGGAAATTACTGGAATTGAACAAAAAAATAAATATAGAATACAATCCTGTTTCAAAATACCCGTCTGTACATAGAGACCTGGCGGTTATTGTAAACAAAGCCATACGGTTTGAAGAAATTGAAAAAGCTACCAATGCTGCCAGGCTAAATAAATTAAGGTTTATCAGTTTGTTTGATATATTTGAAAGTGAAAAGATTGGTGCTGATAAAAAATCAATGGCTGTAAGTTTCACTTTCTTAGATGAAGAAAAGACTTTAACCGATAAAGAAATAGACGGCATGATGAATAAGATCATCACTGCTTACGAAAAAGAGTTAAATGCGGAGATAAGAAAATAATTCCTGGCACTTTAATAATCTATGTCTGACTTAGAGAAAAATATCAAACGCATCAACGATAAACTTCAACTGTTGTTGAAGAATTACCAGTTATTGCAAAAAGACAATCAACGGCAAAGCGCTTTGATAGAAGAACTTACAAAGGCAAAAGAAAAGGGCAATCAGCAAATATCGGCGTTACAGGAACAAGTTGGTATATTAAAAGCTGCTACGGGGCAAATGACTGATGCCGATAAAAAAGCGTTTGAAAAACACCTCAACCAATACATTAAAGAAATAGATAAATGTATCGGGATCCTGAGTGAATAAACTTATACCCTTTTAACGAGCTTTAGTAATTGACCTCCTTCAGTATTGTTCAGCTCTAAAAAATAGCTGCCATAAGGCAGGTCATTTAACCCACGCCAGTTAAAATACTTTTGATTGTAACCAGGGCTGGTTTCTGTAGTAGAGCAGATCTCTCCTTTATCATTCCTTAAAACAAACTTTAAAGGATACATGGTAATTTTTTCCCACTCAATAGTTACAGAGTCGGTAAAAAAGGCTTCTTTAATCTTGGCAAACATGATTAAACTGGTTTTAGTTCTTAAATGGTTATAAAGGGGTGGGCTTTTATAAGGTAAAGGATAGCAAACAATGCATGGCTTTACTTGTAAAGTAAATGTTACTTTTGATCTTTATGTGATAGGAAGATTGGTGGTTTATCTGGTAAGAGCCGACAAAATAAAACATTAATTTTAATTATGCAAGAGTTGATACCCATAAATATTGTAATTGGCGACAGGAGCTATCGTATAAAAACCAATCCATCCGATGAAGAAGCCATACGCCGCACTTTAAAAACCATCAATGATAAGATCATTGAGTTTAAAACCCAGTTTGCAGGTAAGGATATGCAGGATTATATAGCAATGGTACTGATCTGGTATGCAACACAGGCAAAATCAGATAGTAACCCTGCTCTGGAAAAAGAAATGGCCGAAGCATTGCAAAAGATAGAACAGCAGTTAGATAAGGTGAAGTAATAAGCTGATATTTGAAGAAATAGCCATAAAGCCTTACCTCAGAAATTCTCCAAACAAATTACTTATCTTCGTTGATTAAACATCTTACCCGGTTTCCCGGTAGCTATCGGGAGGGAAAAGAGAAGAACTATATGATTTTGAACCGATTTAAAACAGAAACAATCAATGGAACCGATAATACTATACATTATCATTGGCGTTGCTGCGCTGATACTGGGCATAATACTGGGTAAACTGGTTTTTGCCAAAAACACCAAAAAACAAATAACGGAAGCAGAGCAACAGGCTCAAAAGATCATCTCTGATGGGCAATTACAGGCCGAAACCCTTAAAAAAGAAAAGCTATTAGAAGCTAAAGAGAAGTTTGTACAACTCAAGTCAGACCATGACCGGGATGTAATGCAACGCAATCAAAAAATTGTTGAAGGTGAAAGCCGTATTAAACAAAAAGAACAATCCCTTAATCAGAAAGATCAGAACCTTGAAAAGCAGATTAAAGATAATGAAGCCATCAAGGAAAACCTCAACCGCCAGATTGAGATAGTAAATATCAAACGTACCGAACTGGAAAAACATCAGGAAGAACATATTCGCCGCCTGGAAAAAGTAGCAGGTCTTTCTGCCGAAGATGCAAAAGCACAATTGATTGAAAGCTTAAAACAGGAAGCTCATACTAAGGCTTTAGTCATCCAACAGGAAATTATTGAAGAAGCTAAGTTAAAAGCAAATAAAGAAGCCCGTAAAATTGTTATCCAAACCATACAGCGTACTGCAGCAGAAGCAGCTATTGAAAATGCCATCACTGTTTTCAATCTTGAAAGTGATGAAATAAAAGGCTCCATTATTGGCCGGGAAGGTCGTAACATCCGTGCTATAGAAGCCGCAACAGGAGTAGATTTGATAGTAGATGATACTCCGGAAGCTATTGTACTTTCTTCTTTTGATCCCCTGCGTAGAGAAATTGCACGTTTATCGTTGCAACGCCTGGTTGCTGATGGCCGTATTCACCCGGCACGAATTGAAGAAGTAGTAGAGAAGACTAAAAAACAAATTGATGACCAGGTAATGGAAATTGGCGAACGTACTGCAATGGAACTAGGTGTACATGGCCTGCATAAGGAATTAATCAGAATGGTTGGCCGTATGCGTTTCCGCTCATCTTATGGTCAGAACTTATTAATGCACAGCAGGGAAACAGCCAATCTTTGTGCAATTATGGCTTCTGAGCTGGGAATGAATGCAAAGCTGGCTAAAAGGGCTGGTCTTTTACATGATATTGGAAAAGTTCCTGATGAAGAAACAGAATTAAGTCATGCCTTATTGGGAGCTAAACTTGCTGAAAAGTATGGTGAAAATCCAGCTGTAGTTAATGCAATTGGTGCTCACCATGATGAAATGGAAATGCAGTATGTGATATCTCCTATAATCCAGGCTTGTGATGCCATTAGTGGTGCAAGGCCGGGTGCAAGAAGAGAGATTATGCAGCAGTATATTCAGCGCATTAAAGACCTGGAAAACCTTGCTATGGCCTATACTGGTGTCGAAAAAGCTTACGCCATACAGGCTGGTAGGGAGTTAAGGGTGATTGTAGAAGCAGATAAAGTAACAGATGGTGACAGTGATAAACTGAGCTTCGAAATAGCACAAAAAATTCAGACAGAAATGACCTTCCCAGGTCAGATAAAAGTGACCGTTATCCGTGAAAAAAGGTCTGTGAACGTGGCCAGGTAGTATCATTAGTAATTTAGTATATACTTTAAACAGGGGCAGATAATATCTGCCCCTGTTTAATTGGTAACTGTTTAACTATTTTTAAAAAAATATTCCTGTTCCGGCAAAAAACTCACAACTCATAACTCATAAATCATAACTTTCCCCTACCTTTGCCGTCCGTAAAAATTATAAATAATATGAACGCAATAGCATTTGTTCATGAGCAGTTGACAACTAAGCCAACGCTTCCAAAGTTTAAGGCAGGTGACAATATCACTGTAAACTATAAGATTGTAGAGGGTAATAAAGAGCGTATACAAAGCTTTAAAGGCGACGTAATTAAGCGCCAGGGAATTGGTGCAACTGCCTCATTTACAGTGCGTAAAATGAGTGATGGTATTGGGGTTGAACGTTTATTCCCGGTATTTTCTCCAAATATTGATAGTATTGTATTAAACAAAGTAGGTAAGGTTAGTCGTGCTAAACTGTACTATTTACGTGAAAGAAGCGGAAAAAGTGCCCGTATCAGGGAAAAAAGAATGGCTGTTGCTAAAAAGTAAGCTACTGGTTTACAATATTTTATATTATTCTGAAAGCGAAAAAATTAATTTTTCGCTTTTTTAATTCCAAAAATTATGACCTTGGTATTATAATTGTTATGTTTACATCTAAATTTCAATCCTTCGAAAAAACGTTTACCCCGGAGTTAACTTAAAACTTAACTTTTTTACTTTTAAACCGTTTTACCATGAGAAGGATTGCTCTTTCATTAATCATTCTGTTTACTGTAGCTTTTTTAGTTTCCTGCGCCAGAGGTATTTCTCCGGAACAAGCCGCAAATGGCAAAGCCAGGTGCGGAAAGAATTATATTCGCTAGTAGAATTTTCACACATTTATTGATTGGTTAACCTGTAGTTAACTTTGTTATGCTAAATAACAAAGCAAGTCAATAATTGATTTATCTTTGCTGTCTAAATTAAGATTATGACTTTATCCTTTTTAAACAGCATTTTTCTATTCTCTTTTCCCGGCGGCGGTGAGTGGATCCTCATTATTATCGTAGTTTTATTAATGTTTGGCGGTAAAAAAATACCTGAATTGATGAGAGGTGTCGGCCGTGGAATGCGTGAATTTAACGATGCTAAAAATAATGTGAAGAGTGAAATTGAAGAAGGTATGAAAGAAAAAGACAGCAAATAAAAAATAATTTAACAGGAGTAAAACACTCCTGGTTTTCGGCTGAAGTGGATCCCCTTTTATTGCGGGTTCGCTTCAGCCGGTTTCATATTAACCGATTTCTCATTCCCTTGCTATGTTTTTATTCAAGGATATAAAACAATACCATACTGAGCTGGATAACAATCAAACCAATTGTGTTGAAGTTGTAAAACGTTGTTTACAGTTAATTGAAGAAAATAAAGATTTAAATGCTTTTACTGAAGTATATACTGAAGAAGCCTTACAAAAAGCAATTGAATTAGATGAAAAACGAAAAACCGGTAGCCCACTTAAGAAGCTGCATGGGGTGATAATCGCTATTAAAGACGTGATCTGTTATAAAGATCATACCGTAACAGCTGCATCAAAAATACTTGAAGGGTTTAAAAGTTTATATACAGCAACTGCCATACAACATTTGCTGGATGAAGATGCCATAATAATTGGCAGCTGCAATTGCGATGAATTTGCAATGGGCAGCTCAAATGAAAATTCGACATACGGTAATGTATTAAACGCTTTAGATCGTACAAAGGTCCCGGGTGGGTCTTCTGGGGGAAGCGCAGTTGCTGTACAGGCTGGCTTATGTATGGCAAGCCTGGGAAGCGATACTGGTGGCTCAGTCAGGCAACCGGCAGATTTTTGTGGAATCATAGGTTTAAAGCCAACCTATGGAAGAATATCCCGCTATGGATTGATTGCGTATGCATCTTCTTTTGACCAAATTGGTATTTTCAGTAATAACATAACAGATACAGCTATGTTATTAGGAATAATGAGTGGTGCTGATGAATATGATAGTACAACATTAAAGGAAACATCCAAAAATTTTACTCCCTTATTACCAGGTAAACCAGCATATCGGATCGCTTACTTTAAAGAGGTACTTCATCATCCGTCATTAGATAAAGAAATTAAAGAAAATATTTTATCGCTTATTGATACTTTAAAACTAAATGGACATATTGTAACAGAAATTGATTTCAGTTTACTCGCTTATGTAGTACCAGCCTATTATGTTTTAACTACTGCAGAAGCCAGTAGTAATCTTGGCAGGTATGATGGTATCAGATTTGGCTATCAAACCAAAACTGATGTAAATGATTTAACAGATTTTTATAAGCAGAACCGTAGCAGGGCCTTTGGTAAAGAAGTGCAACGCAGGATCATGTTAGGTACTTTTGTTTTAAGTAGTGGGCATTATGATGCCTATTTTAGTAAGGCTCAGCAGGTACGAAGGTTATTGACTGATAAAACGGACGCCATTTTCACTGAATTTGATGCCATTATAATGCCAACAAGCCCAACAACAGCATTTACGATTGGTGATAAAACAAATGACCCGGTTGCCATGTACCTGTCAGATATATTTACTGTTTTCGCCAATTTGACCGGAATACCCGGCATTTCTGTTCCATTATTTAAACATAGTAACGGGATGCCTTTTGGGCTTCAGGTTATGACCCAAAAAACAGATGAACTAACTTTGTTACAAATTGCTGATCACCTGATGAAACAGTATCAGGGTAATTAGTATACAATAAAAATGAAGAAACTATTTTTTATACTTATTTTTCTAATAGTTTTACTTCCTGCAAAAGCAGGTGGGTCTATAGATATATTGCAGCAACAAACGTCTATAGATACCGGTATTATTAAAGATCCTGTGGAAGAAGAAATTATTGCTGAGGTAATTAAAACCAAAGCGCCCCCACAAAAAGAAAAAGTCCAGTATTTCAGCCAGGTAACAAAATATGGATTCAAAAATCTATTTGCACAATATAATTATAACCCAGCTTTACCATATTCTGTACAGGTAAATCCAAATGCAGAAAGTTACATGCAGGATTATTTAAAATTGCATGGTACAGGCCTAATAAAAATGAAAGGCTGGGGCCAGCCTTATTTTAATTTAATAGACAATATTCTTTCGCAATATGGATTACCCAGAGAGCTTAAATACCTGGCAGTAATTGAAAGTAATTTAAATTCCGGCGCTACCAGTTGGGTTGGCGCTGGCGGGCCATGGCAATTTATGCCATACACAGCAAGAGATTATGGATTGGTTGTAAACAGGGTTTTTGATGAACGCCGTGATTATTATAAAAGTACCCATGCAGCAGCCCGTTACCTGTTAACCCTATACAGCCAGATGCATGACTGGTTATTGGTAATTGCAGCTTACAATGGTGGACCTGGCAGGGTTTATAGTGCCATTAAAAAAAGTGGCAGCAGGAACTTTTGGTCACTGCAATATTATTTACCTGAGGAAAGCAGGAACCATGTAAAGAAATTTATTGCCACACACTACATTATGGAAGGCTCAGGAGGTGTAACCACCACTCCAAATCTACGTGGGGATTATGGCGGTATGAATGCTTACGATAATAAGCCTTCCCTTACAGAGGAAGAACTTGAAACAGCTGCAACACAAAGCATCACGGGTAAATACAATTCGATTGTGATCACAAAAAACCTCTCAATGGATATAGTGGTGTTTAACCGATACAATCCTGATTTCGACAATATGATGTCTGTTAATGGTAATTATGATTTGCGATTACCTGCTGATAAAATGCAGCTCTTTTTAGCCAATAAATATATTATACTCAATGAATGTGTTCAGCTTTTATTGGGAGACAACCCTGCACCATCAAATCAAACTACTTATCCTGCACAAAAAACTACAAAGAAAAAAAAGGGTTGATATTATTCCAGTACTTTCATCATAGCAGCTGCTTTCATTACACATTCTTCATATTCTAATCCGGCATTGCAATAATAAGTAATGCCACTACCAGCCTGAAATGAAACGTATTTATCTACTTCATTGTAAAATATACTCCTGATCACCACATTAAAATCAAAATCTCCGGCCGGGTTTATATATCCGATTGTACCGGAAAATAAGCCCCGTTTGGTTTGCTCGTACTGCTCGATCAGCTCCATTACTTTTTTCTTTGGGGCACCGGTCATTGACCCCATTGGAAAAGTTGCTTTGATGCAGTTAATCCAGTTTAAATCAACTTTCACTTCCCCGCTTACTGTACTTATCATTTGATGAACCTGTGGAAAGCTATATATTCCAAACAGTTCATCTACTTTTACTGATCCCGCCTTGCAGATCCGGCTAAGGTCATTTCTTACCAGGTCAACAACCATTACATTTTCACTTTTTTCCTTAGAACTTTGTAAAAGGTAATTTCTTGATCTTTCATCCTCAGCATTGTTTTCCAGGTCTCTTTTGGATGTTCCTTTGATAGGCTGGGAAAAAATCCTGTTACCAACTTTCTTTAAATATCTTTCAGGGCTTGCGCACAGGCAATAGCGGTTATTTACTTTATAAAAAACAGAAAATGGATTTGGGGAAAGAAGCGTTAACTGGTTATAAATATGTAATGGGTCTATCGTTGCATTTTCGGCAAAAAACTCCTGGCAGAAGTTGATCTCATAACAATCGCCCCGTAGTATATGCTGCCGCAGTTTTTCAATGATGGATATATAAGTATCCCTGTCTATTTTGCTGCGGATAGATGCTGTACTTTTTATTTTTTCAGTTATCACAGCAGGGAAGGTTTTGATTTCCCGGTAAATTTCTTCAGCACCCGAATCACAAAATATTTTTATCTCTTTTGTATTTAATTGAAGTATGATTTCAGGCACAAAAAAGTGAAGGTCGCTAAAGCCAATACCGTCCCAATGTACTGAGTTTAATTTTTCCGTTTCCTTTTTTAAATCATATCCAAAGTGGCCAAAGAGCCATTCTTCTTTATTTGCTGTATAAAAATTTTGTAATTCTTCGTAGGCTTTACCTGCATTAACTTCAATATTTCTTTTACACCCCACAGCCAATAGACATTCAAAAGCCGGCTCAGAAAAATCATAGCCCTGATTATCCAGGAAACAAAAAATGTTGAACCGGCTTGCCAGGTTCAACATTTGTATCTTAAAAGCATTAAAATCATCAACAGGAAAAGAAGTACTTTTTTTCACTTGTTTATTTTTCCCCGTTAATGAGTACTGCATCAATAGTCATCATCATCGTCATCAAAATCTCCGCCACCGTCCAGGTCATCAAAACCCAGGTCTTTAAAATCTTCTTCTACCTTAAAATCTTCTTCTTCGTTGCCTTTAGCCGCTTTTTTACCGGTAGCTTTTTTACCCTTTGATTTTGGCACATCAAATTCATCAAAATCCGGGTCCCATTCCTCCTCTTCTTCTTCGGGTTTTTCCCAATCATCAGCTACTTCCACATCGTCATCGTCGTCTCCTTTTTTCTTTGACGAAGATTTTTTCTTTGGAGACGGCTTAGTATCTACATCTTCATCAAAATCTTCATCTTCATCCTCATCCTCATTCTTTGATTTGGATGATTTTTTTACAGATTTGCCTGCTGTTATTGCACCTGCTTTAACAGTTGTCTTTTTAGTGTTATCAGATTTTAAAACCATAGTTAAAAAAGGATTAGTACTGTAAAATTTCCTAGAGTTTTTTAAATAGCCAAAAATATTGCAAACTTTTTTAAAAAATTTTTAAGCCTGCACCAATTGGTCTCTTCCGGGACCATTACTGATGTATTTAACCGGCACCCCTAAAAAGTCATTCAGGTAACTAATATAATCTTTCATCTCAGCCGGAAGTGCTGTAAATTCAGTTATCCCGGTAATATCTTTCTTCCAACCAGTAAATGATTTATATACAGGTTCTATATTTACCCGGTTCATTTGAAAAGGTACAAAATTTTTATTTTCGCCATTAATTTTATAACCATTGCATACTTTTAATTCATCCAGTCCATCCAGAATATCAGCCTTGGTCATAATAATTTGTGTAACCCCATTGATCATACATGCAAACTGAAGGGCTACCAGGTCAATCCAACCACATCTACGGGGCCGGCCGGTAGTACTACCAAATTCATTACCCGTCTTACGTAGCAATTCGCCTGTTTCATCATTTAATTCAGTAGGAAAGGGACCACTGCCTACCCTTGTACAGTATGCTTTAGAAATACCAAATACCTCCTTAATTTTTTGTGGTGCTATACCTAATCCAGTACAGACACCAGCCGATATGGTATTGCTGCTTGTAACGAACGGGAAGGTTCCAAAATCCACATCCAGCATACTTCCCTGTGCTCCTTCTGCCAAAACCTTATTGCCTTTCTGTATCTTTTCGTTGATAAAATATTCGCCATTCACAATTTTAAACTCCCTTAAAAATTCCAATGCCTCAAAAAATTCTTCTTCCCATGCACTGATATCTTCCTGAAAATTAAAACTGTCCAGCAATTTCTGGTGTTTCAACCTCAATTTTATGTATTCGGTTGTAAAACTTTTATCCAATAAATTACCTACTCTTAAACCATTGCGGCCGGTTTTATCCATATATGCCGGGCCTATGCCTTTTAACGTACTTCCTATCTTTTCATTGCCTTTGGATAATTCACTGGCTTTATCAATAGCACGATGAGTAGGTAAAATAAGGTGGGCCCGTTCACTGATGTATAAATTCTTTTTATAGTCAACACCCATGGCAGCCACATTTCCACATTCTTTTTTTAAAGTAACGGCATCCAAAACCACCCCGTTACCGATCAGGTTGGTTTTATCGGCATGAAAAATTCCGCTGGGTATCTGGTGCAACACGATTTTCTTTCCATCTACATATAATGTATGCCCTGCATTCGGGCCGCCCTGAAAACGGGCAATTACATCATAATTTTTAGCAAAATAATCAACAATTTTCCCTTTCCCTTCATCGCCCCATTGAAGGCCTAATATTACGTCAACCATTTAGAATTTCAGATTTAATATTTGATATTGTTATCAGCATTTATTTTTCATATCATCATTGTTGTGTCACTCACTTGTACCGCATATGTATATGGAACTTTTAACTAAGCAGGTTTGCAACTGTGTAAAAATAAATTGAAAAACAACAACCACCTAAAATGATATAAGGTTGTTTGAAAATTGGGGGAAAAGCATAATGATGGTCCGGATTAATATTACCTGCTAAGCAACTTTCAGCATACTCAGCTTACTGCTGCTGAATTTACGCTGGGCATATTCCAAAGTAACATCAAATACTTTCACCTTTTGAGAGGGTAATTCGTACATAGCATCAGTAAGGATACTTTCGCAGATACTCCGAAGGCCACGGGCTCCTAATTTATATTCCAGGGCCTTTTGAACCATAAAATCAAAAACTGCAGGCTCAAATTTTAACTCGATGCCTTCAATTTCAAATAAACGGGTGAATTGTTTTACAAGGGCATTTTTAGGCTCCGTTAAAATACTGCGGAGTGTTTCGGCGTCTAATGGGTTTAAATAAGTGACTACCGGTAAACGGCCAAGTAATTCAGGTATCAGGCCAAAATGTTTAAGGTCAACAGCATTTACAAAATGTAAAAGATTATCATGCTGGTATTCCTGCAACTCCTTATTGACATTAAACCCGATCGCATTGGTATTTACCCTGCGGGCAATAATTTTATCTATCCCGTCAAATGCTCCGCCACAAATGAAAAGGATATTCTGTGTATTTACTTTTATAAGTTTTTGCTCTGGGTGTTTACGTCCGCCTTGTGGCGGCACTAATACTTCCGTTCCTTCCAGTAATTTTAATAATCCCTGTTGTACACCCTCGCCACTTACATCCCTTGTTATAGATGGATTATCGCTTTTACGGGCTATCTTATCTATTTCATCAATGAATACAATCCCTTTTTCTGCTGCAGCTACATCATAGTTGCAGGCCTGAAGTAAACGGCTAAGCATGCTTTCCACATCTTCTCCCACATAACCAGCTTCGGTAAAAACAGTAGCATCAACAATAGCAAAAGGTACGTTGAGCATGCGGGCAATTGACTTTGCCAATAATGTTTTACCAGTTCCGGTTTCACCAACCATAATGATGTTGCTTTTTTCAATTTCAACATCATTCTCAATTTTTTGGTTAAGCCTTTTGTAATGATTATAAACCGCTACTGATAATATTTTTTTTGCATCATTCTGGCCGATTACATAATCATCGAGGAATTTTTTTATTTCAATTGGTTTTTTTACACTCAGTTTATGTGCTGCTGTTGTGGCATTTTTACTATCATTTGCATTACCCAGCTCCTGCTCAATAATTTCTTCGGCATGTTCTACACAATTTTCACAAATATGCCCATCCTGGCCGGCAATAAGGATTTTAACTTCATCCCGGTTACGTCCGCAAAATGAGCAATGTAGTGTTTGTTGTTTTGCCATATCAATTTTCAGTTTAGCTGAATAGAAATTAGTAAACCGGGGTAAAGTTACAAAAAAGCAATTTACTTAGCATAAAGACAATCTTCGGTACTATAACGTTGCTTTTAACCAGTTATGATAAAAAAAGCCTCAAAAAGAGGCTTTTAGGTATATTTTCAGCTTCAATATCCTATATTTTTGTCAGTACTGCATCCACAATCCCATATTCAACCGATTCTTTGACATCCATCCAATAATCCCGGTCAAAATCCTTCATTACTTTTTCAACAGTTTGGCCACAATTTTTTGCCAATATTTCAGCCCCCATTAGCTTGGTCTTTCTGATCTGGTCAGCCATTATTTCCAGGTCGGCGCTGGTGCCCTGTCCACCACCACTTGGCTGATGAATCATCACTTCACCATTTGGATAGATAAATCGTTTCCCTTTTTTACCACCACTCAATAATATACTGCCCATGCTGGCAGCCATACCCATACATACAGTGCTTACAGGCGAGCTTATCATTTGCATAGTGTCATAAATAACCATACCACTGGTTACAATACCTCCGGGGCTGTTGATATAAAATGTTATTTCTTTTCCCGGGTCAAGGGCTTCCAGGTACATCAGGCGGTTGGTGATGTCTTTTGCACTTTTATCATCTACCACTCCCCATAAAAAAACTTTACGTTGTTCTATAAATTTTTTATCAAATTGCCAGCCACTCATCATCTTTTCCATTGGATTTTCGGGCAATCCTTCCGGCTTTTCCTCATCTTCAAAACGGGTAATATTTTTGTTATACAGATTCATAATTGATACTTGTTTTTATTTCTGATCTTTCTTTATTTTTTTCTGGTTCACTAATAGCACTTCATCAATCAATCCATAGTCTTTTGCTTCCATAGAGGTCATCCAGTGATCACGGTCGCAATCAACAGTTACCTTTTCTACGGGTTGATTGGTATGAAATGCAATGATCTCATACAATTCTTTTTTAACTTTCTTTACTTCGTTAACAGTGATCTCGATATCACTTGCCTGGCCGCCTGCACCTGCACTGGGTTGATGCATCATGATGCGGCTATGCTTGAGTGCCGTACGTTTGCCTTTGGCACCTGCACACATCAAAACCGCCCCCATACTGGCTGCCATGCCGGTACAAATGGTTGCAATATCGGGTGTGATAAACTGCATGGTATCATACATTCCCAATCCGGCATATACACCTCCACCCGGGCAATTGATATACATCTGAATATCCTTTGTACGGTCTGTACTTTCTAAAAACAATAATTGCGCAGTTACAATATTGGCTACTTCATCGCTGATGGGATAACCCAGGAAAATTATCCTGTCCATCATCAACCGGCTGTACACATCCATCACGGCAACATTCATCGGACGCTCTTCAATAATATTAGGCGTAAGATTAGTTACATTGTGTTTAATATAACCATCCAAAGCATTGCTGCTTATTCCTCTATGCTTTACTGCATATTTTTCAAATTCTTTTCCAAAGTTCATAATTGTAAGTTGCTGTTATTTAATAAAATCTAATGGTAAGCAAATATAGTTGATTGTAATACCTTAAAAAAAGGAACGGATTAAAAAATTGTTTATTCAAATTAATCCCTGTTCCAGGACCGGTAAACAGGAATATACTGATTCAGTACTATCCCCTTTGTTATATTCGGTCTTTTCAACTAAAAAATTATCCGCAGGATATTGCAGACAAACAGCAAGCCAGATTATTTTCATGCCATTTCGGCAATATTTAAATAAAAAAAGAGAGAATCGCTTCTCTCTTTTCAGTTACTACTTTAATAATCTTAAGATTTATACTGTCCTGTTAATCCCTTTGCCAACTCAGTTACTTTATTGATGGCATCATCAGATAAATTGCCTTTTTTAAATTCAGCCAAAACCTCAGGATGTTTGTTTTCCAATTCCATTAAAAAATGCTCTTCAAAGGCTTTTACATTTTTAACAGCAACTTCTCTTAATAAACCCTGTGTTCCCAAATAGATCATGGCAACCTGTTTTTCAACAGTCATTGGTGAGTATTGCAACTGCTTTAAAATTTCCACGTTTCTTGCACCTTTGTCAATTACGTTTTTGGTAGCAGCATCCAAATCGCCTCCAAATTTTGAGAAGGCTTCCAATTCCCGGTAAAGTGCCTGATCTAATTTTAAAGTACCTGCAACTTTTTTCATTGATTTGATCTGTGCGTTACCACCCACACGACTCACAGAGATACCTACGTTAATAGCAGGGCGTATACCAGCATTAAACAAATTACCTTCTAAAAATATCTGTCCATCGGTAATAGAAATTACATTGGTAGGAATATAGGCAGATACATCACCGGCCTGGGTTTCAATAATCGGCAAAGCCGTTAATGAGCCTCCACCTTTTACAAGATGTTTAATTGACGCTGGTAAATCATTCATTTGTTGTGCAATCTCATCTTTAGAAACAACTTTGGCGGCTCTTTCTAATAATCGGCTATGCAGGTAGAATACATCACCCGGATAAGCTTCACGTCCCGGGGGTCTTCTTAACAACAAAGAAACTTCCCTATAGGATACGGCCTGTTTGGATAAATCATCATAAATAATCAATGCAGGGCGACCTGTATCACGGAAGAACTCCCCAATGGCAGCTCCGGCAAATGGTGCGTAGAACTGTAAAGGAGCAGGATCTGATGCAGATGCAGCAACGATGGTTGTATAAGCCATCGCACCATATTCTTCCAAAGTTTTCATTACACCTGCAATGGTAGAAGCTTTCTGTCCGATAGCCACATATATGCAATAAACAGGCTTGCCTGCTGCGTAAAATTCTTTTTGATTGATGATGGTATCAATGGCAATAGCCGATTTACCTGTCTGGCGGTCACCAATGATCAACTCACGTTGTCCGCGGCCAATAGGGATCATCGCATCGATCGCTTTGATACCTGTTTGCAATGGTTCTTTTACCGGCTCACGAAAAATTACACCCGGCGCTTTACGCTCCAGTGGCATTTCGTACAATTCGCCTTTGATTGGGCCCTTACCATCTATTGGTTCACCCAGGGTATTAATAACACGGCCACTCATCCCTTCCCCCACTTTAATAGAGGCGATCTGACCGGTACGTTTTACTTTATCCCCTTCTTTGATCTCACTGCTGTCTCCCATCAAAACCACACCTACATTATCTTCTTCCAGGTTAAGGGCAATAGCTTTTACGCCGTTTTCAAATTCTACAAGTTCGCCTGAACGAACATTGTTCAATCCATAAACCCGGGCAATACCATCACCTACCTGCAATACTGTTCCCACTTCTTCCAAACTGGCGCCTGCATTAAAATTGCTGAGCTGTTGGCGGAGGATTGCGGATATCTCATCTGGCTTAATTTCTACCATAATCGTTAATTAATATTTTTATTGAATAGCTTATTTTTTCAGGCAGCAAAGGTAGGGGAACAGGGGCGGAATGGCAAAAAAAGGGAGACGCAAATTGAAAAAAATATGATTTGCAGTGGATTTGCCATAGAAGCACAGAAACACAGAAAAAAGACATAATAAAAACTCCCTTTTAATCTCGTTTAAAAGGGAGTTTTATATTTTAGAAAATATTTTATTTACTGACCACGTCTCACTGGGGGTCTTTGTCTTTGCTGCCCACCGGGTCTTTGAACTCTTTCTCTTAGTTTTCTCTTAAACTCATCACTCATTCTAAAAAACCTTTCACATCTGTTAACTCCAACTATTTTGGCGAAATTTTCCTGATACTTTTTCTTAATGTTTAAACGGGCTTCTTCTTTCACCAGTTCGGGCAGGTCTTGCTTTACTCCTTTAAGATCATTTTCAAATTGTGTATGTACCGGCCAGAATTTCTGAGCCTCATCAGGAGTGAGTTTTAACTGTTGAGTTACATAAGCAACATAAAGTGCTTTGATTCTTTCTTGTTTGTTTAAATCATCGCCTTCCTGTGCAAAAGCCATTGAAAAACCTCCAAACAAAAGGGCCAATATGAGTATATATTTTTTCATGATCGTCATTTAATTTTTTAATGCATCAATGTTGATGCTGTTAAGGTAGTTATCCAAAGCCTTTTCATCCAGCAGGTAATCTTCCTGGGTTGGCAATTCATTTTCATCAACACTATTGGCAACAATGGCAGCTTTAACGTCTGTACCGCCGGCCTCCAGAAATTTTATAATTTCATAATCAGATATTTTTGCCAGTTCTTCATCAAATTTATTTTCCTTGGCAATCTGCATTCCTTGTGTTACTACAGCATTAACAGTCTCTTTATTATTGCCGGTAAATTTAAAAACACCTAATGCCATCACTCCGGTAAAAGCAGCGGCCACTGCATACTTCACAAAAGTACTGCTGCGCCTGTGCATAATAACTACTTTGGTTTGTTGGGGCGTTACCCTGGCAACTATTGCATCAGTCAAAGTATCAAAATAACCCTGCGGTACCTCAAAAATATTTTTACTTTGAATGCTGTACAACAATGGAGATAAAGTTTTTAATTCGCCAGAAGCATTTTGTGTTTTTATCTTACCCAAAATAGTATCAGCCAGTGTATCAAAATATCCATGAGGTACATCAGCGTTGGGGAAATCTGAAACAGAATTATTACTTGTTCCTTTTTCACTTGCTATTCCGGTCAAAATGTCTTCACTAAGGTTTTCAAAATACCCAGCGGGAACAGTAAAAACATTTATTTTTTCCATCCCTGCAATTACAGTACTTAATTCCTTTAATTCATTCAATATGTCTATACTATTTTTCATTACTTAATTCAGACGCTTTATTTAACCAAAAGTTTAATGATTCAATATAAAATCCTCAATTTTTTTAACTGCATGATGATAGCTTGCTTTCAAGGCCCCTTCACTGGTCTCCAGAACTTTACTCATTTTTTCGTAAGGCATTTCATCATAATATCGCAAATTAAACACAACTCTTTGCTTTTCAGGTAATTGCTGAATAGCAACCTGTAGTTTCCACTCCAGTTTATTAGCATCAAAATGCTTGTCTGCTTTCAGGCGGTTGCTTAACCCGCTCTCCACATCACTTAAAGAAACCGAAGCTCTTTTTTTCTGTTGTTCCAAAAAAGTAAGGCTTTCATTGGTAGCTATACGGTAAAGCCAGGTATACAATTGGCTATCTTCTCTGAAATTTTCCAATGCTTTCCACACTTTTATAAACATGTTTTGTAATACATCATTAGCATCCTCATGTGAAACAACCATACGGCGAACATGCCAGTATAGCTTTTCCTGGTATTTTTTAATGATGAGGGTAAAACTGCGTTCTTTGGTAGCAGGTTCCCTGAACTGGACAAGCAGTTCTTTATCGTCTAATTGTTCGGTCATATAAGGTTGAGCAGTAAAAATAAAAAAACCAATCATAAGATTGGCTTTTTATGTAAAGGTTTAATATGCTTATTTCCGGGATATTACTTTTTCGGCCGCTGCCACAATATCGGGAGTATCCAAACCGTATTTTTTAAGCAGGTCCATTGGTTTACCGCTTTCGCCAAAAGTATCGTTGGTTCCCACATATTCAATAGGCACAGGAAAGTGTTTTGCAGCTACCTGTGCAATACTATCGCCCAGGCCACCGATAATATTATGCTCCTCTGCTGTTACTACACATTTTGTTTTACTGATTGAAGCAATTACTGCATCAGTGTCAAGTGGCTTAATGGTGTGAATATTTATCAGTTCAACGCTTATTCCTTTTTCTTCTAAAATCTTTGCTGCTTCTATAGACTTCCAAACCATGTGGCCACAGGCAAAAATTGTTACATCCTTTCCAACAGAAAATTGCTGTGCCTTACCAATAACAAAATCTGCTTGGTTGGTAAAAATGGGCCATACAGGACGACCGAAACGTAAGTAAACGGGCCCCTGATAATCAGCTATGGCAATAGTAGCCGCTTTGGTCTGATTATAATCCGCTGGCACAATTACAGTCATACCCGGTAACATTTTCATCAATCCAATATCTTCCAGTATCTGGTGCGTAGCGCCATCCTCTCCTAAAGTAAGGCCTGCATGGGAGGCGCATATCTTTACATTTTTGCCGCTATATGCAATACTTTGGCGTATTTGGTCATACACCCTTCCGGTTGAAAAATTAGCAAAAGTAGTAGTATAAGGTATTTTCCCTCCAATAGTTAACCCTGCTGCAATGCCCATCATATTTGCCTCAGCAATTCCACACTGAATAAAGCGGTCAGGAAATTCCTTTATGAAACCATTCAGCTTTAAAGAACCTGCGAGGTCTGCAGTAAGCGCAACAATATTTGGATTCTTCCGGGCGGCATCTAGGATGCCATCACCAAAGCCACTACGGGTATCTTTATTACCGGTAACCTGAATTTCATTGAACATAAATAAAAAATTAATCGCTGTAAAGAAGAGGCGCAAAAGTAAAAGAAAGATTTGGTTGAAATAATGGGCAACTAAAAAAGTTGCCCACAATGTATTAAAAATATCAATCCCTGTTTTACATAATATCAATCTGATATTTCTGCAGCAGTGTAATATTTTAAATTGTTAGCCTTAACAAAATTAATAATTTTTAAAAGCCGGGCTAGTGTTACACTGTATTTACTTCGGGAATTAATATCGTGAGCCACAAATACAGCAATGGTATTATTATTTTTTACCGACTGGAGTATATTGATAATATCGGCATCACTACGTTTGCTGCTCTTATCAATTCCAGGCCCATACAGCACATCATTATTATAATAGGGTACCGTACTCTTAGTAAAATCCTGGGTACCATTCAGCGCCCTTACACTTTTAAAATAACGCATCAATAATTTATCTAACATTCCATTATGGGCTCCATACGGATAAGCAAATGTTGTTAGATAATAACCGTCCTTATTCATCTGTTTGAGCCCGGCCTCTATTTCACACCGCATTAATTCATCAACGGTATGTTTCTGCTTATAAACATACTCTTCCATATTGTAATGGTTGGTGGAGTGAAAGGCAATTTTGTGCCCATAACTTTTAATGATGGAAAGTTTTCTTTTTTGGTCATCCGTAAAGCGGTAGTATTTACAAATGTAACAAGTAGCTCTCACACCTAAACTATCCAGTAACGGAAAATAGGCAACCCAATTATCCACCCGGTTATCATCAAATGTAAGTACTATACCCGGCTCGTTCATATGCCCTGCCTCCAAAAATTTTTACAACCTGAGAATAAGCTAATAATAATTAAGGCGGCACATAATGCCATGAAATTCTTCTATACCATAAAATTTTTTAATTAAAATGGCGATTTATAAAAGGATAATGAACCGGAGATTCTTTGGGGGGAGAGATGAAGATTATAGAAAAAATCAATTCAAACCAGCTATTTGGGTTTTAAAAAAATTTTCATCGTTTTTTAACTTTAATTCCCATTTCCAGGCCGTTGTCATCATATCTTGCAGGCTAAATTTAGGTGTCCACCCTAAAAGATTTTTAGCCTTATCATTATTGGCATAAATAGCTATAACGTCACCTGGCCGGCGTGGGCCAACCCGGTAATTAAGCTTAACGTCACTCACTTTTTCAAATTCTGTAATAAGTTCCAAAACACTGATACCATTTCCCGTACCTAAATTAAATACATCGCAGTTAGTCTGATTTTTATTTTGAATAAGATAGTTAAGCGCCAGTGTATGTGCATGGGCTATATCGCAAACATGAATATAATCTCTTATGCAACTTCCGTCACGGGTTTCATAATCGTTTCCATAAACCTGCATCAGGGGTAATTTTCCTATAGCTGTTTGTGTAATTGCCGGAACCAGGTTTTCGGGCTTTCCCAGCGGCAGTTCGCCCATTAAAGCCGATGGATGGGCACCAACGGGATTAAAATACCTGAGTAAAATAGCTTTACTATTATTACAATTAACAGCTTCTCTTACAATCAGCTCTCCCATTTGTTTGGTAGCACCATAGGCTGATTCTGCAGCCTTCATCGGGGTTTCTTCTGTAACCACTATTTGATCAGGATTACCATATACAGTACAGGAGGAGGAGAAAACAAAATTTGAAACTTTAAACTCATTGGCACACTTTAAAATATTAATAAGAGAGTTCAAATTATTTTCAAAATAAAGCAATGGTTTTTTAACCGACTCTCCCACTGATTTATATGCCGCAAAATGGATGATCCCATTTATATCCGGGTTCTCCTGGAAAATGGCTACGGTATCATCATAAATACACAGGTCAACTTTATAATTTTTGATCTTTTTGCCAGTTATCTTTTCAACGGATTCTAAAATATTGTCATTGCTCCTGGAGTTATTGTCAGCAGAAATAACTTCAAAACCATTTTCAATCAGATCAACTAGTGTATGAGCCCCTAAATAACCACAGCCGCCGGTAACTAAAATCTTGTTCATATGCAAAGAAAACAAAAAAATCACTCATAGGCATGAGTGATTTTAAATTGATGTTATGGGAAATTATTTTACAGAAATAACCGAACTATATAATAAGTGCCTGCTGCCAATAAACCGCTTACAGGTATTGTTAAGATCCAGGCCCAAAGCAGGTTAACAGTTAAACCCCACCTTACTGCTGATAATCTTTTAGTAGCGCCTGCTCCCATGATAGAGCCTGCAATAGTGTGTGTGGTAGAAACGGGAATCCCCATCTGGCCTGTAAAAAATAAAGTAAATGCACCCGACGTTTCCGCGGCCACCCCTTCCAGCGGTGTAACTTTTGTGATTTTTGTTCCCATTGTTTTTACAATTTTCCAGCCGCCACTCATGGTGCCGATCCCTATAGCCAGGTAACAGGCAATGGGCACCCAGTTTGGTAAATCAGAAAAATTCTGAATCGATCCATTGGCAATTAAAGCCGCACCAATAATACCCATTACTTTTTGTGCATCATTACCACCATGGCCAATACTAAATGCAGCAGAACTTAATAACTGCAGTTTTTTAAACATATTGGCAACTTTAAATGCTGTAGGTGTTCTTATTTTTTCTACATACAAATAAACCAGGCAAAATAAGATTGAAGTAAAGATGATGCCCCAGACGATCATCCTGTTCTCGGCTTTATCTATATCTTTTGCCAAAGCTTTTTCAATACTGAACTTGGCTATTTTATTTTTTACTTTTTCGGTGTTTGCTTCTTTAATTGGATAGATGGCATTGATTGATACCATAGCACTGTCTGCTGATATTTTCTTCGCCAAAAATATTTTCAGCGGGTCTTTATATTTTTCTGTTACCTCTTTTGCAATGCTGTATTCTTCTTTTGCTCCTTTATCACTGGCAGCTTTAGCTTCCAGCACCAGAAAGTCGTTTGCGTTACGAACATCATCTTTTAACCTGCTGGCCTCAATTTCCTTCAGCCATCCGCTGTCATAGGCCAGTTTGGCGATATTTTTTGCACCCAGTTTATCAAAATCATCAACAAGCAGTGCAATTTTATTATAATTGGGTAATGCCTTATCCAGTTTTTCCTTTGCCGTGTTATATGCTTTTATCAGGGTTGTATCATTGGGATTTTTTTCTTTTTTTGCCAATGTTTCGCTTACTTCCTTTTTATATTTATCAACTTTTAAAAATTTTTCCAGGTTTTCATTCATTTTACTGTTTTCAAAATAGTCGAATAAAAAAACAGTTAAAATAGTAACCAATGCTATAATACCTAACCTGAACCAGATATTACGCATTATGGTGACTATGGTTATAAAAATTGAAATTACCATTCCTATTAACGGAGCCAGAAAAATGAATATGATTGTCTTGATGATGATATCCGATTCCACGATCTTTCCCCAGCTTATTCCAATGCCTTTTATGCTGATGGCATGTGCAATAGCCGCTCCGGCAAATCCACCAATCAGCGTATGAGATGATGATGACGGGATACCATACCACCAGGTTAATAAATTCCAGAATATGGCGGCAATAAGGCCGGATAAGATAACGGGTAGTGTAATGAATTCTTTATTAACCGTTTTACTGATAGTATTGGCCACCGCATGGTCTTTAAAAATAAAATAGGCCACACAATTAAAAATGGCGGCCCAAACTACGGCCTGGAAAGGAGTAAGCACTTTTGTGGAAACCACCGTGGCTATTGAATTGGCGGCATCATGAAAGCCATTGATGTAGTCAAATATCAGGGCCAGTACTATAATTACTATTACTAAGGTCATGGTTATTCTGGTTAATGGTTTATGGATCATAGTTCATTGTAATGGTCATAAGCTATGAACGATGAACTATCAGCTATTAACTTTAAGCGTATTTCACAATTATACTTTCTATCACATTTGCTGCATCCTCACATTTATCTGTTACTATTTCCATCACCTGGTAAATCTCTCTTTTCTTAATTACTTCTTTGGCATCGGGTTCTTCGGCAAATAATTTTTCAATGCTCATGTCAAAAATATCATCACCCTGGTTTTCTATACTGTTTATGGTAACCAATGCATCGGTGATCTGCCGCATGTTTTTCATATTGCGTAATTCTTTTACCGCCGCATGAACAGCCACACAACCCTGTGCAATGATATCAGCCATTTTATGAATGCCCGTATCATTGGGATTTACCCGGTAAAAATTTATCTTTTTTGCAGAAGCCTGAATATAGTCGGCAATGTCATCCAGCGCCGAAGCCAGGTAATGGATGTCTTCCCGGTCGAAAGGTGTTATAAAATTTTTGCCCAGTTCAGTAAATATCTGGTGGGTATAATCATCATTCACATGCTCCATATCTTCAATCTCTTTAATGAGTTTTGCCCTTTCATCAAAGTCGGGTTCATTAACTACTTCCTTTAATTTCTCCCCCATCTTCACCAAAACATCAACCACACTTTCAAAAAGCTGAAAAAAAACCCTGTCTTTTGGTAAGAATATCTTGAGAATTGAATTTAATCCTGCCATATAAATAATTTTGCGGCAAAGATTGGTTATTACCCAAAAAGAGGAAGGCAAATTGCAATTGGTAATAATTTCTTAACACAGGGTTAATATTAAATTGTTATTCCTTTGCGGCGAAATTTGCTCTAATGCTTAAGAAAAAACTGCCCTTACTGGTCATCGCTGTGTTATTATGCCAATTGCTTCAGGCCCAGTATTTGATGGACATGGTTGATACCAGCAAGGAAACCGGTCGTGGATTACTGGCCCTTTATAAAAAATTCGATCACCTGAAAATAGGAGGGTATATACAACCGCAGTTTCAGATAGCCGGGGCCAAAGGAGTTAAAAGTTTTGAGGGCGGTGATTTTGCAACCAATGTGAGCAACAGGTTCATGTTAAGAAGAAGCAGGGTACGTATAGATTATGTGCATTTTGCCGAAGGCAAAAAACCCAGCGTACAAATAGTTTTTCAGTTTGATGCCAATGAACGGGGATTTACTGTAAGAGATGTTTGGGGCCGCATATTTGAAAATAAGTATAAATTATTTTCACTCACCGCCGGCATGTTTGCCCGGCCCTTTGGTTATGAAGTGAACCTGAGCAGCAGTGACAGGGAAAGCCCGGAAAGAGGCAGGATGAGCCAGTTATTGATGAAAAGTGAAAGAGACCTTGGAGCTATGCTCAGCCTCGATTCAAGGAGAAAGAATAATAAACTGAAATATCTAAAGGCAGACCTTGGTGTATTTAACGGTCAGGGCATCAATGCTGCCGGCGATTTTGATAATACCAAGGACATTATTGGCAACCTGGCACTTAAGCCTTACCCGCTCAGTAAACAGTTCAGTCTATCTGCCGGCGCTTCTGTTTTGTATGGCGGGCTGATGCAGAATACAAAATATGTTTTCAGTACAGGTACCGTATCTGGAATAAAGAAGGTAATGGTTGATTCATCAACCGATAATATAAACAGAACATCCCCCCGTAAATATTACGGGATGAATGCCCAGTTCAGGTTCAAAAGTTCAAAAGGGATCAGCACTGAATTGAGGGCCGAATTCGTTGCAGGTCAACAAACAGGCACATCAGGTAATACAGAAACACCCGTGGCCCTGGTTTCGGGTGCAGACGGCTTTCATATCCGTCATTTCAACGGGGCATATTTTTATTTACTGCAACATATCTTCAATACACGGAACCAACTCCTGTTAAAATATGACTGGTACGACCCGAATACAAAAGTGTCCGGTAGAGAGATCGGTGCTGCCGGAAGCAATTTTACTTCAGCCAATATCAAATATAAAACGATTGGCTTTGGCTATATCAATTACCTGACCGATAATGTAAAGATCGTTCTGTACTATGCCCGTGTCATCAATGAAAGAACACAGCTCAGCGGTTTTACCGGCGATGTGAAGGATGATGTGTTCACCTGCAGGCTCCAGTTCAGGTTTTAATGAGCAGTTGCATAACATTCCCGTAACATAGCGGTAACAATTACCTAACCTTAGGTTCATTCTGGCATAATACATAAGTAGTCTTTTTGCAGTAAATATTTATTGCATGAAACTGCTATCATTACTACTTGCTTTTTTTACACTCACCCTCACAGCTTTTTCGCAAAAAGGGAAGATCGAAGGAAAATTGACTGATGCAAAAACAGGCCTGCCCCTAACCGGTGTTTCTGTGATCATTAAAAATACAAACAAAGGTGTTGCTACCGACCAGGAAGGAAGGTATGTGCTAAATGCAGATGCAGGTTCAAAGGTCACTTTGATATTTTCCTACAATGGGGTTTCTAAAGAAGTAGAGGATATTGAAGTAATAAACGGAAAAGTAACAACACAGGACATTGCGTTGGAAGTAAAAGCTAAAACCGGTGATGCTGTCGTAGTCCGCTCCACCAGCAATGCCCGTAAAGAAACGGCGGCGGCCTTGATCAGTTACCAGCGCAATACATCGGTAGTTGCGCAGGTGATAAGTGCAGAAACTATAAAACGGTCACCCGATAAAAACACCGGCGAGGTGTTGAAAAGAGTTACAGGAACATCAGTACAGGAAGGGAAATATTTAGTAGTTCGTGGTTTAAGCGACAGGTATAACCAGGCCATGCTGAACGGTATAGCGCTTAGCAGTACTGAACCTGACAGGAAGACTTTTAGTTTTGATATTTTCCCTTCCGCAATGATCGATAACATTATTATGAATAAAACTTTTATTCCTGAATTGTCGGGTGAGTGGGCTGGTGGGTTGGTTCAGGTACAAACCAAAGACGTTCCTTCTGCTTCATTTTTAAATGTGCAGATTGGTACCGGTTTCAACAGCAATACTATTGGTAAAAAATTTTTACAGGCGCCTGGTGGTAAATTAGACTGGCTGGGTATTGATAATGGAACAAGGGCTTTGCCTTCTTCCTTACCATTAAAGTCTGAATTCAGTGCGCTATCTCCTGCAGAAAAAGTGGAATTGGGAAAAGGTTTCAGGAATAACTGGGCTCCTAAAACGGGTTCAGCACCTGTCAATTCTTCCTTCCAGATCAATGGTGGTGGCAACATAAAAATATTCGGCAAAAAAGTTGCCGGCATATTTGCACTTACTTACAACCAATCCAATAAGCGTACTCCATTTGATAATATTTTTATTGCCAATAATGCAGGAGACGTTGAACTGCAATACAACAATAATAAATACAGCAGGGATATATTAGCAGGTGCCCTTGCCAATGTCACTTTACAACTGAACAGCAATAACAGGATATCGGTAAAGAACCTTATCAATATAAATACCAGCGATTTTGTAACCGACCGCTATGACGGAAGGGATTATATTTTAAGTGGTGGTGGCGCCGGCGACAGGATCAGGGCAACAGAAATCGGGTTCAGGCAAAATACTTTTTTCAATACACAAATTATTGGCGAACATAATTTACCAAAGATTGAAACAAGGATCAAATGGTATGGTGGTTTTAACATCCTTGATCAGTATATTCCCGACCAGCGCCGTTTGTTTTATACACAGGATGGCACAACCCCTAACGCACCTTATTATGCTTTGCTTGGCCTTGGTGCCGGGCAAAAAAGCGGAAGTATTTTTTATAGTTTCTTAAATGACTATATCTACAATGCCGGAGGCGATGTGACCAAATCATTTAATCTTAATGGAAAAAAACACAGTGTAAAAGCCGGTTATCTTTTCCAGGTAAAAGACCGTTTATTTGACAGCCGTCCTTTTTATACCAATACGGCAAGTAATGCCATAAAACTATTGCCTGCCGATCAGTTATATGCTGCCGGAAATTTTGGTACAGGAAATGATAAGATCCAATTTGATGAGATAAATGGTAATGCATACCGCTATGTTGCCAATACTATTTTAAACGCCGTTTACCTGCAATTTGATAATCCCATTGGTAATAAGATACGTTTGGTTTGGGGAGTAAGGTTTGAAAGTTTTGACCAGTTGGTTGGCAGCACTTTGAAAACTGATCCACGACATGTAAACACTTTAGTGAAAGATTTTTTACCGGGTATAAATCTTACATATAAATTAAATACCAAAACAAATTTCCGTTTTGCAGCAAGTCAAACTGTTATCAGGCCTGAGTTCAGGGAACTAAGCCCATTTGCCTTCTATGATTTTGAACTGGGGGCACAGGTAGTTGGCAACAGAACTGCACAACGTACAAAGGTTTCCAATTTTGATCTTCGTTACGAACTATATCCACGTGCAGGTGAGCTGATAACTGTTGGCGCTTATTTTAAGCACTTTGATAAACCCATTGAATATTATTTCAACAGGACCGGCCCAGGTACCAACACGTTTAATATTTTAAACACAAAAAATGCAACCGCCTTTGGTGGTGAAGTGGAGTTCAGAAAAAAACTGGACTTTGTACAAGCGCTTAAAAATTTCACTTTAACCGGAAATGTAAGTTACATCTACAGCCGTGTTAAAGACACTACCGGAACTGTCGACCGTCCCTTACAGGGGCAAAGCCCTTACCTGATCAACTTCGGTGTACAATACGACATAGAAAAAATTGGATTCAGCAGTACATTATTATTTAACCAGATCGGCCGCCGCATTTTATTTGTGGGCAATGAAGCCATATCAGATATATGGGAAGCGCCAAGGCCATTACTTGACCTGCAACTTTCACAAAAAGTTTTTAAGAAAAAAGGAGAAATAAAATTAAACATCAGTGATATCATTAACAGCAGGGCTAATTTTTATCACGACCTGGATAACAATAAAAAATACAGCAGTTCATCCAAAGATGTTTTGGCCATTACAAGAAATTATGGCACCAACTTCACTTTGGCCTTTGCATACAGTATTAAATAAATAAAATAAAAACTAAAAAAAATAAACATGAAAAAGTTATTCATTGCAGCAGCCTTTCTTGGTTTAATATCAACAAGCTGTCGTAAAATTCAGGTGGATGGCGGTACCACCACTGTTGTTTCAGGCGGAAACGGCGGTACCACAGAAAATACGATCCTTGAAGGAAGGATCATTGAGAACCGTACACTAAAAGCACAGTACACATACAAACTCCGTGGTTTGGTATATGTAACAAATGGTGCAGTACTTACAATTGAACCGGGCACCAAAATAGTTGGTGAAACCGGAAAGAATGGTGGACTGATCGTTTGCCGCAGTGCAAAAATTGTTGCTGATGGCACAGTAGATAAACCAATTGTTTTTACCTCTGAATCTGCTACTCCTGCACCCGGAGACTGGGCTGGCCTGGTTCTTTTGGGTAATGCTCCTACAAACGCAACTTTCAATGGCCAGGTAGGTATTGGTGAAATTGAGGGCGGCGTAAACAATAGCGATGGATTGGGTTTATATGGTTTAGGTGCCAGCAGCAATCCTGCTGATAACAGTGGTATCCTCAGATATGTTCGTATTGAATATGCAGGATATGCATTTTTACCCGATAAAGAAATTAATGGATTAACAATGGGTGGCGTTGGTAACAAAACCATTATTGATTATGTAGAAGTTTACCGTGCCAATGATGATAGCTTTGAATGGTTTGGCGGCACAGTAAATTGTTCTCACCTTATTGCATATAAAGGGTTGGATGATGATTTTGATTGCGATAATGGTTTCTCCGGTAAAGTACAATTTGGTATTAGTTTACGTGACAGCTCTGTTGCTGATATAAGTGGAAGTAATGGATTTGAAGTTGACAATGATGCAGGCGGAAGTTCAGCAACTCCACAAACCAATGCCGTATTCAGCAATATGACGGTTATTGGCCCGAGAGCTACTTTGGCCAATGCAGGCAATAGTAATTTTAAAAGAGGCATGCACCTTCGCCGTAACAGTTCTATCAGCATTTTCAATTCCATCATTATGGGTTGGCCGATAGGCTTACTGGTAGATGCCTCTACAGGACGGCCAACTGATCTAAACATATCAGGCGGCACCATGGTACTGGCCAATAATATCCTTGCATCTAACAACACCCAGTTTTCTTACACAGCAAGTGCAAGCGCTCCTACAGGCTGGACAACCACAGACCTGACCAGTTACTTTAACCAACCAGCCAACAACAACAGTGTGCTGGCAACCAATAATGATGTAGCATTAGCTGCCCCATTCAAATATGACAATACAGTTGATTTTAACCCTGCTACTGCTTCACCGGCTTTAAGCGGGGCAGCTTTCACCAATACAAAATTAACCGGCCTAACTTCTGTAACCTATCGTGGAGCCACCGCTTCAGGAGATGCCTGGTGGAAAGCATGGACAAAATTTAATTGATAATAATATTACAGTAAGCAACTAACAAAAGTTTCTTAAGCAAATAGCAAGTTTCTCATGCTTGTGCCGGCATTATTCTTAGTGCCGGCCTTTTTGTTTAGAGGCTGTATTAAATTAATGTTACCAAATTGTTACTATGCACATTTAAATCACAATCTTTTTCACAGCACCGAATTGAGGTATATAGAAATTAAATTCACATTCTCTTAATCACAAAATAAAAATGATGTTTATGAAATGGGTTAGCGTAAACAATGGTACCGCAAATGAAATGTTTGAGCTGTGGGGAGAAGATAAAAAACTGGCGAACATATCTTTCAGCAGCCGCACCAGGTTTGCAAGAATTGTAAGTGGCCTGGGTAAAAGGATCTTTTCTTTCGAAAAGAAAGGCTTCCTGCTGCCAAAGGAAATTGTAAAAAATGAATACGGAATAAAAATGGGCGAAGTGGAAGAAGCAAAACCGGGTTCGGGGAAAGGCCACGTTGAATTAGACGGTAAAAAGTATTTCTATGTTTACAATGCAAATAACTCGGGTGAATTGGTACTGTATGATGAGTTTATGCAGAAGAGCCTGCTCACCTGTAGTTTTAATGTAGTAACTAGGAGCCTTGCTAAAACAAAATCTTTGTTTGACGGCAAATTTGCAAGCCTGCTGCTGGTGCTTTGCTGGTACAGCTTTCAGCCTCATTCCACTTCAGTTGCAGAAGCAGTTTCCTGATGCAGTTAAAATATTTCAATTAAAAAAGCCTCCAGCTTAAATAAGCGGAGGCTTTTTACTATCCCAAAAAAACTTTGAATCAACTGCCTGGTAAAAGTATCATCGCTGTTTTAATACAGTATAAAGACAGCATTAAGCAATCATTATATCATTTTTGTTTCTTCTTTCTCCCATATTTCCATAGAGGCGGCCACCGTATTTTTTAAAAACTGGCTGTACCACCTGCCAGAATTTTTTATGGTTCTTTGCTGGGTTCTGAAATCTACATTTATCAATCCAAACTTTGGGTAAAAGCCTTCGGCCCACTCAAAATTATCCAGCAGGGTCCACACAAAATAACCATTCACTTTCACGCCTTCCTGTTTAGCCAGTAGCACCTGTGCAATATGATCCTGTAAAAACTTCACCCGTTTATGGTCATCTACTTTATCGGCTTCATACACATCATCAAAAGCAGCGCCGTTTTCTGTTACGATGATCTCTTTTATTTGCGGATAATTGTTGAAGCGCTTTAGTGCTTTGTAAATGCAGGGCGGGTATACTTCCCAATCCATCAGTGTGTGTTCAACATTTCTTTTGCTGGCCTTAATGATCTTAGCCTTTACAAAAGGCATCAGCGGCGCATGGCTCACCAGTTCCCGTGTATAATTCTGCAGGCCGATAAAATCCATGTCAAAAGCCAGTTTGCTTTCATCATGCGGATGCATGAAGCGTTCTATACGTTCTAAAATTTTTAACTTCTTTGTTGGATAACCCATCCCCAGTAATGGTTCTATGAATGTCCGGTTAATGAGGGCATCCACTTTAACAGCGGCTTTTATATCTTTTTCTTCCTCTTTTCTATAGGGCTCTATATGAGAATAGGAGAAAGTAGTTCCTATTTTACAATCATGCCTTAATGACCTGATGATCCTCCCTCCTTCGGCCTGGCAGATCGCAGCATGATGTGCGGCGGCCAGGAAATTACTAAGCCCTTTTTTACCCGGTGCATGCACCCCTAAAAAATAACCGGCTCCCGTAAATACCATCGGCTCATTAAGTATCATCCAATGCTTCACCCGGTCTCCGAAATTTTTTATACAGCAGTCAACATAATAGCTGAACCAATGAATGATATCCCTGTTTGTCCATCCGCCTTTTTGCTGCAGTGCTTCGGGCAGGTCCCAGTGATATAAAGTTATCCAGGGCTCAATACCAAGCTCCAGGCAAAAATCGATCATCTTGTTGTAAAAATCTATTCCCTTATGATTTACAGCACCCACTCCCTGTGGCAGTATACGGCTCCAGGAAATAGAAAAGCGGTAATGGGATATATTGAGTTTGTAGATCAGTGAAATGTCTTCGGCATAGTGGTGATACAAATCGCAGGCAATATTTCCATTCTCGTTGTTGAATATCTTTTTTTTCTTTTGAGTGAAAGTATCCCAGATGGACGGCCCCTTTCCATCAATATTATGCGCCCCTTCTACCTGGTAGGCAGCCGTGGAAACGCCCCACTTAAAATCTTCGCCAAATTCATTTTTTGTAAAGAGCATGATACTTTAGTAAGTAATTTTATTGAGTATTTTTCCAAAGCTTTTTTCTTTCAGTTTTTTGGCAGAGTGAATACCATCACCCAATTTTCTGTCTTTTGTTCCAACTACCTCATTATTTTTTTTGATGATCATATTGAGTATACGTTCGGTGCTGTTCGGATAATTGACCAGTATCAGTTGTTTAGCTTCAACCCAGTCTTTTATTTTATCCAGGTATTTTTTCTTCAGACTTTTAATAACCGGAACCCCCATTGTTTTTAATGCTGCCGCGTTGCATTGCTGTTCATATTGCCCCTTCATAGGTATGGCCATCAGTTTCTTTTTTAAGAACAATGCTTCGGCCGGTGTTTCAAAACCGGCGCCGCACAAAATACCGGTGCATGTAATCAGGCTCTCAATAAAATCATCGTTATTCACCGGCCTGATGTGCACATTGTTTTCCTTGTATTCCTTTTTAGAATGTTTGCTGAACACCTGCCATTGAATATTTTTAATTTCTCCGAGCACTTTGATGATCCTTTCGTCACTGTATGCCGGCAGGTAAACAGTATAATGACCACTATTATCTGGCTTAGCCTGTCTTACCTGGCTCCTGATCACCGGTGTAAAAATATTTTTATCATAAGCGCCAAAATGAAAGCCATACGCTTCTGTGACCGGTGCATAATTATTAAGCACGGCTTTGCCTACCGCATCTTTCTTTTTTGGTTTGGGAGATCTTTTATTAATCACAGCAGCCTGGTGACTAAGCCCGATACATCTCTTATGTTTCATTTTGCAGGCCCAGGCACTTACCGGTTCAAAATCATTGATCACCAGGTCATACTCTTCAATGGGCAGGCTCTTAATTTCTTTATAGAGTTGTTTCAGATTGCTCTTGCGGTAGGTGGCGATCAGATCGATACCACCCTTCCTTCCAAAAATAAAACTGAGGCCCTTAAATGTAAACTTCACCGGGTAAGGTAATTCAACATCTGCCTGTATACCGCTGACCAGGATATCAAGCTCCCCCTTTTTTTGCAGCAGCGGAATAATATCCCTTGCCCTGCTTAAATGCCCGTTGCCGGTACCTTGTATGGCGTATAATATTTTCATTACTGCTTTAATAAATTAAATTCTTCAACGAGGTTGTCAAACAACTGTGTATTATTCAGCTCTTCATCCTCATGCCCGTTCACAAATATTTTTTTTATTTCATTTTCATCGAAACGGTAGATCTTCCATTCGCTGTTCACATATTCCAGTGCGGTTAAATTTTCTATCCAGTCGCCACTGTTCAGGTACATTATTTTTCCATGTTCATTTTTTATCTCCCTCATCTCCGGCTGATGAATATGACCGCAAACCACATAATCGTAGTGATTGCTTATGCCTATATCTGCAGCGGTCTGTTCAAAGTTGTTGATGAACTTAACGGCGCTCTTCACACTGTTCTTTATTTTCTTTGACAAAGAGAGCTTCCCTTTCTTAAATACTTTTTCAGAGATGAAGTTGGCAAACTGGTTAATATGTATCAGCGTATCATAGCCCACGGCGCCCAGTCTGGCCAGCCATTTACTGTGCTGCATGGTCACATCAAATACATCGCCATGAAAGAACCAGGCAGTTTTATTATTGTCCAACTCAAGTATTACTTTGTTTACAATTTTAAAAGACCCCATTTTAAAACCAACAAACTTCCGCAGCATTTCATCGTGGTTACCGGTAACGTAATATATTTTAACCCCCTTACTCATCCAATGCATCAAATGCTTCACCACTTTCATGTGTGACTTGGGCCAGTATCTTTTACTGAACTGCCAGATGTCGATGATATCTCCATTGAGTATAACGGTCTTTGGCTTAACCGTTTTCAGGTAAAGCAATAACTCTTTGGCATGGCAGCCATAAGTGCCCAGGTGCACATCAGACAGTACCAGTATATCCAGCTTTTTTCTTTTTATTTTATCCACTACCGGATCTTATAAAATTTAAAAGCCGGGTAAAAAACAGAAAGCATGGGCAGAAAGATCCTTACAGAAAGTTCCAGCAAAAAATAGCGGGCATTTTTCATAATACAAGATGTTGGGGTTAGTAGTTGCTGCAAGGTGTATTAATACTATGACCAAATGTTTATGGTAATGTTATGTGTGTATTAACAGAAGATGCAGGCTTGCTTTTGAACAGCATTAATCATTTGATAACACGGCCTTAACAGCGGCATAATATTACCCAGGCAGCTTTGCAGCATACTAAAAACAAAACACATGAAAAAAACAGCCGCTTTCCTGATCTTGCTTGTCACATTTATGGCTTGTAAAAAATCAGATGTTACCCAGGGTGAAACTGAAGTGATCGTAAATGAAGACCCCGCCACGTACAAAGAAATTGCTTCACTAAACCTGGGAGGCCCTGGTGCAGCAGAAATCACAACTTTTGATCCACAGACAAAGCGCCTCTTTGCAGTAAATAACGGCTCTACAAATAAAATAGATGTTATTGACATTGCAAAGCCTGCTGCAGCCGGTTTAATTTATTCCATTAACCTCAGCACGTATGGAGGATATGTGAATAGTGTGGATGTAAGTAATGGCAAACTGGCGGCGGCCATTGAATCAGCCAACAAACAGAATCCGGGTAAAGTAGTGATATTTAATACCACAACTTATGCCGAAGAAAAAGTAATTACAGTAGGTGCATTACCCGATATGGTCATCTACAGCCCTGATGGGAAATATTTACTCAGCGCCAACGAAGGGGAGCCGGATGCTTCTTATACCAATGATCCGGAAGGAACGGTATCAATAATAAGTGTAGAAAATAATTACAGTGTAACTACTTTGAACTTTGCTTCGTTTGCTTCACAGTTAACTGCATTAAAAGCAAAAGGTTTTCGTGTGTTTGGGCCGGGAAATGATGTTGCCAAAGACGTAGAACCGGAGTATGTCTCTATTTCTGCTGATTCTAAAACTGCCTGGGTTACGCTGCAGGAAAATAATGCCATAGCTGTTATTGATATTGCCTCTAAGACCATTACTAAGATCTTACCATTGGGCTTTAAGGATTATAACATTGCTGCGAATGCCATTGACCCCAGCGATAAAGAAGCCGGGATAAATTTTAATCCATGGAAAGTATATGGAACCTATATGCCCGATGCCATTTCATCAATGAATTATAATGGCATCCCGTATTTATTTACAGCAAATGAAGGAGATGCAAGGGAATATACAGGCTTCAGTGAAATAAAACGGGTCAAAGACATCACACTGGATGCGATTGCTTTTCCCAATGCAGCCACGCTTAAGCAGGATGTACAACTGGGAAGACTGAATATTACCACCACGCTCGGAGATACTGATGGCGATGGGGACTTTGACGCACTGTATAGTTTTGGCTCCCGTTCTTTCAGTGTATGGAATGGCAATACCGGCGACCTTGTCTTTGACAGCAAAAATGAACTGGATGTAAAAGCAAAAGACCTGGGTGTATATGATGATACCCGCAGTGATGATAAAGGAACAGAACCCGAAGCAATCACGATAGGAAAAGTAGGAAACAAGATCATTGCATTTGTGGGTATGGAAAGAGCAGATGCTATAGCTGTGTATGATGTTACCAATCCAATAGCTCCGGTATTTATAAAAATGTTTTCTACCGGGGATGCCCCCGAAGGTGTGCTTTTTATTCCTGCTTCAAAAAGCCCTATACAGCAAAGTCTTTTGGTAGTGAGCAGCGAAAATGATGGGGTTATTAAAATATATAAAGCAGACAAGCTGTAACACATTAATGAATAATAAAGCGTACTTTATCAGATATGCGAAAGAGGAGTAAACAACTCCTCTTTCGCATATTTATAAGACTAATCTTTCTTGCTTTGCAGCGTAAACCCGAACGTACTGCCCACGTCAATTTTACTTCGTACGTGAATGTTTTGTCCATGGGCTTCAATGATGTGTTTGCAGATGGAAAGGCCTAAACCACTTCCACCAACTTTACGGCTTCTTGCAAGGTCAGTCCGGTAAAAGCGTTCAAATATCCGGCGTAAATGCTCCTCAGCAATTCCGGCTCCATCATCACTTATTTCAATTAATATTCTTGCCCCATCTACTTTATAAAAACTGGATTCGATAGTACCATTTTGCTTGCCATACTTTATGGCATTATCTACCAGGTTAATGAACACCTGCCTTATTTTTTCTTTATCGGCAAAAACAGTCAGGGGTAATTCACATCCTTTTTTGATAACACATTTTATACCCTTCTCATCGGCTTTAATTGACAAGGATTCATACACCTCTTTTAACAGGTCCTGTATAATAAAACTGTCTTTTAATAAAAGCTGTTCACCACTTTCTAATTTCGATATTGCATCAAGATCATCTACCAGGTTTACCAGACGGTCAATATTACGGGATGTGCTTTGCAGAAATTTTTTATTTACTTCAGGATTATCCAGTGCTCCATTGATGAGTGTATCCACATAACCCTGTATGGCAAAAATGGGTGTTTTCAATTCATGACTAAGGTTTTGTAAAAACTCTTTCCGGTAGGCTTCATTTTGCTGCAGCATTTCAATCTCTGCTTTACGCTGCTCTGCCCAGCTTTCCACATCATCTCTTACTTCATCAATACTTTTTTGCGGCAGAATATTTTTGTAATAGAACTCTTCCTTTTTGCTGGCCTTGGTTTGATAAATGAATTTATAGATGAGTTTTATTTTGCGGTAAATAAAATTCTGCAGGGTATATAATATCAAACCATAAGAGCCCAGGAAGATGACCACAAATGACAACAGGGCGATCCACCATACCGGTTTAAATATATAGATCCCCAGGGCAATAGGAATGGCCAATGCCAGGGCTGTTAAGGCAGATAATTGCTGAGGGGAAATATTTTTTTTGGAGAGCATGGTTGAATAAAGCTGCAAGCTACAAGCTGCAAGGGAAAGTTTTTAATTTTTGTGAGGCTTTCTTGTGGCTTAACCCCTTGCAGCTATTACCCCTCAGATTTCAAATTTATACCCCACCCCTTTCACCGTAGTTATACAGTCAAGATTAAGTTTCTGGCGTATTTTCCGGATATGAACATCAATGGTGCGGTCACCTACAATCACTTCGGTGCCCCAAACCTGGTTCAGTATTTCATTTCGAAGAAAAACTTTTCCCGGTTTACCAGCCAGCAATGCCAGCAATTCAAATTCTTTACGGGCCAGAATTATATTATTACCCTGGTAGTTGATAATATATTTTTCCCTATCTATTTTCAGATCGCCGATCTGTAAAAGCCCGGTATCTTCTTTATTAATACGCCTGAACAAAGCATTGACTTTACTAACCAATATCTTTGGGCTGATAGGTTTTGTGAGGTAATCATCAGCCCCTGTCTCCAACCCCTTCACTTCACTCCCTTCATCACTTAAGGCAGTAAGAAATATGATCAGTGTATCGTTGAATGTTGGTTGCAGCCGAAGGATATTGCAAACTTCAATACCATTCTTTCCCGGCATCATAATATCGAGGATGATCAGGTCGGGTTGATATTTTTTCGCCAGGTCAATGGCATCATTCCCGTTTTTTGCCGTAATAACTTCATATCCTTCGTTCCGGAGATTGTATTGGATAATTTCAAGGATATCAGGTTCATCATCAGCAATTAATATTTTTTTAACAGTATTTGCTACACTCATACCATGCAAAAGTAGTCTTTACCATCAATCAGAGAATCAGTCAGCAGCTTGTTTTGTATTATCAAATTGTTAAGGCGTGCAGCGTAATAACAGCAATTTTTATGTTAACCCCTGAGGAATATGCAGCCCTCGTGTATTTTTAGCATCTTTGCAGTTGAAATGACTATGAAAAAATATATTTCTCTCTTTATCACATTAATAATGACTGTACCTGTTTTTGCAAACATAGATACGGTTAAAATACCCATCTATCGCCAGCTTTTTCATGACAGGATCAATGAAGAGCAACGTTTGCTTGACAGGATGGATGGTAAAATAGATGGCCTTATTAAAGCCACCCACAAACCGGAAATAAATCTTGCCATCACCGATGTAATGACAAGAAAGATAGATGAATTGCAGAATGGAGTGGAAAGTAACGACAGGCTTGTAAGCAACAATGAAAAGATCAGGTATTTAAATTACATCGAAAGTGTATTAAAGGCTTTTAAATATGGCCTGAAGAACAAAGAATTCAACCCTGTTTATGCTCCCCTGTTAATTGAGAATTTTGAAAAAATAATGATGGGTAATATGGACAGCCTGAGCATGGCCGGCGATATTAAAAGTGTTCCTTACCAGGTTGGTAAAATAAATGCAGGAATATTTTCGGAAAATAAAGGATACGAAGAAAGTAAAAAGATACTATACCAAAAGTTTTGTGTTCTTAACCCTGAAAAGATATTACAAACAATAGAGCCTTATATCAACGAGCCTTTTGCCGATTCACTGATCGCAATAAGCTGCAGGCTAAACCCAACTGCTATTTATTCAGTAGCCCAGGCTACAGACTCTAAATTAGGGATGCTGGTACACCGCAACACAAACTCATTGGTAAAAGCGGTTGTTGAACTGAGCAAAACACCTAATGCACTTTTATATTTTCCTTTTTTAGATGATATAATAAAAGGTAAGAAAACGGTTGAAAGCATTAAGAAGTATGTGGGCGATGGTGAAATTGGATATGATAGCGTAGGTTATTTTAAATTATTGGTACAGACCGAAATTGAATATTTTAAACGCATGGTTTCCCCTGCCAAAGATACTGCCATAGCCATGTTTGGGCCCAATAGCTTAAGAGAAGTATTAAGAGGCAAAGCCGTTCAGCATTTTGTTACACCCATTAACGCACTACATGACCTCGGTAATATTAATATGCGGATGAAAGCAATAGATTCTTTATCGGCAGTTGATCTTTACTTTATGATGGTGATGAGTGAAAGCGAGATATATACATCCAGTTATAAGCACAGTTTTTTCAGAATGCTGCAACGAATGGGTACCGAACCAAGAACAGATTCATTGCTGCTGAATGTTCATTTCGATTATTTTAAAAAGTTTATTAAAATGGCTGCCAATTATAATAAGCTGGATACTTTTTTAAAGTTCATGCCCAAATCTGCATCAGAAACATTAATGCGTGGATTCATTGCCAATCTTGATAATACCGGCAACCTGGAAGATGCTGTAGATGTGGCAGATTCGTACAGCAGCATCAATGATGAAAAACTGCAAAGTACTATCCTTGGGTATGTGATGGAAAATGAAAAAGTGTGTATAGAAAACAATAACATCCGTGGCAAAACAATCTATGGTTTGCTGAAATCAATTTTTCTATCGGCAGACAGTACAAATAAAGTTGACCTTACCGGAATTTTAGGCATTCCATCTATTTATGAAATAGAAAATAATTATTTGCAGGACGACAGTGGCAGGATAGTGCAACAGGTTTATTGGTATGGCGATGAGGATGGTAAAACCTACTTCCCTTTCTTTATCAGTTCTTTTTCACCAAAAGAATGGAAAATAACATCCAATAAAGAGTGGTATGAAATAAAGTCCCTTAAAGGCAATGTATGGATCTATGCAAACCGGCCACTGGATAACGATGCCAACCTGGACGACAGCGCCCAGATACATCTAAATAATTTTCTGGCCGAAAACAATATGCAGCCGGCTGTTGTGGTGCATCGTGGGCACAGTTACTGGCTTCCACGTACTATAAAACAGATGTCGGGTAATGCAAAAATTGTTGTGCTGGGTTCATGCGGCGGATATAAAAATTTAAATGACATTATTGAAAGTAATCCCGATGCACATATCATATCTACAAAAGAAATCGGGGCCGGTGATATTAACAGGCCGATCCTGAATTATCTGAACCAAACTTTTGAATCGGGAAATAAACTGGTATGGAAAAATATGTGGGCCACACTCACAAAATTATTTTCAACCGATCCAAGTAAAACAGTAAGAGAGAGCTGGGAAGATTATATTCCGCCCTATAAAAACCTTGGAGCTATCTTCCTGAAAGGCTATAATAATGCTTTACTTCAGGAATAGGCAAAAACACCAACCCCTTAACCCCAAACACAAAACCCCCATACCTTTACAATATGATTGAAAAAACGAAGGGGAAAAGAAAGATTTTTAATTTTTCATTACTGCGCAGGGTATTTCGTTTTGCTGCTCCTTATAAAAATAAATTTTACGGTTCACTTGCTTTGGCTATTGTACTTGCAGTAATTGCTCCTGTGAGACCTTTTTTAATTCAACTGACAATCAATGACGGCATCAAAGGCAACACGGAATCTCATTTTTTAAATACCCCCGGTGGTTTCATCATAGAAATTACGATCATTCAGATCGCCTTATTATTGCTGGAAACGGCAGGCCGGTTTTTATTTACTTTCCTTACGGCATCACTTGGGCAAAGTGTGGTAAAAGACCTAAGGGTGAGTACCTACAATAAAATACTTCACCTTAATTTGACACAGTACGATAAAACACCTATTGGTACATTAACCACAAGAACTGTTAATGATATTGAATCTATCAACGATATTTTCAGCGATGGATTGATACCGATCATTGCCGATCTGCTTTCCATTTTTTCTATATTAAGTTATATGTTCTATGTAGACTGGCAATTGACATTGGTTTGCCTGGCGCCATTTCCTTTTTTAATTCTTGCAACTTATTTTTTTAAAGAAAGCGTTAACAAATCTTTCATTCGTGTGCGCAATGCAGTGGCAGCCCTGAATGCATTTGTGCAGGAACATATTACCGGCATGGCTATAATACAGGCTTTTGCAGCAGAGAAAAGGGAATTCAATAAGTTTAAAAACATTAATAAGGAACACCGCAACGCTAACATTAAAGCCATTTTTGCTTACTCAGTTTTTTTTCCGGTGGTAGAATTGGTTATGGCTTTATCAATCGGCTTACTGGTATGGTGGGCAGCAAAAGATGTGGTTAGCCATGGCCAGGCAGAAAAAGTTGCCGGTGTAATCACTGCTTTTATTCTTTGCCTTAATTTATTATTCAGGCCGTTGAGGGTTATTGCTGATAAATTCAATGTGCTGCAGATGGGCATGATTGCCAGTGAAAGGGTTTTTAAAGTGCTGGATAATGAGGATACCACAATAAATGAAGGCAATAGCAAAGCTGATCAACTGAAAGGGAAAGTAGAGTTTGACAAGGTATGGTTTGCTTATATTGACGAACAATATGTTTTAAAAAATATCTCTTTTACTATTAGTGCCGGCGAAACACTGGCTATTGTTGGCCATACCGGCAGTGGCAAAACATCCATCATCAGTTTGCTGAACAGGCTGTATCAAATTAACAAAGGCCGGATAAAAATTGATGACACCAATATTGAAGATTTTCATTTGGATGACCTGAGATCTAAAATAGCTGTCGTATTACAGGATGTTTTTCTTTTCAGTGGTTCTGTAGCAGATAATGTAACGCTTCGCAACCCGGCCATAAAAAAAGAAGATGTTATAAAAGCTGCCAGGCTTATCGGTATACATGATTTCATTATGAAGTTGCCCGGCAATTATGATTACCATGTAATGGAAAGAGGTGCCACATTATCTTTAGGCCAGCGGCAATTATTATCTTTTGTAAGAGCCTTATTATACGATCCAGCTATTTTAATTTTAGACGAAGCCACTTCATCGGTAGATACAGAAAGTGAGGCGCTAATTCAGCATGCCATTGAAAAACTGATTGCAAACCGTACTTCTATAGTTATTGCCCATCGCTTATCAACCATCCGAAAAGCCAGCAAGATAATAGTGCTTGACAAAGGCGAAATAAAAGAAATGGGTACTCACGATGAATTATTGGCAAAAATGGGATTCTATTACCAGTTGCACAAGATGCAGTTTGAAAAGCAGGAAAAAGTGATGTAATGGCTGCAAAGGCCTCATTTTTGAAATTTTTAGCCTTAATTTTTATATTCCCCCCTCCCACCTTATCTTTGCGCCAAAATTAAGGCAGAATATGAGATCTAAGAGCATCAAATCATTACTGGTAGCGGTTTTTAGCCTGGGCTTATTGATTCTTTCAACACAGGTTTTAGCCCAGCATCCTGAGCCAAAAGAACCAGCCGGGGAGCCTGCCAAAAAAGAAAAGATCTTTGATGCCAATGAAGTGATCTTCGGTCATATTATGGATGCCCACGAGTTCCACTTTCTCTCTTATAAAGGATCTGATGGTCAAGAGCACCATGCCACCATCCCGTTACCCGTTATTGTTTACTCAAAAGGAAAAGGATTTTCCTGCTTCATGTCTTCCAAATTTCATCATGGTGAGCATAATCATGAAGGATATGGATTGCTGACAAACGAAAAAATTGACGAATTAAAATTAGACCGTAATAAATATGCTGCAGGCCACATTGTGGCAGTTAATGAGGCCGGTCTAATAGATGAATCTGTAAAAGTGTACGATCTTTCTCTTACCCGTAATGTGGTACAGATGTTATTGGCCCTTACCTTACTTGTTTTCATTCTTATTAAAGTTGCCAGAAAATACGGTACCGGTGTTGGCGTAACCTCTGCTCCCAAAGGAATGCAGAATACCATGGAGACTATCGTGAATTTTGTAAACGATGAAGTAGCTAAACCAAACCTGGGTGCTAAGAGCAATAAATACCTTCCTTATCTTTTAACGGTGTTCTTATTTATCCTTATAAACAATATTGTAGGACTGATCCCGGGTACTGCAAATGTTACGGGCAATATTGCCTTTACTTTTGTTTTATCAATCATCTCATTTATCGTAATATTATTTAGCAGCAACAAACACTACTGGATGCACATCATTAATCCTCCGGGAGTGCCGGGATGGGTTAAAGTTATATTAGTGCCGGTGGAAATACTGGGTGTATTCACAAAACCTTTTGCACTTATGATCAGGTTGTTTGCCAATATGGTGGCCGGGCATATTCTAATCATCTGTTTGATATCGCTCATTTTCATCATGGCGGCATTGAACCAATATGTAGGCTGGGGTTTTTCACCATTCTCTATTGCCTTTACCATTTTCATTTATTTTATAGAGGTGCTGGTTGCATTTTTGCAGGCCTTCATCTTTACTATATTAACAGCAGTATTTATCGGGCAGGCAATTGAAGGTGCACATGATGATCATGCACATGCTGCTGCCCATTAATAACAAGAGTTTTTTTTAACCAACATAAATTCACAATTATGAATTTTTTCTTATTAGAAGCAATGGCAAATGCAGGTGGCGCTATCGGTGCCGGCCTGGGTGCTATTGGCGCAGGTATCGGCATTGGCCAGATCGGTAAGGGTGCATTGGAATCAATTGCACGCCAGCCGGAAGCCATCAATGATATCCGCAGCAACATGATCCTTACTGCCGCTTTGGTGGAAGGAGCAGCATTGTTTGCCATTATCATCGGTTTCTTAGCCATGGTGCTTTAAAACCTTTACTGCATCTGAAGCAAAGGGCGGAGGATGCAGTATTTTTACCTGAAATTTAGTTTTTAATAAAATAGTTTGTATGCAGTTACTTACACCGGCCTTTGGCCTTATTATCTGGACGCTCCTGGCTTTCCTTATTGTTTTTTTCCTGCTGAAAAAATTTGCATGGCCAATGATCATTGGCGGACTTGCACAAAGGGAAAAAACCATTGCTGAGTCTTTGGCAACAGCTGAAAAAATAAAGCTTGAAATGGCCCAGTTGAAAAATGACAACGAAGCTATCCTGATACAGGCAAGAGAAGAAAGAGCTACCATGATAAAAGAAGCAAAGGCAACTAAGGATAAGATGATTGCCGATGCTAAAGAAGAAGCCAAATTGCAGGCTTCTAAAATCATTGCTGATGCACAGGCTTCTATTACTAACCAGAAAATGGCAGCACTTACCGAAATTAAAAACCAGGTAGGCAACCTTGTAATAGAAGTAAGTGAAAAAGTTTTACGTAAGGAATTAAGCAACAGGTCTGAGCAGGAGAATTATATTAAAACCCTGGCAGCAGAAGTAAAGCTGAATTAGTTTTAATAAGCTTCAAGCCGCAAGCTACAAGCAGACCCTTCTACTTGCAGCTTCTCCCCTTGTAGCTTGCAACTTAAATAATATGAACAATCCCCGTTTAGCACGCCGCTACGCAAAAAGTTTACTTGACCTGGCAACAGAGCAAAACCAGGTAGATGCGGTATATGCCGATATGAAATGGCTGCACAGCATTTGCAAAAGCAACCCTGATTTTGTTACCGTTTTACGCAGCCCGGTTATCAAGCCCTCTGCAAAAGCAAATATCATTGAATCGGTTACAAAAGAAAGAGTAAGCAAACTTACAAGTGCTTTTATACAATTACTGGTAAGAAAAAACAGGGAATTAAATTTGCCTGAGATCGTTTCTACTTTTATTGACCAGTTTAATACGTTGCGTAATATTCATAAAGTAAAGATCACTACTGCAGAACCTATTTCTGATGAAATGAAAGCTGCAATAATGGCTAATGTAAAAGCTATTGCAACTAAAAATCAAAGTTTTGAAGTTGAAACAAAAGTTAATAATGAATTGATCGGTGGTTTTTTATTAGAAACATCCGGTACTTTGGTTGACGCCAGTATTTTAAGAGACCTGAAGGATATTCAAAAGCAGTTCATGAATAATGATTATCTGCATAGGATACGGTAAAATATATTTCACGCAAAGCCGCAAAGAAACCGCAAAGCCGCAAAGATTTACTTTGCGGCTTTTGTATTTTATCTTTACGACTTTGCGTGAATGCATTTAAAAACCAAACAACGGTGCCTTTATATCATGGTAAAATAAAAAGGTCCATTTCTCCTCCCTCCCCTGTTTCCACCACTGCTGCCGTAGTTCCATACATTTCTTTCCGTCGTAGTCATATTTGGCTATAAACCTGTTTTTCATTTGCTGTAATTGTGGCGCAACATCTCCGCCATAAAAAACTTTCTGCCCTTCTTCTTCAATCCAAAAAACCTGGTGGCAGGGACTGTGTGCCCCACTTACTTTGTAAGTAATATAATTATCAATAACGCCATCGCCTTCTAAAAAAACAACCTGGTCGGAGTTTTGCAGCATATCAAAATCTGTAAGCCTGTAAGATGGCGCTCCTTTTTTTAGCGCAAATTCCATTTCATCTTTATGTATATAATAAGTGGCATTGGGGAAACTTAAAAATTTCTGTTTCAGCATTTCATCATTTTTATAAATACCACCTGCATGATCTTTATGCAAATGACTCAACAGTACTTTGGTTACTTCCATCGGTCCAATGCCGTTATTCAGTAAATGCTGATGTATCTGTAATGTGCCATCTGCCACTGAAAAACCCAACCCGGTATCCAGTATAATAATATCTTTTGAAGTAATGACAGCAAAGGGCTGAATCTCTACCAGCAAACTACCAGTGGGCCGCTGCTGCAGATCATCTTTTGCCAGGTCAAATGGCACAAATTTTTTTGTAGCATCAATAGTAAAAGCGCCTTCGCTGAGTGGAATTATTTTCATACCAACTTGCCCTCCAGCCCCCTCTATCTCCCCCCGTGGGGGAGGACATGGAGAAGATTATGGAGAATTTAGACTCTAAAAAAATAAAAGAGTGTTTAATTAATAAAATATCACTGCAAAAGTAATTGAAAAGAGTTTTAAGTAATTAGAGTCTTTCAAGTCTCCCCCTTGGGGGGAGATTTAGAGGGGGCCGGAGAGGGCTGTTTTCTAACGCAGCACCATCTGCCTGTCGGCATCCAGCTTTATTAAAATAAAAAGAAGAACAGTAAAAGTTAATAAGGAAGAGCCACCATAACTCATCAAAGGAAGTGTGATGCCAATTACCGGTGCAAGGCCAATGGTTACACAAATATTTACTGATACATGGAAAAAAATAATTCCTGCAACCGAATAAGCATATACCCTGCTGAACGTACTTCGCTGTCTTTCCGCTATCCAGATGATACGCAGTAACACGATAAGGTAGATCAACATGAGTAATCCGCTGCCCCAAAAGCCAAAATTTTCGCCTACTGAAGTAAAAATAAAATCAGTGTGTTGCTCAGGTACGAAATCGCCCTGTGTTTGTGTCCCTTTTAAAAATCCTTTCCCGGCAAAGCCGCCGGAACCAATAGCAATTTTTGACTGCTTAACATTATAGTTCTGCTGTTCACTTTTCTTTTGCTTTATCTTCTGTTCATCTACGTTCATTAAATCAACCGTGGCAGAATCAGCAAATGGATTATCAACTCCCACCATACTGAATATCCTGTCGGCCTGGTATCCTTTGAACACATGCTTAAAGGTAAACGGTACAGCCAGGCCAACAAATGCTGAAGAAAAAGCCCAGCTAATAATGATGATAACCAGTATCCGGTTGTTGCGTTTTATCTGTCGCCTGTAATAATAAATGGCCAACACAGCAAGTACTGCAAAAGCGATCAGCAAAGTTTTGGTATGAAATAACAACGATGCAACCAATAGTATTGCCATAGAAGCGCCGGCAACAAGGTATCCCGGTGGCAACCCTTCTCTATACATTGGAATTAAAAAAGCAAAGTAAACCAGTGCAAGGCCTGTTTCGCCCTGCAGTATAGATAATACAGCGGGTGCAAAAGCAATGGCTGCAGCAATAAGCTGCGCTTTAGGTTTTTTAAAATCTGTTTCCTGCATTGACAGATATTTTGCCAATGCCAAAGCCGTAAATATTTTACATAACTCCACCGGTTGCAGGTTCATAAAGCCCATAGGTATCCAGCTTTTAGAACCTTTTATTTCTTTACCGATCACAAAAGTGGCCAGTATAAGCACTATACCTACCAGGTAAGTAAGATTAGATGTGGCTGTGAAAAGTTTACTGTCAGTTAATAAAATAAATATGGCCAGTATACAACAGGCTGCAAAAAAATACAGCTGCTTGCTGTAATTCTTTTTAAAGCCCAGTAAACTTTGAACTACATTATCACTGCTCCTGTATTCCACCGAAAAAATACAAATGATGCCGATGATTACAATGATGGCATACAACCAGACCATCAGCCAGTCTATTCCTTTTGATATGGTAGCATTTTTTTGATACATAGAATCCGTGAATCGGCAGTTGTGAATCGTGAACTAGTAAACAATCATTTTGCTGAGCATTTGAAATGTTTTAACTATCAAAATCCCGGTTTGAGTTAAATCTTCTTTTTAAAATATTCAAGTTCTTCAGCAATATCTAAAATAGTATCAATTTCAATAACTGAGCCTCTTGAAATTTCGTAATACCTTCTTCTTTCAACAGCTGATTTTCTCGAACTACCTTCCGCTATATTAAGTTGAATGGAAAGCGCTGCTCTTCTTAATTGCTGTGTCATATTAAATCTTTCCTCCTGCGGTAATAATTTCGATATCTTATAACAATTCAATACAAGATTTTTCCGGTAATAAAAACATCCAGTTTAGTATGTGCCAATTCTAAAAACATAATAATTATTTAAAGGTTTAAATATTATTATACAGCTTCCCTGCTCACACCTCACAACTCCCGACTCACGGCTTGTTATTTACAGTGTCTTTTAATTCCGGTTTCTTTTTTTCGCCAGGCAAAATTGCCTGGGGTTTATCTTTCAATTTGTTATCGTTACTGTCTTTTGCAGGACCATTTTTCTTAATATTCTCTTTATCTTTTTTTATCTGATCCAGGGCATCCTGTTCATCTGCCGCATCCACTTCCATAGTATCTTTTATTGACCTGATATATCCCTTTGCCAATAGGTAAGCCGAATCTTTTCTATGCAATAAGGAATCAAGGGTTTTCATCTCACTGTAAACACGTGCTGGTATCAAATTAAGGTTGGCAAATTTATCAACGATGGCCTGTTTGTTTGTTGCAATAGTATCGTTCAGATATTTTTCAATCATCAATCCTACAATAGGTGCCGCATAAGTTCCTCCAAAACGTCCACTGTTTTCCACCACACACATGATCGCTATTTTCGGATTATCTCTTGGCGCAAAACCGCAGAAGAAAGCATGATTGGGTTGTTTCACTCCCCGGTAATAATTTTCAACCGTACCCGTTTTACCACAAATAGCAATGCCGGCAACTTTTGCACCGGCACCGGTTCCTCCATCTACCACAGCCTGCATACCGTCATGTACAACATTAAAGACAGTGTCTGGAATATCCATGGCTCTATGCTTTTCTTTAAAAGCAGATAACAAACCGAAATTATCTCCTCCTTCAATGGAATCTACAAGATGTGGAGTGATATACCATCCTTTGTTGGCTATATATGCCATCTCGTTGGCAACCTGTATAGGTGTTACATCTACTTCCCCCTGGCCAATACTTACAGAACGGAAATTGCAATAATTCCATGAACCGTGTCCATAAACTTTATCGAACTGTAACGGTGTTGGAATATTTCCTTTTTTTTCTGAAGGTACATCAATACCAAGCCGGTGCCCCAGGCCAAATGCATACATATATCTATCCCACACAGCTAAACTGCTGTCCTGGCTTGGATATTTTGGGTTTGTAATGACACGTTGCATTACCGTGGCAAAATAAGTATTGTCAGAAATCCGTATTGCATTTCTCAAATCAAAAGTGCCTACATCCAGGCATTTCATTGGCTTACCACTTCCGCATCCGTAAAAGGCCCCTGAACAGGAAACCCTGAAATCAGTTGTGATCACCCCTTCATGTAATCCAATAAGTGCCTGTAAAGTTTTAAATGTAGAACCAGGAGAATAAGTGGCACTCACCGACCGGTTGAACAGTGGCCGGGCCGGGCTCAATAATAATTCTGCAAAATGTTTTTTTCTTTCAGCACCGGTCAACAGTTTTGGTTTGTAAGTAGGACTACTCACCATACATAATATGCCCCCTGTTTTTGGATCAACAGCCACGATAGAACCTAATTTATTCTCCATTAACTTTTCGCCCAATGCCTGCAGTTCAATATCTATTGATGTATGCATATTTTGCCCGGCAACAGCTGCTGTATCAAACTTTCCATTTTCAAGCGGATCAGTAAGTCTGTTTTTATTGTCTCTTTTCCAAAACTCAATACCTCTTTGCCCCATCAATACTTTTTCATAGGTTCTTTCCAATCCTGCTTTACCAATATAATCACCCATTACGTATCCCTCATATTTTGGATTTTTTAAAATGTTAGAATCCACTTCCCCCAAATAACCTAAAATATTTCCACCGGCATCAAATGGATAATCCCTTACCGAACGTTGCTGCAAATAATATCCCGGCACCAGTTTGTACATATTCTCATTGAGCTTAGCCATTTTTTCATTGCTCAGCAGAGGTTCAAATATGGAAGCCCGGTAACTTTTATTTTTTATGATAGCTGTAATTATTCTTCTTCTGAATTCGGCAGTATCAATATTCAGAATATTGCACAGCACCATTGTATCGGTGCCTTTAATTTTTCCGGGAACGACCATCAGGTCATAAATGATGGTGTTTTGTAAAATGGCTTTACCCTTCCTGTCATAAACAATACCACGATCCGGATAAATCACTTTCCGGAATGTGCCCTGGTCATCGGCCTGTACCCTGTACTTGGAAGAAAATAACTGAAGATTGGCTAACTGTAAAATGATAATAACAAACATGCCGATAAAAACCAGCATGATCACATTTTTTCTTGATTGATTGAATACAGACACCTGGTTGGTTAATGGTTAGTAGTTAATAGTTTTTTGTACCGGGCATATACTTTCATGGCATCATCGTTGCGTCGCATTTCATTCATCGGCATACTATTGTTCAGCTTAATTATATTGTATTGGTCCTGAATTTTTGTTTGCGCACAAACAATAATTCGGTTATGATAATTAAAAGTAAACTCACTGCAGTAGACAATAATGTTTTTATTAAAAAATACCAGATATTACCAAACTGCCAGGCTTCCAGTAAAAACAACCAGCCATGATGTATGAAAGTTAGTACCCCGGTAAATATCAGGTAAGGCAACATTCCTCCCATGCTTTTAAACGAAGGTTCTTCGTAATTGGTATCTGCACCTTCCTGCGGAATTAAAAGATTGATAAGAAAGGGGCGGATATAGGCTATCAACACACAGGCAGCTGTATGAAACCCGGGGTGGTGACGGAAACTATCCATGGCAAAGCCCAATCCAAAAGCAATGATCATCTGCCAGGTACGACCCATCCTGAATGGCAGCCATAAAATGAAAAGAAAATAAATATATGGTGTCACCATCTGGTGCAGGTGTATCTTATCCAGGACAAAAATCTGTACCAGGATAAATAGCGTAAAACGGAGAATATTTTTAACCAGTGTACTCATAAGTTACAGCTCATGCTGTTATTGAGTTTTCTTTTTTACTTTGTCTAATAAATTATTGATGTCTTCAGTTTGTTTGTTATCAATGGCAAATGCATATTCCAGGTTATAAAAATCAGCAGCCGATTTGAATTTGATAAGGAAATTGCTGGTACTTTTTTCAGGCACTATCTCTTTTACTATACCAATCATCATTCCTTTAGGGAAGCTGGTGCTGAAACCACTGGATATAATTGTATCGCCAATTGAAACTTTAGCGCTTTTAGGTATCCCGGTCAATGAGATCATATTGGGTGTTTTTCCATCCCAGCTGAGGGTTCCGGTCTCCCCTCCCTTTACTAATTTACCACTGATGCGGCTGTCTTTATGCAGGAGGCTCATCACCACCGCATAATCATTACTGACTTCTGTAATAATACCAATTACCCCGTTATTAAGATCAACAACTCCCATCCCTTCTTTCAACTGTTGTGCAGACCCACGCCCAAGCACAATAAAATTATTTTGCGCTGCCACTGAATTATATACCACTTTAGCGGAGAAGAAATTATATTTTCTATGCTGCTCTATGGAATCTATCCGGATAGTATCAAGAACTGTTTTGCTGGTTGTATCGGGCAATTCAAAATCTGCTTTTAACTTATTGTATAGTCTTTCATTAGCCTTTACCAGCGAGTCATTTGTTTTTTTAAGGCGGAAATAATATTCCACTTTACTGTATTGTTCATTTACTTTACCCGTAAGTTGATTGGCTGTATTGCTGAAGACGGCATTATGATAGTGGCTGTAATGAACGATCAAATAGATGCTGAATCCCTGTAATAGAAGGAAGAAAAGAAAATTAAAATACCGGCGAATGAAAAGAAAAATATTACGCATTTTGAGAACAGCTGCAAGGGGAAAAGTTACAAGGGTGAAGTATTTATTGTAAACTTTTGCTAACTAGCTGAAAGTTCAATTTTAAAAAGTTGCCCCCTTGTTGCTTGTAGCTTGAAGCTCTTATTTAATAGCTTACAGTTCAATTTTAAAAAGGTTCTCCTGAGGTTTCCAGTTTCTCTTATCGCATTACAAAAGGATACCTGTCATAATGTTTCAATGCAATACCCGTGCCCCTTACCACACTTTTCAGCGGATCGTCGGCCACATGAACCGGAAGTTTGATCTTTGCATTTAACCGCTTATCCAATCCCCTTAGTAAAGCACCGCCACCGGTTATATATAATCCACGGCGATAGATATCAGATGCAAGCTCGGGCGGTGTTGTTTCCAAAGCTTTCAGAATGGCTTCTTCAATTTTGAAAATACTTTTATCCAACGCTTCGGCTACTTCCTGGTAACTAACCATAACCTGTTTTGGAATCCCCGTTACCAGGTCTCTTCCATTTACCGGAATATCATCTGGAGGATTTTCCAGGTCTTTGGTGGCTGCACCAACCTGTATCTTTATCTGCTCAGCAGTACGTTCGCCAATCAATAAACTATGGTAGCGGCGAAGCGCTTCCATAATATCAGCGGTAAATTCATCTCCGGCAATACGGATACTCTGGTCGCAAACTATACCTGCCAGGGCAATTACAGTAATACCTGTAGTGCCACCACCAATATCAATGATCATATTTCCCACGGGCTCTTCCACATCAATACCAATACCAAGTGCGGCTGCCATAGGTTCATGAATGAGGTAAACTTCCTTGGCTCCGGCCTGTTCGGCACTATCTCTTACAGCACGTTTTTCTACCTCGGTGATACTGCTTGGTATGCATATCATCATGCGCCAGCTGGGTGCAAACAGTGGTTTTTTAGGATAGATGAGCTTGATCATCTCCCTGATCATCAGCTCTGCAGCATTAAAGTCGGCTATTACCCCGTCTTTTAAAGGACGTACAGTACGGATGCTTTCATGAGTCTTCTCATGCATCATCAATGCTTTTTTGCCTACTGCTAAAATATTTTTCGGATTGTTCCGGTCTAATGCAACTATGGAGGGTTCATTTACTACGATCTCATCATTGTGGATGATGAGGGTATTGGCTGTTCCTAGATCAATTGCGATTTCCTGTGTAAAAAAATTAAAAAGGCCCATATATGGTTTATGTGAAAAGGATTTTAATCAATGCCAGCAAAGTTGGTGGAAAATATTTGAAATAACAACGGCAAACCCTTTATTTTTCAACATTTTATAGAAAGTTTTACAAAGTGGGCATTTTGCTCAGCCAGCTACTTTTGCAATATTTGTCAACTTTCCATGAGATAGAACCTCTTTTCCGGAAATGATCTTACCATGGGTAAACGGCAAAAAAATCATGAATATTGCAAAAGAAAAAATTAAAGATCAATTATTGATTTTTTAAACTCGTACCCAATGTCTGAGCGGTAATACATTTCTTCAAAAAACAATTGTTCCATTACATAATTAGATTGTTCAACAGCTTCGGTAATATTATCGCCGAAAGAAGTTACTGTAAAGATCCTGCCGCCATTTGTAATGATCTTTTCTCCTTCCTGTTTTGTTCCCGAATGAAAAATGATACTGTCCGCTAGTGAATTATCATTTAATCCGCTGATTTCTTTTCCTTTTTCATAATCACCCGGATAACCTCCGCTGACTGCTACAACAGTTGCAGCAGAACGTTCGTCTGTTTCAATTTTAATTTCATGCAGGCGGTTTTCTGATGCTGCCAGTAATATTTCCACCAGGTCATTTTTTATCCTTGGCACCACTACCTCTGTTTCGGGATCACCCATGCGGCAGTTATATTCAATAACTTTTGGTTCTCCATTATCATTCATAAGCCCTAAAAAAATAAAACCTTTGTATTCCAGTTTATCTTTTTTTAATCCGGCAATGGTTGGCTCAATAATTTTTTCTTTTACCTTTTTCAAAAAATTTTCATCTGCAAAAGGCAATGGGCTCACTGCACCCATACCGCCTGTGTTAAGCCCCGTATCTCCTTCTCCCACTCTCTTGTAATCTTTTGCTTCCGGAAGTAAAACATAATGCTCCCCGTCAGTTAATACAAACATGCTTAACTCTATTCCTTTCAAAAACTCTTCTATAACAACTCTTTTTCCCGCTTCCCCGAATTTGGAACGTAATAACATCAATTCAAATTCTGAACAGGCTTCTAAATGGTTCTGGCAAATTAAAACTCCCTTACCAGCTGCAAGTCCATCAGCTTTTATAACAATGGGAAGCGACTGAGCCTTTATATAATTAACACCTTCAAGATAATTCTCCGCACTAAATTCCTCATAAGCTGCTGTGGGGATATTATATTTTTTCATAAAAGCTTTTGCAAATGCTTTACTGCCTTCTAACTGTGCAGCTTTTTTTGAAGGGCCAATCACTTTTATATTTTCCAGGCCAGGTTTTTTTTGAAAAAAATCGTAAATCCCGTTTACCAATGGCTCTTCAGGGCCTACCAGGATCATATCTATTGAATGTGTTGCACAGGCAGCAGCAAGTTTATCAAAATCGGTAGTGGCAATGGGTAAATTTGTACCACATAAAGCAGTGCCGGCATTACCAGGTGCAATAAATAATTGTTTGCATAAAGGGCTTTGTTTCATTTTCCATGCCAGGGTATGCTCTCTGCCACCCGAGCCTATTAAAAGTATATTCATTGATAAACTGGATTTAGTAATGGGTTAACTTTTGGTTTGCGAATTTAAAATTCTAACCGCTTATCTCAATATATATTTTTAAAACGGCCTCTACATGGGCATTTTTCTTAACGTATCTTTTTAAAATAGGGGGATTGATTTTGTTTGTACTCAAGAGAATTTCACTATTTTGAGTGACAAACCAACTAAAACTACCAAATATGAGTGACCAAGCTGTACAACAAACCGGTGGGCATCCCAAAGGATTATGGGTTCTTTTTGGAACAGAGATGTGGGAACGCTTTAACTTTTACGGGATGAGGGCCCTGCTCTCCTTATTTCTTGCAGAAGCATTATTAATGGGCGAAACAGAAGCCTCTATTATTTACGGCGGATTCCTGGGTTTGTGTTACCTCACCCCGATGTTGGGTGGTTATATTTCAGATAAATATCTTGGCAACAGGAATTGCATAATGATGGGCGGAACCATGATGGGTATTGGCCAGTTATTGCTCTTTTTCAGCGGCACCTTGTACAGTGATAATTTAGACCTGGCAAAAACAATCATGTGGGTTGCCTTGATAGCCATCATTTTTGGCAATGGCTTTTTCAAGCCAAATATATCTTCTATGGTTGGCAGCCTTTATCCTAAAGAACAAAAAAATAAATTAGACTCAGCCTTTACACTTTTCTACCTTGGAATTAATGTAGGCGCCACACTGGGACAGATCATCTGCCCGATCGTTGGTGACGTACAACATGATGGAGTAAGAGATCTTACCGCTTTCAAATGGGGTTTCCTTGTTGCGGCCCTGGCTATGTTCACCGGTACCCTCACCTTCCTGTTCTTAAAAAATAAATATGTCAGAACTCCTGAAGGAGCTGCTATTGGAGGCAGGCCAAATAAATCAGATACGCCCTCAGATGAATCGGATACGGCAAAATTTACAACGCCAAACATAATTATTTCCATTGCTCTTCTGATCGGTGTAACTTATGGGTTTCATCTTGTATTTGATTCGCCTGGCGTTTCTTTGATCAAAGCATGGCTTTACCCGTTCATTTTTGCGTCGGGTATCAGCCTCGGCTTCCTGATCCTCTCGGATAAAACAATATCAAAAATTGAACGTGACAGGATATGGGTACTTTATATCGTATGCTTCTTTGTAATGTTCTTCTGGGGCGCTTTTGAACAGGCAGGTTCTTCATTAACCTTTATTGCCAATAACCAAACGGATACCAGGATATTTGGCTGGACCATGCAACCCAGCATGGTTCAAAGTTTCAACGGGATCTTTGTAATGCTGTTTGCGATACCATTTAGTATCATGTGGGTATGGATGAGCAAGAAAAAACTTGAACCCATTTCGCCCGTTAAACAGGCCTGGGGGTTATTACTGATAGCCCTTGGGTATTTTATAATAGCAACGCAGGTAAAAGGGCTTGGAATGACCGGCAAGATTGGCATTATCTGGTTCATTGTTTTATACCTGCTGCATACCTGGGGTGAATTGTGTTTATCTCCCATCGGTCTATCGTTAGTTGCAAAACTGGCTCCAAAAAGATTTGCTTCACTGTTGATGGGCGTATGGTTCCTTGGCAATGCAGGCGGTTATGTACTCACCGGAGTATTGGGTGCTTTATTACCCCCATCTCCGGATAAATATATAGCAATGACAAAAGAGAATGTGGACCTGCGGGCTATACTTGAAGGCCAAAAAGAACCCAGCGGTCGTGACCTGTATATCTTAGGGCAGCAAAAGATATCCTCTGCCGTTGAAGTCAAAAGGGCAAAAGAAAATAATATTGACCTTGATAAAGCTTTTGAGCAAACAAATGCCATGGTTAAAAAGGCTTTAAAAGCCAAGGACACAACTTATACCATCAGTAAGACGCTTGATTCTGTTTTAACTCCTGCTCAATACGAAACGATCAAATCACAGGGGCTGATAAAACCTGCATACCCTGTTTTTATGGGAGTTAAATTAAAGGATGTATATGACTTCTTTATGTTGTTTGTCGTGCTCTGCGGACTGGCCGGCCTTGTACTGTATGCCTTAACTCCCATGATGAAGAAAATGATGCATGGAGTAAGATAAGGTACTGATACAATTATTTGAAAGGCGATCTCACAGTCGCCTTTTTATTTATTCTCTAAAACGATTTACTATGTGGAAAAAACATCCTAAGGCTTTACCTTTTTTATTTTTCAGCGAAATGTGGGAACGTTTTGGTTATTATTTAATGATAGGCATTTTCACTTTTTATTTAAAAGATGCCACCGCAGGATTTAATATGGATGAAAAAGACTCGGCGAGCCTTTATGGAACTTTTATAGCCCTTGTATTTTTTACACCCTTTTTGGGCGGGTTGATCGCCGACAGGTATTTAGGATACCGGAAGTCAATAATATTTGGAGGGTTACTGATGGGGCTGGGTTATTGTCTTATGGGCATACACAATATCCAAATGTTATACCTGTCCATGGCTTTAGTAATTATTGGAAACGGTTTTTTTAAACCCAATATTTCTACACTTTTAGGCAATGTATATTCAACAGACACCCATAAACACCAAAAAGACGAAGGGTATAATATTTTTTACATGGGCATTAATATTGGTGCTTTTATCTGCAATTTTTTTGGAGCTGCCCTGTACACCACCATTGGCTGGTCGGCTGCATTTGCCGCTGCAGGTATTGGAATGTTTATTGGTGTTATCGTTTTTATTACAGGTACAAAACACTACGCTGAATATGATACCCGTAAACCATTACAACCGGGAGACATGCCCTTATGGAAAATAATGGCATTGGTTATTTTACCCTGCCTGCTGTTTGGTGTCATTGGCTGGTTCATTAAAGGCGATGGCTACATCTTTGATTCAAATTCAACCGATGCTTTCATTTTTGCCTGCATACCGGTATTACTTTTTTATACCGTATTGGTCTTTAAAAGCAATAAAGATGAAAGGCCTGCAATGGGGGCAATGCTCTCCATTTTCTTAGTGGTTATATTATTTTGGGCTATTTTCAAACAAAATGGCAGCGCTTTAAATACATGGGCCAGCCGCTATACGGAAAGGCATGTAAGCGGCTCAGGCGAAACTGTTTTATCTGCATTGAAACAAACGCAAACAATAGAATATAAAAAAGATACGGTATCAAAGTTAGATAACCAGTTTAGAAAAGTGAAAATGAATGGCCAGGAAGTAAAAGAATATAATTATCCTTCTTATTTCTTTAATATGGATTTTGCGAAAGATCCAATCACTGAGCCGGGTAAAATTAAAGCATGGGTGCCAAGCCTTAGTCAATCTATAAATCCCTTTTGGGTAATTGTATTAACTCCGCTGGTTGTTGTCTTTTTTACATGGCTTCGAAGAAAAGGTAAAGAGCCTTCAACTCCTACCAAGATCGCATTTGGCTTATTATTATCAGCATTATCAGTATTGGTTATGGTGGCAGCGGTTAAGATCAGTAACAATGGCATTGAAAAAGTAAGCGTGTGGTGGCTTATTGCCAGCTACGGTATTATTACCATTGGCGAGCTTTTCCTAAGCCCGATGGGATTATCATTGGTATCAAAACTCAGCCCTGTCCGGATCACATCGCTAATGATGGGCGGATGGTTTCTATCTACTTCTATCGGCAATAAACTAAGTGGCATCCTTGCCAGCAAATGGGATGAATATGACAACAAAACAAATTATTTCTGGCTGAATTTTATATTGTTATTTGCTGCAGCAGTATTGTTATTTGCCATGCTGAAATGGCTCAACAGGATAATGAAAGAAAAAGGGGTAAACTAACCTTTAAAGGAATTTCAGATGATCGTATTGCTTACCCAGTATGGTCTTGTCATCGGCACCAAGCCATTTGTTTAAAACTGTAGCATATACATTTTTGAAATCCACTTTATGTTTCAGGTCTCCTTCATTCAGGTCGGCCAGGTCGGGCATTGCATTGAGTATGCCCTTTTCTTTTAGACCTCCGCTAATGAAGAACATATTGTTAGCAGTACCATGATCAGTTCCTCCACTTGCATTTTGCGATACCCGTCTTCCAAACTCACTAAAGGTCATCATCAATACATCCCGGAAACGGTTGTTGGCTTTCATATCTGCAGTGAATGCTTTTACTGCATCGTTGAGTTCTGTAAATAATCTTTTCTGCTGGTTGTCCTGGTTAACATGCGTATCAAAACTTCCCAGGCTCACATAATATACTTTGGTATTTATATCAGAAAAAATCAGTGATGCAATTGTTTTCAGGTCTTTTCCCAGTTCGGTATTAGGATAGGTTTGTGAAGAAGGGTGAACTTTGCTTTGCTGGTAAATATAATCGGCGCTGCTGAGTGTTGCACTCATGGTCTTATATAAATAGTCGATCGTTTCCTCTCCATGCTGGTGATCGCTGTTCACCTCTTTAAAATATTTACCATTGCTGCTGTTGAATAATTTTTTGGGATCTTTAAATGCCAGCCCTTTATTTTCTTCTCCTTTTAATGCAAGGCTCAACACATCGTCAAGCTCCATGGCCTGTGTTGGCTTATCACATCCTTTACATTGAGCGTCTAAATAGCGGCCAACCCAACCTGTGCTTATATATTCATTGCTGTTGCTGGCACTGTGCCATATATCCATACTGCGAAAATGAGACCGGTCGGGGTTTGGATAGCCAACACTATTTAATATTGATAAACTACCATCATCATACAAACCTTTAAAAGCTTCCAACGCCGGATTTAAACCGGTTTCGTCAGTCAATAATAAAGATTGATCTTTTACTATCCCCAGCCTTGGCCTTTCTTTATAATAAATATCATTACGCACCGGTATCACGGTATTCAAACCATCATTACCCCCACTGAACTGAATTACCACCACCACCTTATTACCGGGTGGCACCATCATGGGTTTTTCAAATGCCTTTAAAAATTTAGGCAACATAAAAGAGGCCGTGGCCAATGAACCTACCTGTAAAAATTCTTTTCTTTTTATTACCATAAAAATAGATTTACCCCCCGACCCCATAAAGGGGGAGTTTGCACTCCACCTCTTTAAAAAGTTTTTAATCGTGGGTGATTCTGGTTATTAATTTTAAAAAAAGAGCTTCAAAAAATTAGACCCCAGTTCCCCCTTTAGGGGGCGGAGGGGGTTTAGCATAATTGGTACTCCGGTGTACACATAAGATTTACAATAGCACTCTTTATATAGTTTTCCCTGTTCTCTGTATTTAAATATTTTTCCAACACCTTATTACTTACCTGGCCTTTTGTTTGTAAAACTGTTTCTGATATATTCTCCAACAGTTTTTCTTTTTGAATTTTTTCAAAAATTTTATTTACTGCCTGCCATTCAATAGTTGCAGTGCCGCCCTTTGCTGCTTCTTTCATTCGTTTTATACCTGTTTCCATCATCTGCCCCATCATCACATCGTCATCGGCTTTAGGGCGAATATCCAATGCTTCATTTGCTGTAAGAATTTGTGGAATACGCAACCGCAACATTAATGAGCTGCTGTCAATCCAGTTTTTTCCACCGGGCCAACCGGCCACATTCGGCGGATAAAATAATATTTGCCCCAGGGTTCGTTGAAATAATAATTGCGACTGCTCATTCTCCAGTTGCATGGGTAATAATCTCCTTATGCCGGCCAGTAATTCAATGGGGGATTTTATTTTAGTGCCGATATTTTTTTCCACGTAAAACCAATCACTGGTATAAATATCTTCCAAAAGTTTTTTTATATCATAGCCATTTTGATAAAAACGGTTGCTTAACCATTCCACCCTGGCGTCATCCACAGTATCGTTAACAAAATACCTGTAGAGTTTTTTTGTGATGAACTTAGCTGTTTGCTTTTGGTCGAGCAACATCTTAATAATATCATCGCCATCAAAATTGCCGGTCTTATTCAACACTGTTTTACTGCCATTATCATGCTGGTTGCGCCTGAACATAAATTCGCCCTGTGCATTAAAGCCCCAACCGGTAAATGCCCTGGCTGCTTCCTTTACATCATTTTCTGAATAATTTCCCCTACCCATGGTAAACAGTTCCATTACTTCCCGGGCAAAATTTTCATTGGGGTGCTGTTTCCGGTTTTGCTGGTTATTTAAAAACTGAAGCATAGCAGGATTTTTGCTTACTGCCATCAGCATGTCTTTGAAATTTCCTAAAGCATTTTCTCTTATTACCTGTAATAATTCCTGCTGAAAATAACTGTTGTTAACCCTGCAGGCAAAATGGCCATGCCAGAACAGGCTCATTTTTTCTCTTAATTGTGCTTCGCTGTTTACCATTTTATCCAGCCAGGCAATATTCAGTTTTTTCAACCCTTCTCTCGATAATTCCTGAATTTCTTTCCTTTGCTCTTTTGTCAATTCGGGCTTTTTCATACTATCCATCTCCTTTGCACCGGAAAAATATGTTTCAATCAGATTTTGAGATACATTGATCTTCTCGGGTGTTTTTTCCGATGTCTTTAACAAAAGCTCCCATAATTTTTTCTGTGAGATGGTATCAAGTGATTCAGCATTTTCGGCCATGGGGCCAAATGCAGCACGCCATAATAAATGCTGATTTTTTAAACGATTGGATGCCGGCATAACGATAATGTTATTTAAGATAGATCATCAGAACTGGTATAAGACTAGTTTTATAGCTTATAGTTTAATACCTAAAGTTACTATTATGCACAATGAAAAAAATCAACCGGGTTTTGTTAACTTGGCATTATAATAATCACCATGCAGGTAAGAGCTTTTAAATATCTATCGCCGTTAATTGTGTATATGTTAGCCTGGATCGCTTTCACCGGAAAAGGTTGGATTACCTGGAGCCCGATGATATATGCATGGATCTTATTGCCTCTTACAGAACTCTTTATAACACCTGATGAAAAAAACCTTACTACAGCTGAAGAAGAACTGGTTAAAAAAGACAGGATTTATGATTACCTGCTGTACATCATTGTAATTATCCAGTTTATTGTGCTTTACAAATTTTTAACCTCCATGCAAAACCATGACCTTTTATGGTGGGAGGTTGCCGGCCGTATTTGTAGTATGGGCTTACTCTGTGGTAGTTTTGGTATTAATGTGGCACATGAACTTGGCCACCGCGTCACTAAATATGAACAGGTTTTTGCCAAAGCTTTATTGCTTACATCGCTCTACATGCATTTTTTTATAGAGCACAATAAAGGCCATCATAAAAATGTGGCCACGCCTGCCGACCCCGGCAGCGCCCGTTACAATGAACCGGTTTATACTTTTTATTTCCGTACTATAATTTTTTCATACCTATCTGCGTGGAAAATTTCCAACAGCGAAATGAGGAAAAAAGGTTTGCCGGTTTTGCATTGGAAAAACGAAATGTTGCAGGCGCAGTTTATTCAGCTTTTGTTTTCAGCAACAATAGTTTTACTGTTTGGCTGGCTGATAACTTTATATTTCTTAACCGCTGCAACCATTGGGTTTTTACTTTTAGAAACCGTAAACTATATTGAACATTACGGCCTGCAGCGCAAACAAAGAGCAGATGGAAATTACGAAAGAGCAATGCCACAACATAGCTGGAACAGCAATCATATCCTGGGCAGGCTTATGCTTTTTGAACTTAGCCGCCACAGCGATCATCACTATCTCGCCAGCAAAAAATACCAGGTACTGCAACATCATGAAGAAGCACCTCAATTGCCAACAGGCTACCCGGGCAGCATGATATTGGCCATGATACCGCCTTTATGGTTTTATGTAATGAATAAAAAGATCAGGAAATTAAATCCGGGTGAATAGGCAATTATTTTTTTGAGTTTGCTTTTACATAAGCATACACATTTTCCTTTTCTGTATCATTTAGATTAGCCCTGGGAGACATTACTGCTAAAATACTTGCCCACCTGTCGGCCGTATAATCAGTAGTAACTTTTAATCCATGGCAACGGCCACATTTTGCATTGTAGGTTGCCTGGCCTGCAATAGCTGCAGAGGCATCGGGTGTAGTTGTTTTTGGATCAACTTTTGTACCTGTTGTACCTGTGTTCTCTATTGAAGCCTGGCCGGTAGTTGCGGTAGTTGTCTTACCCATGTCAGTTTCGGCTGGCTTGGTTTGATTAATGACAGACCCTGTATTAGAGGTTGGTGTTTCTGATTTTGCAGGGGTCATTTTTTTAGCACAGCCCCAAACCAATATAACGAGGCTTAAAATGGTAAGCGTATTTTTCATGTTCTTTCTTTTTTAAGAATGATAAATATAGCAACTTTAAGTAAACCAGCGTTGCAATAAAATCTAAAAAATTAGTTAATGGCACTTTGGCCAAAATAATTGTGCAATATAGCAGGCAGATCTATCCCCTCCTCAGCCTGGTTATTTTCTAATAAACAGGCTACAATACGTGGCAATGCCAAAGAAGAGCCATTTAAAGAATGTAATAACTGTGCTTTATTATCTCCGTCTTTAAACCTTATTTTCATCCTGTTGGTTTGAAAGGTTTCAAAATTACTTACAGAACTAACCTCCAGCCATTTTTGCTGGGCAGCACTGTACACTTCAAAATCGTAAGTAAGTGCCGAAGCAAAACCCATATCTCCTCCACATAGTCTTAAAATACGATAGGGCAGTTCAAGCGACTGTAATAATTTTTCAATATGGTTTACCATTGTTTCCAGCACTTCATAACTTTTGTCCGGGTGAACTATCTGAACAATTTCTACCTTATCAAACTGGTGTACCCTGTTCAATCCTCTCACATCGGCTCCAAAACTCCCGGCCTCTCTTCTAAAGCAAGGTGTATAAGCCGTCATCTTAACAGGCAGGTCAGATTCTTTTAAAATTTCATCCCGGTAAATATTGGTAAGCGGCACTTCAGATGTAGGTATAAGGAAAAAATTATCTTCTGTTGCATGATACATCTGTCCTTCTTTATCCGGTAATTGCCCGGTTCCGTAAGCAGATGCTTCATTCACTAATAATGGTGGAAGATATTCGGTATAACCTGCTGCTGTATTATAATCCAAAAAATACTGGATCAGGGCTCTTTGTAGTTTAGCTCCTTTTCCTTTGTACAATGGAAAACCACTTCCTGTTAATTTAGCGCCGGTCTCAAAATCAACAATGTCATATTTTTTTATCAGGTCCCAGTGTGGTACTGCTGTTTTGGGAAGTGTGGGTTTATTCCCTCCTTCTCTTACCACTTCATTGTCATCGGATGTTTTACCTTTTGGTACAGAAGAATGAGGAAGGTTTGGAAGTTTTACCAGTTCATCATGCAATGATTTTTCTGCATTGATCAATTGTTCATTCAGGTTTTGCAAAGTGGCTTTATTACGGGTAACTTCCACTTTTTTATTTTCTGCCGCATCTTTGTCCCCTTTTCCCATCAGCATACCTATTTCTTTACTGGCTGTATTTATTCCTGCCTGCAGGTTTTCAGTTTCAGTTTTAAGCTTCCTCACCTGCTCATCCATTTCCAGCAGTTTATCAACAATAGATAAGCCCGGAAAATTCTTTACCCCTAATCTTTCTTTTACCAATACCGTATTTTGCCTGATATAACCAATCTGTAACATGTATGCTCAAAAATTTGGGCAAATATACAATTTTGAAGTGAGCGTGGGATAGAACGCTGATGACACGAATGAAACGGGTCTGAACGGATGAAATCCGTGTTAATCCGCTCAATCCGTGTCATCCGTGTTCTATTATTTATATTTGCAGCATGCAACAGGCAAAAGACGATCTGCAGGTAAGGTGGCTGAAATTACGCATCAAATTAAAAGAACGCTTTGGCATAAAGCCCGATATGGATGGTGTTCTTTTTCTCATTGGCATACAGGAATTGGGCAGTGGTAAACAGGAATTTACCAAAGAAGAAAAGCAGGACCTGATGCATATTGCAGTTTGTACTGTACTTTCGCAAAGCGGCTATTATATACTGGAGGGCAATGATGAGGAGGGCTGGCCGCATTTTAAGCAATTAAAACCTTTACCGCCATTTATATTAATGGAACAGGAAAATTTTTTAAAAGACCATATTTTATTATACTTTCAAAAACAGGATTTTATTGATTAATTATTCACTTATGAAGAAGTTTAGTATTTGTATCGCTGCATTATTGCTCATGTTTTTTACGATCAGTGTAAATGCACAGACAAAAAAGGCCACAACCAAAAAAGCACCAGCTAAAAAAACTGCCACAAAAAAGCCAATAGCAAAAAAAACAGCTCCTGTAGCCAATGCACCAAAACAGATCAGGGTTCCGGGTACAAGAGTTAAAATAACAACCGACTCCGGTGTTATTATCGTCCGCTTATATGATAAGACACCTAAGCACCGGGACAATTTTATTAAATTAGCTAACGAACATTATTTCGACAGCCTTTTGTTTCACCGGGTTATCAGTGAATTTATGATACAGGGCGGCGACCCACTCAGTAAGAACGCCCCCGCCGGCACCATGTTAGGTAGTGGAGATGTTGGCTATACCATTCCGGCAGAATTTGATACTACTTTATTTCATAAAAAAGGTGCCCTTGCCGCAGCCCGAACCAATAATCCGGAGAAAGCAAGCAGCGGCTGCCAGTTTTATATAGTACAAGGTAAAAAATATACTGATGCAGACCTGAACATGATGGAAATGCAGACTGGAGTAAAGTTATCACCCGCTAAACGGAATATTTATAAGACCGTTGGCGGTGTTCCCTTTTTAGACATGAATTATACCGTATTTGGAGAAGTGGAAAGCGGGATGGAAGTAATTGACAAAATAGCCTCAGTATTAACTAATGGAGATCCTTATAACAGGCCATTGGGTGATGTACGCATGTATATAGAAGTGATAAAATAATTCATCAGTAAAAACCTTATTTTGCACCCGATTAAATTAACGTCAAACTATAAAAGATGAACTTCCCTCAAAATCTCCGCTATACCAAAGACCACGAATGGGTTTCATTAAACGGCAATGTTGCCACCATTGGCATCACTGATTTTGCTCAGCGTGAATTAGGTGATATTGTTTATATCGACATAAATGCAAAAGGTAAAGCATTGGCTGCCGAAGAGGTGTTTGGTACCGTGGAAGCCGTTAAAACAGTGAGTGATCTTTTTCTGCCCGTTGCCGGAACTATTACAGAAATAAACTCATTGCTGGATGCAAAGCCCGAGTTGGTTAACAGCGACCCATACGGAGATGGCTGGATGGTAAAAATGACAGTAAATGATCCGGCAGATGTGGAAAGCCTGATGAATGCTGAAGCATATACTGCCGCTGTAGGATAGTTATCAAATATAAAATGAACAATAAGCAAGCTCCACATAAAGAGATGCACATTTCAAAATTTTATCCAGGCATTGCCTGGTTTTTTCTTGTATTGATACTGGTTTGCATCCCCGGGTACGACCTGCCCAAGGTTGATAACTGGCTGATAGAAATTAATTTTGATAAATTTATTCATGTTGGCCTGTTTGCCGTTTTGGCTTACCTGTTTATGCTTCCCATAATAAGATCGGGTTTATCACAAAAAGAGAAAGGGCATTACTTTATTAAAATTGCCATTGCCACCGCTATCTGGGGTTTAACTACCGAGATCATTCAAAAATTCTTTATCCCGGGCAGAAGTTTTACCCTCGGTGACTGCTTAGCTGACAGTATAGGTGGTTTTACTGCATTATTCTATAGCAGATGGCGTTTGTTTAAAACGGGAAATAAGCCCTGAAAGCCATCAGGCAATTACTATCAGCCTTGTTTCAACCAGTTTAAGTCCTTACATTTGTATTATGCAGAATGTTGAAAACATGGAGTACAACACCACCAGGAATCATTTAATTATGAGGGAATATGGCAGACATATTCAGAAGATGGTAGAATATCTCCTAACGATCAAAGACAAAGAAGAAAGACAAAGAAATGCCCAGGCTGCTATTGAGTTGATGGGATTCCTAAATCCGCATTTAAAAAATGTGGAGGATTTTCGTCATAAATTATGGGATCACCTTTTCCTCATCAGTGATTTTAAATTAGATGTAGAAAGCCCTTATCCTATCCCCACACGGGAAACTTTAAAAGCAAAACCAGAACGCCTGCGTTATCCAAAAAAATATCCAAAATTCAATCACCTGGGTAAAAATATTGAAGTAGTAATTGACAAGGCTTTGAAAGAAGAAAATCCGGAGAAAAAGCAAGGATTTGCTAATGCCATCGCTTATTACATGAAACTTACTTACAGCAACTGGCATAAAGAGCTGGTACATGATGATAATATCCAAAGTGAGTTATCAAGCATGACCAAAGGCGAATTGGAATTTAATAATCGTCCGTTTGTAAAACACCGGGTTGATACCCGTGATGAAAGGGATGATTATGGCAAGCGCAGCAGTGGTGGCAATTATCGTAAAAATTTTGGTGGCCGTAGTAATTCGGGTGGCGGAAGAGATAACCGGAGTGCTGGTGGAAGAGATAACCGGGGCGGAGGAAGGGATAACAGGGGCGGCAGTAACGGAGATAACAGAAGTAATAACCGGAACTTTAAGAAGAGGTATTAATAATTAAACCGAATTACACGAATTAAGAAATATTTACCTGATGCTATAAACGTCAGGTTTTTTTATTTACGTTTGTTCTAATTCGTCATAATCAGTGTAGTAAAAAAAAGAGAATGCAATCATTTGAAGTTAGAGGTGGAAAAAAACTATCCGGAGAAATTACTCCGCAGGGCGCAAAGAATGAAGCGCTGCAAATTATTTCGGCGGTATTATTAAGCCCCGAAAAAATAACCATCAGTAATATACCTGATATAGTAGATGTAAACCTGCTGATAGAATTACTTGGCGAAATGAAAGTAAAAATAAACAGGGTCAGCCGGGATACCTGTACTTTCCAGGCAGATGATGTGGATATTGATTACCTGCACAGCGAAGCCTATCATAAAAAAAGCGGCAAACTAAGAGGCTCTGTAATGCTGGCCGGGCCCATGCTGGCAAGATTTAAAAAAGCATATATACCAAAACCCGGTGGCGATAAAATAGGCCGTAGAAGGTTGGATACCCATATCATCGGGTTTGAAAAACTGGGAGCCGAATTTTCCTACCATACTGAAGATGGATTTTTTCATTTAAAATCCAATGGGCTTAAAGGAGCAACAATATTACTGGATGAACCAAGTGTTACCGGCACTGCCAATATTTTGATGGCCGCCTCAATGGCAAGCGGTACAACTACTATTTACAATGCAGCCTGCGAACCATACATACAACAACTTTGCAAAATGCTAAACCGCATGGGCGCAAAGATCAGTGGTATAGCCAGCAATATGCTGGTGATAACAGGTGTGGACCATTTAGGCGGAACTGAACACCGGATGATGCCTGATATGATCGAAGTGGGTTCTTTCATTGGCCTTGCAGCCATGACACAAAGTGACATTACCATTAAGAACGCCGGTATTGAACACCTGGGTATTATTCCAGAAAAATTTAAACAGCTTGGTATCCAGATGAATTTAAATGGCGATGATATTCATATTCCTGCACAGGAATTTTATGAAGTGCAGAAATATATGGATGGAGGAGTTTTAACCATTTATGACCATCCATGGCCGGGCTTTACACCCGACCTGCTGAGTATAGTTTTAGTAACCGCTATACAGGCAAGAGGTAGTGTACTGATACATCAGAAGATGTTTGAGAGCCGTTTGTTCTTTGTAGATAAGCTGATAGATATGGGAGCACAAATAATTTTATGTGACCCTCACCGTGCAGTGGTTATTGGTTTGGAAAGAGAACAACATTTGCGGGGCATAACCATGAGCAGCCCTGATATACGTGCCGGTGTAGCCTTACTGATCGCTGCATTAAGTGCACAGGGAAAAAGTACCATCCAGAATATCGAACAGATAGACCGGGGCTATCAAAACATAGATGGACGTTTAAAGAATTTAGGAGCTGATATAACAAGAGTCGATTAACTTTATGTTGATGAAAAGAATAAACCTCTTTTGGTTAACAATATTTCTTATTATTTTTTTCAACTCCTGCCAGGAAAGATCCATAAAGCTGATCTCAAAAAAATGGGATTGTGTAAAAGTTGAAAATTTCCTGCCTTCCGACCTGCAAATAACAAATGCCAAAGATTCTGCCAATGCATTGCAACTGCAGTCAATGCTTCAGTCTCTAAGCTGGACCTTTTCTGACAATATGGAATATGAATGCGCCGTAAACGGAAGGGCCATCACCCACGGCACTTATGGGTTAAGGGATAATGAAACTGTACTACTTTGTACTCCTGATACAAAAAACAATGTTAACAGGTACATCATTCAAACCTTGACAGAAGATGGCCTTGTTTTAAGGGGCAGCACAACGGGCATTCCATTGACACTGCATTTTAAGCCGCATTAAGCAAAAATGAAATTTTAATAGTTTCTTTGCACATGAATTCGATTCACCAAAAGATATTAATTATTACTGCACCTTCAGGTTCCGGTAAAACATCTATTACCAGGCACCTGATGAAAATTTTTCCTGTTCTTGAATTTTCAGTATCTGCCGCCACACGCAATGCAAGGGGCATTGAAAAAGATGGAGTGGATTATTATTTTATGAGCATCGAAGATTTTCAGCAAAAAATACAGAACAAGGAATTTGCTGAATGGGAGATGGTGTATGAGGGGAAATATTATGGCACTTTAAAATCTGAACTGAAAAGGATATGGGGCCTTAATAAAATTCCGGTACTGGATATTGATGTGAAAGGCGCAATACATATTCAGCAACAATACCCGGAAAATACACTTAGCATATTTGTAGAGCCTCCTTCGGTGGGTGAATTAAAAAAACGCCTGGAAGGCCGTGGCACCGAAACGCCTGAATCACTGGCAGCAAGGGTAAATAAGGCTTCTTATGAACTTTCATTTAAAGACCACTTTAATAATTCCATTGTAAATGATGAATTACAGCGTGCCTGTGCCGAAGCCGAAAAAATAGTAGCTGATTTTATCAACTACTAACTGCCCAAAACCCGGTTTAAAAACTCTTTCTTATTTTTAGGTATGGAATGGATAACCCCACTCGCAATTATAGCCTCCCTTTTGCTTATTGGTTTTTTTGCCGGTATCGAAATTGCTTTTATTTCGGCCAACAAACTATCCATTGAGCTTAACCGGAAACAGGGAACCCGGAGCGGAAAGATATGGGGATATTTTTCTGACCGCCCCACCCGTTTTATAGGCACCACATTAGTAGGCATCAACATCGTATTTGTTATTTATGGCCTGTTGATCGTAGATATGTTATTTCCCATCTGGCACTGGATAGAGACAAAACTGCCTGCTTCTTTTACCGACTCGGTAAAATATATCAAGCTTTTTGTAGAGACTATTCTGTCCACTCTTATCGTACTTTTTGTAGAGTTTATCTGTAAGGCTTTTTTCAGGGCCAGGAACAGCAGTGTACTTAGTTCGGGAACCATCAGTTATATAATGCAGTTCTTTTACTGGCTGCTTTCTTCCACGGCTGCTTATTTGGTTAACATTGCCGAATGGATATTGAAATATATTTTCAACGTAAAAGTGAATAATAAGAAAGACATGTTCAGCAAAGTTGACCTTGAACATTTTATGCAGCAAAGTGCAGGCCATGAGGAGGAAGACAGCAGCGAGATAAATAAAGAACTTTTTGAAAATGCTTTATCGCTCAGCGAAACCAAATTAAGGGAATGTCTCATTCCACGAAAAGAGATCGAGGGCGTTAACAGTAATACTTCAATTGAAGATGTAAAGACAAAATTCATTCATACGCAATTAAGCAAACTGGTTGTGTATGATAATAATATTGATACCATAACGGGATATATCCACCAGCTTGATCTGTTCAAACACCCCTCAACTGTAAAAGATATATTACTACCCATTCCTACCGTGCCCGAAAGCATGAGTGCCACCGACCTGATGAATAAATTCAGCAAGGAAAGAAAGACCATTGCCTGGGTAATTGATGAATTTGGCGGCACTGCCGGCATTGTAACCATGGAAGACCTCCTGGAAGAGATATTTGGCGATATCAGGGATGAATATGACACAGAAGAGTTTGTAGAGAAAAGATTGTCGGCCAATGAATACATTTTCAGCGGCAGGGTGGAACTGGACTATATTACAGAAAAATATAAGCTGGTTTTTCCAAACGACGAAGAGACAGAGACACTCTCAGGTTATATCATTAAGAACAATGAAGAAATCCCCAAATTAAAAGACCATATCATTATTGGCAATTACGAAATTGATATTTTAAGCGTAAGTGATACCAGGATTGAAATGGTAAAGCTTAAGGTTTTAAAATAAATTTCCTGTTTCTTAACCTTCTCTTATTTTATCAACATGATAATTGCTGTTAACACCAGATTTTTAGGAGTAGGTCAGCCGGATGGTTACGGAAATTTTCTTTTTCAATGTCTTAATCAATTGACCGAAAAATATCCCAAACACCAATTCATTTATATTTCTGATAAACCTTTTCATAAAAACCTGGTGTTTGCCAAAAATGTAACTACTGTAATTGCCGGCCCCAAAACAAAAAATACTTTACTTACAAAATATTGGTTCAATTATAAAATACCTGCCCTATTACGCAAACATAAAGCAGATGTATTCATAAGTATGGACGGCGTTTGCTCCCTGCGTACAAAACTGCCGCAATGCCTGGTTATTCATGACCTTTCTTTTTTACTGCATCCCCCGATTTTAAAAAAAACGCAGGTACGGTTTTTAAAAAAGTTTACTCCGCAGTTTCTGGCAAAAGCAAAAACTATTGCAATCATTTCTCAATTTTCGAAGTCAGTTATTGTTGATCAGTATAAAATTGCTCAAGATAAAATTGAAGTGCTCTATCCGGGTATTGATGAAATTTTTAAGTCGATAACCCAAACAGAAAAAGAAATTATCAGGGAAAAATATACTGAGGGGAAAGAATATTTTTTTTGCATAGCGGGTGATAATCTCATCAATCTTTTAAAAGCTTTTTCTTTTTTTAAAAAAAGGCAGAAAAGTAATATGCTGATGTTGATAGCCGGTAAAACAGACGAACAATTTTTAAAGGAATTAAAAACATTTAAGTTCAGGGATGAGGTCAGACTGCTGGAAAACTTATCAAAAGAAGATATGGTAAAAATAACAGCCGCTGCTTATGCAATGGTTCATCCCGTTTTTTATGATAGCCTGGCAATGGCTCCGTTGCGGGCTATGCAATGTGAAGTGCCGGTTGTTACCAGTAATACAGGGGCATTACCGGAACTTTGTGGTGACGCTGCGCTATATTTTGATCCTGGAGATTTTAAAGATATCGCCGAAAAAATGATGCTGGTGTTTAAAGATGAAGATAAAGTGAAGGCACTCATAAAAGCCGGGGAAATTCAATCGCAACGCTACCAGTGGGATAAAACAACCGGTTTACTGTGGCAATCAATACTAGATGCGGTCAATAAGTAATTTCAGTTAATTTTGCTGCCTGCCTACCGTCAGGCAGGCTCACAAACAAAAACCGTTAAGGAAAAACCCTTTGAGTAAATCATGAATCAATCTACAATAAAAATTGACGTGCTGCTGGACCCCAATAAAGTACCTGAACAAATAAACTGGTCAGCAAGCGACAGCACGGCCAATATGGTGCAGAAAGCCAAAGCCATGAGTGTTGCATTTTGGGATGGTACCGATAAAACCGCCATGCGTATTGACCTTTGGACTAAAGATATGATGGTGGATGAAATGGCAGATTTTTATTACCAGATGTTGATGAGTATGGCCGATACATTTAAAAGAGCAACACAGCAACAGGAAATGAGTGATGATATGAAAAAATTTGCAAAGGAATTTTTTGACAAGTTCAGAGCGATACAATTGAAGGAACAGAGGTAATGGGAATTTGGAATTAGTAATTAGGGGTGCCTCCAAATTAAAAGAGCTTAACCTAATTCCCAATTACGAATTCCCAATTCCTGATTTATTAATTTAAACTTTAAAAGATACATCCATGAGTTTAGAACAACAGATAATGACCGAAATGAAAGAGGCCATGAAAGCTAAAGACGAAGGTGTTTTACGTGCCCTTCGTGGCATTAAAGCCGAGATCATCAAAGCAAAAACAGAGCCGGGTGCCGGAGGTGAGATCGATGAAGCAACTGAACAGAAATTTTTGCAAAAGATGATGAAGCAACGAAGGGACTCTTTGGAAATATTTGAAAAACAGGGGCGTGAAGACCTGGCTTCAAAAGAAAAAGAAGAGATGGCTGTTATAGAAAAATTTCTGCCTAAACAATTAGATGCAACTGAATTAAAGGAAATGGTGAAAAAGATAATTGCAGAAACGGGTGCTTCTTCTCCAGCTGATATGGGCAGGGTAATGGGTGTTGCAAGCAAACAATTAGCAGGCATGGCTGATGGAAAAACGATCAGCACCATGGTAAAGGAATTACTTGCAGGTTAATAAGGAATTGGGAATTAGTAATTAGGGATTAGGAGGCTACTTCAAATAAAAAGACTCTCCCTAATTTCCCAATTACAAATTACTAATTACAGAACATTATGCTGATAGATCTGATTTTTGCAGTGTTGCTGGTTATAGCCATGATCAAAGGCTATCAAAAAGGCCTCATCATTGCACTTTTTTCCATCATTGCATTTATCATTGGCCTTGCAGCCGCATTAAAATTATCGGCTGTTGCTGCAGAATATCTGAAAGGCAGTGTTAATGTATCAGCCAAATGGTTGCCTTTTGTTGCATTCATACTTGTTTTTTTCCTGGTGGTGATATTGATAAGGCTTGGAGGTAAATTAATTGAAAAAGCATTCCAGGTTGTATTGCTTGGCTGGCTGAACCGCATAGCAGGAATATTTTTATATGCAGCGCTTTATACCATCATTTTCAGCATCTTCATATTTTATGCTGAAAAATTGCAATTGATACAGCCTTCTGTCATTCGGTCTTCATTAACCTATAATTTTATACAGCCCTGGGGACCTGTAATAATGGATAATTTTGGAAAGGTCATTCCTGTTTTTAAAGATATGTTTACCGGTTTAGGCGATTTTTTTAATACTATATCCAACAAAATTCCGCATTAATTTCAGGCATTATCTTATTTAACGTAATTTTAGCCTGAATCGCCGCTTTATAAGTGTAATATGGTGGCTTATTTAAACAATTTGTATTTAGGGATGAGTTACGAAATAAGACAAGACGGTAAATTTAAATTTATAGAAGAGGGTGATGGCGAACCCCTGATATTGCTGCACGGCTTATTTGGAGCCCTGAGCAATTTTCAGTTCCTCATTGAACATTTTCGTAAAACCAACAAAGTAATTGTTCCGCTGTTACCTCTGCTAGACCTGGATCTTTTGCACACTTCGGTGGGTGGTTTACAAAAATTTGTACAGCGCTTTATTGAGCATCGCAATTACAACAATATTCATTTACTGGGCAATTCATTGGGTGGCCATGTTGCATTGGTACATATTTTAAAAAACCCCGACCGTATCAAATCACTTATACTTACCGGCAGTTCGGGTTTGTTTGAGAATGGTATGGGAGATACTTATCCCAAGCGTGGAGATAAAGAATATATCCGTAAGAAAACCGGACTTACTTTTTACGATCCGGCAATGGCAACAGAAGATCTGGTAAATGAGGTTTTTGAAATTACCAATAACCGGATAAAAGTTATTAAAATAATTGCCCTTGCAAAAAGCGCTATAAGAAATAATTTAGGAGAAGAATTAAACCAGATAAAACAACCGGCCTGCCTTATTTGGGGAAACAATGATACCATTACCCCCCCATTTGTAGCCAAAGAATTTCACCGGTTGATACCGAACAGCGAATTATATTTTGTTGATAAATGCGGCCATGCCCCAATGATGGAAGTACCCGAAGAATTTAACAGGCTGCTGGATGCCTTTTTATCAAAGCAAAAAACAGCAGCTGCAGCAGTGTAACAAAATATTTTGCTCTTATACTTTAAATAAAAAATCCACGTTATTATCATAGCTGCTAATTACCTTAAACCAGTTATATGCTAACCATTGAGCTTATCAATAACAATATCCCACGCCTGCAATTAAAAGATTCGGTAAGTAAAGCATTGAGGCTGATCACCGATTTCAGGGTAACACATCTGCCCGTTGTAGAAGATGATAAATTTCTTGGCCTCATTAGTGAAGACGATCTGCTTGATCAGGATGAAGCCAAAATGCCCATAGAATTAATGCAGGAAACTTTCACCATTGCTTCTGTACGTGATAATGAACATTTTTTAAATGCGGTTACCTGCAGCAACCAGGTTGACAGTAACGTGGTAGCTGTTATTAATGAAGAAAATGAACTAATGGGTGTCATCACCACCAACGACCTGTTAAAGACCATTGGTAATTTTGCAGGCACCAACGAAATAGGTGGTATCATTGTGCTGGAAATGGAACGTAGCCAGTTTGCCATTTCCGAGATCAGCAGAATTGTGGAAAGCAACGATGCTACTATACTGCACCTGAATACAACAGTACATGCAGAAACAGGGATGCTTACAGTAACCCTCCATATTAATAAAAAAGAAATTTCGGCCATAGTGACAACCTTTGAACGATATGAATTTGATGTTATCTATTATTTTGGAAACGAGAATTTTGAAAATGAAATTCACAGTAACTACCGCCACCTGATGAATTACCTGGATATTTAAGGGCAATATTTTTTCACTGCTTATTGTAAGAACTCATCGGTGAAGCAAAGTGTTTATGTAATGACTGATCTGAAAAAAATATTTTGCTGTGGCCTTGTTATTTTATCTTCCCTGGGTTCTCATGCCCAAAATGCAGAAACAACTAATATTACTTTAACAGGCACTTCCTTATTACCGGCTGATTCTGCCAGGAAAGTTTGTGTAAATAATCTGTTTATTACCGGTACAAAAAAAACAAAGATCTATATTGTGTACCGGGAAATTCAATTTAAAAAAGGTGATTCAATTATAATTTCTCAGCTGCAAAAAGAGCTGCAACAGGCCAGGCACCAGGTTAATAATACTACCCTTTTTAATGAAGTTAAACTCGAAGCCCTGGTCGTTGATTCAAACAATATCAACATTACAGTACATGTTACTGAACGCTGGTACCTCTACCCCGTTCCACAATTTCAGCTCGTTGACCGGAATTTTAATGAATGGTGGAAAACATACAAACGCAGTTTTGACCGGGTGAATTACGGAATAAAATTTGTTCACTACAACCTTAGCGGAAGAAGAGATCAGCTAAGAATTTATCTGATCAACGGGTATTCCCGAAATATTTCTTTCTCTTATTCAAACCCTTATAGCAACGCATCACTGAATAAGGGTTACTCCGTTTCAGCAGGATATACACAAAACAGGGAAATAGCTTATCAAACAAGCAGCGACAATAAAATATTATTTTATCCTCCTGATTCGATAAGAAAAAAGACAAATGACTTTGTACGCAACGGCTGGTATTTTAATGCCAGTTACCAGATACGCAAAGGTTTTTTTACACGTCAGTATTTTTCGGCAGGCTATACATTTCTTAAGGTAGATGATTCGGTGATCATTAAAAATCATAATTATTTTAAAGATTCCGTTTCTTCAAAAGGATACGTGGACCTGGCATATACTTATCAATATACAAATGTTGATAATACCTCCTATTCTTTAAAAGGCACATCGGCCTATATATCGGTTTTAAAAAGAGGCCTGGGGTTTACCGGCGGATTAAATATGTTTTCGGTTGAAGCAGGCTTAAATAAATATTTTGCTTTAGGTAAAAACTGGTATAGCAATTTTCAACTTAGCGGAAGAATAAAACTGCCGCTTAAGCAGGCCTATCTTAACCAGCGTGGCCTTGGTTATGGCGATTCTTACCTTCGTGGCCTTGAATATACGGTAGTTGATGGAACAGCTTATGTCTTGTTCAGGCCTACATTAAAGAAGAAATTATTTTCTTTTTCTATCCCCTTCCGCCTTTTTCCAAAAATACTTACTAAAATACCTTTTACCTTTTTTGCAAAAACCTATACGGATCTAGGTTATGTGTACAACAAACCGAAATACGATACCTATCTTAGTAACCGCTTATTGTACACCGGGGGTTTTGGAATAGATGTACTTACCCTGTACGATATTAACCTGCGGTTTGAATACAGTTTTAACCAGCTGAATAAAAGCGGCTTATTTTTTCATACACAAAGTGGATTTTAAGCTTTTACTTTGCAGAACATAACAGGTCCGTTAATGAAAATAGCAATTTACAGCCGGGGGATTAAAGAGAACCAGCACCAGGATATTATACAGTTGCTGGCTGAATTGACCTCAAGTAAAGTTGAGCCGGTATTTTACCAGGATTTTTTCAACCAGTTTTATTCTTCCATCAATGCCAAAGCAAAATATTCAACCTTCAATTCATCCGAAGATCTGGATAAGAATATAGATTTCATCATCAGTCTGGGTGGCGATGGCACCATGCTTGATACCGTTACCTTGGTTAAAGACAGCGGCATACCCGTTGTGGGTATTAATTATGGCCGCCTGGGTTTTTTAGCCAACATTGGTAAAGAAGATCTGATACCTGCGGTAGAAGCCCTTGTAAACCGCACCTACATTGTAGATAAAAGAACGTTGCTGCATTTAGATTCTGATGTGCCGCTTTTTGGCGATGCACCTTATGCGTTGAATGAATTTACGCTCCATAAAAAAGATTCATCGCCCATGATAAAAATACACACCTATTTAAACGGTGAGTTCTTAAATACGTATTGGGCCGATGGATTGATCGTAGCAACACCAACCGGCTCCACCGGTTATTCATTAAGCTGCAATGGCCCCGTGGTTTTTCCTGATAGCGCCAGTTTTGTGATCACACCCGTTTCTCCTCATAATTTAAATATACGCCCCATCATTGTACCCGATAATACCATTGTTTCTTTTGAGGTAGAGGGCCGTACAGATGGATTTTTATGCACTTTAGACAGCCGCCGTGAAATAGTTACCAAAGACATTCAACTGGCAGTACGCAAAGAAAGTTTCGGCATTAACCTTATCAGGCTGAATGAAAATAATTTTCTGCAAACGCTGAGAAATAAGCTGAGCTGGGGTTTGGATGTGAGGAATTGATTTGATATGGATTCGGGATGAACCCAAGAAGCATTGCTAATTAGAATAAATTATTTTGAATAGGTTTCGCATAATAACATGTATGCTATTGGCTGCAAGTTTATCAAAATACAACGACTATGGCAATTACAATCAATCATAGATTTATTAATAGGCTAACATCAACTGAGAATTATGACAAGATAAACGTTGTTATAATTGGCACTTTCAATCCAGGACTTCCAGATGTTTTAAAGTTAAATTCAACAGAGAAAGCTCAATTTGAAGAGATTGGAAAATCTAAAAAATTTAAGAAGTTTAGTCAAGTCAAAAACTTCTACGACAGGCCCCAAAATAGATTTTGGAAGGTAATGGACTACATCAATGATAAAGACTTTTATTCAAAAAATAGTGTTGAAGATAAAAACCATAACGGACTAAAATTTTATGTCGGTATGGACAAAGAGAAAGTTTATAAAAAGCAAATAGACTTCTGTTTACAAAAAAGAATATTAATTACTGACATTGCAAAGACGATAAACCCAGTAAATTTTCGTGACATTTATGATAATTTTCCAGATACAGCAATTGAGAAATCATTTCCAATATGGAATACAGATAATATTATAGAAGTCATCCAAAATTATAACCCTGAAAAAATTTTAATAAACTTTAAGGCTGACAGTAAAGCAACGCCAAATATTTGTTCAGAAATATCAAAAATCGTAAAAAAATTTCCTGATAAGTTAATTCCAAGTTTGAAATCAACATCAGGATCAGCAGGATATAAATATGATGAGCTTATTGAAAATTGGAAGGAACATTTTGTTTGACAAAAATTCAGGGGCAATAGTGGATTTTACGACACTGCGATTTTTAAAGTGATTCTGCTAACCTGGGCAAACTCTTAATAATCCCACGTGAGTTTCAAACAGCGTTGTATTGGGCTATAAGCTTATCTATCAAACTGCTTTTAAAAGTAAATATAAATTGCTATCTTTACTGCATGACTACCTCCCGTGTAAATATTGATTTTAAGCTTTTGGGGCTCGCATTTCAAAGATATATTCGTGAGAAGGCAACAAAATCTAACGGTACAATTTTATACAAAACCGGCAACCAGTTAATTGAAGAAGACCCCAAAACTTCGCAAAAAAAAGTCCTTAAAGAATATACTCATTCTTAAATGCCTATTCTGTATATATTAGCAGGGCCAAATGGTACAGGAAAGACAACTTTTTATTCAATAGCAGCAGCATCTGGTTTTATTGATAAAAACCTCCCTTTTATAAATGTAGATATTTTAACCCAAAATTTAGGTGGCTACACTGAAGAAAATTATATAAAAGCATCTGAAATTTATCGTGAAACCGTAAAGGGTTTTATGGAATCAAATGCTGATTTTATGATAGAAAGTAATTTAGCTGATAACAGAAGCTATGAATGGATTTCGTTAATTAAAAGAAAAAATTATCAGATAATTTTATTTTATCTG
>JANNDO010000014.1:0-10352 GCA_031387825.1 Chitinophagaceae bacterium | reverse complement strand
AGCGGAACTATTGAAGAAAGAAAATCTTTGCGTTTCATGCACTAAAGTTATTTCAATTGAACCATTAGTGAATAGGAAGCTGGTTTTTTGTTTTGAAATTTTTCAATGAGGAGATTAAATATTAAATTTAGAAGAATTTGTCGTCCACTTTCCATCGGGGCTTTACAAATAATATACTTTTATATACAATTTCATCACGACAATAAATTTTACTTTTCATGGACACATCAATCTACCTGGCCGATCTGCACAAAGTAGGTCTGCAGGATATAGAGCAAGTGGGCGGCAAGAATGCTTCACTGGGACAAATGCTGCAAAAACTTACCCAGTTGGGTATCCAGATACCCGGAGGATTTATAGTTACCGTTGCTGCTTATCGCGAATTCATCAGGTATAATAATCTTGATGAAGCCATTCATACTATCATCGGGCAGATCAATTTTGATGATATTGAATCGCTGAGGAGGGGTGGTTTGCAAACCAGGCAGTTGCTTAAAAACGGTAAACTGCCAAAAGAACTAAGCGAAGCCATCATTGAAAAATATTATGAACTGAGTAAATTATACGACCAGGATATCACCGACGTAGCAGTTCGTTCATCGGCCACTGCCGAAGACCTGCCCGATGCATCTTTTGCCGGACAGCAGGAAACCTATTTGAATGTTCGTGGCCCTGCACCGTTGATGAATGCCGTTCGAAATTGTTTTGCTTCCATCTTTACCGACCGTGCCATCAGTTACCGCCAGAGTTTTGGATACGATCATTTCAGTATCGGCCTCTCGGTTTGTATACAAAAAATGGTGCGTAGTGACCTTGGCGCTTCGGGTGTTGCTTTTTCTTTAGATACTGAAAGTGGTTTTAAAGATGTGGTCGTTATCAACGCTTCTTTTGGTTTGGGAGAGATGATCGTTCAGGGTGCAGTTTCACCGGATGAGTATATCGTATTTAAACCATCACTTCAAAAAGGATTCAGCAGCATCATCGAAAAAAAATTGGGTATAAAAGATAAGATGATGGTGTATGGCGATAATCCTGATGAACGTGTACAGATCATCCATGTAGAAAAACCTTTGCAGGACCGTTATTGCTTAAAAGATGAACGTATCATTCAGCTGGCGCAATGGGTTACAAAAATTGAAGAGTATTACAGCAAATTAAAAGGGCATTGGTGCCCCATGGATGTGGAGTGGGCGCTTGATGGGTTGACCAAAGAATTATTTATTGTACAGGCAAGGCCGGAAACGATCCATTCGCAAAAAGATTTTTCAAAAATTACAGAATATGTAATGGATGAAACGGAAAAGCGCAAAACTTTGGTGAAAGGAATTGCTGTGGGTGATAAGATAGGCGCCGGTAAAGTTTCTATTTTATTTTCTTTGGATAAACGGGTGACTGAAGGACACGAGTTCCAGGCAGGTGATGTGCTGGTAACAGATATGACCGACCCTGACTGGGAGCCCATCATGAAAAAAGCTTCAGCAATCGTCACCAATAAAGGAGGCAGAACCTGTCATGCTGCCATTGTTGCAAGAGAACTGGGTGTGCCAGCTATTGTGGGTTGTGGTAATGCCACTGAAATTTTAAGTACGGGCCAGTTTGTTACAGCATCTTGCGGCGAAGGAGATGAGGGGCTTGTGTATGAAGGCAATGTTCCATTCAAAAAAATTGAAACCGACCTGAATGACCTGCCGAAAGTGAAAACGCCCATCATGCTGAATGTGGCATCGCCAAACCTTGCTTTCCGTTTTTCTCATTTACCCAATGCAGGCGTTGGTTTGGCTAGAGAAGAGTTTATCATCAATAATTTCATACAGGTGCATCCGCTGGCTTTAATGAAACACAAAGAATTGAATGATGCTGAACTAAGTACTACCATAAAAAAAATGATCCGTGGTTTTGTAGATGAAGAAGATTTTTTTATTCAGAAACTGAGCTATGGTGTTGCAAAAATTGCGGCGTCATTTTATCCTAACAAAGTGATCGTTCGTTTCAGCGATTTCAAAAGCAATGAATATTTTAATCTGTTGGGAGGAAAATATTTTGAGCCACACGAAGAGAACCCGATGATCGGCTGGCGTGGAGCAAGCAGGTATTATTCCGAAAAATATAAACCAGCTTTCGGTCTGGAGTGCAAAGCGATAAAAAAAGTAAGGGAAGAAATGGGATTGAGCAATGTGGTGGTGATGATACCTTTCTGCAGAACCGTGGAAGAGCTGCACAAAGTACATGAAGTGATGAAAGAATATGGATTAGAGAGAGGCAAAGCAGGACTTGAACTTTTCCTGATGGCGGAAATACCTTCCAACATAATCATGGCCGAAGAATTTGCCAAACATATTGATGGTTTTTCCATTGGCTCCAATGACCTTACACAGTTAACGCTTGGGCTTGATAGGGATTCATCACTGGTAGCACATTTATATGATGAAAGAAACCCTGCGGTAAAACAAATGCTCCGCATGTTGATTGATACAGCCAAGCGAATGAAAGTGAAAGTGGGTATCTGCGGACAGGGCCCTTCAGATTTTCCCGACTTTGCACAGTTCCTGGTGGAGTTGGGTATAGATAGTATTTCAGTGACACCTGATTCGGTAGTGAAGACCTACAAGGCGATTGCGGAAGTGGAGAAAGGGATGAAATAGAATATTTTTTCAGTGATTTTAAACAGCCAATGCATGCATTGGCTGTTTAAGTTTGGGCAATGAGGGGGTTTACGGTATTTTTGCACCGCAATGAACAATCCCAAACGATATTTAATTACTTCTGCACTTCCTTATGCAAACGGGCCCAAGCATATTGGCCACCTTGCGGGTGCCTACCTGCCTGCAGATATATATGTACGCTACCTGCGTGCAAAAAAGGAGGATGTGGTTTATGTTTGCGGCAGCGATGAACATGGCGCTGCCATTACCATACAGGCCATGAAGGAAAATACCACGCCACGTGAAATTGTAGATAAATACCACGCCATGCTTAAAAGCAATATGGCCGACCTGGGCATTTCATTTGATATCTATCACCGCACTTCTTCGCCGCTTCATCATGAAACAGCGCAGGAATTTTTTACTGCCCTGAATGATAAAGGCGACCTGGAGAAAAAAGAAACTGAACAGTTTTATGATGAAGAAGCAAAAACATTTTTAGCCGACCGCTATATCATTGGTACCTGCCCGGTATGTGGTAATGAGAATGCTTATGGTGATCAGTGCGAAAAATGCGGAACTTCTTTAAGCCCGGAGCAACTGATAAACCCACGAAGTACATTAAGTGGTAATCCGCCAACAAAAAAAGCAACAACACATTGGTATCTTCCTTTAGAAAAGTATGAAGCGTTTTTAAGGGAGTGGATCTTAAAGGAACATAAAGAAGATTGGAAAGTAAATGTGGCTGGCCAATGCAAAAGCTGGCTGGACCTTGGCTTGCAGCCACGTGCTGTAACCCGTGACCTGGATTGGGGTGTGAAAGTTCCGCTTAAAGAAGCGGCAGGAAAAGTACTGTATGTTTGGTTTGATGCCCCCATCGGTTATATCAGTGCCACCAAACAGTGGGCATTGGATAATAACAAAGACTGGAAACCATACTGGCATGATGCCGGTACCAAGCTTGTTCATTTTATTGGTAAGGATAATATTGTTTTTCATTGTATCATTTTCCCGGTGATGCTGAAACTGCATGGAAATGTGTTACCCGATAATGTGCCCAGCAATGAGTTCATGAACCTGGAAGGAGATAAGATGAGTACCAGCCGTGGATGGAGCATTGAAATGGATGATTATATCAACGACTTTGTAAAAAAAGAGAATGGTGGCGATATGATGGTTGATGCGTTGCGTTATTACCTGACACAAATTGCACCTGAAACAAAGGATAGTGAATTTACATGGAAGGGTTTCCAGGATGCAGTGAACAGTGAGTTAGTAGCCATCTTCGGCAATTTTGTGAACAGGGCACTTGTGTTGATGCATAAACTATGCAATGGGAAAGTGCCGCCGCTGCATAATGATATCCTGGATGAATCTGATAAACGGCTTTTTGAAGAAATTCAAAATTCAAAATTCAAAATTCAAAATAGTATTGAAGGATATAAATTCAGGGATGCATTGTATGAAGTGATTGACCTGGCAAGAAAGGGCAATAAATACATGCAGGATAAGCAGCCGTGGATCGTTGCGAAAAATTTAGCCTCCCCAAACCCCTCCGAAGGAGGGGCTTCAGAGACTGAAAAGGCAGGCAATCCTTATGACTATCAGACAGCAGACACTGTTACATATGGGTTACTGAAAAAATTTGTTGAGGAACACAGATCAAGTCCTACTGAAGCTGAAAATATTTTGTGGCAGGTTGTAAGAGGTAAAAAACTTGATAGCTTTAAATTCAGAAGGCAACATATCATCGGCACTTATATTGCAGATTTTGTTTGTCTTTCTGAAAAACTAATAGTTGAAGTTGATGGTTTGATTCATGAAATTCCAGAGAATAAATTGAATGATATTGAAAGAACAGCTGATTTAAATAAATTCGGGTTTGAAGTTTTACGTTTTACGAATGATGAGGTAATCAACAATACCGACTATGTTTTAAATAATATTCTCTCTAAGTTAACTGCAAAGAGACTTGCTCAATCAGGTTCAGGGAACCCTCCTTTGGAGGGCAGGGAGGCTGCTCAAAAACAAATTGATAATTGCTTACACATTTGCTTACAGTTAACAGCAAACCTGGCGGTATTCATCAACCCGGTTTTACCTTTTGCAGCAAAGAAAATGTGTTACCTGATGAAAGTGGTTGATAAAATGCTGGATTGGGAAAATGCCGGTAAATCAAAATTATTGAGCGTAGGATATTCTTTACGGGCACCGGAATTGTTATTTCGGAAAATAGAAGATGATGAAGTAAAAGAACAGGTAGAAAAATTAAAGATCAAAAGTAAAAAGATCAACATGGAAAACATTAAAGATGAGACCAACCCTGTGGCGGTATTAATCAAACCTGAAATTCAATTTGACGATTTCGCAAAAATTGACCTGAAGGTCGGAACTATTCTTGCTGCAGAGAAAGTAGAGAAAGCAGATAAGTTGCTCAAACTTGAAGTTGATCTTGGTTTTGAAAAAAGAACTATTGTTAGTGGAATTGCCTTGCATTTTAAACCGGAAGACATTGTTGGAAAACAGGTTGTGGCGGTTGCTAATCTTGCTCCCCGTAAGATGAGGGGCATCGAAAGCCAGGGAATGATACTGATGGCAGAAGACAAAGCAGGTAAACTTCATTTTGTAAGCCCTGGCAGTGTAATTGATAGTGGAAGCGGGGTAAGTTGATAAAGTGGGCAATCATCCAGCTTTATCGTTGTAACGGTTTATTTAAGGATTAAGTTTATATAATTACCACATTCTTGTTATTTTAAAATGTTTGGATGCATTTTTGTTTGAACAATAAAAATACAATTATGAAATATAAAAACTTGCTGCTGGGCTTGTGCATAATAATAGCCACACCTGTATTTTCCCAGAATCCTGATATGTCCATAGTACCATACCGTCAGGGTGATCTGTGGGGATATGCAAGTCCCGATAAAAAAATAGTAATAACTCCGGCTTATGAAGATGCCGGCTTTTTTTCTGAGGGTTATGCTGCTGTAAAAAAGGGAGGTAAATACGGGTATATTAACAAAACGGGTAAACTTGTGATCCCTTTGAAATTTTTTGTGGCCAAACCATTTCGGATCGGCTATTTGGCCAAGGTTGAAAAAATTGTAACAGCAGATGATATAGGCGATAATCAAAAAACGGTTTTGTTTGCACCCGCTTCCCTGCGTACCGACGGGTACGAGATATGCATAGATATAAAAGGTGTTCCGATGAAAGGTTGTCCTGCGATGCTAGAGGGTGGCCCATCCGACCCGACTAAAGCACCGGTTAATATTACTGAAATCAATTACAGCACGGTTAAGCAAAACGATATCTTTGACAAGATCGTTGGCGATTATAAAATACCCGGCCAGGAGGATAGATATTATATTGCAGTAAAAGGAACTAATTATGGGGTCTTTAATAACAAGTTTGAGATAATCGTGCCGTTTGATTATATGATGATAAAAAAATGGGAGATCAATAATAAGGTTTACCTTGAAGTGCAGAAGAATGAAGGGAAAGGTTTGATTAATGGAAATGGAACAGTGTCAATTCCTGTGGATAACAGTAACCTTACGGCAGTAAAGGCCATGGATGCCAAATATTATTTTATTGTTGCTAAAAATGGGAAGTCCGGAATAAAAGATGCAGGTAATAATGATATCGTTCCTTCATACTATACTGATATTACCTATGAACCCGTAGGCGGATTTGTACTTACCGGTGACAATAACCTGAAAGGTTTCCGTTTTCTGAATAATTATACACTGGAACCAAAGTATACCAATGTAAGAGCGGTAAGGAAAGGAGAGTACGTGATCATTACCACACAGGCCGGAAAGACAGGATATATCAATGATAAAGGAGATGAATTCTTTGTAGAATAATACAGTTTTTAGCGGAATTTATTTTACCTGCCTACTGTTATAATGTGAACCTGCTTTTTGAATGAATGCTTTCAACTGTGTTGTCAATTCGTTTAGAATAACAGCTGTATTCTTATTAAATAAAAGATTTTCCTTCAACGCCCCGTCTTTTTTATAATTAAAAAGGTACTCCACTTTATTATTGACAATATTAAAGCCCAGGAGATAAACACTATCTGCCACCTGGTATAAAGTACTGTTTGGCTTAGAGAATACAAAGTTACTTGTTGAGTTGCTGTCCAGTAAGTTGCCCCCATAAGAGATAATACTGTCTTTATAACCTGTAGCGGCTAAAATAGTACCCATGATATCAAACTGGCTTACCAGTTGGTTATTTATTTTCTTTTCATTTGAAGAAGGGTCATAAATAATAATGGGAATCTTAAAACCAGAAAGTGCATTGTATTCTCCCCTGATTCCTTCCGGGAACATCCAGTGATCGGAACAAAAAATAAATATTGTATTGGCAAACCAGGCTTCTCTTTTAGCAGCAGCAAAAAACTGTTGCAGGCTGTGATCATAATACCGCATGCTTTTCATGGGCTCGGTATAATTGCCGGGAAACGGTAAAGTAAAAGATGCAGGCAGATCATACGGGTAATGGGTGGAAACATTATAATTGATAGCAAAAAACGGAGAAGTGGTTTCATTGATTTTCCGGTGCATAAAATCCAACACATATTCATCCTGTAAACCCATGCTGTGCATAGGCAGGTTTTTATAGTTTGGAATATCTTCTTTACTATAGTACTTATCAATACCCAGCCAGTTCATACATTTTGCAAATCCAAAATTGTCGTAATCATCACCTATACAGAAAAAGGAATTGTAATTATTTTTTTTGAGGGCAGTTCCTATCCGGGTAACGGGCATGTTTACAAATTGCGAATGATAGACCGGTATCTCGGACAGTGTTGGAATGCCGGCAAGTATGGCAACAATGCCCTTATTGGATTCATGGGCATAGCAAAAAGCATTGTTATAAAGAGTGCTGTGTTGTAACAGCGAATCAAAAAAAGGCATTTCTACTTTAAAGGAGTTTGCAGGATCAAAAAAATCGTAAGGCACACTTTCCATAATGAAGAGAACGATATTTTTTCCAACGCTATCCTTTGTATTGTCAAAAAGTGATTTCTTTACCGGGAAAAGTGAATCACATACTGCAGCAGGTAAATAATCTGTTTGTGTTATTCCTTCGCTTTTTCTGAAAACTGAGTAGGAAAAAGTGTGAAAGGAATTTTGAACAATGGGCAGCTGATTGCTTTTTATATCTACCAGCGGGTAAGTGGGTACCAGTATCCTGCTAAAACTGTTTTTAAATACCACAGCTAAGCCAAAACATATAAGAAGAACGGTCGTTATAAAGTTGCAATGCCTTCCGCCATAAAATGAAGTGAGTAATCTTTTGTGCAGGCCCCAAATTAAAATTATTACAACAGCTATTGCTGCAAAAAAAGCGGCAATAATAAAAATGCCCTGGTGAAACAGTTGTTTAAAAGGATGATCTAAAACGTACAACAGGCCGGCATTGGCACGTTGAAAGTGAAAACGGAAATAAAATATATCGGCCAGGTTGAGTAAAACAGCAAAACTGTTTATTAAAACAAATATTGGCAGAATTACCCAGGCAGATATTTTTGCTGATAAAAACCTGCCTGCCTGTAAAAACAACAATAAAAAAGTATTGATACCTAAAATACTGAATATGTCATTGGCTAAAGACCATTTTATCAGCTTAATTTTACCATACCCGGAATTGTGGAGCTCAGCATTTGTGAATAATACAGAATAGTTATAGTTATAAAATATTATTTTTAAAACGGAATATATTAACAGCAAGCTTAGCAGAAACCAAATAAAAGCTTTGTTATTTTGCCAAACAGCCTTACCGGAAGCGGGTAAATATTTTATTTTCATAAAAACTGAATGTTCATGCTGCTGAAGTGGATCTTTAAAAACAAATATAAGCTAATAGCATTTATCATTGGCCTGTGCCTGGTAGCAGATGTTATTCAGCACAAAGGGTTGACAAGGGTTTTGCTACCGAAGCAATTCCCGTCATATAAAACAGATACCAGCTATCCTCAAAATAAAAATATACTCATCAATAAAAATAAAGAATGGGTAAAAGCAGTAAATACAAAAGAGTTGCTGAACAAATTTGATACGGTTACCGGCGGGATTGAATGTGATGTGTATTTCAATAAACAAAAAAACATCTTTGAAATTCATCATGATCCCGGTAAATCAACAGGCTTTAATTTAAATGATCTGCTGGACGGCTATGATAAAAGAAAATTACAGGCAAGTATCTGGCTCGACTTTAAGAACCTGGATGATTCAAATTGTAATTTTGCCCTGGTGGTATTAATAGAATTGCGTAGTAAATTTCACCTGACAAATAAATTACTGGTGGAATCAAACCGGGCAGACCTGCTGGCTGTATTTAATAACAGCGGTTTTTTTACTTCTTATTACACACCAATGTTCAATCCCTATCAAATAAATGATGTAGAAACAAAGCAATGGGTTGATAGTCTTTCAGCTGTAATTACAAAGTCAAAGGTTAATGCGTTATCAGGTTATTATTTTCAATATCCGTTCCTCCACCACTACTTCCCAAATTACCCCGTATTAATATGGTCGGCCAATGACAGGTTCAGCCTTGTAAACTGGCTGTTTAAGAAGAAGATTGCTGCCAGTAAAGAGGTCTTCATCGCTTTATATCCCTGATATTACTAAAGTTGTTTTTTATTTTCGGCTTAATCGGGAATGTCTTAATTTCGATTTTGCAAATAGTTGTTTAACTAACTAATAGTAAATTTTTGCTCACAGATAACACAGATTTGCACGGAGTGGAATTAAATGATTTGGCATATCAGATAAGAGGAGCAATTTATTAAGTGCATTCAACACTTGGCCGGGTTTGTTTGAAAGTGTTTATGAAGCTGCTCTTATTTATGAATTAAAGCAATTAAATCTGGTAGTAGAATCCCAGGTTGGAATTCCGGTAATGTACAATGGGATACAACTTGAGTTAGGTTTTAGATTAGACATTTTAATAGAAAATATGGTAATTATTGAAGTCAAATCTGTTGAAACTTTATTAGATGTTCACAAGAAGCAATTGTTGACCTATTTAAAATTATCGGACAAAAAAATTGGTATTTTAGTCAACTTTAATGTATCAACCTTAATAAACAAAGAAAGTTTAATCAGAATAATAAATTAATCTGTGTACATCTGAGCAATCAGTGAGAAAAATAAAAATTATGTCAAAAAGAATCATAAAAAAGGTAGCTGTTTTAGGCAGTGGTGTAATGGGCAGCCGTATTGCCTGTCATTTTGCAGGCGTAGGGTTGAAAGTGTTGTTGCTGGATATACAGCCAAAGGATACGCCTGCTGATGCAAAGCCTGCTGAAAAAAATAAAATAGTGAATGATGCGTTGGCTGCTGCAATTAAATCAAACCCTTCGCCGGTTTATACAAAAGATGTGATCAAAAAAATTAAGACAGGCAATTTCACCGATAATATGAAAGACATTGCTGATTACGACTGGGTGATTGAAGTGGTTGTGGAAAGGCTGGATATTAAGCAATCTGTTTTTACCGAAGTGGAAAAATACCGTAAGCCGGGAACATTAATTACTTCCAATACATCCGGCATTCCTATCCACATGATGACGGAAGGCAGAAGCGATGATTTTAAAAAATATTTCTGCGGCACTCACTTTTTTAATCCGCCAAGATATTTACGTCTCCTTGAAATTATTCCTACACTACATACTGATCCGGAAGTGGT
>JANNDO010000017.1:0-76842 GCA_031387825.1 Chitinophagaceae bacterium | reverse complement strand
TTTAACCTTACGGGGATTCTTTTCTTTCCTAAATTAAAGAAAACTTTAGAGGTTCAAAAAGATAAAATTCAATTGTATTCAAACCAGGTTTTTGTAACTGATGCAGTAGAGAATATTGTTCCCGATTTTTTAACTTTATTGCGAGGTGTCATTGATTCACCAGATATTCCATTGAACGTATCGCGAAGTTATTTGCAAGCAGATGCCAGTGTGAAGAAAATATCGGGTCATATCACCAAAAAAGTAGCTGATAAATTAGAAGAAATATTTAAAACAGATAGAAAGCAATTTGAAGAAAAGTGGGAAAGCCTTGGTCTGTTTGTTAAGTATGGTATGATGACAGAAGATAAGTTTTTAGAGAAGGCCAATAAATTTCATATTCTTCAGGAGGCCCCCTCTAACTCCCCCCAAGGGGGAGGACTTACCGAAGCGAAATTTTATACACTTGAGGAATACAGAACAGCAACTGAAATATTGCAAAAAAATAAAGACGGCAAGCTGGTGATCTTATATACCACCAACCCGGTGCAACAGGATGCTTATATTCAGCAGGCTAATGCCAAAGGTTATATTGTTGTAAAGCTGGAGACCATTATTGATAACGGTTTTTTAAACCAGATGGAAATGAAGTGGGAGAATGTACAGTTTGTAAGAGTGGATAGTGATATCGTTGATAATTTGATTGATAAGCAGGAGGGTGGAGATAGTGTATTGAGTAAAGATGATGAAATAAAACTGAAAGACCTGTTTGCGGTGCAAATGCCCGAATTAAATGTTTCGGTTGAAATAAAAGGATTAAGTGCAGAAGCGCCGCCGGTTGTTGCAACAAGGCCAGAATTTATGCGCCGGATGAAGGACATGGCTGCAATGCAGGGTGGAATGGGAGCATTTTATGCCAACATGCCCGATGAAGTTATATTGACGGTAAATGGCAATCATGCTATTTATAAAACAGTATTGGCAGAAGGAGAAAAAGACAAGCAGGAAAAAATAGTACATAATCTGGCTGACCTCGCTTTATTATCCCAGGGTTTACTTAAAGGAAATAGTTTAACGAGTTTTATAAACAGGAGTGTGGAGTTAATGAGTTAAAGTTTAGAGTTTGTGGTTTATTGTTGAAAAAGAGTAAGATATTTTAAGGATTGTATTTAATATAATCCTTTTTAATTTTCAAGTATAATAGCTTCGAGATATTTCATTTTTTTACTGTACCAGGCCTCTTTAAATCCTGCTCTGATAAAAAACTCTTTATGCAATGGATTTACATAAATGACGCTGATCTTTCGTGGATGATCCTGTAAACTGGCTACAATGTTATTCGCAACACCACTCATAATTGTTTCGTCAAAGGGATTGAAGAAGAAAATACAATCCACATCATCGGGTATTTCAAAATAAAAGGCATCATTGTTAATGATGTTATAATGGAGTACGGGAATTTTTTGTTTGGTGGCAGCAAGATTTTCTTTTGCGGCACCACACAGTTCCTTTGAAAAATCAATGCCGGTTACCTTCTTGAAACCCTGTGTGGCAGCAATGCATAGCGCCCTGCCTTTGCCACAGCCTATATCAAGAAAATGGGTGTTTAGGGCAGGGTTTACTTGTTTGAGGGTTTCTTCCAGTAACTTATAGCTCACTGGCATGTAAATAGTAGCATGTGTAATATCGATGCCTTTATTTTCCAGTTTTTTTAATTCATCTGCTCCGGTAGTATTTATCCCGTATTTTTTTTCGCCTTTAATTTCCTGCATGATAATATACCAGGCAATACTGATGTTCCAGTTAAAGGTGATGTAAAAAAAATATTTTATGTAAGAGAAGAATTTCATTATTCGCTGCTGCGGATATCAATTACTTTTAATTGTAAACTGGAGGTACCGTTCCATTCATTTTCATCCAGTGTAAAAACAATGTCAACCGGCTTTTTCAATAACGGGAATTTAGCTGCCAGGTTGAACCCGATCCCGTTAAAAGAATATTTATCCTGTTTTACCACAAACCGAATGTGTTCTTCTTTTACAATTTTTGAATAACCGGTATCCAAAATTTTTTTTGCAACAAAGACCGGCCTCATGTTTTCGGGGCCAAAAGGCTCCATCTGGCAAATGATCTGGTAAAAATTTTGATTTAATGCAGCAAATGAAATTTCTGTGTCTATGATTATCTCTGGTATCAATAAATGCGGGGGTATTGTATTTGCCACCACTTCTTCAAACTTATTGGTAAATGCATCAATATTTTCAGGTAATAACGAAAGGCCAGCTGCTGCGAAATGCCCGCCATAGCCAAGCAGGTGTTCCCTGCAGGCGTGTATAGCTTCATATAAATTAAAGCCCGGAACGCTTCTGGCACTTCCTGCTGCCACATCGCCGCTTTGTGTAAGTACAACAGTTGGCCGGTAATAAGTTTCAATCAACCTGCTGGCTACAATACCTACAACACCTTTATGCCAGTGATCACGAAAAACAACAGTTGTTTTTTTATTTTTTAATGATTCATCCGCATTTATTATTTCAAGTGCTTCAGTAGTAATACTGCTATCTGCTTCTTTACGATCGCTGTTATCGCTATGAAGCATTTCTGCAAATTCAAGTGCTTTGTTATAATCATCTTCAATAAATAATTGAACAGCTTTCTTTGCATCATCCATCCTGCCGGCTGCATTTACCCTTGGTGCAATTACAAACACCACATTATTGATGGATAATTTTTTTTGAATACCGCCCAAAAAGATCAGGGCTTTAATTCCGGGATTAGGGGTACTGTTTATTTTTTCCAATCCATAGTAAGCCAGTATCCTGTTTTCGCCGGTCATAGGTACAATATCTGCAGCAATGGCAACAGCAACTAAATCAATGTAACAGAAATAATGTTCATCATCAATACCAAAATGCCGTGCTAAAGCAGTAATTAGTTTGAAACCTACACCACATCCACACAGTTCTTTGTATGGATAATTACAATCTTTTTGTTTGGGGTTGAGAATGGCAACAGCAACCGGAATCTCTTCATCAGGTAAATGATGGTCGCACACAATAAAATCAATGGCAAGGGTTTTTGCATAGGCGATCAGATCAACAGATTTAATACCACAGTCCAAAGAAATAATCAAAGAGAAGTTATTTTCTTTGGCAAAATCAATTCCCATCTTGCTAACGCCATAACCCTCCCGGTATCGGTGAGGAATATAAAAATCTAAAAGAGCAGGCTCATAAATTTTGCAGAGAAAACGATACATTGAGGCCACAGAAGTTGTGCCATCCACATCATAATCTCCAAAAACCAGTATTTTTTCTTTTTTTTCAAATGCTGTAATGATACGTTGTACAGCTTTGTCCATGTCTTTCATCAGATACGGGTCATGTAAATCACTTAATTGGGGTCTGAAGTAATGCCGTGCTTTTTCATAAGTATCAAATCCTCTTCCTGCTAAAATACCGCACAGCGCATGGTTTATTTTTAGCGATTCCTGTAAAGCAACCACTTTACTTTCATCTGACTTTAATATTTTCCATCTTTTTTCCATTTTAGTATTTCCTATCAGTTGTATAACGGACAAGGCCTTCCAGGGCTATCCGTACAGGGCCATCCGGAAAGCCATACAGAATTTCCAAAGCTTCGTCCCGGTATGTATTCATTTTTTCAGTTGCATATTTAATTCCACCTGTGTTGGTAACTGCATCAATAACATGATTTACTTTTTTGGGGGTTTTATTTTCATTTTTGATGATATAAACTAATTCTCTCTTTACAGAAGCTGATACCTTATTCAATGTGTAAATTAGGGGTAGAGTGAGTTTTTTTTCTTTTATATCATTACCGGTTGGTTTACCAATATCTTCTTTACCATAATCAAAAAGATCGTCTTTAATTTGAAAAGCGATACCGACTTTTTCGCCAAAGAGTTTCATTTTAGCTGTTATTGTTTCATCCTTACTTGTGCTGTAAGCACCTACAGCACAGGCCGAGGACAGTAGAGAAGCAGTTTTATTACGAATGATCTCAAAATAAATATCCTCACTTAAATTTAGTTTCCTTGTTTTTTGAATTTGTAATAACTCCCCTTCACTCATTTGTTTTACTGCATCTGAAAGGATATGTAAGTGCCGAAAGTCATTATTAGAGGTAGCAAGTAGTAATCCTTTAGACAACAGGTAATCACCAACAAGTACAGCGATCTTTTTATTCCAAAGTGCATTTATTGAAAAGAAACTTCTTCGTTCTAAAGAATCATCTACAACATCATCGTGTACCAATGTGGCGGTATGTAATAATTCCACTAAAGCAGCAGCTCTGTATGTGCTTTCATTTATTTCCCCATGAAGTTTTGCGCTCAATAAAACAAACTTGGGTCTTAGCTGTTTTCCTTTACGTTTTATAACATACTTCATTATCGTATCGAGCAACAGTGTTTCACTTTTAACTGCATCTGCAAACTTTTTTTCAAAAGTATTTAGTTCTTCTGCTATAATGTTTTTAATGGGGTCCATGAGTAAAATTCTGGCAATATAACACAGTGAATAACCCTGTCAAAGTAATTTATTTGTAACTTTTTCGTTTCGGCTTAATAAAATTGACTTTTTACCTTAAAAAACCCTAAATTTGATGCAACGAAACCACAGCTATCTGTGTCTTGCCCTCAAATTTAATTTGTAGAAATATTTTAGATTGTCCTAAATAAATTATAAAAAAATTTGATTATTAGGTAGCAATTGATATTTTTGCAGTAAATTAACATATATCCATTAAATAATTTCATTAATTATTAAATTATGATAAGCAAAAAGTACAAAATTTTATTGGGGATATTATTCTTGTTTCTTGCAACAGGTGCATATGCACAGGTTGGGGGCAAAGGAAGTGTTTACGACTCTTCTGTAATATCTAAAAAAAGAATGCCACAGCAAAATGAATTTTGGAATGGTTCCTACAACTTTCCAGCTAAACCCCGTAATATGTGGGAAATCGGTGTGTCAGGCGGCATGTTCACCGTGAGTGGTGATGTAGCTGCCAAGCTACCAACATTGGGTTTTTCTGCACATGTTAGGAAGGCTTTTGGCTATATCTTTTCTCTAAGGCTGCAATATTTAAATGGCACAGGAAAAGGAATGAACTGGCTGGGTAGTGAGAACTTTGGTAAAAACCCTGCCTGGAATACAAACCTTCCGGTTGGGAAACGGTATTTCTCTCCGCAGCGGATGAATAATGGCACTCTGCAGTATACTGACCATGCAGGAAATGTTTCAGCAAACGTGGATAAGGTTTTTTATAATTATAAAGTTCATTTGCAAGACCTTAGCCTGCAGGGAATTATTACTTTGAATAATATTCGTTTTCATAAACAAAAAACAGGATTGGTTCTTTATGCTGGTGGTGGTATCGGTGCGTCTTGGTTTAAAACTAAGGTAAATGCATTGGATGCCAGTGGAAATCCTTACAAAACATTGTTTAATTCTACCGCAAGTGGTTCACATAGTGGTAGAAAAAATGTTTTGAAGACTTTAAAAGCTGGTATGGATAAGACATATGAGACCCTTGCAGATGATGAAGGTAGCAGGAGACCAAAATTAGGTGACAATACATTGAAACCATCTGGTACTGTATTAGCCGGCGTTGCAATTAAACTCAGTAAAAGGATAAACCTTGCTATAGAAGACAGGTGGACCTTTGTTAAAACTGATCTATTAGATGGGCAGCGTTGGCAGGAACATGCTTCTGGTGATGCAGTTTTAACCAGTGATTTTGATTCTTATAACTATGCTTCAATTGGTATAAATGTAAATATCGGTGCTAAATCAGTAGAACCATTATGGTGGGTTAATCCTTTGGATTATGCTTATGATGAGTTAAGAAATCATCGTAATGTTAAGATACCTAAAAATGATTGTAACGATGCTGATGGCGATGGTGTGTGTGATCATTTGGACAGGGAGCCAAATACTCCTGCCGGTTGTCCGGTTGATACTCATGGAGTAACTAAAGATACAGATGGTGATGGCGTTCCTGATTGTAAGGATAAACAATTAATAACACCTACAGAATGTCAACCTGTTAATGCTGATGGGGTTGGTAAATGCCCTGATCCTGAATGTTGTAAAAATGCTGCTGCTGCTCAACAGGCTAAAGAACAAACCTGCCCTTGCGATTATCCAAGCCTTACATTTAAGGGTAATAGTTTAGTACTTAGCGGAGATAACAAAGCCATGCTTGCTACAGTAGCCTCAAAATTGAAAGCTAATCCAAACTGTATGATAACTATTCATGGTTATCCCGAGACTTCAAAAGCATCACAGGCTAATTGTCAAAAAAGATTAGATATCATTAAGATCTATCTAATTGAAAAAGAGGGAATTAGCGCTGACAGAATTACTGCAAATTGCGAAGTTGGGGGAGGTGATAAAAATACAGTTGACGTTAAGTGTAATTAATAAATAGAGATATTTTAGATCATTTACAGCCCCCCGATTTAGGGGGGCTTTTTTTAACAATAATCAAAAGTCTTTCTTTATCAAATCCTTAACTGAACTTTTTTGGCAATTAGTTTATTTACTGGCATTTTTGAGTTAATTACGTTAATTTTGCGATTCTTTATGAGATCAATTAGATTTGTTTTAGCTTCTGTATTACTTCTGACACTGGTAACTTCCTGTAATAAATACAATAAAGTATCCAAAAGCAAGGATTATGAGTATAAGCTTAAAATGGCTGACCAATATTTTTCAGAAAAGAAGTATAAGATTGCCCAACAACTATATGAAGATTTATTCCCGATTTTCAAAGGGTCATTAAAGTTTGAAGAATTGTATTATAAAGATGCCTTTTGTTTTTACCATATGAAACAATATGCAGATGCAGAAAACCTGTTTAAAGGATTTTTAGAGGTATTTCCAAACAGCAGCAAGGCAGAAGAGGTTGATTATATGCGTTCTTATTGCTTTTACAAGCAATCTCCGAAGCTTGAATTGGAACAAGTAAATACTACTAAGGCAATGGGTATGATGCAGACATTTATTAATACGCATCCGGGATCTGAAAGAAATAAAGAGGCTTCTGAAATTATTGATAAGTGCAGAGCTAAATTAGAGCAGAAGGAATATAGGGCAGCAGAATTATATTACAACTTAGGACAATACAGGGCGGCTGCCATTGCTTTTTCTAATTTAACCAATAATTATCCTGAGTCATTAAAAGGTGAAGAATATAAATTAAAAATAGTAAAGTCTTATTACAAGTTTGCGAAATTAAGTATCCAGGACAAGCAAATTGAACGATTTGAAAGAGTAATTGATGAGTATGAAGATTTTGTAGACCGTTATCCGGAAAGCAAATTGTTAAAAGATGCAGAAAGTTATAGTAACCTAAGTCAAAATCATATTAAAGTTATAAAAAATGAGCAAACTCAGACGTCAGCTAAGCGCTAATACAAGTAGTGTTGTAGAGCCTAAAAAATTGTCAGATATTAAAGAAAAAACCGGCAATCTTTATGAATCTATAGCCATTATAGCCAAAAGGGCAAACCAGATCAATATCACTTTGAAAGAAGAATTGCACAATAAACTGGAAGAATTTGCCAGCCATACTGATAGCCTGGAAGAAATTCACGAAAATAAAGAACAAATAGAAATTTCAAAGGCTTACGAGCGTATGCCTAACCCTGCTTTATTGGCAACTACAGAATTTATGGAGGATAAAGTTTACTTCCGTAAAAATGATGAAGATCTGTTCAGCTAACAGTAACCAATATTTTAGCTTCTTATTTAATTAAGAAATCATAATTTTAACCCGTCTCAACCAGTTTGAAACGGGCTTTTTTATGTTAAAAGGAAAAAAAATTTTATTGGGTGTCAGCGGAAGCATTGCGGCATATAAATCTGCTGTATTAACAAGGCTTTTAATAAAATCAGGTGCTGAAGTAAAAATTGTAATGACACCAGCTGCCAGGAATTTTGTAACACCGCTTTCTCTGGCTACGCTTTCTAAAAACCCCGTACTTGTTGATCTTGCAGAAAACGATTCCTGGGCCAATCATGTAATGCTTGGCCGTTGGGCAGATATCATGTTGATTGCCCCTTTAAGTTGTAATACTTTATCTAAAATGGCAAGTGGGCAATGTGATAATTTGTTAATGGCTGTTTATCTTTCTGCTACCTGCCCAGTGGTAGTTGCCCCGGCAATGGATGAAGATATGTGGCATCATGCAACAACAAAGAAGAATCTTAAAGCTATAACTGCATTTGGAAATCATGTAATTCCGGTAGAAAATGGTGAATTGGCAAGTGGCCTGGTTGGTGATGGCAGGATGGCAGAACCCGAATCTATCTTAAAATGGCTGAACGGTTTTTTTTTGAGTGAATCTGAACTGAAAGGTAAAAGAATTTTAATTACTGCCGGCCCCACTTATGAGCCTATTGATCCTGTTCGTTTTATAGGTAATCACTCGTCCGGTAAAATGGGAGTGGCCATTGCTGAAGAAATGAATAAAAGGGGTGCCGAAGTAACCCTGGTACTTGGTCCTTCTGATATACAGGTAAACGGGGGAATTAAAGTAATAGAAATAAGATCGGCTGATGAAATGTTTAATGCCTGTGAAAAAATATTTTCCACATCTGATATTGCCGTAATGAGTGCTGCCGTTGCAGATTATACTCCTGTAAATACCGCCAAAGAAAAGATTAAGAAAACCGAAAACGATTTTTCAGTACAACTAACCAAAACAAAAGATATTTTAAAGCACCTGGGTGCAAAAAAAAGAAAAGATCAATTGCTGGTGGGGTTTGCGCTCGAAACAAACAATGAAAAGGAGAATGCATTAAAAAAACTCCAGTCCAAAAATGCAGATTTGATCGTTCTGAATTCATTGAATGATGCAGGGGCAGGGTTTGGATATGATACTAACAAAATCACTATTTTTGATAAAACCGGCAGGGAGTATCCATTTGAAACCAAGTCGAAAAAGGAAGTGGCGATTGATATTGTAAATACTATTATTCAACTATTACATGCGAAAAATTAATTTTTTATTAGTGTTGGCTTTTGCTTTTAAGTTTTCCTGTGCCCAGGAATTAAAAGCCAATATAACTGTCGTTAGTAACCAGGTAGGAAATAATGTAAATCAAAATGTGTTTCGTACCCTTCAGACAGCGCTCAATAATTTTATTAATACCCGTAAATGGACCCCGGATAATTTTCAGCCTAATGAAAGGATCGAAAGTAGTTTTTTCCTGAACCTTCAGCCCACCAATGATCTTAATGTATATAATGCTTCATTGACCATCCAGGCAGCCAGGCCAGTATATAATACGTCTTATCTTTCTCCGATTATTAATTTTAAAGATGAAAATATAATATTTAAATACGTTGAATTTCAGCAACTGGAGTTTAACGAAAACAGGATTTCTGGTTCAGATGCATTGGTTTCAAATCTAACTGCGGTTATTGCTTATTATGCTTACATGATACTGGCATTTGACTATGATTCCTTCTCACCACGGGGAGGAGACCCATATTTTCAGAAAGCACAAAATATCATTAACAATGCCCCCGATGGCAGGGGTATTTCAGGATGGAAAGCTTTTGATGGTGTCCGCAACCGCTATTGGCTTGTGGAAAATATGCTGAACAGCCGCTATACCATCATGCATGATGTGTACTATAATTATTATCGTTTGGGAATGGATAAACTGTATGAGGATGAAAATTCAGCCAGGGTTGAGGTACTAAATGTGCTCAATCTCTTAAATAATTTTAATACGGATAATCCAAATAAAATGATCAACCAGTTCTTTTTCCAGGGAAAATCAACAGAGCTGATAAAAATATTCTCTAAAGCACCACAACAGGACAAAGCAAGGGCTTCGGAACTTTTACAAAAAATGGACATTACTAATGCTGCCAAATATAAAGACGAATTAAAATGATGAGGAATTGCCTGGTGTTTTTTTGTCTGGTTATTTTCATTTCCTGCGGAAATAAAAATAAAATACCACCAGGTATTTTAAAGCCTGAAAAAATGCAAACTGTGTTATGGGATATAATTAAGGCCGATGCATTTACTGCGGAGATAATCATGAAGAACCCTGCAAAAAATGGAATAACTGAAAACCTGAAATTACAGCAGGAGATTTTTACTATTCATAAAATTACTAAAGACAATTTTTATAAAAGCTATGAGTATTATAAAGAGAATCCGGGTAAATTGAAAGTAATAATGGACAGCATGATAATACAGGCAGAAAGAAATAAGACTAAAAATTTTACAATAAAGGCAATTCAGGCAAATTGATATGAATAAAATTTTCAATAATGCTGTTGAAGCAGTTCATGATATTAATGATGGGGCAGTTCTAATGCTTGGCGGATTTGGTTTATGCGGAATTCCGGAAAACTGTATTGCCGCATTAGTTAAAAAAGGCCCTAAAAATCTAACCTGCATATCTAATAATGCCGGTGTTGATGACTTTGGAATTGGTATGATGCTTAAGCAAAAACAGGTTAAGAAAATGATCTCTTCCTATGTTGGTGAAAATGCTGAATTTGAAAGACAGTTATTAAGTGGCGAGCTGGAAGTAGAATTAATACCACAAGGCACTTTAGCAACACGATGTATGGCTTCGGGATATGGAATGCCTGCTATTTATACACCTGCAGGTGTAGGTACCGAAGTGGCAACAGGAAAAGAAGCCAGGATATTTAATGATAAAGAATATCTATTGGAATATGCCTTTGATGCAGACTTTGCTATTGTAAAAGCATGGAAGGGAGATACTGATGGCAACCTTATTTTTAAAGATACAGCCCGGAATTTTAATCCCTTAATGGCCATGGCAGGTAAAATAACCATTGCTGAAGTGGAAGAGTTGGTTCAACCCGGAGAACTTGATCCCAATTATATACATACACCCGGTATTTATGTGCACCGGATATTTGAAGGAAAAGATTATGAGAAGAGGATTGAGCAAAGGACAGTAAAAACCCCCTCCGCCCCCTGAAGGGGGAACTTTGGAGTCTGAAAACAATTGCAACATTTAATTTTCAGTCAGCTTTTTTGTATATGCCGAATGAAAAAATTATAAACTTTAAAACTAGGTTCCCCCTTCAGGGGGACAGGGGGTTACTATGGCACTTTCAAAAGAACAAATAGCACAGCGTATAGCAAAGGAACTTAAAGACGGCTACTATGTTAACCTGGGTATAGGTATACCAACCCTTGTTGCCAATTATATACCTGGTGGAATTAAAGTGGTATTGCAAAGTGAAAATGGGTTGTTGGGCATGGGGCCTTTTCCAATTGAAGGTGAAGAAAATGCCGACTTGATAAATGCAGGTAAACAAACCATAACTACATTACCGGGCTCTTCAATTTTTGATAGTGCTATGAGTTTTGGAATGATACGTGCCGGTAAAGTTGACCTTACCGTTCTTGGTGCCATGGAAGTAAGTGAGGATGGTGATATTGCCAATTGGAAAATTCCGGGGAAGATGGTAAAAGGAATGGGTGGTGCCATGGACCTGGTAGCCAGCGCCAAGAATATCATTGTTGCGATGATGCATACAAATCCTAAAGGTGAAAGTAAGTTATTGCCTAAGTGTACTTTACCGTTAACAGGTACGAAGTGTATTAAAAAAATTGTAACAGAACTGGCCGTATTGGATGTTACTAAAGATGGCTTTAAATTATTGGAAAGGGCACCGGGAGTTAGCGTGGAAGAAATTGTTGGCAAGACTGCGGGGAAGTTGATTGTGGAGGGAGAGATACCGGAGATGCAGTTCACCTTATAAAAAATTTAACCCCATCTTTTTACAGATGGGGTTTTTGTTTGTCAATAAATAAAGCAAAGGTGTGGGCGTTGCTATGAAATGATATAACTGCAGCATATTTTTGTTTAATTACCCGGTTTAAACGGCACGCTTTACCCGGAAATATCCGTCAATTTTTACAGGTGTTGACGTAGTTGTATTGTTGTTAACCGTTATCATGCCTGCTTTATCGAGGTAAAAAGTTCCCATCACAAATTCTCCGGCATTTCGACCGTAATGGGTAAAATCTATGCCACCTGTACTAATTATTACACCGGTGGGTGGTAAATGATACTGATAGTAAGAAGTATTGCCGCCAGGTGCATACAGGAAGGAAGGCAATGCCTGCCCCCAGTTATAAAATCCAAAATGATTACTGCCACTCCATCTTAAAGTAACTGTGCCGGCAGGTTGGCCGTTAATGGCTACTGCTCCCTGCATTTGTGTAGCGGCTGCCGAATGTACTACACCCAGAGGCGAGGGTGCATAGTTCCATGCACCGTTGTTGATGCGGAAAGCGATACCATTGCCCACATAGATATTGCTTACTAATGAGTATTCCTGTGTATAGGCTGCAGGCGGATTTAAAATCACCCGTATGGCCGCCGGGTTTACTGCCGGTAATGTGGCTGGCGCTGTATAGGTAGCAGAACTGCCCGAAGGATTTAATGTACCTGCGCCTGACAATCTCCAGTGTTTTATATATTTTGCCGTAACATCTTTTGGCTTTACAATTGGTTTAACAGGTGAAGGAGGCTGTGGAATCAGCAGTTCATCATCATTTAAACTATTGTATACTGTCAGGCTTATACTTTCATTAAAGTCAAGTGACACCGATCCCGGAACTAATTCAAGGTATTTGAACATGGCCCAGTCGGTAAAATGAGTAGTTGTAACAGAGAATGTTTTATTTACTTTATCAATACTGCCACCAGATCCCTGCCACACACCCTTACTGTCCTGGTAAGCAATACCCATGGCTTCAATAAAACTTCCGGTGGTATCTGCATCGGTATAATGAAAAGTAAGTGTAACCGGTTTTGCAAATATTTCTCCATCAGGTTTGGTACGGTATGCAGTTCCGGTACCTGCCACATTAGTATTGCTGATGGGCTGCACGGTAATTGTTTTATCAGTAGCGAGTGCACCGGCAGGAATGGTAATGGTAAACCGTCCATCGGCAGAAGTGATGGAACCGCCGCCTGAGCCAATCGTTTTTGAATCGGCATTGCCTGTAGGTACACCAACCGGCGTAACCAATCCTACAGACTGCGGGGTGGTGGGTGGTGTAACCACAGGAAGATCGGGTTTAAGTTTACTGCATGAAACAAGTAAAATGATAAAAGAAGAAATGATAGTTGTTATCATTGATCGTGTTTGATAATTTTTTTTCATTGTTTAGTTTTTAGGATACAAAAATGCAAAGCACCCATAAACTTTAAAAGCAGGTTGTGTTTGAGTTGATAAAATGAATGAATCAATTGAAGAAAAGTTTACGAAGATGATTTTAAGTCTGATAAAATAAATCAGATGTCAATTTGATAAATGCATCTGCAGCTACTGCTAAAAGAAGTAAACACCGGTTGATAATTATTTTCCTGTAACAGTTTCCGGTTTATTTTATGCTGATAATAAAATTTCAATTCATGCAGCATTTGCAGCATTTCATGCATGCCTGTATTGTACAAGCTTCTTTTCAAAAATATCTTGCAGCCAATTTTAAAACTATTATTCAACAATTATTAAAAAAAAACAAAATGAAAAAATTATTAGCAGCATTTATTATTATCCAGGGCCTGGCAATAACCGGATGCTCAAAAGACAATGATGCAATTACAAACACGGGTTCCGGCTCCGGCTCAGGCTCTGGCTCCGGTAACAGCAATGGCATTGCAAAAGGTGTTGTAACCAACCCCGATGGAAGCCCTATGCCAAACACAAAAGTGGTAATTGAAAATACCATTTACTATGCTTCCTATGTGTATGCAACTACCAATGCAAAGGGCGAATATTTGGTACCTGTGCCTATCGGAAGCTGGAAGGCATATGTACAGATTGAAAGGCAGTTTTTGGGAAAAATGTACAAATTTAATTTGCATCCCGATAATCCAAATCCTTTTGCAGGAGTGGATGGGGCTGTAAGAAACTTTACCTGGAAAATTAGCGGGGCAAAGCCTGAAGGCGGTTACTACGGTTCGCCGGTGGCAGCTTACAGCGATTTTCTGTCTTTTATCAATATGGCCGATGTGGAACTTACATTAACGCCCGAAGGGCCACTGGCAAACGGAAACCCGGGATCGGTTATTACCAAACGACTGGTTGATGTAGGCGGTGGCGAATACGGTATTGATGATGTGCCCATTGGAAAATATACCATCACCGCAAAAAATGTTGTTACTAACCAGAGCCTTCAGATACGTATCCGCAACAACGGCAATTATGTAAATTCAATAAGTGGTATTTTTAATTCTGATGGATTGCCCGATAACCTTTATCATATTGTTACAGAAGTAAAATAAACAACATGTACACAAAAATCATTCTCCTGCTTACAATGCTGGCATACAGCGTTATTGTTGCACAATCTTATATGTACATTGTAGCGCTTAAAAATGTACAGTATAGTATGCAGGCAGAAAACTATATTGAATTAAGAAAATTGCTGGATACAAATTTCAGGGCCAATTACAAGTATGCTGTATATGCCGCATTAATTCTAAATCTTTTACTTGTAATAATTACCTGTAAAAACCCCGGCAGTTTATTATTCATTACAACAGCAATTGCTTTTGTGGCATTGGTTGCAGATGTGTTGCTGATGATGAAAGGCAATATGCCCATCAATAACTTCATCAATACCTGGACCACTGATTACTATCCACCGGACTGGGCCATTTACCGGGCAAAATGGTTACGCATTTTTTTCTATCGTGAAATTGTAACCATAACCGGGTTTATCAGTTTGGTTGTAGGGACAGTGTTTGGCATAAAATAGAATTGTGCAGTCATATCATCCCATTACCCGATTTGCTCAATTCATACACAGATCCCTTTTTAAACTGCCCTGTACAAAACAACTTTGTATCTGTAACTAAAATATTCACCAGCCTGCACGGATATTAAACCTGCCGGCAAAAAAATTAAATGACATGAATTTTTTACAACAAAACAAAACCGTAGGAATGCTTACAGTACTCTCAGGTAAAATAGCCTTACTCTGTATGATTTTCGGAGTTATTGCCATTGATTTTAATTTTGAGATTTTTAATAACCCGGCATTTATGCTTACACTTCCAGGTGTAAATGCCGAAGCCGGCAGATGGTCAATGATATGTGATATGATAGGCTATTATATGCTCTTACTCCCAGTTATCTATTACCTGCATGACTGGATGAAAGATAAAACTCCCTGGAGCAACCTTATTACTTTTTGTGGCCTTGCTTATGTATTGATTGGTGCAATAGGTGCATCTATTCTTGCAGTTGCCTATCCACAGGCACTGAATGCTTATCCAAATGCAACTCCGGAAATGCAGCAGATCATCAAAGCAAATTTTGAGTTTGTAAACAGTATGGTTTATGGTGGCATGTGGAATTTGCTGGAAGTACTCTTTGCCGGTATCTGGTGGTTGTTTATAGGAATCTTATTATTAAAATCAAATCGCAAAGCTATTGGCCTGGTATCTGTTATTACTGGCGGTTCTTGTTTACTGGATGGGTTTTCTGGTATGATTCAAAGTGCAGGGCTGCATGAGATTGCTTTAAACGTGTATTTATACATTTCAATACTATGGGCTTTCTGGATGGGAGTTATAATCTATCGTAAACCTTTATAAAAAGTATTTTATGAAAAAAATAAAACGAATATTAAAATGGACGGGGATTATTCTTTTATTTCTGATTGCCGGAATAGCAATCACAACAGCATCCAGGCAAAATTTAAAATACGATGCTCCGTATCCTGCCATTAAAGCATCAACAGACAGTGTCATCATTGCAAAGGGAAAACACCTGGCTTTATCGGTTGCACATTGTACACATTGCCATAGCAGAACCAATGTAGATTCTTTATTAAAACTGGGCCTGGATGTACCTTTGGATGGAGGCAATGCATTTAAGATTCCGATTGGTACTATTTACTCACCAAACATAACATCAGATTCTGTATGGGGCATTGGAAAATATACCGATGCTGAAATAGCAAGGTCGCTCAGATATGGGGTACATCGTGATGGTACTGCGGTTTTTGATTTCATGCCTTTTCATAATTTGAGTGATGAAGATCTGACAGCAATACTTTCTTACCTGCGTACGCAAAAACCAGTTGCTTATAAAAAGCCGAAAAACAAACTGAATGTAATCGGGTATATAGCCAAGGCATTTTTAGTTAAACCGGTTGGGCCAACCGAAAAAATTGCCATAACTGTAAAATCGGATACTACAGCTGCTTACGGCAGATACTTAACTTTAAATGCTGCCAATTGTAGCGGCTGCCATACCCAACGGGGTTTAAGCGGAGAGTTTATTGGCCCATTACTGGGTGGAGGTAATCCAATGGACAATGGTAATATTCCACCAAATCTTACACCAGACAGTACGGGCCGGCTTTTTGGGTGGAACCTGCAAACATTTATTAACCGTTTTCGAATGGGAAAAATAAAACCCAACAGCGAAATGCCCTGGAGCATGTACCAGCAAATGACTGATGTGGAATTAAAAGCAATTTATAATTATTTGCAAACGGTAAAGCCGGTAAAAACAAAGCCAACTTTGTAAAGGGAGAAAAATTAGAGTTTTTAAGTAAAACCCATTTACAATTCATACCGGTTTTTCCTCAATTCATACATCCTTTTCACATTTGATAACATGCTAAAAAACTGTTTTGCATTTATTTTATAATTTACAGTATGGCAGTAAAGCGGTTTAGTATAAAGTCTCCAATGGTGTTGTTATCAATAATGGCCCCGTTCGTATTTTTTATGAATGTGATCATATTTGGCTCCTGCATTTTTGATTCCATTGGTTTGTTTGCTAAAGGCTTTTTCTTTACCGGGCTTTACATATTTGTAACCAATTTTTTATTTGATATGGTTGCCAGGGTATTACTGAAAAAATATCCACGTGCAATAGATATGTTTAAAAGGATTGTTTATCTGTTACCAGCTTTTTATTTGCTGAATATCATTGTAATACCATGTTTGTTTTACCTCTATCAACAATTGCATATTGTTAGTTGCCCCGCCAGGTTTAATATGGTTATGTGGGCAATAGTTTACGGATGCTGTGCCAGTACCATGGTTACGTTTTTTAATTTGGGTGTGGCCAACTGGAAAGCCTGGAAAAATTCGATTACAGAAACTGAAAAACTCAGGAATATTTACCAACGTAGTAAGATATTAGGATTAAAAGGGCAGATAAATCCTCATTTTTTATTTAACTGCTTTAATACTTTATCAGGACTGATACAGGAAGATGAAATGAAGGCAGAGAAATTTCTGGATGAAATGACGAAAGTACACCGGTATCTTTTACGGAGCGATGATGAATTATTGGTTACCCTTGATGAAGAGATAAGATTTGCAGAATCTTACCTCTACCTGGCAAAAGAACGTTTTGGGGGAGCCATTCGAAGTACTGTCAATATCAATCCAGTTATGTTTCAAAAAACAATACCTCCTTTAAGTATGCAGGTAATTTTGGAAAATATTATTTATACCAATGCTTTAAGTAAAAATGACCCAATTGTTATCAGTATAACATCAAATGCTGATAACAAATTAACTGTAATTAATTCAGTACATAAAAAAACAGTGCTGCAAAACCTGAATATAGACGACGGGCTGGATAATTTGCTGAATAAATATAGAATGCTGAAAGGAGGAAGGATATTAATTACTGAAATGGCCAACAGCAGAACCCTGTTTCTGCCATTGTTTAACAGAAATGAAGTATTAGTATGAAATTTTACCGACCATCCAGATTCCGGTTCAGGGCTTATTGGTTTTCTATGATTTTCATAAATTTTGCATTTGTGGATATCATGTATAATGACCGGATGTGGAGCGATTGGAAAGTATGGTTGGTTACATTATCCATAGTAACCGCCATGGGTACAGTTACCTTCCTGATACATACCCAGTATGAATATTTCATCCAGCATAAATTTCCTTCCCTTGAGCAAACAAAGTACAGGGTGTTTTTTAAATTGGTTGAAAATTTGGTTGTAATTACACCGGGAATTTTATTGATCTTTTTTGTTTTTCATCAATTTAAAATTTTAGAATACCAGGTTAAGGAAGGCGATTTGAAATATGGCTTTTTGGTTGGCTTATGGATAAATTTGATTTTTGGGACACTGTTTGAAGTGGAATATATTCTAAATAAGTATAAAGAAACAGCTGCAGAAAAAGAAACGCTTGAAAAATTACAACTTGACCAGGAGTTTGAGCAACTTAAACAAAAAGTAAATCCACATTTTTTATTTAATTGTTTTAATACGCTTTCCTCGCTGATTACAGAAGATAAAAATAAGGCTGAAAAGTTTTTAGATGAACTCAGTAAAGTGTACCGTTATTTACTGCAAAATAACGAAGAAGGGTTGAGTACGCTTCAGCATGAGATGAAATTCATACAAAGCTATTTTCAATTATTAAAAACAAGGCATGGCGATGCTGTGCAGCTTCAGGTAAATATAGATGAACAGTTTAATGATTTTCAGTTACCATCACTCAGTTTGCAGATGCTGGTGGAAAATGTGGTGAAACATAATTCGCTTTCTAAATATATGCCGCTGCTGATCCATATTTTTACTGCTACCGATAATACATTAACAGTAACCAATAATTTACAACGCCGTTCAGTGCCGGCTCCCAGTAATAAAGTAGGGCTTGAAAATATAAAAGCAAAATACGATTTACTGAAACAAGATGGTTTTACAGTAATGGAAGATGAAAAGAATTTTACCGTTGTATTACCATTGATCAGTAATAATAAAACAATTATAAATTCAGCAACAAATACATAATTTTAAAATTAAAGTGATGAAAATACTTATTGTAGAAGACGAAGAACTGGCAGTAAAAAAACTGCAGAAAACACTGGCTGTTGTAGATGCTGCTGCAGAAGTGGTTGGCAGCACCGACAGCATTAAAAGTACGGTGGAATGGCTGGAAGAAAACCCGCAGCCTGACCTGATACTGATGGATATTGAACTGGCCGATGGGCAGAGTTTCGAGATATTCAATCTTACTGAGGTAAAAAGCCCTGTTATCTTCACTACGTCTTACGATGAATTTGCGTTAAAAGCCTTTAAAGTAAACAGCGTTGATTATTTACTGAAGCCCATACAGAAAGATGAATTGCAGGTGGCTTTGAATAAATTTCAAAAATTAAAAACCAATACAGATGTTAATATCGACAGTTTGGTAAAAGAACTACAGCAGAAATTACAGCCCAAAGAATACCGCAAACGATTTTTGGTTAAGCTTGGCCAGAAATTGATTTCTGTTGAGATAAATGAGGTTGCCTATTTCTACAGCGATGGCCGGCTGAATTTTTTCAAAACCACCGATAATAAAAAGTTTGTAGTAGATTATACCATGGATGAGCTGGAAGAAATGCTGGATCCCAAAATTTATTTCCGCATCAGCCGGTCATTTTATGTTTCTGTAAACAGTATTGCCAAAATTGATGATTACTTTGGCAACCGGCTGATACTGGGCCTGAAACCGGAAGTGGATAAAGAAGCATTGGTGAGCAGGGAAAAAGTTACCGATTTTAAAAAGTGGATGGGAAAATGAAACTCAATCAATGAAAATCCATGTTACATGACCCCATAAATGCGTCAGTTAATAAAGTTGCATAAATAAAAAGACTGCAGGTCTTTTAATACCTGTAGTCTTTTTAGCCATAACTTATTTAAGAACGTTAAAAAGACAAACATCCGGATTATGCTGCTAAAGTTTCCTGTTGTTTTCCCATTTCCGTATTTATATGCTCAATTTGAATAAAATGCCTTTGTTCATGTGCAATAAAAAACCGAAAAGTATCACCAAGTTTCAGCTGTAAAAGGCTGCTTAATGATGTGGGTATTCTAATATTGTTTAAATCAGCCGATACGGCAATTTGCAAAAGTTTCAGTAAATGAAGTTGATGTGAATTAAATTCTTCAATAGTTGCGGTGACATCGGGCTTTTCTGAAGGGATAGCATTTTTAGGCGCCTTCATTTTTTTGGATATTGAATTGTTTATCCCGGGTTTCATCAAACCGGTAAAGTAGTTGCCTAGTAAACCGGGATAAAAAAACTGGCTGCTCTCAGTTTCATGATGATGAAGTTTTTTTTCAATGACGTTAATGTAATGGCGGCAGTAGATATTAAGATGTTCTAATACCTGGGCAATGCTCCATTTACCTTGTGCAGGTTGTTGAAGCAGTTTTTCTGCAGGTTCATTTTTGAGTCTGGAAGTTTGCAATATAATGTGACGTACATCTTCCTGCAAAACAGCAATAAGTTTTTGACTATTTATTTTTTTCATAATTGTAAGTTTTCAGCAAATCTCCTGTATAAAAAAGCAGAAAACCTTGGCAAATACCAAGATTTTCACTTTGAGACAGCAAAATAAATTGGGTGGTAAATTCAAATTTTTACAGTAGCCAGCAGCTTGCTGAAGTTGGTGGCATCCATACCTAAATAAGAAGCAAGATATTTGTGGGGAACCAGGTGCAGAATCTGAGGGCTTCGCTGAAGCAGCACTTTAAATTTTTCTTCATTGCTAAAACACTGCAGCTCTATATGCCTATGTAAAGCGCCTTTTAATGCAAAGCAGGTTGCTTTAAATATAAGTTGTTGAATACCGGGATAGATTTTCATTAAATCACTTACTTGCTCATAACTGATTCTGATCAGGCGGCTGGCGGTAATGGTCTCCAGGAAATAAAGGGAAGGTGTTTGGGTAAGCAGGCTGTCGGCTACACCACTAAATGAAGGTGGATAAGTAAATACGATTGTTGCTTCTTTGTTTTCTTCACCTATATAAAATGCCCTTTGTAAACCCTCTAATACAAAATACAGATAACGTTCAGTTTCACCTGCAGCGGTCAATATTGTTTTTCGTTTTACGGTAATTGGCTGCCAGCCATTTGTAAATGCAAATAACTCTTCGTCAGTTAAAGGGTATATTTTCTGTACAAAATTGCATAATATTTCAGTTTCCATCACCCTAAAGATATAAAGTGCCATGGAATTTTTAAAGCAAAAACAACAATTCATGATAAGTTTTTGACGGTTCATCTATCGGATGCTTTTTTGGGGAAAAGATGCGACCGAAATTTGTCTTCAGATTTAAATTAATAAGATAATGAAACGCTATAACATTTTTTACGAAGAACACAAAGGGCTGCGTATCATGCTGTATGAAACAGCCATACAAATTCAGCAAACCGATTTTATAAATAATGAAGAGGCAGTGCTGGTGATGGAACAGATAAAAAACGGGGTGGAGCTTTTTGATAAACATGCACATTCAGAAGACCGGTTTGTATTTGCCGCCATTAAGCCTTATGAACCGGCAGTTGTGGATGCATTTGAGCAGGAGCATGTAAAAGACCATGCACTGGGAGAAAACCTTGCTAAACTGCTTGACGAATTTTCAAATGCAGTATCTGATGATGAAAAATTACGGAATGGCAATTTACTGTATAAGGCATTTATTGAGTTTATGATCTTTAACCTGCAGTATATGGCTAAGGAAGAAGACATCATTAATAAAATATTATGGCGCCATTATACAGATGAAGACCTGAAAAGTATTACTGCCGGTATTATTGCAAACATACCACCGGTGAAAATGGGACAATTTACCAAATGGATGATGAGGGGCCTCAGTAACCATGAAATTGCCGGCTGGTTAAAAGAAGTGAAAAACACGGCACCAGAATTTGTATTTGAATCGTTCATGCAAACCGCAAGCGAGCAATTAAATACACAACGCCTGCAACTGGTACAGGAAGCCATCACCGAAGGCGTAATGGTAGTATGAAATTTAAATTAAAAATACTAATAATTCCAGATCATGAAAAAAATGTCATTAAACAATCTGCTGAACCTGCTGCGAACAGGCATTGTAATCTTTGTATTGGCAATTCTGTGCCTGTTTCTTTTTTCTTTTACATTAAATAAACTGAATGCTGATTTTTTAAAGGAACTCGGCATCAGCAAAACAGCGGCAGACAAAAAAATTACTGAAAGCATTTTGGGCGGCTACTTAAATGAATATGGAGCTGCAAATGCAAAAAATATAGTAATGGGTAACCGTACTGCTGTAACAAATGACCTGCTGAACTATGTAAAACAGTATGTAAACTCGGTGGCGTTTAAAAATGACTACCAGGTATTAAAAGAAAGTAATAAACCGGTAAAGAATAAATTTAAAACACCTGAGGAAATGCAGAAAGAAACGGCGGATGCTTATAAAAATAGCATTGCACAAACCGAAGAACTTTTGAAAAAGGCAGATGCCAAAACAAAACCAGTATTTGAAAATGTACTTGCAGAAAGCAGGAAGTATTTAAAAGATGCTGAGGACCCCAATAATAAAACGATTGCTGCATATGCAAAAGGTTACCCGGAACTGGTTAAGATGAATGAGGAATCTTACGGACGGGAATTAAAAAAATGGGACGAGGAATACCCGGCAAGCCACTTGCTTTTTGTTAAGCATCGCCTGGTGCAGTTTATGGAGGAAACAAAAGAAATTGATTTTAATGCTGAACTCACCAAAAAAGGAGGAAAAAACGTATTTGTAAACCCAAAGTATGAAGGCAAAAGCAGACGCTGGAAAATGGCTTTCCGGGCCGGAAAAGAAGTGGTGGAACCGGCAAAGGAATTTGTGCAGCAATGGGTTGCTGAAATTAAATAAGTAAAAACATTTAAAAACAATAAAAACACATTTTATGAGAAAGGGTAAATACATTGATTACGCCATTTTGCTGGCCTGTTTATCAAAAAAACCGGAGCAAAGTAATAACGGAAAACTGGTAAATGGCATTACTGAAAGTAAGGCTTCTGAAGAGACACAAAAGGACAAGGTGGTTAAAGTTTTAGAGCTTGAGCCTGCATGATGCTTAAATGTAATCAAAAAAATCCCCCGAAAAGTTTCAGGGGATTTTAAGCAGTTAGTTCATATAGGTTGAATTTAAACTTTTGGTGCCGCAGCCAGTATCTCTTCATTAGCGCCGCTTGCATATTTTTCAAAATTTTTGATGAACTGGCCTGCCAGGTTTTTTGCCATAGCATCATAAGCTGTTTTATCTGCCCATGTATTGCGTGGGTTTAAAATTTCTACAGGTACATCCGGGCATGTTGTTGGCATCATCATTCCAAAAACAGGATGTGCTTCATAAGCAACATTATCCAATTTACCTTCCAGGGCTGCAGTGATCATTGCTCTTGTATAGCTTAATTTCATACGATTACCTATTCCATAAGCGCCACCACTCCAGCCGGTATTAATCATCCATACATTTACACTGTGCTCTTTCATTTTATTACCCAACATCTCGGCATATTGCCCGGGATGTAAGGGCAGAAACGGAGCACCAAAGCAGGCGCTAAATGTTGACTTAGGTTCAGTAACACCGGCTTCGGTACCTGCTACTTTTGCGGTGTACCCACTGATGAACTGGTACATGGCCTGGCCCGCAGTTAATTTGCTGATCGGAGGCAGAACACCATACGCATCGCAGGTTAAAAAGAAAATGTTTTTTGGTGTTTTGCCGATAGATGGCTCTAATGCATTACTGATAAAAGTTAAAGGATAACTCACCCTCGTATTCTCTGTAATTTTTTTACTGCTGAAATCTATTTTATTAGTGCCTTCAATAAATGTTACATTTTCAACCAATGCTCCTGGCCTGATGGCATGATAGATCTCTGGTTCTTTATCTTCGCTCAGGTCAATACATTTGGCATAACAACCACCTTCAAAATTAAATACGCTGTCTTTTGTCCAGCCATGCTCATCATCACCAATCAGTTTACGGTTTGGGTCAGCACTTAATGTTGTCTTACCGGTACCACTCAATCCAAAAAAGACAGCTGTATCACCGGCATTTCCCATATTGGCGCTGCAATGCATACTTAATACGTTGGCTTTTGTTGGTAATACAAAATTCAGCATGGTAAATATGCCTTTCTTCATTTCTCCGGTATAACCGGTACCACCAATTAAAATGGTTTTATGGGTAAAACTAATAACTGCAAAATTTTCTGCACGGGTGCCATCTACTGAAGGATCGGCTTTAAAGCCTGGTGCCTGTATAATATGCCAATGAGGTTCAAAATTGTCCAGGTCCTTTTCTTCCGGGCGAATGAACATATTGTAGCAAAATAAATTGCTCCATGGGTTTTCATTAATAACTCTTAATCTCAGCCTGTAAGCATCTTCAGCGCAGGCATAGCAATCACGAACCCAAAGTTCTTTATCACCAAGGTAGGCCAGCATTTTTTCTTTTAGCTGGAAGAAATTCTTTTCTTCAAAGGGAATATTAAAGTCATTCCAGTGAACCGTGTTTTCGGTAAGGGCATCCTTAACCGTAAACTTATCTTTTGGGCTACGGCCGGTAAATTTACCGGTATTGATCAACAGGGCTCCGGTATCGTTTAAAACACCTTCGCCACGTTGAACAGCCTGTTCAGTTAGTGTAGAAGGGCTTAACTGGTAATGAAGGTTTTTTGTAGTAGATAATCCAAGGGTTTTTAGTGCATTTTTAGGCGCAGCAAGCATCGTTGAAACTGACATAGCAAATAAGGGTTTAGGTTTACGCAATCGTTGCCACAAAGTTATGTTATGTGTTTTTGTAAGAGTGTAAACCTACTGGCGCATATTTAAAAAGCATAGGCTATTTATGTATAATCCTTTGCAAAAATTCAAAACTGACCATTATTATTAAATAAGATTGAATAATATCTAATAATCCTTGAATGGTATTAATTTTTTAATCCTCTGAAATTGACCTGTTTAATAGATCTAATGTGAGTTTAGATCATAAAATAAAGTTTTTTCTGAAACAGCATTTGGCTAACCAGGGGCAGCATTAGTTTGTAAAAATCAAACTTTTTAAAATGTATATTGCAGCATAAATAAAATGATATGAAATATCTCCCCCTTAACCCCGAAATATTTGTTCAAAACCGGAAACGTTTTATTGAACGGATGGACAAGAACTCGATAGCCATTTTTAACAGCAATGATGAATTACCAACCAATGGTGATCAGTTGTACAAGTTTAAGCAAAATTCTGATTTGTTTTGGCTAACGGGTATTGAGCAGGAAGATTCCATGCTGGTTCTATTTCCTGATAACCACGATGCTAAATACAGGGAAGTGCTGATATTGGTGAGGCCGAATGAAGTAAAAGAAAAATGGGACGGGCACAGATTAAGAGCAGCTGAAGCAACGGCCATGTCGGGTATTAAAACAATTATATGGTTAGATAGTGCAGATGCAATGATGCTGCCATGGGTTCATTTGACAGATACCATTTATTTAAACACCAATGAAAACGACAGGAAAGCAAACTGGGTTCCTGTAAGAGACTACCGCTATGCAAAAATGATGAAACGTCGGTTTCCTTTGCATAATTACAAGCGTAGTGCAAGAATGCTGAAAGACCTGAGGGGAATTAAAACGGCACTTGAAGTTGAAGTATTACAAAAAGCAATTGATATTACTGATAATACCTTCAGAAGATTACTGAAGTTTATTAAGCCGGGCGTAATGGAATATGAAATAGAAGCAGAAATATATCATTCGTTTTTATCACAAAGGGCTACAGGGCCGGGATATGGTTCTATACTTGCCAGTGGCGACCGGGCAAGAACACTGCACTACGTAGAAAACAGCCGGGAATGTAAAGACGGTGAATTAATATTGATGGATTTCGGTGCTGAGTATGGCTACTACAACGCCGACCTTACACGAACCGTTCCGGTAAATGGAAAGTTTGGCCGAAGGCAAAAAACGGTTTATAATGCCTGTCTGCATTTACATCAATATGCAGCAGGTATTTTAAAACCCGGTATCAGCATTGTTGATTACACTGAGAAGATAGGTGATGAAGCAACCATTGTTTTTCAAAAGATTGGATTGTTAAAAAAATCAGATGTAAAAAATGAAGACCCTGAAAACAGGGCTTATAGAAAATACCTGTACCATGGTATTTCGCATCACCTTGGTATTGATGTGCATGACCTGGGTACAAGAACAGAACCTGTTAAAGCCGGAATGGTTTTTACCATTGAGCCCGGTATTTATATTGAAGAAGAACAGATGGGTATAAGGATAGAAAATAATTTCTGGATAACCAGGAATGGTAATAAGGACCTGATGAAAAATATTCCTATTACCGTAGAAGAGATAGAGGCCTTGATGAAAAAATAGAAAGCTACAATGACCAAACATATTCCTAATTTATTTACCCTGCTCAATTTAGTATTTGGCTGCCTGGCCATTGTTGTTATATTACAAAATGGCATTATTATTCAATATGCTGCTGATGGAACACAGTTGATTGATATCCCGGAAAAAATATGGATGGCTTCTTTATTTATTGGTATAGCAGCTGTAGTTGATTTTTTAGATGGATTTGTTGCAAGGTTATTCAAAGCAACCTCAGCCATGGGTAAGCAATTAGATTCACTGGCTGATGTGGTAAGTTTTGGCGTGGCACCTGCCATGATCCTCTTTCAATTTTTGAGAATGAGTATAGCCCAGGAAGAGGATGGGTTGAATGCTTCAATCATTTGGTTGGTTCCGGCTTTCATACTGGCTTGTGCCGGTGCATGGCGACTGGCAAAATTTAATTTAGATGATTCACAAGCCTATGGATTTAAAGGAGTGCCAATACCTGCAATTGGCTTACTGGTTGCTTCATTACCGCTTATTTACTGGAATAATCACAGTCAATTTATTGTTGATATATTATTTAATAAATGGTTTCTGTATGGAGTAATCATTTTTCTTAGCTGGCTAATGGTAAGTAATCTTCCAATGATGGCACTTAAATTTAGAGATTACAGTGTAAAAAATAATGTTCCTAAAATAATTTTACTGGCTGTTGCAATTATATCTGCATTTATTTTTCATTGGCTGGCTGTTCCAATTGTTTTTATAGTTTACATTATTTTATCTTTGCTTTTCAAACAACAATCATCATGATATTTACTGTACAGATAAAAGTAATGCCTTTGAAAGATCTGCTGGACCCTCAAGGCAAAGCTGTGATGGGTGGCCTTCAGAGCTTAGGCCTGAATAATATTTCGGATGTAAGGATAGGCAAGCATATTGACCTGCAGGTTGAGGCGGGTACTAAAGAAGAAGCAAAGGCAGCAGGAGAAAATGCCGCTAAAAAATTACTGGCAAATCCGGTAATGGAAATTTTTGAAATACAGGTAACCCCAAACCCCTAAAGGGGCTTTCTCTACAAGAGGTTTAACTAAATAAATTCATATCAAAGTTTGAGTGATAAACAATCTCAGAATAATAATACTCCAGGTTCCCCCTTCAGGGGGTTAGGGGGTATGCTCTACATTGTTCCTTCCCCCATAGGCAATCTTGCCGATATAACTTTTAGAGCAGTTGAAATATTGAAGGCTGTTGATCTTATCCTGGCAGAAGATACCCGTACTTCATCTGTATTGCTCAATCATTACCAGGTACACAAACCTATATCTCCCTATCACCAGCATAACGAACATAAGATACTTACTCACCTAACGGAACAACTGGCAGCTGGTAAAACAATGGCATTAATAACCGATGCCGGCACACCAGGCATCAGCGACCCGGCTTTTTTATTAGTAAGAGAATGTATAAAGCATGACATCAGGGTAGAATGTTTACCCGGGGCTACAGCCTTTGTTCCGGCACTGGTAAACAGCGGCCTTCCTATGAGCAGTTTTTGTTTTGAAGGATTTCTTCCTTTAAAAAAAGGAAGGCAGACCATGATGAAAAAATTAGCTGAAGAAGAGCGAACGATGATATTTTATGAAAGCCCCATGCGGTTGGTAAAAACATTAAATGAATTCATTCAGTATTTTGGTTCGGAAAGACAATGTTGTGTTAGCAGAGAACTCAGCAAAAAATTTGAAGAAAATAAAAGAGGCTGTTTACAGGAAGTGCATGATCATTTTAATGCAAAGACCGTAAAGGGCGAAATTGTAATTGTAGTGCAGGGAAAAAACTAATACCAGGTAACTACTTCATCTAATTCTTTTCTCTTCAGATCAGGCACCCAGCATTCATCCGCAGGATAACCAACAGGGACCAATAAAAATGGTTTTTCATTCTCAGGCCGGTTTAAAATTTTGCTTAAAAAATTCATTGGGCTGGGCGTATGTGTAAGTGCAACCAGGCCTGCATTATGTATAGAAGCCAGCAAAAACCCACAAGCTATACCAACACTTTCTGTAACATAATAATTCTGATGTTTGTGCCCATTGTTTTCAAACTCATAACTTCTTTTAAAAACGATAATTAAACAGGGGGCTTTTTCAAGAAATGGTTTTTGCCAATCGGTACCAATAGGCGCAAGATCTTTTAACCATTCATCCGGCATTCTTCCATTATAACTCTCCTGTTCTTCTTTTTCTGCAGCCTCTCTTATTTGTCTTTTCAGGATGGGGTCACTTACAATACAAAAGGTCCAGGGTTGTTTATGGGCCCCACTCGGAGCGGTAGAGGCAGTAAGAACGATATTATCAATAACTTCTTTTGGTATTGGTTTATCAGAAAAATCCCGGCAGGTTCGCCTGCTATCCATCCATTTTGCAAATGACCTGGTTCTTTCCAGCATATCATTTGGAGGATATGTCTCCCTGCTGTACATTACAAAGGGGTAGCCATTTATCAGTTTTATGTTTTTCATAAAGCTATTTTCCCGAAATTTACCACTATTAAATAATTTATATGAAGCATAAAGCAACTTTTTTATTCCTTGTTTACAATCTCGTATTTCTTATTTCTGGGTTTGCCCAGCCCGGATACCTGGGCTCCGCTCAGTACTGGCAACAACGGGTTAAGTATAATATGAATATTGATATGGATGTGAATACTAACCGTTTTACGGGTAAGCAGAAATTAGAGTACACCAATAACTCTCCAGATGCATTAAACAAGGTGTTTTATCATTTATACTTCAACGCATTTCAACCCGGCAGTAATATGGATCTGAGAAGCCAGGAATTAGGTAAGGTTTTGGTAAATGGCCGGCCTGATTGGGATGGAAGAGTGAAAGACCGTATATCAAAACTTAAAGAAGATGAGATCGGCTATCAAAAAATAATCTCTCTTAAAATGAATGGCGTTGTACAACCATTCAAATATCATGAAACCATCCTGGAAGTGAATCTTACCAAACCCATTACTGCAAAAACTAAAGTCGTTTTTGAAATGGAATTTGAAGCACAGGTTCCTTTGCAGATTCGTAGAAGCGGAAGAGATAACCCAACAACAGGGGTAAGGTACAGTATGAGCCAGTGGTACCCAAAACTATGTGAATATGATTATGAAGGCTGGCATCCAACACCATATATTGCCAGGGAGTTTTATGGTGTTTGGGGAGATTTTGATGTAACCATCAGTATAGACAAGACATATAAACTAGGTGGTACAGGTGTATTGATGAATGCAAACGAAATTGGCTGGGGTTATGATGCACCCGGCACCGAATTAAAACCAACTGCTAAAGAAAAACGCAGCTGGCGTTTTGTAGGTAATAATGTACATGACTTTGTTTGGGCTGCTGACCCTGACTATAAACACTTGGTATATAAAATGCCGAATGGCGGGCCAACTTTGCATGCAATTTACAATTACAAAGCTGATAACAGTAAAAACGATTCAGCCTGGAACACAGTTATCACGGCAGCTTCAACCGTTTTACCATTTATAGAAAGCAATTTTGGAAAATATCCTTATCCGCAATATTCATTTATACAGGGTGGCGATGGTGGTATGGAGTATCCAATGGCTACATTGCTTATCGGGCCCGGTTTGGGAACCGTTTTTCATGAATGGATGCATAGCTGGTACCAGATGATGCTGGGCACCAACGAAAGTTTGTATGCCTGGATGGATGAAGGCTTTACCAGTTATGCAGAAGACCTTGTCTCTAAATTTTACAATAAAAAATCTTCTTTGCAGGGATTCAGGGAACTATTGGAAAAAAATCCCACCAGTAAAAATTTAAAAGAGCTTATTGATATTTCACCAGAAGATCATGGGGGAGCATATTCAGGTTATTTCGGATTGGTTAAAAGTGGTTTTGAAGAACCCATGACAACCCATAGCGATCATTATAATTCAAACTATGGTTATAGCGTTGCAGCATATTCAAAAGGAGAAGTGTTTATGGAGCAACTGGGATATATAGTTGGAGCTGAAGTAAGAAATAATATCCTGCTGGAATATTATAAGCAATGGCGCTTTAAACACCCTAGTGTAAAAGACCTTATCCGTGTGGCAGAGCAGGTAAGCGGTATCCAGTTAGACTGGTATAAAGAATATTGGGTGAATACAACCAAGACGATAGATTATAAAATAGACAGCCTTTGGGAGGAAAACGGAGTTTCAAAAATCCGGCTAAGACGTATAGGGCAAATGCCTATGCCTGTTGATCTGCAATTAACTTTTAAAGATGGCAGCACTGAAATGTATTATGTGCCGCTGAATTTAATGTTTGGTGAAAAACCAAATGAGAACAAAACACAGAAAAGAGAAGTTATGGGAGAATGGAAATGGACAAACCCAACCTATGTTGTTGAAATGAAACACAGGCTCACAGATATAAAGATTGTGGATATAGATCCAACCAAAAGGATGGCTGATGTTGAAAGGAAAAATAATACACTGGAACTGAACTGGTAATAAAATTATTGATGGAAATTAATATTAGAAGGATAACTGCCGATGATGTGGCTGTATTATCCAAAATGGCAAAGCAAACATTTTATGATACATTCACCGGCACCTGTACCGGAGAAGATATGCAGTCTTTCCTGGAGCAATATTTTAGCCAAAAACAACTGTGGGCCGAAATAAGCAATGCCAACAACCTTTATTATTTTGCCGAGGCAGAAGGAGTGCCGGTTGCTTATCTTCAGTTTATGGAAGAGTATAGCGGCTTTCCCTTAATTAAAAAATGGAAAGCGCTGGAGCTGAAAAGAATTTATGTGGTTAAGGACTATCATGGAAAAGGGATAGCCCAGAAATTGATGGACTTTATCTTAGACTTTGCTAAAGAAAAAAAATACGAAGTTGTTTGGCTAGGTGTTTGGGAGCATAATATAAGGGCACAAAAATTTTATGAAAAATATGGATTCGTAAACTCAGGGCATACCCACGATTTCCCGATAGGTAATACTCCACAAACGGATAACTGGTTTTGGAAATTCTTATAAAAAATAATCCCCGGATCAACCGCGGATTATTTTTTGTGCTTGTTGATGGTATAAGGCTGGCTAGCGCCCAAAATATTTATTTACTGCTTCAACACGGTTGCTTACGTGTAATTTTTCGTAAATATGGTATACGTGCTTTCGAACTGTTTCTGAACTGATGAATAATTTGTCGGAAATTTCCTTGTATAGCATACCTGTTGATAACATTTCCAATATTTCATTTTCCCTTTTGGATAATACATCCAGTGCTGAACCTATAAAAGCAGTAACGGGTTTATTTTGAAAAGCATCAACTACTTTCCTCGCAATCTGGCTGCTCATTGGTGCTCCTCCTTCAATTAATTCCTTAATGCCTTCCAGCAATTTTGCAGGCGATGTCTTTTTTAAAATATAACCACTTGCACCGGCGCTTAAGGCCTCAAATATCTTCTCATCTTCATCATAAATAGTACACATCATAAATAATATTTCAGGATGTGTTGCCTTTAACTCCCTTACTACTTCAATACCACTTATGCCTCCAAGGCCAATATCCATTAAAACAACTTTGGGGTTCAGAATAGGCAATTTAACAAGCGCTTCTTCACCGCTTATGCAGGAGCCTGTCAGGGTGTAATCACCAGAAGATTCAATGATCTGCTCTAAAGCAAGGCGTATATCATTATTATCTTCTACTATGGCTACTGATATTTTCATGTTGATACAAAGCTGGTTTAAAAAAAGCATAATAACAATACCACAAACTGGTAAGTTTTAGTTTACCCGAGGGGAACATATAAGAGGAATTTTTCAGCAAAGAATTTTTCAGCAAAGAGTTTTTCAATTTCCCATACCATTGGTTTACAACCACTTTCAAAAACTTCCTGGGTAAGGTCACCGCCTTTTAAGCAAATTAAGCCATTGGCAACATCAGTATCTGGGGCTTTCCTTCTTTGTAATAAAGGCTTGCTCCAGTGCCAGAGGTCTTTTAAAGGAGCTACAGCCCGGGAAATCACCACATCGAATTTTCTGTTAGTAATGTCCTCAGCCCGGGAATGTTGTGTAGTGAGATTTTGCAGGCCAATAGCTGAAGAAATTTCTGAAACAACTTTTAGTTTTTTATTAATGCTGTCCACTAAATGAAAATTTGTTTCGGGATAAAATATGGCTAAAGGAATGCCCGGGAAACCACCACCACAACCGAGGTCCATAACCTGCATATCTTTTGTAAATTCAAATTTTGCGGCAATAGCCAATGAATGCAATACATGGTGTTCATAAAAATTATCCATATCCTTCCTGGAGATCACATTTATTTTTGAATTCCAGTCAATATATAAACTTTTAAGTGCAGCAAATTGTTTTAGCTGCGTAACAGAAAAATCACTAAAATATTTTTGTATAATTTCCATTTCAAACTATTAATAAAACATAATCTCCTTATAAACCTTCCAGTTCCCTCTCCTTTGGAGAGGGGGTAGGGGTGAGGCACTTATTTCCAAACCTTTTTTGGTTTTTTAAAGATGGTGGCTGCAAATATCAGGTAATAAAAAAACATCCATATATCAATAAAGAGGAACAGGGGGTAAAGGTTCTTTTCATTTAATTTTTTCATGCAGGGATACAAAACAACAGCCTGAACGAGGAAACGGATACAAAAAACAATTAAGGCAAGCTGCCAGTTGTAAAATAAAAGCGCAATAACCAGTAGAGGATAAAACAAAAAATGAGATAGTGAATAAAGGCCCAGTAAAAATTTATGAGCAGGTTTGTAAAACTTTCCTGTGCTGTAATGCCTGTTCTTTTGCCTGATCCATTCCTGCCAGGTTTTGGGTGACTCACTTAATGTAAATGTATCTTTATCTATGTTGATCTTTGTATTGGTTTTGGTGGCGGCCATATTGATGAACAGGTCATCATCGCCACTGGGTAAATTGTTGTGTGCAGTAAATCCCTTATGCCTGAAAAAGATCGCTTTTTTATAGCTCAGATTTCTGCCTACACCCATATACGTTTTACCAGCCAAAGCGTAAGAAAAATACTGAAGGGCAGTATGAAAGGTTTCCCAACGTACAATTTTATTTAATAATCCCTTTTGTTTATGGTAAGCCCCATAGCCAAGAACGATTTCCGTCTCATCATCGAAGGTCTGCTGCATTTTATCTATCCAGAATTCACTGGCAGGCACACAATCTGCATCTGTGAGTAAAACAATTTCATATTTGGCTGTTTTTATACCCACACTCAAAGGGAATTTTTTGCCGGGAATAAGCTTGGCCTCCTGTTTTAGCTGAACTACATGCAATTGCTTATACATTTTCTGAAACTCTTCAAGCAGGTATTTACTGTCGTCAAAAGAATTATCGTCCACCACAATCACTTCATGTGTGGTTTGATATTGCTGAACCAATGATCCCGGAAGATTTTTCGCTAAATTTGCTGCTTCATCACGGGCACAAATAACTACTGAAACAGGATGTGTTTGAGAATTGGTTTTAACCTTTGTTTTGTATAAAGCCAGTCGTATAAAAAAAAACAGGTAATAAAACAACTGTATCAGGGTGACTAAGCAAAAAACATAAAAAAGTATTTGCCATGCTTGGGTAAAATTCATGTAACAAAAATAGCAGTAATTAGAATTAGTATTTTAGAATTTTTTATGGCATCATTACAATTTGATTTACAAAATACAGACACCCAAACTAAAGCAAGGGCTGGCAGGATAAGTACTTACCATGGGGAAATTTTAACCCCCGTCTTTATGCCGGTTGGTACAGCAGGTAGTGTTAAGGCCGTAACACAGCAGCAATTAAGTACCGATATAAAAGCCCAGATAATTTTGGGCAATACTTATCATTTGTATTTACGGCCGGGTTTAGAAATTTTAGAAGCAGCCGGAGGGCTTCACAAATTTAATGGATGGGATAAACCCATACTAACTGACAGCGGAGGATACCAGGTTTTTTCATTAGCAGGTAACAGGAAGCTGACAGAAGAAGGAGCTTTGTTTCAAAGCCATATTGACGGCAGTAAGCATTTGTTTACACCGGAGAACGTGATGGATATTCAGCGGATAATTGGGGGAGATATAGTTATGGCTTTTGATGAATGCCCACCTTATCCCAGTGATTATGATTATGCAAAAAAAAGTATGGGGCTTACACATCGCTGGTTAGAGAGGTGTTTTGAACGATTTGATTCAACACCTGATAAATATGGCTATACTCAAAATTTATTTCCGATAGTACAGGGAAGTACTTACAAGGACCTGCGTACAGCATCTGCAGAGTTTGTTGCATCAAAAAATGCAACAGGTAATGCCATTGGCGGTTTAAGTGTTGGCGAGCCTGTGGAAATGATGTATGAGTTTACAGAATTATGTTGTGATATTTTACCAAAAGAAAAACCCCGTTATTTAATGGGGGTGGGTACACCCTGGAATATTTTAGAGAGTATTGCTTTGGGAGTGGATATGTTTGACTGTGTGATGCCCACACGTAATGGACGCAATGCTATGCTGTTTACCACTAAAGGAGTTATTAATATTGATAACAAAAAATGGGAAAAGGATTTTTCGGCAATTGATGATGGAATTGATTGTATAATGAGCAATTATTACAGCAAAGCTTATCTCAGGCATTTAATGAAGTCGAAGGAATTTTTAGGGCTGACCATTGCCAGTGTACACAACCTGGCGTTTTATATGTGGTTGGTTGGCGAGGCCCGGAAACATATCATTACCGGTGATTTCATAAGCTGGAAGGACGAAATGGTGATCCGGTTGCAGCATCGCTTATAATGTCTTCACTACCGGTTAACAAAAAACAGTTATTGCGGCACAATAATTGAAAAACCAGTAAAGTTATTTTTAATAATTATCTTTAAAATGAATTCAAAACTCTCTACCATGAAGCAGAAATTATTTTATGGGCTCATCACTTTACTAATGCCCTTTATGGCTTCCAGTCAAAATGGGAATGTTCAAAATGCAAGTATCCCAAAGGATGCTCCCGTGAATGTGAGTATGACGGACTTCAAGAATAATATACTTCCATATGAGATTGTTATTTTCAGAAGTCTTGCAAACGGAAGAGAATACCAGGGGCTAACTGATACTACCGGCAAATTCTCTACCCGTTTACCGGCAGGCGATAAGTACGAGATATTTATTTTGGGCTTTAAAGATTCTACCAGCTATATAATTTTAGATATACCAGCTCTTACCGGTAATGCTTATTATAAAAATCCGTTTAAAGTAGATATACAGTTTTTGCCTGCAAAAAGTTTTGTACTGGAAGATTGTAATTTTGAAACCGGTAAAGCCGAATTGAGGCCTGAGTCTTATGCTGTTTTGGATGAACTGGTTGCTTATTTAGTTAGAAAAGAAGATGAAAGGATTGAGCTGGGGGGGCATACTGATAATGTAGGAACAGCTAAAAGTAATTTGATATTATCTGAGGCCCGGGCCAATACGGTTAGAGCTTATGTTATTATGAAGGGGATTGATCCTTTAAGGGTGACTGCAAAGGGTTACGGTTTCAGTGTTCCCATTGCTGAGAATACAACTGCTGAGGGGAGGGCTCAAAACAGAAGAACTGAGGTTAAAATACTGGAATAATAGTTTATGATAATAGTGAAATAAAAACCCCCATACCTTATAACAGGATTGGGGTTTTATTAAAAAAACTACCGATAATTGAAAATCAGCAGCTTGCAAAACTTATTTCTGTGTGAGTGATGATTGGAACACTACCAATGCAACACTACCTATTTTTACTTCTTAGAATTCAATTTTTTCAGGATAATCCAAATAATATTGGCAATAGAAATAAATAAACAGGCAAAAGCTACTTCCACTAACGATGAGTTTGCATGTCCAAACTCAAAATAGATTCCTTTTACTCTCAAATAATTATGAAAAGTATTAAAAAATTCAAATAAATAAAAAGTCAAGAAAATATAGATTGCCAAAATTAATAAAACAAAATACCACTGGTTTATTCGTAATGATAATTTATGAAAAAAATAGGAAAAAAATAAATAAACCATAATGATTATAATTAGAATAATTGCTTCTTTCATTAGTTATCGGTTAAGATATTATCAAATAAATTTCCAGTTGGCAAAAGGATTTCGCCATTTTCAAACCAATTTAAATAGTAATTTGTGATTTTTTGAAGATTGCTTCTGATACCTGGATAACTTCTTTCCTGATAAACATGAGGTACTACTTCTCTCCAAAATTTTGGATTGTCTTCCCATGGTTGAAATCCTCCATGCACAGGAGATGTAGCATCTTGAAGAGTATGCAGCCCTGCTCCAAAGAAAAAATAAGCGTTATACTCATTCCCCGCAGCTTTTGCTTCTTTAGCCAATTTAAACATTTCCCTTACATACTTATCAGCTAGATATTTAGCCATCTCTATACTTTGATTTATCCCCTTTTTTTTATCTACATGTCGCATTGCATGCATAAATGAATAAGCTCCAGTCTGATACATATCAGCATCTGCCCATACAGTACCGTCATTCATAGCATTCAATTTACCCTTCACTTTATTTACCATTGCTGTTCCTTTGTCATCCATAATTGGATCAGAACCTATTAAAGCAACTCTATTTGCTCTTTGATGTACTTTCCAAATACCTTTTGATGTCCAATTACTTTTTAACAGGTTTGTTCCACCTCTAGGCCCTCCTCCACCTCCTTGTGGATCGTTTTCAACACCGGTACCAAAATTTAAACTCCCGCCTCTGCGCCTGCCTCCATACTGTGCTTCATGCCAAAGGAGATATGCAGTTTGCAAATAATTATCGCTAATTGATTCAAATAAATCCGATAAATCGTCCAAATTAGGTAGCCATCCATAATCTGTAGGGTGCCAACCCTTGCCCGGACCACTTGCTAAATTTCCCAAAGGGTCATTCATCATCACCGGGTTATTATTGGCATAGGCATAAGTAGTTATTTCATCTCTTACTTCTGCCATCGGGTCCACACCATTAAACCTGCCAATAATAGCATCGTACTCTCTAAAAAAAGTACTGTAATAATCTGCCAGCCCATCTATATCATCCTGCCACTCGCTGCCGGCATTGTATAGTTTTTTGTTGGGGTTGGTGGTGGGTGTGTAGCCACCTGCCATCTGCATACCAAAAGCATAATAACTGTTTTCCTGTATTAATGCCGCCGTGCCATTGTTATCTTCAAAACTTACACGGGTATTACCTTGCTGGTCGGTAATAAAATACTCCATCTTTAATACCAAGCCAAAGCCGCCGCCTTCGTTTCTTACTCTTCCTTCAGCCATGCTGTAATAACTTAAAACATCATTCTCTATTACATAACCGCCTATGTATTCTATGCTTTTAGTAATCGAAGAACTGTTATTGTATATGTATTTACTTATGCGGTTGCCTGCGGCATCATAGCGGTACTCCACTTTTTTGGTACTGCTTATTTGTATTAAAGTTGGTTTGTTAAGTTCATTGTAAGTAATAGTAGTGCCCTTCTTTAAGTCGGTGGTAAGGTTGCCGTTATCATCATAATCGTAAGGCGTGGTACTGTTGGTATTTGTAAAGTTGCGGTAACCATAGCCTGTGGCATTGGTGGTTATATTTCAAAGAACTCTAAAATTTATTTCTGTGTGAGTGACGATTGGAACACTACCAAAACTAAATTTTTTTTAATCTTTCAATTCCAAATTCTTCCTCAATAAGTTCCATAATATCCTCAATATTTTTAGTTTCTTTAATACTTGGAAACTCCATTGGTGAACTGTAAGAATATACCCTATACTTATATGCTGTAGCAATTTCTACTACTACAAAATCTCCATCAGTTGATGGAGTGTAGTCAGGGTCATCGATATCTACAGGTAAATTAGTTATACCTAATGCCAAAATATTTTTAATAAAAGAAGCCCAGCCTGATTTTGGTACTTTTTTTTCGTTATCCATTTTTTTTATTATTATCGAATCGTTGATTTTAGTATGCTTTAATGAACAAAATTCCGCAAACCATTTTCCCTCTGTCTTTCTAAAGTCTATCACCTGATATGTCGGTCCATAATTATAAATATACCATAACCTAATGTATATAGAATCAAATCCGTTTTCAATAAACTTTAATTCCACTTTATTTGTTAGCTCTTGCGTTAATTCGTAACTATATCTTAATTTACCCTCCCTACTTCTTGGAAGTACTTTAACAAACTCGTATTTGTTAATTGTATCATTATGATTAATTGTATTTATTGTTTTTTTTGAATTATTACAACAAGAATTTAGAATTAATAGAATGAAGGATAGTTTCCCTATCGTTTTTAGCTGTTTCGACATACAAGAATTTTTAGAATACACTTATAAAATATTTGCCTTTTTTTACGAATTATTTTGATAGTAATTTTATTGAGGTGTGAAATCAATTGGTTTTTGCCAATACATTCTATAATCAATCTCCCATTTGCCATTAGGTTGTTGATTAAAATGCAAATAAAATTTACCATTTCTTGTAATACCCAAAGGATAGTTAACACCATTTTCATTTCTAAATACTCTTAAGGATCCTGTCGGTGAAACAAGATAAAAGTCTATATTATACTTATCATTAAAATAGTTTTCTTTATCACCTTTACTAAAGTTTTCATTCCCATAATTTCCATCCCAATATTCAGCTTGATTATTAAGATGTGTATGAATATGAGCAACCCAGGTCGCCCCATCAGGCAATTTACCATGCATTGGATCAAAAGGACCGGGGGAAGCTAACTCGGGATCCCTTTGTCCTGCGCCTCCTTCCGGCCACTTTACACCTTGTGTTGCTCCGAATAATGTTTTTTCTCCTCTCTTCTTTGAATAGATCATTGCTGAATGTTCTCGACGACCTTCTTTGGCTTGAGATATCGGCCCCCAACGTAACGACCACATTGCGGCTGCAGCATCTGCAGTTAGAAATAATACCTCGTTACTTTTTTCATCAAATTCAATTATTGAAACATTAATTGATCCTCCTTTTCCTTCGGCATCTTCTCCTGAAAAGCCAATTGAAAAACTAACTTCGAAACTTTCTATTCCTTCTTCTCTTATAGTTCTGAGGAGTTCTTCAATAAATTTCCCTCTATCGGTTTTAGCCACATTCCCCATTGGGTCATTAAAGTTAACAGGGTTATTGTAACTATAATGATAAGTAGTCCAGCTTTCAAAACTTTCACTCACCGGGTCCACACCATTAAACCTTCCTATTATGGGGTCGTACTCCCTAAAAAATGTGCTATAGTAATCTGCCAGCCCATCTATATCATCCTGCCACTCGCTGCCGGCATTGTAAAGTTTTTTGTTAGGGTTGGTGCCGGGTGTGTAACCTCCTGCCATTTGCATACCAAAAGCATAATAACTGTTTTCCTGTATTAAAGCAACTGTACCATTGTTGTCTTCAAAACTTACACGGGTGTTGCCCTGCTGGTCGGTTATAAAATATTCCAACCTTCTGGCGCAGGTGTTCCGCAGGATCACCTGTGATTATTAGTTTGGCCGGACTGTGTCCGGAGTTAGAATTATACATGTTCAATTTTTAATAACCCATGTTCATTAGTATAATAATCAATACCACTGCTGTATTTGTAGTGCCATGGTTCCCAAACTAATCCACTTCTTACCGGGTTTTCATGAAGATAATCCAACCGTTGTTTTATTTTTTCGTTACTGCTTAATTCTATCGGATGGTAGTCCTGCTGCCAAAACTGAAAATCCTTATTGTTATTATTATGCTTTCCTGTGTAACTGAATATATTCAACATCCACTCTTTTCTGCTTTCAGAAGAATTATCCTGTATAGCTTTGATAATTTGCTTACTTGTATATTTTTTTACATCTCTTACTATATGCTCAATTTTATTAGTATTACTGCTGATTATTAAATGTACATGGTTTGTCATTATTACCCAGGCATGTAATACCAACCCCTTATTCTCCTGGCAATATTTTAAACTTCCCACAAACAATTCTTTATATTGCTCCCTGCTGAACACATCTATCCAGCCTACAACCGAAAAGGTTACAAAATGAGGTATCGCATCCTCACCTACTTTATATTTACTCGACATGCACTCTTTATTTGACTTTCGTAAATATAATCAACATTTCATCTCTAATTCCGGACACAGTCCGGCAAGTTTAAGCGGCATCAAGTCATCCGTCGTTGACGGAAGACTTGCGCCAGTGGGGGTTTAGAATTTCTTCGACTTTTGATTTATTCTGCATAGTGCCGAAATCATCAAAATGTGTGATAAAATTATTTACACTTTTCAGGTGATAGTATTTTTTACTGCCTATTTTTTCAGATAAAAAAACAAACTTATCTACAAAGTCACTTTTTTTCATACTCCAATGTAGTCACAAAAAATCGTTTAAATCTAATATTTTGGGAGTAAAGCCCCGGATGGAATAAGCCCGGTTTTTTGTGCGATAGTAGTTACAACTTGATACAAAACGGGCCCATTTAAATTTAATCCATGTGCCGCATTCACTACAGTATAAAGCCCCCCACTAAAAACCATACTTTCAGGTCCATATTCTACTATTACACCACCTAAAAAATCCACAACAGCGTGTTTTCCTGTAGTAATTATTTCATATGCCTTAATCCCAGCTTCTTTTGCGAAAACATCTATAGCTCCTGCTCCTTCTGCCAAAAAAGGAAATAATTCTGCTCCGGTAAGAATAGCCAATGGTGCAAACATTACCCCTAAAAACCCAGCTTCAAAATTTCTTGCATCCTGCTCAGCTGCATATCTCCTTTTAAAATTACCCAATCCTTCGGTATAACTTGCCCTGTCTCCTTTTTGAGATAGACTTGTTCCACTGCCCATACGTTCTCTAAACAAGCTATAATTAGGTCTGTCTGTTACATCGAAATACTGCTTTCCACCAAACCAATCAATAGACCCTTGTCTATGAGTTTCGCCCCACTCATTTGCTATAATTGCAAGAGATCTTGCGCTAATGAATTTTTTACCTTTAAAAATCTGATCAAGTGTAGTTGGCTTATTTGGATTGCCAAATTCACCAGCCTTACCATTCGCATAATATCCAGAAAACGAGAATGAAATACCCCTGGGAGTACCATCTGCATCATACTTAACTTCAACCTTACTTGCTTCGGTAATAAAAGGCACCCCTCCAGTTCCCAGATCCTCTGCTGCCCAACTCCATCTAATGTATTCGCTGTCGAAATCACCTATGCCATGCTTTTCCACATACTCAAGTAGCTCCCTGGCTGTTTTAAATTGTGCAGGATTAACTGCATTTCCCATCGGGTCATTAAACAGTATGGGATTATTATTGGCGTAAGCATAAGTAGATATACTTTCGGTTAATAATGCCATCGGGTCCACGCCATTAAACCGCCCAATAATCGGGTCATACTCTCTAAAAAAAGTACTGTAATAATCTGCCAGCCCATCAATATCATCCTGCCACTCGCTGCCGGCATTATATAGTTTTTTGTTAGGGTTGCTGGTTGGTGTGTAACCGCCTGCCATTTGCATACCAAATGCATAGTAACTGTTTTCCTGTATTAATGCAACAGTACCATTATTGTCTTCAAAACTCACCCGTACATTACCCTGCTGGTCGGTAATAAAGTATTCCATCTTTAATACAAGCCCAAAGCCGCCGCCTTCGTTTCGTACACGGCCCTCGGCCATGCTGTAATAACTCAGTATATCATTCTCTATTACATAACCGCCTATGTACTCAATGCTCTTTGTTACTGTAGAACTGTTGTTATATATATACTTGCTTATTCTTGTTCCGGCAGCATCGTAGCGGTATTCTACTTTTTTGGTGCTGCTTATTTGTATTAAAGTAGGTTTATTCAGTTCGTTGTAAGTAATCGTCGTTCCTTTTTTAAGGTCGGTTTTCAGGTTTCCGTTATCATCATAATCGTAAGGCGTGGTACTATTGGTATTTGTAAAGTTGCGGTAACCATAGCCGGTGGCATTGGTGGTTATCTTTCAAAGAACTTTAAAATTTATTTCTGTGTGAGTGATGATTGGAACACTACCCGGGTGAGCTTCGAGATACCAACAACGGCAGAAAAAATCCATTTACTATTTGAATACCTCATAATAAGTAGTACCCTTTTCTGGTGTTATTACTTTAATATTATTAGTATAACACACCGCAATTATCTCATAAAGACTCTTGTTGTATTTCTCTTTAAACTGTTTATTTCTATCGAAATAAGTTTCAAGCAGTTTTTTTATTGGCACCTTTTTTAAACTATTATAGCTTTTCATATTTATTTTTATACCCCTTATTGGGTGCTTACTTTCTGGATACCTTTCAAATAACTCGCCTTGACGTAAGGATTCATAAGCCATAAATAAGAACCTATTTTTATTCATTTCTCTAAAATTCTCATTGTATGATTCATAAATATTCCCTGGATGTATTAATTCATAATTATTTTTTAATTTATAAACAGAATCTACTCTAACAAAAATCCATCTTCCCTCTAATTCATATTCCTTTAGAATACTCATAATAAATCTGTGATGTAATGTACTATCCCGATAGGGTATTTTATCGAAATCCCTTTGTTTAGCAATTATAGAAATAGAAATGAATATTAATAGTGATAATAAAAAGCCCTTTTTCATATTTATTCGTATTATTATTTAATAATGAAATCCGGTATACAAAAATATGCCATACATTTGTAAAGGAATCGTGCCAGATCTATTTAGAAAACCGGTACCAGTTCCATTCATGTAATTACTTGTATAAAAAGTTCTTTGGGGTTTATTATACCTTCTTAAAGTGTTATTCTCAATATACATTCGGTCTGCATCTCTTCCAATAGATTGTGCAAAACTTCTCGAAGGGTCGTTTCTTTCTCTTTGGCTCCAACGGTCTCCTTGCACCCATCTTACATTGCCCGATCCATCGAACCATCCATTTGCAAGCTGAAGACTCCCTGATACTACATTCGTTCTAGCATTTAAAAATGCAGTACTTAGAAGCCCTCCAGCAAACCTTGCTCTATAATCTGTAACACCATTGGATAAAATTCTATCTTCACGAACATTAGTCTCAGTTCCAATAGTAAACGCTGTATTTGTTCCTGTTACTCTGCCAGAACCATCTGTTACTGTTGGAAGCAAAACGCCTGCTGTATATATGTTGTGCATTACACGATCATTAGCCATTTGTGTGAATCTGCTACTTATAATTTTATTTTCACTCGTTGCAAAATCAGTTAAAGTCGCTGATAATGCAAGAATTACAGGATTAGTACCACTATAGAAAGCATTTGTAGATATATTATAAAAGCCCCATCTATTGGCTGTAGTGTATCCAAAGAAAAATTGCCCCATTCCGTCAATAGTAGTAACGATGCTTGTTCCTTGGGCTTGGTTAGGCTCCCCACCACTCGCATCCGAATTACCACCCTTATCACTTCCACTGCTTCCCTCACTTCCTCCATTTTTTTCTCCATTTCCTCCATTTCCATCTTCGCTTCCTATAAAAAATCCTCCCCCTTGACCCCAAAAATCCATTGTAAATGCGTTATTTCCTGTTCCATATTCAACAGCATTAATTCCAAACATGATTATATACTTTGCAAGTTCTCCCGGACTGCTAAAACTGCTTGCTGCTCTGTCTCCTCTTGGATCATTAAAGTTCACCGGGTTGTTGTAACTGTAATGATACGTGGTCCAGCTTTCAAAGCTTTCACTCATTGGGTCAACCCCATTAAACCTTCCAATTATTGGATCGTATTCTCTAAAAAATGTACTGTAATAATCCGCCAGGCCTTCAATATCATCCTGCCACTCACTGCCGGCATTGTATAATTTTTTGTTGGGGTTGGTAGTAGGTACATAACCACCCGCCATTTGCATACCAAAAGCATAGTAACTATTCTCTTGTTTTAATAAAGCCGTTCCGTTATTGTCTTCAAAACTCACCCTTGTATTACCCTGCTGGTCGGTTATAAAATATTCCATCTTCATGCTCAGTCCAAAGCCACCGCCCTCGTTTCGTACCCGGCCCTCGGCCATGCTGTAATAACTTAAAATATCATTCTCTATTACATAGCCACCTATGTACTCAATACTCTTGGTTACCGTTGAACTGTTATTGTATATGTATTTGCTTATGCGGTTGCCTGCGGCATCGTAACGGTACTCCACTTTTTTGGTGCTGCTTATCTGTATTAAAGTGGGTTTGTTCAGTTCGTTATAGGTAATGGTTGTGCCTTTTTTGGGGTCGGTGGTAAGGTTGCCGTTATCATCGTACATATATGCATTGCTGCTGCCGGTGTAATTGCGGTAACCATAGCCCGTTGTGTTGGTGGGTATGGCATCGCTTATATTTTCTAACTGGTTATGGGTATCTGTGTTTTTATAACTGTAGGTTAGTGCATCTATTTGTGTAATGCTGTTGTTTAGTACAGCACTGCGTTGCAGGCTTAGTATATTGCCGTTTTCATCGTAGCTGAGTGTTTCATTAAAACCATCAAGGTGTTTTGTCCATACACCGTTTTCTTTTGCCTGGTACTTACTTAAGGTTAACCGGTATAAGTTATCGTAACTGTATTTAAAACTGCGTTCATCGGTATTGGCAGGGCTGGCGGCACTCCACTTTATAGCCGATATCATCCCACTGTAGTATTTTGTGTTGCCAAGGCCTGTGTTCTCGTCTTTATCATATAATATCTCCATCCCGAACACATCATTGCTTTCATCGTTATTATCCGTGTTAATATTCCTGGCACTGTTATTTATGCTCAGTAACTGTCCCCGTATATTATAACGCATGTCCACACTTTGCAAATAATTTGTTCCGTTTGTGCTGTGCAGTTTTTTATCAACTAACTGCCCTAGGGGGTTGTACTCATAAATCACAGTAGCTTGCAAAATCTATTTCTGTGTGAGTGATGATTGGAACACTACCCCAAAACTATCAAAGTTTTGGATATTTTGAAATTAAACGGCCTTCCCACCATTGAAAAAGGAAGTCAGGCTTTATATCTAATAAAGCTTTATAATAGTACTTTTCTCCAAAACTTTTTATATAAAATGTATCAACTGACTTAGATTCTTTGAATAAGAAAATAGAGTAGTTGTCATATACACGTCTAAAGCTATCTGAATAACTCTGAATAACAGTATTTACCTTGTCTTTATCTTTTTTCGAATAACCAAAATTATAAATTACAAAATAATCATTCCTATTCTTTTGTAATTTACCATTTATATGAATGGTATCTATTTCTGTTAAATATGTAATATGCTTAATTTCAAAATTCTTTTCAGTGCATGACAAAAGATTGTATATAACAAAACAAATTAAACATGAGTGGTGAAATTTCATATTATTATTTTATTGTGCCAGAAATTGTTTTTTGAATATCCATATTGATAGTAAAAGGTACATATCCCCTACTATGCTGCAGGAGCCACCAAGCTCCAAATCCTTCACCCAAAGAAGGAGAGAATATATTTAATACATTCTTTTGAAATCTTCTAACATCTCCTTTGTCTAGCCCGAAAGCATCAATTAAATGAACAGTAATATTTGCAGTATACATTCCAGTTCTACCATCAATTGAGAATGAATTTAATGAAACTGATGTATAATTACAATTGTCAATTATAATTCCCATTCCAGTAGTCCAATCATCAAACACTGGCCCAGTAATCTGTATTGGATTTTTTATAAGTGCTTGAATATTACCGCCACCTGATAAACTTCTTTCGAAGATAGATTTAAAGTTATCCAAAAAGCTTAAGAATTTTGGGTGGTTTGCCACAATATTATTGAGCCCTTTACTCTCAACACTTTCACCAGATTTATCTGTTCTAAATCTATCAACAAGAGCAAAAGCGATTGCCTTTAATTTTGGACTAGCAAATGTGGTTGCTGAATAAAAATTTGCTAACATCATGTTAAACAATTCTTGATCAGAATACTTGTTCCAATAATCTTCAAGTCCAATATCACTTGGCTTCCCTATTGTACCACTTTCTAAATCCTCTGAAGGCCCACCTGTTTTTGAATTGATATTTCTATTTTTACTTTGAGCTATAATATTTTTTAGCGCTTGCCCTCCTCCTCCTCCTCGAGGCCCACCACCAGCGTCTTCGGGGTCACTTCCTCCCAAACCCAATTCCCAAAAACTTCTGTTCCTGCTGCCATACTGTGCCTGGTGCCACAAAAAATAATTGCGTTGCATTTCTAGGCCTAATAGATAGCCTGGGTCTATTGGATCCTTTTTTATTCTTGCGGCACTCAATCCCAACGGGTCATTCATCATCACCGGGTTATTATTAGCATAAGCGTAGGTGGTAATTTCATCTGTTGCTTCTGCCATCGGGTCAACGCCATTGAACCTGCCAATCACCGGGTCATATTCTCTAAAAAAGGTACTGTAATAATCTGCAAGACCATCTATATCATCCTGCCATTCACTGCCGGCGTTGTACAGTTTTTTGTTGGGGTTAGTGCTAGGGGTATAACCACCTGCCATTTGCATACCAAAGGCATAGTAACTATTCTCTTGTTTTAATAAAGCCGTTCCGTTATTGTCTTCAAAACTCACCCTTGTATTACCCTGCTGGTCGGTAATAAAATATTCCATTTTCATGCTTAAGCCAAAGCCGCCGCCTTCATTGCGTACCCGGCCCTCGGCCATGCTGTAATAACTGAGTACGTCGTTTTCTATTACATAGCCACCGATGTATTCAATACTCTTGGTTATGCTGCTGCTATTGTTATACACATACTTGCTTATTCTTGTTCCGGCTGCATCGTAGCGGTACTCTACTTTTTTGGTGCTGCTTATCTGTATAAGTGTTGGTTTGTTAAGTTCATTGTAAGTAATGGTTGTTCCTTTCTTTAAGTCGCCTGTAAGGTTGCCATTGTCATCGTAGCTGTATGGCGTGGTACTATTGGTATTTGTAAAGTTGCGGTAACCATAGCCTGTAGCGTAGGTGGTTATATTTCAAAGAACTCTAAATTTTATTTCTGTGTGAGTGATGATTGGAACACTACCCCTTACCGACCTTTTTTCTTTTTTTTGATTATCCTAAATGGGGCAAATAAGATACAAAGTCTGTCATAAATAGATTTTTCTCCGTCATAACTATCAATCATAAAATAAAAAAGAGAGTTTACTTCGCTGCTCGCATTTTGGTATGTAATGGCGGATAATTTACGTAGCAACATCTGATAGGCTATCTTATTAGTAGTATTCAATAAATCGTCAACAGCGCTTTTGATTGATTGTAATTCTATATTAAACTGGTCTTCTGTCATAATTTATCTTGGAATTAATAAGTTACTTGTATTTGGAACAAACATTTGCGTTGCCCCTCCCTCTAAACCTGCACCCCGTGAAGAAACTCGGCCCATAAAATAAATAGAACCAGGTCTGATTTGCCATTGTGTAAGATAAATCATTTGATTATCTGGTAAGGCAAGGCCTGACCTATTTGTAAAGTTTGTGAATGTGGGGAATAACCATCTACCTTGAGCTTGAGCTTCAATATTATCAAAAAATCGTAGCCCATATGTAGCATTACCCGCCGTATTGCTTGTTATTGTTCCTTTCTCAAAAGCATTCATGATTTGCACCCTATCTGCTCTTACTATACCTTGAGCCCTTAGTGTAAGCGATAATTGCCTTACTCCTGCATAAGCACTGGCTCCGTCTTCTATTGCTGTTGCTGCTTTTGATAATGCGCCATAACCTCCATACATATTCATACCCCCACCTGCATAATCCCTCCGGGCTTCCATAGAACCTGAAGCCATTAATCTAAAAATCCTATCCAATTTACTTTCGCCGTCATGATAACCCGAATAAGATTGCCAAACTCCGTAAGCTTCAACTTGGGTGTCAAATTCTCCCCAACGTGTTGAGTACCATTCTGTAAATGTACCTTTTGTTTGGGGCTTTAAATTACTACTAACCTTGGCTAAGGTAGAGCCTATTTTGTTATTTCCTCTTGCAGCCTGTAAACTTTTATAATAAAGATATGCCCTATGAAAAGCTGGCCCTGGCCCACCACCTCCGCTACTTTCATCAACACTTTCTTCACTATTGCCACCAAAATTTAAGCTCCCGCCTCTGCGCCTGCCTCCATACTGTGCTTCATGCCAAAGGAGATATGCAGTTTGCAAATCATTATTGCTAAATGATTCAAATAAATCATTCAGGTCATCAATATTAGGAAGCAATCCATAGTCTCCCTGATGCCAGCCCTTAGGTGGTCTATTGGCAGCCGCCCCTAATGGGTCATTCATCATCACCGGATTATTGTTTGCATAGGCATAGGTGCTTATTTCGTCTGTCATTTCAGCTAATATGTCCACCCCATTAAACCTGCCAATAACCGGGTCGTACTCTCTAAAAAAAGTACTGTAATAATCTGCAAGGCCATCTATATCATCCTGCCACTCGCTGCCGGCATTGTATAATTTTTTGTTTGCGTTGTTTGTGGGTGTGTAACCGCCTGCCATTTGCATACCAAATGCATAGTAACTGTTTTCCTGTATTAATGCAACAGTGCCATTGTTGTCTTCAAAACTCACTCTTGTATTACCCTGCTGGTCGCTGATAAAATACTCCATCTTTAATACAAGGCCAAAGCCACCGCCCTCGTTTCGTACCCGGCCCTCGGCCATGCTGTAATAACTTAAAATATCATTCTCTATCACATAACCGCCAATGTATTCTATACTTTTGGTTATACTACTGCTGTTGTTGTACACATACTTACTTATGCGATTACCGGCAGCATCATAGCGGTACTCCACTTTTTTAGTACTGCTTATCTGTATAAGCGTGGGTTTATTCAGTTCATTGTAAGTAATTGCAGTGCCTTTTTTGAGGTCGGTTTTAAGGTTTCCATTATCATCATAGTCGTAAGGTGTGGTACTGTTTGTATTTGTAAAGTTTCGGTAACCATAGCCTGTGGCATTGGTGGTTACAGCATCACTTATATTTTCAAGCTGGTTATTGTAATCACTGTTTTTATAACTGTAAGTAAGGTCATCAATAGTGGTTACCGTGCCGCTGATAACTGATTTACGCAACAGGGTCTTTATGTTCCCATTCTCATCATAACTGAGTGTCTCATTAAAGCCGTTCTGGTCTTTGGTCCAGCTGCTTCCTGTTTTGGCCTGGTAAGTGGTGCCGGTAAGGCGGTACAGGTTATCATAACTGTATTTGTAACTCCGTTCATCGGTATTGGCAGGGCCGGCAGCGCTCCACTTTATAGCCGATATCATCCCACTGTAGTATTTTGTGTTGCCAAGGCCTGTGCTCTCGTCTTTATCATACAGTATCTCCATGCCAAACACATCATTGCTTTCATCGTTATTATCTGTATTGATATTCCTGGCACTGTTATTTATGCTCAGTAACTGTCCCCGTATATTATAACGCATGTCAACACTCTGCAGGTAATTAGTGCCATTTGTACTGTGCAGTTTTTTATCTACCAGTTGCCGAAGGGGGTTGTATTCATATTTGGCCACCGTTAACTCTGCTGCGCCGGGGTTGGTTTGTTTTACTTTGGTAAGCCTGCCCATATCATCGTACTCATAACGGGTACTTACGGTTATCTCCAGTGTGTTGGTGATGCCGTTGGGGTCGCCGATGGTCTTTACCTGTTTGGCTTCCAGCGCCTGCCCTGCAAAACTTACCACGTTGGTGGTATGGTCGGTAACCGCTGTTTTAATCTGGTTATTGCTGCGTACCTGTATAACATGATAGTACTGGTCATAAAAACTTACTTCTATAAGCCAGGTGCCGGTGCCTAATATTTTTTTCTTGCTGCCTGTAGCAAGGCCATAAGTAAGGTTGGTGGCTGTGGCTTCACCAGTCAGCCCCTGGTCTTGTTTACTATAATCAGCATTACCGTCAAAATCAAAATCGTAGTTGTCATAATAATTATATCCACGTTCTTCTGTACTGCTGGTGGGGAAGCACTGGTTGCTGTAGCCGGAACTGCCCGACTGCCTTATTTCGTAATAGCTATTGTTTGTGTAACAGGGCACTTGGGCCGGGTCATTAATATAAGCCTGCATTTGGCTTTGATTTAGTACAGAACCATGGGTGTAAATGCCCTGTATTATAACCCGGTTGGCATTGTCATATTTAACGTATGCCCATTTGGTGCCACTGCTGCTACGCATCGCCCCATCCTGTGTAAGCACAATCCTGTCTAATGGATCATACACCATATATACTTCCTTAGCTCCCGGTACTTTTTTCTGAATGATGCGGTTCTTGCCATCGTACCAGAACTGGTAGATGAGTTCGGGGGTTGATGAAGTATTAAAAGTGCCGCCCATTTTCGCTATTGCCTTAGGGGGAACGATGTAAACTATGTTACCAATATTATCATACACATAATAAGTATCGTAATTGGTGGAGGCGTCTTTCTTTTGCCTCTTTAGTACTAAGCGGCCAAACTTGTCTTTATATACGGTTGACAGGGCGCCACCCTCGTCTTCCACTTCGGTTAGTGTAAGTTCGTAATCGCCGTAGGTGGATGTGCTGGTTGCATTGCTGCTGCCTAAAACCCACTTGCGTATGCCATCGGCGGCCAGGCCGGTTTTATAGCTCAGTGTTTTAAAATGCTGGTTTATCTGAAAGCCATCACCCACGCCTCCAACCTTTAATACCCGTTGCAGCGGGCTGGTTTCAAAACTGTTCTCGGCATAAGGATAATTATCCCCGGCTATTTTTTTTGTTGCTGATGTGGATGGGCTGTAAAAAGTTGACTGGTCAGTGAGTATGGCGCTCATGTCATTATAAGCGCCGGTACTGGTGGTAGCTTCATAAGGCAGGTATTGTTTTGGCTGGCGGCCAAACTCATCATATTTATTAAAGCTCACCATGTCTTTACCGTTGGGGCTGCCTGCCACTACGATACTTTGCAAAGGCCTTCCAAAACCATCTGCATAACTGATCGCTACGGCTTTTTCTGCATTGGTCAATGAAGGTATTTGTGTAGCATCGGTTACCGCTTCTTTTTTTACTACATAACTCACCACAGCAGGTGGCTGGGTGATCTGTGACATCAACGACTGTGTGCAAACCAAAACAGCGATCGCTGATAATACTGTCTTTTTAATATTTAGCAGTTGCATAACGATCATTTTAACGTGTAGTGCTATTAAGAAATTCATGAATAATACAATACCTCAACATGCTTTCAATATGTTGTCTTTTACTTTTTTGCTTCCTGGTTTGACCTCACCCCCGGCCCCTCTCCGAGGGAGAGGGGGGTGGAGCATTAAGCTTTTTACAGATTTTCATCACTTTTCCGGTTTAATATTTTCTCATTTATCAATCGCCATTCTTAACTAAAATGATATTCGAATAAGCAACTGTACCACTTACATTACAGAACTTGACCTTGGCCCTCATCTGGTAAGAAGTAGTATGTGTAATATGAAAATGCCGGCTGATTATATATCCCCCTGTTCCGGGAATTTCGGGCCAGTAGGTACTCCAACTGCTGCTTCCTTCACCGGCAATTTCCCACTCTACCGAATAAACCGATTCAAGTGTGCCGCCTGTAATACCGATAAGTTTGAAATACGTATCGGAACAGGTGTATGGCAAAGCAGGCGTGGTAGAACATGCGGTAAGGACACACTGATTGGCAGATGTTAACTGTGTTATACCCGATGCACATATCTGAGGTGTGCCTGTATAACATGGCGGCGGTGCAGACACCACTTCAAAAGGCGGTGGGTTTGTGCTGTTGGTTGCCGGTGTTTGTGCAAATACATTAGTCATACCCGGCGAAGAGGCAGTAACAGATACCTGGTATTTGGCTGCTGTAGTGTAAGTATGGGTGATGCTTGTTGCCCCGATGTTACCACTACCGGATGAAACACCGGTTGAACCGTCTCCAAAATCCCATGCATAACTTATTGGTGGGGCGTCGCAATCACCTGTTTCATAAGATATGGGCGGAGCAGCATAAAAAGTTACCAGTGTATTAACAAGGGGCTGATTAGGATAACCAATGCCGATTGAAGGTACCTGTTGCACATGGCGGTTGGCCAGTTTGTACTTTTTCATTTCAATGATGTTATCGAACTGGTCCCGTACCAGCCATAGCCTGCCTGCATTATCATACTCATAAGCATTCCCAATTCCGTTCACTCCTGTTTTGGCTGTGAGTAAATTTGTACCAACGGCATTAGTAGTGTATGAGTAAGTAGTAACATTAGCATTGTCCGGATAAATTAAAACATCATCTATTTTAACAGCAGTAGATGTTCCCAGGTTAAAATAAAAAGTATTAATAGTTGCACTTGGCCAGGGAACAGAAACCTGGTAATACTTCCATTGACTGCCCTTGTAAAATGAAACGATGGGGTTAGCTGTACAGGTGGCGCTGCAGCCAAATTTGGAAGTACATAAATAAATTGAGCCAATGGCAGCAGCATCCTTCAGCCAGAATGAAATGATCACATTTTTTGAAGTGGGCGACTTATCCAAAGATCTGCAAAACAATGTGCCGGGTTGAAAATTCAGGCTGTTGGTGCTGTAGCGTCCGCCCGATTGTAATGTGCTTCCTGAAGAAATGGTAAACATACCCGGATATTCATTATCAAAATTTGAAAACCCTATATTTTCGGGCCTGGCATTTACAAATTCTGCAACCTTGACCCCATTTACAACAGTAGTACTTAAGATCGTTTTGGGGATACGGCTGTTATCAGTAATCACCTGGGGTATTCCACGGGTATTGTATTGTTCTATGATACCCGGGTTATTTATGTAATTATTGGCATCCCAGGTAAAAACACCTGAACTAATAGTTGAAGGGGCAAAACTGGTTGATACAACTCCTGCCTGGTTAACAAACTGGTAAGATTTATATGGAAGAAAGGTAGGAACTGTAGTACCCCCAATAATTATATCGCCAACCGTAACCGGTTTAAAAGTGTTTAAATTGGCTCCTGTAATTTTTTCTGTTGATCCATCTACAAAAGACTGTATGCTTTCAACTATTATATTTTTATTGTTTGTGTTGAAAAAATTAATAGCATTATTCATATCATCACCCGAACTTGCCGGTGTGTATTCTTTAGCATAGGTATACTTCGAATAAAATGTTATAGTACTTCCGCTGTTTTGCTTACTAATAGATTTCAACATTCTATAAGGTGCACTTGAGCCTTGGGAAGTATATTGATAGGTTTCAATATCCGTTACTGGAGTAGCGCTGTTTGAATTATATAGTCTCGATGTTTTTGTAACCAAAAAATTGTCCACCACCGTATTCATTCCATACTTTCCATAAGCCATCATTGTATTACCAATGTCGTCCAGTTTAACCCCATAAATTTTTGTTGGGTTTGTGTGCGAACGGGCATAAGTATACTCTTCATTAGCCACTACCTGACCTGCTTCATTGTAGTGAGTAACCTTTGTTGGCAAACCACGTTCAAAATCATAATTAGGGTTTGAGGTAAAGGGGTATTGCAGTTCAGCATTATTATAATACAAAAAACTTGGTGCAATTGCTGTGCAGGGTGTGGGTGAACTGAGATTGGTACGGGCAACAAAGTTTTTCGATTCCTGCCAATCTGTAATGTCTGCACTTCCGAATGTGCCTGTGGTATTATACTCAAAAACAGATTTACCGATACCTGCACCGGTAGTTGTTTTCCTGACCGTAACTTTGCCGTATAAAATTTCCCTGGGTTCATTGTTAAGGTCATAGGTTGTGCGGTAGGTTGAATTCTTTACCCTGTCTGAAATGTTTCCATAACTGGTATTGTTCTGAAAACCTATCGTAAACTTGGGAACAGAAATGGCACGGCCGGTGGTAACACTGGTATTCGCCAGGTCATTATAACTGTATTCAGTAACGTCAACAGTACCCAGGCCATCATTATTGGTTATTTTTTTAATCCTTATCCCTCCACCTGATACATTGCCATTTACATCGTAATCAAAAAACTGGTTGTTCTCGTATTGCAGTTCAGTAGTAGAACCGGTTGGGTAAGTGATCTTTTTAAGAGAACCATCAATGGCATGAGAATTAACAGACCTGTTGGCTGTTTCTGTAAGGGTCACCGTTGATCCCGGGTACCCGGTTATAGGATAAACTTTAAATAACTCTACAGAGGGGTAATCGGGATAAACATAAATTTGGGGATTTAAATCAGGGTTCGTAAAATTTCCATTGTAGTATCCCCAATAATCCTGGGCATTTACAATGGTATCAATGGTTTGATTATTAATAACCGGAGTACAATAACAGGTATTATTGGCCTCGTTCACTTCGTAGTATGTAAAATCAAACTGAGTATTTACATTATTGCATAGGCCGCTTGTACCAATTGCTTTTACTCCTTTTAAATAATAGCGGCCATATCCATTCCAGGTTGCCACAGAGCCAATGAATTTTTTAGTGTACTGGAGTTCAAATCTTTTCTTTTCAACAGGCAATGTTATGTCGGATAGTTTGGCATCTTCAATAACACCGGTTTGTCCACTGGGGGTAGCCCAATTAAATTGGACTACTGTTTGAAAAGAACCTGTCTCTAAACCCAATGAAAAAGTTGAAATTGACAGAAGTTGAAGTTCAACTCTTTTGGTGTTGACCCCATATAATTTCTTTTTTGTAAAGCCCCCGCTGCCATTGGGTTTTAGTATTTCTATTTCTTTGTAGGAATAGCGATTGTAAACTGCCGGGTTGTTGATTGTATAATTCTGGTAATTAAAATTTATCCTGTTTCCCCTTGTGTCTTCCATTTTCGATAGTGTCCATTTGTCATTATACTTAAGGGGGGTACCTATGGGATAGCCGGGCAAATACGTCTTATTACGGTACATCATAAAATCCCTTTTAAAAACTTCAAGGGTGGAAGGATCAATTTCAACTGTAGTACCCGGATTATAGGTTTCAATATAATGTTCCATCAGGTTAACCTTGTCGAAATAGTATTTTATTCCATTTTCATTGGTAACTGTAAAGGCTGTTATCCTGCCATAGGAATCAGTTGTATAAGCGATCTGGTAATCCCGGTATGGAATAGTTTTGATAACATGGTTTGTTGACGCATCAAAGACAAAACTGCAACTTAAACCCGGGGCGCTTACATAAAACTGATCAGGTTCAGTATCGTAGGTATAAGAAAAATTATTGGCAATGGTAGTTGCATCAGTAATTTCATTTCCACAATTGTTGGCATTATTCATATTGGAAACAGAATTGGCAAAAGACAAACTTTGTATGGTTGAAGGGGCTCCATTCCCCGATCTTATCCAGCCCTTAATTACACTATAACTTGCATCACTCTGATATTCTACGTCGTCCGGGAAACCCCTGACCAGCCTTGTGATACTTGCATCAGCAATAAGTCTCCATCCCTGGCCACAGCTATTATCAAAATCCTCAACTTTCAATCCGGAGGCAGAATAACTTAATGCTATCGGAGCAGAGAGGTCTCCAACTGAAACATTATAAATCGGAATGGTAACATTTGCAGTGCCCGTAAGATTATTTACGCTAACAATGTTTTGAGCATAAATATTTTCAGGAATAAAATGGGTAATGCAAAAAATTAAGGAGACTAAATAAAGCCTGTATAAATTAATTTGCTGAATCATAAGGTTGGTTTTTGATTGTAATCTTCCGAAAAACAAATCCCGTGGCCACGATTTGCTGTGAAGTGGGTGGTGTGAACGAAAATATAAAGAGTAGAAAAGAATCATAAAGCAACATAATTTTATGTTATTATATTATCCTGATTCTGATGCAATGTAGAATCCTTTTTTTCAGAAAACAATACCACAAAGTGGGTATAGTGAGGTTAAAATACTGGAATAATATTTCTTTCACCGTAATGAAATAAAAAACCATCCCGATTCTGTCGGGATGGTTTTTTTATTAAGAATATAAATGCTTATTCTGCTTTTGGTTCTTCTGTTGAAGAAGTATCAGCTGCATCACTTTCCATTTTTGCTTTTAAACCAGCCAATACACCTAAGTCACCTAAAGTTGATTTCTCTACTTTGCTCTGTAGGGTCTTCACTGCTTTTTTAGTCACTTCAGATTCGGCTTTCTTTTCTTTCATCACAGCTTGTTTCTCTTCTTCAATCACCTGCTCCCATAAACGGGCATGGCTTAATACAATACGTTTATCATTGCGGTCAAATTCAATAACCATGAATTTTGCAATTTCATCAACGCCAACTGTTTTGCCATCTTCTTTTGCCAAATGACGGGCCGGAGCAAATCCTTCCAGGCCATAAGGTAATTGTACAATAGCACCTTTATCATCTTTCTTTATAACAGTGCCTTCGTGCACACTACCTACGGGGAATGTTGATTCCAGTGTATTCCATGGATCTTCTTCAATTTGCTTATGTCCTAACTGCAGCTTGCGGCTTTCCTTATCAATATTCATGATAACAACTTCGATCTGGTTGCCAACTTTTGTATATTCATTTGGATTGTTGAACCGCTTTAACCAGCTTAGATCGCTGATATGTATCATTCCGCCAATACCGGTAGTTAATTCAACAAATACACCATACGGGGTAATGTTTTTAACGGTTCCAGTATGTTTGCTTCCTTCAGGGAAAGTTGTTTCGATACTGCTCCATGGGTCTTCTGTCATTTGTTTGATAGAAAGACTCATCTTACGGGTTTCTTTATCAAGTGTAACAACCTTAGCCTGGTATTCATCATTTAATTTGAAGAATTCCTTTGCATTGATCGGAGTATTTGCCCAGGTAATTTCACTTACATGAACCAACCCTTCTACACCAGGCATAATTTCCAGGAATGCACCATAATCTTCAATATTTACAACCTTGCCTTTTACGATTTCACCTTCTTTCAGGTTTTCGGTCAGTGTATCCCATGGATGTGGGGTCAATTGTTTTAAACCAAGGCTGATACGTTTTTTATCATCATCAAAATCCAGTACAACAACGTTCAGTTTCTGGTCCATCTTCAGTACTTCTGTAGGATGGTTGATACGTCCCCATGAAATATCAGTGATGTATAGTAAACCATCCAATCCCCCAAGGTCGAGGAATGCGCCAAAGTCAGTAATGTTTTTGATCGTTCCTTCCAATACCTGGCCTTTCTCCAGCTTACCCATGATCTCGGCTCTTTGCGCTTCAATATCACTTTCAATAAGTGCTTTGTGAGATACAACGGCATTCTTAATAGCTTCATTAATTTTAACCACTTTGAATTCCATCGTTTTTCCTACAAACTGATCGTAATCAGTAACCGGCTTCACATCAATTTGGGAACCCGGTAAGAATGTTTCCATTCCAAATACATCAACGATCAAACCGCCTTTGGTTTTGCTGGTAACAAGACCGGTAACAATTTCACCTGTTTTATGAACTTCAACAATTCTTTCCCATGCCCTTGTGGTACGGGCATTTTTACGGCTCAAATGTAAATTGCCTTCCCTGTCTTCTTTCTCTACAACCATCACTTCAATTACATCGCCAACTTTTACGCCGCCGGGAATGTCCCTGAATTCATTTAAAGAGATCAGGCCATCGCTTTTAAAGCCGATGTTAACAACAGCGTCGGTTTTGGTCAATGATTCAACAGTTGCCTGGATCATCTCGCCATCATTAATTTGTTTGAACGTGTTATCGTAAACTGTATCATACTTTGCTTTTTCATCAGCAGTATAACTGGTTACGTTACGTTTGTCCACACTCCAGTCAAAATCGTCATGAGCTGTTACTACAGTTTCAGCAACGGGCGCTTTAATTTCAATTTCAACTACAGGAGATGTTTCTACAGGCACATTTGTTGTCGCAGCAGTTTCTCCGGCATCCCCGGCAGAACCTTCCTGTGCATCTGCGTTTAATTGTTTAATAATATTGAATGACATAATATAACCCGTGGTTTTTTAACGGGGAGGCAAAGGTAATAAAAGATGGTTGATTTTGAAGGTAAAAACTGCTCTATTTATAGTGCCAGTCGCATTTTCAAAAGTACCCTGCCAATTTGAATGGATAAATCAAAGGTCATCCTTATCAACTCTATGATGCTCAAGTGATTTGGAATCCTGCAGGGTCCAGTATTCAAATAATAATAAAAAAAAGTCCCCCCACCAAAGGTGGGAGGACTGTATAACTAAGTATTAGTTATTTTTATTGAACCACCACTCTACACATGGTAATACGGTTACCATTCACATCCACAATTTCAACCCAGTATAAACCTTTTCCAAATTTCCTCAAATCAACATCCATTCTGTCGTAAGGTCTTCCAACGGTGTAATTTTGTGATAACACCCTGTCGCCTTTCGCATCAAATACTGATATTCCTCTTGGCAACACATTGTTAAGTACACTGTGGTATCTAACCTGGAACTTACCAGGGCTTGGATTAGGATAGATGAAACACTTACCACTTACAGAATCTGTAATTGAAATGCTATTGGAAACATTAGTACATCCGTTAATATCTGTAACCCTTAACTGGTAAGTACCCATTCCATCAACATCAACAGTTAATAAACCAGTACCTACACCTGATACAATACCTGTACTTGAATTGGTTACAGCAACTCCATCCCTGAGCCATGAATAACCATTTGGTGCGGCCGCATTAGGAGTAACTGTAGAACTAATAGGTATTCTCATACCAGGTAACAGTTTAGTAGGATTGGCAGTAATCACTATTGTTGGTAAAGGATTTACTGTAAGTATCCTGAAGAACGATGTTGCAGGAGCACAAGGGGCTGCACCTGTGATTGTGCAACGGAAAGCATAACCATTCATTGTCACCGGAGGTGCAGTGATAGTTAATGTTGCCGTGGTAGCACCGCTGTAAACACCACCATTAGCGATGTTACTGAAGGTATTACCATTATCGGAACTTACCTGCCATTGATAACTGAACGGACCCGTACCACCAGCAACTACAGAGAAAGTAGCAACTTTATCAGTACAGATAGCTGTATTTACCGGTTGTGTTGCAACAAGTGTAGGAGAATTTACCGTAACATTTACAGTTCTTGCAGGAGAAACGCAACCTGGACCAGGGTGTCTGAATGTAATACCCCAACCATTTGCAATTTGACCTTGGTCGCCACCAACATCATCTACCACAAACAGTTTCCACGTACCATTTACGTTAGCTGCGCTGCCAAACAGTGACAAAGATGGTGTAGCCTGTGCAAAAGCACCAGGGCCTGGTGCAGGCCAGTTATCAGCTACATCAAAATTGGTTGGGCGGTAAGTACCGGTAGCATTTGCACCTGTACCCATTGCCGCGGCGCCATCTCTAAATGTATAGGTTACGTTGTTGATAGGATTGGCACCACCAACATCAGACATTAATACTACGTTTTGGCCGGTTGGCGATTGTAGCAGAACGTCTATATCATCGCTCCATGTATGACTGATGCTTCTTAAAACAACGCTCTCAACACCAACGCCTGTTGTAGGCAAACCACTAACCGCGATATTAGAAGGGTAAGGGGTTCCTGTACCTACTGAAGGTATAGTAATAACTGCAGGGTTTGTGAACGCTGGGAATACATCAAATCCCAGACTTGAAACTGTTACCGTGTAAGGGTTAACTCCAACTGTTAATGGTTTTGCATATACGGTATTTTGTGATGTACCAGCAACATAATTTGATGTTGCACCTGCATCATTAAATAAACCGGTTATAGGAGACCAAATACCTGAAGCAGGAACACCATAGGTAAAGTCCAAACTCCAGTTAGTAAGTAATCCGGCATCTGGTGCACCAGCATCATACAAAGCTAATGTCCAGTTACCTGAAGGTTGAGAATATAAACCACTAAAGGTGGTTACATCAGGTATATATCCAGCAGGGCCACCAGGGAATGTGAAACCAAATGCAGTAAAAGTAGCACCCGCTGCATCAGGCCTAAAGGTAGCTGTGAAAGGAGCTGTACCTGCACTAAGCAGGGTAGTTCCTGTTGAACTGATAACGGTATTAACAAAGTTAGCACCGGGGTTATTAGTTCTGTTAAGCATTGCATCCAGGTTAAACACTTTGCCATTTGGTGCTTTTAATACAGCAACCACGTCTCCTACATAAGCATGAGTAATATTTAGTCTAACACTCATAGATAATATAGCAGCACCAGCAGGAAGTGCAACAGGAATTGTACTAACTGATGCAGGATATGAAGCAGGAACCGGTGGTATAGCAGGGCCATCGGGGATAACCACTGCTATCGGACCTGATGTAAATGATGCAGTTGCAGGTTGTAATGATGAAGTGATTGACAATGCAACAGCAGCATCACCCAAACACATTGCAACTGATGGAGGAGCAACGGTTGGAGCAGGTGGTGTGTAAATTACTCCGATAGTTCCTGTGTTAGAACAACCTGTAGTACCATCTGTACCTGTTATAGTATACACAGTATTCACTGAAGGTGCAGCATAAACCCTGTCGGTTTGAGCAAGGGCTATGTAAGGAGTAGTTGCAATAGCATTTGTGTAAAGGCCTGCAGCAGGTGACCATGTATAGGTAAGTGGGCTACCACCTCCACCTGGAGTTGTATACTCAATGGTAATTGACCATGATGTTAAAGTACCCAGATCAGCAGGACCTCCATCTGCCATTGCCAATGTCCATACACCATTTGGAATAGAATATAGTTCAGAGAATGCATTAGCAGTAGATACAAAACCTGCAGGGTTCTGAACAACAACACCGGTTATGTTTCCATTAATTAAATCAGGTCTCCATGTACCGGTAATTGGCTGAGTGGCAGCAGTGCTTAAAGCAGCAACTCCCGCAGAGCTTATTACGGTATTTACAAACCCGGTATTAGGATAAGGACCGGCCTGGTTACCGGTACCACCTAAATATTTATCTAAAGCAAGAATAGTGTTATTTGGCGCTCTCAGGTTAAATAACATATCACCACAATAAGTGTGAGGCATATTAAATGTAACCCTTACACCTGTTACTGTAGCATTGGCTGGTACGCCCGCAACAGTTAAATTACTGCTTACACCATTAGCAGTATTATCCGGAACAGCAATGCTGATCGGGCCTGAACTAACGGTAAGTGTACCTGGAATTGGAGGAGCTGAAGAGCCAGCTACAATCAATGTACCGTTGATACCCGGAACACCACCACAAACCGGGCCAGTGGGTGTAACTTGAATTACCGGCAAACCATTAACGGTTAATAATGCATTGTTAGAATTAACAGCAGGAGGACAGATACCACTGATCAAACAACGATAACGGTTATTAGTCATTAGTGCTGTTACACCGGTAAGTGTAAGTGTAGGTGTTGTAGCACCGCCATAAATACCACCATTAATTATGTTGTTCCATGGGCCGCCAGCACCTGCCGTGCTTTCCTGCCATTGGTATGTAATATTTGAACCGGTTGCCCCTACTGTAAACGTTACCGTAGCCCCTACGCACGAAACCCTGTCAACAGGGTTACTTGTAACCGCAGGTAACTGGTTAACCGTTATCAGTATGTTTGCCGTAGTCATACAACCACCAGGTGCTGTACCTAGTACAGTATAGGTTGTTGTAACCATCGGTGAAGCCGCAGTTGGGTTACTGGTTGTAGAGCTAAGTCCTGCTGCTGGAGACCATAAGAAGGTCCATCCTGTAGCAGGTCCGCCCGGAACAGAGAAGGAAATATCCCAGCCTCCGTTAATTGAACCCTGATCGCCACCTACGTCATCAACAACAAATAATTTCCAGTTTCCATTAACATCAGCTACGTTACCAAACAGTGATAAAGCCGTGCCTGGCTGTGAAAATGCGCCAGGGCCTGGAGCAGGGTAGTTGTCTACACCACTACCATCTGCAAAATCAGTTGTATGATAAGTACCAGTTAGATTAGCGCCACCGGTGTTCATTGCCGGAGCAGCATCGCTGAAAGTATAAGTGGCATTTGGAATACCCGCAATACCTCCAACGTCCGACATGATAACAACATTTTGGCCGGTTGGCGATTGTAATAAAATGTCTACATCATTTCCCCATGTATGGTTAACACCAAACAATCTTACAGTTTGCACATTAACACCTGTAACAGGCATTCCGGCAACAGCAATATTAGAAGGATATGGTGTACCCGTACCAACTGAAGGAATTGTAATAAGCGCAGGGTTTGCAAAAGTTGAGAATGAAGGTGCCAAAGTCACCGTCAATAACTTAGGACTGCCTGCACATAGAGGCCCGGTTGGGTTTTCTGTAATTATTATTCCGGGAACTGTTGCAGGTAAAACAGTAATAGTAGGTGTACCACTATTTCCTGTTCCAACACCACAACCGGTTACTGAAACTAAATTATATGTTGTAGTTACACCAGGAGTTACAGGGATAGGTGTACCACTAACATAACCTGTAATAGGTGGTAAAAGACCACCTGGTGTACGGTTGATAACTACTGTATATGGAGAATTACCACCGGTAATATCAACTTTTAAGTTAGCTACAGACCCGGTACAGGTTGTGACAGGTCCAGGATTAAATGTTGTATAGATAGCATCATCAATACCGATGTAATCAGAGTTAGCACCAGCTGGGCCGGCTCCTTCTACAAAGTAGCGTAATGCGATACGTCCTGATATACCCGCCACTGGCAAACCAGACATGGTAAGCGTATATTTAGTCCAGGCGGTTGGATAGCCCGTTGCTGTATAAGTAGGGTTGATGTCCAATAATAATGTAGTAAAGTCTCCCACACTCGTATTAGTGGCACCAGCATTAGTACTTGCTCCATTGGTACTCATCCTTACCTGTAACCTGTCTGGGAATGTACCCGTCGTCGTTCGTGTCCAGAATGAGAACTGATCTCCGTTCTTTAAAGTAACATTGGGTGCAAACAACCAGTTACTGATTATGTTGTTACCTGTAGTATTATTGAAGTTTGCAGCAATATAGCCCGGAGCTGTGTTACCCGGGAATACTCCTACATTACCCTGGAACCAGCCAGTTAAACCAACCGGGTTACTAAGGTTTTGTGAAGCCCAGCCTGCTGGCAAAGGAGCAACAGTATTGAAGGTTTCATTGTAAAGGTTTGTAGGAACCGGTGCACCAAGTATTTGGCTTAAAACTGAAGCCGTTGGTGATGTACAAGGTAAAGCGGTATAATCTACTCCAAAACAAAAATCAACAGGTACATCTGGAAGAGATGCAGGGTTTCCTGCATCCAATGTATTAACCCATGGACCATTATTAAAAGTATTTACACCGTTGTACCCGGGTAAAGTTCTTGCACCAATCGGTTGGCTCATCAACGCAAAAACACGTTGGCCTGCGCCACCTACAGTTTGCCATTCTACCCAGTAAGTACCGGGAGCCAGGTTAACAGAAACATTGGCCTCAACTTTCCATACAACAAAATTTTGATTAGGAGCAGGTGCTGCACCTACCACTGAACTGGTTATTGTATAAATATTTGAAAAAGAAGTTGCACTAAGTCTGTTAGTGGTCAGGTCTCCATAAATCACAGTGGAAGCACCAACCGGGCTTGCATTACGTATTACAACCCTAACAGCTGTAATAGGTGAAGTGCCCGGGGGAGGAGGTAATACCACCGCATAAAAAATCATTTTGTTAATTCCCCATTGCACTCCGGCAGGTACAGTAAAATTGTCTGCAACCCTGGAACTACCCAATATGGGAGAATTATCAAAGGCGATCGAAGAGTTGGCTTCCGTATTATTGGCGCCCTGCATTTCGTGCCATTGTGTTCCGGCGGGTGCAGCAACTCCGCTAAGTGATGTTGCACCTGTACCCAAATTACCATTTACAAATTGGGCCTTAACAGTACTGAGTGAAAACGCCAGAAGAACAAATAAGGGTAGCGTTTTCCCAAAGAGCCGCCATAGTTTAATTAATGTAGTTGTTTGTTTCATATCTCAATTTTAGTTTGGTAAAAATAGACAGTTTAAAAAAGCATTAATTGCCTTTAGTTCTTTTAATAGGCTCAGCTTTCACAGCTGCATTCTGACCAGCCTGCTTTTTTGTAATATCGGCAGCAGATCTTTCAGATGTTGTTGAAGGCTTAACTGTGTTGGGATACTTTTTTACATCTTTGATTTCTGCTTTGCTTTTATCAGTGCTTGTGGCATCAACACTTGCAGGAGTCGATTTTAATGCTTCTTCGGTCTTTACAGCATCACTAAAAGCTGCTGAAGCATTGGCATTGTTTGCAGCCTGTGCCTGCTTTCTTTGTTCAGCCGAAGTAGGTTTGGCCGAAGTTGCCGACTGTTTTTGAGCAAAAGAAACCGAAAAGGAAAACCCCAGAATCAGGGTTGTGAGACACGTCTTTAGCAGAAAGACGTTGAAGTCTTTTAAGGTAGTTGTTTTGTGCATAATTAAAAATTTAGTTTGGTTAAAAACAGATAATACAATTGCTGAAGATTTTGGTCAGTGCTTGTATTTACTATGTAAGAGACCTAAAGATAATATTTTTAACTTAAGATTATGAAATTTTTATTGATTTTTTTTCTGCTTGAAAACAAAGGAAAAAAAGTTTCTTTTGAAAGTAAAATTTATAATTTTTTTGAGGGGTATTGAGCCCCTGTTTAAGAGGCTTCCGGAGAGATCATAACCAGTGCTTCATTTTCACCTGGGCACAGGGCTACAAAGGCTATGCAACAGCAGGTCATTAAAATTTTGTAAAGTGGAAATCTTTAAATCGGCAGCCTCCCATATCAATTTAGTACTATCCTTTGGTGCCGGTACTATAACGCATTTCATCCTGGCTGCTTTTGCTGCAATCATCCCGTTATAGGAGTCCTCAAAACAGATGCACTGGCCCGGTAAAACAGATAGTTTTTCAGCACAATTCAAATATACTTCCGGATGTGGCTTTCCAAATGCCAGGTCATCGGCCGAGGAAACAGCCTGCAAATAGTTATCAATTCCCAAAAGGTTAGTTACCACATTGATCAAACCAGGGGCTGAAGAAGTTGCCAGGCCAATATTAAACCTCCTCTCTGTAAAAAAATTAAAAATATGAGATACTCCCGGCAGGGGTTTCCCTTTTTGTTTTACGAGTTCAATTACTTTGTCAACAATCTTTATTTCTGTTTCAGCAATATGGGTATGTGGTATTTTAAAATGGTTGAACCAAAAACCAAGAAATTCACGGGTACGTAAACCTGTTGTAACAGCATATTGTTGTGCAGTTAACCGCACCCCGTAATCTTTAAACACTTCATCAGCAGCTTCATTCCACAAAGGTTCCGAGTCAATAAGCAGGCCATCCATGTCAAAAATTACTGTGTTCAGTTCCATAGGCACAAATATATAATCTTCATTTTTACACCTGTATTTTTGAAATTTATATTTTATAAATTATTTATTGATTTATTATTGATACCGGGATTATATAAATTGCACCAAAGATTTTTAAAATTAAAATTCGTAAATGAGCAAATGGTTTGCCCGCTTTAAAGAATCCCGTTTTGTAAAAGGGTTAGTATATACCAGTATCGGTGCAATCTCTTATCCAGGGCTTACTTTAATAAATAAATTGCAGATCAGCGGGATGGAGAATTTGCATAAGCTTCCCAAAAAAAATGTACTGTTTGTAAGCAATCATCAAACATATTTTGCCGAAGTAATTACCTTCTTACATATTTTTTGTGCAGTTAGCTGGCGTAAAAAAAACAAACTTGGTGTTCCCTATTATTTGCTTTGGCCCTTTACCAGGGTGCAGTTTGTATCGGCAGAAGAAACAATGAAAAAGAACTGGCTCAGTAAATTGTTTGCCCTGGCCGGTTCCATAATGGTAAAACGTGTTTGGGTTGATGATGCCAAAGAAGTGAGGAAAGGACTGGACCCCAGCGACACCCGTAAAATTTCAAGGGCATTGGAAAAAAACTGGGTAATTACTTTTCCGCAAGGTACCACAACACCGTTTGCACCCGGCCGCAAAGGCACAGCTTTTATTATTAAACATTATAAACCAACTGTAATACCCGTAGTTGTTGACGGTTTCAACAAAGCATTTGACAAGAAAGGTTTGAAGCTGATAAAAAAAGGAACAAAACTGACAGTAACTTTTAAAGAACCTATGCAAATTGATTTTGAAGATTCAACGGAAAAAATACTTGAAAACATTATGGATGCTATTGAACAAAGTAAAAAATTTAAACCTCCTGATTAATCTTTTACGAACAGCGCTTTCAATTCATCTGCATCCTGCGCTTTCATTTTTCCACCTAATACCAGCCGCAGTTGCCTTCTTCTTAATGCCCCGTCAAATAATTTTTTTTCTTCTGTAGTTTCTGCAATCAGCTGATTTACCGGGCGTGGTTTACCGGTAGGGTCCAGGGCTACAAAAGTATAATACGCTTCATTGCTTTTGTATTTGTACTGTTGTATGGCATCTTCACCCCAAACATTTAAATGAATTTCCATACTGCTGTTAAAAGCACGGGTTACCATAGCTTCAATGTGTACCACGTTGCCGATTTTGATGGGATTTTCAAAAGAGATATTATCAACGGAAGCCGTAACCACAGGTGCTCCACAATGTTTCATGGCTGCTAATGCAGCAGCAATGTCCATCCAATACATTAATCTTCCGCCCATGAGGTTTCCAAAATTATTGGTATCGTTTGGTAATACCAGTTCTGTCATCATCACCAATGATTCACTTGCTTTTTTCTCCATGATTTTTTTTGCAAAGATAGGAACCCGGCGATAACCGGATTTTCGATTTATTTGGCAGTTCGTCTTTGATTTTCGAATTTCGGTGACTGAATTGCTATTTATGAATGAACAAAGAAAAATTTCTTTTGAAAATACCGAGTATGCATTTGCTGCAAAATCCAATAAGGAATTAAAAAAAGCCAACTTTCTTTTTAGTGTAATGGGTAAGGACTGGTTAGTAAAAACCGGCTTAAAAATTACGCCCCTGGCTATTAAATGGCATATACCTTTCACAAAAACAATAATCCGTAAAACGATCTTTCAGCAATTTGTTGGCGGAGAAACATTGGAAGAAACGGCAAAAGTTGCAGATAAGTTAGAAAAATATAATGTACAGGTTATTTTAGATTATGGAGTAGAAGGTAAAGAAGGGGAAGCAAATTTCGATCATGCCAGGGATGAGTTCAGGAAAGTGATTGATTACGCAGCCACGCAACCCAATATTCCTTTTATGAGCATTAAAGTAACTGGTTTTGCAAGGTTTTCATTATTGGAAAAACTTCACGAAGCCATGCTAAAAGGAACAGGTACTTTAATGAAAAGATACCTTAGTTCGGTTGAATCGTTAACAACAGATGAAAAAGAAGAATGGCACAGGGTAAGGTTGCGTACACAGCAATTATGTGAAGCAGGTGATAAAAAAAATATCGGTATTTTAATTGATGCCGAGGAGACCTGGATACAGGATCCGGTAGATGCCTTGACTATTTTGATGATGGATATATTTAATAAAAAAAAGGCCGTGATCTATAATACCCTGCAATTGTACAGGCATGACCGGCTACAATTTTTAAAAGATTGTTGTACTGCTGCTACTGAAAGAAATTTTATTTTGGGAGCAAAACTGGTTAGGGGTGCTTATATGGAAAAAGAAAGAAACAGGGCTTCGGAAATGAATTACCCATCTCCCATTCAACCTGATAAAGAAACCTGTGATAAAGATTATAACACAGCCGTTGAATTTTGTATTGCACACCTGGATATGATTGCTGTCATTGTTGCTTCGCATAATGAATACAGCAATATTTATACAACCCAGCTACTCGATCAGAAAGGATTGCCACATAACCATCCGCATGTTCACTTTTCGCAGCTTTATGGTATGAGTGATAATATTACTTTTAACCTTGCAAAATCGGGCTGCTCAGTCAGTAAATATTTACCCTTTGGCCCAATTAAAGATGTGATTCCTTATTTAATGCGCCGTGCACAGGAGAATAGCTCTGTCTCAGGGCAAACCGGCAGGGAGTTAGGATTAATAAAAAAAGAAATGCAACGCCGGATGATGTAAAAATATCTTACTTATCTGCTATAACTAATTGTAGGTTGATTTTGCATGGGTATATAATATTAAATTATCTTTGAAGGATAAATCAACACCAACACGTTTGCGTTATATACTCCCTGTTTTTCTGTACCTTTTATCCCCTGTTGCCAACGCACAGGTAAGGAGTATGCAGGCAATAAAAACGGATCAATCCATAAAGGTTGATGGTAACCTGGATGATGCAGCCTGGCAAAGTATTGTGCCAACCGGCAATTTTATAACTTCAAGCCCAGTTTTTGGTAAGTCATCTACACATAAAACAGATGTAAAAATTACCTACGATAATACGGCCATTTATGTAGGTGCTTATATGTACGATAAGCCTGAGAATATCCGTAAGCAAATTACAGCAAGAGATATTATTGACAGGCAGGATGTAGATTATTTTGTGGTTGGTTTTGACACTTACCATGACCGGCAGAATGCATTTGTGTTTCGTGTAACAGCTGCCGGTGTACAAGGGGATGCTAAAGAATCGAATGGCGGTGCTGTGTTTGACCAAACCTGGGATGCAGTATGGGAAAGCAAGACAAGTATCAAACACGACGGCTGGGTTGCGGAATTAAGAATACCTTTTAGTGCTATACGTTTTTCAAAAGCTGCAGAACAAAAATGGGGATTGAATTTTGCACGCTTTATCCGTAAAGAAAATGAAAACAGTATCTGGAACCCGGTTAACCCCAATATAAATGGTGATGTTAACCAATGGGGGGACTGGGATGGGTTAAAAGATATTACTCCACCACTGAGGTTGTCATTCCTGCCTTATTTATCCGGTGGTTTCAGGGTATCACCAACCTTGAAAGGTGATGTAACGGAGTTTTTGAAAAGTGGCGGTATGGATGTTAAATATGGGCTTAACTCCGGCTTTACTTTAGACCTGACCCTGATCCCGGATTTTGCCCAGGTACAGAGCGATAATGTTTTTCTAAACCTTTCTCCCTTCCAGGTAAAGTTTGATGACTACCGTCCTTTCTTTACAGAGGGAACAGAATTATTTAATAAAGCAGGGTTGTTTTATTCCCGTAGAATTGGGGCTGCACCAGGACAGTCGGATGCAGTATTAAAAACTTATGGCAATGATCCGAATTATAAGATCGTCAAAAATCCTGGTATAACCCGGTTGTACAACGCTACAAAATTTTCGGGCCGTACAAATGAAAACCTGGGTATTGGAATATTCAATGCAGTATCTGCCCCCATGTATGCAAAAATAGAAAACCTGAATACCGGAAAAGATTCAAGCATATTAACCGAACCGCTTACTAACTACAATATCATTGTATTTGATCAGGCATTAAGAAACCGGTCTTCGGTAAGTTTTACCAATACAAATGTTTTGCGGAAAGGCAATAGCAGGAATGCTAATGTAAGCAGCATTGATCTCTCATTATTTGATAAAAAAAATAAACACAGTTTTTTATTTACCGGTAAGTACAGCAGCATTTGGGGCAAACTGGGAAATAAAAACGGCCTTACAACTGTTACCAGTTTCGGTAAAGTAAGCGGCGTAATTCAATACAGGGCAGGAGTAAGTGTGGAAAGCGATAAGTATGACCCTAATGATTTAGGCTATATACAAAACAACAATTCATTTGAGTATAATGGAAGTATAAGTTATAACATGATCAGGCCAACCGTAAATTTTCTTAACCATTCTTTTAAGATAAATTTTACAAACGCTTATTTGTATAAACCATTTGAGTGGACAAGCTTCCAGGTAAATGCAAATGCATTTTTTTTATTTAAAAATTTCTGGGACCTTTCTTTTGCATTTCAAAGCAGTCCCACCTGGAACAAGGATTATTTTGTGCATACCAATGTTTACACCGGGTACTTTCTCAGAAGAACACCTTACTATTTTCTGAGTACAAGCGGAAGTTCTGACAGCAGGAAAAAATTATATTTCAACTGGTCACTCGGTGGCGCCGAATCACCTTTGCCTGATGACCCTTACTGGACAACAACTGTTGGACTGCGATACCGGTTCAATAATAAATTACAGATCAGTGGCAGTATGAATATTGAGCAGGACAGGGGAAACTGGGGCTGGGCATTTATTACAAATCCAAACGGTTCGCCGGTAATTGCACGGCGTAATGTAAAAAGAAACACAGCTGTATTAAGTGGCCAGTATAATTTTAATTCAAGGATGAATGTGAATATCCGTATGCGCCATTACTGGTCTTTACTGCAGAATACCAATTTCTATAATTTAAAGAGTGATGGTTATTGGAATGAGATAGCCTTCATACCAAATCAGAATGTAAACTTCAACACTTTTAATGTTGATATGTTTTATACCTGGGATTTTTTATTGGGCAGCAGGCTTACCATTGCCTGGAAAAATGCGTTAAGCAGTAATGTAACGATCGATCCTTATACCAATATGAAGTATTTTAAAACACTGGGTAAGGTAATTAACAATCCACACAGCAATGAAATAACCGTTAAAATTGTGTATTACCTCGATTATCTAAAGCTGAAAAAAGTAAGAAAAAAATAAAAACTTATATGCAGTTATCTTTGAAATAAAAGACAAACGCATTATATTGTACAAAAAAAATATTATGAACCAGGAAAACACAGCCGACACTTTAAATTACGATCAGAACAATAAGCCAAAATTGTCTTCAGGATTGAATGTGCTTACTATCTTAAGTTTTATAGGATGTGTCCTGCAATTGCTGGGCTCTGGATGGGGTTTCTTTAGTGCGCAAAAATCTTATGAAGGAATGGATAAAATGATTGAGCAAATGAATTCGGACAGTATGCCCTCCTGGGCTAAGTCAATGATGGGCGACCCGGAGCATTTGGTGGAGATGATTACCAAGAGCTATGAAAACAGGATCCCGATATTTTTATTATCTCTTGTTGCTGTTGGACTTTGTTTTTATGGAGCATTACAAATGCGCAAGCTTAAAAAGCAGGGTTATTTATTGTACGTAATAGGAGAAATTCTACCTTTTTTAATTCAGGCCTTATTTATAGGAATGTTTACACTTAGCGGGATGGGAATGATAGTTGGCGTTTGTATTGCCGGCCTGTTTATATTGCTTTATACCTTGCAGCGAAAAAATCTTGTCTATTAATTTTTTTAGTTAAAAAATATTCAGTCCTGCCAGGTGGCGGGACTTTTTTTTTGTTAAGAGAAAAAATGCGTGCGGAAAAAATTACCATGCTTTGGAAACAATGCCATTTGTCTTCTTAATAAAGTACACATGTTTATTCTCAAAATAGTCAGGCATTATACTTCCTTTTTTCAGCATCACCGGGCGGAAATTATACTCACAAAATACTTTTAAGTTTTTATCATTGATATGATTCATAAAATTACCGGGATACAAAGCCAGCAGCCTGGTAAATAAATAAACGGATTCAAACCCTTTAAATGCCATATCTGTTGGTTTCCCTTTATACTTTTTCTGATAAGCAGCAGTAAGCGTTTTGCTGAACTCATCTCCTTTATCATTAAAATAAGGAGTTGTATAATAAATAGGGAATTCAGTAAACTCAATTTTTTTATTTAGTGATGTAAAACCATCCCAGGTAGGCATTCCAATAAGGGTAATGGGATAAGCAGTATGCAGGCTATAACATGCACTGGCAATATTTCCTGCAAAAGTTTCATCCAGGCTTGCGCCAATAATAATGCTGTTGCTATTGCTGTCTAATTTAGCTTTAAGCGAAACTGCGGTTAAATTATTTTCAAAATTCAGTGTTTGAATATTCAGTAAAGGTTTACCCTCCTGTTCATTTATCTGTTTAAAATAAGAAGCAACCATATCTTCCTGTACTCCTTTTTGGCGGCATAGATAAATTTTGTCGGTGCCATGATTTTGCAGAATATAACTGTAAATAGCATCACAATGCGATTTAAGTGTAGGATTCATAATTACTAAAAAAGGGTTGGCGGTAATGCCGGCATCATTGGGATAGGTGACGGATATGAAAGGGATATTTTTTTGCAGGGCAAATTCAGCCAATTGCAGATACTCTGCATCTTTAACGCTGCCAATAATTAACTGAAGGCTGTCTAATTTTTTATTTTGTATAAGATAAGATACCGGTTGTGTATAGGATTTAGTATCATAAATACTTGCATTGATCTTATCATTGCCTGTTTGCAAACTGTCTAAAGCAATTACGGCACCTTGCACAAAGTCAACTGCGGGGGCAATAAACCTGGGAATGCCCTGCCTGTACCTGAAAGTATTGTTATTGAAAACAGAATCAAGATACAGGGGTGCAAAAATTCCTATTTTATAAGCAGGTGTTTTTGTTACAGTATCATTTTGTGCATTTGCGTTAAACGCAAAAAATGATACCAATAAGATCAATGCCCCGGCAAAAAATTTCTTGTTCATAATATGAATTCTAACCTTGAAATTAAGTCCATCACTCCAAATTCCATTCCTTATTCCCACTCAATAGTTGCAGGTGGTTTGCTGCTGATATCATATACCACCCTGTTAATACCACGTACATTATTTATTATTTCATTACTTATGTCGGCTAAAAATTCATAGGGCAAATGAGCCCAGTCTGCAGTCATGCCATCAACCGATGTTACTGCTCTTAGTACAACCGTAAATTCATAAGTCCTTTCATCACCCATCACGCCAACACTTTTTACCGGTAACAAAATAGTACCTGCCTGCCAGATCTCTGTATATAAATTATGCTTTTTCAATCCATTAATATATATAGCATCGGCTTCTTGCAATAACCGTACCTTTTCTTCTGTAACTTCTCCTAAAATTCTTATGCCTAATCCCGGCCCCGGAAAGGGATGCCTGAACAGCATTTCCTTTGGTATGCCTAATTCTAATCCAACACGCCTTACCTCATCTTTGAATAATGAACGAAGGGGCTCTACCAATGACAGTTTCATGGTATCGGGCAAGCCACCAACATTGTGGTGCGATTTAATGGTTTGAGATGGGCCATGCACGGAAAGTGATTCAATAACATCCGGGTAAATAGTTCCCTGCCCAAGCATTTCAACACCTTCAATTTTATGGGCTTGTTCATCAAATATCTCAATAAAACCGCCACCTATTGCTTTGCGTTTTTCTTCGGGGTCTGTTTTACCCTCCAGCTTTTTATAAAAATGTTTTTTGGCGTCGACACCTATTACATGCAGGCCAAGTTTATTATAGATATTCAACACATCTTCAAATTCGTTTTTACGCAACACGCCGTTATCTACAAAAATGCCATACAGGTTTTCACCAATCGCTTTATGAATTAATGTAGCGGCAACGGTACTGTCAACCCCACCACTTAACCCCATGATCACTTTTTTATTGCCGATCAGTTTCTTCAGTGCTTCAACAGTATCAGTGATAAAGTGCGCCGCAGTCCAGTCTTGTGAACACTTACAAATATTTACCAGGAAATTTTTAATGATGTTCTTTCCTTCAACAGAATGATAAACTTCGGGATGAAATTGTAAACCATACAATGCACATGCTCCATTGCTGTTTCTTTTAAAAGCCGCTACCGGAATACTTTCTGTAGTGCCCAGCAATTCAAAATCATCGGGAAGTTTTATAATCGTATCTGCATGGCTCATCCATACCTGTGATGAAGGACTGACATCTTTTAATAAGATATCTTCTTTTTTAATTTCAAATAAAGCACGGCCATATTCCCGTTTTTCACTTTTATCTACACGCCCACCAAATATTTTTGCTGTCAACTGGGCACCATAGCAAATCCCAAGTACAGGAACTTTTTCTGTCATCGCTTTTACATCCACCATAGGCGAATTTTCTTCATTTACAGAAAAAGGTGAGCCACCAAGTATAATGCCTTTCAATCCGGGTTCGTAAACTATTTTTTTATTGTAGGGAATGATCTCACAAAAAACATTTGCCTCCCTTACTGTACGGGCAATTAGCTGGGTGTATTGAGAGCCAAAATCCAGAATAAGTATTTTTTCTGTCATAAGAGTTGCGAAGGTAAATAATTAAGGGGTGATTTTATTATGGGGGTAATGCTGCAGTTTTGCGGAATTATTATATTTACAAAAATTTTATGCCATGAAACAAATTCTTTTCTTTCTCATTGCTTCCTATACCCTTGCATCCTGCAGTAATACATCCGGAAGCGGGAATATAGCTACTGAGAACCGTTCAGTTGGGGGTTTTACCGGTATTTCTGTTGGTGGTGATTTTGATGTAGAAGTTAAAATAGGAACTTCTACCGAATTGAAGGTAGAGGCAGATGACAATATTATGCCTTATATAGAAACCATAGTTTCAGGAAATACACTGAAGATCAGAACCAAAGACCTGCACAATTACAGCGATGTTCACATGAAAATATATATCATAACCCCATCCCTGCTGAAGGTAAATGCTTCTGCCTCGGCCAGGGTGGATGTGCAGGATGTACTTAAATCCAATGAAAGATTGCATTTCAATGCCTCAAGTTCAGGAGATATTAATGCTGATGTAGATGCCCCGGAAGTAGAAGCCGATGCCAGCAGTGGCGCAACTATTAATATATCCGGTAAAACCCGGACCTATAATGTACAGGCATCCAGTGGGGCAGATATAAGATCATTTAACCTTTTAAGTGAGGCAACCAAGGTTCAGGTGAGCAGTGGGGCGGCGGCAAATGTTTATGCCAGTGTAAGCCTGAATGCCCAGGCCAGTAGTGGCGGAACAGTCAGTTATATGGGTGGGGCTACTGTAAATAAGGCGGAGAGCAGCGGTGGCAGCATAATTAAAAAAAACTAGCAGTTTCTTTATAGACTGATTTTTTCTTTCACTTTTACCTACCAGGCAAAGGAACAGCTGATTATTAAAAAAAACTTTCAGCAATCTTTTGCTGTTTAGTATCCAACCCCTACCTTTGCACTCCAAATTAAAAAACGGTAATTTAAAAGTTCTTTTTATATGTCACAGAGAATCAGAATAAAATTGCAGTCTTACGACCATAACCTGGTTGATAAATCAGCAGAAAAGATTGTAAAAACTGTACGTAGTACGGGCGCAGTGGTAACAGGACCAATCCCTTTACCTACGCACAAGAAAATTTTTACCGTGTTGCGTTCTCCTCACGTTAATAAAAAAGCCCGTGAGCAGTTTCAACTGTGTACGCATAAGCGTTTATTAGACATTTACACCAGCAGCAGCCGTACGGTAGATGCTTTAAGTAAGTTAGACTTACCTAGTGGTGTTGATGTTGAGATCAAAGCCTAATGAACTTCCTGGGTACGAGTCCTTCGACTTCGCTCAGGATAGCAGAAGGTAAGTTCTTAAAAGAAAAAAAATATTGAACATCTAACTCCGGTGTCAGGCTGAGCTTGTCGAAGCCGAACAGGAGCGCTGGATATAAACAAGATACAATGAAAAGTATTATTGGTAAGAAAATCGGCATGACGAGTATCTTCGATGCAAGTGGCAAGCAAACTGCTGTTACTATTATTGAAGCCGGCCCATGCATGGTTACACAAAAGAAAACCGTTGAAACAGACGGATACAATGCTCTCCAGATAGCATTTGGTGATAAAAAAGAAAAGCACTCCGTAAAGGCCGAAATTGGCCACTTTGCCAAAGCGCAAACCTCTCCTAAAAAGTTCGTTCAGGAAATCCGCGATAGCGAAATAGATAAGAATGTTGGTGAAACATTTACTGTTGACATATTTGCCGAAGGCGATGATGTTGAAGTAGTTGGTACCACCAAGGGTAAGGGATTTCAGGGTGTTGTAAAACGCCATGGCTTTAAGGGTGTTGGTGGTCAGTCGCATGGTCAGCACGACAGGTCAAGGGCTCCGGGTTCTATCGGTAACTCATCTGATGCCAGCCGTGTATTTAAAGGTATGCGCATGGGCGGCCGTATGGGCCAGGACAGGGTGACTATGAAAGGCCTGAAAGTGGTTAAAATTTTCGCAGAAAAAAATTACATATTAGTTAGCGGTTCAGTTCCGGGCCATAACGGTTCAATTGTTTTAATTCAAAAATAAGCAACCGGCCACTGGCCAATAAAAATAAGTACAATGCAAGTAGATGTTTTAAATATAGAAGGCAAGCAAACCGGCAGATCGGTTGAATTACCTGATGAAATATTCGGTATTGAGCCTAACGACCACGTTATTTATCTGGCTGTAAAGCAATACCAGGGCGCACAACGTCAGGGGTCGCACAAGGTAAAAACCCGTGCAGAAGTTAAAGGTTCTTCTAAAAAATTACACAAGCAAAAAGGAACCGGTGGAGCCCGTAAAGGCAACCTGCGTAACCCTTTGTATAAAGGTGGTGGTACTATTTTTGGACCAAAACCACACAAGTACGATATTAAATTAAACCGCAAGGTTAAAGATCTGGCTAAGATGGGTGCCCTGGCTTACAAAGCAAAAGAAAATGCCATCGTGGTATTGGAAGATGTGAATATGGATGCTCCAAAAACATCAACCTTCACAGGCATTTTAAAGAGTTTAAATATTGCAGGAAAGAAAACCTTGTTTGTTATTCCTGAATACAATGATAACCTGTATTTGAGTTTACGTAACGTGCCAACTGTAACCGGTACTTTATTGAGC
>JANNDO010000010.1:0-18145 GCA_031387825.1 Chitinophagaceae bacterium | reverse complement strand
TGATATTTCCTGCAACATGGCGAGGAAATATCACCTGCCTGTAATATCCGCCAACGGCGGATTAAAAAATCGTGAATCGTCAGACGTGAGTGGTGAGTCGTCAGGCGTGGGTAGTGAGCTTTACATTCACGATTCACCACTCACGTTTCACGATTTACGCTAAATGCATTTTTTCTTTCTTTGCCAGTAATTCATCAACTGTTTCCTGGTACATGTCATCGGGCACACAGCAATCTACCGGGCAAACGGCAGCGCATTGCGGCTCTTCATGAAATCCCTGGCACTCCGTACATTTATTGGGTGTAATATAATAAATATCCATGGCAACAGGTGGGTTACGCTGATCGGCATCAACCTGTGTTCCATCCATCAATGTAAAGGTTCCTTTAACCGTTGTTCCATCAGAAACAGCCCACTCAACACCACCTTCGTAAATAGCATTATTGGGGCACTCCGGTTCACATGCACCGCAGTTTATACATTCTTCTGTGATCTTTATAGCCATCTATCGTAATTTTGATTTTTAAACCTCCCTAAGGAAGGAAAGTGCAATTTAATAATAACAATATGAATTTACAAAAACGAATTGAATTATTACAACACTTACAAAAATATTTAATTGAAGACGGGGAAGAGTGGCAAAATACCAAAGCAAAAACTGCTGTCCATAATGGCTGGTTTATTCCGGAATTTATTGACCTGGCCGTAAAAAATATCTGTGCTGAATTTTTACCAGCAGAAAAACTGCTTCAATGGGCTGCCCATTATCACCTGGATGATAATGTAGGCGGTAAAAATATAGGCATAGTGATGGCAGGGAATATACCACTGGTTGGATTTCATGATTTTTTATGTGTTTTTATCAGTGGCCATAAGCAAACCATTAAGTTATCCTCAAAAGATGATATACTGCTTAAGCACCTGGTTGAAAAATTAATAGAATGGGAACCCGGGGTGCAAAGGAATATATTATTTGCAGAAATGCTTAAAGGCTGTGATGCTTATATTGCCACAGGTAGTAATAATTCCGCCAGGTATTTTGAACAATATTTTTCTAAATACCCCAACATCATTCGCCGTAACCGCACTGCAGTTGCAATTTTAACCGGAAAAGAGACAATAGAAGAATTGAATAATTTATCGGATGACATACACCAGTACTTTGGATTAGGTTGCCGGAATGTTACCAGGTTATTTGTTCCGGAAGGTTACGATTTTGTTCCGCTCCTGGGAGCATTTAATAAATATAAATATTTTGCAGATCATCATAAATACAAAAACAATTATGATTACCAGCTTTCCATTGCGTTGCTGAATAATATCTACTACATGACCAATAGCAGTACCTTATTGATACAGAATAATGACATTTTTTCAGCAATAAGCCTGGTAAATTATAGTTATTATACTGACCCGGGTGAAGTAAATGAAATGCTTGCCCGTAATGAAGATATTCAATGTATTGCCGGCCATACAAAAGTTCCATTTGGGCAGGCTCAAAGGCCGGGGCTGCTTGATTACGCAGATGCTGTTGATACTATGCAATTTTTGTTAACTTTATAGCCTCATCCCACCCCTCTCCTAGAAGAGAGTGGTAAAACGGAGATGATGAAGAAAAATATTAGTGATTTTTTTTAGAACCATTCTGAAATAAATCATCTACGAAGCTCTTCCTAATTAATTGTTAAAGATGTCAGTTGGTAAATCTCATTTTGTCATTGCTTCGTTATTTTGTACAGGCAGGCACAGGAATTGATGGACAGGTCAGAGATTTTAAAGTTTTAAAATTGTTGAACTAAATAAAACCTTACGAAAAATGAAATGGAAACAAATTTTTTTCACAGTTGCCCTTAGTGCAGTTACTACCCTTGCTGTTATCTGGGGTTACGGAACTTTCTTTAAAAAAGATACCACTTATGCCGGGCAACAGGCTGGTGTAATTCCTGCCAATTATAAATATGCTGGTTTAACAGATGGCAATACAACGCCAAACGGGGTGACCGATTTTACTATTCCGGCTGAAGCAGCTACTCCTGCTGTGGTTCACATCAAAACAAAAACAAATGCCAAACAGGTAAATAATAATTTACCCCGTAAGCAGCAACCCAATAATCCCTTCAGCGATCTTTTTGACGATGATATGTTCAACCAGTTATTTGGTGGCAGGGGACGCAACATTATTCCTGAACAGCGTGCCAGTGGTTCAGGAGTTATCATCAGCGACGATGGTTATATTGTTACCAATAACCACGTGGTGGAGAATGCGGATGAAATAACAGTTACTTTAAGCAACAAAAAATCATATAAGGCAAAAGTGATTGGCACTGACCCTTCTTATGATCTATCGGTAATTAAAGTTGAGGCTGCAGGGTTGCCATTTTTATTGTATGGCAATTCAGATGATGTAAAGATTGGACAATGGGTATTGGCCATCGGTTATCCTTTAAATCTGGAAACAACAGTAACTGCAGGTATCGTAAGTGCTAAAGCAAGAACACTTGGTTTAAATAAAGATAAAAATGGTGACCCAAGGACAGGAGTTGAATCTTTCATACAAACTGATGCCGCTGTAAATATGGGTAATAGTGGCGGTGCACTTATCAATACCGATGGTAAGCTGATTGGTGTTAACTCTGCCATTGCTTCACCTACAGGTTACTATTCAGGTTACTCTTATGCAATTCCGGTAAATATTGTAAAAAAGGTAATTGATGACCTTATCAAATTTGGTAGTGTTCAACGTGGCTTTTTAGGCGTAAGCTTTGTAAACGCAAGTGACCTGTCTGAAGAAGACAAGAAAAAAGCCGGCGTTCCTGAAGGAGTAGAAGGAATTTATGCATCTGATGTTCCTACAGAGGGTGGTGCTTATGCTGCAGGCATCCGCAAAGGAGACATACTTAAAAAAATTAACGGTATAGAAATTACCAGTGGAGCTGAAATGCAGGGTTTAATAAGCCGATACAAACCCGGTGATAAATTGCCTGTAACCTACCTTCGTAATGGTAAAGAAAACACTGTAGTGGTAACCCTTAAAAACAAAGCGGGCAATTATGAAATTGTAAAAGCCGATGCCATTTTAGAAAGCCTTGGTGCAGACCTGATAACACTGGATACAAAGAAAGCAAGGGAATACGGAGTACCTGGTGGTGTAATTGTAAAGAAAATAAACGAAGGGGCTTTAAACGACCAGACAAGAATGAAAGATGGTTTTATTATTTTAAAAGTGAATGATAAGGATGTGAAGAGTGTTGAAGAAATGAAAGCTGCCGTTGGTACCAATAAGCGTATTACCATTAGTGGATTTTATCCGGGTTATGATGGTGTGTATGAGTACCCTATTTCATTAAGTGAAGAATAATGCTAAGCTTTGTTAATAGAAAAGGGTGGCAAAATTGCTGCCCTTTTCTATTACCATTTATATTTTTTCATATACTAAAAATTCCCAGGGCCCCATTTCAATAATTGTATCAGCAGTAAGATAGTTTTTTGTTTTACTAAATACATTTATAAATGAACCTTCGATAAGCTGATCTTTAATGGCAAAGCCCGTTTTTTCCTTACTCAAATTAAGTAATACAAGCACTTCATCATTTTTATTTTTCCGGGAATATGCCAGTATACTTTTATTATCGCTGTTAATGATAAATCGCGTTATAACACCCTGATCAGCTGTACGAAGGGCGGGATTTCTTTTTCTTAGTGCTAACAATGTTTTATAAAAATCATGTAATTCATATTTACCCTTCCAGTCAATAGCGTCTTTTTCAAAAAACTGCAGTCGTTTTAAATTAGGCATTTCCTGCCCGCTGTATATCATTGGTATCCCATTCCATGTAAAACTGAACACAGCCAAAGCCTTAGCCATATCCCCATATTTTTCATACTCTGTGCCATTCCAGGTATTTTCATCATGATTACTGGTAAAATACATTCTATATGCTTCTATCGGAAAATTGGTTTCATACTTATGTAACACACTATAAAGACTACTCAAACCAGTCTCTTTTTTATAATAATCTTCCGTACTGTGCATCCATTCCCATGTAAACGAAGCGTCAAATACTTCGTGATAATTAATTTCCTCTGTTTCTGCCAACCAGAATAAACCGGGTTTTAATGGTTCGATCGCAGTTCTTGCTTTTTTCCAGAAATTGAGTGGTGTAAGATGTGCAAGGTCTGCCCGGAAACCATCAATATCAAAATCAGCAACCCAAAATTTCATGGCATCAATCATTGCCTCCTGCTGTGCTTCATTTGAATGATCGATCTGAATAACATCCGTCCAATCGTAAGGTGGTTTAAAATTACCATTGCTGTCTCTTTCAAAATACTCCGGGTGATCAATTGTCCATACGTTATCCCATGCCGCATGGTTTGCTACCCAATCCATAATAACTTTCATTCCCAGGTTATGGGCCTGGTTAACCAGGCTTTTAAAATCATCCGGTATTCCAAATTCAGGATTAATAGCCTTATAATCCATTATCGAATAATAACTCCCCAATTTACCTTTACGGTTAATTTTACCAATTGGATGAACAGGCATAAACCAAAGTACTTCAACACCCATATCTTTTAGCCTGGGTAGCTCCTTTACAAAAGCATTAAACGTTCCTTTAAGGGTATATTGCCTGATATTAACTTCATAAATATTAGTAGTAGCCAGCCAGTCTGCCCGTTTAAATGATCTGTCAGTCATATTTTTTTGTTTTGCCATGATAATCTTTACAATTCAAATGTAACACCTGCTTATGAAAACTGTGGAATGTTATTTTCAATCTCAACAATGTACCTTTGCAACAGTTATATTTTACAATGAAACAATTTAATGTCCCCATTATTTATCGCAGCCCTCTGATTGCAGCAATAAAAAATAAACGCAGGCAACAGGATAAGATGAAAAAAGATTTTAGTCCGACCCTGCTGGATTTTGGCCCCTTGCAAATATTCCTGGCCCGTCATTTTGGATTTTGTTACGGTGTTGAAAATGCAATTGAAATTGCTTTCAGAACCATTGAAGAAAATCCCGGTAAGCGGATTTTTTTATTGAGTGAAATGATACACAACCCCCAGGTAAATGCCAACTTAATAGAAAAGGGTGTACAATTTTTACAGGATACGCATGGCAAACAGGTTATCCCGTTTGAGTCATTGACCAAAGAGGATGTTGTAATCATTCCTGCCTTTGGTACAACACTGGCTATTGAAAAAAAACTGGAAGAGATAGGCATTCAAACACATAAATATAATACAACCTGCCCTTTTGTAGAAAAAGTATGGAACCGGAGTGAACAGATCGCAAAAAATAATTACACTGTTATTGTACATGGTAAACCAACGCATGAAGAAACAAGAGCTACTTTTTCACATGCTTCTGCAAATACGCCAACAATAATAGTAAAGGATATGGCTGATACTATTGAACTGGGCAAATATATTAATGGTGAAAAAGATACTGCTGGTTTTGAAAAAGAGTTTGCCGGAAAATTCTCAGCCGGTTTCAATGCTGCAACAGACCTGGAGCGAATTGGTGTTGTAAATCAAACTACTATGCTGGCCAGTGATACGCAGGCCATTTCTGATTTCTTAAAACAGGTAATGCTGGATAGATACAATTTGAATGAGATCACAATAGAAGAACGGTTTGCCGATACGAGGGATACTTTATGTTATGCAACCAATGATAACCAGTCTGCTGTGTATGGTTTACTGGAGACCAGGGCAGACCTGGCCATTGTGGTTGGCGGATACAATAGCAGTAACACTTCTCATTTGGTAGAATTATGTGAGGAAAAACTGCCAACTTATTTTATTAATTCACAGGAAAAAATTATTTCCGAAAAAGAAATACTTCATTATAATTTACATATCAAAAAGGAAATAATAACTGGGAATTTTTTGCCTGGAAATGAAAACCTTAAGATCTTAATTACAAGCGGCGCAAGTTGCCCCGATGCAATGGTGGAGGAAGTAATAAATAAACTTGTCTCCTTCTTTCCAACTGCCACAACCAGCAAAGAATTAATGCACAGATTCTCCTGAGCATCTTTAAATAAAAGAGCCCCCGTTCAGGGCGGGGGGCATCTTCGTTTGTGCTTGGTTATCTATTTCTTAAATTATTTAATTATCTTTTTTACCACCACAACCTCACCTGCCTGTACCTTAAGAATATATATTCCTTTTGCCAACTGATCCAAATTGTTAATAGTTAGATTTGTAACTCCTTTATTTAAGCCAGATTGCTGACTGATTAATAATTTACCGGTATTGTCAAATAAATTAATACTACCCTGCACTGTTGTTTCACTTGAAATAACAACATTTACCTTATCATCGAATGGCGCAGGATAAATTGTAGTAACATTAATTCCTTCAATATTCACATTTAATAATTCAATATTACTGTACTGAAATTTTCCATCCTTATCCAACAATTTAAGCCTGTAATAATTTAAACCTGCATTTGATTTGAAGTCATCAAAACTGTAATTAACTTCTTTGTCACTAATACTTTGAGCGGCTACCTTGCCAACCATCACAAAGTTAATTCCATCATTACTACGCTCAATTTCAAAATGGCTGCTGTTGCTTTCCTGCAAACTTTTCCAGTATAAATGAGATACTCCCTTAGCATAATATCCCTTAAGGGGAGTTAAAACAACAGGTAAAGTACCCATTGCCTGCATTTTACCTGGATTAAAGCAGGTATATTTTATATTGAACTCCTGTTCTACATATGCATTGGATGATTTACTTATACAACAAAAGAGAATAATCGTAAGTACGATCAAATTTTGTCGCATAGATATGGCTGCTTGTGGAGTAGAAATACTTTTCATCTTGTTGAGGTTTTTAGAAATAAGCTTTGTCAAAAACGACAATCGGGGAGTCTTCAGTGGAATTGGAAATTATATGATTGTTGTGATCAAATAATTATTGGCAACAGATTTTTTATGGGGATGGATTCAGAAGCCTTCTTAAGGATATATTATTCTTAACATGTTAGCATAATTATGCTCTAATCTGATATTGATTGGAAATTAAAATTCTTCAGCGGGATATTAAAATGAAAAAAACAAACCTGACTTTTATACAGGGTTCTCATTGGAGGAGATGTAAATGTAGGTATTGTTATTTATTTATGCAAGCATTTCCATTTTTTTTTCTGCATTATCTTTCAGTATTTTATGTTTCTGCCAATACCATTTTTTAAGTGACTATTTATTTACTGAATACCTGAAAATTGAAGCTTATTTTACTTTATTAACCTCTTACTGAGATATTTGGGCCTGGCCATTATAGATATTTATTATGCAAAAGCCCCCTCACTAAATGGAGGGGGCATTTTGTTCGTGCTTGGTTATCTGGTATTTTTAATTATTTTATCAATTTTTGTGTGTATATCGTTTCGGCTGTTTGAATTTCCAATATGTAGAATCCTTTGGCTAAAGTACCCAGGTCATTTACACTGATAGCAGTAACACCTTTATGAACTGCAGCCGTTTGTTTTACCAGTATTTTTCCGGCATTATCAAACAAGCGGATATTTGCCTGGGAAATGTTTTCGCTTGAAATAATGATATTAATTTTTTCTAAGAACGGGTTTGGATATATACCTGTTACTAATAACCCTTTAATAGCCACATTCAGTATTATGGTATTACTTAATTCATATTGACCGTCTTTATCCATCATTTTTAACCTGTAATAATTTGTACCAGCATTAACTTTAATATCATTAAAATAATATGAAAGTTGCTTACTGCTAAAACCCGCTGCATAAACTTTTCCAATTGTGCTGAAATTAACAGCATCAGCACTACGCTCAATTTCAAAATAGTTGCTGTTACTTTCCTGTTTTGTATTCCAGGTTAAGTGAGAAATGCCATTTGCATAAGTCCCTTTAAAATCATTTAGTTTTATTGGTAATAAACCGGTAGCGGGAACCAACACACAAATATCATCTATTGCAAAATTACTTGAGGTGGCACTGTTTCCACGGATACTTATTTCCAGTTTTTTATACGTGTTTGGTGCAATCACATAGCTAAGACTGTATTGAACCCAATCGCCTGCTGAGTTTCCGGGTTGTCCTGCAGTCGTGGTCATTGTTACTGCAACTGTAGAAAGTGTAGTAACCACATTGGCAATATTAGTACCCTTTAATACCAGTGCAAAATTTGGAGCAGCTCCTGCATCTATTTTACTGGCCCATACTTTCAACGTAAACTGGCCGCTATAATATTGCTGGGATGGCGTAGAAGGAGCCACAAATGTTTTGTACCAAAAACGACTGGTTGCATTATTCGATTTATTGATTACCAGCATCTGGCTACCAGAGTGTGGTGCAAAAGCAGTGTAGCTTGCTACAATAGTATCGGGATTATTTACTACCCGGTAACTTCTGTTTGCAGGTGTTCCGGAGGTCCACAAAGAATAATCTGTTTGGGCTGTTACCGAACTGCCATTTGCATTGGTTCCGCCAAAATTGCTGCTCCCCGATTCAAAACCACCAAAATATTCAGCAAGTGGCGTACTTCCGGAAGATGGCGGGTTTAACACCAATATATTTCCCGAGCAGTTTGTGTAGCAATTGTCAGTAGCTGGTTTTACCATTATACGAACAGACTTTACTTCAAATAAATTCTGATCGTCACCGCCCCAAACCGGAGAAGTTACTATTTGTGGGTCGGCATTTTGTCCCATTAATACTCTTAACTCAATATTATTTAATGCCGTGGAAGCATTTGCAATAGTTAGATCATACACATAATCAGCAATACCTGATTTCCTGTTGGCATTTGTTACTGAAAATACAGAACCGCAAATTGTATTATTTACCGCTGTTCCGGCTGCATTTCCATTCAGGAAGATCCATGGTCCTGGTGCAGAACCGGGTGTATTAACCCTGTATTGCCAATGATACCAGGAATTGGCATCAGCAAAATCTACTGTTACATGAATTACGGCTGTTTGCCCAGCTAAAATACAAGGTGGAGTATAAGCTACAACCCGATGGGCACTGGATGTTAATGAAAACATCAATGAAAAAGTGGTTAGAAAAAGTACCAGGCACGTTTTGAAAGGTACCAATACTTTTAGGGTAGAGGTCTGTTTCATCTTATTTAATTTTAATGTGGTTACAAAATATTAACTCATTCAACAGGTAAGTTGTTGAGCTTTTAAAAGGATTGGACAAATACAATACTTCGTTGGGGGATTTCGGAAAGAAAATCAGAGGGATTGGAGAGAATTTAAAATACTTAATATGATATACTGAATTACGTGTTATACGTAATTACTGTATAATACAGATCAATTAAATACCGCGTTGACTTTTGATAAGATAAATGGTTTCTGAATAGAGGTAATAGACCGTAAAATTACATACTTTTTTTAAAAAGTCAAGTATTTTACTCAAAAAATTTCTTTTTAGCCAGATCGAATGCGATTGTTAACTGTTCTTTCATAGTAATATTAGTATTATCTATCTCAATGGCATCATCTGCCTTGCGTAAAGGGCTTATTTCCCTGTTAGAATCTATATAGTCACGCATTTCAAGATTATTTTTAACTTCTTCAATACTAATGTTTGGATTCTTGGCATATAATTCTTTAAAGCGTCGTTCCACTCTTACTGCGGTATCAGCTGTCATGAATATTTTCAATTCAGCACCTGGGAATACGGTTGTTCCTATATCTCTTCCATCCATTACTATACCCTTTTTCTTACCTAATTTTTGCTGTTGAGCTACAGCAAAAGTTCTTACAGCTTTAATGGCAGCTACATCACTTACTTTTTCTGCAATAACGAGGTCACGTATTACATACTCAACATTCTCTCCATTCAATATGATCTCTGATTGCTGGGATACTTCATTGTACTGGAATTCAAGAATTATATTTTTTAATGCATTATTTACTTCATTTACATCTGTCCAATCAATATGATTCCGTAAAAAATATAATGTTATGGCCCTGTACATTGCACCACTGTCTATATAAACATATCCCAGTTCCTTTGCCAGTTGTTTTGCAAGCGTACTCTTTCCACAGGATGACCAACCGTCAATTGTTACAATTATTTTACGATTCATGATACAGCAAAAATGATTCAAAAAAATGCCAATTCAAAATGAATTTAAACTAAAAATGCCATCGGTTGTTCACGGATGGCATTTTATCTGGTCCTATTAAATTGATCACTTAAACTTCAGATTTCTTTTCTTTCTTTTTTTCTTCCGTTTTTAAAGTGAATTTTATTTTTTCTGCAGATTCATCTAACCCGGCTACCATGATATCGCCGTTTTTAATATTCATATTCAGAATTTCTTCCGCCAACGGATCTTCCAGGTATTTTTGAATAGCACGGTGAAGCGGCCTGGCCCCAAACTGAGGATCATGGCCCTTCTCTGCAATAAAATTTTTCGCCTCCGGAGTCAGCTCCATTGAAAAACCAAGATTTGTCAACCGTTTCATTACTCCCTGCATCAAAATATCAATGATCTCAAAAATATTTTCTTTACTCAATGAATTGAAAACGACTACATCATCAATTCTGTTTAAAAACTCAGGGCTAAAAGTACGCTTGAGTGCTTTTTCAATTACAGCCTTATTATTTTCATCAGCATTTTCCATCCGGTTAGCAGTAGCAAAACCTACTCCATCGCCAAAATCCTTTAACTGGCGTGCCCCAATATTAGATGTCATGATGATCAGTGTGTTTTTAAAATCAACTTTGCGGCCCATGCCATCAGTTAATTGGCCATCATCTAATACCTGTAATAATATATTATAAATGTCCGGATGTGCTTTTTCTATTTCATCCAACAGAATAACACAATAAGGTTTGCGACGTACTTTTTCAGTCAACTGGCCACCTTCTTCATATCCAACATATCCCGGAGGGGCACCGATTAAACGACTTACTGTGAATTTTTCCATGTATTCACTCATGTCAATCCGAATCAGGGAGTCATCGCTATCAAACATATGCCTGGCTAAGGCCCTTGCCAACTCTGTTTTACCAACACCGGTGGGCCCAAGAAAAATAAATGTCCCTATTGGTTTTTTAGGGTCTTTCAACCCTACCCTGTTACGCTGAATGGCTTTAACAACTTTTGAAATAGCATCCTGTTGCCCAACCACAGCTCCCTGCAGATCGTTTGCCATACGGCGCAACTTCTCTGTTTCGGCCTGTACCATACGTTTTACAGGAATACCCGTCATCATGCAAACTACTTCAGCTATATCCTCTTCTTCAATAGGAAAGCGTTTGTGTTTGCTTTCTTCTTCCCAGGCATTTTTTGCATTTTCCAATTCTTCCTGCAATCTTTTTTCAGTATCACGTAATGAGGCCGCCTCTTCAAACCGCTGGCTTTTTACAACTTTATTCTTTTCAAGTTTAATATCTTCAATCTTCTTTTCAAGTTCAATGATCTCCTGTGGCACATTAATATTTTTAATGTGCTTTCTTGCACCTACTTCATCCAGTACATCAATAGCTTTATCGGGTAATAAGCGATCCGTCATATACCGGTCACTTAATTTTACACAGGCTTCAATAGCTTCCACACTATAGGTTACATTGTGGTAATCCTCATACTTACTTTTAATATTGTTTAGTATTTCAATCGTTTCTTCAACCGAAGGCTGCTCTACAATCACTTTTTGAAAACGCCGGTCTAAGGCTCCATCTTTTTCAATGTGCATACGGTATTCATCCAGGGTAGATGCGCCAATACATTGCAGTTCTCCTCTTGCCAATGCAGGTTTAAAAATATTAGACGCATCCAGCGAACCACTTGCACCACCTGCACCAACTATAGTATGTATCTCATCAATAAATAAAATTACATCCCTGTTCTTTTCCAACTCGTTCATAATGGCTTTCATTCTTTCTTCAAACTGTCCACGATATTTGGTACCTGCCACCAATGCAGCCAGATCAAGACTAACTACCCTTTTATCAAACAAAACACGGGATACTTTGCGTTGTACTATGCGTAATGCCAAACCTTCTACTATGGCAGTTTTGCCCACCCCCGGCTCTCCAATTAAAATGGGATTATTTTTTTTACGGCGTGATAGTATCTGTGATACCCTTTCAATTTCCGTTTCTCTGCCAACAATAGGGTCCAGTGATCCATTTTCTGCCAGCCTTGTTATATCTCTTCCAAAATTATCAAGTACGGGTGTTTTTGTTTTGGGCTGATTAGCCGTACCGGCACGTTGCGATTTTTGCTGGCCGTATTGTTTTCTTTCTTCATCAAAATCATCATCGCCTTCATCGCTGAATTCAGCAGCGGGTGGATTACTGGTCACAAATCCAAGTTCGTTTTTAAATACATCATAATCCACATCAAACTGATTTAGTATTTGTGTGGCAATATTTTCTTTATTCTTTAAAATTGAAAGCATGAGGTGTTCACTCTCCACCAAAGCACTTTTTTGGGCTTTGGCTTCCAGCACAGTAATGCGGATTACTTTCTCGGCCTGCTTGGTTAATGGAAGTGAATTAATGTTAGCTATGTTTTTGCCCGTTTTGTCCTTAACGGCTATTTCAATCTCTTTCCGAAGCTCGAAAAGGTCAATATTGAGTGATTTTAATATTTTAACAGCTGTATTTTCCCCGTCCCTTATCAACCCCAATACCAAATGCTCTGTTCCAATAAAATCGTTTCCCAACCTTAATGCCTCCTCCCGGCTGTAGGAGATTATTTCTTTTACCTGTGCTGAAAAATTATTATCCATTTTATATTGAATTTAGCTTGTACAATAATAACGATTATTTCAAAGATATAGTTTGCTGCAAGTAGGAAATGTTAATATGTTAAAAAGTTAAAACCAGGCTTTTTATAAGTTTCAAACGCCAAAACATAATTCTTATTTTTTTCAATGACCCCGATTTTCTAAATGAACAATAACAAAATTTCCTTTACTTTACAAAGAACAGCTGACCATAAATTTCATCTAGAGATATGAATGTCAAAATAGATACCAAAGAAAGATTTTCTGTTATTAAGCCGCTGGAATCACATTTGTCTGTTAATATGACAGAAGAACTTAGCCAATTGTTGCTTGGTTACCTGCAAAAAGACATACCACATATTGTTTTTAATATGCATACCGTTAAGTCTGTTGATGAATTAATGGGAGAAAATATTGCCCGGATTCAACAACAATTTTATGAAAAGAATGTTTCCTTTGTTATCTGCAACCTGCAGGCTGCGGTAGAGCAAATGCTGGATAAAAAAGAACTTTTAGAAGTGATGAATGTTACTCCCTCTGAAAGTGAAGCATGGGACATTGTGCAGATGGAAGAAATTGAAAGAGAATTACTGAATGACGAATGAGCTGATTTTTGAATTTGTGGTTTTGGGTTACGCAGCATTTCAACATCTTACACAGTCTTTTACACAATAAACAGAAAGTACAAAACACTAAACAAATATTTTGCTTGCATTAACTATACTTGGAAACAATTCTGCCATTCCCGCCTTTGACAGAAACCCTACTGCCCAGGTTTTGCAAACCATGGAGGAGAGTTTTTTAATTGATTGCGGCGAAGGCACCCAAATGCAGCTTTCCAGATACAAGATCAAGCGCAGCAAAATAAATCACATATTCATATCGCACCTGCACGGCGATCATTATTTTGGCCTCATCGGTTTACTTACCAGCATGAGTCTGCTCAACCGTACGCAGGACCTGCATTTACATGCGCCACCCGAACTGGAGCAACTTATTAAACTGCAACTTGATTTTGCCTCTACTCATTTATCTTATACACTGCACTTTCACCCCATAAAAGAAGAGGGAATAATTGTTGATGAAAAAAAAATACTGGTAAAATGTTTTAAAGTCAAGCACCGGATCGACTGCTGGGGATTTTTGTTCCAGGAAAAAAGAAACCTCAGGAGAGTAAATGCCGAAAGGGCCAAAATATACGAAATACCTTCAGCCTTTTATGAAAAGCTTCAACAGGGCTTTGATTATGCAAACAAGAAAGGCACTATTGTACCCAACGAAGAAGTAACAATGCCCGGGCCGGTTTCAAAATCTTATGCTTATTGTGCAGATACTATTTATGATGAAACCCTTTGCGAAAAAGTAAAAGGAGCTGACCTGCTTTATCATGAAACAACTTATTTACAGGACTTACACGAACGGGCTGCGGCAAGGTTTCACAGCACTACTATACAGGCAGCGGCCATTGCACAAAAAGCCAACGTTAAAAGATTATTGATAGGTCATTTTTCCTCGAAGTACGAAAACCTGGATGAGTTTTTAAATGAAACCACTGCTGTTTTTGAAAATACCGAATTGGCGATACAGGGAAGTTGCTATATAATTTGAGTTACTCTTTTACTTTTACTACAGAATTAAAACCATCTGCCATTATCCAGGTATAAAATTCACCAAACCATTTGCGCCATGCCTGTTCATTGTGGCCACTTACCGGATCAATCACAGAATAGATCATGGATGCTGACTTTTCCCCCAATTTTTCCTGTATATCCTGCATATCTTTTACATAATTGCCGCCTTCCATTCCTCCCATATAAAAGAAAAATTTACTGCTCATTTTTCCCGCTACCGAATCGGTAAACAACTTAATTTCAGGTGCTGTCCAGAAAGCTGGCGAAAAGATCCCTCCTTTCCCAAATACATCCGGCAATTTAAGCATAGCATAATAGGATATCAATCCTCCCATAGAACTACCGGCAATTATAGTATTTTCTTTTGATGATAAGGTGCGGTACTTATCGTCAATAAATGGTTTTAAAGTCTGGGCCAAAAACTCAATGTATTTATCACCCTCACCTTTACCAAACTGTTGAAAATCGTAAGGATTGTATTCATTAAACCGCTGGGGGCTATTATCAATACCAACTACTATGCTGGCTTGTTTGCCTTTTTTAATTAAGCTATCAAGGCATTCATCCACCTCCCACTCTCCAAATCCCGAAGTGTAAGTATCAAAAATATTCTGCCCGTCATGCATATATAAAACAGGATAACGCTTTTTACTTTTTGAATAATCTTCGGGTAAATAAATCCAGATACGCCTAGTTCTGTTGAGCTGGGGAATAAAAAATGCCGTATCCATTACATGAACCTGGTTACTGGCTGTGTGCTCTTTTGGAACGGAGACAAAATCATCTTTCCACGCAGCTATTTCATATTGAACGATGGTATCAGCATTTATTTTTACCATTTTATTTCCAACATCTTTCCCATCAACCGAAGCCTCAACTCTTTTCCAGTCGCCCCGGGTAAATTTAAATTCATAAACATCTGCCGCCAGGTCTTTGACCTCCACTATCCTCTTTTCATCCATTTTCAGAAAATGATATCCTGCTTTTCCAGGATCCCACCGGTTAAAATTTCCGGCAACATAAATTGAATCATCTAAATGGTTAGCCGGAATAGAAACAAGTTCAATGCGTAATGTAAACTGGGCATTTGCCTGCAATGAAACAAAAAATATCAGCAACAGCAATAATACTGTGCCGGTCTTTTTTTTGAGTAAAAAAAGTAACCTGTTATTTTTCAAGCTTATTTTTTTAGATAGGCTTTAACTTGCTGATGAATTGTACTGCTTAATGGAACCAATGGTAACCTCAGCACATTTTGAATAATACCGAGTTCATATAAAAATGCTTTTACCCCTGCAGGATTATTTTCCGCAAACAACAGGTCGTTACCTTCAAGGCACTTATAATGTAATGGCCTGGCTGATGCAAAGTCTCCTTTTAAGCAATACCTCACCATATCTGAAAAATCTTTCGGAAAACAATTGGCTGCCACACTTATAACACCATCCATACCACATGCAATTAAAGGAAGGGTTAAATGATCATCGCCACTCACTGTTAAAAAATCTTCGGGCCTGTTCCTGAGAATATGCATGCATTGCACCATGTTGCCACTGGCTTCTTTTATACCGGCAATATTTTCCACTTCTTTTGCCAGCCGCAGGGTTGTTTCAGCTGTGATATTACTTCCCGTCCTGCCCGGCACATTGTATAATATAACAGGCCTGGGACTTGCACTCGCCAGGTTTTTATAATGCTGAAAGATCCCTTCCTGTGATGGCTTATTGTAATAAGGACTTGCACTTAATACGGCTGTTGCTTTTTCCAAAGGATAACTTTGAAGATTCTCCATTACTTCTTTGGTATTGTTACCCCCAACCCCAACTACAACCGGCACCCTGCCATTTACTTTTTCGCAGGTAAAATTTATGATATCAAACTTTTCTTCTGTATCCAGTGTGGGTGTTTCCCCTGTAGTGCCTAATGTAATAATATATTCTATTCCGTTTTTAATGATGAAATCTATTAATTTTTCCAATGCATCAAAATCAACTTCCATTGTTGATTTGAAAGGGGTTATTATAGCCACACCGGTTCCCTGCAATTGCTTACGTAAACTCATAAAACAAATTTTTGTGAAGTTATTGAGAAGTAGTGGATTTTAATACAAAAATCCTTTGTGTTTATTGACAGTGTTTGCAGGATATCCTGTAATTTGATTTATGCAGCGGCATGAAGAATTGGTGAACGGTTCAGGTAATTTTTATCCGGGGCATATATAAATAAGCAGGTGCCGTTTTTTATTTTATTAATGATGGGTTTGTGTAATTTTTCAGGCACCGCCGGACATCCCCAACTGCGGCCAATATACCCCTGCGAACTTATCAATATTTCATTAACATACTCAGCGCCATGTATTACAATATCCCTGCGGTTGGCATTATCATTTATCCCTCTTTCCAAACCTTCCAGCTTTAATGAATAACCATTACTTCCCATGTACGTGTTGAGCGTTTCATAAAATCCCAAACTGCTTTTATTGCTTTCCGGTTTATTTGAAAAGGTATTAGCGGATTCTATACCTGAATTAATGCCATGTGCAACATATGTACAGAACACTACTTTATGCGTACACAGGTCAATTACAAATAATCTCTTTTTTGATGAGGGCAGACTGAAATCAACTATTGAGATTATTTTATCATTAGGAAGTCTTCCGGTCTGTACAAGATAATTGAATCCCTTCATAGCATAGTCAAATACCTGTTGAGATAATCCTATGCGTTTCAGATGCATACTATCATAGAGGGAAGATGCTGTGCTGTTTATTTTTGGTTTTTCAGCAGTTAGTAAAGAGTCGGCTGTTACACAAATCTTAATTTCGCCGGATGCCGGCATTATATCTTGCACCGGTTTGCTTTTTGCAAATACAAAAGGAATATGAAGAATAAAAATGAATAGTGAGGAAAAAGAAAGATAAGTATTTTTAAATGTTCGTGTCTTCATGCTTCCCGGATATTAATTTTAAACCACGCTGAATTATGCTGCAATATTCGTAACTGAATTGTTTCTGTTATGTTAAAATAAAACCCTGTAACTCCTAAGAGAAACAGGGCAATTAGTTTTGGTAAAGACTGATTCTAACAGATCAGGCCAATTTTTGATTTTTTGCGGACCGGACGGGACTCGAACCCGCGACCTCTGCCGTGACAGGGCAGCATTCTAACCAACTGAACTACCGATCCTTTACCTTTAATTACTTAGAAATTGATTATCAATTACTTTTCATTTTTCGGGACGGCAAAGATAGGTATATTTATTTTTTTAAAACAAAACTTTTATAAAAAAGATCTATCGCCTATTTTTACAAACCAACTTACGGAATCTTACTTAAAACAACTGTAAAAAAACGACATGCCCAAACTTAAAAACAGGCAATTTCTTGATTTTGAAAAGCCTATTAAAGAACTGTATGATCAGATTGACCAGTTAAAAATTACTCAGGAAAAATCTAAAACAGATATGAGTGCCTCCATTGCTGCACTCGAATCAAGGATTCTTGAGACAAAAAAGAGCTTAACTGAAAATCTAACTCCATGGCAAAGAGTACAGTTAAGCCGCCACCCCGATAGGCCATATACTTTAAAATACATTGAATTGATGTGCACCAACTTGGTTGAGTTGCATGGTGACAGAAATATTAAAGACGACAAGGCAATGGTCGGTGGATTTGCACAATTGGGTGACCATACAGTCATGATCATCGGTCAACAAAAGGGTAACAATACAAAAACAAGGCAATTGAGGAATTTCGGTATGGCCAA
>JANNDO010000007.1:0-5584 GCA_031387825.1 Chitinophagaceae bacterium | reverse complement strand
CCAGCCTGGCAAACCAGCCTCAACAACAAACTGCTTTATTCAGGCGGCTTTGGCATTGATATCTTTTCCATTTATGATGTGAACCTGCGGATAGAATACAGCTTTAACCAGTTAAGGAAAAACGGGCTATTTTTACAGGCGCAGAGTGGTTTGTGACGGGGATTTGAAAAGATTTGATGGATTAATGGGATTGTTCAGATAAAGCATGTTTATATTTTGAATCCAAAAGTCTCAAAATTTTTAAACCAGTTCTTGCAATTCATTCTAAACTATAAAACCTAGTAATCTCAAAAGCCTCCCCGCAGGGGAGGTTGGAGGGGGCCTCTATATGAAAATCGCCATTTACAGCCGCGGAATAGAAAATGATCAGCATAAAGACATGGAATCATTTATGGAGGAACTGTATGCCCAAAAAGTGGAGCCGGTATTTTTCCAGGATTTTTTCAACCAGTTTTATTCTGCCATAGATATCAAATCAAAGTATTCCACTTTTAATTCTTCCAGCGATCTGGACGACAGCATAGATTGCATAATGAGCCTTGGTGGAGATGGTACCCTTTTAGATACGGTCACCTTTGTAAGAGACAGCGGCATACCTGTGCTGGGCATCAATTATGGCAGGCTTGGGTTCCTGGCAAATATCGGCCGCGAAGACCTGCACATTGCCGTACAGGCCCTTGTTAACAGAACCTATTTACTTGACAAAAGAACGCTGATACATTTAGATGCAGACATCCCGCTTTTTGACGATGTACATTATGCCCTAAATGAATTTACCCTGCATAAAAAAGATTCTTCTCCCATGATAAAAATTCACACCTATCTCAATGGTGAATTTTTAAATACCTATTGGGCCGATGGATTGATAGTTGCCACGCCTACCGGTTCCACAGGTTATTCTTTAAGTTGTAATGGCCCGGTTGTTTTTCCCGATAGCGGAAGTTTTGTTATCACACCGGTATCTCCGCATAATTTAAATATCCGCCCCATTGTTGTACCCGACAATAATATTATTTCTTTTGAAGTGGAAGGAAGAACGGATGGCTTCCTGTGTTCCTTAGACAGCCGCAGAGAAGTTGTTAGCAAAGAGATCCAGTTAGCTGTACGAAAAGAAAAATTTTGTATTAACCTTATCCGCCTGAATGAAAATAATTTTTTACAAACGTTACGTAACAAGTTGAGTTGGGGGTTGGATAAGAGGAATTAGTTCTCAATCATAATTTTTGGATAAACCGGAAACCCACTATAAAATACCCTTGAATTTATTTCAACTCCCTTTAACTTTTATAGCACACACTAATATGGAAGAATGGAAATTTGAGAATATTAAAAAGCTCCTCACCTCATTTCTTCCCAATGGGAATCTTGAAAGATCTGCTACTGTTTTGAAAAAACAAAACAACGGCTAATATTTTTCCGCTACAAATGTTTCCACGTTCTTTCGCAAGCCCACCTCCACACCCGTGACTGCCGCCGTCTGGTCTCCGACCAACGGCACAGGTAATGTTTTTGCCAGTTTTATGACTTGTACATTTTACAGAAAATAAGGCGCTGGCTTATGTTTCCCCGTTGGTCGGAGACCAGACGGGGGCGAAAATTTTTTATAACAGGCAGTTGGTTTCTATCCCAACATTGTTGTGTCACTCACTTGTACGGCATACCTTTGCTGAACTTTATTATGCCCGACAAATCAAAAAAACTCTGCTCCATATTTATTCTTTACTGGTTCCTGCTGGCCTATATTCTTGCGGCCCTGGTCTGGTGGTTCATTGCCCTCAACAGGCAGAATCATCAAATGGCGCAGTATGAGATACAGCAGCTGAATAAAACAGAAAGTAATTACCAGGCATCAGTAAATGATATACAAGTACTGGAAAAAAGAAAAACAGCGCAATATGTTGGTGAAGGTGTCACTTTTTTCCTGTTGATCGCAGCAGGTGCTGTACTTGTTTTCAGGGCAGTCAGGCGCCAGTTAAAAAACAGCCAGGAGCAGCAGAATTTTATGATGGCCCTTACCCATGAATTAAAAACTCCTATATCGGTGGCTAAACTGAATTTAGAAACACTGCAAAAAAGAAAATTAGATGAGCAGCAGCAACAACGGCTGTTACAAACCACTTTAGAAGAAACCAACCGGCTTAACAGTTTATGTAATAATATGCTGCTCTCCTCGCAGATAGAAGCCGGTGGTTACCACATCACCAAAGAAGAAACAAATATCAGCGAACTGACAGCTAATTGTGTGCAGGATTTTATTATCAGGTATCCACAAAACAATATTAAACCCGATATTACAAAAGACCTGTTCATTGATGGCGACAGGTTATTATTACAAATGCTGGTGAATAACCTTATAGACAATGCTGTAAAATATTCAACGAAAGACCTTCCGGTCACCGTATCATTGTCTGAGGAAAACAGTAAGGTAATTTTACAGGTAAAAGATGAAGGGAAAGGAATTGCTGCAGAAGAGAAGGAGAAGATATTTAATAAATTTTACCGTATCGGTAATTCTGCAACAAAGTCGGCAAAAGGAACCGGGCTGGGTCTTTACCTCTCTAAAAAAATAGCGAAGCAGCATAATGCAAACATTTCTGTGACAGACAATATACCCACAGGCGCTATTTTTACAGTTACATTAAATTCAGCAATTGAAAAATGACAGAAAAAAGATCCTCTATATTACTGGTTGAAGATGAAGAGAACCTGCAGGAAGCATTAAAACTTAACCTGGAACTGGAAGGATATGAAATTACCGGCGCTTATGATGGCGCCGAAGCATTGAAAGCTGTACAAAAAGAACATTTTAACCTGATAATCCTGGATGTGATGCTTCCCGAAGTAGATGGCATTACTGTTTGTGAAACTATACGGCTGAGTAACCCCGATATTCCCATTCTCATACTCAGTGCAAAAAACAGCAGCGCCGACAGGGTACTTGGTTTAAAAAAAGGGGCAGATGACTACCTAACCAAACCTTTCAACCTGGAAGAATTATTGATACGGGTAAATAACCTGATCAAAAAAAGTGAACGCCTTAGTTCCAAACAACCTTTGTCAGATATATATACATTCGGTAAAAATAAAATTGACTTTAAAGCATCCGAAGGTTTTACAAAAAGTGGCGAAAAGATAACACTTACCAAAAAAGAACTGATGCTGCTGAAACTCCTGATTGAAAACAAGAATGAAGTAGTGACAAGAGAAAAGATCTTACAGGTGGTTTGGGGCTATAATGTTTATCCAACCACCCGTACCATTGATAACTTCATCCTTAGTTTCCGCAAGTATTTTGAAGAGGATAGCCGGGACCCCGTTTTCTTTCATTCGGTAAGGGGTGTGGGATATAAGTTTACTGATGTTTAGATATTACCCGTTGTTTTATAGGATGAGGCAGGTATGTCACAAAGATACTCAGAGGTCACAGAGAACACTGAGAGTGCATTAAGCTATATAAGCACATTAAAAATTTTGAACTTTCTTTGTGAAGCTTTGTGAATATCTTAGTGGCTCTTTGTGGAACTATGTCTTATAGGTATTCAGCAACTGCACCAGGTCATTCGCCCGATCAAGCATCTCCTGCATTTTTGTATTGCCGGCAAGCGGGGTGTACAACTGCCATTCTATATCATCCATCAGTTGCTGCAATTGCAGGCTGGTTTCATTGCTTATTCCCTTTTTATCCATTTGTTCGCTGATTGTTTTCCTGTTCAGCTCCGGAGTAGGAATGTTCAATTTTTGCGATAAATATTTTTTTAAGGACTGATTTAGCATAATATAAAATTCAGTCCCTTCATTTCTATAAAGGTTTTCTTCAGCAGGGGCTAAAGGATTTTCCGGTATTGGTACAATGACTTCCACTTGTTGTTCCGTCTCTTTAAGCTTTTCTTCCTCAGCAATTAAAGCAACCTCCAGTTTCTTTTCTTTTTTGCGATCTGCTTTAAGCCAGAATATCAATCCTAAAATAATAAGTACAGCTACAACGCTAACCACCCTGAGCCGGCTACTAAAGAACCTGTTCATCAGGGATTCTTTTGAGACATTGATTCTTGCGGTATCAACCGGTTTTGGTTTACCCGTGCCCTTTGTTACAATAAGATCAATGGGTTTGGTTTCAACTGTTTTATAGCGACCTTCTTTGGTGTCAAAAAAACTAAACTTAATAGCGGGTAATTTGTAATTGCCCGGTGTTGAAACGGTAAATGGAAAATCAATGATCTTTCTTCCGCTTACCGGCACGGTTGTTTTATAAAGATCTTCTGTTATCCTGGGTTCAAAACCATCAATGCCTGCAGGCCAGCTTATTTCGGGTGCTGTTACTAATTGCAGGTTGCCTTCGCCACTGATCATAAGCGTAAAGTTTCCTGCATCATCGGTGGTGAAATTATTTTTTTTAAGCGCAGCATCCAAAGTAAAATGGCCAACAGCACCTTTAAAATCAACCGGTTTATTAATATCAGGTAAGGGCTTTACCAATATACTCACCGGCTTGCTTTGTATGGCCAGGCTGTGATCTTCCATCCCTTCCTGCGGAATGGCTGCATCCGCAAAATCCCTGAACATATCACCAAGCAGATCCTGCTGCCGGTTGGCATATTCGGCCTTGATAAAATGAACAGTATTTTCTATCTCCGCTGCTTCCAGTACAAGGTTGCCCGGCTGTAAAGGGTACAACTGCACTTTCCGTATGGTGTAAACATTATACTCTCTCCCGTTCAGTTTCTCTCTTTTATAACTTAATTGATCCTGTTGCCCAAGGTCGATGACAGAGAACCCGTTAAAAGATGGGTTTTTCGTCATGCTGCTTTCACTCTTCAGCCTTGTATATAATTTATAACTGGCAATTACCGGTTCACCAACGTAGCAGGTGGTTCTGTCGGTCTCTACTCTTACAAAAATGTTCTTCTTTATTTTATCGATCGCATTCTCTCCGGGCCTTAAAATATTGTCGTTGTATAATGTTTCCGGTACAGCCGGGGCAAAGGGGTCAAGCAGGTTATAGGGAGACATAACCCTGCTACCACCCGAATTATTGCCGGATAGCGTATTACTCACTTTCAAAACAACGGGGTTACTACGGTAAGTTACCCCGTCAGCAAGGGCGGTGGTGGACGGGATGGTGAAACGGCCGGGGCCTTTGGGCCTGATGATAAAATTAATGGCGATGTATTTTTTTACATCTCCGTTGATGCTGGTCATACCGCTTTCCTGGTTAGGTCCGCTTACAACTATAAAATCATTCAACTGCGGTGGAATGATATTTTGTACATCATTAGCATTTTCAACCGATAATTTCAACTGGGCATATTCATCTTTGCTTATCTGGGCAGGAGAAATGGTAGCCGTAAACTTTACCTGCGCCATTGATGGCCCCGCGGCTAATGATAAAAGAAGGAATATTATTTTTTGTAAAAAAATTTTCATCATCACAACACAAAAATACTTCAGCCCGCGTTTGCGTTTTGAACGAGCTGTATAAACGGTGATAAAATACTGTTAAAGGTCGCCCAACAAAGGCCGCAGCACAATATCCTCCACTACAGCCTGTGGCGAAAGTTTACTGGCAGCCAATACCATTGCCGCA
>JANNDO010000008.1:0-226360 GCA_031387825.1 Chitinophagaceae bacterium | reverse complement strand
GAATGAGAAACTAACTGAATTATTTCCTGACAGACCAATACTGATAACAAGGGTAGATGGCCACGCCGCTGTTGCTAATCAAAAAGCATTAGACCTTGCCCATATAAACGCCGGAGATACATTAACCGGTGGCGAAATAGAAGAAATGGAAGGCACTCTTACCGGAATATTAATTGACAATGCTGTTGATTTGGTTTCCTCAAAAATTCCGTCCCCTACTGAAGAACAATTTAAAAAAGCGTTACTGGCTGCAGAAAAAAATTGTTTTACAGTTGGATTGACAACCATTGATGATTGCGGGTTAAGTTATGTCTCGGTAGATATGATTAGAGAATTGCAAGCCAGCAATGATCTGAAGATGCGTTTATATGTAATGCTGAGTGATGAAAAAACAAATTATGATTATGCCAGTAAAAATGGAATTATCAAAACTGACCGGCTGAATGTAAGAAGCTTTAAAGTATATGGCGATGGGGCCTTAGGTTCCAGAGGTGCTTGTTTACTGGAGCCTTACAGTGACAATCCCGGTCATTCTGGTTTCTTATTAAGCAATCCTTCGCATTTTGATTCGGTAGCCAACTGGATTTCACAAAAAGGATGGCAAATGTGTACCCATGCTATTGGCGATAGTGGCAACAGAACCATGCTGAATATTTATGCCAAATATTTGAAAGGTAACAATGATTTACGCTGGCGCATTGAACATGCACAGGTGGTAAATGAAAATGATTTTAAATTATTTGGTTTGTATAGTATCATTCCTTCGGTGCAACCCACGCATGGCACTTCCGATATGTACTGGGCCAATGACCGCTTAGGTAATGAACGGGTAAAAGGGGCTTATGCCTATCAGCAACTATTAAAAGAAAACGGCTGGATGCCATTAGGTACCGATTTCCCGGTGGAAGACATCAGTACGTTCAAAACATTTTTTGCTGCGGTGGTAAGGCAGGATGCAAAAGGTTTTCCGGCTGGCGGATATCAAATGGAGAATGCGTTGACAAGGGAACAAACAATAAGAGGGATGACCACCTGGGCAGCCAAAGCCGCTTTTGAAGAAAAACAAAAAGGAAGTTTGGAAAAAGGAAAATTTGCCGACTTCATCATTTTAGATACCGACCTGATGAGTTGCCCCACAACAGATATCTTAAAAACAAAAGTGCTGGCAACTTTTATTAATGGAGAGAAAGTTTATACAGTAAAATAATTACTGACAGTATCTCTTTGCGTCCTTCGTGTAAAAACTTCGTGTTCTTTGTGGTTAGTTTTTACCACAAAGAACACAAAGGAATCACAAAGCTGATTAAATATTCACTACTCCGTTCTTTATCGCATACATCACCAGTCCCACCCTTGTTTTCACGTGCAGCTTTTCAAACAGCGCATCCCGGTAGCCATCAATGGTACGTGGGCTTACAAACATCTTGTCGGCAATTTCCTTGTACGTAAGTTCGGTGCAGGTATATTTTAAAAAATCGGTTTCCCTGTCATTCAGTGGTACCAGGCTTTTCAGGTCGCCGCTTCCATCATCCATTTTATTGATGGCATGCATCAGCTTGCCGCTTACCAGGTCGCTGTAATAAAAACCTTTGTCCATCAGTGCATGAATGGCAGCTTTGAGTTCGGCCGGTTCGCTGTCTTTTAAAATATAACCACGGGCTCCGCACTTGAGCATACGGATGATGGAAGTTTCATTGTCGTACATACTCAGCGCCAGCACTTTTATATCGGGGTGGTTTGTTTTAAGCCATTGTGCCGTTTCATAACCATCCATTTCGGGCATGTTGATGTCAAGCAATATAATATCAGGCAACTGCTTTGCATTCAGTTTTGTGATAAAATCTTTTCCGTTATCCGCTTCAAACAAAACGGTATGCCCCAGGTCCTTTACCAAAGAAGCCAGCCCGCTGCGGAGTAAACTGTGATCGTCTGTTAAAACTATGTTTGCCATTTGCAGTTAATTAGGTAATAAGTTAATTGGTTAATCCGTTTGTGGCTCCTGCTCCTTTTAAAAGCGTAATAATAATTGAAGTACCATTAGCGGCTGATGACTGGATTGAAAATTCACCGCCGATCAATGCAGCCCTGTTTTGCATGCTCTTTAAGCCTATGCCTGTTTTTGCATGCATATCAAAACCAATTCCATCATCAGTAATATGCAGTAAAAATTTTTCTTTGTCATAATTCAATGCCACCGATATGTTTTTTGCTTTTGAATATTTAATGCAGTTGTTCAGTGCCTCCTGCACAATGCGAAAGAGTACCATTTCTTTTTGCGGCAGCAATTTGTATGCCTCCCCCATGATCTTTAAATGTGTTGCAAACTGCCCGGTGTTTTGCAGTATCTGCAGTTCATCGGCAACGGACTGCTGCAGGCCCAGCTCGGTAATGCGGTCGCCATGCATGCTGCGGCTCAGGTCACGCAGGTCGTTGATGGCCTTGCTGATGAGCTGTTTGGTATCCTGTAATTTTTGTTGGGGGTGGCTTTCAAAAGTGTTCAGGTTCAGTTTGGCCAGGCTGAGTACCTGCCCCACGTTATCATGAATTTCTTCGCTGATGGTTTTAAGGGTTTGCTCCTGGATCTCGAGTTGGGTTTGGAGGAGTTCCTGTTGGAACTGAGATTGAAGCTGGGTCTTTTCAAAAAAGAAATTGTGATTATTTTTTTGTATCCTTAAAATAATCGAAATAATTAAAACTCCCAGAGTAAAAAAAATAATTGCAGCTGCAATAACTGCATATGTAATATGGCTTTCACTTAACAATACTATTAGCTTTATTTTTTAATAATCCTACAGTGAATAGAAGGTACATAAAAAAATTAAAAAAACCGTGAATTTGCCATAGCTGGTTTAATTGCCCTTTAGTAAAATGTGAATTTATTTTAAAATAAAAGAAGAACACCATAAATGTACAAGAAGCATAAAAAAATAGACCGGCATTATACCAAAAACTGGGGATCCTTGTTAAATAAACAGGCTCTTTCAACAACGATAAAGAGTAAAAATAGTTGGTAATGTTTAAAACATGGATGAATGAATTTATGCAAACCAGCTGATAAATAAAAACTGAATTGATATTTATTGTTATGAAAAAATACAATATCAACAAACTGTTGATTATAAAAAGTGAAAAAATAATTTTTCGCTTTTTAATATTTTTTTCAAGCAAGAAAAAATAGATAAACCAAAAGACGCAATCAGCAATAATGTATAGATTGTAGCTTAATATGGGTAATTTAACATCTTGAAGCAGCGCAGTTAACAGCTGAGGGATACAGGATAAACCTATATTAAAGAAAACAACTTTAGAATAGACATTTAATCTTTTAAAAAAAAGCAGGCCAACAATAAAAGGGACTATTATAAAATATATTGATAAAAAATTTATCACTTTGCTGACCTGCTTTAATTAATTTACTTAAATTATTAAACTGATTGGAGTAAGGGTTATATTTTGAGTGATTGTTTCATCTAAACCATCGGGCCCAACCCTGCCACCTGTCTGCATTCTTGAACCACCAGGCCATTGCCCACCTGGGCCTGGGTCACCGACACCAATTACATTTACAACCTTGCTAATTTCCCCCGTTGCATCAATAGTTATGTGACTGGGCAATAAAACCAGCGTAGATGAACCTTCTTTTATCCCCAGCTCATTAAATAATGAAAGTGAGGCAGGGTTTGTAGGTTTTACGGCTGCACCATAGTATATACGCATGCAATTGGCCCCCAATGCTTCACCTTTTGCAATTAAGTCTTTCAATAATTGGGTGTTGAAAAAAAATGAATTTTCATCATCTTCATAATATTGTTTAAGGGGGATATTACTTTTTGTTTCGTTATCAAGTGCCAGCATGTCATTGATTTTTTTGGAAGCAATATCCTTAAATTCAAGATATTGATTAATGTCTGCAACGGCTTCATCTTTTGAAATGGGTCTTCCTTTTAGTTTAGGCATAATTGTAGGTTTTATTTAGTTAAAAAATAGTTTACTTAATTAAATTAAGATTATAAGAAAGGCTGATAAAGAACCCAACCCTGGTAACCTCCTCAACAGGGATAGTTGTTGGTGCATAGGACCTCTTCATTACTTGATCTACATCATATTGTGTATCGAGGTATTTTGCTTTTGCAACAGAAATTCCACTGCTGATAACAAACCGGTCATTTTTTCCAATCAGGGCTGAAAGGCCTGCATGATAATATACCCTCTGGTCGGCACTTAAACTTACACCAAACATTCCACCTAAATTAAAATCTCCTCTTATCCTTGTATAAACATGTCCAAATGCCCCTATGGAAACCTGGGAAATATTATTGCTTTTTATTTTAGTGATCTTAACACTGTCTGCTATAATACCTCCTGACCTGTAAACAGAATCATACCGGTATTTTTGGTCAAAGAATTTATCACGACCGAAATTAAAAACAAGACCGGTGCTAAAGTCAATCTTGATCCCTTTTTCCACATAAACTGGTAATGTAAAACTCGATGGTTCAGTAATACAGTTTTTTGTGGGTGTCTTTTTTTCTATGGTTACTTTAAGCAAATATTCATCTCCTGCTTTTCTTGGCATATTTTTTAAAACAACCTTATTAATTTTAGCACTTAGTACATTATTATAGGCTTCTACAATAGAGGCGCCAGGTTTTGTTTTTTCAAGCTCTGCAATTTTGTCTTTCATCTTCCCTATATTACTCATTACATCATTTAAAACGCCTAATTTTTCATCAACACTTTTTTCTATTGCTTTATATTGGTTAAGACTTATGGACTCATCTGCCGACTCTTTAATCTCAGTATATTTTTTTATTAGGTTTTTTGCAATGCTTTCATTTTGCAATAACACCTCTTTAGTTATTTTAACTGCATTATTTACAAACGATTCAATACCGACAGGGATTTGTGCATTCGTAATGCCTGTCAATTTTTCAGTTACATAAGCATTGGCTTTGGATGTTTTTTCAGTCTGACTCAATAAGCAGTTAATAGATACACCGTTTAATTCAGCTGGCATATCACTATAGTCAACCGTTTCACTAAAGAGTCTTTTAACAGAAACATAATCATAAACCAGAAAAACAGCCAGCTCATCGTCTATCTTTTCAATTTTGGTTTTTTCAGTGTTGTATTGTGTTTCCCTTCTAGCAGCCGCAGTACGTGCAGCTCTGTTGCCAGAAGCAGAAGCTGCTGGGCCGTCTGGATTAGGTGGGCTTGTAGTTGTTGTATCAGTTGTAGGATTAACTGCTTTCAATTCAGGCATTTTGTTGAACAAATTTTCAAATTGATCCGGTTTTTGCTTTTCATAAACTACTATTGAGTCATTAACAGTTACATTGTAAACATTTGGGTTAATATTCTGAAGGGTTAATTCAATATTTCTCCCCGGCTCTGCATACCTTGTTTTACCCAATGCAGGGCTTTCAAAATCAAAATCTATCTTTAATGGTTCGATTTCCTTTTTTTTAAAAGGATTTTTCGTGGTAGAACAACTTACTAAAGTTGCAAGAGTCATAAAAATTAAAACTGATATTTGGGCCTGTTTCATAAAAAAATTTTTAAGGTTAATTACATTTCTTATGTGCATATATTTTTTTGATAAAATCCTTATCGTTATCTGACAAATTGTTTGGCCAATCAACTACATATTGATTATTTACAGTTACACCAGGGGGTATAGCATAAATCATAATGGAATTGGGATCGGGGCTACAATAAATGCCAGTAACAGAGTTGTACTTATCAATAACTTCTTTTTTAACCCAATTACTGTCCGTTTTATAAGTCTCCAAAAAATAGGAAAAAAGGAGGGGCTTTATCCAGGGAATATCAAAGCCAGGGTGTTGGTGTTCATGTATTAACCCCAATGCATGTCCAAATTCGTGCAGGACTACATTTCGCAACCTACTTTCATGCTCATATAAGTAAATACTATCTAAAGAAAGCGTTACTTCAGTTTTTGGACGCTGTAAGGCATAAGAGCCGATATATGACCACCAGCCATCTGTACGAAATGAAACACGAATATCTGATTCAGGCCGATAGTAAGTTCTCTTGAACTTAATGCCGCTGTAAGGGGTCCATTCAGATGCTATTTTAATTACTTCATCTCCAATATTACCGTCATCTTCCATAAAATATACATACACCGTTTTATTGTTCCAGAGATTTTGCCCCTCGCCTACCATTTCCATAATACTATCAATTCTCTTCTCAGGCCCTTTGGTACAACACATATGAATCGGTAATTTTCTTTGCAGGCCGGTATCGGCCTTGGCAGATTTTGCTGCAGGGGTTAAAGAATAGCTAACCAGAAAAAGGGTAACTAAAAATGCTGCAATTTTTGCGACTGATTTTAATGCAAAGCTCATAAGTATATTTTATATTTAAAAACTACATAAAGATATTAATGCAGCTAAGCATCTAAAATCGTGAAACCATCCTTTTTCTCACCGTGTTTTCACCCCCACTCAAACCTCACGCAATCCTCACTCACATACTCTTCTTTATTTTTCACAAACTCGGGCAAACCCGGTGGTTGTACTTTTTCTTTTTTATTTTCTTTATCAGCTACAACTAAATTAAGTGCCAATAACTGGCTTAATATATCTTTCTTATCATCAAAACCATAAGCCTCCATTACAGCTTTATCTGTTGCAGGTGTATGCTTAAATCTTCGCCACGTTTTTTCATTTCAATCAGTACACGGGGCTTCCACACCAGGTCGGCGAAGGAAGTAGTTTTCTTTTTTTCGTTTTTAATACGGTATTCACAGTCGGCACCTGCGCCTTTATAACCTTCGTCATAACCTAATGCAGTAAAGAAATGATCGAGGAAAGTTTGTGCTTCACCTTTTTCATCTCCATTAATGTGTTTGTTGCAATAAGTAATAAAGGGTAAAAAATCCATGAGTCAGGGTTGATAACCGAATGTAAGCAAGATATTTACTAAAACAAAATGAATGGGTGTTTTCACCAGAAACTTTATAGTTATTAAACCCTTGACACTTTCCGAAAAGATTTACACCTTTGTAAAGGTATAGTGTAGTTTAATTTCTTATCTTAAATATGTCATTTAAAAAAATCCCGTCCAATCAAACAGACAAGATATTTAGTTCTGATTAATGCAGAATTAATAATGCGTATTATAATTAATTTGTAATAAAATACTTTAAATCAAATCAATGAAACAAATATTATTAATAGCAGCACTCTTTTTTTTATCAAACTTTTCTGTTGCACAGGAGTTTATCCCTAAAATAAATATAGGGACTGCGCCTACAAAATCAAACTCGGCAGAAAAAACAGAAATTCTTGTGGCTGTGTTATTAAATAAAGCAACGCCCCTTAAAAATACTGATAGTAAATCTTTAGCCATAGTAACCCCCTTCAAACCAAAAGCCAAAACAGAAAAAACTCTATTCAGCAACTTTAACTCATTTAAGGAAACAAAAAATTTGATTTACGAAAATCAAGTCGAACAAGAAAAAATATCACAAATAGCCCAGCAGGTAAAAATAAAAAGCAGCATTTTTGCCAATAAAGGAGATTATAGCGCCCCTCTCGATAATTCAATTGCAGTTTCTGATAATGGTTACTTGATCTCTACCACAAATGATGTGATAGAGATTTATCAAAATAGCATTTTAAAATACAGGAGGAACTTAGCAGGTTTTTTTGAGAATAAAATTGGGGCGCCATGTGACCCGAAAGTAATTTTTGATCCAATCGTTAAAAAATTTATAGTATTTGCCCAAAGCAATGATGGCAATTATTCAAAATCAAAAATAATTATTGGCTTTTCTATTTCTAATAATCCTATTGACGGATGGAATTTTTATACCCTCCCCGGTAACCCCCTTAACAAACCAAACCAGTGGTTTGATTATCCAAAACTGGGTATTTCAAAAGATGGCGTATTTATCAGTGGTAATATTTATAAAAACTTAGGCAATCCTGATAGCAACCAGTTCATACAAACTGTTGTATATCACATTGACAAATCGCTAGGGTTTTCCGGGCAAAATTTGAAATATAGGGTTTGGTATAACATTTATGATTCACCTGCCATTATATTGCCGGTTAGTACAGGGTTTCAGGGCGAATATGGCCCGGGGGCATATTTATTAAGCACGGACTGGAGCAATAATAATATTTCATACATCAAATTATATGATGTAACAGGAGATATATATTCTGCTAACAGTAGTATGAACTATTATAAGGTTCCGACAGCACCAATAAAGTATTTTGCAACTGCTGATCAGATGGATAAAAAAATTGATAATGGCGATATACGGATTCAGGATGGGTTTTATACTGGGAATGAAATCATATATGTATTTACATCTGGGAATGAAAGGAATTTTAGTCGCATTAATTTAAACGTGTTAGAGTTGCCTAGTTTAAAAAATAAAAGTAAATTAATTGGTGACCAACTAAATTATAGTTATGCATATCCTTCTGTAGCTGCGATTTCAGAAAAAAATGAACCCATTCGCTTTATAATACAATATAATGGAACCTCAAATCAAAGTTTTCCAGACATACGATATAAGCTTTGTGACAATAGCTTCACTGAGTCTGGAGAGATGATTTTAAAAGATGGCGAAAATATAATTGAAGGTTATGATAGGTGGGGAGATTATACTACAATTTCAAAAAATTTTTTCTCAAAAAATGATATTTGGCTGACTTCATCATATGGAAGCAAAGCAGGGATTAGACAAACAGTAATAAATAACCTTGTATTGGATAAACAGGTTGATTCTACTGAATTGCAAAAATTAATTAACAATAAATCTTTCACTTTCCAGATTGGAAACAAAAAAAGGATTGAAGTTTTTCTTAATAGTGCTTCAGAAATGAAAAAAATATTTGATGGCACGGTATGGAAAGGAGCCAGAAGTCTCAATATAATAACGGATAATTTGGGAAAAGGTAATTACAATTTAAAAATTGTTGACAAAAATACAAAGCACATTATTAATCAATATGCATTTGTAATAAAAGAATAAAATAGAACTTTTTAAAGTGTCTAGATTTATTGCCTAACAATCTTGTTATTTATTCGCCCATTTGCTAACAATATGTTTGTTAAGCAAGATAAATACGTGCTGGAGGGTATTTTATGTATGGCTTAAAAACGTATATTCACTTTTACAACGACTCTTATTGTATAACCAAAACTAAACGACCATGAAAAAATTATGCTTACTGCTATTTTTAACGATTAGCTCTGCCAGCTTGCTGGCACAAAAGGAAAAAGAAGAAGTGAAGGATGAACCGGCTCCTGCAAAGAATATGGTAAAACTCAACCTGTTTGCCCTGGCCTTAAAGAACATTAGTGTGCAATACGAAAGAGCTGTTGCCAGGAAAGTTACCATTGCCGTAACCTTTCGCTACATGCCCAAAGGCACAATCCCTTTTAAAAGCAGTTTTATTACACTTGCCGATGACCCCAGTACCGAACGCCAGTTGAATAACCTTAAAATTGGTAATGTTGCTTTTATGCCCGAAGTAAGATATTACATGGGTAAGAAAGGCGCCTACCGTGGGTTTTACCTGGGGCTTTTTGCAAGCCTTGCCCGGTATAGTGCAGATGTGCCTCTTGAATACGATGATAATGGTGTAACCAAAACTATTCAAATGAATGGTAATATCACCAGCATTACTGGTGGCCTGATGATTGGCGCTCAATTTAAGCTTGGCAACAAAGTTTATTTAGACTGGTGGGCACTGGGTCCACATTATGGTAGCTCAAACGGAAACTTAACCGGCCAAAAGCAAATGAATGCCCAGGAACAACAGGACCTGAGAGATGAACTGCGTGACCTGGATATTCCACTTACCAAATTTACTTATGTGGTTGATGGCAATGGCGCTAAAATGGATATAAAGGGCCCATGGGCAGGCATCAGGTCGGGGCTTTCTATCGGGATAAGGTTCTAAAAATATGTAAGGTTTATTTTTTTGCAGAGGGTATCTTATAAAAGATGCCCTCTTTTTATTATAGTTAATTGCCTTTGTTATTTCCATTGCTCTCATCCTTTAAAAACAAAAACTCTGCTTTGGTTACCCACGAAATTCCAAATGATATTAAAGCAATTGACTCAAACCAAAATACAAGATGGTATTCTATGCTTGCGGCTTCAAGCCATATCATGCTTACGGTGATACCGGCAATACAGGCAATCATAATTATACCGCATACTAAGTAAACCCAGTTACGTTTGTCTTTTTGCCTGGTGCATTTTATGCTGGGATCAGACTTCCGGAAAAGATAAATGGAGAAAAATATAAACACCGAAAAAAGCAGTACGGCAAAAACAAAATGCATGATATGTATGATATTATTGTGGCTGGTGGTAGGGCAAAGTGCAACGCCCAATGCAAAGACACATCCAAAATTTGCAGCCCTGCTGTCGGTTTTATCATAACCCTTGTACGTCATTAAAAAAAAGCCGAGCACAAATAAAATACCTACCAAAATATCTCCGGCTGTACCGTTATCATAATAATCGCTTACCGAAAATTCAATCTTCAGCGTATTGTTTGCAATAAGGTTACCAATGATGAGCAGGAGAGGTAATAACACTCCTGTTGCGCCAATTAAAATACGCAGGGCATAATAAGAAATGATCTGGTCGTTTTTTTCAGGCGTTTTTATGCCGGGCATTAAATCATTATTCATGGTATTTTTTTAAAAAGGGATTATAAAATAACAGGGCTTATAAAAGTAAACATTATTGTATAAAGCCTGTTACGGAAGAATACCGTGTTTTCACCCTCCGTAATTACCGTCATAGTACTATCAACCCAACCTTTTTATTTATACAGTTTTGTACTGCCTATCCTATGGTTAACAACAATAGTTTTTAACCAAAATTTTTTAAGCATGAAACATCTTATCCTTACTATTGCAATTGCTATTTTATTTTTAGTTCCGGTAATGGCTCAACCCACTGCAGGCCTGGTCGCTTATTTTCCCATGAATGGAAATTTTACCGATGCCGGCCCCTATGCAATTGCAGGTACCACGTATGGTGCCACACCTACCACCAACATAGCAGGTACAGCCAACACAGCCATGTATTTTTTAAACCCTGGCAGTACAGTTCCCCAGTTTGGAACGCATGCCATTAACAGCAATACAAGCTTTGGTACTGCCCAGGATTTTTCGATTGCCTTTACCGTCTATGTCAATTCACCCTTCGTACATACCGGGGGATTCTACGATAACAACCTCAATAGCAGCGGGCCGGGTGTCTGGTTCTGGAATTCGCCCGGTTACCCGGAGTTACGATTTAATTTCAAAAACGGAAGCATAGGTTCTACCAACGGCGCATTCGCTATAGGGGTATGGAAGCATGTGGCCTGTGTCAGATCGGGGGCTACAATGATGATATACATCAATGGCGTTCTAAATGTTACCGGGGCGGTGGGAACCGGAACACCTGTGTATAATATACCCACCCGGTTTGGTACGATGTCTTATTATCTATACTCACCACCCGAATACAATGGTTTGAACGGGAAAATGGATGAATTGAGGATATATAACCGGGCGCTTACAGGTGCAGAAATTCTCGGTATGAGCCAGGGAGCATTGCCCGTAAAGCTTACTTCATTTACAGCATCAAATAAAAACAATACCGTTACTTTAAAATGGCAGACACAGTACGAACAGAACAGCAGCTATTATAATATAGAACGGAGTATTGATGGGGTAAACTTTACAAGTATTGCCAGGGCCAGTGCCGGAGGAAATTCTAACCTGCCTCTTAATTATATTTATACCGATCTGCTGCCGGTAAGCATTCAGTCGAAAAAGACAGTTTTTTACCGCCTTCAGTCTGTTGACATAGATGGAAAATTTGCTTACAGCCAGGTAGTAGCCCTGCAGCTTGATAAAAGGGATATTGAACTGTTTGTTTCTCCCAACCCTGCAAAGGATATATTGCAGGTACAAACCGGAAATAATATCAGCGGTAATGCATCTTTGCTGATAATTGATGTATCGGGCAGGATACTGTACAAAAAAGAAGTTATACTTCAACAAGGCAGTAACACTGTGCCTGTGAATATATCATTGTTAAACCCAGGAATGTATATAGTGAGGCTGGTAAATGACGGCAACAGTTATATAAAACAGTTCGTAAAAGAATAATACCCCGATACACCCTAATAAGTGGTTTTCTCATGCTTGAACAGGCGGCCCGGTTGAACGGGCCGTTTTTCTTGTTTAAAAAAATAGCAAAAGCCTCACTAATAAATTAATCAGACAAAAATTTTACTGAAAACCAGTTAGTTATAAAAGCGTAGTTAAAAATACTTCCCGTATTCTTTGGAACTTAACCCTTACAGCCCTTACCTTCGCCGTCCAATAAAAAAAGCCATCGGGATGGCGATGGCATCACTTAAATAAAAGAACAAAATGAGCAAATTACATTTCACCACTAAACATGCGAACGAGGCTACCGTTACACACAACTGGTATGTTGTGGATGGTACTAATCAAACCGTTGGTCGTATGTGTTCCCGGATTGCGGCGATACTTCGTGGCAAGAACAAAGCCTACTACACACCGCATGTTGATTGCGGCGACTTTATCATTGTTATTAATTGCGAAAAGATAAAACTTACCGGCAATAAAATGGAAGATAAGGTGTATGATACCTTCAGTGGTTACCCGGGTGGCCGCAAAGAAGAATCGGCAGTTAATTTAATAAAGCGCAGGCCTGAAGTACTTATTGAAAGAGCGATCAAGGGTATGTTGCCTAAAAACCGTTTGGGCCGCCAGATGTATAAAAAATTATTTGTTTATCAGGGTGCAGCACATCCGCATGGTGCACAACAACCAAAAGAATTAAAATTTTAAAAACAGCTAATAGCTAAATAAAAATGGAAAAGCAAAAAAACGCAGTCGGCCGCAGAAAAGAAGCTGTAACCCGTATTTTCCTTTCTAAAGGAGACGGAAAGATAACAGTTAACGGCAAAGACTATAAAGTGTATTTCCCGTTGGTGTATTTACAAAACCAATTAGAAGCGCCTTTAAAAACAGTTGAATCAACTGATAAATTTGATGTAGTGATTAATGCTACAGGCGGTGGAGTAAAAGGACAGGCTGAAGCAGCAAAACTGGGTATTGCCCGGGCTTTGCTTGAAGTAAGCGCTGATTATCGTCCGGCTTTAAAAGCGGCAGGTTTGCTGAAACGTGACCCACGTTCTGTTGAGCGTAAGAAACCGGGCCGTAAAAAAGCAAGAAGGAGCTTCCAGTTCTCTAAACGTTAGTGGTTATTGGTTAATCGTTTATCGGTTTGCCAGCACACTATTAACAAACAACAATTAACAAATAACAGTTAACATCATATACAATGGAAAATACTTCTTTACAACAGCAACTTTTAGAAGCAGGTGTACACTTTGGTCATTTAAAGAAAAAGTGGAATCCCAAAATGTTGCCTTACATTTTTGCTGAAAAGAAAGGCATTCACATCATCGACCTGAATAAAACCGTAGAAGGTTTACAGGAATCTGCAGCTGCATTAAAAGCTATTGCACGTAGTGGTAAAAAGATCATGTTTGTTGCCACTAAAAAACAAGCTAAAGAAATTGTAGGCGATTGCGCAAAGCGAGTAAATATGCCTTTTGTTACTGAGCGTTGGTTGGGTGGTATGCTTACCAACTTCAACACCGTTCGTAAGAGCGTTAAGAAAATGCAGAGCATTGAAAAAATGCTTGCCGATGGAAGCGCTGAAAGTTTAACCAAGAAAGAACGTTTGACCTTAAGCCGTGATAAAGAGAAAATGGAAAAAGTGTTAGGCGGTATTGCACAAATAAGCCGTGTGCCTGCAGCTTTGTTCATGGTGGATATAGGGCATGAGCATATTGCACTTGCCGAGGCTAAAAAATTAAACATCAGCACTTTTGGTATGGTAGATACCAATTGCGATCCTAATAAAATAGATTTTGCCATTCCTGCAAATGATGATGCAACCAAATCAATTGCCATCATCGTTAATTATTTAACCGCTGCAATTGCTGAAGGTTTACAGGAACGCCAGGCAGATAAAGACGAAGAAGACCACAGCGATACAGAAGAAAGTGCAGAAGCTAAAGCAGCACGCTTTGAACAAAAAGCTGATGGTGGTGATGACAGGAACAAGCGTGGTGGTGGAAGAGGCGTATCTTCTCAACCTAAGCGTCGTGTAGCTGGCCCGGGTGCTGGTGGCAGAAGGCCAGCAGGCGGTGGCGGACCAAGATAATTGACTGGAACTGTGGTAATGATAATCCTGCATGAAGAGATTGCGTCACATCAATGTAGCCTTTGATTCAACAGGGATTATTAATTTTTAATTATTAATTTTTTAATTCAAATGAGTGTAACAATAACAGCAGCAGATATAAATAAATTACGCCAGACAACAGGAGCCGGTATGTTAGATTGCCGCAAAGCACTAACAGAAAGTAACGGTGATTTTGAAGCAGCCATTGACTGGTTGCGTAAACAGGGACAGAAAGTTGCCGCCAAGCGCAGCGACCGTGAAGCTAAAGAAGGAGTGATCATTGCACAAACCAATGCAGAGAATAATAGCGGCATCATTTTATGTATCAGTGCCGAAACAGATTTTGTAAGCCGTAATCCTGAGTTTGTTGCATTTGTACAAAATATTGCCAATGCGGCCATTGACCGGAATGCACAAAGTGTTGAAGAATTGAATGAAGTAATGATCGGAAATGAAAAGGTTTCTGAACTTATCAATGATAAATTAGCCGCTATTGGCGAAAAGATCGGCATCACCCGTTTTGAAAGAGTGAATGCAGATTATGTTGCCAGCTATATTCATGGCGCATACCGCATGGGTGTATTGGTTGGTATGAATAAACATGCTTTTGAAGCAGGCAAAGATGTGGCGATGCAGATCGCTGCAATGAATCCACTGGCTGTTGATGAAACGTCAATTGCACCTGAAACCATTGCCAGGGAAAAAGAAATTGCCATAGAGCAGATTAAAGCAGAAGGAAAACCTGCTGAAATGGCTGAAAAAATTGCTGTAGGGAAAGTAAATAAATTCTTTAAAGAAAATACTTTAATGGCCCAGGCTTTTGTAAAAGACAGCAGCAAATCTGTAGCAGATTACTTAAAGAGTGCGGATGCGGATTTGAAAGTTATTGAGTTTAAGAGAGTAGCATTAGGATAATTTCTTCATAAATATTTTATAAGGGTTGTTTCAAAAATGAAACAACCCTTTTTTATTTTTTATTAATTATCAATTGCTCAAGTTGATAGTCCAATGAGTATTAGTAGCTTTAACAATGAATAAAATGGATGAATAATGTATAAAGGACAATTTTTATTTTTTTTATTATTGATTACTACACTTTTATTTGCACAAAAGCCTGACCTGAATACACAATTGGCAATTATTGAAAAAAGTAATAAGTATGAAACAGATATTGCAGAGCTAAAAAAAATACTTGCAACGCCTAAATTAACGGCAAGTGAAAATCTGGCCGTGCAAACTACTTTAATTCATAAGTACCAGGAATTACATCAATGGGATACCTGCCTGCATTATTGCCAGGAACAAATAGCAATGGCACAAAAGCAGAATAATAAACTGGCCGAGGCAACTTTTTATAAACTGCTTGGCAATACCTATTATCATATACCAGATAAAGAAAAAGCATTGGCATACTGGAAAAAATGTATCGCCATAAGCGAAACCATAAACCAAAGCCTGTTATTGGAACAATGCTATCACAATATTGGCTCGGTGATACTGGAAAGCGGCGGGAATTATGAGGAAGCAGAAAGAAATTTTCAAAAAGCAATACAACTTAGCATTGCTAACAAAACAGATACCACCCAATTGGGCAACCTGCATTACCGCCTGCTTGCAACTTTGTATAGGGAAACAGGGCGTATTGATAAAGCTGAAGCTTTATTTACAACAGTTATTGCCAGGGCACGGCAATTAAACGACAGCCTTCGCATTGCAGAGGCTTTGATGTTTTATGCGGTATTATTATCCGATGAAAAAAAATTTGGCAAAGCCATAGAAACCGGAAAAGAAGCATTGCTGATATCTCAGAAATTCAATAAGCTGGATATGGAGCAAACGGCCCTTGGTTTATTATCGGCAAATTTTGCGCAGTCCGGTAATTATAAAGAAGCATTTCGTTATTTATCTGACCAGAATCAATCTTACCAAAAACGTTTTAACACCGATCTAAACAGCAAAATGAGTGAAGCCGAAGCAAAATTTAAAACAAGCGAATTGCGACATGAAAATGAAATAGCTTCCATCAAGGCAAAAAAGGAAAAACAAATTTATTTACTGGGATTTGCCATCTTACTTAGTGTTACCGGATTTTCATTTTATTATTTTTACCAAAAGAGAAATGTAAAGCAAAAAGTACAAATGCAACTTCAGGTACAGGAAGAAAAAGAAAGGCTTAGCAGGGATTTACACGATAATTTAGGTTCACAAATGGCATTACTTTCCAATAATATTGAAAATTTAGATACCACATACCGGAAGCAACTGGGCATTGATGAAAATATTGAAAAGGTCAAGGGCACATCAAAGCAACTGTTGCAAACCCTTAGAGAAACGATATGGATATTAAATAAGGAACAGGTAAGTGCACCCGAATTTTTTGATAAGCTGGTTGATTATACCCATCGTTTTTTACAATCTTACCCGGGAGTACAGCTGCGGGTGGAAGAGAATTTTGCAGGTAGCAAGGAACTTAACTCTAATGAGGCTCTGCAACTTTTCCGTATTTGCCAGGAAGCTATTACGAATTCGTGTAAATATTCCAAAAGTGATGTGTTAATGTTGCAGGGGAATACCATACAACAATCATTTACGGTAATGATCAAAGATTTTGGAAAAGGCTTTTTCGGCAATGGTGAAAATACAGAGGGGCATTATGGATTAAGGAATATGAAACAAAGAGCTGCCTCTGTTCATGCAGAGCTTGAGATCAGATCTTTACCCGCAGAAGGCGTTACCGTAACAATAAAAGTATAATTCATGAAATGCCACACAGGGGGTATTGGTAATCTTTAACCTCAACCTATTTTTGCATTATGTTACTTGCCATTGTTGACGATAAGCAATATTTAAGAAATTCGCTGAAGGAAAAACTTGCTACCATTGAGAATGATTTTTCTGTTATCATGGAAGCAGGAGATGGCGCCGAGTTTCTGAAGCTGATGAAAACCGCTTCAGTAAAACCCGATGTGGTGCTGATGGATATTGAGATGAATGAATTGGGTGGTATTGAAACCGTACAAAGGGCAGCACCACTTTATCCTTCGGTAAAATATATCATGCTCACAGTGTTTGATGATGACGAACGGATCTTTAATGCCATCAAGGCAGGGGCACACGGGTATTTGCTGAAAGAAGAAACTGCACAGAATATCATAGACTCGGTTTACCAGGTTTACCAGGATGAGGGGGCACCCATGAGTCCGGGTATTGCCCGTAAAGCCTGGCGCTGGCTTACTTCGTTAACGGCACAGCCTGATGCTGAAAAGATTGCTGAAAAAAATATAATAGAACCCCTGAGCGAACGGGAAAAGGAAATTTTAAAATGTAGTATGGAAGGAAAAGAATATGCACAGATAGCAGAACAGCTTTTTCTCAGCAGGCATACGGTACGCCAGCATATGAAAAATATTTACAGAAAGCTGCATGTTAGTAACAAGGTAGAGGCCTTGCAGATCAGCCTTAAGAATAAGTGGATCTGATGTTCCTCCGGTTTTATCGACAAAGTGTAGCCTCAATTTTGAGGCTTTTTTATTTTATAAATGCCTCACAGAGGGTATTGGTTCCGGAGCCGGCATCTTGCATTTTTGTAGAGCTTTATACAGCTTAAAATTTATGTAATGAAAATAATTTTTACAAGTATTGCTTTTTCCTTTTTGTTGGTTGCGCATGGACAAATAGCGTTGGTAAATGATATTAATGTTGGCGGTGCAAATGCTGGTAGCCCCGGTAATAAATGTGTTTATAATGGGTATGTTTATTTTGCAGCATCTACAGGTGTTTCAGGCACAAACCGTGAACTTTGGCGCAGCGATGGTACAGAATCCGGTACCACCTTGGTTAAGGATATTAACCCTGCCGTTAATGCATCAGGCAATCCGGTTGGCATGATTGTATTTAATAACAACTTATATTTTAGCGCTAACGATGGTACAAATGGTGTTGAATTATGGAAAAGCGATGGAACTGCTGCCGGTACATTCATGTTAAAAGATATTGTTAGTGGAGCTAATGGTTCGCAACCGGCTGAATTTACTTTATTTAATAATGCTTTATATTTTGCAGTCACCAATAGCGGAGATGGCAAAAAATTTGCACTATGGAAAACCGATGGCACTGCAGGGGGTACTGTGGTTGTAAAAGACATTAATACCATTTCACAATTTGCCGATATTGTAAGATTGAAAGTAAGCGGCACTAAACTTTTCTTTTGGGCAATAACCGATGCAGAGGGCCGGGAACCCTGGGTAAGTGATGGCACCACTGTGGGAACAAATTTAATTAAAGATATTTTCACAGGTTCTACGGGGAGCCCGGGGCCAACAGTGGATTATGATTATACGCCTGATGGCAATGGTGGTGTATATTTTAAAGCCGCCGGCAATACAGCACTAACCGATCGTGAACTTTGGAAAAGTGACGGCACAGCTGCTGGTACGGTATTGGTAAAAGATATTTATCCGGGTACTAACACTTCCGAATTGGATGGAGCAACAAAAGTGATGATTAACGGGATACTTTATTTTACAGCAACCGATCCCAATTTGGGAAAAGAGCTTTGGCGAAGCGATGGCACAGCAGCCGGAACCTACATGGTGAAAGATATTTACCCGGGTATGTTTCTTAGCAGTGAAGCATTCCTTCTTGGTGTTGTTGGAAATACTATTTATTTGCAGGCAACAACTCCTTCTTACCTCAGGGAACTTTGGAAAAGTGATGGAACCGAAGCCGGGACAGTATTGGTAAAAGATATTTATCCCGGGGTAAGTGGTAGTGGTACACCCGGTAACTATGCTTCATTTAAAAGCTTTACGGCCGGCAACTATTTTTTTTTCCAGGCCACAACAACTTCAACGGGCATCGAGCTTTGGAAAACCGATGGCACAGAAACAGGAACATCAATGATACAAGATCTTCAACCGGGAGCTACGGGCACTAATCCATCCTTTTTTATTCAGTTGGGAAGCAGTATTCTTTTTAATGATAACCCCACCACAACCGGCGAGGAGTTGTATAAATTAGATGTGTCGGTATTACCGCTTAAGCTTTTAAGTTTTACTGCAGTGTTTAAAAATGCTAAAGTAGATTGCCAATGGAAAACAACCAATGAGCAAAATACAAAATCGTTTGATGTAGAAAGAAGTTTTGATGGAAGGAACTACACAACGGTTGGCATTGTGGCTGCACTGAATACAACTGGGGAGCATCTGTATAATTATACCGATAATAACATTCCATCATCTGTAGTACCGGTTGTTTACTACCGCCTCAAACAAAAAGATATAGATGGAAGATTTACTTACAGCCCTGTCGTTTTAATAAAGCTGACCGATAAAATGGAGATCAGTGTTTATCCAAATCCGGCGAAGGATGTTTTAAATATTGTGGGTTGGGATAAGATCAAACAAATGGAGCTCTATGATATCAGCGGAAGAAAATTGAACGAATGGAAAACAGCACAGTCCACCATTAGAATAGATAACCTGGCCAACGGAACCTATATTTTAAAAGCCGAACTGAGGTCCGGAGAAATGATCGAACAAAAGCTGGTAGTGAGTAAATAATACCGAAGAAAATATTTAGTCCGCCCTTCTACATAGTTAGCAAAACAACAACATGCCTGTCAATTGACGGGCATGTTTATTTTCCACGTAATTTTAGCGCATGGAAATGTATGAATCTTACTTTGAAGAGAATAAAACATCCTGGAATAAAAGGACTGCCATACATAAAGACTCGGTCTTTTATGACCTGGCTTCTTTTAAAAAAGGAAAAACTTCGCTGAACAAAATTGAACTGGAAGAATTAGGCGATGTAAAAGGAAAGACTTTATTGCACCTGCAATGCCATTTTGGAATGGATACCATGAGCTGGGCAAGAGAAGGTGCAATAGTAACCGGGGTTGATTTAAGTAATACAGCTATTAATCTTGCCCAAGAGATAAACGGAGAATTAAAATTAAATGCTGAATTTATTTGCTGTAATGTATACGACCTTAAACAACATCTCGACAAAAAATTCGATATTGTTTTTACTTCCTACGGTACAATCGGTTGGTTGCCCGACCTGAACGAATGGGCAAAAATAATAGCGCTGTTCTTAAAGCCAGGCGGCATTTTTTATATCGTCGATTTTCATCCTGTTCTATGGATGATGGATGAAAATTTTGGGCACATTAAATACGACTATTTTAATACCGGGGTAATAACAGAGGAAATATCCGGAACATATTCAGACAGGTCTGCTCCCATCAAATCAATTGAACATGGGTGGAACCATCCTGTTTCCGAGATCATAACGTCTCTCCTTAAATATGACCTGGAGATCCGGCAGTTTAATGAGTTTACATATTCTCCTTATAAATGCTTTAATAACCTGGAACAAGGTAAAGATGGTATGTGGCGTATCAGTGGAATGGAGGAAAAAATGCCCATGATGTATTCTATAAAAGCCATTAAACAATCCCGGTAGAAAAATATATCTTCGCAAAAATAATAACGACTGATGCTTCCAAAATACAAACGAATCCTGCTCAAACTTTCCGGTGAATCTTTAATGGGCGATAAAAATTTTGGTTTAGACAGCGATGTGATTGCCCGGTATGCACAGGATGTTAAAAGCATTATTGAACTGGGTGTGCAGGTAGCCATAGTAATAGGCGGAGGTAATATTTACAGGGGAATGAACGAGGCTGAAACCGGAATAGAAAGAGCACAGGGAGATTATATGGGAATGCTTGCAACTGTAATTAATGGTATGGCATTGCAAAGCGGCCTGGAGAAGGCAGGTGTTTATACCAGGTTACAAAGTGCTATAAAAATGGAGCAGATTGCCGAGCCATATATCCGGCGCAGGGCCATGCGGCACCTGGAAAAAGGCAGGGTTGTAATTTTTGGTGCCGGTACAGGTAACCCATATTTTACCACAGATACTGCGGGCTCATTGCGGGCAATAGAAATAAAAGCAGATGTTATCTTAAAAGGCACAAGGGTAAATGGCATTTATTCTGCCGACCCGGAAAAAGATCCTAAAGCAACCAGGTATGAAACAATATCATTTGCCGACTGTATTCAAAAAAACCTGAAGGTGATGGATATGACGGCATTTACTTTATGCATGGAAAATAATTTACCCATTGTGGTTTTTGATATGAACACTTCCGGCAATCTTTTAAAGGTTGTAACCGGAGAAAAGGTTGGTACTTTGGTAAGCTGATTAAAAATATGAACTGATAAAAAAGAGGCTGCAATTAATTGCAGCCTCTTTTATTTTCATCATTAAAGTGTACTGAGGTAATATAATATATCGGGCAAAGACCTTTTTATTGGGGTTACTGATACCGTTTGATTTCCGGTTCCATTTGCTGGTGTTGCTGTAACAGCACTCTGGTAACCTAAGTAGTAATCATTTGCCTGTTTTGAAATGACTACAACGGTGATAACTTTACCAACCGGCAATTTTACAGAGCTGAATTTTCTCGTATTTATATCTCCATACATACCTGCTACTGAACGAATATCTTTAAAGACGGTAAATGCTACTGTGTTGGCATTAGTAAAATAAGGAGCAAGGTTTGCGATAACATTTACTTTTGCGACAGCACTTAAGTCAAAACCATAGGCAACGTTTATCCAGCGAAGATGATTGGTATATATTTCATAATTCTGAGTACCAACATTAAGAATATTATTTGATGAAACGGGAGAAGGAAGCCAGTTAAACTGCTGGGGATTAGATTCGTCACCTACAAATAACTTCATTGATTGGTTGGTAGGAAAATCTGAAAAGCGAACATTTATTTTAGCATTGGGTGCAAGCTGTACCGCCAACCCGTTCTTTTTTAGCCTGATAAAAATTTCTCCTGCAGTTACCAGTAAACTATCATAAAAAGTAGTAGGCTTTGACATCCGAACCATATCTCCTTTCTTTTTTAACAACATTATCTCTACATCAACCCTGCCTGTTATGGGTTGGCCTGTTGAGCTTACACAGCTATTAGCAGGAAAGTTGACCTGCACTCCAAAAGGGGTTAAAATACTTGCTATGTTATTGTTTACCTCAATACTATCTGTAAATGGCTCAAATAACAAACTTGTTTTAAGATTTGAAACCGGCATTGTTGTGGTGATCGTATTGTGCCAGGTTGTATCCGGGCCGTTCGATTGACCGGGATCAGGTACAAAAATATCGGTATTTTTTTCACAGGCGCTTAAAAATACAGCACCTGCTATTAATACCTGTATGATTGTTTTTCTTTTCATCAGTTTCATTTTTAAATTACCTTCCTGCTATTAGATACTTCATTTATAATTTATGCTGCCTGTTATTTAAGATCCAACCGGATACCCAAACGCAGGCCCGCTGTATGATATTTTTGTTTTAAGGTTATACTCTCTTTGCTCATAGGGGTAAAGTTGTAACGGAAATAGGGTTCTGCCATTACATGAATTTTATCAGTCAGTCTATAATAAACAGATACTCCCCCAATAAAGCCAACCCCTGCATTTGTCTTAAACTGGTAGGGCGAAGGGCTTTTTCCGGTAGTAATATTTACCGGGTTAAATGCAGTGTCAAGGATCTCCCCCTTTTGCCAGCTGTATACATTAACAATAACCCCTGCATTTATATTGGCATGTAATTTTCCATTTCCAATTTCATATCCAACTACCACAGGCACATCTACGCTGCGGTATTTATTAATGGTGGTTTTGTACCTGGTACCGGTTGTTGTATAACTGCCAACAGTATCTCCACCGGCATTAATGATATAAGTTATCTGAACGAGGTTACCCTGTGCAGAAGTGAACTTTTCATTTATCTGGCTGTAATTAACACCACCACGTAGGCTCATTGAGTTATTGAAAACTTTGGTGTATCGTATGCCCGCACTAAATCCAAATTTGAATTTTGTACTCTCTTTTCTTTTTTGGAGGTAAACAGAGTTACCGGTATCACTTAAACTGCGAAATGCATAATCCGGGCCACCATATATTTCTAAATATTTTTTATTGCCTGAAGCATCTCTTTCAAGAGAAGGGCAACCCGGTAAATAAATTACAGGGTTAAAGGATAAGGGTTGTTGGTTTTTTTTCTTTCTGATAGCGGCAATTTTTTCAGCATTAAATGTTAACCTGCCAAGCAGGGTGCCTTGTCCTGCAAGATCATCATTGTCGTCTGTTAAGCCAGGAGATTCTGTTTTGATATTTAATAAAGCTTCTGAACCGGTATATCTTTTTTTACTGTTAATTTTATTATTTCCAACAGTATTTTGTTCATCATCGGCCAGTGGGGCAGGTGAAAAGATACTTGTCTTTGTTTCGCCGGGAGTTGATAAAGCAGGGTTATTATTTACAATAGTATTATTTGTTGGGGTTGTGTTATCCTTGTTTGATAGTGATGTAATGCCTGACTGGCCAGCCCCATTATTACTCCCGGGTAAATCGCTTTTATTTAAATCTGTTTGATTTTTATCCTGTACATTATTTTTTTCGTCAGTAATTTTTGTATTGGCAGAAAGAGATCCATTATGCATATACAACCAGGTAGCGCCTGTGCTTATTGCGATTAACAGGCCCAGCAACAATAATTTATTTTTGTTATTAAAGAGTGAGAACCAGAAACCAACAGGCTTTCTTCTTTCAGTTCGGGCAGCAATATTCTCCCAAATGCGTGGGTGCACATCTGGCATGTAGCTGCTGAACTGCTCCTTTATATGTTCATCAAACTGCTGGCTATTGCTCATACCGCAACTTTTTGTAATTGTAAAATTTGTTTTTGCAGCATATTACGTGCTTTCACTAATTGACTGCGACTTGTTCCCGATTGTATGCCAAGCATTTCTGCAATCTCATCATGCTGGTAACCTTCTATCACGTACAGGTTAAAAATGATCCTGTATCCATCGGGTAAACTGTTTATCAAATCCAAAATTTCTTTTTCTGTCAGGTGAGCATAGGCCGATGGTTCCATGCCACTCTCGTCCCTGTCTTTTATCTCGTAGCCACTTACTTCTTTTTCATACCTGCGTAATGAATATTTTTTCAATGCCGTGTTCACCACTATTCTTCTTATCCAGCCTTCAAAAGAACCTTCAAACTTAAACTGGTATATTTTGTCAAAAACCTTGATAAAAGCATCCTGTAAAATGTCTTCAGCGTCTGCACTATTCCGGGCATAGCGGTTACAAACACCAAGCATACGGCTGGCGAAGCGGTGAAAAATCTCCTTCTGACAGGAGCCTTCCCCTTTTATACATCCACGTATGAGTTCGTCTTCCGTCAATTATTGCTAAGTTTACATCGGGCATTTGTTGAGTAAGATACCCGGAGACATCTATACGCTGCCCAACAGAAGATTATTGCTTAAAAGGTACAAAAAACGCCTGATTTTATTGGTTTTAGGTGCTAAAATCTATAATTTCAGCAGAATATCAATTTTATAGTATGTTATCAGAGGAACAGATAAAAAAAATGGTTTCGGTAAATGAAAGCCTCCAGGTTCAGATGGAAGACCTGAATATGATACTTTCTGAAAGAGAAAAAGAACTTGATATGCTGAAAAAGAGTGTTGCAGAGGCCACGACATTACGTAGTAAACTGGACGGCCAATTAGATGAAATTCAAAGCATACAGAACCGGCTTAGTGAAAAACAACAACAGGCAAAAGGTGCTGAAGAAAGAGAAATAGAATTGCAGGAGGAATTAACCGAAGCGGCAAGGTTACAAAACCAGTGTAATGACCTGGCAAAGCAATATGCTTATTTGCACACGCAGTTTACTGACATACAATCGCAGCTTACAGAAGTGAATAATAGAAATCTTCAGCTACAGCAAATTGCCGGGCGGATTGGAGAACTGGAAAGCAGGCTGGAAAATACCGAAAGAGAAAGAGATGATTTAAAAAGCAGGGTAACTGCCCTGGAATCACAGAAATATTTAAAAGAATTCAACCTGTAAATCTTCTTTGTTAATTAGTTTTTATAAATAGACTGGCAAAGGTTTGCATTGCTGCATTCCTTTTTATATTTTACTTTTCTAAAACTTATTGCATATGAACTTTCAAACAATGAACAAGCAACGTAAATTTATTTTAATTGCTGCGGTTGTTGGCCTTATAGCCATGTTTTTGCCCTGGATAAAAATTTCTTTTTTTGGAATGAGCAGTAGCGTAAATGGAATGCATGGCAGCGGCATCCTGGTTTTTTTATGTTTTGCTGGAGCCGGGGTTGTAGCTTTTTTAGGCGACCAGACAAAAAACCTTGATAAGACATTTTGGTTTATTGCCCTGGCTTGCGGTGCCCTGGCATCTCTTCTTATGGTATGGAATCTTATAGATGTGATGGGCAGTGGAATGTCATTTATAAGCTTTGGGTTTTACTTAGCTGTATTGGCAGCTGTTGCAGTATTATTGGCAACATATATTTATCGTAACCCTTCAGATAGTATAAAAGGGGGCTTTGACAGTCTTAAGCATGATATTGAGGAAAAGACCAAAACAGATGCCCCTAAATAATTGAAGACGTAATACTGGTTACAAATAAAAAAGCATTCTAAATTATGGGATGCTTTTTTATTTGTACTAAATAGATGAATTTTGTGGTATAAAACCTTCAAATGCAAAGTATAGCCGATCTACGTAAAGAATATAAAAAGCAAACATTACTTGAATCTGATATTGAACCTGATCCCTTTGATCAATTTACGAAGTGGTGGAATGATGCCTTAAAAAGTGAAATAGATGAAGTGAATGCGATGACACTGGCAACAGTAGACACCCGGGGTATGCCTTCGGCAAGAATTGTGCTACTGAAGGGATTTGATGAAATGGGTTTTGTTTTTTTTACAAATTACAACAGCCAGAAAGGAAAAGAGCTGGAAGTAAACCCAAATGCATGCCTTGTTTTTTTCTGGAAAGAACTGGAGCGCCAGGTAAGGGTAACGGGCATTGCAGAAAAAATAAGTACAGAAGAAAGTATTGCTTATTTCAACAGCCGGCCTGATGGGAGTAAAATAGGGGCATGGGCATCACCACAAAGTCTGGTGGTGGCTGGGAAAGGTTGGCTAAAAGAAACCTTTGATTATTATATGGAACGGTTTAAGCATGGTGAAATACCCAAACCACCTCATTGGGGAGGTTATAGGATAAGGCCATCTAAGATTGAATTCTGGCAGGGGCGCCCTAACCGCCTGCATGACCGGATACAATATACCTTTATAGAAAATGCAGTTTGGAAGATTGAGCGCCTGGCTCCATAATAGAACAAAGTAATTTGGAATTAGGAATTGAGCGGTCATGACAGAGATACCTTCCTAATTCCAAATTCTCAATTACAGATTAAGCTTTTTTCTTAGGTGCAGCTTTCTTCTTGGCCACAGCAGCTACAACTTTTTTTACAGCTTTTGCCGGCCTCTTTTTTCCAAAAGAGCCACTAAAAATTTTCCCTTTTTTTGTTTTAATATCGCCACGTCCCATAATAATAGATTTTTAATGAGTAAATAAAAGAGTTACAAAAAAAGCAAGGCACAACTGCACCTTGCTTTTTTAAGTGGTTGACACAAAATTACATTTTAGCTGATAATTCCTTACCGGCTTTAAACTTAGCAACTTTCTTTGCTTTGATTTTGATAACAGCACCTGTTTGAGGATTGCGGCCGTTACGGGCAGCTCTTTTTGATACAGAGAAAGTACCAAATCCAACTAAAGTAACCTTACCACCTCCCTTTAAAGTTTTAGTAACTGCTTCTACAAAAGAATCTAAAGCATCGTTTGCCTGAGTTTTTGTAATACCTGCATCGTCAGCAAGTTTTGAAATTAATTCGGCTTTGTTCATGATAATTTTTTTTGAATTTTTTAATTGCGACAAATATAGAAGGTTTTTGATTGCAACAAAATTTTTTTTGTGAAATATTTTTTTGTATTGAAAGGCTGGAAACCACAAGGAACAAGGATTTTGGCAATTTTGATGTACAGAAACCAATCTGTGCTCAAACACCTGATTTTATGAAACCCTTTACCAGTAACGATTTCAGGATAGTGACCTTTGAAATCCTTTGCCAAAGCGGTTTTTAGGCAGATAAAGAAATGATTGAATTAATGAAAACTTAAAATTTAATTGTTTTGCACAATTAGTTAACAACCTGCATCACCGATCGGAATGCAATGAATTTGTCACCCCATTTGCCAAAACTTTTTTGTCGCATGATGCCGGCGAAATTTTCAATGTAGTGATCATACATGGCTTTTGATTCGGCCTGGTATTGTACGGTATAAGTAGGCCCTTCGGTATCATCAGTTTCCAATAACTGTAAAATGGTGGCCTTTTTAAAACAACCGGTATCAATTACCTCGGGTATATGCTCTTCTTTTAGCCAGGTAAGCCATTCATTTTTTATTGAATCCTGAATTTTTATGGTAACGTTATATACAAACACAGGCGGGCTACTTTTTTATTTCTACATAAATCGGACAATGATCACTATGTTTTACATCCTGAAAAATATCTGCGTCTTTCAATTGTTTTTTTAAAGGCTCTGTTACAGTAATATAATCAATACGCCAGCCTTTGTTATTGAGCCTAACACTGGGAAAACGCTGGCTCCACCAGCTATAGCGGTGAGGTTCAGGATGAAAATCACGAAAAGTATCTATCCATCCGCTTGCCAGAAATTTTGTAAGCCATTCCCGCTCTTCGGGCAAAAAGCCACTGTTGTTCTTATTCCCCTTTGGGTCGTGAATGTCAATTTCTTTATGGGCAATATTATAATCGCCCACTAAAATGATCTTTGGATATTTTTTTTTCAGTTTTGTTAAGTAAGTATGAAACTCATCCAGCCATACATATTTAAAAGCCTGCCTTTCATCTCCACTGGTGCCAGAGGGAAAATAAGCGTTGATCAGACGGATATCGCCGAAATCAAGTTGTATCACCCTGCCTTCATCATCACTTGCTGCATGGCCATTACCATAGACGACTTTATCGGGTTTAATTTTAGAAAACACAGCAACACCGCTATATCCCTTTTTTTGGGCGCTGTACCAATGATGATGAAAACCCAATGCCTCAAATTGCTTCAGGTCCACATCATCTTTGGTGGCCTTGGTTTCCTGTAAACAGATAACATCGGCAGGATTTGTTTTAAGCCAGTCAATAAAACCTTTCTTAAGGGCGGCACGTAAGCCGTTTACATTGTAAGAGATAATACGCATGTAATATTTTTAAAAAGCAATTTAAGAATAAGATTTCAACTTATTCCAGTATCGGCCTTAACCATCTTGTTGCATCTTCCAAACTCATTCCCTTCCTTTTGGCATAATCATCCAATTGGTCTTTCTCAATTTTACCTACACCAAAATATTTACTCTCGGGATGTGCAAAATACCAACCCGAAACTGAAGAAGCCGGGTACATGGCAAGAGATTCAGTTAACGTGATGCCGGTTGCTGCAGTTCCTCCCAGTAAATCAAATAATTTATATTTTTCTGTATGATCAGGACAGGCAGGGTAGCCAGGCGCCGGACGAATGCCCATGTATTCTTCTTTAATTAATTGTTCGTTGGTTAAATGTTCATCAGAAACATAACCCCAGTATTCGGTTCTTGTTTTTTTGTGTAGCAGTTCTGCAAATGCTTCTGCCAGACGATCAGCCAGGGCCTGCAAAATGATCTTGCTGTAATCATCAAACTTAGCTTCAAAGTTTTTAATGTGAGATTCAATTCCGTGGATAGTTACACTGAATACGCCAATATGATCCTGGTAATTTTTTTCAGCAGGAGCAATAAAATCTGCTAAAGATAAATTGGGTTGTCCGGCTACTTTTTTTATCTGCTGCCGCAGGAACTGTAATTTTACTACTTCGGTATTTGTCAATACATCAATTGAATCAGGAGCAACTTTGTTTGCCGGCCAAAAACCAATAGCGCCTCTGGCTATTAACCATTTTTCTTTTATTATTTGCGCTAATATTTTTTTCGCATCATTATAAAGCTTTGTTGCTTCGGTACCAATCACACTATCGCTCAATATTTGCGGAAATTTCCCATGCATTTCCCAGGCAATAAAGAAAGGCTGCCAATCTATGTACCCGGCTATTTCACCCAGGTCATAATTATCAAAAATCTTTGTTCCTGTAAAAGTTGGAGTAACAGGTGTAAAATTATTCCAGTCAATCACTGCTCCATTCTTTTGAGCATCTGCAAACGATAAATATTGTTTGGTAGATTTTTTATTATCAAAATCCTTCTGCAGTTTTTGATATTCTGTTTTAATGTGGTTTAGGAAATCAGGCTTCTGTTCTTTGCTCAATAAACTTCCGGCAACAGTAACACTTCGGCTTGCGTCCAGTACATGAATAACGCCATCATCATATTGCGGTGCGATCTTTACAGCTGTATGCATACGGGAAGTGGTAGCACCGCCGATCATTAAAGGAAGTTTGATACCACGTCTTTTCATTTCATGAGCTACATGTACCATTTCGTCAAGTGAAGGTGTGATCAATCCGCTTAACCCTATGATATCAACTTTTTCTTTTACTGCAGTATCCAGTATTTTATCAGTTGCCACCATCACACCCAGGTCAATGATATCATATCCATTGCAACCGAGTACAACGCCTACAATGTTTTTACCAATATCATGTACATCTCCTTTTACGGTTGCCAACAAAATTTTTGCAGCACCTGCAGATTCTTCATTAATGGTTCCTGCTGCTAAATGTGCATTTTTCCTATCTTCTTTTTCCTGTTCAATGTATGGAGTGAGTACAGCCACTGCTTTTTTCATCACCCTTGCACTTTTTACAACTTGTGGTAAAAACATTTTACCGGACCCAAACAGGTCCCCAACTATATTCATGCCATCCATCAAAGGCCCCTCTATTACATCAAGCGGTTTGGGATATTTAAGCCTTGCTTCTTCAGTATCCGCATCTATATAATCTGTTATTCCGTTTACCAATGAATGTGACAAGCGGCTTTCCACCGGTTCTTTTCTCCAGCTTTCATCCTTGATAATTTCCTTGCCCTTTGCTTTGACTGTTTCTGCGAAAGAAATCATTTTTTCAGTGGCTTCATTGGTATCGTTGTTCCTGTTAAGGATCACATCCTCACAAAGCATTCTTAAATTGGGTTCTATCTCATCATATACCACCAACTGACCGGCATTTACAATACCCATATCCATACCGGCCTTTATGGCATGAAACAGGAATACACTATGTATGGCCTCCCGTACATGATCGTTTCCACGAAAAGAAAAAGATACATTACTAACCCCACCACTAACTTTGGTAAGCGGCATTAATTTTTTTATCTCCCGGGTAGCTTCAATAAAATCCACGGCGTAATTATTATGTTCTTCAATGCCGGTGGCAATAGCAAAAATGTTGGGGTCAAAAATTATATCCTGCGGATCATACCCAACCTGCTCTGTCAATATTTTATATGCCCTTTTGCAAATTTCGACTTTGCGTTTTTTTGTATCAGCCTGTCCAGCTTCATCAAAAGCCATTACAATTACTGAAGCTCCATAACTTTTACAAATGAATGCCTGTTCAATAAATTTGGCTTCACCTTCTTTCATTGAAATGGAATTCACAATGCATTTTCCCTGTACACATTTTAATCCTGCTTCAATGATCTCAAATTTTGATGAGTCGATCATGATGGGGATCTTTGCAATATCCGGCTCTGACTGAACGAGATTTAAAAATGTGGTCATCGCCTGCACACCATCCAGCAAGGCATCATCCATATTCACATCAATAACCTGGGCGCCATTTTCTACCTGCTGGCGTGCAACCGCCAATGCAGCTTCGTATTTATCTTCACGGATAAGGCGTGCAAACATTTTACTTCCGGTTACATTGGTACGTTCACCAACGTTCACAAAGTTAGACTCAGGGCGAACGATCAAAGGCTCTAACCCACTTAATCTTAAATATGGTTTAATAACAGTCATAATTTTATATTAACCAACCAGTTCTTCTTCTATTACATTTTCTACCACAGGTAATTCCCTTGGTTTAAATTTCTTTACTTCTTCTGCTATATGTTTTATATGATCCGGTGTTGTGCCGCAACATCCGCCAACAATATTTACAAAACCTGCTGCGGCCCATTCTTCTATAATGTGTGCAGTCTCATGAGGCTGCTCATCATACTCACCAAAAGCATTTGGTAAACCTGCATTAGGATAAGCGGATGTATAACATCCTGCAATCTGGCTCAACTCTTCAATATGCGGCCTCATTTCTGAAGCACCCAATGCACAATTCAATCCAATGCTGATTGGGTTTGCGTGCATAACAGAAACATAAAAGGCTTCCAGTGTTTGACCGCTTAAGGTACGGCCACTTGCATCTGTTATGGTTCCGCTGATCATTATTGGTAATTCAGTTTTACCTGTTTCCCTGAAATATTTTTTTGCTGCATAGATGGCAGCTTTGGCATTAAGGGTATCGAAAATGGTTTCAATCAATAAAATATCTACACCTCCGTCAAGCAATCCTTTTATTTGTTCAGTATAGGCAGCGGCCACGGTATCAAAAGTTACAGCCCTGAAGCCGGGATTATTTACATCCGGTGAAAGCGATAAAGTTTTATTTAACGGGCCAATGGCACCAGCCACAAAGCGCGGCTTGCCTGGATCTTTTGCAGTGTATTCTTCAGCTGCATTCCTGGCACATTTTGCAGAGGCAACATTTAATTCATAAGCCAGCGACTGCATATCATAATCAGCCTGGGCAATGGAAGTACTGCTGAATGTATTGGTTTCAATAATATCGGCACCGGCCTCTAAATATTGTTTATGAATCTCTTCAATGATCTGCGGCCGGGTAATGCTGAGCAGGTCATTATTACCTTTTACATCGGTATGCCAGTCTTTAAAGCGTTCTCCACGATAATCGGTTTCCTGTAATTTATAACGCTGTATCATGGTACCCATGGCGCCATCAATGATAAGGATGCGTTCCTTTAAACAGTCCTGTAATGTCTTCATTTTATAAAAATTTATTTACCGGTTATTAAACCGGCTCTAAATATTTACCATAAACTTTTAAACGAGAATCAATCTGTGAGAAGTGTGGCAGAATTGCTTTCGTTTATTAGTTCAATTGGTAGACCGATCAACAGGCTGAACAATAAACAAATCTGCCTGTAAACTGATGCAAAAATAAAGCAAGTGAATGATAATACAAAAATTGTTATAGCCCTGAGAAGCCATCAAATATTGGGTAAAGCCAATTAGTTAAGCTGATGGACTAGCTCTTCTTTTCATAATTGCAGCTTATGGTTAACTCAACGGTTTCTGCAATGTTATTTTTTGTGGTTGATGGGATAGTGATGTTATAATCCTTCACTTTTAACCTGAAGACAGAGCTGGCAGAAATATTACCTGATTTTATGGTTATCAACCCCGGCACAGTGACAGTTTTTGTTACTCCATGAATAGTTAAACTTCCCGACACCGTCACTTTATAGTCACCATCCTTATTAAAAGTAACTAAGCTTATGTTTTCAATGGTTCCTTTAAAAGTCGATTTAGGGTATTTTGCACTCTCCATATAATCTGCGTTGAAATGTTCTTCCATGAGTGCCTTTTTAAAATGAAAAGCATTGTTCAAAAGCGAAAACTGCATATCGCCGGTTGACGTATTGACAATACTTATAACCTGGTTGTTATCTGCTTTTATGTCTTCGAGGAGGGTAGAAGAGAAAAAAGAAACCTTTCCATTCTTGGTAAAATATAACTGGGCTGAACAATTAACATAAACAATAAATGAGGCCAGTACTAAAACTATGATCTTTTTCATTTTACAATTTATTTTTCTTTGGATAAATAACCCCGTACTAAAAAAACATCCCCAGGTAGTCCCATATCTGCATCTCCGGCAATATAACCGCTGCAAATTCCTTTGATGATCACCTTGTCTCCAACTTTACAGTCAGCAGCTTTTTCCTCCATGGTGCAGTTAATGAATGCACCGGTAACTGCAGTTTTTATGAGTATGATCTGTTGTGCCTGCTGGTTTTGTGAAACCTGGTTTACATCTCCGGATACCAACACCACTTTATCAGTATAGGACGATTTTGCTTTTGATGAATCTGTTATAAAAATGTTATACAGGTCCATCGCAGTAATTTTAACTGCATCTGCCTCTTTAACATCTTTGTGGGGTTTATTCCACATCATGTAACCGGTAACAGCTGTTATAACAATAATTGCCAGAACAGCGATAAGGATTATCTTCTTCGTTTTTTTTGTCATACTGTATTGATCTTGTATTTAACGAGAATAAAAATAAAAAGGTTGCTAATCAATTACCGGCAACCATAAAATTTTCTACGGGTATGCGGTTGCTTATGCTTTTTGCCAGCGTCATTTCATCGGCATATTCAAGCTCTCCACCAAAAGCGATGCCACGGGCAATGGTAGTGATCTTAACAGGGTAAGACTTCAGTTTCTTACTGATATAATATATGGTAGTATCGCCCTGTATAGTAGGGCTCAAAGCAAAAATGATCTCCTGTATTTCTTCTTTTGATACCCGGTCAACTAATGCATCTATCGTTAATTCTTCCGGGCCAATGCCATCCAGTGGCGAGATAATGCCACCTAAAACATGATATATACCATTAAACTGCTGGGTGCTTTCAATGGCAATAACATCACGGATATTTTCAACCACACAAAGCATATCCTGTTTGCGCATGGTATTGCTGCAGATATTGCAAATAGGTTTATCGGATATATTATGGCATCGGCTGCAGAATTTTATCTCGTTCCTCATCCTGGCGATTATCTCGCTGAACCGGGCTACTTCGGCTGTGTCCTGTTTAATGAGATGGAGTACCAAACGTAATGCTGTTTTTTTACCAATGCCCGGCAATTTGGCAAACTCATTCACAGCATTTTCTAAAAGAGAAGAAGAAAAAATCATGAGGCAAAAATAGGTTTTCTGTTTTTAGTTTTGTGTTTTCTATTGGGTACATTTGGTTTATTAGTGGCTGAAACTACAAATTATAGTTTTATATCCCTTTCATTATCCCAGTTAGCTTTTACAGCTAGTTTTTGTGTTAAGGTAATATTTTTTTCGGGCTGTAATTTTTTTGAATAATTACCGGGATCCCATTTACCATTATTATTAGCATCAAATAAGATGCGTATCTCATATTCACCGGGTATCATTAATTTTTTACTCCATTCCATAGCCTTGACAGGGTGGCTTTCTTTTATTTCCTCACCTTGTACAAATTGTAAAACCGGGTGCCTGCTAAGATCTAAATTACTGAACCGCAAAACCACATTACCATAGTCCGCTTCTTTTTTTGTAATAAAGCGGATGGTATCTGTTTTGGTAAGATAAGTACCAGCAGAATCGGAAACGGCGGTAGTATCCATTATTAAGCGGTATTGTGTTTCTTCCAGCCATTTTACAGTAAGGGTAATTTTAGTTCTGCTGCTGTCAATAGACCACCGTGTTGAAGGAATGGGTTTATAGTTTGTATCTGTTAAAACTAATTTTGCAGGATCGAATTTTTTTAGCGGCTTGTTAAAACTGATCTCAAACGGGCTTAACAGGTCCTGCAATTGCCCGGTTGGAGCTAAACTATACCTCAATTTTTTATCAGGTGCAGCTGGTTTGCTCGCTGAAAAAGCCCGGTTTTCTTTTTCTATAGCAGATGCGTAAAGAAGTACCGGAACAGTATTTGCAGAAACAGTAATTAGTGAGTCAGCAAAGGCAAATAATTCTTTTTTTGAATTATAGGTTTTACCGCCATCACCGTCCTTTAAGGCATAGATATTAAAATTGCCCGGAGGCAAATTGACAAAAATAAAACTGCCATCACCAGCTAGTTTTGCAATATAATCGGGTTTTCTTTTTTGAACAGAAGAGTCATCTGCATTGCGATAAAGTATTGCAACTAACGTACTGTCGTACTTTCCTGTTTCGGCAATTATAACTTTACCACCAAGAGTTAAGGAGTCAATACTACTGCCTGTGGAAAAAACATAAGTAAAATCTTTTAAAGGATTTCCTTCGTTGTTATCTACTATGGCATTTCCGAAATTGATGCTGTATGTTGTTTTTGGCATTAAGGTATCCTTCAGTTTTACAGTAACGGTTCTTAATTTAAAATCAACTGAGGGCGATTTTTTGGGATAGGGTGATATTAAAACATTGGTTTGCGTTTCCCTTACCTCAACATATTCATTAAATGTAAGGGTAATTTTATTTCCGGTTACATTGGTACTGTATAACTTGGGAGAGGAGCTTACCAGGCGTGGAGGAATGCTGTCTCTTGGTCCGCCCGTTGGTGCACCTATCTGTGCACAGCCGGCGTTGCTGATTGCAATACTATAAAGAAGAGAAATGATTACAAGTGTATATAAAAAACGGGTTAACCTCATTCAGCTATTTTGAAATGCAAACTTAACGGGTTTGTGCTGTTTGTTTTGTTTTTAAATCATAAAAATCCCTTAATCTGCAGTTTCTTCTTCCAGGTCATGAAGTGCCACAGCCAGGTTATTATTCTTTACAAAGTTGCACCAATGACAATCGGCTTTTCCGCAGCCGGTATAAAAATCACGGGCCTGTATTTTATTCCAAACCTCAGTGATCTGTTGTTTTACTGTTTCTATGTCTTGTGGATTAATAATGATCTTTTCTTTCCTGTATTCACCTTTTTTATCCGGTTCAATAAAATCAAACTCAGTACTGATCACTTTCCAGTCCTTTTGTTCGTAATTATCTATAAGTATTTTATAAAAAACGGCCTGTCGCCAATAATCACCTCCATTAGGATCTTTATCATTGGGCGCTTTCATTTTAGGGATGGCATTATCTATATTACCACTTTTATAATCCACTACATTTACTTTTTTACCGGTAAACTCCAGTTTATCTAATTTCCCTTTTAGTGGAACGCCATTTACAACTATGCCCCTGATATTGCGTTCTACTCCCACCACTTTATTCCAGCTTTTTATATATTTATCATAGTAACTACGCAGCACTTCATCACCATATTCCATTCGCCTGTCAAAAGCCTCTTTGGTAAAATTTTCCCGATGGCGATTCATATACCAGTTAAAGTCTGCGATCATTTCTTCTTTTGGCGGAAAAGTTTCTTTCTTGCCGTCCTGCATTTTACGGAATAGCTTTTCTAATGCATAATGCACAGCGCTGCCAAATTCTGTGGCTTCACTTTTACCTGAGGGGATGCGGATGAGATTGCGGTAATAAAAATTTAATGGGCAATTCAGGTAACTATTTAACGCAGTTACGTTCATTACAAACTTATCCAGCAGTTCACTGATAAAATCTTCTTCGGCCTGCTCAATTTCGGGAGCCTGTGCTGTAAAATGCAAAAGTTCAAATTCCATTTGCTGCTCTTCTGCCAATGAAATTTTTTCAATTGGCAGATCATGTTCTTCTAAAATTTCTGCAATGAACATGGAAGGCTCCAGTTCTTTTCCATCATTCCTGAATTTTGCATAAGAGATGTACAGGTGTTTTTCTGCACGGCTTAATGCTACATAAAACAAACGGCGTAATTCTTCTTCATCTGTAGATGTTGGCTGAGAGGTGAACATCGTGTCCGGAAATTTATACCCACCACCCGGTTTTCGTTTCTTTTCCCAGAACGAAGCGTTTGATCCTGCAAAGAAAACATATTCAAACTCCAGGCCCTTGCTGCCATGCACTGTTAGCAGGTTTACACCTTTATCAGTTCCTGACAACTGGTTCATGGATAACGGGATTCCTTCTTTCTCCATCAGGTCAAAGATGTTGATCAGCTCTTTTAAATTCAGTAAAGGATCCCTGCCGGTTTCTTCTTTAATAAAACCGAATAGTGCAGTAAGTAACTGCATCAAATAAATTTTATCATCACTCTGCATGATATAATTTAATACACCACCATATTGAACGATATGTTCAAAGAGCTGCTGCAGTGTAATATTGGGAACATCGGCAATTAAATTTTCAATGACCTGACTGAAATTTTTCAGGCCTGCATTAATCCCGGTATCAAATAAATTTTGAGCAGGGGTATTGGCCTTATCTGATAATAATCTGCGTATGGAAGTAAGTTCACCGTTATATTTCAATTTATTTACTTCTACTGTAAGTTTAGCAATTTCAATAGGGGGGATCTTATAAAAATCGTAGTGTAAAATTTCAAACAGCATTTCATCTCCACCATAAGGGGTATCATGCTCTGCATTCAGGTAGCGCAGCAATTGAATGATCTTACTGCTAAAGGGCTGAACCAACACATCAATACTTCGCTTGCTGTACACCGGAATATTTTTCAATCGAAAATATCTTACCAGTTCCTCACCAAATTTATTTTCTTTATAAATAACAGCGATCCTTCCGGGTTCTGTCTTTTGTTGCAGCAATTCATAAACCCGGTTGGTAATATCTGCCATTTCTTCTTTGGCTGAATTATATTCATGCAGGATTGGTTTATTGGTTAATCCGTTAATCTGTAAGTTAGATGAAAGCAACTCCTTACTCAATCCGGGTATTTGTTTTACAAGCCGTTCATCATTCCTGTTAATGAGTGTTTTGGAAATATCCAGTATGGGCTGTGTGCTGCGGTAATTGCTGGTTAATACAACTGTCTCAAGGTCTTTTGTGTACCTGTTTGCAAACTCAATCATGTTCTCCACGTTGGCACCCTGGAAACGATAGATACTCTGGTCATCATCACCTACCACAAATACATTGGGCTTATCCCAGTAACTGATCAGCAGTTGCACCAGCTTGTTTTGTGTGCCACTGGTATCCTGGTATTCATCAACCAGCAGGTATTGAAATTTTTCCTGGTAGTTGGCAAGTATGTTTTTATTTTCTTCAAATACAATTATCACCCAATTGATCATGTCATCAAAATCATAGCGGTTTCTTTTTCTCATCAGGCTTTGAAAATTATCAAACTCATTTACAGCCGCCCTTAACTTTTCCATTTTTTCTTTTTCTTCTTCTATCTTATCTGTTCTTACATCTCCTTTTTTAAATTCCTTTACAGCCCTTTTGGCAATGTATTCATCCCTGTTGGGCAGATCATTTATGTAATCAGTAATTTTCCGGTTGATAAAACCAGGAGCCCATCCCTCCCGTTTCATAGAAGAAAATAAATTGCGAAGATTGTTGATCTCAAAATATACATCACCCCGGTACCTTTTTAATGGATGATTTTTTGGAAAGGCATCAATAAGTTGTTTGAACAGTTCAATACTTTCCAGTTCCGAAACAGCATCCAGCGAAGTTTTCTCAAAGAGGTTCAAATTATCCTGGATGACATCATTACAAAAAGCATGAAAGGTGTAGATGTTTACTTTATAGGCATCTGCACCTATGAATTGCTGCAATCGCCTGCGCATGGCAATGGTACCAGCATCGGTATAGGTAAGGCAAAGAATATTTTCGGGCAGGGCATCCGTTTCCAGTAAAATCTTTCCAATCCTTGCTGCCAAGATCTGTGTTTTGCCCGTACCTGGCCCGGCAATCACCATTACCGGCCCATCAATCGTATCTACAGCCCTGCGTTGTTCTTCGTTAAGCTTCTGGTATTCTTCGGAGAACTTTTGCTGCAATATTTCCCGGTAGTGGTGCATTAACCAAAGATACTCGATAGTGGATATCTGATACCGGTTTTGCGAACAAAAAATAACAGGCTGTGTTATTAAGGCTATGAGCAAGATATATTCATATAAAACAACACAAAAAATTCCAATCAGTCTTGATAAAGCCTGGGATTTTTTCAGCAATCCACAAAACCTGGAAACAATAACCCCCGATGGCATGAGTTTTAAAACAATATCAAAATATCATGGGGATATTATGTATGCCGGGCAGGTTATTGAATATAAAGTGAGCCCTTTTTTAGGTATTCCATTGTACTGGATGACGGAGATAACCCATGTAGAAGACAAAAAATATTTTGTGGATGAACAACGTTATGGCCCCTTCAGCATGTGGCACCACCAGCATCACTTTAAAACTATTGAAGGCGGTGTTGAGATGACAGATATTGTACATTATAAACTACCGCTTTGGTTTTTGGGAGATATAGCTAACAGGCTGTTTGTAAAAACACAACTTCAGCAGATATTTGATTACCGGTTTAAGAAAGTGGTAGAACTGTTTGGAGACGCAGAAACTCATTTAAAGGGTTAAGGGTATAAATCGTTAATTGCCGGCAATAACCTTTAAACCATTCCACCCCTTAACCGTTTTCCCTATCCCGGCATGCGGGTAATATATTTTTCAATCTGTTTAATCTGATCAACGATCTGTGGTGTGGTAGGTTTAAAACCTTTTGCCTTTTTAAAATATTCTTTAGCTGCCCTGAATTCTCTTTTATTCATCATGATAGAGCATAACTGCAAATAAGCCGCCGCATTATTTTCATTATCGGGTAAACCGGCTCTTATTGCCTGGCGGATATAACTTTCGGCCTGTTTGATATCCCCCTTCTGCATACAGAGCATACCCAGTTGTAATTTATTTGGCCCTTCTGCCTGTTTGGTTAAAGCGCCGCCACCAAGTGCAAGGCTCTTCTTCATATTTTTTTCTGCACTGTCAAAATTCTGATCAACCATATCAAGGTTGCCTTTAATGGTATAATAAACCGAACGAACGGGTTTAATAAGAATGGCAGGAAACCAGATAGAATTTACCACTTTCCTTGCGCCTTCCATATCACCATCTTCCATATAAGATTGTATCAGCCGCATGGGACCGAACAAAAAGTGGCCTACAATTGCTATAACCGCTATAAGGTATAAAACAAAAGAAGGCCAGAAACTGGTTTGTATATGGGTAAAAATAGCCAGGCCCAGGATAACGATGCCCAGCCATAGCCGGTATTTGATTATTATGTTCAACCACTTCATAATCGTATAAAATTTGGAGGGCAAAGATAAGGTTTGACCAACGAATTAAGAATGATGTTACCCAATTGGCAGAATAGCTTTATTTTTGCCGTCCTGAAAATCCGGTAAATCAATATAAAATCCGGTTTTTTTGGCCCTGTAGTTCAATGGATAGAATAGAAGTTTCCTAAACTTTAGATACAAGTTCGATTCTTGTCGGGGCTACTAAAGGGAGTACACATGTGCCCCTTTTATTTGTAGGATAGAATAGAAGTTTCCTAAACTTTAGATACAAGTTCGATTCTTGCCGGGGCTACCATATTACTTCTTTTAAGGATATTATTTTTATTTCTGACCCATTATCCGTATTTTATCATCCAATACAGGGAGAAACTGTAACCATTAAAAAGCAACCTTATAACTAAATTTTACGATTAAATTGGCAAATTACGAGCCCTTGCTTTCGGCAGATGAATTAAGCCTTTACATCAGGGGGTGTGCCCTGAATGAGAGAGAGAGTCAAAAAAAAATATACAACTCTTTTTATGGGTATGCTATGGCCATTTGTGATTGTTATGCCAATAACGAAGACGATGCCGTGGAGATATTAAATGATGGATTCCTTAAAATATTCAAAGAGGTACATCGTTATAAACCGGCTTATACCAACGAGATCAATTCCTTCAAAGGATGGTTGCGGAAGATCATGGTTTGCACAGCCATTGACCATTTCAGAAAAAATAAAAAACACCGGGTTGTTGGCGAGCTGGATATTGCCACTGTACAAACTTCTGTACAGGAAGAAAGCGGGCTTGATAAGGTTTCTTATGATGAGATCATCGGGTTCATACAAAGCCTTTCGCCTGCATACAGAACAGTATTAAATCTTTTTATTGTGGAAGGGTACAGCCATGAGGAAATTGCAGATCAGTTGAGGATATCTGTAGGTACTTCAAAATCGAACCTGGCGAAGGCAAGAAAACAGTTGCAAAAAATACTATTTAGTCAAAATCAAATAGCCGAGATAAAAAATGTTGGATGAAGAATTGGACCATATCATAAAGGATGCAGTAGATAAACATCACCCGGCTTATAATGATAAGGCCTGGGAGAAGATGGAGAAAAAGCTGGATAAGCACCTGCCTCAAAAAAGGGACAGGAGAAGATATCTTTTCTTCCTGTTGCTGTTTTTGCTATTGGGGGGCGGAGCTTTCTTTGGTATCAGCAATTTGAACCGGAACAAAGCTTCAGTAAGTAAAGAAATTGCAGAAAGTAAAAAAAGTGAACAGGCCCTGGCCGAAAGTAAAAAAGATGAACAGCCGGCAACTCAGTCAGTAACACAAAATGCAATACCCGGGGATAATAGTATTGAAAATTCATCCGAAGAAAATAAAGTGCATCCTATAGATGGGGATATTAAAAACCCGCCTGCTGAAAATGTCCCGGATAAAACAACAGGCAGTACAATAAAGAATACAGGCAATAATGATATTTCCCTGCCTAATACAAAGAATAACAACAAAGCAGAAAATACAGGAAAAAATAAAAGATCAGTAGTTAAAGGAAAAGGCAAAACGAATTTCAGAATCACCGCTGCAAATCCATCTGAGGAACTGGCAAAAGATGAAAAAGAGAGAATAAAAAATAATATTCCAAAAAACAGAAAGACAGATCAGAAGAAGAATGTTGTTATAACTGCTGCAGAGCAGGAAAAGAATGAAGGGGAAAATACAGCTTCAGTTACACCTGAGTTAAAAAAAGATACGGCCATAAAAGTTGAAGAAAAAACAGAACCCGTAAAGGCAAAAGAAGATAAAAAAGAAGACGAAGTAAAAGAAAAAGAAGTGGTTGTAACAGAAAATAAACCTTCTTCATCCCCTGATAAAAAGAAATCTAAAAAGAATATTGCCGGTAATTTTGGTATAACATTATCGGCAGGCCCGGACATGAGTTTTATTGAATTGAACAAACCGGGAAAAGCAACTTTGATCTATGGCGCAGGGCTTAGTTACAATTTTAAAAAGAGAATTACTATTCGTGCAGGATTTTACGCATCAAAGAAGATATACTCTGCCACCCCCGACCAGTATACATTTCAACCCGGGTACACCTATCCTTACCTTTATGATGTTGATGCCGTTTGTAAGGTTTATGAGATACCGGTTAGTTTGAGTTATAATTTCTGGCAACGGAAAAAGCATAACTGGTTTGGTAATGTTGGGCTTTCTTCTTTCCTGATGAAAACCGAAGACTATGATTACAATTATAAAGTGCCCTACTATGGCCAGGGTTATACTTACTATACTTATAAGTCGGCCATAAAGGATAAGAACAAACACTATTTTGCTGTTCTTACACTTTCAGCAGGGTATCAGTATAATTTCAGTAAACGGGTTTCCTTACAGGCTGAGCCCTACGTAAAACTTCCTTTAGGTGGTGTGGGCGAGGGTAAAATAAAACTAAAAAGCGCAGGCGTATTATTTACTGCTACTATAAAACCATTTACAAAAAAGAAATGATAGCATTCATAACAACTTAATAAAAAATAAACGCTCTTTTTTAGGAGCGTTTATTTTTTAGTTATCAATAGAGCATTAATTACTTTTTCTTTTTGTCCCTGAAGACAACAAAATTCCGGGAAACTGTGAAGCCCCAGCGGTATTGCCCATGGTTCCAGGAAGTGGTGGTTCGGGTAAGAAAACGGTTTTCTAAAATGGTATGTGTGTTGGTAAAGTTCAGATGAAAAACATGGCCGGGGGTCACCAATTCAAGGCCTACGCCTTTTACATCATATAACTTTACGCCGGTTGCTTTTAGCGCATCAACATTGCTTTGTGAACGGAATGGATGAAAATAGTCGGCAATAAAAACAAATTTTTTGTAGATGGGAACCCGTATGGCCGCACCAAAGGCAAATATGCTTTTTACATCTCCGGGTACTACATAATTGGTGTGTACATAAGTTGGGTTCAACTGAAAGCTGAGTATTTTGCCAAACTTACGGGCAATCATAAGCTGCAGCACCTGGCTTTGACGGTCTGAGGTTTTGGAGTAATAGTTTTCCTTGCCAGGGTCTATAGCATTGTGTTTTACCGAAGAGGCTACCCCGTTTGCAAATACAGCAATAGACAAAGGATGCGACGGATCATTCTCCATCTGCTGCATGAAACGGTATTTAACACCCAGTTCCCATAATTGAGTTACCTGGCCAAAACCCTTGTTACGGGATACGATCACGTTCAGGTTTTTACAAAGCCCCAGCAGGAAAGCAATTTTAATATCGGTAGAATTATCCAACCCAAAACCCGTTGAACTACCCCCATAAGTTCCACCAATATCACCAAAATTATGCACCACTCTAAATTCCAGGTGCCCTTTCTGCAACATTTCGGTGGTATTGGCATTGATGAGCCTTTGGGATAAAAAGACTTTAGCCGGCTCTTTTACTTTGGATGCTTTGGTTTTACTATCGAGCTCATTCATCAGGTTATTTGATGAACTGTCAACCTGGGCAATTGCGCCCAAATTCATCAGCATATAAAAAAAGAAAAGTATCTTTCTCATAAAAATGTTTTTTGGTTAAATAATGTTCAAAAGTATATCGCAGGAATAGGGAGTGAGGTTGCCTGCTGGGGTGGATACAGGTGTTACTATACAATAGCAAGAAAATTCCCTCAGTTAAGTAAACCCCTTAAGTAGATAAACCGATCTGAATCAGACATTGTACTTATCGTATCCGTATAATATGAATGATAAGATCCAGAACAACTAACCGATATTAAAACTTAAAATTGTAAAGTAATCTTATCTTTTATTGCCTGCGCTGATAACCTCTTTTATTTTATGCTCTGCAACAAAACAAGTATAGTTTATTGCCTTAACTTTAAACCTGGAAAAGAGATTTAAATATTTTAGTGCTTATGAATATTCTGTATATATGTGAAGAATACCCCCCGGGTAAAACCGGTGGGATCGGAACAATGGTAAATGTACTCGGAAGGGAATTGATAAAGCAGGGACACAATGTATTTACAGTCGGCTTATATCCGCATGGTTATGCACAAGCGGATTATGAAGAAGACCAAGGGGTAAAAGTATGGCGGTTAAGATATAAAACGGATATTGGGTTGATTAGGAATAATTATTCAACCGCAGATATATTATTCTGGAAGTGTTTAAAATATTCAACTTTTTTGCACTGGGATACAAGGATATCCAGTAGCAGGCTCTTTAATTTTATTAAAAAAATAATTGAACAATACCGTATAGATATTATTGAAATACCGGATTGGAATACTTTTTTGCACAACAGTTTAACTACCATCCATGTTCCGGCATTTAAGATTCCTCTGGTAGTAAAATCACATGGCACCTATAGCTATTTTCAGAATGAAATGAAAAGACCTTTGAATAAGAGAATATTCCATTCGGAAAAAACCCTTTTAAACAGGGCAGATCGGATCTCAGCTGTTAGTCTGTATACTGCTGGTGAAACAAAAAAGCTGTTTAGCCTGACAAGGGATTTCTCCATCCTCTATAACACCATTAATATTCAGCGGGACAGCAGGGCAGAGAAAATTGATAGTAAAGTGATTTTTACCGGGACCCTCACGGAAAAAAAAGGCATTTATTCCCTTTTAAGAGCATGGAATCTTGTAAAACAGCAGGCCCCCTCCGTAGAATTACATATATATGGGAAGGGTCCCGTAAATGAATTAAAAAAACTGCTTGAAAAAGAAGCGCTTGCTTCCGTCCATTTTTATGGACATGTTTCAAGAGAAATATTACTTAATGAATTGGCTACAGCTGCAGTAGCGGTATTCCCCTCTTATTCTGAATGTTTTTCCCTGGCCCCGCTTGAGGCTATGGCTGCAGGATGTGCGGTTATTTATACATCAAAAAGCTCCGGCCCGGAATTGGTCATGGATGGGGAAAATGGATTGCGTGTCGATCCGGACGATGTAAATGCCATTGTAAAGGCAATTACTTTATTGATAAAAGACAAAGAATTAAGGCAAACAATAGCTGATGCAGGAAAAAGATCAGTTTCTGAAAAATTCAATGTTGCAAATTCTGCAAAACAGCATATTGATTTTTATAATGAAGTAATTACTGAATTCAAACGCAAGATGGCCGGTTAGCTTCAAACCGGACACCTTCACTGTAATTGGAGCGGTTAAAATGAAAAACAAGATCATTCGTGATATCTCGTTCAATTCACTGCAGGTAATCATCAACCAGCTTTGTGGACTTGTCATTTTTTACATTCTCTCTATAAATCTTGCAAAAAGTGATTTTGGAGAGATCAACTGGTCTCTTGCCGTTTTGCTCACTATGTTCAATATACTGTCTCTTGGCATTGACCAGGTAGTCATTAAAAAAATCGCAGTAAAGAATAATACCGACGCCATATTCCCTGCTTATGCCCTACATGTATTTTTCTCCGGGCTTTTGGTATATGGATTATTATTTTGCTGCCGCCTGTTATTTAAAGATTTTTTTCAAACCCATCAGGTATTACTGGCATTGGGCATCGGGAAGCTGATGATCTATTTTTCAACACCCTTCAAACAGTTGGCCACGGGAATGGAGAGATTTAAAACCCTGCTCTACATGTCTGTTTGTTCCAATATTCTGCGAAGCATTGCTTTGTTAATATTCGCATTCATGCACTCATTCAGTATTGATATTGTCATCATGATTTTTATTGCCACGGATGTAGCAGAACTGTTGCTTTGTTTACTCATAACAAAATACCAATTAAAGTTCCCCGTAAAATATCAGTGGAATAAAAAAAACTATATTGATCTTGTTAAAGAATCACTACCGCAGCTGGGAGCTTCTGTGTTCTCTACCATAATGATGAGGCTGGACTGGATATTGCTTGGGCTGCTGTCAACGAATATCATACTGGCTAATTATAGTTTTGCATATAAGGTTTTTGAGGCCGCTTCATTACCGTTATTGATCATTGCTCCCGTGTTGATGACAAGATTCTCTAAAATATTTCATCAGAGAACTGATGTAACAACTGTTCAAAAAAACAACCTTATTAATTTATTACGATTTGAGATCATTGTCGCTTGCCTGGTTGCCTTAATACTTAATATACTATGGATACCGTGTATAGATATCCTTACTGGTAATAAATATGGCAATGTCAACAGATACATCATTTTAATTCTTTCTTTCTGCCTGCCTCTTTTATATTTCAATAATTTTTTGTGGACAATAGGCTTTGCCCTTGGGAAACTTAAAAAAATATTTTACATTTCTGTAATAAGCTTTTTAATTAATCTTGTTACTACCGTTGTTTTGATTCACTTTATGAATGGAGAAGGAGCTGCTGCTGCATATCTTTTTACGCTTTTTATTCAGGCCATATTATTTTTCAGGTATTCCGGGTTTTATCAATACGGAAAAAATATCTTTAGTTATCTGCTGCCATTGATTTATGCGGTTACAGGTGGTGTTCTGGCTAATTGGTGGTTCCAAAATACCTGGCTGATCCTTGTTGCAGCCCTTTTAATATATTTTGGCTGCCTGTTGCTGACCAAACAGATTCGCCGGAGTGATTGGCTATTAGTTGATCATTCAAACAATGCTGATCAGGCAACCTGAACTTACATGTTTTCGATTTATAGGATAATACTGATTATATTGATAATTAACGCTTAGCAAATTACCGGGGTGCGTATAAGACAAGTTGTTTCCGGACTTCAAAACAGGATATATTCTGTTGATTGGGCTTTATTGGCCTTTTTGATACTTTTTTTGAATGTAAAGCTGATTGTTAAGCTTGCTGCACTAGTCCTGATCTTCATTCTGCGTCCCAATTTTAAATTTGGATTTGCAATAAAGAATTCACGACTCCCGCTTTTTTATATCCTGGTAATTGGTATTGCAGTATTTAACTGGCTGATGAGCGGGATAATGGGAAATCTTAATTATGGGTTGGTTCTAATGACGGGCCTCTTTTTCTGGATCCTGTGCATTCTTGCTGTTCACCAAATAAAACTAGCAGTTGAAAAAAATGACGCTGAAGTTATTCACCAGACCATCGCTTTGTTTTTTATACTCAACGCCCTGGTTTCTTTTTTTGTTTATGCAGCGATTGTCGCAGAAACCGGGGCCATCAATGCGTACCTGTACCAGGGTAACTATCAAAAATATTTTATCGGTACCGGAGATTATATTAAAGGAATAAGTTTTGACACATCTACCACCAATGCTATACTAAATGCTTTTGGAGTTATTTACTTTCTCCAGAAAGGGAAGCATATGATGACTGTTTTATGCATGGGTATTTTATTATTGACGAGCAGTAATATTACAAATCTTATGCTCTGTGGAATATTCATTTTTTTATTCTTTTTCCAGAGTAATAAAGCGCAAAAAAGTATGATCATCATATGCACAATAATGTGGATCACTTTTTTGATAAAGATATCACCTCAAAACAACGATTATATGGTGAATGGATATCAAAAACTATTTAACATACAACCCAAGGTTAAAAAACCTAATACAGCCAGTATCCCCATTACCCAAAGACCAGACAGCAGCTTAACAGAAGATGAAAAAAAGCAAAAAATCGCTCAATCATTCCTTGATAGTATCGCTACGGTCTCAGCTGCAGAAAGGAAAAAAAAATCGATTGTTCAACCGGCAGGAACAGCAACGCCAGAACTTAAAGAAAAACCCGAAATTCCCGGAGACAGTATTCATACTGCGAGGTTTCAGTACAGGAGGGATACCAATACAACAGAAAGAATATTATTGCATTTTGTGAAAGTACATAAGACAGAAAAGCCCGTTTTTAATGGTAAGCTGGCCGGGCCCGGGTTGCCCGGTAAATTAATTGCCCTCCGGCAAACATTTCATTTTCTTATGAAAGAACCGGCTAAGATCCTCACCGGGGCCGGGATCGGGAATTTTTCTTCTAAACTGGCATTCAGGGCTACGGCTATGAAAATAAATGGAGGGTATCCGGAAAGATTCAGTTATATCAATGATGATTTCAAATCAAACCACCTTGATCTTTACCTGTTCTATTTTACTGATAAGGATAATTTCCATTCAATAATTAACAGCCCCAATTCTACTTACGACCAGTTGGCCAGTGAATACGGGTTATTAGGGCTGCTGTCATTCCTTGGTTTTTATTTTGCCTTTTTTGCAAAGCAAATAAAAAGAGGGACCTATGCAGTTCCTTTACTTTTATTTACCCTGGGGGCTTTCTTTATTGAGTATTGGTTTGAACAGTTATCAATTGTGATTTTTTTTGAATTGCTTGTATTATTAAGCATAAAAGAGAAAAAAAATAAAAGCAGTAATGAGACCAACTGACACACAAATAACCGTATTGATGCCTGCTTATAATGCGGAGAAATATATAAGAGAAGCAATTGCTTCGGTATTGGGCCAGTCATTTGCTGATTTTGAATTACTGATCATTAACGACGGCTCAACCGATGGAACAAAACAGATCATTGAATCCTTTACGGACCCACGTATAAGGCTTATTAACCAAAGTAACCGGGGAATTGCTGCAGCACTGAATATCGGGTTATTGAATGCCAAAGCTGACCTGATTGCCCGGTTTGATGCAGATGATATTTGCCTGCCTGAACGCCTGGGCCTGCAATATGATTTTATGATGAATAATCGGGAGTATATAATTGTTGGCTCAAATGCTGAGTATATAGATATGCATGATGAATTTGTTTTTACCGGACGAATGTCGGCATATAGCGATGAAGAGATCCGGGCTTCAATTTCCGGTAATTGCCCATTGATACATTCTACTACACTTTTCAGGAAAAAAGCAGTACTTATGGCAGGCAGCTATAACTTACATGCACATGCTTTTGAAGACCATCTTTTATGGTCGAAATTACTCAACTATGGTAAGGCCTTTAATTTTCCGCAAACACTGGTAAAAGTAAGGCTGGCCCCCGAATCGCTGAGTATTGATGAAAAATGGCGGACGAAAAGATTTCATGAAATAAAATCGGGCTCACTCAGGAGGGGCGACATAACTGAAGCAGAGGGAGAAGAATTACTGGGTATTTTAAGACAGCAAAACAACCCGAAAATAAAAGAAGGCTCGTATTATTCATTACTGGGAAAAAAATATTTATGGGATAATCATCAACCTGAAAAAGCAAGAGTGAATTTAAAAAAAGCCATTCGTATTCATCCAGGCCGGTTAGATAGTTACGCAATAATGGCATTAAGTTTTTTTCCAAAAAGTTTTATTGAATGGTTATATAAGAAAAAATTTGAAAGAGTTTGAACAAAATAAAAAGATACCGAACAATAGTGAACCACGATCTTAAAATATTATTCATTTCAAGGGCTTCCCTCTTTACTATAAAAGGTGGAGATACCATCCAGGTATTGAAAACGGCTGAGGTTTTACGAAGATCGGGTGTGTCGATAGATGTAAAATTATGTGATGAAAAAAAGATAGATTACAGTAAGTACGACCTCATTCATTTTTTTAATATCATCCGCCCGGCAGATATGTTGTTGCATATTAAGAAAAGTAATTTGCCTTATGTGATATCTACCATTTACGTAGATTATGCAAACCCCGTAGCTCCAAAAACCAGACGTATCAGGGATACTGTCCTTAATTTATTTTCAAGCGATACCCAGGAGTATATCAAAACCATAGGTAAAGCAATGTTACAGGGACAAAAAATAGTATCCCGAAATTATATCTGGAAGGGGCACAAAAGTTCAGTAAAATGGGCGCTTAAAAATGCTACAGAGCTGTTACCAAATTCCGAGAACGAATACAAAAGACTTTTGACCTCCTATGGGGTAGAAAAAAAATATACTGTGATTCCGAATGCTGCGGATGTGGAGATCTTTAACTACAACAGAGAAGATATAATGAACAAGGACAGGAATATGGTACTCTGCATAGCACGGATAGAACTGAGAAAGAATCAACTTAACCTGATCAAAGCCTTAAATGATACTGATTTCCAGTTATACCTGATCGGCAACCCTGCGCCGAATCATATTGCATATTACAAGGAATGCAAAAAGATAAGTGGCTCCAACATACATTTCGTGGAAGCTGTTGCACAAAATGAATTGGTACAATATTATAAAAAAGCCAAAGTACATGTTTTACCTAGTTGGTTTGAAACAACCGGCCTGGCATCTTTAGAGGCCTTATTCTGTGGCTGCAATATAGTAGTGACAAAGTATGGCGACACAGGAGATTATTTTAATTCCAGGGATTTTTTTTATTGCGACCCGGGCTCTGTTGCATCTATCAGGGAAGCAGTAGAAAAAGCAGCCGGGCAGGATATAAATACACAATATATTGATAATGCCATGCAGAAGTACACCTGGCAAAATGCAGCCGAAAAAACTTTTTCTGTTTATAAAAAATATATAGCATAATGCAGCAATTAAACATAGCCATCATCGGCTCAAGGGGTATCCCCAATTATTACGGAGGATTTGAGCAAATGGCACAATACCTTGCCGTTGGACTTTTAAACAAAGGGCACCAGGTTAGTGTTTATAATTCGCACAACCACCCTTACCAGGGAAAGGAGTGGAAAGGTGTTAAACTCATTCATTGTTTTGATGCAGAGAATATGATCGGTACAGCCGGGCAGTTTGTGTATGACTTTAATTGTATAATGAATGCCCGGAAAAATAAATTTGATGTGCTTTTGTTCCTGGGATATACCAGCAGTTCTGTTTGGGGTAAGATATTTCCAAAGAACTCAGTTATTATTTCCAACATGGACGGGATGGAATGGCAGCGGGCCAAATATTCAAAGCCGGTACAAAATTTTTTGAGATATGCAGAAAAACTTGCAATAAAATACAGCCAGTATTTTATTGCTGACTCAACGGTCATTCAGAATTATGTAGATACGAAATATCATGTTACCAGTAAATACATCCCTTATGGAGCCGAAATATTTACCCATAAGAATGAACAGGTGCTGGCAAAATACAATGTCTCTGAATTCAGTTATCACATGCTGATGGCAAGGATGGAACCCGAAAACAATATTGATATGATACTGAACGGGTTTCATAACAGTAATTCGGAAAAGACATTTATTGTGGTGGGTAATTATAATAATTCCTTTGGCAAACTGATGTATAACAAATACAGCCATGACAAAAGGATACACTTTGCCGGAGCCATTTATGATGGAGAGATAACCAATACACTAAGGGCATTTTGCAAACTATATTTTCACGGGCATAGTGTTGGAGGAACCAACCCCTCATTGCTTGAAGCCATGGCTAATGGATCTATAATTGTGGCACACAATAATGAATTTAACCGGGCGGTCTTAAAAGATGATGCCTACTATTTTAATAATGCAGAGGATGTTTTAAAACTGGTTGTAAAAAGCAACGGACACAAAGAAAGCGCTAAAATGGTGGAAAATAATTTTGTAAAAATTGAAGAGCAGTATAACTGGCCTAAGATTGTGAACATGTACGAAGAATTCATTATTGACTGTTACAACCGATCAAAGAGATGAAGCAACTGTTTTTCATTGATGATACCACAGCGAATAAGATCAGTTATTACCATCTTGCAGTTTTTCTTATTGCATTACCTTTCGATTTTTTTTACAGTGAGATCATTTTAATAAGCTTTTTGATGCACACACTAATCCATACCCGGAAGGTTGATGTAAAAAACATTTTCAGTAAATCTGTCCTAATACTTATTTCTATTTACCTGCTGGGCCTGGCTGCCATTCTTTACAGCCCGGATAAATCCGAAGGTATCAATGTAGTCTCAAGGCAACTGGCTATGCTGCTGTTCCCGGTTTTGTTTGCTCTTACCAGCCTCGACCTGGGAAAATATAAATTAAACCTTATCTGCATTTTTGGATTCACCTGTACAGCTACGATATTATACCTCTATGCTGATGCGGTACACACCCTGTTTTATTTTCACCTGCCATTACCTTCATTGTTCACGCAGGCATTTATGAATCATAATTTTTCAATGCCTGTTGGAATACACGCTACCTATTTATCTGTCTATACTGCATTTTCACTGCTTGTTTTTTTGTACCTGGCCTTAAAAAAACCGGAACTGAAACAAAGATGGATTTATATTATTGCCGCTGTTATTTTATCTGCAGGGTTAATACAACTCTCATCCAGGGCGGTTTTTATAGCATTCTTAATAACTGTTAACCTGGCGTTTACTTTTTTTCTTTTCCATGGAAAAAAAAGACTCCTGTTTTTTTTAACTGCCTCTTGTATTTCTGTAATCACCCTGCTGGTAATTTTAAGTGTAGATTCTTTTAAGACCAGGTATATAAGCGAATTAAAGGCAGACTTGACAAATGATGTTAAAATAGTTGAAAACACGGAACCAAGATTGGCACGATGGAATGCAACAATAGAACTGATAAAAGGTTCGCCGGTTATTGGTTATGGAACCGGGGCAGAAAAAAGATTACTGAAAGAAAAATATTTTGAAAAGGGACTCTACATTTCTTACCTGAATGAATTCAATGCGCATAGCGAATACCTGAGTATTTTAATTAAAACGGGGGTTATTGGATTGGCCATATTCGCTTATATATTGTATTTTGGATTCACCTCAGCTATTCGGAAAAAGGATATCCTGTTTTTAAGTTTTATGGTTATCATTACCATAGTTTCTGTATCGGAGAATATTCTTGATCTGAATAAGGGCATATTCTTTTATAGTTTTTTCTTCCCGTTTTTTTTATTAGGAAGTAGTACAGATAGAAAGAATGCGAACCGTTTTTAATAAATAAAAGGCAACCCGGAATAGTTGTTTAACGTTTAAATAGCAGAAAAATAAAGTAGCCGATGCATACCCTGTCAGTAGTCATAATCACGTACAATGAAGAGAAGAATATCAGGCGGTGTATTGAGTCAGTGTACAAAGTAGCAGATGAAATTATTGTAGTAGATTCTTTTTCTGATGACAACACATCAAAAATTGCAGAAACTTTGGGCGCTGTTGTTAAGCAATCAGAATTTAACGGGTATATCAATCAAAAGAATAAAGCGATAAACCTGGCATCCAATAATTATGTGCTGTTGCTGGATGCGGATGAATTTTTAAGTGAGGAACTGTCGGCTTCTATCCTGGGTGCAAAAAAAGATTTTGGCTTTAAAGCCTATTCAATGAAACGTTGCAGTATATTCCGTGGTAAGTATATTAAACATGGTTTGTGGTATCCTGATAAAAAACTCCGGCTTTTTGACAAGCGCCTTGGTTCCTGTGGTGGCCTTAATCCACACGACAAGATCATAATGCAGGAGAATGTTAATGTGAAGCTGCTTAAAGGAGACCTTTTGCATTACACGTATGATTCACTGGAAGAATACCGGGACCGGAATTATGAAGTGAGTACAGTGGCTGCACAATCACTGTATGATGCCGGGATCAAAAAATCGAAATTGAAAATTATTTTTAGCCCCTTATGGGCTTTTGTTAACGGGTATTTTTTGAAGCTGGGCTTTATAGAAGGGTATAATGGTTTTATAATTGCAGTACATACTGCACAACAGAGCTACCTGAAATATCAAAAATTAAGACAACTTCAAAAAGAAGAAGTTGCACAAATGGTTTGGGAATAATAGTAAATAACAATTGACAACAACTGAACAGAACATATTGAAAACACTGGGGTATTTCGACCTGTTTCATTATCCTTTGACCCGGGAGGAGATATACCGGTTTCATGCAGAACCTGTTTTACATTCAGCAATTGATGTTGCACTGGAAGCCCTGATCAATGATGGATCTGTTTTCAGGCTCGATGAATTCTATTCTGTTCAATGTGATCTTTCACTGGTGCAAAGAAGACGTAAAGGAAATATGCTGGCAATTGAGCAAATGAAAAAGGCACAGCAGGTGTCAAAACTGCTATCCAGGTTTCCATTTACAAAAGGAATAGCTGTTTCAGGTTCTTTATCTAAGAATTTTGCCAATGCGGAAACCGATATAGATTTTTTTATTGTTACTGATGCCAACCGGCTATGGGTAGCAAGAACCTTTATGCACCTGTATAAAAAATTAACTTTCCTGACAGGTCGCCAAAATTGGTTTTGCATGAATTACTATGTAGATGAGGCTGGGCTTGAGATAACAGAGAAAAATATTTTTACGGCAATGGAAATTGTAACCTTGCTTCCCATGCAGGGGAAAAGCAGCCTGGATAATTTTATGATCGAAAACAACTGGATAAAAAAATATTTTCCTGCAGAACGCATTATTATAGATGATACACCCGAAATTAAACGCAGGCCAATCCGAAGGCTGATTGAAAAAGCATTAAGCGGGGGCATGGGTGATGCTTTTGACAAATGGTTGATGAATATTACTGACAGGCGTTGGCAAAAGAAGACACAGAAACATCAGTTAAACAGTAAAGGGATCTGCATGGGGATGATCGTTGGCAGGCATGTTTCCAAACCCGATCCTAAGAATTTTCAGAATAAAGTAGTTGAACGGTACAATAATAAAGTGCAGCAATTATTACAAGTGAATAATAAACCTGAACCTGTAGCCCTCTAGATTTATTTTTTCCGTAAAGAAATAATGTAGTAATCCCCGATATTTTTCCAGGGCCATTTATTTTTCCACTTTTCTTCTTTTGCTTTTAATGTTGTAAATGTCTTTGGATACTTTTCTGCAAAGCCTTCCAGGTAAGAAGGTGGTACCAGGGTACACAACCCTTCCAAAGCAAGCAGATCAAACCGATCCTGCAAATGTTTTATAACGTACGCGGGATTATAATACCAGCATTTGAAATATTCTCCTTCAATATGAGCTGTTACGCCGCTCCCACTAAAGAATCTGCGAAAAGCTGTTTTAAACTTTCCTTTGAACAGTAATAAAAATTCCCACAAACAAAATTTTGGCAAGATGACCAGCGTGGCTATTCCCCCGGGTTTTAGCAGGGAAGAAAAAGAATCTAAAACCTTATCCAGTTCATTTGTACAATTTAGCCCGGCAAAATTGGAAAGGATCATATCATAGGTCACCCTTTGTTTTAAATTTTCTAACTGCGTAAATGAAATAAGCTCTGTACTTATTTTCTCCTCAAGGTTTAATGCTGCAACCTTTTCTTTTAATACCTGCTGCATTCCTGTAGATATGTCTGTTGCATGTACGGTATGCCCCTGTTGTGCAAACCAAATCGCATCTTCACCGGTACCACTGTTTAATTCAAGAATATTGCTGTTGAAAGCAAGAGAAGATTGTACATGCTTTCTTACCCTTTCTCTTTTATACTCAATGATGGAATTGCTGCTGTATTGCTCATCAAATAATTTTGATTGTTGGTTGAATGCTGCTGCTGCAAGCTGCTCATTGTTTTGGGATAAACTCATACAGTCGTTTTTTCCAGTTGATGCAGCTTTTGTTTATCAAAAAATGCTGCTGGCATGTAATAAAGGCCTGATAAGGCTTTCTTGATAGTTTTAAAATTGCTTTTGAAGGGATGGGAGAGAAGCTGTTTTATATTTTCAAATGCAATATGCTTGCGATAGCTCTTGTGTACATAGCGGTGAAGCTGCTTATAAAATGCAGGCTGGTAGGTATTGCGAAACATCAACGCCAGTTCATCAGAATCAGTCCAATTGGCTTTTTGTTGTAACTGACTCTTTACTTTTTCAAAAAAAACAGTGCCTGGTAATGGGTACGAAACAGAGATACCGATCTCATGAGGCAGTAATTCATTGATCATGCTTATAGTTTTCTCAATGTCGTCTTTGGTTTCATCCAGGTAACCAAACTGAATAAAAAACGAAGGCTTGATACCGATTTTTTTCAGCAAATGTGTGGCTTCATAGATCTGTTGTACTGTTGTACCCTTATCCATAGCATCTAAAATTTTTTGAGAACCGCTCTCTGCACCCATCCATATATTATCGCAACCTGCCCTGGCAAGGTCCTTAATATTATTTTCCTGCAGCAGCAGGTCAACCCTTCCCTGCATTTTAAATTTGAAATGGAGTTTATTCTTTTCAAAAAGGTCCGCAAATGCATTCACCCATCCTGGCTTCAATCCAAAAATGTCATCGCAGAACCAGATATGGTCAAAATGAAACTTCTCTTTCAGTATTAATAATTCACTGATCACATTTTGAGGGCTTCTTACATTATACCTGTTGCCGTAAATGGGCTTGGCACACCAGTTACATTTAAAAGGGCAGCCCCTGGTTGTTCCCATATTCATCGAAAAATAACCGGCATGTTTTAACCACATTTTCTTGTAAGGCTCCATATCCACCAGGTCCCAGGCAGGAAAGGGTAGAGCATCCAGTTCTTTTATAACATGCCGCCTTTGTGTTTTTACAACAGCATTGTTATGTTTAAATGCCAGCCCTTCAATATTGAAAAAATCAATTTCATTTTTTTTGATGGTATTTACAACTTCCAGCAGGGTCAATTCAGCTTCACCCAATAAAATAAAATCGGCACCTTCATCTAAATACATTTCAAAACGGTCGGTAGAATCGGAACTTGATACGATAACAGTACAACCTCTTTCTTTTGCCAGCTTTATCATTTTAAAAGCGGCTTCCCTCATATTGGTAAGACACATTTTGGTGAGGTAATTAAACCCATCATCATAAATAACAAAAAAGGCTGGCTTTATTTTTTCCAGGTAAGGGATAACTGCTTCGGGTTGTTTGACAAACATGGTATCAAATAAACTCACCTCATAACCATTTTCTCTTATTAAAGCAGCGGCATATAATGTGCCTAGTGGCGCATAGGGCTGGCCTGTGGCCCATTGCTTGGGGTCAAAGCGTAAAAAATAGGAGTGTGAAAAAAGTATTTTTTTCATATTTATAAAACTGTTCCGGGCGAAAGATTAAGATAACATACACACTTCATACAGGTCTCATTCCTGGCAATATCTAAATTTTTTCTGAAATCAATAGCGCTCTGGCTATTTATAATTTTATCCAGCGATCCTGTCTTTATATTTCCATAGGCTTCGTGAAAAAAACAGGGCCTCACTGTTCCGTCGGCTTCAATTACCGTGGAAACCCAGGGGGCATTGCATTTTTTGTAAGGGAAATCATTGCGCCCATAAAATGCGGAATAATAGAACCAGATGTTTTGGATCTTTTCCCTGCTTTCTGCAATAAATTTATTTTCAAATTCATTTTTGTAATTGATAAACAGAGTACCAATTATTTCTTTCAATTTATCCAGGTCATTTTCTGTTAAAAGGATCTCATGTTGCCGGGGTTCGTTCCATAATTGTTCCCGGTTAAAAGCATGGCTGCTTACATCGGCAGGTAAAAAACTGATCTGGTCAAGGCCAAGCTGTTTTGCGCTGTCAATTATTTTTGGCCAGGCCGCATAGTTTAGCCGGTGTATTACTGTACGGGCAGTAATTTTAAAATCATGATCCAATGTTTTAATGGCGCTGATGCCTTCGGCCAGTTTATTAAATGCACCGGGTATATTGCGGATACTGTCGTGAATTACTTCATCACCGTCAAGCGATACTATAATATCATCCACCCATTTAACCAACGCTTCAGCATTTTTTTTCAATGTAAGCCCGGTTGATAATAAACTGATCTTTATATTTTCTTTCCTGAGTATTTCACAAAGACGGAAAAAATTAGGATTTAATAATGCTTCGCCACCCGACATTAATACCTGTTGTGTCCCCATTTTTTTTAAAACACTCATCAGTCCCTGTATATCATCTTCTGTTAATTGTTTAAGGTTATGATTCCCCTTCCATATATCACACATCACACACCTGCAATTACAGGCACTGTGGGGCATAAGTATTACAATGGGCAATGCGCTTATCTTATGCGTTTGCAAACTGCGATACCTTTTGTAGGTCTGATATGGAGACTGCAATAGCATATTAACTGTAACGGTTTTTAATGACGATCCAGTAAAACGGATTTTTTTTAATGGATAGTTTATTTTTCCAAGAGTGAGGGTGGTGTAAAATTTTAAACTGAAAAGTCTCCAGTTCATTTAAAGTATGATGATAATAACGGCCAGCCATTTCTGAAAAACCGACAGAACTAAACCAGGCCTTTGTTCTTTGCCTGGCCGATTCAATTTCATGCGGCTGGTAAAAAGGGGAATCCATGATGTGGATCTCACCCAGCAAAGTAAGTCGCTCCACAGCAAGCCCGATAGTTTGTTTAAGCGATGGAAAGTATTGTATGGATGAAGCAAAGATGATCATATCAAATTTTTCATCTCTTATCCTGTCAGATTCCAGGCTGCCGTTTATGAATCTCAGGTTTGCTGACCTGCCAAATATCCTTTTTGCCTGTTCCAGTTCCATTGTATTAATATCCAGCCCGGTCACATCAGCAAGTGTTGCCAGTTTAGCGGCCAGCCAGCCATTACCGGAACCCACTTCCAATATGCTTAAAATGTTTTGCCGGTGTTTTATATAGCTCATTAAAGCTTTGCATGAATTTTTACGGATCATCCACTCCTTATAGTGTGGATGATCATTACGGATAAAAGGAAGATCTGCTACTTCCTCATCTGTATAAACCCGGCCTTCCTTTTGCCGGAGCCGGATATAAAGTTGTTCAAAATCATCAGCCGCAGTATGGTTTATGGTACTGTTCATTATTTCTTTTCAATTTTGAAAATGAAATTCTTCTCCAGTATGTTTTTTTTACTGTATACACAGGTTAGAACAAATCCATTCTTTGCAGCAAACCCGTTTATCATTTCCATATCGCAGCTTTCAAAAAGAACCATCAGTACCTCAGTATCGGCGTGGATATAATTGTCCAGGGAATCAAATAATGTTGAAAAATATTCTCCGTTTTCGCCACAGAACCAGGCGTGATCCTTTATTGTTACCGGCAGTTTTTTGTAATAAGGCGGGTTAATGGCAATAATATCGAATTGTTGCTTTGGTATATTTTGAAAAAGATCTGATTGAATAATCTCCAGCTCTACTTTATTTTGCCTGCTGTTTTTTTTAAGGAATTCAACAGCTACCGGGTTAATATCTGTGGCTGTGACTTTAGCCCCCGCCTTTGCTGCTACTATGGAAATAAGTCCGCTGCCACAACCCAGCTCTAAAATTTTTTTTTCGTGTAGAGGAAGTTTACCAGTGTATTGTAATAATAATTTTGTACTGAAAAAAAAACCAGGATGAAAGACTTCAGGTGCAATGGCCAGCTGTATATCTTTATACCGGTACATCCTTGTTTTGGAAAGATACTTTACCAACAAGGGCTTGTAGGTATTTGCAACTATATATTTGAATGTACTGTTCAAGATCTTATTTTATTGAGTTGTCAGCCTGAGCTTGTCGAAGGCGGGTTTATTCAGGCACACCGGTTTCGACAAGCTCAACCTGACATTCTCAGGTTATTTTAAAATCCTTCAATTTCAGGCTGCCGGTATTTCCAGAGCACCTGCAATGCTTTTAGTTCATAAGGTTTTTGGTATAACCCTGTTTTATACCGAAATGATGCAATATTGCGAAGCACTTTCTTTTTTAAATTGGTCAGCCTGATATCAGATGTGGTTGGATAATAACCGTTCAGTACCGTTTCAAAATCTTTTATCTTATTGATCATCTCCGGTGTAAGCCATGGTGTTAACGGATTTTTCCGCAGATCAAAATTTTCCCATTGCGGGCCTATCCAGTCTTCCAGCCTTTCCGGGAAATGAAAACCACTTCCCAAAACCTTATTATACATGTCGCTTCCTTCGGTTGGTACGGGGCTGTACACATAAATAATGATCTCTGTCCTGGGATTGATCTGTTTTATTTCTTTGATGAATACAATATCCTGGTCGATCTGTTTCATAGCCTGTTCAGGTGTATCTGCAGGTGTACCCAGTACGAACGAGTATTCAGGTATGATATCAAATTTTCCTATCCTTGCTGCAAAAGACCTGATCTGGGCGGCTGTTTGTGTGCCACCCTTATCCATCTTTTTTAAAATTTCGTCATTGCCGGTTTCGGCACCAAAGAAGATCATTTTACAACCGCTCTCTCTCATTAGCGCCAATGATTCATCTGAATATTTATCAATAGTATCAATACGGCCCTCGCCCCACCAGATCATCTTTTCGGGTTTGATGAGTTTCGAAAATTCAACGGTTCTTTTTTCAGACACAAAAAAATTATTGTCGTGAAACTCAATGGCATTGCCACCATAATTTTCTTTCAGATGTTTTATGTCTTTGTAAATTAATTCTGCCGACTTTCCTCTCCACCTTGCATTGTATATGGGAACAACTGCACAAAAGGAGCATTTAAAAGGGCAACCCATACTGGAATGATAAGCAATCGTTTTTGTTCCCAGGTATGTTTTGCCCAGATATTTTTGAAGCGGATAAAATGAATTTAGTTTTTCGTAAGGCAATGGCGGCAGTTCATCAGGATCATACAGTTCATCCCTGACTGTCTTAATTATTTTTTCCCCGAACCTGTAAATGAGGTTATGAATTAATTCAAAAGGTGTATTTTTTTCCAATGCATCCAGCAATGCCGGAAAAGTTTTTTCACCCGGGCCGTTTATTACAAAATCAACATAATTGGAATTTAGTACAACTTTAGATTGATTGGAAGGGAAATAACCTCCCCAGATGATCTTAATTTTAGGGAACAGGTTCCTGATATTTTTTGAAATGGGTATGGCTTGTTTCAATTGTGGCCCGGGCATACTGGTGCAGCCAAAATAACCAAAACCACCACCAGAGAGATATTGATAGATTTTTTGCCATGGATCTTTTTCCATGTTGCCATCAACAATCACATAATCATACAGCCCTTCAATTGAAGAAGCAATGCTGAGGATGGAATTAGGAATCCTCGGTTTATATTTTGCACTTCGGGGATTAAATAAAAGGACTCTGTTCATACCAGATAAAGTTAACATAATTGCTTCTTCTTTAAATCGGGTTAACGCAGTAAATAGTTGCCCGGTAAATCGTTTTTATAACGCCATGTTGCATAGCTGTTATGAATGTGGGCCAGGGTAGCATTTTTGGGCTGTACCTGCTGATAAAAAATAATTTTAAAAAGCATTATTTTGTGAATACCGTGGGTAAATGAATCCTGCAGCACTAACTCCTGGTATGAAACTGCAGGTTCGGGTAATGGCCATTTGAAATCTTCTGATACCGATTGGCTGAAAGGAAAATTATCTTTTGGCTTTAGTTCCTGCATGTGATTTTTACCAAGGCCATACACCATTTTATAAGCGTTGCTGTGTACCTGGGATAATAAAACTTTACCGACCTTTTCCACCTGCTCACAGGCTTTGCCCCCGGTACGCAGTGAAATGATATAATGGTGCTCATCAATTTGCCCGTGAAGGTCGGTAGGGAAGAGGTTGAACAGGCCATTCTTTCCTACTGTTATTAATGAAATAATTCTTGGAACAGCATAGGCGATCTGTACCTGTTTGTATAAGTTGTTATGCAAAAAAACATTGCCCGGCTTTTTGTTATACCATTGATTGTACAGGCTGTTAACATACTGATGAAAACCCGGGAGAAAATGATGTGTGCCATGTATTCCTTCATAATAAGAAACACCAATATTGCCTGCAACCTGTTTCTTTATTAACCTTAGATCAAGTGAAGCAATGGCATCCTTTTTCGAATAAGTTTCGTTTGGTAGTAAAAGTTTATGACTGAAAATAACCTGAACAGATCCTGGCAGGCCGGTATAAGAAAAAGCAAAGACCAGTGGACAATACCCAACAAACAGATGTTGATTTGTAATATCTTTAATTACCTGCCTGTTGCCGGTAAGATAAACATGCAGGGGTTGAGAAAATGATTCACTGGCAAAGCAGAGATATTCCTGTGGATAGTGAAGTCCATTAAGTTTATTTAATATTTTTTTTAAAAGCTTCATATTTAAAAATAAGAAAAATATTTACAGCAACAAATGAAGATCGTTAGTACAAGTTATGTGAACACAGCTGAATTCAGTGATCCTCAACAATGGCTGAGCAGGATAAGTTTTTATACCGGTATATTGGAAGAACTGGCAAAGAAGCATGAAGTAGAAAGTATTGAACAGATCAGTTATGAAGGTACACTTGAACAAAAAGGAGTAAAATACCATTTCCTGAATTTTAAAAAACCTAAACTGTATTTTCCGGCAAAGCTGCATGCGTATATAAAAAAATTGCAACCCGATATTGTTTTTGTGAACGGTTTTATTTTTCCTTTACAGACAATACAACTGAGACTTGAATTGGGCAGCGGAGTAAAAATAGTTGTCATCAATCATGCAGAAAAACCATCTGCAGGATTCCGGAAATTTTTGCAACGCATTGGCGACCGCTACATTTATAAGCATCTCTTTACTTCAAAAGAGATGGGCATGGAGTGGGTGCAGCGTGGAATTATCGCAAATGAAAATAAAATAGAAGAGATAATGGAGGCTTCTTCTTTTTTTTCTGTTATGGACAAAGAAAAAGCCCGGGCAACAACCGGCGTAACGGGAAGCCCGGTTTTTTTATGGGTGGGAAGGCTGGACGCTAATAAAGATCCGATGACTGTAATACATGCATTTGCACCATTTATAAAACAGCAGCCATTGGCGAGGCTTTATATAATCTATCATACGGAAGGACTAAAGGATAAAATAATAGATTTTTGCAAAAAAGACACTGGCCTTAAAAATGCTGTTATGCTGATTGGTAAAGTACCACATGAAGAAATGCAGTATTGGTACAGCAGTGCCGATTTCATTATTGCGGCTTCACATTACGAAGGCAGTGGCATAGCGGTTTGCGAAGCGATGTCCTGCGGTTGTATTCCTGTGCTTACCGGCATCCATTCATTTAGGAAAATGACGGGCCCCGGAAAATGTGGGTTGCTTTTTGAACCGGGAAATGAAGGGTCGCTTTTACAAGCATTAATGCAAACGGGCGGATTGAATATGGAAGAAGAAAAAAATAAAGTATTAAAGCAGTTTACCGAAGAACTTTCTTTCGAAGCGATTGCTCAAAAAATAAATGCTGTTATTAATTCGTTGTGATATTATTGAACAGTACAAAATACATTGCATAACCTGTCATCATATCCAAAAGTAAGTATCATAATGCCCACCTTTAACCGGGCCGGGTATATTATGGAATCCATTGAAAGTGTATTAAACCAGACTTACCAAAATTGGGAATTGATAATAGTGGATGACGGATCTGAAGATAATACGGAAGAGATAATTGCACAATTAAAAGACGAAAGGATACAATTTCATAAAGCCGGAAGAACGGGAGTTGGAGGAAAAATAAAAAACATTGGGTTGAGAAAAACAAAGGGCGAACTGATCGCTTTCATAGATTCGGATGATCTTTGGGCAACAACCAAACTTGAAAAACAAGTTGACGCATTGAAACTATACCCTGAAGCTGGATTTTGTCTTACAGGCGTATATAACTTCAGAGAACCGGGCAAACCCGAAACATATTTTTTTAAACAAACAGAAGGAATAAAATATGATAATATCTTTCTTTCCTTCTTTGAGTCCGGGATGGCCATATTTACACAGGCATTAATGTTAAGAAGAGAATGCCTGGCGGTTTCAGGTTATTTCCAGGATACAAAGTCTTTTGTGGACGGCGATTTTGATTTTATGGTCAAGCTGGCAAGAAATTTTAAAGGGGTTATTCTTTATGAACCACTTATGTACAGGCGGCTGCATGATACAAATCATACTGCTTTAAACTGGGAGAGATCCCATGAGGAAGGTATCGCAGCGATTAGCGCTTATTTGTACGATAAAAAATTACCGCCCAATACCGTCAGGAATATCTTATTCCTTTCTCATATTCATTTTGGAGAAGAATGCCTGGCTTATAAAAAAAGGGGGAAAGCGATCAAAAGCTTTTTTAAAGCATGGGCAATTAAACCTTTCAGTATAGTTCCGTTAAAAAAAACAGGAAAGGCTGTTTGGCACTATATGAACAATAAATAGCAGTACCAGGGTCAGGCATTAAATAACTTCATCATTTTTTTTGCCGTATCCTGTATTGAGTAAGGGATCACCGGTTTATATACCGTACCCGGATTTTGTAAGATCGTCAACAACTTTTCTTTCATTTCTTCTTTGGTTTTTACAATATGCCATTGATCGATCTCTTCTTTCATGGCCCGGTTGAAACTGATGGCATGACAGCCTGCCTGCAACGCTTCGATCAACACCACGCCAAAACCTTCATAGGACGAAGGATGCAAAAAAACCTTTGTTCTTTGCATGAGTTGCAATACATCGGCATGTGGTAATTCGCCGGTGATCGTGATGTTGAACTGTAGCCCTTTTTTTGTGACCAGGTCCTGCAGGTTCTCTTTTTCGTGGCCGTCGCCAACCAGCATTGCTTTTACAGCAGGCATTTCCTTTTTTATTTCGGAGATCAGCTCTATGAAAATATCATATTGCTTCAACGGTATCAATGAACCGGCGCCAAGAATATCGATATCTTTTTCTTTGGGTACGGTTCCCGGCCCTTTCGTACCTGTTCCCGGGGGAATGACATGCATCGGCCTGGTGCCATGATTCTCTTCAAACTCATCCTGTAAAAAATCTGACAAAGCGATCAGTTCATTTTCTTTTGCATGAATACGGCCGGGATATTTATTTTCTTTCTTTGCATCCTGTCCCAGTATCCAGCAATAATGTTTGACATGATGCCTGTCAGCAAAATTTTTTCCAACCCATGCACATTCACCAACCCAAAAACTAAGTATGCCGGTGATCTTATTATTCCTGCTGATCTCATTTAGCCTGGAAATTATTTTACGCCTGAGCAGCAGTCTTGCCAGTCCCCCTTTATTTCTTCCATTAAAACTGGTGACGGTTATTCCAAACCATTTATATGTTCTTTTGTAATAGGGGTATTGAAAACCAAGCACAATAATATTGAGTTGAGGATTATTTTCTTTCATGCATCTTACCAAACTTTGCTGCATGGGCAGGCAATTGGTATCGGCCTCAGACTCAGGAAAACCAGGCGTAAGAATAACCAGTGTATTGTTTTCACTGTTCATCAAGCGAAATGATTTTATTACAATATGAAAGGCTTTTTTTATCATGGGTGATCATCAGCACCATTTTACCGGCTGCCGCCAGCTCCCTGAAATGCCCCAGCAACAAACCAGTGGCTTCTTCATCCAGTTCATTAAAGGGTTCATCCAGCAGGATGAGCGAAGCATTTTTATAAAGCGCCCTGGCAATAGCGATCCGCTGCTGCTGGCCGCCGCTGATATTCTTTCCGTTTTCGGTGATCATCTTCTCCCGGCCTTCAGGAAATTGTTTCATCACTTCATCAAGTCCTGAAACCAACAATGCATTTTGCAAAAGCGTTTTATCATGATCATCTTCTTCCATAGTGATATTCCTTATTAAAGTATCATGAATAAAAAATCCCTGCTGCCGCACATAGGCAATGCCGGGCCAGTAATTTTTTATCGCTCCGGTGTCAACAGGGTTATTATTGATGAGCACTTCGCCCTTTGTAACAGACAAAAAGCCCAGCAGTATATTGAACAGTGTTGTCTTGCCTTTTCCTGATTCACCGGTAATACCTATGAAATCTCTCTGCTGAAAGGCCATTGAAAGATCACTGAACAAAATTTGTGATCCATATTGAAAACTGATGTTCTTAAGTTCGATGGATCGGATATTATCGGTCCCGATGCCTGCCGGCAACAATTCTTTTTTATCCAGATTATCCAGCGAAAATTCATACGCCTTCATCTGGCCGCTTACATTTATTACTTTAACAATACCGGGAATGATCTTGTACGCAGCAGCCATAAAAGCACCGATGGTTATCAGCATAGCACTGTCTGTATTGCCCGTCCATTTGGCAATTGCAATTAAAATAAACAAACCAAGTACGGCGAATATCTCAATGATACGGCTGGGGAGGGTTTGCAGCGCCAGTGATTCAAACAAATGAGTGCTGAATATTTTACGGGCATTAATAAAACGGTTCAGAAAAAAAATATTCCGGTTATAAATATTTCCTTCCACATATCCTTTCAACGCATCAAGCACATACTGAAAAGACCGTTCATTACTGCTTTGGATATTTTTTTTATAACCCGTAAGCCGCTTTTTTACAAACCAAAACACCACGACAACCGGGGGCAACAATATTAAAAGCAATAACAAAAATAATTTTGCATTAAATAAAACAATCGCAATAACAGTTATAAGCATTAAGGAAAGCTGGGTAATGATCTGCTGAATGCCTGAAAGCATGTACTGGCAAAATTCAAATGGCCGGAAACAGATATTGCGGATATGAACTGATGAATCAGTATCAATAAATTCACTAAAGCCCGACAGCTGGTAATTTAATAAGTTGTTATGCGACAGGCGGATGGCCACCCCGTTAACAAACCTGGAGTGGCTCCTGGAAATAATATAACCGAGCCAGTTCTTTATACTGAAGAGAATAACAAAAACGGCAATGAATAAAATGGAACCCCTGTCAGTCATCCAGGCAGGCAAAAAAGATAGTTTATTTGTATGACCAGGCTGAATATAAAACTGGATGATCCATAACAGGCCGGCAATAAAAAGAATATCAATAATACTAACTGTAATATCAAGAAGCATCAGAATAAAAAAATGCTTTTTTTCTTTTTTGTCAAGAACAGCCAATATATTTTTCACCGTATTCTTCACGTGCGTAATATCCTTTTAGCAAACTTAGATGTAAGAGGTCTGAAAGTAAGCAATGTGCATTAGATACCCAAGGTTTTACGAATGGTGCGGTAAAGAATGACCATATCAAGTTTTGCCGACCAGTGGCGGGCATAAAAAATATCCATATTCACCCGGGCTTCCATTTTTTTCAGGTCATCAATATGGCCATGATAGCCCAGCATTTGTGCCAGCCCGGTTATGCCTGGTTTTACTTTGTGCCGGTAGGCATAATATTTTATCAGCTCATCAAATTTTATATTATCGCTTACCATGTGTGGCCTGGGGCCGATGATGGACATATCGCCCCAGAGTACATTAAAAAACTGCGGCATTTCATCCAAATGATAATGACGTAAGAACCTGCCCATACCTGTAATGCGGTTATCATTTTTACCTGCGGGCAAAGTATCTGCATCTGCATTACCATGCATGGAACGGAATTTTATGCAGGTAAACAATTCGCCATTGCGTTTATTTCTTTTTTGCAGGAAGAAGACCGGCCCTCGGGAATTCAGTTTTATTAAAATTGCAATGATGGGTATAAGCCAGGAGAGCACAGAAAGAATAACAACGGCTGAAAAGAAAATGTCCATACTTCTTTTTATGGCCCGGTTAAAACCCTTGTCCAATGGCTGTGTAAGAAAGGGAGTGATGATACTGCTAAGGTTCACGATACGGCCAACCCCGTTCTTCAATTGAAAGTAGGGCGCTGTATCGCTGATGTGTTCAGCATCTTCATCAATTATTTTCAAATTGCTGATAACGGAAAAAGCAGCCGGATCCTGTTCTTTATTCATGCCTCAGGTTTCAATACCGGTAAATCGGTAAATGAAAGAAAAGGGTTGCCTGTTTTATTTTCGTGGCGGCTGAACAGTTTTAAAAACGGGTTTAAAATAACCTTGGTACATTAGCTGCATGAATGAGCTGGTTACAAAGGTCAAAGATTGCTTTTGCAAAAATTTTTCTGCTGATCCCCAAATTTATTTTTCGCCGGGGCGGATAAACCTGATCGGGGAGCATATTGATTATAACGACGGCTTTGTTATGCCTGCTGCCATTGATAAGGGAATTTATTTTGCTATTGCCCCCAACAACAGCGATGAAATAAATTTTTATGCAGCCGACTTTAATGAAAGATTTTCTACAAACATCCATGAGATAAGAAGGAATGAAGGTTGGAAAAATTATGTGCTGGGTGTTGTGCATGAATTATTGTTGTTGAATAAACCGATAAGAGGATTTGATTGTGTACTTGCAGGCGATATTCCAATTGGCTCAGGCATGAGCTCATCTGCAGCCGCAGAAGGGGGGCTTGCCTTTGCACTCAATGAAATTTTTAATTGTGGCCTTAACCGGGTTGAACTGGCCCTGCTTTGCCAGCGTGCCGAGCATAATTACCCCGGTGTTAAATGCGGCATCATGGATATGTATGCCAGCCTTAACGGGAAGAAGGATCATGTGCTGATGCTGGATTGTAAAAATATTACGCATGAATATTTTCCATTGAAACTGAATGGCTATAAAATTGTTTTGCTCAACAGTAAAGTGCATCATTCGCTGGCAAGCGGTGAGTATAATGTGCGACGGCAAAGATGTGAAGAAGGCCTGGCCATTTTAAAAAATAGTTTGCAAATACATTCTTTCCGGGATATTGAAAATGCCGGTGATATAGAGCCCTGCAAAAGAATAATGACCCCCGGAGTTTATAATTGCTGTAAATATGTGGTGGATGAAATATTGCGGACACAAAAAGCCGCATTGCTGTTACAGCAAAATGACCTTGCCGGTTTTGGCAAGCTGATGTTTGAAACGCATAAGGGATTAAGCCAATTATACAATGTCAGTTGCCCCGAATCGGATCTTTTAGTGGAACTGGCCGGCGACGATCAAAATGTTATTGGCGCCAGGCAGATGGGCGGCGGTTTTGGTGGCTGCACTATTAATATTGTAAAGGAGAATGCCGTAAAAGATTTTATTGAAGAAGCTAACGTTGTTTATAAAAAACGGTTCAACATTATTATGGAAGCTTATGTGGTGGAAACGGTGGATGGGACAGTAAGAATAGAAGCATAACAAAACCTTATTGATTTATCCTGTCCGGAAGATCTTAAAATATCGATTTGCTGTTAAAACAAATCGACACAGAAGGGCCCGGTAACTCCTTGTCATTTATCTTTTTAACTCATCCTGCCTGCAATAAATACCCCAATGCTCCGTTTATACAGCCTGATATAAATATAACCAATCCTATACGTCCATTCTTTACCAAATTCTTTATGAATAACCCCAGGCTTCTTACAACCAAACCGGCAATATTTTTTTTACTGGTAAGTATATTTTCATTGGCTTCATTTAAAAATACAAACGCCCAGTCAATATTTAATGCGAATTATGCCGATTTCAACTTCCTGGCTGCAAATAAAATTCATAAAGTAGGTGCAGACGGATCGGCTGTGGGGAATGTGACTTTGTACACCAATATCATTACGATCTCGGGCCAGCAAATTGATTGCATTGTACGTACTGTAAGTTTGTCGGGAGGAACATTTACATTACCGGGTAGCCCGGGGGCCGGAACCATCCCTTTTGATTATTCTTCTGCAACCGGTGCAGGTATGTCGGCCAATGCCGATCGCTTTTTTTCTCCCACATTCAACTGGACCACAGTTGGCAGTTGCAGGTTCAGGTTCGAATTCATACTCGGTGGCAGCTACAATAATGGCACTAATACAGGAACAGCGGTTATCCTGCAGAATGTATATGTAAATACGTATGATATTGATGGTAACGGATCGGCCAACTCAAACCAGAACAATGAATTTGGCGGTTTTAATACTGCACAATATAAAACTGGTACCGGAAGCAACCTTGTACCTTCTTACAACGCCATAAACGGGCTCACCAGGTTCAGGTCAAGTACAACAACCAATACATCCAGTATAATTGATGATGCCAACCGGTTGAAGGTGGGGTATGCCGAATTGAGTACAATAGAAATATTAGTAGGAGCCGATGGCGGCGGGGCTGCTTATTATTTCCTGGACTTTGGCCAGGGGCCGGCCTGGACAGTTACTCCTGCGGTTTTAACTTCTCCTGTTTTAGATCTGAATACTTCAACTACAGGCACCGGCAATACCACGATCGCCTGTACAGCTATGCGGAACTTTACATCAGGCACTACAAATATTTCGGGGTCTTCAAATGCAATTGATGAAATTGAAATCTTTATCCAGGCTTCAGGCATACTGGATGGTAACTCCGAAGTGTTGATCCCAAAAATTCCGGCAACTACAACCGACTCAATCAAACTGGGTACTCCATTCAGCGGAGCTCAAAGCATTTCTATAAGTTCAGTGACCTATAATGTTACCAGGTCGACCGGTGGAGGCACAGATACCATAAGGATAAAACCCGTTAGCGGAACATTTACAACAGCCCAGGTGGAGACCTTCCTTGATTCTTTGCGGTATGTCAATATCAAACCGCTTCCCACTACCGGGATAAGAAGTTTTACTTTGACGATGAGAGAAAGCTTTATCAAATCAGTGCCGGCAAATTTCCAGATCAATGTGGATTGCACCCTGCTGCCTGTAAACTGGATCTCGTTTTCGGCCACCAAACAAAGCAACCACACCGTTAACCTGAACTGGAACATAGCCCAGGAAATAAATACCAAAGAGTATGTAATACAGCACAGCAATGACGCCACTGCCTGGAATGCGATAGGACTGGTAGCTGCGGCAGGCAACGGGAATTCGGTTACTGCGTATACCTATACCCATGCCACACCCATAAACGGCAATAATTATTACCGGGTACTGCAAAGGGATATTGATGGCAAAAGCAGTTTCAGTAATGTGGCGCTTGTATCATTCCTGTCGCCCACAGCTTCGATGCAGGTACTTAACAGACCCGTAACTGACGGAAACCTCCGTTTACAATTACCTGCCCCTGCCCCGGCCATGGTAAGTATTTTTGCAAACAACGGCCAGTTGCTGCTGCAGCAAAAACTAAACAGCGGGATACAAAATATTAATGTGAGCAATTATCCGGGGGGATTATACTTCATCCGGTCCGGAACATCAACCGGGAAATTTGTGATAGAATAAAACCTGGCTGGGCTTTGTGCTGCTGCACGAATACCAACAAGGGTAAAAGCTGTTCGGTGTCGGCTACATCGGTCAGGTAAAATTTGCCATCGGCTGATTGCATTTTCAGTTGACTACAATTTGTAGCCAACTGACTTCCCTCTGCTTTGAGACGGGTTTTCAAAACACTCCAATACTTTCTTGGATTAGGACTTTCGGTAAGTATGGCAATCACATCTACAATGGACAAATACCATTTCTCCTTCTCCTCATCCCAAAGCGTTCTTACCTTTTTGTCTTCGAATATTTTAATTTCATTTTGCTTTTCCATCGCCATGCTATGTTAACTAATTTATTTCGATCTTCAAAAATTTAATGCCGATAATGACCAGCCAGATCAACCAGAGCGTGCTGCCGATAAACCCGGCCATATCCCAAACCGGGAAACCTGGAATCACCGTTGCAAACAATTCGGCCTGCGCCAGTAGATAAATGAATGAACTGATGTAGCCAAGCCAGCTTATCCATTTGGGAACTAATTTAAGTTTTGCAAAAACAGCAGAGATCAAAACCGTCCACACGATGGTGAATAATTGCCCCAGGTGTTCTCCCAGTATTACGCCGGCAAACTGGTGGATGGTTTTAAAAGAAACTACTGCCGCAGCCTTTGTTGCCTCGGTGGTTGCATGTACAAATGTATCTGCCAAAACAGGTACTACAAATGTCCAGCGCAGCAGGCCAACCATTTGTACTATCAACCCGATTACACCAATGGTGGTAGCAACAGGAACCCAGGCAGACCTGCCTTCCAGCTTTTTACCAATGAGGATATAGGCAGGTAATAAGGGGATGCCGGTTATTGCAAAGGCAAACCATACCCCTATCAACCGGTTGCCGCCTTCATGAAATTTGGTAAGGATGATGGCCGTGTCCTGTCTTAAAATATCGGGGTACTCAAATATGATGGTAAGGATGGTATAAGGAATGAATACACCGATGGCGCCAATAAGGATGAGCCAGCCAATTGTTTTTTCTATTTTCATGATAGGCTTTTATAATGATGAGGTGAAGGTATAATAGAAGAATCATTGGCGGAATTCTAACCAGGTTAGAGTACACAAACAAAAATACCGACCACTTTCAATTCGCTTATCTCATCTTCTGCCAGTATTATATCTTCATAACCTAAATTATTAGACAGTGGTTTAAGAATTATTGCTTTGTGTGACCAACTTTCTTGACCGATCTCTTTTTCACTATGATATGACTTCACTGTATACCCAGCACCAAAATCTGAATCTTGTATATTATAGTGTTCAACCAAAACTATTTTACCCTCTCTCGAACCACCCCTATCTTTTTGAAATAAACACCACGAATTATTTGGTATAACCTTGTTCATTGATTCACCTAAAACTTTGCAAACAAAGTAATCTTTTTTAGCAGTAATATTAAATGGTAATTCAATCCATTCACTGTTGGAATGTATTTGTAAATCACTAAAATTACCAGCAGCAACAGAGATATCAATCAATGGTACTGAATTGACATATGGTTTTGTCTCTTCAAAACGTAGAATCCTAAAAGGTATTTCTTTCTTAAATGTTGCGATATGTTGTTTTAAATATTCACGAAGGTTATCATTGCATGCATATATATAAGTGCCTTTAATACCACGATACATTATTGTTTTATAAATATTGATAATGTATGATTTCAAATCCTCAATGTTATTAACCCCTATTCTGCCATATTTATCAAAATACATTTTGGGGTCAACTTCAATCCTATTGGTTACTTTATTAAAATTAATCTCTTTACCAAAAATAACCCCCGCATAATTTAAATCATATCCTTGAGTTGTGTGAATACATCCAATTTCACTAAATGCATTTGATGAATTAACCCAGTCCTTATCGGTTGAATTCCATTTAAATTTTAAACCTTCAAGTTCTATGTCGATAGTGTCTGGAGATGGTTTAGGTTTACGCTTTGGGTCAGATAACCAAGGCCAAGAATAGCCGGCAATTAATCTGCATAAACCACTTAATTTTTCTCTTTTTCCAAGTTCATTATATAGGTCAACTAAAGAATCAAAAACAAGCAGCTCGTAGTCCTTAGCATAATATGTATTTTTAAAGCCTCGTTTGACGTGGAGCAATTCATCAACAAATTTTATATAATTATTTCCTCCTTTAACTCTCATTTGAGATGTAAGCTCAAGCTTTAAGGTATTCTTGTTATTTAATAGTATATCAAATTTTTCTTCATCAATGTCTGATGGTTTAACGGATTGGGCTGAATCATAGAAAAAAATTTGATTCTTACTATTTGCAATTATCCAGTCTAATTCATTACCCGTATCGCCTAGACCTAATTTTTGATTATTCTTTTTGAATGCTCCACGCCAACCAATGTTTTTATATTGTCGCAATCTATGTGCTTCGTCAACAATCAATAAATCATATTTCCCTTTTATTTTAAATGTGTCGGAGGGGCTAATTATCATTGAAGCTTTTAAACCTGGTATTTTTTTAAAAACATTTTCTAATGATTCTCTTAGAGAAGTCATTGCAATTACCAGCCCAATTCTCGCCTTTGGATATTTTGTTTGAAATGCCCTGATGTAATTTATTTCTTTTAGTTCGTCATCGTTGAAGTCTTCAAAACTTAAATCAACAATATCAGTATTTAATAATTTTATTAAGTAGGTTGCCAAAATTGTTTTACCTGTACCAGCACTCCCATTAATAAATATTCTATTTGAATTTTTAACAGTCAACCCTTTAAGGATTTCAAGAACTGAATTATACTGGTCTTCATTCAGGGATTTATAGGGAGAGTATTTGAATATTTCGGAATTTTCTATTTCTTCTAATGACTTGGTAACAAATTTTTTCTCTATTAGTTTACTCCAAATTTCTCTAAAAAGATTTTTATATAAATCTTGTTGATAATAGTTGTGATTAACTAGCCCATAATTTCCGTTTTGTAAACTGTAGGTTCCTTCAGCAGTAATATATTGGATTAAGTTAGATTCAATATCTAATGTTGCAGATTTATTAAATTTATCAGAACCAAATATTGAGATTTTATTTAATTTCCTCCTTTCAGGATTTGCAAGGTGATTTTTTATTCTGCCTGATGCATTTGTAGATTCCCCAACATATGCTATTCGTTCTGTTTTATTTTGTATAAAATATACTAATGGCCATTGATTTTTTACCCAAGGGTTTAGTTCGATTTTAGTTAATGATTCCTTGTTAAAATCATACTGCTCAGAAACTTCAATTGATAAGTCGAAGGATAAATTCATAATTCATCATATTTTTTAGCAGTTCCTTTCGCTTTTTCAACCGGATATTTTTGAGCATTTGCCTTCAATTTATCGCTTATAATTTTTTCAACATCAAGGTTGTGTTTGTTTGCTAAAAGCAATGCATAAATTAATATGTCAGCAAGCTCTTCTTTAAGCTTTTCTGCATTTACATCTTCTGCTTTTTTCCAGAGAAATAACTCATTTAATTCCCCAGCTTCTATCGATATTGCTAGTGCTAAGTCTTTTGAATTGTGGAACTGTTCCCAGTCCCTTTCATTTCTAAACTTTACTATTTCTTCAATTAAAGAATCAATGCTATCCATAAAATATATTCTTATACACAATTTAAGAAAAGATAAATGAAAGTTGGATAAGATGTAATCTCATCCTTGCATTACTTCAACAACTCTGTCATCTTCTTCACTACCACCTGGCTATCACAGCTGTTAAAAGCTGTACTGATTCGTCGAGTTGGGAAACTTACAATATGCTCTTACACCTTTATATAAAGCTTCTTCCTATCCGGTACCCAGGCTAAAAACCACATCATATAAATAAAACAAAGGGCATAAATTAGAGAGCCAATTCTATGCCCTGCTACAGGGTTGTTTTTATTGCTCTATAACTCCTGAACTATTACTCATATTATTTTTGTGTTTTTAATCCCGAAGGGATTTCATGTGTATAGAAAATGGAATCGTTTGTTTTGTTCGACTCCGAAGGGGTCGTATTGCCCCGTTCACCTGTTTTCTACCAACATGTGACCCCGAAGGGGTCTTATCATCCGGTTGGCCTGTCTTTCTATCAACATGTGACCCTGAAAGGGTCATTTTTGTTGATCTCATTTTCATTTCTATAAATATTTGAATCCTTGGGATCCTGTTTTATTCTATCCATTCAAATAAATATTCGTCTCTGAATTCAATTTCAAATATTTTCAAAAATGAAAAATATTCTTCCCTGAACGTTTGCTTCCTGTGATGTTCTTTTTGATTCATAATGTATCCAATCACATTATTCAAACCTGAATGACTGTATCAAAAGGCACCATAGCCTTCCTGCCATTGAAATTTAAATTTGCTAAACTTTTTCTCTTTAACAAAATCATTTGATGATTTTTTTATTTCTCTTACCAAATCGGATAAGCAACAGGATGGCCTCATTCCAATAAGAAAATGAATGTGGTCGGGCATCCCGTTTATTGCAAGCATCTTTTGCTCTTTATTTTTTACTATGCCCGAAATATATTTATATAGTTCCTCTTCCCAGGATGAATGGATCAAGCAATCCCTGCTTTTTACAGCAAACACCACCTGAATATATATTTGTGAGAATGTTCCCGGCATATTTTATCCTTTCAATTGTCGTGACAGTGTAACGATAATTTGTTTACCATAATCAGCCCGTTTATTTTGTAAAATGTTTTCATTGATCCGATGTCTTATTTGCAAAAAAAGCATAGTAAGGGTGCTGTTGGCTGCTGATACCAATTGCCGCTGACTTTCCTCAATGAGCTGTGCTAATTCGTTGAAAAGAGAATCGCCTGTTAACTTACCGGGGTATATTACTTTTTTTCTCATTAAGCCAGCACTTTCTTTGGTTAATTTGCTTCTTTTTATGTGTATTTAAAAAATCAAATAATGTTTTTTTTTGCGTTTTCTGTCTCATAGCGGGTAAGTTTACTTTCACTAATGAGGTATCCAGGGTTTTACACCTTTATATAAATCTTCTTCCTGTCCAGCACCCAGGCCAAAAACCACATCATGCCAATAAAACAAAGGGCATAAACTAAAGAACCAATTCTTGGGTCGGAGGGCAAGATGGGTTTGCAGATGGTTTCATAAAACCAGCTTAATGGGTTCAGGTATTTTGGTTTGCCTGCATCAGTTACTCCATTGCTGATGCGTATTAGCCATAGTGTTTTTGGTATGAGGGCGCTCATGGCAAAAATGAAGAGAGCATTTTTACCGAACACATCAAAGAAACGGCTCCACCATCCTTTGCTGCCTTTAAACTCTATTAAATAGATCATCACCGATAATATCATTAAGGCCAGGCCTGTTGTGTAAATGGTATAGCTGCTGGTCCATATTTTTTTGTTGATAGGGAAAACCATGTCCCAGCAAAAGCCGGCAAATACCAATACACAGCCTGCTACAAATAATCCATTCAGCATTTCCTGTGTTTTGCCTTTTTGTAAAATATAATTACCCACCAGGTAACCAAGTATCACCTGCACAATGGCGGCAAAGCTGTTCATCAATCCTTCGGGATCAAAGGCCACGCCTTCGCCATGGTACATGTGGGCTTCGCCTAAAATGGCTTTGTCAACATTTGTTCCAAACCACCCTGTTAAACTAAACGGATCGGAAGGGTTTGCGGCAACACACAAAAACCAATAGCCCAATAAAATAAATGCACCCACCACAAAGGCGCCCCTTACTTTAAAAAAGTGAATGATGACCGACGCAAAAAAATAAGAAACAGCAATGCGTTGCAATACGCCAAATATGCGGAGGCTTTCAAAAGGTTTCATCACGATATGCCCGGCAGTATCATATTTTATAAAAGGGAACCAATTTAAAAACACGCCAATGAAAAATATGAGTAGGGAACGTTTTATTATTTTAAACCAGAAATGCCCTTCACCTGTCGCTTCAATCTTCGGCATCACAAAAGCCATGGCATTACCTACGGCAAATAAGAAGAACGGAAACACAAGGTCGGTTGGGGTAACACCATGCCAGCTTGCATGATCGAGCGGTGGGTAAATATGCCCCCAGCTGCCGGGGTTGTTCACCAATATCATTAATGCAACGGTAGCGCCGCGGAATACATCGAGGGAGTAAAAACGTTCTTTCATAAGCAGCCCGGTAATGATGAATCAGAAAGTTACTCAAATTCTTTCACTCAACTCCAGCCAGCGCATTTCTTTTTCATCAAGCAACTGAACAATGGTGCTGATGCGTTCGGCAGCTTTTTGTAATTCATCATAAGCCATATTGCCGCTGTTCATCTTTTCTTCCAAAACCGTTTTTTCGTTCTGCAGTTTGGGTATTTCTTTTTCCAGTTGATCGAATTGGTGCTTTTCTTTAAATGAAAGTTTTTGTTTCCCGTTATTAATTCCCTGTTTCTGGTTACTTGTTTCCCGTTTTTCGTTTCTCGTTTCAGGCTGGGCAATTTTTGTTTCAGCAGGTTTGTTTTCGGTTAACGAGAAACGAGAAACGTTTACTTCCTCTTTTTGTTTCCATTCTCTGTATAATGTATAATTCCCCGGAAAATCTTTAATGATACCATCGCCTTCAAAAGCAAATAAATGATCCACCATGCGGTCCATAAAATAACGGTCATGGCTTACAATTAAAATGCAGCCGGGAAAATCCAACAGAAACTCTTCCAGTGTTCTCAGGGTTTGCAGGTCAAGGTCATTGGTGGGTTCATCCAGTATTAAAAAATTAGGGTTGAGGAAAAGGATGCTTAATAAATGCAGCCTGCGTTTTTCGCCACCACTTAATTTACTAAGTGGTGTGTACTGCTGCTCTGCACTAAAACCAAATTTTTCCATGAACTGTGTGGCAGAAATTTTGCCGCCATCGGCCAATGGAAAAAATTCGGCAAAGTCTTTCACGTATTCAATGGCCCGTTTGTCTTCCCTGTATTGTAAACCTTCCTGGTTAAAATTTCCAAACACAACCGTGTCGCCGTGATTTACTTTCCCGCTATCGGGCTTTTCCTGCTGCAAAGCAATTTTCAAAAAAGTTGATTTGCCGATCCCGTTCTTGCCCACAATACCAATGCGTTCTCCTTTTTTAAACGTGTAATCAAATCCTTTAAGAATTATCTTATCGCCATAACTCTTATTGATCTTTTTCATTTCTAAAACTTTGCCACCCAGCCTTGTCATCTTCACCTGCAGGCTTACATCCGTTTCTTCTTTGCGCTGGCTTACCCTTTCTTCAATATCTGTAAAAGCATCCTGCCGTGATTTTGATTTAGTAGTTCTTGCCTTGGGTTGCTTACGCATCCATTCCAGCTCTTTGCGAAAAATATTTTTATCTTTTTGCAGTTCGCTGGCCTGCACTTCCTGGCGCAAACTTTTTTGTTCTAAAAAATAATCATAGTCGCCTTTGTACACATAAATTTTTTCATCGTCCATTTCCAGTATCTCGTTACACACGGCATCTAAAAAATAACGGTCGTGTGTTACACAGAGCAGGGTTACTTTTTGTGCCGATAAATAATCTTCCAGCCACTCTATCATCTGCACATCCAAATGGTTGGTGGGTTCATCCAGTATCAACAAACATTTTCCTTCGTGCAGCTGGGCCTCTATCAATGCCTGTGCAAGCGCAACCCTTTTTCTTTGTCCGCCACTCAGGTTTTTTACCGGTTCATTCAAATGATGCAGGTTCAGTTTACCCAGTATCTGTTTCAATTCACTTTCAAAATTCCAGGCATTCAGTTCATCCACTTTTGCCATCAGGTCGGTAAGCTTTTCAATATTTTCCGCTTCCTGCTCCAGGCACATTTCATATTCCTTCACCACTTTCACTACCGGGTTATCCATCCGCAATACATTATCCCAAATGCTTTTCATTTCTTCAAAATGGGTATCCTGTTGCAGCATCACCACTTTAATATCCTTGTGTACCCAAACAGTACCACTATCGGCGGTATCAAGCCCGGCAACAATTTTTAAGAGGGTGGTTTTTCCGCTTCCGTTACGGGCTACAAAGGCGATCTTGTCACCCTCCTCCACATAAAAGGTAATGTCTTTAAATAATGTTCTTATCCCAAAAGATTTACTGATATTTTCTATAGAAGCGTAATGCATAGCTGGCAAAGGTAACGGAGTAATTCGGTTGGCTGGTTGTTGATTATAGATTTGAACCGTTATTTTTGTTGCCTTCGGCGAAAAGGAATTGCCACGGAATCACAGAAACACGGAAAAATACAATTGCATTTCTGTGCTTCCGTGCTTCTGTGGCAATATTAAAATTCCCGAAGGGAATAAAATGAATCTTTCGTGGATGATAAAATCAGAATCGTATAGAAGGGGGACGGTGCTTTCTGTTTTTTTCAATATCCTCTCCAAGGGAATTCTATTCCTGATGACCATCATCATTGCCCGGTATTTCGGCAGCAATATTAAAACTGATATTTATTTTTTTGTTTTTGGTTCGATGCTTTTGTTTTCGGGATTCATTAATAATATTGATACCGCTGTATTGATACCGGAGTCTATGCGGTTGAGGGAAAAAGAAGGGAATGACAAGGCCATGGCCTTCCTGAATTTTTTTCTTTTCATTTACCTGGCTATTGGAATATTTTTTACTGTAATGATGTATTTTTTTGGCGCATCGGTTTTCGGGCTTATCTCTAAATTTTCTGAAGCGGATATTTTAACCTATCAAAATTATTTCTGGACGGGTTCCCTGTTCTTTATCTTTCACCTGCTTACCAATTATATCAATACCATCCTTACTTCTTTAAAATATTTCAGCATACCCATGCTCATCAGCAGTATTAAAAGTGTCATAGCCATCGCTTGTATCTTTTTACTGAAGGCGGGCTATGATGTACTGAGTGTTTTTTTAGGCGGACTGATCTCTTATACCTTCAACCTTGTTATTTTGATCTATATACTGAAAATAGCAGTGGGTTGGAAATTTAAAATTCAAACTGCAGAAATAACAAAAAGGGTGTGGACAAATATTTTTTATGCAGAGCTGGGACAATCGGCTACATTGGCCAGCAGTATGTTCCCGCTGTATTTGCTCAGTGGTTTTGGCAGCGGGGTCATCAGTGTAATGAACTACGGAAAAAATATTGCCGATATACCCAACACCCTGGTGACCACACAGTTTAGTAATGTAAGCGGCATAAAATTAAATGAAGAATTTGCAAGGCAGGATCATGCAGCAATGAATGAGACATTTATAAAGACCTCAAAACTGCTGGTATTTATTTTAGTACCGATGGGGTTTTATCTTTTTGCTTTTGCAACCCCTATTGTGGAGCTTTTTTATCATAGCCGGAATTTTAGCCGGGAGGCAATTGCAGAATCCGCTATTTTTTTAAGGCTATTGGCTGTTAGTATTTTTAGTATCGGCGTTAATGCAATGGTGACCCGTATTTTTATTGCGGTACAGGCCATAAAGCAGGCTTTTTTTTACCAGGTGGTTTTAAATATCCTATTGATAGCAGTTATCTGGATCTGTACAAAAAATTATGGAGCGTATGGCTATCCTTATGGAATTATTATTGTGAACCTGTTGAATTATCTGGGGATGTACTTTATTTGTAAAAAACTGCCTGTTTGGGTTGACTATGCAGCTGTGTTACAATATACGGGATTGATCATCCTGGTTAATGCAGCTATTACTGCAGGGTTATATGCCATAGCTCCATTTATAAACACAGGCCTTGTCTTAAATTTGACCATTTATTTTACAATACATTTCGCTATCTTACTTTTTCTCAATAAGGCATTTAAATTAAATACAGAGCTAAGCTCGGGGATCAAAATGATTAAACCTTTTTTTAAGAATGATACGGCCTGATCATGCTTTCCAACCAATATTAAGCTGATGGATATAATAAAAAAGAAACCGGAAGACTGGACATCAGAAAACATAGCCAACTTTTGGAACTGGCAAAGCCGGCATGTTTCCAGGAGTGAAAATTATTTTACCGCTGTATTATCGCCGGGTATCATCCGGTTTTTAAAAAAAGAAAAATTGCTGAAGGGAAAAATACTGGATTATGGATGCGGCTCAGGCCATTTACTGGAATTGCTTGGAAAAGAAAAAATGATAGAATGCTATGGCCTTGATTTTTCAGCTGATTCAATAGCGGAAACCCAAAGGCGTACAAAGAACAGCCCTAATATCAAACAGCTAATATTAGCAGACAGGCTGCCGGCTCCTTTTGAAGGCAATATGTTTGATGCCATTACCTTCATTGAGACCATTGAGCACCTGCCCGATGAAATACTATACAGGACCCTGGATGAGCTTTACAGGATATTGAAGCCGGGAGGAAAAATATTTATTACAACACCGTTTAATGAAGACCTGGATAAGCATATGAATTTTTGCCCTTTTTGTAAAACAGAGTTCCATCATATGCAGCATATGCAGTCATTTACGGTAGAGCGACTAAACCAGGTAATGCAGCAGCATGGCTTTACGGTTGAATTTTGTAGGAATATTGATATTGAAAAATTCAAACTCGGGGAGATAAAATTTTTTATAAAGAAGATCATGATGTCGGTAGCCGAAAATCTGGGAGTAAAAGAAAAAAGGCGGGAGAAGGCACCAAACCTGATCGCCATTGTTTCAAAACTTTAATGTTTTGTAAATGTTAGCTATGAATGCAACTGCGCAAGCAAAAATAAAGCTCCTGGTTTTTACGCCTACTTTGCAATGTGGCGGCTCCGAGAAGTTTGTGTCACTTTTGTGCAATCATATAGATAGTGAAAAATTTCAGGTTTGCCTCGTTGTATTGAATAATGCCGCCCCATTTTATAAAATAAAAAACCCGGCTGTTGAGGTGATTGATCTGAAAAAACAAAGAGTACTCTTCTCCTTATTAAGGGTCAAAAAAGTAATAAAAAAGTATCAACCTGATATTGTTTTTACAACTGCAAACCATTTGAATTTATACTTTGCTATTTTCCGCCGGAGTTTTCCGGTCAATATAAAATTTGTGGCCAGGGAATCCAGCATAGTAAGTATTAACAGCAGCCGGGCAAAATTTCCATCAATGTATAACCGGCTGATAAAAAGATTTTACAAAAGATTCAATCATATCATTTGCCAATCGGTATATATGCAACAGGATCTTATTGGTAATTATAATATCCCTGCAAATAAAACCATTGTAATTAATAATCCTGCCGAAATGGTTTTGCAAAGCAGTGCTGTGCCGTCAACAGGCCCGGTTGCAGATAAGACATATAAATTTATAACTGTAGCAAGATTATCAGGGGAGAAAGGAGTTGAAAGGTTGATCCATGCTGTTGGCCTCTTATCAATACCTTTTCAATTTTATATTATTGGTGAAGGGAATAAAAGAAATACACTGAAAGACCTGGTGAATGAACTGCAACTGCAGGATAAGATTTTTTTGAGTGGAGAAAAAGAAGATCCATTCAAAGGCATGGAAGACGCTGACCTGTTTTTAATGGGCTCTTATTATGAGGGGTTTCCGAATGTTTTACTTGAAGCCCTGGCATTAGGTATACCGGTAATAGCTTTTAATGCTCCGGGGGGTATTCCTGAAATAGTCTCGGCAGAAAACGGGATACTGGTGGATGATAATGATATTTTGGAATTTGCGGCGGCTATAAAAAAAGGATTGTCTGCAGGATTCGACAGGAACAGTATAATAGAAAACACCCAAAAACGATTTTCTGTAAATATTATAGTACCTCAAATTGAAAACTTATTGTTGCAGCTGCTATAACAGAATAAATAACGGATATTTGTGCCGTTGGCTCCGAAAAAATGAAAACGAATGAATGGGATAAAACCAAAACTGCTCATCTTTATCAATACCCTGCAATCCGGAGGTGCAGAAAGGGTGGTTTCTCTTTTACTGGGTCATTTAAAAGATGATTTTGAGATACACCTTGCATTATACAGCAATATCATAGAATTCACTATTCCCCCTGAAATAAAAATATTTAACCTTAATGAACCACTGGTTCAGGATAAATCGATCCGGTTTTTAAAACTCCCTTATATTTCCTGGAAAGTTAATCGCTATTGTAAAAAGAATAACATCAATATTTCGGTTGCATTTTTATACCGCCCCTGTTATATCAATGCATTGATGAAAAGTTTCTGGGGTTACAAAGGCCATGTGATCATGTGTGAACGTACACATCAAACCACCATGCAGCAAAGCCATTCTACCATTTACCGGATGTTCTCCAAGTTCATGGTGATGTTCTCATACAAAAGGGCCGACCTGGTGCTGGCCAATTCATATGCCATGCAGACTGATCTTATTGAGAATTTCAAGATCAAAACACCGGTTAGGGTTATTTACAATCCCATTGACCTTAATTTTATCAAAACACATGTGGATGAGGAACCCGGTTATTCATTTGATAAAAACACTTTTCATTTTATCAATGTCGGCGGCTTTCGAAAAGAAAAAAATCACCTGTTGCTCATACAGGCATTCTTTATTTTAAAAAACCTGCCCTGCAAACTGCTTATTGTTGGCGGTGGTGTTATGGAGGAAGAATTAAAACAAAAAGTACATGACCTTGGATTAATGGACAAGGTTATTTTTATGGGCTTCGATAAAAACCCGTTCAAATATGTAAGCCGAAGCGATTGCTTTGTGTTAAGTTCAGATGTGGAGGGTTTCCCCAATGTTTTGATTGAAGCACTTGCCTGTGGTAAGCCGGTTATTTCTACCGATTGTAGTTCAGGACCCAGGGAATTACTGGCGCCTGCGACCGACCTGCACCACCGGGCCATCAATAATTACGAGATCGGTGAATATGGCGTCCTGACTCCCGTTAATGATGTAACTGCGTTGGCGGCAGCTATGAAAAAAATGATTGAAGACGGGGCATTGCGTGGCGGGTTTACAGCAAAAGCCGCAAACAGGGCACAGCAGTTTGATGTTGATGAGATCAAACAGTATTTTCATGTGGCTTTTACCGGGTTATAAATACCTGATCTGTTTCCTGACAACTAATTAATGTCTATTTTTGCCCCGCTAAAGTCATTTTCATAGATGCATACTATTTTACTTACGGGGGGAGCAGGATTCATAGGTTCACATTTAACCCGTTTGTTTGTCAGCAAATACCCGCAATATAGAATTGTAAACCTGGATAAGCTAACCTATGCAGGCAACCTGGAAAATTTAAAGGATATTGAGCATGCGCCCAATTACCAATTTGTAAAAGGCGATATTACCGACCTGGAATTATTACGGAAGTTATTTGAAGAACACCGGTTTACTGCTGTGCTGCATTGTGCTGCCGAAAGTCATGTGGACAGGTCTATTACTGATCCACTGGCCTTTGTAACTACCAATGTGATAGGTACAACAGCTTTATTACAAACTGCAAAAGAATACTGGAAGGAGAATATGGATAATAAGATATTCTACCATATCTCCACCGATGAAGTATATGGTTCTTTAGGCGAAACAGGTTATTTCACAGAAGAAACAGCCTATGATCCCCGCAGCCCTTATTCTGCTTCCAAGGCATCATCGGATCATTTGGTCAGGGCTTTTTATCATACCTATAAACTACCAGTGAAGATCAGCAACTGTAGTAATAACTACGGCCCTTTTCATTTTCCCGAAAAATTAATTCCGCTCTGCATACACAATATCATCAATAATAAACCGCTGCCCATTTATGGCAAGGGAGAAAATATCAGGGACTGGCTGTATGTTGAGGATCATGTAAGCGCAATTGATGTGGTGTTTCATAGAGGAAAGGTGGGTGAAACCTATAATATTGGCGGGCATAATGAATGGACAAATATTAACTTAGTAAAAGAGTTGTGCAGGCAGATGGATGAAAAGTTAAAAAGAGAGAAGGGAACATCAGAAAAGCTGATCACCTATGTTACCGACAGGGCGGGCCATGATATGCGTTACGCCATTGATGCAACCAAACTAAAAGCTGAACTTGGCTGGACACCTTCTTTGCAGTTTGAAGAAGGCATCAGCAAAACAATAGATTGGTATCTTGCAAACAGCGAATGGTTGAAACATGTGACAAGCGGAGACTATCAAAAATATTACGATACTCAATATCATAAACGTTAATAATGAAAGGAATCATTCTTGCCGGAGGATCGGGTACAAGGCTTTACCCCATCACAAAGGGAATAAGCAAACAGCTGATGCCCATTTATGATAAGCCGATGATCTATTATCCATTGAGTACTTTAATGCTGGCAGGGATAAAGGAAATACTGGTAATTACAACACCCGCAGACCAGGATCAGTTTAATAGATTGCTAGGCAATGGGAGTCAATGGGGCTGCAGTATTGAGTATGCCAAACAGGAAGTACCAAACGGGTTGGCGCAGGCATTTGTAATTGGTGAAAAATTTATAGGCAATGATGCTGTTGCTTTAGTGCTTGGCGATAATATTTTTTATGGAAGTGGCTTTAGTAAATTATTGCAGCAAAGTACTAACCCAGATGGGGCTGTAATTTTTGCCTATCCTGTAAGCGACCCGGAGCGATATGGGGTTGTGGAATTTGACAGAGATAAAAATGCAATAAGTATTGAAGAAAAACCAACAAGCCCTAAAAGTAATTATGCAGTACCGGGTTTATATTTTTATGATAATGCAGTGGTAGGGATCGCAAAGAATATAAAGCCAAGCGCCAGGGGTGAATATGAAATAACAACAGTAAATGATCATTACCTGAAGCAAAAGAAATTAAAAGTAGCTGTTCTGGATCGTGGCTTTGCATGGCTGGATACCGGAACCTTTGAATCGTTGAATGATGCAAGTGAATATGTACGTGTAATTGAAAAAAGGCAGGGACTTAAAATAGGATGCCCGGAAGAGATAGCCTACCGCATGGGTTTTATAAACAGGGAACACTTGATGAAGCTTGCAAAAGAGTTAGAAAAAAGCGGATATGGTTTTTATCTTGAAAACATCAAATTATAATACTTTGAATTATTTTGCACATCCCACAGCTGTCATTGATGAAAACTGTATCATTGGCGAGGGAACGAAAATCTGGCATTTTAGCCATGTTATGCCCGGCGCTGTAATTGGTAATAATTGTAATCTTGGGCAAAATGTAGTAGTATCTCCAAAAGTGTTGTTAGGCAATAATGTACGGGTGCAGAACAATGTGAGTATTTATGAAGGGGTGATCTGTGAAGACGATGTATTTCTGGGGCCAAGCATGGTATTGACCAATGTGATAAATCCACGTAGCGCTGTAAGCCGTAAAACAGAGTATAAGACAACACTTATAAAAAAGGGAGTAAGTATTGGGGCCAATGCAACTATCATATGTGGTAATACCATTCATGAGTTTGCATTTATTGGTGCAGGGGCTGTTGTTACCAAAGATGTACCAGCTTATGCTTTGATCATTGGTAATCCCGGAAGGCAAAGTGGATGGATGAGCGAATACGGGCATAAATTAAAATTTGATTCCAGCCATAAAGCAGTTTGTCCCGAGAGCGGACAGGAATATGTGTTGGAAAATAATGTGGTAAAACGAATAAAATAACCGGATGAAAAATTTTGCATTGATCGGTGCCGGAGGATATATAGCACCCAGGCATATGAAGGCCATAAAAGATACAGGTAATAACCTGATAGCTGCGTTGGATAAACATGACTCTGTAGGTATATTAGACAGCTATTTCCCCGACGCAGATTTTTTTACCGAATTTGAACGCTTTGACCGCCACCTGGAAAAACAAAAACGCCAGGGAAGGAAAATAGATTTCATAAGCGTATGCAGCCCCAATTATTTACACGATGCACATATACGTTTTGGATTGAGGATTGGAGCCGATGTGATTTGTGAAAAACCTATTGTATTAAATCCATGGAATATTGATGCCCTGCTGGAAATGGAAAAAGAAACCGGAAAAAATATCTATACAGTTTTACAATTAAGGCTGCACCCGGCCATTATTGCGTTAAAAGAAAAAATTGCAGCGGCACCCGCCGGCAGGAAGTACAAAATTAATCTGCAATACATCACTTCACGGGGACACTGGTATCATACCAGCTGGAAGGGCGACGTTCAAAAAAGTGGCGGTATAGCCACCAATATCGGGGTTCATTTTTTTGACATGTTGCTTTGGATATTCGGCGATGTTGTAAAAAGTAAGGTATCTGAACATTCAGCACAAAAAGCTTCCGGTAACCTGGAGCTTGAAAAAGCAACGGTGGAATGGATGCTCAGTATTGATGCAGCCAGTTTACCACCCGAAGCAAAAGATGCAGGTAAACGTACTTTCAGAACACTTACAATAGACGGAGAAGCGTTTGAATTCAGCGAAGGATTTACTGAGCTGCATACAAAAAGTTATGAGGAGATATTAAAGGGAAACGGCTTCAGGATCGGGGAAACGGTAAAAGCTATTAAATTGGTTCATCAAATAAGGGAAAATAAATAATATGAATTTAGCAAACTCAAAATGCCTTGTTATTGGCGGAGCAGGATTTATAGGAAGTTTTGTAGTGGCCGAACTGCTGAAAGAAGATGTGGCAGAAGTGGTTGTCTTTGATAACCTGGCCCGGGGTAAAAAGGAATACCTGTCAGAATCTTTAAAAGATAAAAGATGTACTTTCTTTCCCATTGGCGGCGATATCAGGGAGATTGATATTCTTAATGATGCCATCAAGGGCAAGGATTACGTGTTTTGCCTGGCAGCCATGTGGTTATTACACTGTAAAGATTATCCACGTACGGCTTTTGATGTAAATATTGCCGGCACTTTCAATGTGCTGGAAGCCTGTGTTAAAAATAATGTGAAGAAACTGGTTTGGTCTTCTTCTGCTTCAGTGTATGGTGATGCGGTTGAATTGCCCATGACAGAAGCGCATCCTTACAACAATAAAAATTTTTACGGAGCTACAAAAATTGCCGGCGAAGCCATGGCTACTGCATTTAACGACAGGTATGGCCTGCAGGTGATAGGCCTCAGGTATATGAATGTGTACGGTCCTCACCAGGACCAGACTGCAGCCTATACAGGTGTTATACCCATCATGCTGAATAAGATAGATGCCAATGAAGCACCTACCATCAATGGTGATGGATCGCAGGCTTATGATTTTATTTATGTGGAAGATGTGGCCCGTTGTAATGTGCTTGCCATGAAATCGGATGTGAAGTTTGGATTTTACAATGTAGGAACAGAAATACAGACCTCCATAAAAGAACTTTGCGATACGATCTTACAACTTAAAAACTCATCACTTAAAGTTACCTACAAGCCCTATAGCGAAGATGATGCCAGGGCATTGGTGCAAAACCGCATTGGCAGCAGGGAAAAAGCAGAACAGGAACTGCAATTTAAATACACTTATTCTCTTGAAGAAGGGCTGAATAAATTAATTGCATGGAGGGAATCAAATAATTAAAATAAACAAAAAATACTAATGGAAAAAAGAAATATTCCTATCGGTTTACCATCTATGGGAACTGAAGAATGGGAAGCATGCAGAGCGCCAATAGAAAGTGGCTGGATCACACAAGGGCCAAAAGTAAAGGAGTTTGAAACTATGTTTGCCAAAAGGCATAATGTAAAACATGCTTTTGCCGTAAGCAATTGTACTACCGCACTTCACCTGGCATTAATTGCCTGTGGTGTAAAAGAAGGAGATGAGGTTTTGGTTCCGGCATTTACCTGGGTATCTACTGCCAATGCCATAAAATATTGCAATGCTACACCTGTTTTTGTGGATATAGATATCAACACGTTTAATATTGATATCAATAAAATTGCAGAAAAAATTTCTGCAAAAACAAAAGCAATTATACCGGTTCATTTATTTGGACTATGCGCTGATATTGATTTAATAAAAGAAAAATTTCCACAATTAAAAATTATTGAAGATGGCGCCTGTGCTGCAGGAAGCGCATTAAAGGGCCGGCCGGCAGGTGGATTAGGTGATGTGGGTTGCTTTAGCTTTCACCCCCGCAAAAGTGTAAGTACCGGTGAAGGCGGAATGTGCACTACCAATGATGATGAGGTTGCTGTTAAAATAGACAGGTTGCGGAACCACGGGGCTTCAATTTCTGAAGAGCAAAGGCATCATGGCCCCAAGCCGTATATATTATCCGCTTTTGAAATGATTGGCTATAATTACAGAATGACAGATATACAAGGCGCCATCGGGGTGGTGCAATTTAAAAAACTGGACCTTTTTATAGATGAAAGACAACAATGGGCTGATTATTATGCTGAACATTTGAAAGGTATTGAATGGCTTAAAACACCAGTTGTACCTGAGGGGTATAAACATGGCTGGCAGAGTTATGTAACCTATGTTGATGAAAGCAAAGCGCCCATGAAAAGGAATGATATTATGGAGTATTTGCAACAAAATGGAATTTCTACAAGGCCGGGTACACATGCGGTTCACATGCTTGATGTGTATGCAAAAATGTATAACATTAAGCCATCTGATTTTCCCGGTGCATTTAATGCAGATCAATATTCAATGAGCATCCCTATGCATAATAAAATGGTTAAAGAAGATTTCGACTATATAATTTATCACCTGAAAAAAATCGGCAATCAATAATGTGTGGTATAGCAGGAATATTTAATTTTAATAATCAACCTATACCGGCGGGTGCTTTAAAGTCAATGATGGATGCCATTGCACACAGAGGACCGGATGGCGAAGGTATTTTTGTGGATGAAAATGTTGGGCTTGGTCATAGAAGGCTTGCTATCCTTGATGTTTCCGCCAATGGAGCCCAGCCAATGTCGTCACATAATAATGAATGGGTAATTATCTTCAATGGCTGTATTTATAATTTTCCAACACTAAAAAAGGAACTTCAATTAACAGGTCATCAGTTTATTTCTACCAGCGATACAGAAGTAATTACAGAGGGGCTTGCAGCATATGGGCCTTCTTTTTTTGAGCGGCTGGATGGTATGTTTGCCATAGCAGCCTGGCATAAAACAAAAAAAGAATTGTGGTTAAGCAGGGACAGGTTTGGTGTTAAGCCACTTTACTATTGGCACCAGGGAAGTACATTTTTATTTGCATCTGAAATAAAAGCCTTCATGCAACACCCTGCATTTAAAGTGGAGCTGAATCCTGTTGCATTAAACGAATATTTTACTTTCCAGAATTTATTTTCGTACCATACTTTGTTTAAAGGGGTTACCATGCTGCCGCCGGCTAATACAATAAAGATCAGTGTTGATGAGCCGGATTTCAGGCATCACTCCTGGTGGGATTATAATTTTACCAACCCTGATAATAACATGTCGGCAGAAGATGCCAGTTCTGAAACCGAACGGCTTTTATCTAATGCAGTAAAAAGACAGATGATCGCCGATGTGCCGGTTGGTAGCTATTTAAGCGGTGGAATGGATAGTGGGTCGTTGAGCGTATTGGCAAGTAAACACGTAAAGCGGCTTTATACCTTTACTGCAGGTTTTGAAATGAGTGAAGTGCTGGGTACTGAAACCGGGTTTGATGAAAGAGTGGATGCAGAATTGACTGCAAATTTTATTAAGTCGGAGCATTACGAACAGGTAATTAATGCAGGTGATATACGCTGGAGTTTACCAAGGGTTGTATGGCACCTCGAGGATCTGAGGGTGGGTATGAGCTATCCTAATTATTATATCAGCAGGCTGGCCGGTAAATTTGTAAAAGTTTGTTTGCAGGGTACAGGAGGAGATGAGTTGTATGGGGGTTATCCCTGGCGGTATTACCGGGTATTTCAATCTTTAAATGCACCGGATTTTTTTCATAATTATTATGGTTTCTGGCAGCGCCTGGTGATGGATGAAGATAAACCAAAACTTTTTCAACCCAATATCCAATCGCAAATAGATATTGCAGAACCGAGACGGGTTTTTGAAAGAGTATTTACTTTTAATAAAAATTTGAGATATAATACTCCTGAAGAGCATATTCAAAACAGTTTATACTTTGAAATAAAAACCTTTTTGCCAGGGTTGTTGCTGGTTGGCGATAAATTGGCGATGGCAAACGGGTTGGAAGAAAGGTTCCCTTTTTTAGATAATGAACTGGTGAATTTTGCACAAAAAATTCCTGTTAAATACAAACTAGGCAACCTGGAAAATATGAAGCGGATTGATGAAAATTTTTCAGGTAATAAACATACCCTCTTTCAGCAATATGATGACGGGAAGAATGTGTTGCGGAACGCTATGAGCCATATCTTGCCTGAAAAGATCATCAACCGGAAAAAACAAGGCTTTAGTGCGCCTGATGAAAGCTGGTATCGTGGAGAAAATGCAGCTTATGTAAAAGAATTATTACTGGGGAAAAACATAGCCAGTGCAGAATTTATTAACCCGGATTATGTAAGACAGATAATAGATGAGCATTGCAATAAAGGAATTAATCACCGCCTGTTAATTTGGAGTTTTATGAATTTTGAATGGTGGTGCCGCTTATTTTTAAATAATGAAAAAATAGAAAGTTAAATGTTAGCACAGCTACAGGATTTATTTGCAGATACAATTGAATTGAATAAAAATATTATTCAGATTAAAAGCAACCAGGCAGCAAATGAGAATAATCAGGAGCAGACCAAAGATATCTTTAGTGATAAATGGGGAGAAGTGGAAAAAATGGATGATGTAGAAACCCTGTATACATTTCAATATGATTGGTTTTTAAAATTATATGGTTTTGATACCGAAAAAGACCTGGCGGCTTATTTAGCTACAAAAAAAACAATAATAGATACCGGTTGTGGCCTTGGTTACAAGGCTGCATGGTTTGCCAGGCTGGCGCCACACGCAATAGTATTAGGTATTGATATTTCTACGGCGGTTCATTTAGCAGCAAAGAATTTCAGTGGTTTGCCTAATTTGTTTTTTTTACAGGGAGATATTGCCAACACTGGTTTAAAAGAAGGCGTGATCGATTTTACCGTTTGTGACCAGGTTATTATGCACACCGAAATACCCGAAGATACATTTAAGCACCTGGCGTGCATTACTAAAACAGGTGGCGAATTTGCCTGCTATGTGTATCGGAAAAAAGCATTGCCACGTGAACTTATTGATGATTATTTCAGAGCGCAAACCCACAAAATACCCAACGATCAAATGTGGGAATTTTCGGAACAACTGACTGTATTGGGCAAAACATTAAGTGAACTCAAAGTGAACTTTACCTGCCCCGATATACCTGTGCTGGGTATTAAAGGGGGTGAATATGATATACAGCGTTTTATTTACTGGAATTTTTTAAAGTGTTTTTGGAAAGATGACTGGAGTTTTGAGTTGAATAAAAGTACAAATTACGATTGGTATGCACCCAGCAATGCCAAACGGTTCAGTAAAGAAGAGTTTGAAAAAATGATTGTTGGTAACAGCCTTAATATAACTTTTTTTCATGAAGAAGAGGCTTGTTACAGCGGCCGGTTTAAAAAATAAATTTTTATGAAAATTGTTTTTATCGGAGCTTCTGCTTTTGGATTTGAATGCCTTGAATCAATCCGGCATATTGAATTAATTGAGGTGGCTGGTATCATAAGTAATGAAAAAAAATTCTCCATTTCATACAATAAAGATGGGGTAGATAATGTACTCTTTAAAGATTTTGGGGAACTGGCTGAAGATAATGATATCCCTTTTTACAGGATGAAAGAAAATATGAAAGAAGAGGGCCTCAAAAACTTTTTATCTTCCTGTAAACCAGACCTGGTGGTTGTAATTGGATGGTACCATATGATTCCCCCACAAATGCTTTCGCAGTATGTTTTCACAGGCATTCATGCTTCGCTTTTGCCTGATTATAGTGGCGGGGCACCATTGGTTTGGGCTATCATAAATGGCGAAAAGAAAACCGGGGTAACTTTTTTTTATTTTGATGAAGGTGTTGATTCAGGAGATATAATAGCCCAGGAAGAAATTGAGATTTATGAAAATGATACTATTAAAACACTGTATGAAAAAGCAGAGCTGGCAGGGAAAAATATTTTAATTAAATATTTGCCCCTTTTAGCGGTAAACCAGGCGCCACGTATTAAACAAGACGAAAGCAAAAGGCGGATTTTTCCTCAACGTAAGCCGTCAGATGGGGAAATTGACTGGAACTGGGAAAGTAAAAGGATACGGGATTTTATAAGGGCACAAACAAAACCATACCCGGGAGCCTTTACATTAATTAACGATAAAAAAATAATTATTTGGGATGCAGATGTAACGGATTCACAAGCAATTCTTTTATAAACTATCATCAGGTTAAAATGTGGAACTTATCTGCTCAATTAACAGAACTAAGCCGAATGATTTCCATAAGCCATGGAGTAAAATATGGCACACCCACTGGTTCTTCGTGTATTATTGCAAATAAAACGGAAAGAACATGAAGATAAACCTGCTTAGAGGAAGTTTTACCTATGGAGCTGTAACGATATTTTCACGAATTGCTGCGGTTATCCTGATTCCCATACTTACCCGGTTATTATCTCCTGTTGAGTATGGAGTATTAAGTATGGCTTTAACGATAGTGACATTAGCTAATTTTGTGGTCACATTCGAAGTAGCCCAGGCAGTAACACTGTTCTTCACTGACCGTAATCGTACGGATCGTGACTTATACCCTGGCACAGCTTTCCGGTTTTCATTGATCATGTATTTATTCTTTCTGGTGGTTGTCGTCATATTCGGGGAAATGATTTTCAGGATGATTGCCGGCGACACTATCGGAGCAGCTATAGTTATTGCCGGTACCCTGCTCTTAACAACGAATGGTATTTTCTTGCTGATACAGAATCAACTTCGGCTGGAGTTTAAAAGCCAGTGGTATGCTATCCTAACTTTAGGATATGTATTGTTAACAAGCTTTGGAGCAATAGGTGGTGCATTATTCTTTCACAACCCTGCAGAGGGTGTTATTTTCGGACAGTCGGCTGGGGCAGCAATTATTGATATAGTTGGTATATTGGTGCTTTGGAAAAGATTTCGCATTGGATTTAACATGAATAAGCTTCGTGAAATGTTGAAATTTTCTTTGCCGTTGGTTCCGGCGGGGCTTTTGCTCCTGGGTGGCCAGCAGGTTCCGAAATTTATTCTAAGTATGTATGGTAGTCTTGAAGATGTAGGAATTTATGGGCTGGCATACCAGATTGCAGGGTTTTCGGCGCTTGCAGTGCTGGGTGTACAAACCGCTATCACTCCATCCGTTTTGGCAAACCATCATGAGTCTGAAACGCCAAAGCTGTTGGGTAGGTTATTTGAAGGTTTTACGATTGTAGCATTATTACTTTGTTCGTCCTTGAGTATCTTCGCCCACGAATTAGTTATGATATTTAGTGTTCCCAGTTATGGCAGTGCCGCAAACTTTGTTCCCTTTTTGGCTTTTGCTATTGCACTGAATAATTTATATATCTTTTTCCCGGGTAAAATTATTAAGGGTAAATCTGCGTCACAACTTATTGCCAGTGCAGGCAGTTTTCTGGTTGCAGTTGCTGCCGGACTATTGCTGATCAGGTTCGATGGAGTTCGTGGCGCCACTTTAGCAACCCTTCTTTCAGGGGCCACTTTCTTTTTCATTTGGTGTTACATTAGCCAAAAATTATACCGGCTGCCGGTAAACTGGTTAAAACTGATTATGGCAACTGTATTCACAGCTGTAGTATGTGCTGTTGGTATTTTCCTGATTCCGGCAGGAATTACATTTTATGTTGTTGTATTAAAATGCGGCCTCTTATTTTTATTCTCATGCATAATAGCATGGAATTATATATCAGAGTGGTGGAAGAAACTTTATTCTGCTAAGACTTAAAATAGAAAATTTTTATACAGCATAAGAATGACAAATCAACAAATATGGTAAATGGCACTGTTAAATATGATACGTTAAAGCCACGTATACTGTATATAGACATGGCATATACTTTGAAAATGGTGAAGGAACGTGAATTGGAACAGGAGTTCAGTTCACGTGATTGTGGTGGATATTTTGAGCATGTATGGGGTGTACATCCAATTGCCGATGTTCCGGAAAAAAGAAAACTTAATTATGAAGGGTTTAAGTTATTCCAAGTTGAGTTTTCAAATAATCAGACTGTGATTGAAGGGTCGTCTGCATATTACTCTTTCCTCAAATACATTTTTCCACTAAACTTCCTGGTATCACAGATCCGGTTTATAGTTTACCTCATCAGCCTGGTCAGGCGGGAAAACATTTCTATTGTCATGTGTTCTGATCCGTATTTTTCCGGACTCATAGGGCTGATGATTAAATTATTTACTCCGGCACGGTTGGTGATTTGGGTAGTTGCTAACTATGATGATATATATAAAGCAACTGGGACTCCAGCCTTGCCCCGGATTTTCAGATGGCGGTGGGTAGAAAAGATTGTTGGTAGGATTGTATTTCGTAGAACTGACCTGGTGGCTGGTGGCAATCAGAACAATTTGGAGTTTGCTTTGAATAATGGGGCAAGACCGAATAAGACAACAGTTTTTCCGGTTGGTAAATTAATACATAGACAACATCAGCTAGAACCCGGATTAAGAGATGGCGATGAGTTATTTAGCACAAGCAAGGCAACCTATCACTTTATTTATGTTGGCAGATTGGCTGATTTAAAGCATCCTGATGATGTATTGAGAGCTTTCGGTGAAATTGATAAACATGCACCCAATTGCGCTTTGATCATGGCCGGAGATGGCCCAATGAGAGCAGACCTGGAGAAGATGGCGCTGGAAATGAATATACATGATAAGGTTCATTTTCTCGGAAATATCGATCAGATGCGACTGGCGAACATATTAGCCGGATGTTTTGCAGTTCTTAGCCCGCTCACAGGCAGATCTTTGATTGAAGGTGCTTTGGCCGGTCTGCCCATTGTGGCGTATGACAGGGATTGGCAGCTTGATTTTATTACAAGGACTGGTGCAGGGGTGATAGTTCCCTTTAGGGACTGGCAAAAGATGGCAGAGACTGCCGTCCACCTTATCCACAATCCTGAAGAAGCAAGGCGAATAGGAGAGTCTTCCCGACGGGCCGGGCTTGAAGCATGTGATACGGAGAGGCTTTATGCGCATGAGAGAAATGAATTTGCCAAGCTTATAAAACGGGGAGGTGAACAGGGTGGGACTTCTTTCTCAATTCCATCTGTTAAATAAAAGCTTTACAGGATGATCAGGAAATAATAAATGATTGGGAAATTAATACTTTTATTATTACCACTAATGACTAAATAAATTAAAAACATTGCACACAGGTAATTCTATTAATTTTGTTATTTATACAAATTGGATATATAATATATGATGAAATCTTTTTTCAAAAAGTATGCTGTTTATTTTCAAAGGTTCACCGGAATCTATGAATTGGTAAAAGTTCAGGCAATCCAGCAGGTGGCTGAATACAGACGGTTAAGTGAGGAAATGAAAGGCAGCTATCCGGAGAATCCTGCATTATTTGGCAAAAAAATATATTCCCAAACAGATGAAGATGGAATAATAGAGGAAATATTCAACCGGATACCCAATAACAAAACATTTCTTGAGATAGGTATTCAAACGGGCGTGGAATGCAATACTCTTTATTTATTGTTGAAGGGATGGAAGGGAACCTGGGTAGAAGGAAGTCCGAAATACTGCAAAACCATTGCAGAAAATCTTGGTGGGAACTCTTTTAAGGACAAGCTAAGTGTGGTAAATTCTTTTATCGATAGGGATAATATTGTAGAGATATTTAAAAATACACATGATTTTTTTGGGATCAGTGAAATTGATTTTTTTTCGCTGGACATAGATGGGAATGATTATTACATCATGGAGCAACTGCTTAACAATTCAATCTGCCCCAAAGTTGTATGTGTTGAATACAATGCAAAATTTCACCCGCCATATAAATTCAAAATAAAATACAACCCATCTCATGTGTGGGATGGAACAGATTATATGGGTTGCTCCCTGCAGGATTATGTGGATCTTTTTACAAAATTCAATTATACACTGTTATGCTGCAATATTCCAGGCATAAATGCCTTTTTTGTAAGAAACGAATTTGCTTCAAATTTTCATAAATACAGCACAGAAGAAATATATCAACCCTATCGCTATTATTTAAGCCCTATAATACCGGGCCATTTATCTTCATTAAAGTATTTAAAGGCACAGCTTGAAGAACTTTGATCAAAACACCCAGAATCGTAAACTTGCTGAATGAAAAAAAAAATCCTGATTGATGCTACAACAGTTGTAGAAAAAAAGGATGGTCTATCACAATATATCATCAGCTTATTGTATCATTTACCTTACACAGCTTTTGACATATTCGATTTTCAGGTATTGATCAATAAAGGTATTCGGCGAAAAGAATTATGGGATGTGCTAAATTCAGGAAGGTTTGAAGTAATAGAAGCTTCTATCGCACCCATTGGCCCCAAAAGGGATAGGGACATGTTTCTTTTTTTTAAGCGCCAAAAAAATACATTTGACCTTTTTCACAGCACTTCAAACCAATACCCGCTGTGCTTAAAAAACGGAATTGCTACCGTTCATGATATTACTTTTAGAAAATACCTGGATGCAAAGTGGTGGACATTTAACATAGCCAGCCGTTATCTAAACCTTGTTATTAAAAGATCACTTAAAAATGCTGCGGCTGTTATTGCGGTATCAAACTATACCAAACAGGAGCTGGTTAACAATTATAGTCTCTCTGTTTCCGGCAGCGATAAGATAAAGGTGATCTATGAAGGTTGGGAGCACCTGGTAAATAACGGGGAAGAAACAGTAACAGAAACATTGCCTCAATTTAGCAACTACTTATTTTACGTAGGCACAACCCGGTTGCACAAGAATATGAAAAACCTGCTGAGGGCTTTTAATATTGCCGGTAAAAAACTCCCGGCAAATATTAAACTGGTGGTAAGTGGTAATGAAACATACTTAGATGATGAAGATAAAAAAGTTATAGCGGCAATAAATAAAACAGGCGAACGTGTTATTTTTACGGGCTTTGTTTCAAAAAAAAATCTTGAGCATTTATTTAAGCATGCCGATGCTTTTATTTTCCCCTCCCTTTCGGAAGGTTTCGGTATACCGGTTTTGGAATCTTTTTATTTTAAAAAACCGCTGCTATGCTCCAATACTACATCATTACCGGAGATTGCAGGAGATGCGGCCTTGTATTTTAACCCCGAAAAACCGGAAGATATCGCTGCAGTTATATTGCAGTTCTTTAGCAATCCAAACCTGGCGAAGGAATTGATTGCCAAAGGTGAAGAAAGATTAAAACTGTTTTCATGGGAAAAGACTGCTTTAGAAACTGTGCAGTTATATAAGAAAATACTCGGGGTCTGATTTATTATTAAAATAATTAGGGCTCACTACTTGATATGAAGTAAACAACATTTTTGCTTTATCTAAGGTCCCCGTTTTTTAAATAGTAATGCTATTGACCGAAAAAAATATTGCCAGATTGTTGGCTGGTAATACATCGTCCCTTTTTCTATATTTTTCTTTATTTTGTAATTCCCGCTTATTACTTCAGATAAACTACTTTTCAACGCTTCAATTCCAACAGCGATCTGTAATACGGCATATGTTGTAAAATTATCCATCTTATCAGGCTTGGCAAAAACTTGTTTTATAACACCTCCGGTATCTACACCTGTATCTACAAGATGAATGGTTGTGCCGAAATTAGATGCATCATTATTATACAATGCCCAATAACCACCATGGCTCCCCCTGTACCAGGGTGTAATACCTACATGCATATTTATAAAAATGGCATTAGTACATTGTAAGATTTTTTTACTGATGATACGGGTACCGTTTACAACCACAATATCGGGTTGTATTTGCTGTAGAAATTGTTTACAGGCATCTTCATTAACAGATGATATCCTGCTGGTATTGGCTATGCCAAAACGGGTATCATCCAAACTATATTTTTTTACAAGTTCAGCTTTACGTTGTATTGCTTTTCTTTTTAAAAAAGGCACGACGAGTATTGAAAACATAACCTGTCCAGCAACCTTGATAAATCCAATTCTTTTTACACGGTTTTTAAATAAATCTTTTTTGGTTATGGGTTGTTCTATAATATTTTTTTCAAAAGTAAATTCTTTTGCCAATGCATTGTAAACCCATCGGGAACTTTCACAATCTGATGCCAGGAAAACTATTTTTTTTGATTGCATTAAATGTCATTTGATACTAACCGGGCAGCTTCCTGCATAGTGCAGCACATAAAACCATATTGGCTGTTTAATTTCCGGTAATGCTGAAGCAGTACAGTAAGGTTATGGATATTTCTATCCAGGTCCTTTCCAAAATTATGCGGATGCCACCATAAATGATACAGTTCATTTTTTTTTGCGGCATGGGTCATTCCATTTTTAATACGGAGCAGCCTTAATTGTTCAAGCCAGGTCAACGGTTTGAAATAAGGTTTTAAAAAACGACTGGCAGGAATATTTACCGGCAGTGTTTTTTGTTGTACCAGTGGATATGTATTCATTCCTGTAAATGGAATATATGCATCCAATAACCTGCAAAGGCGGATAAAAAAACTTTCTTTACCTAATTTACGGGGCTTATATATCCACGAAGTTGGGTTACCCCTGTACACATTTACTCCATGATCCTTTAGAATGGATAAATACTTTTCATTTACCTGGTTGCGGGGAAAAACAAAACTATTAAGTTCTACATTGTTACTTGCGGCAATCTTTTTTGCCGAAAGCAGATCAGCTTCAAATTCTGCTATACTTTGCCCGTCTTCCAGGCAATAATAATGGCTGAATGTATGGCTTCCTGTTTCGTGATTACTGTTTTTTACCTGTTCAAGCAGTGAGTATCCAAAATGATAAGGGTCATTGTCTTCATTGTCGCCAATAGCAGCCATTTCTTTCAGGTATACATTATACTCATTGTTAGAATAGAAAGGCTTTTGTGATGGAAGTGCATTCAGTAATTCTTCTTTATTTTTTGCAAACAAAAAACCTACAGTCGCAAAAGTTGCTTTTATATGGTAATCAGAAAATAATTGAAGCAGGGATGGGATCGCTTGCTTAACACCAACAATATTTTCGCCATAGGCTTCTTTACTGGTTACATCCCAAACACCCCAAAGTAATTCAAAATCAATTGAAATAACAAAAACCCCCTTATTATCAGCACTTGTTGCCATTACTCAAATAGATTTACTTTTACCACATTTAAACTATGAATATAAACTGCCTGTAATTAATCACTAAAATTACCGGATTTTCAGAAAACATGGAGATGTTTATTTAATATTAAAAGAAGGAACGGTCTTATTTTAACCCCGGAAAAATAAGACGCCTGTAATTGCTTATTAAAAACTGCTATTATATACAATACTCAAACAGTATTCATGATTTTAGGTAACAGGAACTAAATTGCCATTATTTATATTACGTGTTCTTTGATTCATTTATCACATGCCCCTGATTGTTACCAAAGAAGTATCGTTGAAAGGTGAAAGTTGTAGTGAAATTTTGATTCCCGCTATATTCCGGAGATCTTATAATACTAATATCAATATTTTCATCAACCCTGATATCAAAAATCAGCTATTAATGTATTATTAAGCAGGATAAAGTATTTTATCAGGCTCCTCTTTATTTTTATTAATAGTGAGTGAATACATGTGTACCAGCATAAAATAATAAAAAGGCAATAGCATTATTTTATACCTGACCATAGTACCAAAATTAAACGTAGTAAAGCCAATGATAAGGGCAAACAGGATGGATAGTACAAGGCAAATAAAAATGTGTGGGTTTGTGAAAACGAGTTTAAAGAAACCAAATATTTTTGTTTTAAACAATAAGAACAGGGTACTTAACAAAAGCAGGCTCGACTCCAATGAGGAAAGTAGAATGATCAGTTTTTTACTCTCCCATAAAAATGGCCTGAAGAGACAGGATAAAACAACAACCGGGCTTCTATATAACATACTGTTGAAGGATGGATTAAGCTCTCCCATTTCAAATCCCGCCTTGCTGGATTCATCTTCCTGCTGTACAGTTTTATAGTTTTTCTGGAAACTTTCTATTTGCATCACTGATTCTTCGGCCAGGTCTTTGATCTGATCCGAAAAGTCAGATAAACTTAAGTAAAAGGAGAGACCCACCAGGGTTAAAATGATAAGAATTATCCTTAAAATAATGATCTTAATTTTTTGAAACAGGACAAACAGGATAGTAAAAAAAATACTGATCAGCAGTATGAAAATAATATAACTCTTAATAATAAACACAAGGTAAACAAGTAAAGCAAGTACAAAAAAATCGGCAACCACTATCCTTTTTTTAACAATACCATTATACAGGATACTGATAATAAAACCCAGCGCCCCCAGGCATATAGATTCTTTAATCAGGCCGCTTCCCCAGAACCAGATAGCAGGAGTATATAAAACTGCAAATGCCAGTAGTTTTTGATTTCGTTTTTTATTAATGTCATTAAATACCTGGAAAAGTTTCCATTGCCCCGCAAAAGAAAATAAACCAAAAAACAGGGAAGTAATTAAGAATTTATTGAAAGATAATATTGAAACCACAGCAGATGCTTTCATGATAGCTGCAGAAGAGGGTATAGATATATAACCATTAACGCCCCCCACATTCCCATTTTCAAGCGAATATAAGCGCTGCAATTCACTGGCAGATGAAAACAGGTATTTAACATTGCTGAAATCGGTTTGTATTTGCTCAATTAAAAAGTTACCGCCATCATAATAGGTAAATGCATCTCCGTAACCATAATAATACTGCACCATCAGGGAATAAACGATAGACCCTAACATACGCAGGCCAAAAGCAATTAAAAATACTTTTCTTAATTCTATATCCTTAAACCTTATTGATCTGCGTTTTACCAGGAAATAAAACAGGAACAAATACAGTGGTAATAAAAGGTAATCGTATATAGTTATATGCTGCATACGGCAGTTGAATAGGCGGTTGGTAAAAAATAATTAAGGTCTATTGTAAAATTCATTTAACGCTATATCCCTTGCAATATAATCAATAGTTTTTTACAACCATTTTGGAGGATATGCAACCCACCCGGGCCATCGGATATTTCTACATCTATACACTTACCTTTGCATTAATAAAACTAAAAGTAACAGCTAACGGTATCATCTAATGAAAGAGCTTATTTACAATTTGCTTGATATGGCCACCATGGGCCGGGGATTAAAGCGAACAATAAATGGACACAAATTAAGGTTACCAACCCGGTACTTTAAATATTTTCCGTCAACTTATGAATCGGAAAATTTCGAATTTTTAACCAACAACTGCAAGCCCGGGGCTGTTATCATCGATATTGGTGCACATATTGGCCTGTTCAGTGTAATTGCGTCGCAAATAACAGGAGACACAGGGAAAGTATATGCATTTGAACCGGCCCCGAGTACCTATGAATTGCTACAAAAAACCCTGTCAATTAACCACAATAGATCGGTGATAGAGGCTTTCCAAAAAGCAGTAGGAAAAGAACCGGGTAAAATAAGTTTTTTTGTTTCTGATGATGAGGCCGATAATAGTAACAGCCTGGTTAATTATAAGGATGACCGCCCATTACATGGTATTGATGTGGAAGTAACTTCGGTAGATGCTTTTGTAAAAGAAAAGAAAATAAATAAACTCGATTTTATTAAGATTGATGTAGAAGGGGCAGAGTACGATACTTTACGGGGAGCAGCTGAAACGCTTCAAAACCTGAGGCCGGTTTGTATTGTAGCCATCCACCCTGAACCTATAAAAGCAAAGGGAGACCGGCTTGAAGATATTTATGATTTTATAGTTAGCCGGCAATACAGGATAACACTCAACAAAAAAGACTTTTCAAAATCAGAACTTTTAGCAAATACTGAATTGATCGATTTACATATTTACCCTCTCTGAATAAACCTGTTAAAGCAAGAGCAATAAACAGGTTACCGGGTCGTTTAAAAAAATTAAGCTATCAAAATTGTATGGATATGGGGATTACCAGGTAAAATTTATTTGCCTCTTCACTTTCATAAAAGCAAATTCTTCTGATACCAGCGAAATGAACAACAAACCAATATATTTTCCCGGTTTAAATGGATTAAGGGCAATTGCCGCCATAGCGGTTGTTTTAACGCATATTACACTGAAGCTTGATGAGTTTGGATTGAACCCATTCATCTTTGGTATGCATAAAGATGGCACAGCAAAAGGCGTGTACCTTGGGTCGTACGGAGTTACTATTTTTTTTGTACTAAGCGGTTTTTTAATAACATACCTGCTTGCAGCCGAAAAAGCTCAATCCGGAATAAGTGTTAAGAAATTTTACTTCCGCAGGATACTTAGGATATGGCCATTATATTACCTGTATTTAGCGGTTTCTATAATCACCATAATGGTTTTTAACCTGGGATTAAACCGGGAATCTTTATTCTTCTATATATTTTATGCTGCCAATATCCCATCTATTTTAGTAACCACTTTGCCCCTGCTGGGACATTACTGGTCATTAGGTGTGGAGGAACAATTTTATTTGTTTTGGCCCTGGGTAATTAAGAAGATCCATAATCCTGTAATTCCCATCCTTACAGCTATAATAACTTTAATTGTTATAAAGGCTCTTCTTCATTTTTATCATCCTGATTCTTTTTTAGAGTCAGCTATCCATATCACCAGGTTTCATTGCATGATGATAGGGGCATTGGGAGCAATTTTCTATCGCCAAAATAATAAACTGTTTTTAAGGATAATTGATAATAAAATGGCTCAAATTGCCTGCTGGGGGGTGATCTTTTTAGTAACAATTAATAAGTTCCACTTTATTTCTATTATTGACAATGAGGTTATAGCTGTCGTGTCGTTATTCTTAATAATCGGGCAAATAAACATTAAAAACCGGATCGTCAACCTGGAAACCAGCATATTTGACTATTTAGGCAAGATATCTTATGGCATTTATGTAATTCATCCTTTGCTGATCTTTCTTTTTTCCAGGCTGCTCTTTCAGCTTAATGTTCCGCCTCTTTATAAATATTTCATTGTCTTCTTTACAATAATTGCGGCTACAATTTTAACGGCACATTTATCCTACACTTATTTTGAAAAATATTTCCTGGGCCTGAAAAAGAAATTTGTGGTCATTAAAAGCTCGGCAACAAAAAATCCTCATGATTAAAATGTGATCTGTGAGCCCAAATTTCAATACGTTTGCACAGTGATAGCGGCGGATATGAAAGCCACGATTTTTATCATTAGTTTTACAGCCATATGGATACAATTTTAGTTACCGGTTGTGCAGGGTTTATAGGAAGCCATGTTTCAGCAGCGCTTTTGTCAAAAGGGTATAAGGTAATTGGTATTGATAATTTTGATCCGTTTTATGCCCGGGCAGTGAAAGAAAATAACCTTAACAATTTCAAACATCATCCAAATTTTAGTTTTTACGAAATAGATATTACCGGGGGCCTGGAAAGTGTAAAAGAGGATAATATCACGGCAGTTGTTCACCTGGCAGCAAAAGCAGGAGTAAGGCCTTCTATTGAAGATCCTGAAGGGTATTTAAAAACCAACATTTCAGGAACACAGAAAGTACATGAGTTTATGCAGGCAAGATCGATACGCAAATTGATTTTTGCATCTTCCTCTTCTGTTTATGGAAATAATGAGAAAAAACCATTCAGTGAAGATGATAATGTAGATAACCCCATTTCACCTTATGCATTTACTAAAAAAGCAGGCGAGCTGATGAATTATGCTTTTCACCATTTATATAATATTGATGTTATCAACCTTCGTTTTTTTACGGTGTATGGGCCTGGTCAGCGGCCCGACCTGGCCATACACAAGTTTGTAAAACGTATAGCAAGTGATCAACCCATTGCTTTATTTGGTGATGGTCAAACTGCCAGGGACTATACTTATATAGATGATACGGTGTCGGGCATATTTAATGCACTGGAGTATTGTTTGCAAAATACCGGTTTGTACATTACCGCTAACCTCGGAAATAACAAACCTGTTAAACTTTATGAACTGGCCGAAATCATTTATGCCGGTATGAGTAAGAAAATGAATATTGTGTATGAGGCAATGCAACCCGGCGATGTGGATATTACTTTTGCCGATATTTCAAAAGCAGAAAAATTGTTTGGCTATAAACCTGCTACAAATTTAACTACAGGCATCCATAAATTTATTGCGTGGTTTAATGAAGCAGAAAAAAAGAAACAGGCCCATATTGCCTGATCTTATAATAAAGAGATTCCGGATTCGTTTAAAAATATTTAATTTCAAGTTATCCAAAACTCATGAGCGGAGAAATTATCCTGTTAAATCCATTTACTAATATCCCTTTGCAAAGAAGCCAGCAGGCTCTGATGGACAACCAGTCTGCAGTTTTTCCTTACAGAAACGGAGCGTATCGGATAGTTCAGGAAAACAACTACACCCAAAACTTCGGCTACCAGTGGAACAAATTTGCTGCCACACAAATAGACCGGGAACAAAAGAATTCTCAATTAAGCTATTCCCGTTTTTTTGCAGTTACCGGATGGGATAAGGAAGACCTTCAAAACAAAAATGTTTTAGAGGTTGGCAGTGGAGCCGGCCGTTTCACACAAATTGTACTTGATCACACAAAAGCAAATTTATACAGCGTAGATTATAGCAATGCGGTGGAAGCGAACTTTAAAAATAATGGCCATCACCAGGGCAGGTTGCAGCTTTTCCAGGCCAGTGTATATGAGATGCCATTTGCCAAAGTCCAGTTTGATAAAGTGTTTTGCTTTGGAGTGATACAGCACACCCCCGATGTTGAAAAAACGGTGCAATCACTAATTGCTATGGCAAAACCGGGGGCAGAAGTGATCGTGGATTTTTATTGTGTCAATGGCTGGTGGACAAAGCTACAGGCGAAGTATATGTTCAGGCCTGTTACCAAAAAATGGAGTAACGAAAAACTACTGAGTAAAATTGAAAAGAATGTTAACTGGATGATTGGGGTCACAACATTTTTTAATAAAACAGGTATTGGCAGGTTTGTAAACAGGTTCATACCCATTTGCGATATTAAAGGAACCATGCCGAAAGATTTGTCTAAAACTGAACTCAGGGAATGGTGCATCCTGGATACATTCGATATGTTCAGTCCCGAGTACGACCAACCCCAAAAAGTGGCTACCGTAAAAAAATGGTTTGAAGAGAACGGAATGGAACAGGTTTGGGGTGGCGAAGTTCATTATGATAATAGTGTTGCTTATGTTGTAAAAGGGATAAAAAAATAATATAGCATCCTCAGCCAAAAACCGGGGAATAATCACATCGTTCTGCTTTTGTTCATGAAAAAAAAAATTATTCACTTTATTTTTAACCTGGGCCGGGGCGGCGCCGAAACCATGATGGTGAGGGTGATAAAAGAACTGCCAGAATATGAACACATAGTAGTTACACTTTTTCCTGGCAATAATTTTGGTGATGAACTGCAATGCAGCAAACTTATTTGCCTGGATCTTGCCTCATTGTTCTCACTGCCTGTGGGTATTATCAAATTCCGACGTATAGTTAAAAAAGAAAAACCAGACCTGGTTCACACGCATTTATTCTGGCCCACTTTTGTTGCAAGGCTCTCTGTACCTAAAGCAATACCACTCATTACCACGATACATGCTTTTATTGCGACCTCGGTAGAATACAGGCACTGGTACATACGTTTCCTCGATAAACTGACCTACAAATACCGGCAAAGCATTATCATCGTTGTAGCCAAAGGAGCCATGGAAGAATATTTTTCTTTTTTGAAAGTGAAACCTTACAAAGCTTATACACTCTACACTTTTGTGGATGTTGATCGGTTTAATGTTCAAAATATTTCTATAGAAAGGAAGCAGGATGTATTTAGATTAGTTTCCGTTGGCGCATTGCGGTTGCAAAAAAATTATATGTACCTGGTAAATGCTATGGCTTTAATTAAAGATAAAAATATTGAACTGGACATCTACGGCATTGGAAATATGGAGGATGAACTGCAGAAGCAAATTGAACTGACGGGTGCAAAAGTTACCTTAAGGGGCGAAGTAAACAATATTGAGCAGGTAATTCCTCGATACGATCTTTTTGTAATGGCATCTACTTTTGAAGGCTTTTCGTTAAGCATACTGGAAGCCATGGCTATGCAGACGCCTCTGTTGCTGAGTGATAATCCTTCTTTCAGGGAACAATGTGAAAATAATGCCTGGTATTTTTCTTTATCTGATGTTTATGACCTTGCTGGTAAAATTGTTCTGTTAAGTAACACAGATAAAATGATATTGCACGAAAAAGCAGAAGCAGGAAGGCAAAGAGCTATCAATCATTTTACTTTACCACAGCATATTGCCGGGTTACGCAATATTTACCATGATGCTTTAATCAAAAAAAATTAACTATACAGGCCTTACCTTTACTTATAAAAGAATTACTCATGTGCGGCATATCCGGATTTATAGACTTTAATAAAAAAACCACTCTCCCGGTTTTAGAAAAAATGAACCGCACAATGGCTCATCGTGGACCGGATGGAGAAGGATATGCAATTTATAATACAGATACTGCAATTGTAGGATTAGGCCATAGGCGCCTAAGCATTATAGATCTTACCGAAGGGGGTAAACAACCAAAAACTTTTGAAAATTTACACCTCAGCTTTAACGGGGAAATTTACAATTATGCCGAAATAAAAGTAAAACTGGAAGAAAAAGGACACCGGTTTGACAGTCACAGTGACAGCGAGATTATTTTACATGCTTATAAAGAATGGGGGAGTGAAGCACTACAGCAATTCATTGGCATGTTTGCCTTTGTTATTTACGACGAAGCAAAGCAAAAATTATTTGCCTGCCGGGACAGGGCAGGGGTAAAACCTTTTTTTTATTATTGGAAAGATGGCCTGTTTCTTTTTGGGTCAGAATTAAAAGCCCTTATGCAGCATCCTGATTTTGAAAAAAAAATTGATACAGATGCTGTGGCGGCTTTTCTCCAGTTTGGTTATGTGCCAACACCCAATTGTATTTTTTGTGACGCACACAAACTAAAACCCGGTTACTTTTTAACTGTAGATATAAAGACCAGGAGTGTGGAGACAAAGCAGTACTGGAATGTATATGATGCATATAATAAACCCATATTAAAGATAGACCTGCCTGAGGCGATTGAGGAAACGGAAAAATTGCTGACCAGCGCATTTCAATACCGCATGGTTAGTGATGTGCCTGTGGGTGTTTTTTTAAGCGGAGGTTATGACAGCACCTGTGTTACCGCCATTTTACAAAAGAACAGGACAGAAAAGATAAAGACCTTTACCATTGGTGTGCCGGATGCCGGTATGAATGAAGCCCCTTTTGCAAAAGAGACAGCAAACCACCTGGGTACAGACCATACAGAATATTATTGTACGCAAAAGGAAGCGCTTGACATTGTTCCGCAACTTCCCTTTTTTTATGATGAACCCTTTGCTGACAGCAGCGCTATACCTACTACATTGGTTAGCCGTATTGCCAGGGAAAAAGTTATCGTCGCCTTATCTGCAGATGCCGGCGATGAAATATTCGCCGGTTACAACCGCTATGATTATATGATGAAGTATGGTAACTCGATCAAAAAAATACCTGGCTTTGTCCGCAGGGGTGCAGCCGCTTTGATGGATGTTGTTCCGGCTGACAAGATACCGGTGCTCAATAAAAAATATCTTTTTCACAGCAGGTACGAAAAGGTGAAATCACTTTTAAAAGAACCATCTGCAAAAAATGTTTTAATGAGTTTAACTCAGCAGATGAATGAAAAGGACTTAACCGGCCTTTTCATAAATAATATTAAAAAAATGCCGTCACTTTTCGATAGTAAAGAGTTGAAGCCTGATCATTATTCTATTTTATCTTACATGATGGCTGTAGATTACCAGACCTACCTGCTGGATGATATTTTGCAAAAAGTTGACAGGGCCGGCATGAGTGTTAGCCTTGAAGGCAGGGAGCCTTTCCTGGATCAGCGTATCATTGAGTGGGCAGCCCAGTTGCCAATGGAATATAAATACAACAAGGGAAGCAAAAAATTCATCCTGAAACAAATAGTACATAAGTATGTACCTGAATCCATGATGGACAGGCCTAAAATGGGTTTTGGTATCCCTATTGCAAACTGGCTGCAAAATGATCTTAAGCCTTTTGTTGACAGGTATTTTGATGAGCAATTCATCGAAAAGCAAAATATTTTCAGCAATGATATAATACAGCAGATAAAAAGGTCGTTTTACCACGGCAAGATAGAGAGGGCTGAAAAGATCTGGTATATCCTGATGTTTCAGATGTGGTACGATAAGTGGATGAATAATAATTAGAAGCTGATCCATCGAAAGTACCTTTGTTTTGCAAAACTAACTTACCGGGTAGTCATCATGTCCATTGTTAACACTGTTAAAATTGCGGTTAAAAATCCTGCCTACAGATCTGTAGGGACATACATATTCACCAATTTTTTTTCCAGGGGAGTTTCCTTTTTACTGATACCCCTGTTTACCAATCCAAAATACCTTACCCCTTCCGATAATGGAGCATTGAGTTTATTTGCAAGTAATATGATCCTGGTTGCCCCATTCATCACACTGGGTATGATACAGTCTTCAACCGCTGATTTCTTTAAAAAAACAAAAGATGATTTTGCGGCTTCTTTTACCAGCAATTTTTTTATCGCTGCTGTTATGACATTATTGGCTTCGCTGGGATTATTTATTTTTAGAAAAGAGCTCTGGGAAAAATTTGAATTACCGTCTTCCTTTGTATATATCATACCTATTCTGGCCTTCTTAACATTTTGCAGCGAGCAGTTATTTGCATTGATTCGGAACCGAAATGAAGTAAACCGTTATGCAGCGATAGGTATCTCCAGGTCAGTTATAGAATATGCATTGTCGGTTATCCTGGTGGTCTTTTTCTTTACCGGCTGGGCAGGCAGGGTATGGGGTATCGCTGTTTCATTGATTACTGTTAATTTATTTGGGGCATGGTATTATGCAAAGAACCGGTACCTGCATTTTTCTTTTCAAAAATACCATGTATGGGAAGAGTTAAAATTTGGTGTGCCCGTTTTTGTTTTTCAGCTCTGCGTTTTTATGCTGGGCGCTACAAATAAACTGTTCCTTGCCATATTCAATGTAGATAAACATGAACTTGGCATCTATGCCATCGCCTGTATATTGGGAACCATGGTGGGCACTATCGCACAAAGTATTTTGTTGTATGTACAGCCGCAATTATATAAATCAATCAGCAGTGGCGAGGCTAATTACCAGTCGGTAAAACATATCTTTTTCAATTACGTTAAAATGCTCAGCGTTCTTTCCCTTGCCTGTATTGCTGTAGCTGTGTTTGCTTATTTCTTCCTGATCAATAAAATATATTTGCCAGGCATGAAATATTTCTTTGTAGTGGCTTTACAGGCATTTATATGGGCATTGAATTATTTCTTTTTTCTTTTTCTTTTATATCATAAGGAGAAAAGAAAGATACTGACAGTGGCATTGATATCTATTGTTTGTTCAATTGCAATCAATACTTTCATGGTTAAAAATTTCCTGATCTGGGGTGATGCATTGTCCAGTTTAATTAATACAGTTATTTTTTCTGGATTGGTTATCTTTTTTACCAGGAGTGTAATAAGGAGAACACTAAGTAAGCCTGCTGTAGTGGCTGTGTAAGTTGATATATGAGCTGCGGCCATTTTTATTAAATAAATATTATGCGTTCATTAGCACCCATAGTTTTTTTTGCCTATAACAGGCCCGATCATACCCGGCAGGTGCTTGAATCATTGTATCGAAATGAACTGGCGGCTGAATCACAGCTTTGGATATATGTTGATGGCCCTAAACCCGGAGCTACTGAAGAAACTTTAAAAGCAATCGGGTCAGTAAAAAAAGTAGTACGTGAAAAGAAATGGTGCAGGGAGGTTACTATTATTGAAGCAGTTGCCAATAAAGGATTGGTTAAATCCACAATAGAAGGAATAACAAAAATGGTAAATGAATTTGGAAGGGTGATCGCCATGGAGGATGATGGATTGGTATCCCCCGGTTTTTTAAAATACATGAATGATGCACTTGATTTTTATGAAAATAACCCAAGGGTAATGCATATCAGTGCATATGCCAGGCCCGATCTTGCTGCTGCGGGGGTTAAAGAATCAACATATTTCTTTTATCATACCACCACCTGGGGATGGGGGACATGGAAAAGGGCATGGGATAAATTTACACCCGATGCCATGGCTGTGCGAAATGCAGTGAAGAAAAAAGGGAACATCAAAAAACTGAATATGGATGGAACCTTTGAATTTTACTGGGGCCTGTTAGCTGTTGCAAGGTCCAATATGAATAGCTGGAATACCATATGGCACTCTGTTGTTTTTTTAAATGATGGGTTATGCCTGTATCCAAAAAGATCCCTGGTATCTAATATTGGTCACGATGGTAGTGGAACCAATTGCGAACCCGATGACCGTTTTCAGATCAATGACAGGGAATTGGCCACACAAATAGAAGTTACTGCGATTCCGCTGGTTGAACATGCAGGTGTAAGGGATTATTATGTAGGATTACATTCAGCTAAAAACAGGTTTTTGTTTGCTATAAAACATTACCTCAGGTATTTAATAAAATGGTAAAGGAGCAAATAAAAATTAATTAAGAAAGGAACTGCTTTTGAAGACAGAAAAAAAAATACTGTTTATTTCTTATGATGGCATGACCGATCCACTGGGTCAAAGCCAGGTAATACCTTATTTGCAGGGGTTGAGCAGGGCAGGGTTCAAAATTTTTCTGCTGAGCTGCGAAAAAAAACAAGCGCTCATTCAAAACCAATCATTTGTTGAAAAAATGCTTGAAGGGTTCAATATTGCATGGATACCCTTAAGCTATACTAAAAATCCACCGGTGCTTTCTACAGTTCTTGATATTATAAAACTCAGGCGTGCGGCAAAAAAAATACATAAGGAAAACAAGCTTGATATGGTGCATACCAGGCCGGGGGTTCCGGAATTGGTAGGGCTTTGGATGAAAAAAACAATGGGGGTGAGATTCTTAAATGATATCAGGGAATTTTATGCAGACAGCAGGGTAGAGGGTGGTATGTGGAATACCGCCAACCCTGTATATAAAGCAGTATATAATTTTTTTAAAGGGAAGGAAATGGAAGCGGTTTCTAAAAGTGATGGAATAGTCTGTCTTACTTATGCGGCTGAAAAAATTATAAAAGTGTGGAAAGAATATAAAAGTAATATCCCCCTTCAGGTAATTCCATGTAGTGCAGATCTTGAACTATTTGACCCTGATAAAATAAGCGAATCAGAAAAAACGACTTTGAGGTCAGAATTGAATATACGTAAGGATGATTTTGTGATCAGTTATCTTGGCTCCATCGGTGGCTGGTATCTAACTGACGAAATGATGCAATTTTGCAAAACCCTGAGCGATAAGATACCGGCTGCAAAATTATTATTCATATCGCCTCACCGGCATGAAGAGATCAGGATTGCAGCTACTAAATATAGTATAGACCCCTATAAAGTGATTATAAAAAAAGCAAACAGGCAGGAAGTGCCAAAATTACTTTCCTTAAGTAACTATTCTGTTTTCTTCATTAAACCCTGTTATTCAAAACAGTCATCTTCTCCAACCAAGCATGGCGAAATAATGGCAATGGGCATACCATTAATTACAAACAGTGGGGTTGGTGATGTAGAAACAATTATGAACAGGTATGATGCCGGTATCATAATTCATGAATTTACCAATAAAGAATTTACAAAAACTGCAGCGGAAATAGCAACTGGCCTCACTTTTAAAAGCGATGATATAAGGCAGGGTGCAAAAGAATTTTATTCGCTAGAAAAAGCCATAGAAAAATATATTGCCATTTACAACGACATATTGAATCAATAATTTATTTTGCACACCTACTATCATGAGTAAAAAGTATTTAATAATCGGTGCAGGGTTCTCTGGAACTGTATTGGCAAACCAGTTGGTAAAAAATTCAGACTGTTCTGTTGATATCTGGGATGAAAGAAACCATATTGGAGGTAATTGCCATACAGAAAGAGATGCAGAAACGGGAATAATGGTTCATCAATACGGCCCACATATATTTAATACAGATAAAAAAGAAATATGGGATTTTGTAAATAGCCTGGGAGAGTTCAGGCCTTATGTTCACCGGGTAAAAGCAATGTGTAAGGGTAAAGTGTATTCATTACCAGTAAACCTGCACACCATCAATCAATTATTTGGTAAATCATTTACACCAATAGAAGCAAAGGCCTTCTTAGAAACGCTTGCAGACACGTCAATAAAAGATCCAAAAAATTTTGAAGAACAGGCGCTTCGTTTTATTGGGAAAGAATTGTATTATGCCTTTTTTTATGGGTATACAAAAAAGCAATGGGGGTGTGAACCTACAGAACTGCCTGCTTCTATCCTGAAAAGGATTCCGGTGAGATTTAATTATGACGACAATTATCACAATAATACGTTTACCGGTATTCCCGTGGAAGGATACACTGCAATCATCAAAAAGCTAATTGATCATCCAGACATTCATGTTATCCTTGATAAAAAATTCGAACCGTCAATGGACATCAGCGGATATGACCATGTATTTTATACCGGCCCCATTGATGCCTGGTTCAATTATAAATATGGCCGTCTTGGTTACAGAACTGTAACTTTTGAAACATACTATGCTGATGGAGATTTTCAGGGAACAACACAAATGAATTACTGCGATGAAGATGTACCCTATACAAGAATAACTGAGCACAAACATTTTGCCAATTGGGAGCAACACGACAAAACAATTTATTTTAAAGAGTTTAGCAAAGAGACAGAATCTTCTGATATACCATATTATCCTAAAAGACTCGAAAGAGATAAAGATCTTCTTTTACAATACCGTAAAGATGCAGAAACCCTTCAACACGTATCTTTCCTAGGTAGATTAGCTACTTACCGCTACATGGATATGCATAATGTAATAGGAGAAGCCCTCGATTTTTCAAGATCCTTTCTTAAAACAATAAATACCGCCCAAAAGCCCCCGGTTTTTCCAAATTCTGAGAGTTAAAAAAATCTAACTATTAATGCAATAAGCGGATTCTCATTCCGTTATAGAATAGTCCTGATATCTCTGATTTAAAACCACAAATACCAATCCTATGGAAAAGGCTATTGCCGTAGTTGTAACGTACAACCGACGTGCCCTGCTCTCCGAATGTATAACTGCTTTGCGTAATCAAACCCGCCGTCCTGATGCTATACTTGTAATAAATAATGGAAGCACTGACGATACTGCAAACTGGTTAGAGCAACAATCTGATTTAATTTCTATCAATCAAAATAACCTGGGTTCCAGTGGCGGTTTTAGCACCGGTATTAAATGGGCTTATCAAAATGGGTATGCCTGGATATGGTGTATGGATGATGATGGTTATCCCAAAGAAGATGCACTGGAAAATTTATTAGAGGCCGATGACGGAAGCCTGCAGTTATTGAACTGTGCAGTTATAGATAAAGAGGATAAAAAGTCTTTTGTATGGAAAACACAAAAATATAAGACACTGGATGAAGTGGATTGTAAGATCATTGAAGGTATCGGACATCCTTTTAACGGGACCCTGCTGCACAGAAAAATTGTAGAAAGAGTAGGTGTTCCCAAACCTAATTATTTTTTATGGGGTGATGAAACTGAGTATTACTATAGAATAGTTAAGCAGAGCGAAATACCTGTTTGTACCGTATCCAATAGTATTCATTATCACCCTTCAGCTGCATTTTCTGTTAAAAAAGACTGGGACTACATCAACGGATGGAAAATGTATTATTATGTCCGCAATCGTTTTTATATACACCAGGCAAAATTCAGTAATAAAGCCATTGCATTGTTCAACTACTGTTGTTTTATAATTGCTTTTGCCGGTATTATCATGCTTTATCAAAAGACTGATAAACTTAAGAAACTAAGCTTTATTGTTTGGCCGGTAACCGATGCATTCAGCAAAAACTTTGAAGCAACCCCACCGGTGATATTAACCAAACTAAAGACCAACGAAACTTTTTCTTTAACCAGTTCGATAAACAATTATTTAAAAAATACCTGGTTGCCGATGTTGTCTTCTTTTACAACGGGCCGCTTAAGAAGGACCGCAAACGCATAAGGTATCAAATTATAACTCCCTCTGAAATCACGCAGTCTGGCTAATCACCAGGCTGTTTTTTATTTTTCTTGTTCTGTCCTGTATAAGAAATAGGGCAATGATGTAAAAGGGAAGACAGGGTATTTTATACCTTACCAATGAACCAAAATTAGCTGTGGTGGCACCCACAAATAAAGCAAACAGCAATGCAAAGAGGATACAGTACAAAATCACAGGGTCACGAACAATGGCTTTAATAAAATTTCCCGGCCCTGTTTTAAAAAATACAAGTAAAGTAAATATCATTATGGCAAGGCTTTCAAAAGAGGATAGCAGCGTAGTTAATTTTTTTGATTCCCAAAGGAAGGGGCGGTAAAGTGTGGCAATAATAGCCATTGGCGCCATCTTTATAAGGCTTGATATTGATCCGTCAAACTCTATTCCTAATGAAAAATTTGAAGCGGCATCGGCCTGTTCAGCGTATGCTTTTTGGTAAATGGATATATTTTTTGTTAAGCTTTCTCCCCCGTAATTTACCAGGGTACTTGCTAATTGTTCTGTTACAGTGGTAAACGCAAACATGGTAGCGGTAATTATGCCCAGAACAACGACAATACGTAAGAGCCTGTTTTTAAGAAGTGTTACATTCTTTAATACCAGGTAAACCGCAAAAAAAGGAATATAGGATATTAAAATATATACTTTTATAATGTACAACAGGTAGCCAAAAAATAACAATATACCAAGGTTGATCAACAGGTTCTTTTTTTTATAAAAAGTCTCGTAGAGGGAGTAAGTGATCCACCCTATTGCGGCCGTACAAAGCGGATCTTTTAAAATACCCGAACTCCAGAAAACAAAAGTTGGTAAATACAATATAGCTATTGCCAGCTGCTTATGTAAATGTGGATACTGTTCATAAAAAAAACGGTATAACCGCCAGGCTCCTGAAAAAGCAATCATAGAAAAGAACAGGTTAAGCACGAGGTATTTTGCGAAGGCAAAAAAAGAAAGCAGGGCAACTATCCGCACTACCATATAATTATTCTCAGCCCGCAGGTAACCCAGGTTGAGGGAATTTTTTAATAATGACTGGTCAAAATCAACCCCGGGCGAATAGATCCATTTTAAATGCGTAGAGGGATCTTTTAAAATAAGATGGTAAATATTTACGCCTTCTGTATAAAACAGGCCAAATGAATCGCCGGGAGACAGTACTGTATTGAACAGGGTAAATGGTAATACGGCCAGCGCTTTTATCCAGAATGCCTGCTTGTGATAATATTGAAGTACAGGGTCTGTATAATTTTTTCTGCGGGCGCTAAAAAGAAAATAGAATAATGCTACATAAACCGGATATAATATAAAATCTGTAAAACCCATTAAGTATGTATTGATTTTTCCCGACCGGTGCTTTAATATCAATAAAATATTTTATTGATCATCAATTAAATTCAAATTTATCCTAAAATTCTAATTTGTCTTTCAATAATATGAAGTTATTTTTGAGTAAGCAGAAGGAAATGACCGGACATCACCAACTATTAACCTATTCTATTGCCTGATTCTTCCAACAATACAAAATTGATCCGCATAACAACAGTGCCAATGGCTTTGCGGTATTTATTACCCGGGCAAATGAGGTTCATGTCTGAAAATGGTTTTGATGTGCTGATGATAAGCGCTGATGGCAAAGAACTGAAGGAAGTAATAGAAAAGGAACAATGCAGGCATATCATTGTGCCCATGACAAGAAGGATAACACCAATTAAGGATATTAAATGTTTATTTCAACTGGTCCGTATTTTCAGGAAAGAGAAACCGGATATTGTTCATACCCATACACCTAAGGCAGGGTTGCTGGGAATGCTGGCAGCAAAAATATGCGGCGTAAAAACCAGGATACACACTGTTGCAGGTTTGCCATTGATGGTTGAGAAAGGACTTAAATACTGGCTTTTAAAATTCATTGAAAGACTTACTTATGGAGTTGCAAACCAGGTTTGGCCAAATAGTAACTCTTTGCTGAGGTTCATATCAGAAAATAAATTAGCCAACCTGGCAAAACTGCGTATCATAGGTAAGGGATCAACTAATGGCATAGATATAAGCCGCTTTAGCAAAGAAGCGCTGGATGAAAAAATTATTGCAGAAATTAAGAATCAACTTAATTATTCTTCACAAAATAAATACCTGCTTTGTATTGGCAGATTAGTAGCTGATAAAGGAATAGTGGAATTGGTGAATGTTTTTATGCAATTACAGAAGAATGACGTTTCATTAAAACTGTTACTTGTGGGGGGATATGAACCACTGCTTGACCCATTGCCTGCAAATACATTACAACAAATTGAGACCAATAGCGCCATCATACATACAGGCTGGTCAAACAATGTAGAGTATTATATGCGCCTGGCAAGCCTTTTTGTTTTCCCTTCTCACCGGGAAGGGTTTCCCAATGTATTATTACAGGCAGGTGCAATGGGGTTGCCGGTCATTTGCAGCCATATAACCGGCAATATTGATATTGTTACAAATAATGAAACCGGTCTCATCTTTGAAGCAGGAAATGAACAACAGATGTTGAGCCTGATGCAATACGCAATAGCGCATCCGCAACACACACAAACAATGGCGGTAAAATTACAACAGGTAGTACGGGAAGACTACCAGCAGGAAAATATCTGGCAAAATATACTTGCAGCATACAAATCATTGGTAAATTAGATAATTAATAAAAAAACAATGATATTAATAGGATACTCCGGGCATGCATTTGTTGTGTATGGTATTTTAAATTCTGCCGGAAAAAAAATTATAGGGTATTGCGATAAAGAAGAAAAGCAATTCAACCCGTTTAGCCTTTCTTATTTTGGTACAGAAACTTCTGAAAGAGCATTACAGGCATTGAAGCAAAATAATTTTTTTATTGCGGTTGGTGATAATGCCGTCCGGAAAAAAATATATGACCAGCTTGCACAAAATGATCTTCTGCCCGTGAATGCTATCCATTCTTCTGCAGTCATTGATCCTTCAGCTGCAATTGCAATGCATGGGGTAATGATCGCTGCCAATGCCAGTATCAATCCGCTTGCAAAAATTGGTGCAGGAGCTATCTGCAATACAGGATGCATTATAGAACATGAATGTAAAGTTGGCGATTTTGCCCATATTGGCCCCGGAGCAGTATTGTGTGGCAATGTAAAAGTTGGTAACGGAACTTTCATTGGCGCCAATGCTGTAATTAAACAAGGTGTTATTGTGGGAAAGAATGCTATGATTGGTGCAGGAGCTGTTGTTGTAAGAGACGTACCGGATGATATTACAGTTGTTGGTGTGCCGGCCAAATAGACATTTTTTGAAATCATTCTCATCCAACTCATAACCCCTTAACTTCCTATCTTTGCAACGCAAAAAAATCTAACACATGAAAGTATTAGTTACAGGAGGCGCCGGTTATATCGGTTCCGTTTTGGTTCGCCAGTTATTAAACAAAGGATACCAGGTAAGGGCTATTGATTCATTAAAATTTGGCGGCGATGCATTATACGATGTAATGCTGCACCCCAATTTTGAATTCATGAAAGGAGATATACGCAATGCAGAAGATGTGGATGTTGCATTGAAAGGGATTGATGCCATTGCACACCTGGCAGCGATTGTGGGCGATCCTGCCTGTAAAAAATTCAGTGAAGAAGCCAATGAAACCAACTGGGATGGAGCCGTACAATTATTTAATAAGGCTGAAGCAGCAGGCGTAAAACGTTTTGTATTTTCAAGTACCTGCAGCAATTATGGTAAGATGGCCGACCCGGATTCTTTTGTTGTAGAAACATCTGAACTCAATCCCGTTTCATTATATGCAGAACTGAAAGTGAAGTTTGAAAAATACCTGCTGGAAGAAAAGAAGAACAGCCCGATGTGTGCCACAGCACTTCGCTTCAGCACCGTGTATGGTTTTTCTCCAAGAATAAGATTTGATCTTACTGTAAATGAATTTACCCGCAATGCTGCTGTGCATGGCAAGCAGGAAATATGGGGACAGCAGTTCTGGAGGCCTTATTGCCATGTGGATGACCTTGCAAGAGCGGTGGTGTTAATGCTGGAAAGCCCTGAAGAAAAAATAAGGGCCAACGTTTTTAATGTGGGCAGCACAGAAGAGAATTATAATAAAGGAATGGTTATTAAAGAAGTTTGCAAAGTGGTGCCCAATGTAGAGGTCATTTATGTTGACAGCAGCGAAGACCCAAGGGATTACCGGGTAAATTTTGATAAGATCAAAAATGAACTCGGCTTCACCATCACTAAAAAAGTGCCTGACGGGGTAAAAGAAATTTATACTTTGCTTAAAACAGGTATTGTTACCGATTCCTTTGCGCAAAAGTTCAGGAATATCTGACAACGGATTAAAAAAACCAGGGTTTGAATTGCTCCTGCCTTTAGGCTGGAGCTGTTTTTTTTAATAGGTTTGCACGGCAATAATAAATTAAGTGCCCTGTCCGTTTATCAAAAAACCAAAAACTATGCTTTTACTAAGTGGCCCTAATATGGCCGGAAACGAATGGAAATATGTTAAGGATTGTTTGGATACCGGCTGGGTGAGCAGTGTTGGCGCTTATGTGGATCAGTTTGAAAAAATGAGTGCCGAATTTGCAGGAACCAAATATGCCGTGGCCACCAGCAGTGGTACTACAGCCCTTCATATTTGTTTAATTCTGATGGGGGTGAATGAGAAAGATTATGTGATCACTCCAAACATTACATTTATTGCTACCTGCAATTCTATAAAGTATACTGGCGCCGATCCGATTTTAATTGATACCGACCCCGGTTCCTGGCAAATGGACCTTGACCTTCTGGAAAAATTCTTAGCCGAAGAAACTGAACAACGAAACGGAGTTTGTCATTATAAAAAAGACGGAAGAAGAATACCCATCATCATGCCTGTGCATGTGTTGGGTAATATGTGTGATATGGACAGGTTGATGGCACTGGCCAGGCAACATAACTTAACGGTAATTGAAGACAGCACTGAGGCATTGGGTTCTTATTATAAAGGAAAGCATTCGGGTAGTTTTGGTCTGATGGGTACATTTAGTTACAACGGAAATAAAATTATAACAACTGGTGGCGGCGGCATGATCGTTACCAACGATGAAGCATTGGCAAAAAAAGCTAAGCACTTAACCACACAGGCAAAGAGTGATCCTTTTGAATATGTGCATGATGAAATTGGATATAACTACCGCCTGGTTAATGTAGCTGCAGCCATGGGGGTGGCACAAATGGAGTTATTGCCCGGCTTTATAAAACGTAAACAAGAAGTAATGGCTTTTTATAAAAAGGAACTGGCAGGCGTTGGCGATATAAAATTCCAGCAGGTAAGTGATGATGTAAATCCTAATTGCTGGTTGCCCACGATCATGACAGAAAAGCAAAAGGCTGTATTGAAAATTCTGAATGATAATAAAATGCAGAGCCGCCCTTTTTGGGTGCCGATGAATCAACTCAGGATGTTTAAGAATAATATCTTTTACAATAAAGACAACCGTTCAGATTTTGTTTACCAGCGTTGCTTAAGCATTCCATGTTCAACCAATATTACGGATGAGCAATTGAAGGCAGTTTGTGAAAAAATTAAAGAAGTGTATTGAAACCACGTTACTCGTTTCTTGTTTCTCGTTTTGTAAAAGCAATTGCTCTTTAAAATTTAAAACGAGAAACGAATAACAACAAACGAGAAACCAGAAACGACTCATGTACAAATTGATAAAGCGCATTACTGATATACTTATTGCAACCATTGCATTGATCCTGCTTTCGCCCATTCTAATCCCATCAATTATGATCTTATTGGTTACCGGGGAACGTGAAGTGTTCTATTTTCAAAAAAGGGTTGGATATAAGAAGAGGCTTTTTGATATCTGGAAGTTTGCTACCATGGTGAAGAACAGCCCCAACATCGGTACCGGAGAGATCACATTACGCAATGATCCAAGAGTTACCGGTTTTGGTAAGATATTGCGCATGACCAAAGTAAATGAACTACCACAGATCATCAATGTATTTAAAGGAGATATGAGCATTGTTGGCCCCCGGCCTTTGATGGAGGTAAGCTTTAAATTGTACCCCGAGGAGGTACAAAAGGTAATCTACAACTGCAGGCCGGGTATGACAGGCATTGGGTCTCTTATTTTCCGTGATGAGGAAAAGATAGTTTCCGATGCAGCCGACCCACAAGCTATGTATGTTGCTATCTATCCATACAAAGGAGCACTGGAGTTATGGTACCAAAAACATGCATCATTGTACACTGATTTTATGATAATCTTTCTAACCGGGTGGTCAATCCTTTTTCCGGCAAATAAGCTGGTGCATAAAGTATTTAAAGACTTACCCAGCCGCCCGTTTTAAGCTAATACACTAACTTTGTTAAACTTTTCTGATTTGTATTTAAACAAACAGGGCCAGCATTTGTAATATCAACAGTAAATTAATAAAAATGCATTCGTTCACCATTAAAGACCTGGAGAATTTATCCGGCATCAAGGCCCACACTATCCGTATATGGGAACAACGCTACTCTTTTTTAAAACCTAACCGCACCGGAACAAATATCCGGTTCTACAGCAACGAAGAATTAAAGAAACTTCTGAATGTGGCCTTGCTGAATAAATACGGGTTCAAAATTTCTCATATTGACCGGATGAATGATGAGGAGATGAGGGAACGGATACTTTCGCTGAACCAGCTGGAAGCACAGCAGGAAAGGATTGTGAACACGCTTATCCAGAACATGGTCGACCTTGATATGGACAGTTTTGAAAGTACGCTGAATAATTTCATAGCCATCAAAGGGATTGAGAAAATGATCCTGCAGATCATTTTTCCTTACCTGGAGAAAATTGGGATACTCTGGATGACCAACCACATCAACCCGGCACAGGAACACCTGGTGAGCAATATCATACGGCAAAAATTAATTACCGGTATCGAAAACATAAGCAACCGGGTGAAGATCAATAAAAGCGTTTTACTTTTTTTACCTGAAGGAGAATACCATGAACTCGGGCTTTTATTCATGAATTATCTTCTCAGAAACAGGGGGGTAAGTACCATCTACCTGGGCTGCAGCATTCCTGCCAATGATGTTGAATATGTTCTGAAATTAAAAAAGCCCGATTATCTTTATACGCATTTGACCACTGTGGGGCCTAAATTCAACTTCGAAAAATTTATAGCAAACGTACATAAGCGATTCACCGGAACTCCGGTCATCGTTTCCGGCCAGTTAACGCACACATACGAAAAGAAGATACAGCCACCCGTTCATTTTAAGAAATCATATTCCGAGGTCATGGAGTTTGTACACGGCCTTTAATCCCATCCAGATTATTCCCTTCTAAAGTATTGAAATACAATCTGTTTAATTTTTAACAAAAAAATTTAAACAAAATATGTCTTTTTTTTAAACATTTTGTTTAAATTTGTGGTTAATAAGCTAAACAAAATATTATGAATACGGTAAATTTCAACCAGGTACTGGTTCACAACTCAGACTATTTAAAGCCATTTGCAATGACCCTTACCAGGGATTCAGAATCTGCTAAAGACCTTGTACAGGAAACCTTATTCCGGGCTTTGGCCAATAAGGAAAAGTATTTGGATGGAACCAACATAAAGGCATGGCTTTATACCATTATGCGCAATATTTTTATAAATAATTACAGGCGCAGTGCAAAGCAGAATACCATATTTGATAAAACACCCAATGATTTTCTGCTTGACTATAACCAGTTTACCACAGAAAATGCTGCAGAAACAGGCCTGTCTGTAAAAAATATTTACGAAGCTGTTCACCAGCTCCCGGACATATTTAAAACACCTTTTCAATTATATTTTGACGGATATAAATACCACGAAATAGCTGTTGTCTTAAAAGAGCCGTTAGGCACTATAAAAAGCAGGATACATTTTGCCAGGAAATTGTTGAAACAACAACTTGAACGATATTAACTGATAAAATAATACCCACTGGTACTGTTCTCTATTAAATCCAATAGCCGTATTTTCGTACATTGAAAAAAGTTGTAATCATAGGAAGTGGTTTTGCAGGGTTGTCGGCAGCTTCTTTTATGGCTAAGGCCGGCTGGGAAGTGACCGTATTGGAAAAGCAGGCAACCCCGGGAGGAAGGGCAAGGCAATTAAAGGCGGATGGTTTCACATTTGATATGGGGCCAAGCTGGTACTGGATGCCCGACGTGTTTGAAAGGTATTTTGCATATTTTGGCAAAAAGGTCTCGGATTATTATGAACTTGAAAGGCTGGATCCATCATACCGTATTTACTGGCATGATGGAACAACAGATATACCGGCTGATTATATCGAACTAAAAAAGTTATTTGAAAATATTGAACCCGGCAGTGCTGAAAAACTGGATGCCTTTTTAAATGAAGCAGCTTATAAATACGAGGTTGGCATAAACAAACTCGTTTATAAACCAGGACAGTCGATCACTGAATTTTTAGATTGGGATACTATTAAGGGGGTTTTTAAACTCGATGTGTTCACTTCAATGGAAAAACACATTGGTAAATATTTTAAAAACCCAAAACTCAGGCAACTGATGGAGTTCCCGGTTTTGTTTTTAGGAGCCCTGCCGAAAGACACACCGGCTTTGTACAGCCTGATGAATTATGCGGATATTAAATTAGGTACATGGTATCCTAAAAAAGGAATGTATGCCGTTGTTGATGGAATGTACCGGTTGGCAAAAGAGTTAGGGGTAAAATTTAATTTTGAAAGTGATGTTACAGCAATAAATATTCAAAATAACAAAGCAAAACAGGTGGTTGCCAATGGAACTGAAGTTTATGATGCAGATGTTGTGATTGGTTCGGCAGACTATCATTTTGTAGAAACAAAATTGTTGCCCAGGAGTTGTAGAACTTATAGCGATAAATATTGGGACAAAAGATTGATGGCTCCCAGTTGCTTGTTATATTACGTTGGCTTAAATAAAAAACTGGAGGGAATACCTCATCATTCTTTGTTCTTTGACGCTGATTTTGATGTACACGGCAATGAGATATACACCACAAAACAATGGCCTGTTGATCCATTGTTCTATCTGTCTGTATCTTCGGTAACAGATGAAACAGTTGCCCCGGCCGGATGTGATAATATGGTTTTTCTGATTCCCGTAGCGGCAGGGTTGAGTGCAGATACAGAAGAATTAAGAGATGGGTACTTTGAAAAGATACTGGCCAGGTTCGAAAAAAAGACGGGACAGTTTATAAAAAATAATATTATTTATAAAAAAAGCTATTCCCTAAGCAATTTCGTAGATGATTATAATTCGTTCAAGGGAAATGCTTATGGTTTGGCGAATACTTTAATGCAAACGGCGGTTTTAAGGCCTTCATGCAGGAGTATTAAAATAAAAAACTTATTTTACAGCGGTCAATTAACCGTTCCGGGGCCCGGGGTGCCACCAAGTTTGATCAGCGGAGAGGTAGTAGCTAAGGAAGTGACAAAACATTTTGGTTGACAAAACGATAAAAATAAAAAGGCTTAAAGGAATGATAAAGCATTTTCATGAGGTAAGTCAGCAGTGCAGTAAAGCGGTTACCGAAAAATACAGCACATCTTTCAGCAGCGCAATCAGGTTGCTGCATATCGATTTGCGTACGCCTATTTACAATATCTACGGATTTGTGCGTTTTGCCGATGAAATTGTTGATACATTTCATCAGTATAAAAAAGAAGAGTTGTTGCTTGATTTTAAAAAAGAGACCTATGCTGCAATTACCAGGGGAATAAGCCTGAACCCGATCCTGCATAGTTTTCAAATTACGGTGAGGGACTATAATATTCCATCTGACCTGATAGAAGCTTTTTTTAAAAGTATGGAGATGGACCTGAGCAAAACAGAGTACAACAGCAATGGTTACCGGGAATATATTTATGGAAGTGCGGAAGTGGTTGGGCTCATGTGCCTGTATGTATTCTGCGAAGGAGACAAAAACCTGTATAATGACCTGAGGCCTTCTGCACAGGCATTGGGTGCGGCTTTTCAGAAAGTTAATTTTTTAAGGGATGTTAAAGCAGACTATGAGCAGCTGAACAGGTCTTATTTTCCGGAAGTGGATTTTAAGAATTTTACTCCCTACATGAAAAAGCAGATTGAAGATGATATTACCGCCGATTTTGAAAATGCGTATGAAGGCATTTTACATTTACCCGCCAAAGCAAGATTTGGGGTGTATGTAGCTTACAAATATTACCTGTCTCTGTTTAAAAAAATAAAACGTACCACACCTGCCGATATTTTAGAACAGCGTATCCGTATACCAAACTATGGTAAGGCATATATAGTGGCAAAAGCAGGTTTAAGGAGCCAATTCAATTTATATTAAAGTATCAGCAGATTATGGATGTTATTCTGGTAGATGAGAATGATGAGCAAATTGGTACCATGGAAAAAATGGAAGTTCATCAAAAAGCCCTGTTGCACAGGGCTTTCAGCGTTTTTATTTTTAATGATAAGGGAGAGATACTTTTACACAAAAGGTCGAATAAAAAATATCATAGTGGAGGCTTATGGACAAATGCCTGCTGCAGCCATCCAGGGCCTGGTGAAGAAACCCTGGCTGCCGCAGAGCACCGCCTGCAGGAAGAAATGGGCTTTAATGCTGCATTGAAAAAAGCATTTGATTTTATTTACAAAGCCCCTTTTGATAATGGACTTACTGAATATGAATTCGACCATGTATTTATCGGTACTTATGACGGGGATATTATGCCTAATGCAGATGAAGTAAGTGATTATTGCTATAAGTCTGTTGAAGAAATCAGGAATTCCATACGATCTCATCCTCAAAAATATACGGAGTGGTTCAAAATTGCTTTTCCAAAAATGGAGGAGTATCTTGTAAATAATGCTGTCTGATCGACCAGCAGAAAAAAAATAAGTGAAAAACAGGTTTTCAAAATCACAGGTAGCTACAGCTATTGCTGTTTTGTTTCATGCCATTGGTATTACCGGCTTGTTATTTTTTGATCAGCACTTCTTTCTTCAATCTACACCTGTAAACCTGTTATTGATGTTTGTGTTGCTAATCTGGACACAAAATGAGAAGAATAAATATTTTTTTCTTTTTTTAATAGCTTGTTTTTGTGTGGGCATAGTTGTTGAAATGATCGGCATAAACACCGGAATGCTTTTTGGAGATTATACTTATGGAAATGTATTGGGCTTTAAAGTGCAAAAAGTGCCTTTGTTGATCGGGGCAAACTGGTTTATCATTATTTACTGCAGCGGTATAAGTATTCATACATTACTGATGAAAGCCATTAACAGTATTTCGGCAGATACGGGGAAAAATCCAATGGCACTTAAAGCGGTATCGGTTATTATTGACGGTGCTACACTGGCTGTTTTTTTTGACTGGCTGATGGAACCAGTGGCAGTTAAACTGGGTTACTGGGTATGGAATGGGGACGGAACCATCCCCTTTTATAACTACCTCTGCTGGTTTTTAGTAAGTATCTTATTATTAAGCGTATTTCATTTTTTAAAATTCAATAAGCATAACAAATTCGCCGTAAATTTGTTACTCATTCAGCTGATGTTCTTTTTAATTTTAAGGACATTTTTGAATTAATTACTATTGGTATTTATGAACTGGTTGTTTTACATAGCAATTACATTGGTTACTTTCGTTTTGATGGAAGGCTTTACCTGGTGCCTGCACCGCTATATCATGCATGGATTTGGCTGGTACCTGCATAAAGACCATCACCAGAAGGGCCCTGGTTTTTTTGAAAAGAACGATGCCTATTTCCTCATTTTTGCAATTCCAAGCTGGCTGCTTATCATGCTCGGTGTGATGTACAAGGTTTATTGGATGATACCCATTGGTGCCGGGTTTACTTTGTATGGCATCGGTTATTTTTTGGTACATGAAGTAATTATACACCAGCGGCTGAAATGGTTTAGCAGAAGTAATAATACTTATGTACGGGCCATTCGGTGGGCTCATAAAATGCACCATAAGCATTTAAATAAAGAAGAAGGAGAAAGTTTTGGAATGCTGTGGGTACATAAAAAATACTGGGATAAAGTACGGGCCGATAAAAAAAGAAATACTAAAGAAATGAAAGTTTCTGAAACTAGTGCAGCCTGAATTTTTATTCACAAAAAATATAAGCTCTGCTAAACGGGAAATCCGGTAAATTGAATTCACACTACACATATTCTCTCATTCTTGCAGCATCTATTGCGGGCCCACTTGCATTAAGTTTCGATAAAAAAGTGGCGTTTTACAAAAACTGGAAATTTGTTTTTCCGGCAATGGTTTTTCCAGCCTTGTTATATATTCTTTGGGATTTTTATTTTACTTCAAAAGGAGTGTGGGGTTTTAATGGGGAGTATGTAACCGGTATAAAACTTTATAACCTTCCGGTGGAAGAAGTTCTTTTCTTTTTACTGGTGCCTTATTGTTGTATTTTTATTTATGCATGTATCAGAAGTTATTTTCCTCAACTGAAGGATAAAAAGGAAGCAGATATTTTTTTAATATTACTTGCTGTTGTCTTACTGGTTACCGCATTTATCTACATCGATAAATATTATACCAGCTGGACATTTATCTTCACCGGGTCCTTCATTCTGTTACTATACCTGTTCAGGAATTATTTTAAAAGTTTTGATGCCATATCTTTCCTGGTTTCATTTGCTGTTTGCCTCATTCCTTTCTTAATTGTTAACGGATTTCTTACCGCAATACCTGTTGTACTGTATAATGATGCAGAGAACCTGGGTATCAGAATTTATACCATTCCTTTTGAAGATACTTTTTACGGAATGTTGCTGATACTGATGAATATTGTTTTGTATGAGAAACTGAAAAACGGATGAACTCTTTACTGCCGCTGTAATTTGCCTGAGCCCGTCATTGGTAATGAATCAACGATCTTTATCCTTTGCGGAGCTTTGAAAGCGGAAAGTCTTTTTTTGCACCAGGTTAAAATATCTTCAGGATCAATCGTTGCACCTTCGTGTAAAATGATCTCTGCTTCAATGACCTGGCCCATCAACGGGTGGGGGCTGCTGCTGATACGTGCCTGTTTGATTTCGGGTATCATTTCCAGTACCGCTTCCACTTCTTCCGGAAAAACTTTTAAGCCTGATACATTGATCACTGATTTTGAACGGCCCTCTATTTTAATTAACCCATCACTTGTTTTAGATGCCTGGTCGGCAGTTAAAAAATAACCGTTCTTTAAAACATCTTTCCGTAAAGTTGCCGGAACAAGATAGGCATCAAACATACCGGGGCCTTTGATTCCCAGGTTACCAATACTTCCAGCTGGCAACGGATTATTGTTTTCATCCAGAATATCAACTGTATAATCCGGCAGGGCATAACCAACGGCATCAGGGTGTTCAGCTGATTTTAGATAGTTCAGTATCGGCAGGCCGATTTCAATAATTCCATAAGCCTGGCTTACATCCAGGTTAAACCTTTTTTTAAATGCTTTACAAACATCAAGCGAAATTGCTGCTGATGTAGAGATAACATTTTTTAGTGAAGGCATTTGTTCTTTACCTGTATCGCCGGCTAATAATTTAATTTGAAGGGGAGATGCATATAATAATGTTCCCTTGTGTTGGTTAGTGATATCAATGATATTTTTTGCAAGAAAGTCCTTAGCTACAGCAATGGCTGCACCATATTTTACATACAAAACAACAGATACAATAAAATGATATGCCATGGGCAATACCCAGATCACGGTATCTGTATTATCAAGTTTCAATCCATTATTGGCACCAATGATCCTTTCCAAAACAGATTGATGTGATATAATTACTCCTTTCGATTTTCCGGTAGTTCCCGAAGTAAACCTGATAAATGCAGGTTGACTCACAAAAGGGGCAAATACAACAGATTCATGAATATTAGTGAAACCAAAACGAAAAGATCCAAATTTCATCGGGATAACAGTCTCAATAGTATCCAGTGGTTGGCCTGCCGACCTGTCATCAATTATCGCATGTAATTTTGCCTCTTTTAATACATCATCTATCTCTGGTTCTTTTAAAAGCGGCGACATGGGCATTACCGCTGCGCCGGTGCCAATAGCCCCAAAAATTCCAATAATGAAATTTCGTCCATTGGCTGCCATTACACCAATACCCATTCCTTCTTTAATACCCAGACTTATAAGGTGGGTACGCAATTCCTCCGCTTCGTAAAACAATTGTTGAAAACTGATCATTCCATGATCATCATAAACGGCAGGATTATCAGGCCATTTCTGTGCAGCACCTCTCAGTATTTCATATACAGGCAAGTTCTTCATGCTGCAAAAATACTTACAATTGATCGTTTTGGATATGATTAATGCAGTCTTTAAAAGATAGTTGTAATGCAGATGCAGCTGCCAAACAACCTGCTGCAAAGCCGGTTTGTAAACAAATGCCCATCACCCTTGCACTGGCAATAGCCCCGTCTGTTGCAGAGATATTTCTTCCTCCCATAAATAAATTTTCAATCGTATTTGATTGTAAGCAACGGGCCGGTACATGGTAATGATCTTCAAAATTAAAATACTGCATTTTCACCCGCCTGTTTTGTTCCCAAACCTCAATGGGCCATGCGCCATTGGCAATGGAATCATCATATTTTTTACAGGATAAAACATCTGCTTCCTGCAACACGTATTTACCGGTACTGCGCTGACCAATCCTTACACCTACCTCTGGAGCGATATGTTGTATGTGGGCATTTTTAAAAGCAGCTACATTATTTATAAGAAACTTTGTAAGGTTTTCAACAAAGCTATGGGCTACAGTTCTCAGTTCCTGTAAATTTCCAGGGGCATAAGTAACGGCTAATGGAACACCTATTTTTAAAGTAACGGAATTATTTTTTAAAGAACCCTGTACAATATAAACCCTGTCGTAAAAATCTGCTAACAGTCCATTATTAATTGCTGATTGTAATGCCTTCATCATGATCATGCCCAGTTTTGCTTCATTCTCTTCTACTACACCCTCCAAAGTAAAAACCTGTGCTGCGGCCTGGTAATGGTCACTTTTTATTAAAGGTAAATTTGCTGCCTGGCTTATGATACTATCGCCGGAGCAATCAATGATCGATTTTAAATTAATGGTTATTGGATTTCCTCCGGCAATTACTGCAACAGAAATAATTTTTTCATGCGCAATATATACATTCTCCAAAACAGCATTAAAATAAACATCAACATTATTTTCATTCAATAAATCAATCGAAATTTTTTTAAAGGCTTCTACATCATAAGGCAGGTAATGTAACCCCTCCGGTCCATGCAAAGGATGGGTTTGTGATGCCAGTTGCAGTTTTTCGGCAAGTTCTTTTGCAAATCCGTTTACAATATATTCAGCTTTTTCTTTTTTACTGAATTTATATAATCCGCAGATAGTACCTACTTCAGCAGCTGTTGCCTTGCCTCCTAAAAAAGAATTTCGTTCAATCAAAACAACCTTCAACCCTTTGCGTACGGCAGCTACAGCTGCAGCAATACCGGCAGCGCCCCCACCTAAAATAACAATGTCTGTATTTCTGACCATATCCATTAATAATCTGCCAACAGAATTTCGTTCAATTTTTGTTCAATTAAAAGTAGGTCATTATTGCTGATAAAATCGGCAGCGTAAGCAATATTTACATGGAGTTCATCATCGTGTTTTAAAAAAACAAAAGTCAGTCCGGGAGGGAATGTGAGAGCAGGTATCATATTGATGCACCTTATAGGTTCACCAAATAATAACCTGAGGTCATTGAAGTTATCACCGGTAGAAGTATATAGAAAACTGGCGAAGGCCCCTTTACCGGTCCGGCTGATCAGAAAATAATAAAGCCAAAGAGGAATATGGCGCATCATGTTGAGGAACATGCTGTATTTCTGTGGAATCCCATCTTTTATCTGTGCAGTCATTTGTTTACCCAGGCACTTTATTGTTTGAGGTACACTATTCAGTTCATTTTGCGGAATACGATAAAATAAAAAAGAAACACAATTGGATATAAGCGGTCCAATGGCTCCTCTTAACCTCCCATCATAAGGTACAGGTAGCCATATATCCCCCCGGTTATTCCGTTGTTTATTGATTGCATTGATCACATGCGAACAGCATGCAACAAAATACAGGGTGGGGCCAAACCTGGAGCCTGTCTTTAAAGCATTGGCATTTATTATTTTTGTTTCAACGCTGTTGAATGAGATGGTTTTGTTTCTTGTAATTCCATCAACAGTTTTTGCAATGCCTGATGCTACAGAACTAACCGGAGGCCTGGAAGATATTTTTACAAACCGTTTAATTTTGTACATGTTACGGATGTACTTAATGATGTTTGGTTTCTTTTCTTTTGCCGGAAAAAAAATATCGAAATTCTGGGTTATTTTATCAGAAAGGCGGTTTAAATGAGCAAACAGTAAAGTTGTTCCTTTTGCATCAAGCAGTATATGATTCCAGGATAAAACAAATGCACAGGCACCTGATGGGTAATACACAAGATCCGCTTCGATAAAATGTGTTGCTTCAGCAGTTATGTCACGTGCCAAAATTATTTCTGGTATCTCATTTTCTTTTTCTGCATGATGTTCACGCAGAATTATCTCGTTGCCGTTATTGGTATATTTCCAATAGGGTAATTTTAGTAAAGAACCGGGTATAAGTTTAATATTACATAACCAGTAAATAACCGGGGAGCTTTGTAATACCACATCAATCTTATCAAGGGATAATTTCTTATCAAAATAAAAAACTTTTCGCATTACGTTGCCGCCGGTGCCATGTTTTTTTGCATGTTTATCCAATACCAGGTGAAAATAATCGGCGCCGCTTAAATATACTTTTTTGGGAAGCTCAGTTCTGTTAAAAGATTGCATGGCGGTTTGATCTTTATAAGTACATCAGGGCATTAATTCCTTTACTATGGCCGAAAGAGACTGTAGTGTTGCAAAGTTTTCCGGTATTAATTTTTCATCCGGTATAACCACGCCATATCTCCGTTCAATAAAAAGAATTATTTCTACTGTAGAAAATGAATCTATACCTGCCTGTTTTAAATTTGTTGAGGCATCAATTTGTATATTCTCTGCAAGAATATTTTTTTCAATATATTTTTTTATATCCTCTATAATGATGTTTGCATCCATACTTTATACGGTTCTTTTTTTTCGGTTTACTATTGTTGATATGGCCATGGTTGCTAAAAAGAATGCGAACAGTTTTAATGCATCAGTAAAAATATCTGCAACGCCACCACCCCTTAAAAATAATTTATAAAATCCCTCCAGCGACCAGTTCAGCGGCGACCAGGCGCTTATATCACGCATAACTTCCGGCATTACATAACTGGGCACCCAGATACCACCCAGTGCTGATAATAAAAGTATGGAAAGCGAACCCATTATGGCTGCCTGGTGCTCAGTTGTTGCCAAAGTGCCAACCATAACACCGTACCCGGTTGCAGCAAAAGCAGTGGCCAGGGTTAAAATGAAAATACCCAGGAGGCTGTTTCCCAAAACCAGTGCAGGCAAACCAAGCATGGGTAAAAATATCTGCCCAACGGAAAGCATCAGTAAAAACTGTATCAAACATACCATTACATAAACAATGATCTTGCCGTTCACCAACAATAGGTAAGGCGTTGGCATGGTATGTAATCGAAAAGCACTTCCTTCATTTTTTTCTTTCATGATGCTGCCCGAAAGAGGGATGGCAATAAAGAACATGGCAAAGATCGTCCAGGCAGGAACATTATGCTGCACTGCATTGGGAACAATTTTGTCTTCAGACCTGGAAGCATAAATTTCTTTATACTTTATGATCTGTGATTTTTTGTAAGTGTTTTTGGGTGTATTTTTTTTATCTGGTATCACTTCTGCAATTTGATCGGCAAAAGTCTGGAACATGATCTTTGTCTTCACTTCTGAAATAAATTCACGCAAATTACTGGTGACAGAAATGAGAAAAGATTTTTTTGCAACCGGATCGATAAGAATAGTGATCTCAACGGAATCCTGTAATTGATTTAATTTAATAGCAGCAGAATCTTCTCCATTCAGCGTTTCACTAACTAATTGAGTCACATTTTTGCGAAGGGCTTTTGTAGCCCCTTTTGGAATAATAATACCCACCAGGAATTTCCCTTCACCAACTGCTTTTTGTGCAAGCTCAGCAGTGGCAGGTTTTCCATCAATACTGTCATTAAATGAGCAAAGATCATTGTTTCTCAGGCCCTGTTCAATCAATATGCCCAAAGAATCATTGTCGTTATTTATAAAAACAATGGGAATGCCTTTTTCATTCATTGTTTTAAATGCGGAATCCTGAATCAGGGTCATTACAAAGATCAGGGCCATTGGCATTATAAATAAGATAGACAAACCAACCCTGTCTCTTAAGAGCAGCAATATTTCTTTTTTAACCGTTGCCAGTAATTTACTCATCATCAGTCCCGTAATTTTCTGTTGGTTAAATTTAAGAACACGTGTTCAAGGTTGGTTGATCCGGCATTATTACTGATCAGCTCAGCTGGCGTACCCCGTATTAAAATTTTTCCATGATCAATTATAGAAACCATGGTACAAAAATTTTCTGCTTCTTCCATATGGTGAGAAGTGTATATAATGGTTGTTCCTCTTGCATTGATCTCCTTTAAATGTTCAATGATCACATTGCGGCTTTGTACATCCACCCCAACAGTAGGTTCATCTAAAAATAAAATTTTAGGATCGTGTAATACCCCGGCAATTAAATTTACCCTGCGTTTCATTCCACCGGAATAAGTAGATATTTTTCTTTTAGCCGCATCTGTTAATCCCAGTTTATTCAGCCAAAGTTCAATTTTATCTTTCAGGCCTTTTCCCTGCAAGCCATACATGCTTCCGTAAAATTCTAAATTCTCACATGCAGTTAAAGTCGGGTAAAGTGCAATATCCTGCGGCACAATACCAATGATCTTTTTAATGGAAGACAATTCTGTGTGCAGATTTTTTCCATCAATTACTATTTTTCCGCTGCCGGGAGGAAAGAGGCCGCAAAGAATAGAAATGGTTGTAGTTTTTCCTGCGCCATTGGGGCCAAGTAACCCGAAGATCTCATTCCGGTTTATAGAAAAGGAAATGCCATCAACTGCAGGCTCAGTGGCATTTTTAAAAGTTTTGGTTAAATTTTCTATTTCTATGATGGCAGTATTGCTCATGTTGTTTTAAAACCTAAGTTTCTATAAGGTGCCGGATGACAAATGCCGCAAATTTAAACTAAATATACTGCCCTGTGCCAATAATTTATTTGATAAGGCCAGTTGTAATTTTAGCGGATAAAAGGCATAATGGAATGCTGGGGCCGGGGTGAACACTTCCCCCGCAGAAGTATAAATTTTTTATATCCTTCGAAAAATTAGCATGGCGCAAAAAAGCAGCAAATTTATTATTGGAACTGTTGCCATAAATAGCGCCGAATGCACTGGATGTTCTGCTCTCAATAACCCTCGGATCAAAGACCATTTCACTTTCTATCAATGGCCGGATGTCTGTTTTTAATATGCGGTTTACTTTTCTGATCATGTTCTCCCTTGCTTCTGCAATGAATGCATTCCAATCCTGCCCTGAGTTATTGGGCACATTGATAAATGCAAACCAGTTCTCACATCCGGGTGGAGCATCAGTTGGAGAATGTTTACTGGTAATGTTTATATATATAGTGGGGTCCTGATAGATCGATTTTTTAGAGAAGATGGTATCAAACTCTTCTTCATAGTTATCTGCAAAAAGAATATTATGAAGCCCCAGTTCTTTAAATTCTTTTTTTATACCCCAATAAAAAATAATTCCGGAACTTGATTTTGGCTGATCCAGTGTTTTGGCTGGCCGCTGCACAGCCGGCATTAATTTTTTGTAACTGTTATACACATCCATATTGCTGATAACGATATCAAAGCTTTCGGTTCCTTTATCAGTCCTTACACCAACTGCTTTTTTATTTTCAATCAATATTTCTTTTACTGGTGTCGAATAATTGAATTGCACGCCAATGTCTTTGCCTAACCCGGCCAGTGATGAAGTGATACTGGTCATTCCTCCTTCTGGATAATAAGCGCCCTTCATGATTTCCACATGAGCTATCACGTTAAGCGTGGCGGGAGATAAGTATGGACTTGAGCCATTATAGGTTGCATACCGGTTGAATATCTTTACCAACCTTCGATCTTTGAATGCTTTTTGGTTGGCTTCGTTCATGGTGTTGAATGCGCCTATCTTTCCAAAATTCAAAAAGCCCCTCAACACAGGCCAGGTAAAAAAATTGCTGAGTTTATGTAACGAATTTTTTAAAAAGACCTCTTCAGTAAGTCCGTAAATGATCTTTGTTTTATCCAGGTAACGGATGATGTCTTCTGTTTTATCATTTGTTTTGGCTGCTATCTGCTCTGCAAATTTTTCTTTGCCGTGGTATGCATCCAGCAAAGTACCATCTTCAAAAAAATACCTGTAAACCGGGTCGAGCTTTATATAATTAAAGTGATCCCTGGGGTTTTTGCCTGACAGTTCAAAAAGTTCATCTACATATTGCGGCATAGTAAAAACAGAAGGCCCCATATCAAAACGGTATCCATCTTTTGATTCGCTGGAGCATTTTCCTCCAGGGAAGGGGTTGGCTTCAAACACGGTAACTGCATATCCCTTGTTCTGCATACGTATGGCGGCGGCCAGGCCCGATACACCGGAACCGATAACGGCACATTTCTTTTTGTTTGCTATAGTCATATTTTTTATCGGGGCAAAATTAAAGGATTTAGGGCATTGGGTTTTTGAAAACAACAACTTACTTTTATTGTTCCAACATAAAAAAAATAATCATGGATTTTGGACGTGTTCCGGAAGAGGAGTTAAATAAAATTGATTTCAGCCTGCCGGCTGAGCCTTCTTTTAATAAAACCGTTTTAAAAGGCAAGCCGGTTAAAGATCCAAAGGTATATGTTGGCTGTGCCAAGTGGGGCAGAACTGAGTGGGTGGGAAAGATCTATCTGCTTAAAACAAAGGAAAAAGATTTTCTTGATCATTATGTACAGCACTATAATAGTATTGAACTGAATGCCACACATTATAAAGTGTATGGTGAAGCAGGAATTAAAAAATGGACTGATAAAGCAGGAGGCAAAGATTTTAAGTTTTGCCCGAAGATGTACCAGGGTGTAACACATCGTGGAAGTTTGAAAGGAAAGAATTTTATCACTAATGAATTCTTTCGGGGCATTGCTGCGTTTGAAGTAAATCTCGGCCCTATATTTATCCAGGTGAGTGAACCCTTTTCTCCCAAAAGAAAAGAGGAGCTGTTTGAGTTTTTGAAGTCTTTACCCACCGACCTGCAGTTCTTTATGGAAGTGAGGCATCCTTCCTGGTTTGCAAAAGAGGAGATAAAAAATGAATTATTCTCTGCTTTAAAAGAAATGAATATCGGCGCTGTAATTACTGACACTGCCGGCCGAAGGGATTGTGCACATATGTACCTTACGCTGCCCAAAACATTTATCCGTTATGTGGGCAAGAGTCTTCACGAAACGGATTATACAAGAATAGATGAGTGGGTGAACAGGATGAAGAACTGGCTGGATAAAGGCCTGGAAGAATTATATTTCTTTATGCATATGCATGATGAAGCAACTTCACCCGAGCTTACGGTTTATCTTATTGATAAAATGAATAAAGAACTTGGATTAAACCTGATCAAGCCAAAATTTATTGATGGGAATAACAGGCAAAAAGGTTTATTTGATTAATGCACTTTATATAATTCATCCCACCGGGTAGTATATCTCGGACTTCTCAGCTCCTGCCGCATTTTCCAGTCCCGGGTGGTACCGCTGGCGGCAAATTTCAATACATCATCCCGCTGGCTGAAGTTGATATTGTCGATCATGTCCATCAGCTTTCTCCCGCAATTGGTGGTTTCGGGTACAAATAAATTGCCCTGTATGGAGCTGTCGGGTACAATACCACTGAGCATTACGCCGGCTTTTTTATACAGTTGACCTTCTTCATACAACATATCAACTAATTCAACTGCGGGTTTTATCAATTCGTTGGTAAATGAAGTGGCAGAAGGCAATGTGGTAAAAGTGCTGATGGTACCATGCTTTTTAAAATTGAGCATGTGATCCTGTTCTTTTGTAACTACAAACACACTTACCACCTTTGCTGCGCTGTATTGTCTGCGCAATTTTTCTGCAGCTCTCGAAATATAAGTTGCCACAGCTTCTTTAATATCACTAATGTTACCAACCGGGCTTCCAAACATACGGGTGGTGGCGATCATTTTTTTATTTACCAGCTCATCTTCCATCTCCATTGTTGATTCTCCCCGGAGTTCTTTTATAAGACGAACGCCGACAACGCCACCCAGGAATTTATGTCCGAACTCCGGGCTCAGGTTACTCAGTTCAAATGCAGTATGAACATTCCATCCGTATCTTAGTTTGACTGCATATTGTCTGCCTACGCCCCAAACATCTTCCACGGATGTTTTTTGCAAAGCAGCAGTGATTTTTTCCGGCGTATCCAGCACCACCACACAATTGGTTGCATCCTTATTCTTTTTGGCAAGATGATTGGCAACCTTGCATAATACTTTTGTAGGTGCCAGGCCAACCGATACTTTAATGCCTGTCCACCGCTCTACCATTTGTCTTATTTCCATTGCGAGTTGAGGCAACACTTCACTGGTAAATCCATCCAGGTTCAGGAAACATTCATCAACCGAGTACACTTCTACATTTTCTTTACCCAGCATGATACGCAGTGTTTCCATTACCCGCCAGCTCAGGTCACCATACAGATTATAGTTGGAAGAGAAAGTGGCTACATCATGTTTTTGTATCAGCGGCTTTGCCTTGAAATAAGGACCCGCCATTTCTACGCCCAGTTTTTTTGCCTCATCACTTCTTGAGATAATACAGCCGTCATTATTGCTCAGTACAACAACCGGCTTCTTATCCAGCTGCGGCTGAAAAAGGCGTTCGCAGGAACAATAAAAATTATTACAATCAACAATAGCTTTCATTATTTTATTTGGGCTAAAGCCCGGAGCAATTCATAAATTTCCCCGTCTGTATTGCTTCGCCCTGAATTGCCTCGCCCTTTAGGGCGAGGATAAGAATAAAAACAAAGGGCTTTAGCCCTTTATCATCCCAAATCCATATTTGATCATAAATTCATCGTACTCCTGCTGAAAGGTTTTTTTCGCATGGTGTGTCTCCTGGTTCTTAATATATTCTCTTAGCCTGTTAACGCCAGACTCACTTACAGATACAGCAAAATATTCATCCTGCCACTCGAGCTTATTGCTGAGCAGATTATTCTTATTTATCCAATACGAACTTTCCCCTTTCAGCAATTGCACCAACTTTGAAATGTTTTGATCTGTATTTAGTGAAATAAGGCAATGCACATGATCAACATGCCCATTTACAAAATCAACATGAATCCCTTTGATCGATCCATTTTCTTTAATGTGAGTGAATAGCTTTTGACGGACATCTTTTGTAAGTAAAGGTTCCCTGTTTTTGGTGGCCCAGACCAGGTGAATCCAGATTTGAATAAAAGGCATAGTATAAAGCTTATGATGATAGAATATTTTATGTCAAGATCTGAAATAACTAGCTAAGCGACCTAATGGCATATACCACCACTCCCCACAACATAAAGTCACTGAACTCTTCCAGGTTAATCGTTTTGTAGCGACTGTTCTCCGGTACCAGGAAGGCGGAAGAAAAATTCTTGTGATAACGCCTTACCAATAGCTCACCATTCAGTACAGCTACAATGATCTTTCCGCTGGCCAGGTTCAATGAGCGATCAACAATGAGTACATCATTGTCAAAAATACCGGCATCTTTCATCGCATCGCCTTTCATGGAGAAGAAGAAAGTAGCTGGTTTGTTCCGGATGAGTTGTTCATTCAGGTCAATGCCCCGTTCCATATAATCATCGGCGGCAGCGCCAAAGCCTGTGGCGTTGGCTGTTTTTATTTCCTGCTGGCTGTATTGTTTGCTGCCTTTATAAGCAGCACCATAAAATTGTTCCCCCCCCATAAAAATAGTTTTTGTAAAACTAAATAAATTAGTACATTTATACTAATAAAATTAGCTAATTATTTTTTAAAATAATAAACTATGAAACTTACAGGGACAACTCTACCCGGCGACAAGGTATACGAATACCTGCTGGTACTTCATCCCCATGAAGAACTGTGGAATAAAATTGTGAAAGTAAAAAATGAGTTTGCTGAAAAGTATAAGTCAGATCATGCTAAATGGGGCAAGCCGCATATTACACTGGCGAATTTTTTACAACACGAGATGATGGAGAAAAGAATAGTCAACCGGCTGAAAATAATTGCTATGGGGTATCCAGCTATAAAAATTGAACTGAAAGACTATGGTAGTTTTCCCAGTCATACCATATATATAAATATAACCAGCAAAATACCGGTGCAAAGTTTAGTAAAGCAAATAAGAACAGGAACGCAGCGGTTGATGAAGCTGAATGATGATAACAAACCTCACTTCATCATGGAGCCACACCTGACCATTGCAAGAAAACTACAACCCTGGCAGTATGAGCAAGGCTGGCTGGAATACAGCCACAAACACTTTACCGGCAGGTTCATCGCATCAGACATGCTGTTGCTGAGGCGACCCGTTGGAGAAATGAAATATGAAATAGTGCAACGGTTTGAATTTGAGAATTTACCGGTAAATACAAAGCAGGGAGAGTTGTTCGGTTAAATTTTACCACGAAGTACACAAAATAAAAAATAAAGATCACAAAGGACTCTTTGTGTACTTCGTGAAAATCCTTAGTGCCCTTTGTGGTTAAACAAGAATGGATAATAAATTAAAACAAGACCATTACAAAGTAAAGGTCACCGAACAACAGGAAACCACCCAATATAAAACAGGACGTGGCGCACAGATCAATACCAAAAACCGTTTTCTCAAAAACGAGAAAACAAAGGAACATATTGAGGCCATTGACGACTGGGAGAAACGACTCTGCAAACACAGTACATTGAAACCAATCCTAAAACTATTGTGAACAAAGTGGAAAGCCCAGATGTAGGCATGAACTACAGCATGAATCCCTATGCCGGTTGCGAACATGGCTGTATTTACTGCTATGCCCGTAATGTGCATGAATACTGGGGCTACAGCGCTGGCCTCGACTTTGAACAAAAGATACTCGTAAAGAAAAATGCACCAAAATTACTTCGCAAATTCCTGATGCATCCTAAATGGGATGCTACTCCAATTATGCTCAGCGGCAATACCGATTGTTACCAACCGGCCGAACAAACTTACCGGTTAACAAGGGGTTTACTGGAAGTATGTAATGAATTCAATCAACCGGTGGGTATACTCACCAAGAATTCATGGATACTGAAAGACAAAGATGTGTTGCAGGAAATGGGTAAAAAGAAAATCGTTTCAGCTATGGTATCCATCACTTCATTCAATGAAGACCTTCGGAGAACAATGGAACCAAGAACAACCACAGCCAGACAAAAACTAAAAGTGATCAATGAACTCAGCAGTGCCGGAGTACGCATGGGTATTATGATGGGGCCCATGATACCAGGACTGAATGAACATGAAATGCAACGCATCATGAAAGCAGCAGCAGACAACGGTGCAACTTTTACGGCTTATACATTCATTCGCTTAAATGGGGCTATTAAATTTTTATTTCACGACTGGCTGTATAAGAATTTTCCTGACCGGGCTGATAAGATCTGGCACTTAATTGAACAAAGCCATGATGGAAAAGTAAATGACACACGCTGGGGTGTACGCATGAGGGGCGAAGGTAGTATTGCACAGATGGTGGCACAGCAATATAAAAAGTACGGCAAGCTCTATGGCATGAATGCAGAGGAATGGAGTTTAGACAGGAGTAAATTTCAGGTGCCGGGAGGGCAGGGGAGGTTGTTTTGAATTTTTATTATGTAAAAATATTTCTTTCTGCATCCTGTAAAAAACAGTTTATGCAGAAAATATTCCTCCTCCTCTTTTTTATATTAATATCTAACAAAGAAAGTAAAGCGCAACAAAAATTATTTGATCAGGCTGTACAGTTAAAAAGTTGTAACATCTCAATAGATGCAAATTCCTTTATTGCTACTACAATTGTTGAGATGGAATTTTATAATCCCAAAGAACAGGAAGTTGAGGGCTATCGGGGTTTTGAATTGAAAAGAGGCCAGGTTATTACAGACTTTCAACTTGAATTAAACGGTAAGTACAGGGAAGGAAGCATTGAAGAAAGATGGAAAGCAAACCGGGCTTATAGTGCAATTGTTGGCAAAAAGATTGACCCCGCTATTTTACAGATGAACTGGCAAAATCAATACAGTATTCGTATTTACCCCATAGCAGCAAAAAGCAGCCGTAGAATTAAATTTACTATTACGCAAATGATGGAGGAAGAAAATTCAAAACTTATTTATGATCTTCCTCTAAAATTTGTTGACAATACTGCTGACTTCAGCCTGGATATAAAAATTACTACCCAGGCTTCAATTCCTTATGTAAATAAGGGTCTTTTGGAAAATCAATTATTTGATATGGATAATAATGCAGCATTATTATCATGGCAAACAAAAAATATTTTTTTAAATAAACCTATCTCATTTTCTATTAACCAGTTTACGGAACAGCCTCAAATATGCGTTACCCGGGGTGATGATAAGCCACATTTTTTAATGCGGGTATATCCGACAGCTCCAAAATATTATTTCACTAAACCAAAATCCATAAATGTTTATTGGGATGTCTCCTTATCGGGCAAAGAAAGAAATTTAAAAAAAGAACTTGATTTCCTCGAAAAATATATTTTGGAAAACAAAATTGATAAAACCAATGTCATTCTTTTTAACCAAGAGTTGCAGGGTGTAATTGTGTTTAACAGGGGGAAAGATAGTTTTAATACAATACGTTACTACCTGCTCAATTATGAATATGCCGGTGCAACAGAACTTGGTGACCTTAATTTCAACAATGTGCTGGCGGATGCTGTCTTGCTTTTTTCTGATGGGATAAACTCAATTGGAAATGCTCAACCAAAACTGGGGACAGTACCTGTTTATTGTATAGTGTCAAATTATATTTATCCTAATAATTATACCTATTTTAATAATTACAATAAATTGTATTCTATTGCTGGCAGTACCGGGGGATCTATCATAGACCTATATTCTAGTGCAGTTAAAGATGCGGTAAAAAGAATAGATACAGTCGAAAACTTCCTGTTCAGGTACAATGCAAAAAATATCAGAATTAACGAAGGATTTCCAATAAAACTAGGCAGCAGTATTTTATTAAGTGGAACTATTGATAGGCCGGATAATCTGGAATTAATTTATGGTAATAACGGTGCAATATATAGATCTGTAAATTACTTTTTAACTCCTGATGAGAATTGTGATGATGTCTCATACAAAAAAATGAGAATGCTGAAAGCATATGACTCTTTAATGTATGGCAACGAAAGATATTATGGATGGCAGAACATGATCATATTCGGACTTACTGAAGAAGTGATTACACCACAAACTTCATTTCTTGTATTGGAAAGAATAGAAGATTATATTAAATACAATATAGCCCCACCGAAAGAACTGGAGGAAAAATGTGCAGAGATGAATTATGTATATAGCCCTGAATATAAAATAGCCGCTCTTAAAACATTTACAGAACAGGATGCCCTGGAATCTGTTGTAAATGTTTATAACAAAAGAATTACATGGTGGGATAAAAATGAAACATTGATTGACCTTAGTAAACCCTTGTCAAACCTTCAAAATATTGCCAATACTGAAAATTCCGCACCTGCTAAAAACGATTTTGTCACTTCTTCGTCTGGATTACAAACTGATTTTAATGGAGCAACGAGCAATTTAAAAGAAGTTGTAGTTTCAGGTGGTTATGGTGTCAGGCGTAGTCTAAAAGTGTCAGCCACTAATACGCAGCTCATATATTCTGAGCAACTAAACACAATCCGTAATACAAATATAAATGAAGCGCTGGCAGGTAAAGTGGCCGGTATTCAGTTTCGTGGCCAGTCCGGTGCAAAATTAGGCAGTACAGGTGCAATACGGTTGCATGGAGTGAATTCACTTAGCGGCAGTACGGGGATATTATATGTATTGGATGGTACAAGAGTTGCAGCAGACGATATAAATACAGATGATATTGAAGATGTTACTTTATTGCAAGGGCCTGCTGCTGCAGCCATCTTTGGCCCTGAAGGATCAAATGGAGCATTTGTAGTCACATCAAAAAAAGGGAAGCGATCATATGGTTATTCTACTACCTGGAATGCCTATAAATTGAGCAGCATTGAAGATGTAGACTATATGCAGGAGATTGCAAAAACACTTTCCTCTGAACGCTGGGATAAATACCTGGAATTAGCAATAGAGAATAACAGAAATGTTAGCTTTCATTTTGGGATGGCAGATTATTTTTTTGAAAAGGGGGATAGGGAATATGCACATCAAATACTTTACACTGCCATTGAATTATGTAACGGAAGTATTCATGGCTTAATGCTGACAGCTTATATGTATGAAAAATGGAAAGATTTTGATAAAGCTATTGAAGTGTATAAAGGGCTTCTAAGCACAGATGAAAATAATATACTGATAAAAAGGAACCTGGCATTGGCGTACTTTCAAAATAAGAATTACGAAACCGCTGTTAAAACATACTATGCAATAATTACAGCACCTGTTAGTGAAGATTCATACAGTAATATTAAGGAAATTGTCCTTACTGAGATGAATGCAATTATTACCATACATAAAAATGATTTTGATATTTCCTATATCAATCCGAACCTGGTTAGATCATTGCCGATAGATTTAAGGATGACGATAGAAAGTAATTATATCGGAACCAATCTTCTGCAGATTACTGAACCTAAAAGAACCATATGCAGTTATATAAATGAAAATACCATAAACGGGGGCCGCCTATTGAATAATTACTGGAATAGGAATGGGGTTAGCGAATATGCAATTAAAAATGCCGTTAAAGGCAGATATGGAATAAAAGTAAATGCATATAATTATAGCAACTCTTATCCGGGCAATATACCAATGTTTATCAGGGTGGTTGTATTTAAAAATTTTCAAAAAGAAAATATGGAAATGGAGGTAAAATTATTTGATTTGGATAACCAGTATGGTATTGTAGAGTTGGATGAAGTTCATTGGTAAACAGTGCTCCTTTGAAAACAAAAGGACCCCAGGAAATGAACCCGGGTTCATTTTTGTAATAAGCTTCTTTTAAATCTATAACATAAATATTCTATTTTTACCGACAAGTAAGCAAGTATGCAATCGGTAAAAGCAGAAATAGAAAAACTATTCGGGAAATATAGCAAGAACCCCATTACCGCTATAGATAAACTTCCCCAGGCCGGCAGCGAGCGGCATTACTTTCGTATTCATACTTCAGACAAAACATTTATTGCCACCTATGGCGCTAACCTGAAAGAAAATGAGTCCTTTATTTATTTTTCTAAACACTTCAGGAAAAAGCAACTGGCTACGCCTGAAATATTTTGTATCAATACCGAAAAAAATATTTACATACAACAGGATTTTGGTGATATATCCCTGTTAAATAACCTGGAGGAAAAGGGCTTCACCGCTGAAGTGTATGATCTTTATAAAAAAAGTTTGCAGCAACTGGTATTGCTCCAGGTAAAAGGGCACGAAGGGCTTGATTATAAAAAATGCCTGACCAATACTTCTTTTGGTAAACAAGCTATCCTGGCCGACCTGTTATATTTTAAATATTATTTTTTAGATGCTTTGCGCAGGCCTTACGATAAACAAAAACTGCTGGATGATTTTGAGGCATTGAGTAATTACCTGTCGCATACCGAGTACAAATATTTTATGTTCCGGGATTTTCAAAGCCGCAACATAATGGTAACACCTGATGATAATGTACACTTTATAGATTACCAGGGTGGCATGAAGGGAGCACCGCAATATGATGTGGCTTCTTTGTTATGGCAGGCCAGGGCAAATTTGCCGGATGACTGGAAGCAATTCCTGTTAGAAGGGTATATGGATGCTTTTGAAAATGTTATTGATGAACCAATTGACCGGGAAACTTTCCGCAGCCAGTACAATGGTTATGTGTTGATACGTTTGTTACAGGTGCTTGGCGCCTATGGTTTCCGGGGTCTGTTTGAACGTAAAGCGCAATTTTTAACAAGCATACCACTGGCATTGCAAAATTTAAAATGGTTTGTAAATAATCAAAATGTAGGTATAGCGGTGCCTGAGTTTAAAAAAGTACTGGAGATATGCATCAGCGATGAAGTGATACAGGAATTTACACCCATACAAGCCACACCGGAAACAGTATTGGTTGTTACCATCAACAGCTTTTCTTACAAAAAGGGAATCCCGGCAGATATCTCTGAAAATGGTGGGGGCTATGTATTTGACATGCGTGGCATTTTAAACCCTGGCAGGATAGAAGTATACAAAACACAAAACGGACTTGATAAACCGGTTAAGGATTTCCTGGAACAGCAAACCGATATGCTTACTTTTTTAAATGGCGTTTTCAGCGTTATTGACATTTCAGTAACTGATTACATTAAAAGAGGCTTTAACAGCCTGATGATAAATTTTGGTTGTACCGGAGGTCAACACCGCAGTGTATATGCTGCAGAAGCATTGGCCCGGCACCTCAGAAATAAATTTAAAGTGAAAATAAATCTGAGTCATACTAATAAAGACAACTGGGTACAATGAAAGCAATGATATTCGCCGCAGGATTGGGAACAAGATTTAAACCCTGGACTGATAAGCATCCCAAAGCGTTGGCAGTAGTTAACGGTAAATCTTTATTGCAACGGAATATTGAGTACCTGCAGCAATATGGCATTACCGATGTTGTAGTTAACGTTCATCATTTTGCAGATCAGATCACTGAATCAATAAAAAAAAATAAAGGCTGGGGAAGTAATGTTGTCATCAGCGATGAAACCAATGAAGTACTGGAAACAGGGGGCGGTTTACTTAATGCAAGGAAATTATTGGAAGGAGATGAACCCTTTATTACACTCAATGTAGATATTCTTACTGATCTTGATCTGAACAAACTACTTGCCTATCATCAGCAACACAAACCATTAATTTCTTTTGCTGTTACCAACAGAGAAACATCCCGCTATTTTTTATTTGATGAAAACAGCCGCTTATGTGGATGGAGAAATACAAAGACCGGTGAAGAGAGGATTTCAATAGACAGGCAGAAATTAATTCAAAAAGCTTATAGTTGTGTAGTTGTCTTTGAGCCCAAAGTTTTTCCCCTGATAAAACAAACCGGAAAATTTTCTTTGGTAGAAACTTACCTTGACCTGGCATCAACACATACCATACTTGGTTATGATCATAGTATCGATAAATTAGTAGATGTTGGTAAACCCGAAAGTGTTGCAGTAGCGGAGAAGCTGTTTAACTGATCTAATTCTCAACAGGAGCCCCAAATTCGTTCTCTTCCTTTGGTTTCTTCAATCCGAAATTATACCTGAGTGTAATACCAAATCTCCGCGTATCATTTATTCTTGACCCTTTCGCACTTACATTACCCTGGTTTAAGCCAAATGAAACCTGGTTTGTTTGTAACACATCATTTACTGAAAAAATGATATTGGCTTTTTTCTTTAAAATATTTTTATTTACCGACAGGAATAATCCGCCAAAAGTATTCAGCTCGTAAAAATTTTGCAGCGCTTTGGTACGCATAAAACCCTGCATGTTCACCGTAAGTGTCTTTGTTGCTTTGAGTTCCTGGTACATGAAAAACAGCCAGCTTCCTCTTTTGTAACTCAATGGCTGTTTCTGGTAAACACCATCGTACTTAATAAAGTTATGTTGTGCACCTATGTAAAAAAAATATTTACCCCCGGGCGGAATGCCACCAAGGATGCGAAAATAAAACTCCTTGCTTTTACCCAGGTTATCATAAGTGCGGTAAGCAATTTTCGTCATATCATCCTGGTAAGTAACATTGCTGAAAATGTCTTTTGTCCTGTTCAGTCCCAAAGCAAGCACAGGGAAATTATCAAAGGTCACATTGATCTCGTAATTAGTAGTGAACTGTGGTCTTAACCGGGGATTACCTACATCGAACAAATACTGATCTATATATTTTGGGTAAGGATTAAGGATCTCATAATAAGGCCTCCGGATACTCTTGCGGAAAATGGCATTGCCAACCAACTGTGTACCGAATAATTTAAAAAGATTATACCGCAAATAAACGTAGGGAAAAACATCTGTACGCTTAATGGATAAATTGGTATCCTTTGGAATTAATTGCCTGCCTTTGATATCTGTAATTTCCAAACGAAAGCCGGGTTTTAAAGTAAAACCCCAAAATGTTTTGGCAACCTGCAAATAAAAAGCGCTGATGATTTCCCTGTATTTAAATGTATTGGTTTGATACCTGTCGACTTTTCTTCCAACTCCGGCAGTATCGGTAAAGTAATCTGCACTGTTACGGCTGTTGCTGCCTGTTATTTTAAACCCGGTTTCTATGTTAAATACTTTGGGCAACTTAAGCACAAGTTCCGATTCCACAACAAAAATGTTCTTGTTGCTTTTATTTGTGCCGTCGCCCAATACGGTTGGCTTAACCGGCAGGTAAGAGTAATTGGAATAAAACTGTGTATTATCGTTGCGGTAATAATTGTATTCCAGGTCAACAGTCCACTCGCTTCCGGTTGAATCTATTTTGTAAGTGGATGAAAGTTCATTGCCCATGAAGAATGAATTGTTCCTGCTGTTGATATCAGATTGATTTTTTCCTGTCAATGCCTGAGTTGGTGTCTTTACGATATCTATGCCATTGAGCGCATGGCTTTTGTTATTATTAGGCGTAAGTCTCAGGTCATAATTGATGTTGAATTTTTTTGTGAACGCAATGTCAATACCGCTGCTTATATAATTATTAATGGCCGGGTAGGTGGTATATGCCCTTTGTGAAAGTAGTGAAGAGTCTGTTTTGATCAACCTGTCACTGTTCAGCTCTTCATAATTTTTTCTGTTGGTGAACTGGTAGCTTAAATAACTGTTGATCTTTCCGGAGCTTTTATTGAGGTTGAACCCGGCTGTTTCTGTAGCATATACACCCTGAAAATACCCTGCATTAACACTACCGTTGCTGACAAGTTTAACTCCTTTCTTTAAAACAATATTTACAATGCCACCGCTGCTAGCGGCATCATATTTTGCAGAAGGGTTACGCAGGATCTCAATTTTACTAACACTGGCTGCCGGTAAACTTTTTAATAAAGAAGCAATGTCTTCGCTGCTGAGCTTCATTTCACGGCCATTGATAAAAACCGTTGCCGGGGTCATACTGTTCAGGTACACATTGCCATCCTGGTCTACAATTGTACCCGGCGTTTTTTCCAGCACTTCATAGGCATTGGTACTACTATTAGCAAGCACTTCTGCATCTACAATGGTTTTATCATCTTCCTGTTTTATAAGTGGCTTTTTTGATATTACTGTCACACCCGACAAAGAAGTTGTTTTTCTTTTTACTATAAAGAAGTATTCTGCCGGATTGTTTGAGATGGATACCGGTTCCTCGGCTGTTTCAAATCCAACCGAAGAGATACGGACCATATACTTCGAAAACTTTTTTACGGTGAACTTGTTACCCCCTCCTTTATATCGCTGTGTAGAGATAAGTTGTGCATCAGGCAGCAGGTAAAGCTGCAGGGTAAGCCCTGCAAGTGTATCGTGTGTTTCGCAGGTAAGATTGATCCTGAGGCTGGTTGTATTTTGTGCAAGTGTTGTTTTTTGGAACAACAGCAGCAACAATAACAACGTATAGGGTACAGGTCTCAACTTTCCGTGTGATTAAAGTTTATTTCTTAACAAATAGCTCTTTCTTATCAACCACCTTTACTTTTTTGCCAACCTTAAGTGTCTTACTTACCACATCATAAGGGCCGGTAACCACCTGGTCTCCTTCTTTTAATCCTTCCCTAATTTCAATGTTATTGATGTCCTGAATATCTGTTTTTACTTTTACTTTACTTACTTTCCCTTCTTTGTCTAAAACAAATACCACAACTTCAAGATCATCTAATGAAGTTTCAACAGTTTTAAGATCTGATTCATCTTTTTTCTTTATATCTGTTTTTGAGCTGTCATTCTTATCACGGGTAGTAACCGCATTAATTGGAACACTCAATACATTTGCGTGTGTCTTGGTCTGTATATCAGCGCTGGCACTCATTCCGGGGCGGAAGGGAAATGAGCCCTTACCGATCAGGTCCATATAACTGGAAGGCAATAAACGGATGTAAACTTTGTATTGAGTTACATCATTTGACGTATTGGCCAGGGCGCTTTGCGATGCTGCGCCATTATTGCTGCTGGCAATTTGTGTAACAATGCCTTTAAATTTCCTGTTGCTGTAGGCATCCACATCAATAATTACACTGTCGCCCAATTTTACTTTAGGTACATCGTTTTCGCCCACATCTACCCTTACTTCAATTTTTGCCATATCGGCAATACGCATCATTTCGGTACCCACATTAAAACTGTTACCAGCAACTTTCTCTCCTTTTTTTACATTCAGTAAACTAACTACACCATCCATTGGCGCCACAATAACCGTACGTCCAAGATCCGTATTTGCTTTTGCAAGATTTTGTCTTGCACTTTGTACACTCGCCTCTCCACCACGAATGCCTTGTAATGCTGCATTATAATTTGCTTTGCTGCTTTTTAAATTAGCATCCGCTACATTGAATTCATTCCGGCTTATCACTTTATCATCAAACAATTTCTTTTGCATGTCGTAAGTACGTTGTGCCTGTTCCATCTGTGCTTTTAATGCATCTATGGCTGCCTGCGAATTGGCAACCTGTGCCTGTGTCTGTGCAACGCCGCTAGCTGCCTGGTTGCGCTGTATGTTATAGATATCGGCATAGATACGGGCAAGAACCTGCCCCTTTTTTACAGAGTCTCCTTCCTGAACAGTTAGCTCTGTTATCTCTCCACTAATGTCAGGACTAACTTTTACTTCTATCTCCGGATAAATTTTTCCGCTGGCATTTACAATTTCAGTAATGGTACGTTTCTGTACCTTTTCTGCTGTAACTTTTATACCTTCCTCTTTACCAAAAGCACCGGTTTTAGAAAGTACCACCAGCAATACCACCAGGATACCTAAACTTATCAGGATCCATTTTAACGATTTACTCATCTTATTTTTTTTATGAGCCCGGCCAAATTGCTGCATTCAACTTCATTGGCGTCGCACTCTTGTACATTATTTCTTTACTAAGCCTTACTTGTGTTTTACTAAAAAGTTATTCAAATAGTCATGTTCTCAGGCCCCCTTTCAGTGGGCTTCTCATAATTTAATTCCCTGTCCTCTATAAAATTCCAATACTTTCATTTTGAAAACGTAGTCATACTGGTTCAACGCATTTTCCAACCTTGCCCTGAATAAATTATTCTGGCTGGTAATCAGATCGAATGTCGACAGCATACCCACTTCATAACGCTTTTGTGCAAAGTTGTAAGTGCGTTCAGCTGCCTCCATCGTTTTTTTACCGGCATTATATTTTTCTAAAGCCACCACGGATGCATTATAAGCCTGGTAAATATTCTGTTTTAATGATTGGTCATCCAGCTGTTTTTGCAATTGCTGATTCTGTATATTTATCCTGCTTCTTTTGTAAGTAGTTCTTGCATTGTAGCCATTAAAAACAGGAACACTCAAACTTAAGCCTATTGACTGGCGGAAATTCTGATTTAACTGGGGAAAAAATGCCGTCTTACCATAATTATAGCTGGTAAAGGGTTGCAGTGGAAATACATTATAATCTGTACCTCCTACATTTACTTTTCCCAATGGGGCATTAATTGACGAAGTACCTATAATTTCCTGTGCCCTGCTATTAAAACCACTGCCTAAACTTCCAAAAGCAGATATGGTTGGATATAAATTTCCTTTTGCAGCTGCCGCATTTTTCTCTGCTGCTTTTAATTTAAAGTCGTTGACTTTTTGCTGTGGCATGTTGGCAATGGCCAGCGCATAAACAGCTTCGGGTTGCAAATCTGCAATTTTTTCTACGGGTATTTTATCAACAGGTGGTGTATCAATTTCAAAAGGAGTTGCAGCATCTAAAGCCATGTAGGCTTTTAATGATAAAATATTTTGTGCCACATTTCCTTTGGCAGATATCACCGTTGAGCTGTCCCTTGCAACCTGTGCCTCCAGGTCTGCTGCATTCAGTTCGGGAAGTGCACCTGCATCTACCATTTTCCGGGTGTTACTTAACTGTGCCTGTGATTGCTGCAGTTGAACCCCGGCAATTTTTTCCTGTTCCATAGCCAATAATATCTGCAGGTAGGAATTGGCAACTGTTAAAGCGATATCATTTTTCAATTTATCGGTATTGGCTTTAGCTGCCTGTAACTCCCACTGGTTAGCAGCAATAGTATTTCGTTTGCTGAACCAGTTAAAAATTTCAGCGCTGCTTTGCAACTGCATGTTGGCAGATAAATAACTCTGTGTAATTAAACTAAATGAAGTAGGGTCCTGGTTACGGCCACTGTTATAACCAGAACTACCGCTAAAACTTAAGTTGGGTATCTGTCCTAATTTACTTTGTTGAAGTAGCAGATCGGCGGTTTTGCTTTGCAGATCGGCTTGTTTGATAGAAATATTATTGGCCATGGCATACTCTACACATTTGAGTAAACTCCATTTTTGCTGCGCACTGGCAGAACCTGTAATAACCAATAAGGCTATAAGAGTATAAAATTTATAACGCATACAACAAAAATAAATCATCCGTAATTAATACGGATAAAACAAATATACAAACGGTAACCCTGGTTAGTTGATTTTCTCAAAAGCCTGCTCAAGGTCTTTTATCAGGTATTCCGGCTCCTCCAGGCCTACATATAGCCGCAACATCCGATGTTCTTTGTTTGCCGCATCAAATTCATCTGGCTTAAAGCCCGAACATTTTGGGATGATAAGGCTTTCGTGCCCACCCCAGCTTACTGCCATAAAAATGTGTTGGAGATCTTCGCAGAATTTTTCTACCTGTGTGATTGTATCAGCTTTGATGATGAAGGTTAGCAATCCACAGGCCCCTTTCATCTGGCTTTTGGCAAGGGCATATTGTGGGAAAGTTTCGTCAAAAGGGAAGATTACAGATTCTACCCTGGGATGTTGCTTCAAATAACTAACTGCTTTTTTTGTAGAAGCTGTAATTCTATCCAGCCTTGCTGGTAAAGTACGAAGGCCTCTTATGAGTAGCCATGCATTAAAAGGCTGTATACCACTGCCTATGTTCATATATTCACTGTTAAAGATCCTTTCTATCATTTGTGTGCTTCCGCTCAGTACGCCACCCAACGTATCACTATGGCCGCTGATATACTTTGTTGCTGTTTGCATGGCCAGGTCTATACCATAGTCAATTGGCTTTTGATACATCGGTGTGCAATAACTGTTGTCAATGATGGTAACAATGCCTTCAGCTTTGGCCAGTTCAGAAACAGCTTTCAGGTCCTGTATGGCATAATCCCAGCTGTTGGGGCTTTCCAGGTAAATAACCGTAGTGTTGGGTAAAACGGCTCTTTCAAAATTTTCAATCTGTGTTCCATCAATGTAAGTTGTAGTGACACCAAACCTTGGTAAAATATCATTGAACATTTTTTGCGCCCAGGTATAAGGTCTATCGACGGATACGATATGATCGCCTGCCTTAACATTGGCCAACACGGCAGCAAAGATAGCAGCAGCACCACTTCCAAATACAAGGCAGTCTTCTGCTCCGTCCAGTGCAGCTAATTTTTTCCGAAGGATGTCAACTGTTGGATTTTTGCCCCTGCTGTATAAATAGGTGGAGTACTCATCAGCAAAAGCCTTACGCATTTCATCCACGGTATTAAAAACAAAATTGCTGGTTTGCATAATAGGCGGAGAAACAGCGTTGAAGTAATTTTCCCTGTCTTCTGCAAACTCATTTAATATGTATGAGATATCATCAGGCATTGGCTGAGTTTTTTATGATTGTTCCTTTTTTTGTAAGGCTTTTACGGCAAAATAAATTCCAATAAAACCGGCCATTACAGCGAGTCCTATAAGGCAGAGCTTTGTTTCATTCACCAGTAAACTTATGGCAACAAATGAATAAGCAATTATAAAAATAACAGGCAGTAACGGGTATAATTTCATACTGTAAATACCTGTATCATTTAAATGAGCGGTCTTTTTTCTTAAAATAAAAATACTCCCGGCCGAAAGCACCATACCGAAGCAATCAAGAAAAATGGTGAAGCTTAAAATGGTATCGAATTCTTTTGCCCAAAAAACGATCAAAGCACACAATGCGGCAAACACACTCAGGGAAATGGTAAGCACATCTGTTTTTATATTTCTTTTTTTGAAAACAGCCGGTAATATCTTGTCTTCACTCATAGCATACATCACCCGTGGGTTGCTCATGAGTAAAACATTTACATAAGCAAGTACACTTAAAAATAAAAAACCCGATAAGATACGTTCTGCATTTATGCCAAAAATTTTGGAAGCCATGATAGCAGCAATATTCTTACTGTTCTTTATTTCTTCAAAACCTATTACGTTAATGTAGGCATAGTTAATAGTAAGGTATAAAGCGATGATAATGAAAATGCCAAAGAAAATACCCCGGGGAATATTCTTTGTTGGTTTATCCACTTCAGCACCAAAGTTGATAGTTTGCTGGTAACCGCCGTACGTAAAACTTACCGCCACCAGGCCAATACCAAATGCTTTCAGATATTCCATAAAAGTGGGGCTGATGGATGTTGGTAATACTACGGATGAGGCCGCAGGGCTTGCAAAAAAAATGGGGGTGATCAATAGCAGGATCAACGTTATTTTAATTACTGTTAAAACATTCTGCGTTTTGGCGCTCATCTTCAATCCCATCAGGTTCACGCCATAAAAGATCACAATGGCAGCAATGGCAATAGTAATTTGTATGGTTTGAATATAAGTTGCATTAGCTGCCACCTTCATCCATTCCAGATCTTTTGATAAGGGAATAAAAATGCCGGTGATGTATTCGCCACCAACCAGTGCAACACCTGCAAGTGATGCAGCATTGGAAACTAATATCACACAGTTAATGGCGAAGGCGATGGAAGGATGATAAGCATAAGCAAATATTTTATAATAACCACCGGTAACAGGGAGCCTGCTTCCAATTTCAGCATAGGTTAATGCACCGCAGAGGGCAACAAGGCCACCGGCGATCCAGGCAGTAAAAAATAAAAAAGTATCGGGAGAGGCTTTTGCCACATTTAAAGGTGTACGAAAAATGCCCATGCCAATCACCAGGCTTACCACAATCATGGTAAAATCAAACAGATTGAGTTTTTTAGAATTTGCTGCCATGCTTTAAAGATAATTTTTTTGAACAAACCTGATGCAGATATTTTGTTTGGCGGTTTGGCATTCTTGCCTTTACATTTGCACCGGATTTGGTTTCCGATGTCAAATCGGAATTAAAAGGGAAGCCGGTTAAAATCCGGCGCTATCCCCGTAGCTGTAAGGGCCTCCCCAACCCCTCCCAAGGAGGGGCTTAGAGAGTAAAATTCTTCAAACCACTGTTCTGAAATTCAGGATGGGAAGGTAAAGCCTAAGCCAGAAGACCTGCCTGATCCATCAACAATCATTCAAAGCTTTCGGGTGAAAGGCAGGAAATGTAACGGCTTAGCAGCTTTTATATCTCTATCTCTTTTTTTCCAGGAAGCAGTCACAAAAAAATTTTTTCAAAAATGAAAAAGAAATTTTTTATTGCGGCTGCTGTTTTAATCAGCAGTCAATTGTACGCACAAAAAGACAGTACAAAGAACTTAAATGAAGTAGTGGTTACTGCAACACGTTTCCCCATCAAGCAATCTTTGACCGGAAAAGTGGTTACCGTAATTTCAAAAGAAGAACTTGAACGAAACAGTAGCAAATCATTAACAGAGGTTTTGAATACACAGGCTGGCATAATTGTAAATGGCAGCAGCAATGTATTGGGTACCAACCAGGATGTTTATGTACGTGGTGCTTCTGCAGGTAAAACACTCATACTAATTGATGGTGTTCCTGCGTATGATGCCTCCGGTATCAGCGGTGCTTACGATCTGAACTTCATTAGCATTGATCAGGTAGAAAGAGTGGAAATTTTAAAAGGAAGCCAATCTACCTTATATGGCAGTGATGCCATTGCAGCTGTAATTAATGTCATCAGCAAAAAAGGCGGAGCAAAGAAAATTAATGCTTCAGCTAACCTTGCTGCTGGTAGTTATAATACATACAAAGCCTCAGTTGGTTTTAACGGAACACTTAAACAAACCAATTATAATATTCAATACAGTAAGCTGTATAGTAAAGGGTTTTCAACTGCAGAGGACCAGGCCGGAACAGGTAATTTTGACAAGGATGGAATGGACGAAAATGTTTTTCGTGCCAACATCAGCCAAAAGATAAAAGATAAATTTCTTATCCGGTTTAATATGCAATTCAGCAAGTATAAAACGGATGGTGATGCAGGGCAATTTAAAGATGATGCAGATTATACCATCACTACCAAAAATGCACTGGCAGGTATTGGGGCAGATTATACCATTGGTAAAACTGTATTGCATTTCAATTATAATTACAACACTACCCAAAGAATTTACCTCGATGATTCAACAAGCAGGGGAGGATTTTCTTACTACAGTAAAGGAGAGTACACAGGCAGATCACATTTTGCAGAACTGTATAGCAATGTTGCTGTGACAAAAAAAATAGATGTATTAGCTGGGGTTGATTATCGCAATCAACTCACCGATCAAAGTTATACATCGATCAGCATGTTCGGCCCTTATAATTCTCCAGCACTTAGTGATGATAGTGTTAAAGTAAACCAGTTTAGTGCGTATGCATCTTTAGTTGTAAAAAATATAAGCGGATTTAATGTTGAACTGGGTGGCCGTTACAATAACTTTAATAAGTACGGTAATGTGTTTACTTTTTCTTTTAACCCATCTTTTGTAGTTAATAATTCCTTCAAAATATTCGGAAATATAAGTTCAGGGTTTAAAGCACCGTCATTATACCAGGTATATTCAGAATATCGTAACCCGAATACAGAACTTAATCCTGAAAAATCATTAAGCATAGAAGGAGGTGTTCAATATTACAGGGATAATGTAAACCTTCGGGCAGTTTATTTTAGCCGGAACATTAAAGACAATATTCTTTTTTACAGTGCCGGTGCTCCAACCTATGCCAGTTATTACATTAATGCAGATAAGCAAAAAGATAAAGGCCTTGAACTGGAAGCCAGTGTTGATCTTGGAAAAGTAAATCTTACTGCAAACTATGTAAACCTGGATGGTTATATTGAAACTAAAGCCGGAGCAAAAGATACTTCTTACTTTAACCTATACCGCAGGCCAAGACAAACCATTAATTTAAATGTGGGCATTGCTGTTTGTAAAAGCTGGAATGTAAATCTTGGTATGCAAAGCATCAGCAAGCGTTATGAGGCTGTATATGCAGCTAAGCCTGTTGAAATGCCTGCTTATTATACCTGGAATCTGTATTCTGTTTATACGATCTCTAAAAACATAAAAATATTTCTTGATCTTAAAAATATAACAGACGAAAAATATTCGGAAGTTAGGGGATATAACAGCCGCCGGTTTAATTTTATGGCAGGTGTTAATTTGAGTTTATAATTTTAATCGCCTGAAAGCCGGTAAGACGGAAAATAAATTTGCTCTTTACTCAATATTGGACGTCTTACCGGCTTCTCTGCGAAATTAAAGGCTATAAAAATGTGTAAACACGAAGAAAAGCAATGCCCACGCTGTAACCTTGAATTTGAATGTAAACCGGGCAATATTACCCAATGCCAGTGCTTTGGTATATCATTTAATGAAGCCGAAAAAGCATTGATAGAGAACCAATATTCAGATTGCTTATGCCTTAATTGTCTGATTGAAGTTAAAAATGAGTTTGCTAAACAGCTAAAGCAATTACCTTTGTAAAAAAATGATTGATGTTTGATTTTGGTGACATAAACCTCAAAGAAATTATTACTGTTTCCTTTACCTTATTTGCAGTAATTGATATGCTTGGCTCTATACCTATACTGGTTTCACTAAAAGAAAAATTTGGAGGGCCAATAAAATCCATGCAGGCAACCGTGGTTTCTGCAGCGTTAATGATAACTTTTTTATTCCTGGGGAAAGAATTTTTGAACCTGCTCGGATTGGATGTAAAATCCTTTGCTGTTGCCGGAAGCATAGTGATCTTTATTTTAGGCCTAGAAATGGTTTTGGGGGCAGAGTTTTTTAAGGCAGATAAAAATTCTAAAGGCGGGAGTGTGGTGCCCATTGCGTTCCCGATCATTGCAGGTAGCGGTACCCTCACCACCATCATGAGTTTAAAAGCCAACTACGGTGATGCAAATATTTTAATTGGTATATTGATCAATTGTATTGTTATTTACCTGGTGTTAAAATCGTTGAAATGGATCGAAAAAGCATTAGGTCCCAATGGCCTGGCAGTGGTGCGTAAATTTTTCGGGGTAATTTTAATTGCGATTGCAGTAAAGATATTTGGTAGTAATATTGTAATGTTTGGAAGATAATAATGTTAATCCGTTAATTGGCGGTTTCTTTTAAAAAGCCGTAACTACATATTAACTGGTTACCGAATTAACTGTATTGGCCTCGTAGTACAATGGATAGTATAAGAGTTTCCGAAGCTCCAGATCCAGGTTCGATTCCTGGCGAGGCCACACAACCCGGGTTTCTCTTACTTTTAAGCTGTTTACAATAATGATTCAAAATGGTTTAGCTGATCATATGAATAAACCTGTTTCCATTTTAAACAGGCCCGTTACCCTGGGTGTTTCAGCATTCGGCATCCTCGCCCTTTTATTTACTGTTCTTATTTATCAGCGGTTTCTTATTATAAAGGAAGCCCAAAAGAAAGAAGCCTACGATATTTTAAATACGGCTAAAGATAAATTACAGGAAGTGCTGGCTTATAGTTCTTCGGCTACCAAGGTGCTCACTTTCTTTATTGATAATAACGGAACGGTACAAAATTTTGATTCGGTAGCTGCAGGGATATTAATTACCAATAAAGTGATAGATGCCCTGGAATTGGCCCCCGGCGGAGTAATCCGGTATGTTTACCCGGTACGGGGAAATGAAGTGCTTATAGGCTATGATATTCTAAAAGATTCTTCAAGAAATAAAGAGGCACTGAAGACAATAGATAAAAATGACCTGTTTTTTTCGGGCCCCTTTGAATTGAAACAGGGAGGCATTGGAATTGTAGGAAGATTGCCTGTTTTCCGGAACAAAAAATTCTGGGGGTTTTCGGCAGTAGTTATCAGGTTACCTGCTTTATTAAAAGCCGCAGCCATAGATAGTGTGGACAGGTACGGAAATCATTTTCAACTTTCAAAAATTAACCCGGATACAAAGAAGGAAGAGTCCTTTATCCATCACAAAAAAGAATTTTCGGATGACGATCTTATTTCAGTTGATGTTCCCAACGGTGGCTGGAAACTTTCAATAAGGCTTGTGGCAGGCTACCGGGGCCTCGCTGATGTTTTTATACTTGCACTACTTGGATTTTTGATCTCAATTTTTGGTGGGATATTTATTTTTAGCTTGGTAGGCAGGCCTAAAAAACTAAATGAACTTGTGAAAGAGCGTACCATGCAATTGAAAGAAAGCGAAGAAAAATTTTCGAGGGCTTTTCATTCAAATGTATTGGGGTTTGCTATTTATAATGAAGATTTCAGGATAGTTGATATTAATGAGCCCTATGCAACTGTTTTAGAATCTGAAAGGGAGGAACTTATTGGCAAAACTTCTGATGAAGCAGGATTGATCAGTAAGATAAATATTGAAAAAAGAACTGCCATCAGCAATGAAATTGAAGTACTACTGAATATTTACGGGCAGATAAGCAATTTTGAAACGGAGATTGAAACTAAAAACGGCGAACCGGTTACCGTATTATTATCAATTGAGCAACTGGAACTGAACAATAAACAACACTGGCTTACCTCAATAATTGATATAACTGATAAGAAAAAAGCAGAATTATTACTGAAAGAAAATGAAGAAAAATACCGTACACTGATTGAACAGGCTTCTGATGGTATAGTTATAACAGATCTTGATGGCTATATACTTGAAGTGAATAACAGCATATGCGCCATGAGTGGTTACACAGAGCAGGAAATGCTGGGAGAACACCTGCAGAAATTCTTGCCTGCAGAAGATACGGCAATGAATCCGCTCAGGATAAATGAACTGATGCAGGGAAACAGCCTGTTGTATGAAAGAAGGCTGTTAAAAAAAGATGGAGATTCCCTGGAGATAGAAGTGAATTCCAAAATGGCCAGTACCCATACCCTCATCGGCTTTATCAGGGATATAACAGAACGCAAAAAGAATGAAGAGACATTGAGATACCAGGCCTACCTGCTTGAAAGTGTTTCCGATGCCATTACTTCACTGGATATGAACCGCTGTATTGTTAGCTGGAATAAAGCCTGTGAAGAATTATATGGGTTTATCCAGGATGAAGTTCTTGGAAAAAAGATCCCCGAACTGGTAACTTTTGATTTTCCTTCTACAACAACCGATGAAGTTTTTAAACAGGTTTACAGCCAGGGACAGTGGAAAGGTGAATTTAATTTCATACATCCTAAAACAAAGGTCAAAACCCATTTGCTCAGCAGCCTTAGCTTATTAAAAAAAGAAGAGGGTGATGTTACCGGCCTGATATTGACCAGCAAGGATATTACCGAAAGAAAAAAAGCAGACGAAGAGGTCAGGATGTCTCATGAACGTTTTGAACTTATAGCGCAGGCAACCAATGATGCAGTATGGGACCACGATTTTCAGAAAAACGAAACCTGGGGAAATACAAAATTATTCGACCTGTATGGCATGGAACCGGGAACGATGAAAGTGACTTTTGAAATGTTTCTTGACAAGATACACCCGGATGAAAGACATGCTGTTGTTCAAAGATTGAATAAGGCCATTGAAAACAGGGAAACCTCTTTATCGGATGAATTCCGGTTTAAAACAGCCGATGGGGAGTATAAGAATTTTTATGACCGTGCCTATATCAAGTATGATAAAGCAGGAAAGCCATTGCGTATTTTAGGCGCCATGCAGGATATTACCGAAAGGGAAAATGCCCAAAAGATAATTCTGGAAAGTGAGGAAAAATACCGGACACTGGTGGAACAGGCCACCGACGGGATCTTTATTGCAGACAAAGATGGCCGGTTTTTGATTGTTAATTCGGCTGGTTATGTTTTGTCTCAATACACACCCGAAGAAATGAAAGGCATGACCATTTATGATCTTGTGTTGCCTGAAGATATAAAGAAAGACCCTTTTCATTTTTCCGAAATGATGAGCAACCAGGTGGCAAGGTCAGAAAGAAGAATGAAAAGAAAAGACGGAACATTGCTGGATGTGGAAGTTACTGCCAAATTCATATCGGGTAACCGTTTTCTTGCTTTTGTAAGAGATGTGTCTGAAAGAAAAAAAGCGGAAAAGCAATTAGCCGAAAATGAACAAAGGCTAAACCGTGCCGAACTAATGGGCAAACTTGGGCACGGCTTTTATAATATAAAAAATGGCAGTATGCACCTGTCTGAGGGGTTATACAAGATATTTGGCGTAACACCTGAAACTTTTTCCCATACCATAGATGGATTAAGATCAGTAATTCACCCTGATGATTTTTTAATCCAGCAGGAAGCTGTGGAAACCATGTTTACAAAAGGGGAAGTGGAAGTGGAGTTCCGCATAGTAAGGCCTGATGGGGAAGTTCAAAATGTTTTATTCAAAACCAGGCTAACCAAAAATGAAAAAGGAGAATTAATAGACTCATTCACTACAGCTCTTTGTGTTACTGACCGGAAAAAAGCTCAAAAAGAATTAGAAGAATCATTTTCTGTTCTTGAGGCAACATTGGAATCAACTGCTGATGGCATTTTAGTGGTGAATTTACAGGGCAGGGTAATCCGTTTTAATAAAAAATTTGCAGAATTATGGAACATACCCCGGGATATATTGGCTACAGGGGATGATAACAAGGCCATTAACTTCGTTTTAAACCAATTGAAAACCCCGGAAAAATTTCTTTCAAAAATAAAAGAATTATACGCACATCCGGAAGCCGTTAGTTTTGATACCCTGGAATTCAAAGACGGGCGTGTATTTGAACGTTATTCGCAGCCACAACTGATTAATGAACAAAAGCTGGGCCGTGTCTGGAGTTTCAGGGATGTTACTGAAAAATTCAAGGCAAAGGAACTTTTAGAAAAGTCCTACGGGGAGATACGCCAGCTGGCTTCAAACCTGCAAAGCATAAGAGAGGATGAGAGAACAAATATTGCACGGGAGATACATGATGAACTGGGGCAACAGCTTACCGGCCTTAAAATGGATATACACTGGCTGTCAAGAAAAATAAAAAGTGCCGATAAAGAGATAAACAATAAAATGAAGGAGAGCATTGAACTGATTAATGCAACCATTACCTCGGTAAGAAAAATTGCCACCGACCTGCGGCCCAGCATACTGGACGACCTTGGCCTTATGGCAGCGCTGGAGTGGCAGGGAGAGGAGTTTGAAAAAAGGTCGGGTACAAAAGTTAAGTTCATAAATAATGCAGGCGACCTGGAAATGAGGCCCGAAGTGGCTACAGCCATTTTCAGGATATACCAGGAACTGCTTACCAATATTGCACGCCATGCCAATGCCCGGCTGGTTACTGCCTTATTGAATATTGAAGACCAAACACTTTGGTTCAGCATTAAAGATAATGGGGTAGGGTTTAATGCAGATACGATCGACAGTAAAAAAACACTCGGATTATTGGGTATAAAAGAACGTACTTTGCTTATGGGTGGAACCTATGAAATTAAAACCCGGCCGGGTGAAGGATCAGAAACAATTATTTCAGTTCCATTGGATCTTGTAAAGATGCCCGCTTAAAAAAGTCAGCGCATGCTAAGAATCTTGATTGCAGATGATCACACTGTGGTACGCAAGGGACTCAAACAGATCCTGCTTGATGAATTTCCGAATGCCAAAATAGATGAAGTGCCCGATGCAGAAGGCCTGATAAAAAAAGTGATGCAGGATAAATGGGACGTGGTGGTAAGCGACCTCTCCATGCCGGGCCGCAGTGGTTTGGATGCCCTGCAGCAGATAAAACTCAGTTATCCTAACCTGCCCGTGCTCATCCTCAGTATCCATCCCGAAGAGCAGTATGCCTTACGGGCGCTTAAGGCCGGTGCTGCCGGTTACCTCAGTAAAGATACCGCACCTGATGAACTGGTAAAAGCCGTACAAAAAGTACTGCTGGGAAAAAAATACATTTCGCATTCCATTGCCGAAAAATTAGCCAATACGTTTTCTTCCAATACCCGTAAGCAGTTGCATGAAAGCCTCAGCAACCGGGAATTTGATGTAATGAAACTTTTGGCCAATGGTAAATCGGTATCCGAAATTGCCGAGGTACTTTCACTTAGCGTTACCACCGTAAGCACATACCGGGCCAGGGTGATGACCAAAATGAATTTAAGGTCAAACTCAGACCTAACGAAATATGCTATTGAGAATAAACTCATCTAGGGGGTGATTGCATTTAAATCAGTATGATTTCACTTTGTTCCTCATTGTATGTGGTGTAGTGTCAGTACTACAACATCCAAACAGTTACAACTACATTTACGATTTTAGTTAGGTTATACCTTGCGGCAAGTTCTATATATGCCTCACACAAGAAATTTAGGGAAGGTATTATTGATAGTTGATGATTCATCATTAATTATTGAAAGGCTGATCAATATCCTGGGCGAAGTAAAAATGGTACAAAAAGTTCTTGTGGCAACAAATTATACCGGGGCAATAAATGTACTGAGCGAAAACAAGACCGATATAGTATTGCTGGATATACAGATGCCGGGAAAAAACGGAATTGAGCTCTTGAAATTCATTGTTAAAAATTACCCTGACATAAAAGTGGTCATGCTCACCAACCTGGTCAGTGACTATTACCAGAAGTTGTGTAAAAAGACCGGGGCAGTTCATTTTATGGATAAATCAAAAGAGTTTGATCTTATTCCCGGAATTGTTGCTGCTTTATGATGGTAAAAGAAAGACGTTTAAGATAAATAAGAGATTGATACTATGATTAACCCCCGATTCTTTACAAGTGGCCTATAACTTAATGAAAAATCAACTTATCTGATTTTGTCCAATATCCTATGAATGCCGGCAAGCATGCTAAATTAAACCGGAACATTTCAATGAAGCGATGCCTTGTTGAAATTTCCGGATTTTAATTATATATCCTCTCAACTGCTGCCTTGTATTTTTCCATGATCACTTTCCGCTTTAATTTAAGTGTGGGCGTAAGTTCACCACTGTCAATGGTCCATTCGTTTGGCAGCAGTTCAAATTTTTTTATCTGCTCCACATGGTTAAAGAATTTATTAAAGGAATCAACCAGTTCTCTATACAGGTCCAGTACTTTTGGATTGTGAACCGCATCTTCAATGGTAGTAAATTTTATTCCCTTGTGCTGCATCCATTCTTTTAAATTTGGAACGGAGGGGACAATTAAAGCACCCACAAATTTTTGTTCGGCACCCACCACCATCATCTGCTCCACAAATGGCGACTCTTTTAATTTATTTTCTATTGGTTGCGGGGCCACATATTTTCCACCACTGGTCTTGAACAATTCTTTTTTCCGATCCGTGATCTTTAAAAATTTTCCATCTTCAAAAACACCGATGTCCCCGGTATGCAGCCATCCGTCAATAATGGTTTCGGCAGTAAGGTCTGGCCTCTTGTAATAGCCCATCATTACACTTGGGCCTTTTACGCATATCTCACCATCTGCTTCCAGTTTTACTTCCTGTCCTTTAATAACCAAACCAACGGTGCCAAATTTTGTACCTCCTTTGTATTGGCAATTAACACTGATCACAGGGCTGTTTTCAGTTGGGCCATATCCTTCATAAATAGGAATTTTTGCAGCAGTAAAGATCCGTATCAATCTTACCTGGCAGGCAGCACCACCGGTTACAATTAATTCTATATTATTACCCAGCGCCTCACGCCACTTACTAAAGATCAGTTTATTTGCCAGTGCCAATTGAACTTTATACCACAGGCCTTTGGGTCTTATATTATCATATTCGTTCGCAAGCCGTACTGACCAATCAAATAATTTTCTTTTAATGCCGGTAAGTTCTGCACCTTTTGCCATTATTTTTTCATAGGTCTTTTCAAGTAACCTGGGTACCGTAGCAAATAAGGTTGGTTTTACTTCTTTTAAATTTTCAGCGATCGTATCAAGGCTTTCAGCATAAAAAACAGAATAACCGCTGGATATATAGATATAGCTGACCATCCGTTCAAAAATATGATTGAGCGGTAAAAAACTGAGTGCCCTTCCATTGATGTCATCCTCAAAAGGAAAACTTGCTTTTGAATTAATGATATTGGTAACAATATTACGATGGCTTAACATTACGCCTTTAGGAGTGCCTGTTGTACCTGATGTATAAATTATAGTAGCACAATGCTCAGCTAAAATAGAGCGTTTGACCCCTTCTAATTTTTCTGTGTCATCAGGCAATGGATCTGATAAAAGTTTTTTCCAATAATCTACATCAGGCAGTTCATCAAAGCTGTACACATTTATTAAACTGGGTACCCTGCTCTTTATATTTTTTACTTTGTCTAAAATTTCCTGCCCGCTTACAAAAGCATATTTAATGGAAGCATCGTTAAAAATAAATTCCAGCTCATTAATATTTGTAGTGGGGTAGATAGGGCAAATGGCGGCACCAACCTGCTGGCAGGCCATGTCCAGCATTAACCATTCGGGCCGGTTCTTCGATACCAGTGCAATTTTATCCTGGTTCTCAATGGTCATATCATGGCCGCTTACACCCAGCTTTAATAAACCTATACTTAACTGGTTAATGGTATCTTTTACTTCGGCCGTACTGTAATTCCGCCACTTCCCGTTTTCTTTTCCGTTAAACATGTCCGTCTTTGGAAACCTGTTCAATTGAAAGTCCAGGTAATCAAATATTCTTGAATTTTCATTCATAAGCAATCGTTATTGTGCAGTAAGATTATTTACCCTGGTTCTTCAGTCTTTCATATTCCCTTTCGGCCATAGTATCCTTATCGGTTTTATAAGCCTTCATGAATTTAAAAAACAGTCCGATCCCCAGCCCAAGCATTACCCATAGAGGCCATGGGGTTCCTGTTCCGATTCCCCTGCGCCCCATAGTGAAATACCAGATAGCCCAGCAGATAACAGTAATTACTGCAAAGCTTAAAAGGCTGTTTTGAAAATCGGCCCGGCGTTTGGCTAATTGCCATAATTTTTCATCACGTTGTTCTTCCATAAAAATATAGTTTGAGTAACAAGTTAATAAAAAATAATCACTTCCTCTTCGGGGTTGAAAGGCCGGAGTTTAATGGTTAAACAGATCAATGATAGTATTGCCCTGTGGGAATTTTAAATACCCTGCTTTTTTGAAAACGGGTCAGTTCATTATATTCCTCGCTGTGTGTGGTGGTCCAGTTTTGATAAGCGGGTAAGTTTTGTGCAGTAGCAAATATCCACTGGTTGTAGGCATCAAACATGCCATTTTGTAATAGCTGGCGCTGTAATTCAAACAGCTTAAAAGGAAACCTGTTTGCATAGTTTGTATACCAGTCTAAAATAAAACGGGTCCTGATCATGGTTAAAGTTTCTGCATTAATGCCGGCAGTTGCTGCGGAACTTTGTTTATTCATCGTTTTTAAAAAGGCGATGGTAAAAGGGTTTTTGTCGGTATTATTTTTTTCAAGATCGGTATCTGCAAATAATTTTTTATAACCCTCCAGTAAAATGTTTTTTATCTCCGGGGTAGATGCATTCAGTGGATCGATATTTAAAAATATTTCGCCATAGATCACACTCCACACTTTATCGGTGGTGAAGTAATAATATTTACAGGCATTAAAATAATTTTTTGCAAACCCGGGGTCCATTTCAATACCTTTTTCCCATTGCTTTATGGCAGAAAAATCTTTTTGGGTCCACAGCAGTTGACCCAGGTCATTGTATAATATTCCGCTGTTAGGCAGTTTCTTAATGCCTTTTTTATAGATCTTTTCGCAATCTTTGGGTTGCTCCAGCGCCCAGTAGCTATCTCCGGCAATCTGAAAACACTGGTCATCTACATCATCCCGGTCTAATAATGGTTTCAATACTTCAATGGCTTTGGTATACTCTTTTGCAAAATAATAATTCAAACCAAGGTCTTTGGCTACTTCCAGGTTATTAGGCTGCAAGGCTAGCGCCCTGTTCAGTATAAGTATGGCATTAGGGTAATCGTCCTTCTGCATAAAGACCTTTGCATTTTTCTGGAGTTCGGCAACATCCTGCGCCAGCAAAATGGTTTGAAAGAAAATAACTGCAAGGAATAAGAATGTTTTTTTCATCAGTTTAAAGTTACAGTGAAAAACGATATACAATTTTATGTTTATTAAAATTTATCAACAGTTAATCAGCAACTGCATCAGTAATTAAATGGGTAAGCAGCCCATCTCTCAGTTTTGGCTCAAACCAGGTGCTCTTGGGCGGCATCACATTGCCACTGTCTGCTATATCAAATAATTGCTGAATACTTACCGGATACAGGCTGAAAGCCACTGCCATTTCTCCGCTATCCACCCTTTTTTCAAGTTCATTCAGTCCACGTATGCCGCCAATAAAATCAATTCGTTTATCGGTACGCTGGTCTTTTATATTCAAAACGGGGTCGAGTAAATTATTGGAAAGGATGCTTATGTCAAGAACACCGATAGGATCATTACCAAATGTATTTTCTTTTGCGGTCAATTTATACCACTGGTGATTTAAATACATACCAAATTCATGTAATACTGAAGGTGTAAAGGCTTCGCTTACTTTTTCCATGAAAAAATTTGTGCTGATACGGTCTAAAAATTTCTCATCAGCAAATCCATTCAGGTCTTTTACCACCCGGTTGTAATCCATAATGTGCAGTTGGTTTGAAGGAAACAGCGTAGTCAGAAAAATACCAGCGCCATCAGTTGCCCTTTTACCCAATGCTGCCCTTACTTTTGCCGCGGAGGCAGCACGGTGGTGTCCATCGGCTATATACGTGCAGGGAACTTTTTCTTTAAAAAGATTGCTGATCTGTGCAATGGTTTTATCGTCATTTACTATCCAGATAGTATGCTGAATATTATCATCGGCAGTAAAATTATAAACCGGGCTTTTCTTTTTCCAGGTATTTATAATGGCATCAACTTCACTTACATTCCGGTAGGCTAAAAAAACATTGCCGGTTTGTGCGCCGGTTGTTTTTATATGGTTTATCCTGTCCTGTTCTTTTTCGGGCCGGGTAAATTCATGTTTTTTTATACGACCATTTTCATAATCATCAACCGAACTTCCACAAACCAGGCCCGTCTGGCTTTTTCCGTTCATGGTTAGTTCATAAATATAATAGCAGGCTTTACTCTCCCTGAATAAAATTTTACGGCTGATAAATGCATCCAGGTTTTCTTTGGCTTTATCGTATACTAACTGTGCATGAATATCTGTTGTATCAGGTAAATCAATTTCACTTTTGGTGATGTGCAAAAAACTGGCACTATTTCCCTCTGCTTCTGTTTTTGCTTCTTTGCTGTTAAGTACATCGTAGGGCCTTGATGCTACCTGTTTTGCTAATTCTGCTGCCGGTCTTAAAGCCCTGAATGGATGAATTGTGATCATTATCTAAATCGTTAGTACTGTAAATGTATTGTAATTGTTTTAAGCATGCTGTAATGCAAATTCTTTCATCAGTTGTGCCAGCACTTCTACACTGCTTAATGGTAATGCATTGTAAAGAGAAGCCCTGAAGCCCCCAACCAGCCTATGGCCTTTTATACCAATAATGCCCTGTACTTTTGTAAACTGTAAAAATGATCCTTCCAGCGAAGGGTCATTCATAACAAAGCAAACATTCATTTTACTCCTGTCTTCTTTGTTTACAGTACCGGTAAAGAGGGAATTCTCATCAATAGCGGCATATAATAATGCAGCTTTGGCGTTGTTTATCTTTTCTATTGCAGCCACACCGCCTTGTGCTTTTAACCAACGTAAGGTAAGCATGCATACATACACTGCAAATACCGGTGGTGTATTTAACATACTTCCCTCCCTGATGTGATTCCGGTAATCCATTATTGTAGGAATGGCACGTTTTATTTTACCGAGAATGCTTTTATTTACAATAACAATATTTACACCTGCAGCACCAATATTTTTTTGGGCGCCTGCATAAATAAGGTCAAAAGAATTAAAGTCAAGAACCCTGCTTAAAATATCGCTGCTCATATCTGCCACCAGGCTGTTGCTGGTTTTAGGTATCTTCTGCCACTGTGTTCCGTAAATGGTATTGTTAGTGGTAATGTGCAGATATTTTGCATCATTGGGTACGGCAAAATCTTTGGGTATATACGAAAAATTATCTTCCCTGCTGCTGCACACCACTTCCACTTTGCCAAATAGCTTTGCTTCTTTAATGGCTTTTGTACTCCATACTCCTGTATCGGTAAAAGCTGCGGTCTCTTTATCATCCAGTAAATTCATGGGCACCTGCATAAACTGTGTGGATGCACCGCCGTGCAGGAATAATACTTCATGGTCATCATCAAGCAGCATTAATTCTTTTATCAATGCCCTTGCTTCATCCATCACTTCCTGGAAGATGGGGGTACGGTGGCCTAATTCTAAAATAGATAAACCGGTATCATTATAATTAAGAACAGCCTTTGATGCCTGTTCAAAAACGGCTTTGGGTAAAATAGAAGGGCCTGCGTTAAAATTATGAACCACTGCTGAACCTGATTAATTGATAAAATAATTTGCGAATGCAAAAATACCCAAATCATATCAATCAGCCGTTATTGTTCTTCACGCCCTATCATTTTACCAGAAGTGCTCCATTGTGCATTCAGTTGTTCAAATGCCGCAAGGTCAGCTTCGCTGAATTTTTGGTTTACCAGCTCTTTCAGATCGGGCTGGCCTGCATTTATCCAGGCAGTGTACCAAAATGAGGCAATAGCAAAAATAGATTGCCTCATGCGGCGTTCTATCATGCCATCTAATTTTTTATTGTAGGCAATAGTAAATGCAGAAGAGTATTGACGGATAGTTTTACCATTCCTGTTCTCAAAAGAATATTTTTTATCATCTGGAAATGTAAGTGTCAATTCCCGTTCAAAAGTTAAAACGGTATCTGCGGCTTTAGCACTTTCCAAAACCCTTTTCCAGATAAAATCTCCAGGGTTTTGTATATATGCTGCCTTGCCGATAAAAAAATCAAATTCTTTTTCCGCCAGTAATTCGGGCACACGACTTTCCCAAAAACCGTGAATACCTTTTTGATTGGTAAACTGCCCGTTGTGGTTGCTGCAGGCGTGCAGGGGTACATGAGCATCAGCAATATAGTGGCCTATCTCCGCACTGTTCTTCATGATCAGGCTGAAATTTTTTTCTTTAAAGGCATCAGTTAAACGGCGCAACATGTTTTGCACATGCCAGGGAACAATGCCATACGCTTTCAAAGAATCTTCTCCAAACTTAGCCACTGCATCATTCCATTTGCGGGGTAAAGATTCATAAGGGTATGCACCGTAATGATCAATATCTATATAATGCCGTGGGCCTTCATCTGCAACTGCATACCTTCTTTTGTCAGGGTCTATGGCATGTTCGCCCAGAAAACTGATATTGGGTTTAAATAATACCATCATTTCGGGTGGTAATAAAAATACAGCGTAGTAATTTATTTTTTGATGGGCATAAAATCCCCAGCAAAACGATTTATAGTTCGATATAAGTAAAACGAAAAGAAGAGAAAGAAAACGGATAGCTTTTTTCATGTTTACATTATTAAGCTATTTAAAATTACATTTATTTTAGCGTTGTATCAGGCAGAACTAATTTTTAGCTTCATCTTCATCTATATCTGTAACACCCCCGCTCACCGCAAATTTCATGGTTTGGGCAGCCGTGATGTTCTCAATGATCCTTACCCTGTTCTTAGGGATCACATACACATTACCGGCAACCGAATAGGCCATCGGGATGTACACCGTAACATAATCAGTCAAACCAAAATCCTGCATGTCTTCCCGGGTGATAAAACCAAAACGCCACACATCGTTATCATCTACGTTGGCCAGCACATGTTTTGTAAATTTTTTATTGTCGCCTGCAAAGGCTTCAAAAAAGTCACGGGTGGTGGAGTAGATATGCTTTATGCCCGGGGTTCTTTCTAAAAGTTTATCAAAAAAACTAACAATGCGGCTGGTAATAAAAAAAGAGCTGATATAGCCGATTAGGATCAGCACAGCAATAATCAGCACGAAGCCAATTCCATAATTTCTTACATGCACAACCCCCTGCGTATCGGTATAGGTAAAGATCGGGATCCAGCTGTCAATACCCGATACTACAAAATAAATAGCATAAGCAGTTATAGCAACGGGAGCCAGTATCAATAACCCCTGTAGAAAATACTGCAGTATCTTTTTATAGCGGAAACTTTGTTTCATGGTGATTTATTTTATGTGGCAAAGATAATTGATTGAAAAGCCCTTATACCAATTGCTGAAGTGCAGGCCGAAATGAGGCTGCCAGTAATAAATTGGTATGAGCGGCTAAAAAAAATGATGGAAACTTTGGTTACATTAAAAGTTTCCTTAGTTTTGCACTCAATTATGTCAGATATAGAAACAAAACAACGGATTCAGAAAGCAGCCCACGACCTGGTGATGCAGTACAGCATACGCAGTGTGAGCATGGATGATATTGCGGCAAACCTGGGGATGAGCAAAAAAACCATTTACCAGTATTTTAAAGATAAGGATGAACTGGTGGAATCGGTGGTGGAAGGCGTGATAGAAACCAACCAGTGTATCTGCAATAATGACCGGGATAAAGCTGATAATGCAGTACATGAAATATTCCTGGTGATGGATATGATGGTGGAAATGTTCAAGACCATGAATCCTTCTATCCTGTTCGACATGCAGAAATATCACCAGGCAGCTTTCCGGAAATTCCAGAAACACCGCAATGAGTACCTGTATAATGTGTGCATGCAAAACCTGGAGAGGGGTATCAGGGAAGAATTATTCCGCCCCGAGATAAATGTTGACGTGATGGCAAGGTACAGGGTGGAAACCATGCTAATAGCCTTTAACCCCGAGTTTCAACGCAGCGTAAAGCAAAGCCTGCTTGAAATTGAAGAAGAGATCATCATTCATTATCTCTTTGGTCTGGTAACATTAAAAGGATATAAACTGGTACTGAAGTACATGGAGCAAAAAGCATTAACCAAAAAATGAAAAGCAATAAAATTATAGCGATGAAAAGATTCAGAAACTTCGGACTGATAATGATGAGCCTGCTGATGACAGCGGTGAAGACAGAAGCACAAAAAATAAATTCATTCTCTGTGCAGCAGGCGGTTGATTATGCCAAACAAAATTCGGTGCAGGTAAAAAATGCCATGATCGATATATTGATTCAGCAACAAACAAACAGGGATATTACTTCTATCGCATTACCGCAGATCAATGGAAGCGGTTCGGTAACTGATTTTCTCGTTATCCCAACTACATTGGTGCCTGCGCAGTTTTTTGGAGGTAATGCCGGAGAATTTGCACCCGTTAAGTTTGGTACTAAATGGACTGCCGGGGCCAACCTGGCTGTGAGTCAACTTATTTTTGACGGGCAGGTTTTTATAGCATTGAAAGCGAGGAACGGAACGATTGACCTGCAAAAAGCCATACTGGGAATAACCGAAGAAACCATTAAAGCAAATATTTACAAAATATACTATCAACTGGTATTAAGTAAAACACAAATTGATCTTCTGGATGCAAATATTGAGCGCCTGCAAAAATTAAATCATGATGTAACGGTGATGTACGACAATGGCTTTACTGAAAAAGTGGACATTGATAAGCTGACCGTTCAGGTTGCCAACCTGCAGACAGAAAAGATGAAAGCGCTAAATATGATCCGCAACGGGTATGGCGGTTTAAAATTATTAATGGGCATGCCGGTAAGAGACAGCCTTGTGCTTACCGATCAACTTACCGACGACCAGATAAAAGAAGGTGTGCTGGAAAGCAGCCAATATAGTTACAACGACCGTAAAGATTACCAGACGATGGTAATCACCAATAAACTGAATGGACTAAATGTGAGGCGATATAAACTTACACAAATACCAACTTTTGCTTTAGTAGGTAGTTATGGAGTACAGGCACAGCGAAACAAGTTTGACTTTTTTGGCAGGGGCGACTGGTATCATACTTCTTATGTGGGTTTACAAATGAGGGTTCCCATATTTAACGGGCTATCCATCAGGGCAAAAATAAAGGGGGCTCAATTGCAACTGAAGAAAACAGAAAACCAAACTGAGGCTTTAAAGAACAGCATTGACAAAGAAGTGGATGATGCAAAAAATAATTTTGCCACCGCCATTTCCACTATGGATTTTCAAAAAAAGAATATGGCGCTTGCTGAAAAAGTATATAACCAAACCAAAAAGAAATATGAGATCGGTACCGGCTCGGCAACCGAGATCAATACATCACAATTAGATCTAAAAACAGCACAAACCAATTATATCAATGCTTTGTATGATGCCATCATTGCAAAAGTTGATTTTTTAAGAGCAACAGGAAAATTATAATTTAATCAGACTAACTATAAACAGATGAAAAAAGTAACACAAATATCACTTGCGGCAATACTGATGCTCTTTATTGCATCCTGCGGCAACAGCCAGAAAGACGGATCGGCAGCTATCAATGATAAGAAAGCTGCGCTTGAGAAACTGAAATCCACCAAGACAAAAACCGATGAAGAAATTCAGAAGCTACAGGCCGAACTGGAGAAGCTGGACAGTAATACTGCAAACGCAGCAAAAATTAAATTAGTAGGTGTGGCAGCGGTAACTACCCGGGATTTTAAACACTATATAGACCTGAAGGGACAGGTTGATGCTGAAAATATTTCTTACATATCACCTCGTATGGGGCCTGCCCAGGTAAAAGCTGTGTATGTAGTACAAGGGCAATATGTAAAAAAAGGGCAATTGCTCTTAAAGTTAGATGATGCCATTATGCGTCAGGCGGTAACTGCTGCAAAACAACAATTAGAAGGCATAAAAACACAATTGGGTTTTGCAAAGAATATTTATCAACGCCAACAAAACCTTTGGAAAGAAGGTATCGGTACAGAGGTACAACTTATTACAGCCAAAACAAATGTTACCAGTTTGGAAAACCAATTGGTAGCTGCAGGTGAACAGGTAAAAACATTGCAGGAGCAATTAAACACCGCCAATGTATACAGTGATGTAAATGGCATTGCTGATATTGTTAACATAAGAGTGGGTGAAATTTTTTCGGGAATGGGAGCCACAGGGCCACAAATAAAAATTGTTAACACTTCTTCATTAAAAGTAGTTACGAATGTGCCTGAAAATTATTTGACCAGGATACATAAAGGCTCTTTCGTGGAAATAACAATACCTGATGCTAATAAAAAGGTAAACACCACAATTTCTTTAATAAGCCAGTCAATTGACCCGCTGCAAAGAGGTTTTATTGCCGAAGCAAAAATACCTGCTGATGCTGCATTAAAACCCAGTCAATCGGCTATAGTAAAAATATTGGATTATGCTGCAGCCGGTGCGATTGTAATTCCTGTAAATGTGGTACAAAGTGATGAGACTGGTAAATATGTTTACGTACTTACAAAAAGCAGTAACGGAAAAACCACAGCACACAGGGTAATTGTAACCATTGGTGAAGTGTATGGTGAAAATGTTGAAATAAAAGGCGGCCTTAAAGCCGGCGACCAGTTGATAACTGAAGGTTTTCAAAGTTTATACGAAGGCCAGTTAATTAGTGCAACGGGGAAATAAATAAAACATAATCTCCTCCTTTTTCTCATCCGCCAGCTTGCGGAAAGATAGTGAGGCTAAATATTTTTGTATGAAGTTTATAGAAGGTGTAAAAGAAAAATTTAAAGAGTTTAAACCTACAAGCTGGGCTGTTGATAACCGTACAGCAGTGTACATTATAGCAGTACTGATATCATTTTACGGGCTATATAAGTTTAACACCATGCCTAAGGAGCAGTTTCCGGATATTGTGGTGCCAACAATTTCTGTGGTAACAGTTTATGCGGGCAACTCGCCAAAAGATATTGAGAACCTGGTAACAAGGCCGATTGAAAAACAATTAAAAGGCATTAGTGGCGCTAAGGTTAGAAAAATAACCAGCACATCGCAGGCCGATTACAGTTTGATAGTAACAGAGTTTGATACTGATGTAAAAACTGAAGTAGCCAAACTAAAAGTAAAAGACGCTATTGATAAAGCACAAACAGATTTGCCTAATGATTTAACAGTACAACCGGCAGTAGCTGAGTTTGCCTTCAGCGAAATGCCCATCATGTTTGTAAACGTTAGCGGCGATTTTGATGGCATTAAATTAAAACAGTATGCCGATAAATTACAGGATAAGTTTGAAGAACTTACTGAAATAACAAGAGCAGAAATTGTAGGTGCACCCGAAAGAGAAATACAGGTAAATGTTGATCCGTACAAAATGAGCCAGGCAAGAATAAGTTTTATGGATATTGAAAATGCCATAAGCCGGGAGAACAGGGATATAACGGGCGGCATGATTGAAGTGGGAGATATGAGGCGTACTATAAAAATAAAGGGGCAGTTTACCAGTGCTTTAAATCTAAATAGTATTGTAGTACGCAGCAGTGCACAGGGTGCTACTGTTTATTTAAAAGATATTGCCGAACTAAAAGATACCATTAAAGAGAAAGACAGCTATGCCCGGTTAGATGGTAAGAATGTAGTTACGCTTAATATAGTTAAGCGTGCTGGTGAAAACCTGATAAATGCCGCCGACAAAATAAAAAATATTGTGGCAGAGATGAAGGAAAAACAAGAACTGCCCCAAGATCTAAAAGTGGTTATTACCGGTGACCTAAGCAAAGCCACTAAAAAATCTTTTAGCGAATTGGTAAACACCATCATCATTGGTTTTGTGCTGGTGCTTATTATTTTAATGTTTTTCATGGGGGTTACCAATGCCTTTTTTGTAGCGTTGAGCGTACCGCTTAGCGTGTTTGTGGCATTTATGTTTTTGCCTTTGGCAGATGGTATTATTGGCACTACCGTTACACTAAACTTTATTGTATTGTTTGCATTGCTGCTGGGACTGGGTATTATTGTAGATGATGCCATTGTAGTGATAGAAAATACGCACCGTATTTATAATAATGGTAAAGTGCCTATTATACGAAGTGCAAAAGAAGCAGCAGGAGAAGTGTTTATTCCGGTGCTGGCTGGTACTGCAACTACATTGGCGCCTTTCTTCCCGTTATTGTTATGGAAGGGTTTAATAGGTAAGTTTATGATCTACCTTCCCGCCGTACTCATACTTACTTTGGCAGCCTCTTTAATTGTGGCTTTTATTTTTAACCCCGTTTTTGCTGTAAGCTTTATGAAACCGGAAGGAAAGGAATATGAAAAACCAAAAAAAGCTATCTGGACAAATAAATGGTTTATAAGTTTTGCAATTTCAGGGCTGCTGTTGCATGTATTCGGTATGCATGGTTTTGCTAATTTTCTTTTAATGATGGCTTTGCTGATGATCTTAAATGCCTATGTGTTAAATGACGCCATACATACTTTTCAAAAAAAGGCATTACCCTGGTTAATGAACCATTACGAAAGATTATTAAAATGGGTATTGGTTGGCTGGAGGCCGGTATGGGCATTTGTATCATTGTTTGGTTTATTTATTTTGTCTGCAGTAATATTAATGATCAGTGTAAAAGCGGGTAGAACTAAATCAACCTTCTTCCCCAGTGGTGACCCTAATTTTATTTATGTGTATTTAAAATTGCCTGTTGGCACAGATATAAAATACACCGATAGCATTACACATTTACTGGAAGGCAGAGTACAAAAAATTTTAGAAAAAGAACTCCCCACGCAACCCGGCGGTATTGTAGAAAGTATAATTACCAATGTGGCGGTTAGTGCAAATAACCCAAGAGATAATAACAGGAGTGTGCAGCCAAACTTAGGCCGTATACAGGTTTCGTTTGTAGAGTATGATAAAAGAGAAGGTAAAAAAACATTGCCGTTTAAAGAGGAAATACGCAGGCAAATGACAGGCATACCCGGTGCCAGTATTGAAGTGGCACAGGAAGATGGCGGGCCGCCAACAGACCCCCCGGTAAATATTGAAGTGCAGGGAGATAATTTTGAAAGTATTGCAAAAGTGGCCAGCGATCTATCCCATTACATGGATACCAACCAAATTAACGGTATTGAGAATTTACAAATGGATGTAGATCTAAATAGCCCCGAAATCAGTATTAACGTAGACAGGGAAAAAGCGATGATGGAAGGATTAAGCACCGGGCAGATCGGTATGGAAATCCGTACGGCCTTATTTGGTAAAGAGGTAAGTAAATTAAAAGATGGTGAAGATGAATATAAAATTCAGGTACGTACCACCGACCTTGTACGCCACAACATTACCGATTTAATGAACCTGCGTATTACATTTATGGATATGAACACCATGAGGGTTAAAAGTATACCCATAAGTGCAGTGGCCAGTATTGACTATACCACAGCTACCGGTGCGGTAAAACGTAAAAATGTAAAGCGTACCATACAATTACAAAGTAATGTATTAGACCCAACCATGGTAGGCCAGGTAAATGCAGAACTACAATTAAAGCTGGATGATTTTAAAACAAAAAATAAAATACCTGCTGATGTTACTTTAAAACTTAGCGGACAAAGTGAACAGGAAAAAGAAACACAAACTTTTTTGGGCTGGGCTTTAGTAATTGCATTGGGTATAATATTTATGATATTGGTATTGCAGTTTAACAGCATTAGCAAACCGTTTATTGTAATTACCGAAATATTCTTCAGCGTCATTGGTGTATTGCTGGGCTATGCATTTACGGGTATGACAATAGCCACCATTATGTTGGGTGTAGGTATTATAGCATTGGCAGGTATTGTTATTAAAAACGGTATTTTATTGATAGAATTTACCGATGAATTGCGTGGCAGGGGAATGAAGACAAGAGATGCCGCCGTGGAGGCCGGAAAGATCCGTATTATTCCGGTAATGCTTACAGCTGTTGCCACCATATTGGGTTTGCTGCCTTTGGCTGTTGGGTTTAATATCGATTTTGTGTCGTTCTTCCAGCATCTTAACCCACATATTTTCTTTGGTGGTGATAGTGTGGTTTTCTGGGGGCCATTAAGCTGGACGATGATATTTGGCTTAATATTCGCCTTCTTCCTTACATTAATAATGGTACCCAGTATGTATCTTATTTCTGAAAGATTGCGCCGCCCAATGGAAAAATTTTACGGCACTAAATTTATAGGCCTGTTAGGTTTTGCAGGCCCGTTCTTTTTCATATTTGTAGGTATTATGTATTTGGTAAGAAGAATACAGGGCAAGAAGGTTTGGAACGGACAATTAAAACAACCACCTGCAAAAGCATAGTATAATTTATTCCTGAAATGAAAAATCTGAAAAATGCCGCTCATGCAAATGGGTGGCATTTTTTCCTTTCATCATAATTTTATCTAAATAAAATTAGCAATGCTTATAACTTTACTACCATAAATTTGTTTTTTTAATCGCTTCGGAAACCCTCTCCGCCAGTTGGCGGAGGAGATGTAGGGAGCCAAAAATTATAGCCATGCGAACAAACCATGAAATTGATTACAAAATTTACGGGGAAGAACTTCAGTTTGTTGAAATAGAACTGGATCCCGGCGAAACAGCCATTGCCGAAAGCGGTGCTTTTATGATGATGGATAATGACATTGAAATGGAAACCATTTTTGGAGATGGCAGCCAGCAACAAAGCAGTGGTTTTCTGGGTAAATTAATGAGTGCCGGCAAACGCCTTATTACTGGTGAAAGCCTCTTTATGACTGCATTTACCAATACCGGGCAGGGTAAAAAAAGAGTAAGCTTTGCTTCACCATACACCGGTAAAATCATAAAGTTTGATTTAAGCGAACTGGGTGGTAAAATTATAGCACAAAAAGATGCTTTCCTATGTTCAGCAAAAGGGGTAAGCATTGGTATTGAGTTTCAGAGGAAACTTGGTACCGGAATTTTTGGCGGCGAGGGTTTTATTATGCAAAAACTGGAAGGTGACGGACTGGCCTTTGCACATGCCGGTGGTTTTGTAGTTGAAAGGCAATTACAGCATGGCGAAGTTTTAAAAGTGGATACCGGATGTGTGGTGGCTTATACACCTAATGTAGATTTTGATGTTGAAATGGTGAAAGGCATTAAAAACTTTATGTTTGGCGGCGAGGGATTATTTTTTGCAAAACTCACCGGGCCCGGCCATGTATGGTTACAGAGTTTACCCATCAGCCGTTTGGCCGGCCGCATTATGCAATACGGCACTTACAAACGTAAAGAAGAAGGTGGCATTTTAGGCGGGCTGGGTAATTTGCTTGATGGAAGAGAATAACGTAAAATAACTTCGCCAAAGTTTAAAACTTTGGCGAAGTTTATCTTTTATGGCAAACTGTATTGTTTAAACCATGCCCAGTGCACCCTTGCTGCTTCCATCCAGTGGTTATCGCCATTGGGATAAGCATGTCCCAACCCTTTTATCAGGAGGTATTTAAATTCATTTACTGAACCCGGTGTAAGCGATTTATAGGTAGCATAGGAAATGGAATTGGTATCGCCGCTAATGCTGAAGGCGGGGTTAAACCCAAAACTTTTTATGTGTGTGCTTGCCTTACGGTAGAAACTTCCGTCTTTAAATGTTAACCCCGGAGTGCTGATCAGGTAGGCCAGTTTGTCCATAGGAATGGCCGGGCCGGTATTACCGGGGCCATAATCTTCATTACCTACCTGGTATAAAATGGGCAGCTTACGCTTGGGAATATAAGTTGTATCAAGGTAAAAAGAGCCGGCACTTTCTGCCACTGCTGCCAGTTTATCGCTTAATTCCACCGCACACTTGGCAGCCATTTGCCCGCCATTTGAAAAACCAACCAGGTAAATCCGTTTGTTATCTATTTTATACTTTGCATTCAGCTCTGTAATAATAGTGTTGAGAAATTTGATATCATTTCTCGGTGTTTGCCCTGCACAGAAATACCATTCAGCATCGGGTGGAGTGTTCCACTTGGTGGTGTTTTTTTGTACACCATCATCAAAAATGCAATACCGCCATGATGATGGGAAAACGCTAATGATGTTTTCATCTTCACCAACTTCCTTCCAACCGGAAATATTATAATACTTTTCTCCGTCACCGCTGGTGCCGTGCAACATGAATACAACAGGTACTACAGTAGTGCCGGTATAACCTGAAGGTATATGCACATAATATTCCCTTTCATCGCCATCTATCTTAATGGTAAAGCGGTTCTTACCTTTAGTGACAGCAGTTGTGTTGGCATTGAGAGGAGCAACACTGTCTTCCTTCTGGCAGGAAAAAATAAAAAGACTGCAAAAAACAAAAATTAGTATAAGGAGTTTTCTATTCATAAAAATAATTTAATGATTACAATGTAAAATTGTAACCATTTGAAAAACCAGTTGTAGAACTAAAGGGTGATTTTTAAAGAGAAGGAGATCATTTCAGCATGAACTCACGAAGTTTTGCAATGGCGGCTGTGCGGCCGGTCACATCCAGTTTAAAATAAGTATTGTTGATGTGTTTCTTTAACGTATTCATGGCAATGAAAAGCGCATCGGCGATCTGCTGGTTGGTCCTGCCTTCATACAATATCCTCATTACATCAAACTCCCGGTCGCTTAATGGATTTACCAGCTGTTTGTTTATTTTATCTAAGGATAATCCCGGTACATGCCTGTTTAACTGGCTGGCATGATTGGAAAGTGCGATCTCGATCGTGGCGTACAATGTTTTTTCATTGAACGGCTTTACTATGAACCCGGAAGGATTGGTCTGCTTGGCTTTTTCTATGGTCTCTTTGTCGGAGTAAGAGGTAAGATAAATGAAAGGGATAAAATTATTTCTGTTGATGTATTCAGCGATGTCAATACCGGTCTTGTCGCTCTCGAGGTTGATGTCGAGGATGGCAAAATCAGGTTGCATTTTTTTCAGCTGGTAAAAAGCGTCTTCGGGGTCATAAGCGATACCGGCAACTTCATAATCATTGTTATTAAGGTACATGCCGATGTTCTTTGCGATCAGCGGTTCGTCTTCTACAATCAGTACTCTTATGCCGGACATATTATGCGATGGTTTTAAATTTTGAAATAATGATCTGCACATCAGTACCGTCAGCGCCATCAATATTTATCCTGGCCTTCATCTTCTGTGCAAAGGCTTTTATGATCTCGTAACCAAATGAACTGGTCTTATCGGGATTGAAATCCCGGCCCAGCCCCACGCCGTTATCTTTTACCTGCAGCAACAGTTCATTATCCTTTTTTTTCATCGTTACCCAGATCTCTCCGCTCTCTCTTTCTTTAAACGCATATTTCAACGCATTGCTGATGAGTTCATTTAAAATCATACCCAGCGGAATGGCCGTATCGGTATGCAGGCTCAGGTCTTCGATCTGCGTATGGAGCCGGATCTTATCGGTTCGGATATTATAAGTTTGAAATAAATGATTGCTCAGCATCTTAATATACTCATTCATATTTACACTGTTGACCGAATTCCCCTGGTAAAGGTTTTGATGAATGAACGCCATCGACTGCACCCGCTGAATGCCTTCCTTGATGATGGCAGTTGCTTTTTCATCATGTAAAGATTGCGACTGAAGGTCAAGCATACTGCTGATGACCTGTAAATTATTTTTTACCCGGTGATGTATCTCTTTATTCAGCACTTCCAGTTCGCCGGATTGTTTGTTGATGATGGCATTTTTATTCCGTTGGCGTTTATATTGAAAGAAAATAATTCCACCAGCCAGGGCAAGTGTACCAATACCCAGCCAGAGCAGGCTTTTATTTCTTCTCTCATCGTTCAGTAATTTTTGCTTCAGTTTATTTTCCCGGCTCAGCGAAAGACTGAGCTCTTTTTCTTTTTGAAGCTGCTCATTGCGCAGGCCCGATTCATTTTCCATTACAGCCATCAGCAGTTGCTGGCTCATAATAGAGGAGTCTTTCAGAATATTTTCTCTCAAAAGTGCAAGGCGTTTCAGCTCCTCTATACTTAACTGCTCTTCTTTTAATTTATTGGCCAGGTTCAGGTATTCGATCTCTCTTTCTTTTAAACTGGCCTCTGCTGTATTTTTTATTTCAGCGCTGATCCTTTCCATATTTTCATTTCTGAAGATATCCTTATACCTGTCCATGAGCTTTGCCATCCGGTAAGCCGTTTTATAATCTTCATGCAAGCTGTTCATTTCAGCCAGCATGCTCAGGCCGGTTATCGCCAGTTCGGGACTATGTGATCTTTCTATCATGGCCGCTGCCGAATCAAAATATTTATCTGATCGCTCTTTGTCATTTAAAGCCAGGTAATAATTAGAAGTGGCTGCCAACAGTTTCATTTTGTTGGAGAGGTTATTTTGTTGCGCCACCAGCTTCTCTGCTAATTTTTTTGCATCAGCCGCTTCATTCAATTTTCCTGAAAAAGAAAGCGCAATGAATTCATCAATAACAGCATCAGCGGAGGCCTCTATATCATCTTTAGCCAGCCGTTGCACTTCTCTTGCAAAATAAAGCGAGCTGTCATATTGCCTTAAGGAAAAATAAATTTTAGAAAGTTTGCCCGTAATAATAATGATGCCTTGTGCATCATTCAGGCTTGCCTTTACATTTAGTGAGCGCTTAAAGTAAGCAATGGCGCCCCTGGATTGTCCAAAGTCGAGCGTTATATTTCCCATCGCATCCTGGCATTCATTCAGCAATTTCAACTGGCCTGTCTTTCGCAGAAGCTGGGCAGCATCCCTGTAATTGTCAAACGACTGGCGAAAATAACTTTGTGCCGAATAAATATCTCCCATTGCCTTGTATATTATTCCAAGGGAGAGTTCGTCATTTAATTTTTGTAAGAGAGGCTTTGCTTTTTCAAAATGAGTTAACGCATCGGTATAAGCTTTTGTACGAAAGTATAAGAAGCCAAGTTCTGTTTCACTGGCAGCCATGCCAGGTACATAATTGATATTTTCAGAAAGGGCCAATGCTTTATTTACCAAGGAGAAAGCAGCGCTTGAATTTTTTTCAGAGACCTCTTTGCTCCGGATGAGGTATTGTTTTACCGCCAGGCTGTCTTCATAGCGTAATACTGTGGTTTTAGACTGGCCATATGCCCCGGGGCAATAGATGATGGCAATATATAAGGCCAGGTATTTCATACTTAAAAATATGGCATACTTCCGGTTTATTTACTATCCGGTAACACACAAAATTGCCAAAAATACAGCTGAGGCTACTAACCCTAAGGGGTTATTTGTAAGCGGCCGGACATTTTTTATTAAAAAAATTTGGCGGTCTCAATTTCTTTATCGTATATTTGCGATATAAGATAAAAATATGGCTATTCACAAAAAAGAAGAATTCACCCAAAAAGAACAGGACCTGGCGGCCTTTGCTAAGGCACTGGCTCACCCGGCACGTATTGCCATCCTGAAATTACTGGCCCAGCGCAATGAATGCATTTGCGGAGAGATAGTGAATGTATTACCACTTTCTCAATCTACGGTGTCGCAGCATTTGAAAGAATTAAAGAACGCCGGGCTGATCGACGGAAATATTGACGGCCCCAGGAGCTGCTACTGTATCAACTGGAAAGCTTTTGACAAATTCATGGGAGAATTCAGTTTCTTATTTAATAAAATGAAAGTACAAAACGAAAAAGCCTGTTGCTAAATCAATTTTAAACCATAAAAGTAAAGACATGAACAACGAATCTCAAATTAAAGAGCTGGTAAAAGAAAAGTATACCGCCATTGCGGAACAAAGCCAAACACAAAACGCCACTTCATGTTGTGGTGCTACATCGTCCTGCTGTGGTGATGAAGTATATAACATTATGGCCGATGATTATACAAAACTGGATGGATATAATCCCGATGCTGACTTAGGCCTTGGTTGCGGATTACCCACAGAATTTGCAAAAATTAAAACCGGCGACACGGTCATTGACCTGGGTAGCGGTGCCGGAAATGATGCCTTTATTGCAAGAAAGTTAGTGGGTGAAAACGGAAAAGTGCTGGGCATTGATTTTACAGAAGCTATGATTGCCAAAGCAAGGGCCAATGCCGGAAAATTAAATTTCAATAACGTGGAGTTCAGGTTGGGCGATATTGATGATATGCCTGTTACCTCAAACTATGCCAATGTTATTGTAAGCAACTGTGTATTGAACCTGGTGCCAAACAAGCAGAAGGTGATCAGCGAAATTTTCAGAGTGCTGAAACCCGGAGGCCATTTTTCTATATCGGATATTGTACTTGAAGGCAACCTGCCTGACAAATGGAAAGAAGTGGCTGAATTGTATGCTGGCTGTGTAAGCGGGGCCATACAAAAACAGGTTTACCTCGAAATGATATCGGAAGCAGGATTTAAAAATGTGGTTTTGCAAAAAGATAAAGCCATCGTTATACCCGATAATATTTTAGCCAATTATTTAAGTGCAGATGAAATTGCTGAATATAAAAATGGAAAAACAAAAATTACCAGCATTACAGTTTATGCTGAAAAGCCTGCCAAGGACGACAGGAATTGTTGCGAACCCGGGAGCGGATGTTGCTAAGGCCCCCGCTATCTCCCCCCAAGGGGGAGGACAAGGAGGAGATGGAAGCGAAGATTGTATTTTGTAGAATAAGAGAACAATAAATTAAAAACTACCAACTCCGGGTTCCCTCTCCTTTGGAGAGGGGTTGGGGTGAGGCCATAAAAAGTAAAGCCATGAACACAAATCAGAAAGATCCGGGTAGTTGTACAACAAATAGCGGATGCTGCGGCGATATCACCGATTGGGGTTGCTGCTAATTTAAAATTAAGGTTGGTAACCAGTAAAAGTTGCCAACCTTAACCTTTGATTAATTAAAATAAAAAATATGACAACAGAAATATCACGATCAGCTGTTTTAAAAATTTCAGTAAGTGAAAAAGAAAGACAGGATGCCATCTCTTTATTGAAACAGCAGAAATTACCTGTTTCGGATATAACGGAAGATACATTGCTGTACCTGTTGATGGATGAAGAAAAGATGATCGGTACTGCGGGGCTCGACATCTTTGATGATTGCGCTCTCTTACGCAGCGTAAGTGTGGTAAAAGAAGTGCAGGGAAAAGGCTATGGAAAAACACTTGCTGAACAGATAGAAAAGTTTGCAAAGGACAGCGGGATCAGTTGTATGTACCTGATTACCCATACGGCAAAAGATTTTTTTGACCGGCAGGGGTATTGTGCGATTGACAGGATAACAGCACCAGAATTCATAAAGCAAACAGAACAGTTCTCAGCACTATGCCCTTCATCTGCTGTGGTAATGAAGAAACGTATATAAATAAACTTTGCCAAAGCTTTACCAAAGGATATGAAAAAGAAAATACTTTTTGTCTGTATTGAAAACAGCAACCGCTCACAAATGAGCCAGGCATTTGCAAAAATGATTGACGGAAAAAATGTAGAGGCTTACAGCGCCGGCAGTAAACCCAGTGGCATTGTAAACCCCAAAGCGATTACCGCTATGAAAGAACTGGGCTACGATCTAAGTAAGCATGACAGTAAAAGTTTAGAAGAAGTAAAACAGTATGCGCCTTTTGATGCAGTGGTTACTATGGGTTGCGGAGATGCCTGCCCCTGGATGCCGGCAAAACAATTTATAGACTGGCAAATACCGGATCCGAAAAATATGGAACCAAAACAATTTAATGAGGTTAGAGATATTATTGCAGGTAAAGTAAGAGAGTTATTGAAAGAGCTAAAATAAAAAGCCGTCTCGCCCAAGGCGAGACAGCTTTTTATAATTGAGTTAGATTTATTTTTTACTGATCTTGGATAACAGGCGAAGTATCTCCAGGTATAACCAAACTATAGTTACCAGTAAACCAAATGCGCCATACCATTCCATATATTTTGGAGCGCCAAGTTCGGCACCACGTTCAATCATATCAAAATCCAGGATCAAATTCAGTGCGGCCAGGGCTACTACAAAAACAGAGAAGCCAATGCCCAATGCACTGCCTTCATGCAGAAAAGGTATCTGTATTCCAAAAAAACCAAGTATCCAGGTAATAAGATAAAAAATGGCAATGCCTGCAGTAGCTGTTACAACGATGGCTTTAAATTTTGCAGTTGCTTTTATGATCTTAAAACTATACAGCAAATACATAGCAATAGCGGTTCCGAAAGTTAAACCTACTGCATTGATAACAATACCGGGTGCTACTTCGGCAAAAGCAAAATTATAATAGGCTGATATAGCGCCAACAAATAAGCCCTCCAGCAGGGCATATGCCGGTGCAAGCCATGGAGCCCATTCTTTTTTAAACATCATTAAAATAGCAACACCCAATCCGCCAAATGCGCCAATATATATAAGTGATTGCACATTACCACCACCTGCATATTCTTTCCAGGAGTAAAAGGCGGTGCCCATCACCATCAAAAATAAAAAACCGAATTTTTGCAAAGTACCCTTTACAGTCATCGCATTTTCGTGGATCACCACATCATCAAGTACGGTATCCTTGAATCTCTTTTCCGATAGAGCAGGATTGCCAGATTTAAATAATTCCATGTTATTAAATTTAGAAGCTAAAATTAAAGATTTATGGTATAAAAAAACGTTATTTCTTGCTGTTTGGTATGTATTCCCGGGTTCACAAGTTCCTTATCTTTGCCCCATGGAACAGTTGTTAGAGCAGATAAAAGGGTTAAAAAATGAAATTTCGTCATATAATGACGGCGATGCAGAAACTTTCCGCATTAAGTATCTCGGTACAAAAGGAATTGTAAAAGCCATCATGGGTGAAATGAAGAATGTGACAGCTGAAAATAAAAAAGAAGCCGGGCAATTACTAAACGAATTCAAACTCTTTACCGAAGCAAAATACGAAGAGTTAAAATCACATACAGCTAACGGCCAACCCACAGGGTCCCGTGGACAAAAAACAGCCAACGATATTGACCTTAGCTTACCCGGGGACCCTATGCCATTGGGCAGCCGTCACCCGATCAGTTTGGTTAAGAACAGGATCATTTCTATTTTTCAAAGGCTTGGTTTTGCAGTGGCCGAAGGGCCGGAGATAGAAGATGACTTTCATAATTTTACCGCACTTAATTTACCAGAGAACCATCCTGCCCGTGATATGCAGGACACGTTTTATATTTCTCAAAACCCGGATTGGTTATTACGTACGCATACATCCAGTGTACAGGTACGTGAAATGGAAAAAGGAAAACTACCCATCCGCATCATCTGCCCCGGCCGGGTTTACCGCAATGAAACAATCAGTGCAAGGGCACATTGTTTTTTTCATCAGGTGGAAGGATTATACATTGCAGAGAATGTTTCTTTTGCCGACCTGAAACAAACCCTCTACTTTTTTGTGCAGGAAATGTTTGGCGAAACAGTAAAGATCCGTTTCCGCCCCAGTTATTTTCCTTTTACTGAGCCCAGTGCCGAGATGGATATCAGTTGCCTTATCTGTGGCGGCGAGGGTTGCAGCGTTTGTAAAAAAACAGGATGGGTTGAAATTTTAGGTTGCGGCATGGTGCACCCGAATGTTTTAGACAACTGTGGTATTGACAGTAATAAATATACCGGCTTTGCTTTTGGTATGGGTATCGAAAGAATAACCATGCTTAAATACCAAATAAAAGACCTGCGCCTGTTCAGTGAAAATGATGTGAGGTTTTTGGATCAGTTTACCGGTGCCGTGTAATTTCTTCATATGTGAATTATGTAAGTTTTTCTCCTGAGGTCATAGTATACCCTTACCAGGCCTTGTTTTGATTCATATTGTCTGCCTTCTCTAAAATCTTTTTGGCATCATAATTGTCTGCATAGATTTAAGCGAATCAGCTTAACGCATTCCTGTAAAATTTAAAAACTAACAAGATGAAATTTTTAAACAGCAGTTTAATCATTATATTATTTGCGATCTCTTTCAATGCCTGTTCTGTATCAAAAGAAGCCCGTTCCATGAAAAGAAATATTAATGGCAATTGGGTCCTTCAGACCATTACCACCGAAGGAATTACAGGCGTGGTAAAAACAAAAATATTTAATGAGGCAGAATTTGGATGCTTTATAGGAAGTGAATGGAATTTTATTGCTAATAACAGTATGGGAAGCTATACCATAGTTGATGCCTATAAAGAATGCCCCTCCATTAAGCGGTTTATACGCTGGTCTGTTTATGAACCAAAAGAGGGTGCAAAGGAATTCCAGTTTAAACGGCTCGATGACAGGAAGAATGCAATGGATGATGGAGCAGGTTTCAGGTTAACGGTTGCTCAGCTTGATAACAAACTGATGAAATTAAAATCTGACATAACATTTGCAGGCAAACCAGCTGTGGTTATTTACAATTTTACACGAAAATAATTTTTAACAATACTAAAGTTTAATTTATGAAAAACAGAACAGGTAAATTTCTTTTAACAACAGGAATGATCATGTTGATGATATCAAGTTGCAGTACCGTAAAAAAAACAAATAAAACGCAGCGGGGTGTAGCAATTGGTACGGCAGGCGGTGCTGTAATTGGCGGTATCATTGGCAATAATGTTGGTAAAGGTAATACGATCCTGGGCGCTATAATCGGGGGCGTGGTTGGCGGTGTTGCCGGTGGTATCATTGGTAACAAAATGGATCGCCAGGCAGAAAAGATCAAGAGAGAGATACCCGGTGCCGAAGTACAAAGAGTAGGCGAAGGAATTATTGTGACTTTCAACGAAAAAAATCCGGATGGCTCTAAAATGGGTGTTTATTTTGATTTTGACAAATCAGCATTAACGTCAAATTCTAAACTGGCATTGGGTAAACTGGTGAAAATATTTAATGAATATGGCGAAACAAATGTTTTGGTGGAAGGACATACTGATGATAAAGGAAGCGATAGTTACAATCTTTCATTGTCTGAAAGAAGGGCAGAGACTGTTGGCAACTATTTAAAAAATGATGGTATTGCATCATCCAGGCTTACCATAAAATGGTATGGAGAATCACAACCAAAAGTTGAAAATACAGGTGATGCCAACAGGGCAGAAAACAGGCGGGTAGAGTTTGCCATTACGGCCAATGATAAAATGAAGGAAGAAGCAAAAAAAGAGGCAGCGGGCAAATAAATTTATTATTATTGCTGATGCATTATTGTTCATGTAAGAACAATAATGCATTTTTATTTATTAGATACTTCTCTTTAAAAACTAGTAAGAAATGATACCTTTACTTAAAACCAAAAGCAGCCAGTCATTTATGATAAATAGTATTTGTATTATTGGCGCCGGTACCATGGGTAGCGGTATAGCGCTGGCTTCTGCACAAAGCGGTATTTATACTTTGTTATTCGATATCAATAAAGATATTTTAGAAAAGGCACAAAAATCTATTCAAAAAAACCTGCAGTTCTTATTGGATAAGCAAAAAATTTCTGCCGGGGAAAAAGAAACTATTTACAGCCGTATCCAATTCATTACTGATACCAACGATTGCCTGGCCGATGTTATCATTGAAGCCATTGTAGAAAAAGTAGATGCCAAGGTTGCCATCTTTAACCAGCTTGCCGAAGTAAACCATGCTGAAGTGATCTTTGCTACCAATACATCTTCATTATCAGTTTCAGAGATACAATCTAAAATTGTTCATTCACAAAGAGTAGTGGGTATGCATTTCTTTAATCCTGCTAATTTGATGAAGCTGGTGGAAGTAGTTAAAGGGGAACAAACCTCAGATACAGTTGCACAGGCCATTTATGACTTGTGTTTACAGATGAATAAAACACCCGTGATGTGCAAAGATGCCCCGGGCTTTATTGTGAACCGGGTGGCCCGCCATTATTATTTAGAAGCGATGAAGCTTGTTGAAACAGGTGTGGCAACTTTTGAAAATGTGGATGAAGTTATGGAAGCAACAGGTTTTAAAATGGGACCATTCCGTTTAATGGACCTGATCGGCATGGATGTGAACCTGGCCGTTTCCCAATCCTTATATGATGCCTGTAATAAAGCAGAACGCTTTAAACCATCACCTGTACAAATTGATAAAGTAACGAAGGGAGAGTTGGGAAAGAAGACGGGAAAAGGATTTTATAATTATAATTGATAAGCCTTATTTCCCGGTTAGCGCATACACAGCAAAAGATGCCAGCCAATGTTCTCCTTCATAATTGCCGCTGGCAACCTGGGGCAGTGCAGCTTCCAAATGTTCATTGGCAAGGTCAAGAAGATGTTTGTTGTTTATAGTTGCAGCAATCCCTTTCAGGCACCAGGCCCTGCTTAAGTTCAATCCATCCAGGTGAACTAATTTTCCATCGGTGCGGTCTTTTACTTTGCCGGTTTCTATTTTTAAATTTTTATCAAACAATTGCGGCATAAATTTTTTTAACCAGTTTGTAAATTCAGTTTTAGGTAAAACCTTTCTCATCAGGTCTGCTTCTTCTAAACAGGGGCTTAAAAAATCACTGCCACCCGGCTCCCAGCTGAAAGGACAACCTTTGTCATTTAGATAAAAACGAAATACCGCATTTGCAATGGCATTTGATAATGTCCCGTCCTTTTGATTAAGTGCGTAATCATACATCATACTCAGTCCAAAGGCAAGATTGGAGTGCTCACCAACCCTGATGGGATAAACAAGCTTATCTAAATATATAGCGGTAAGTTTGGAAAGTTCGGTAGCCAGGGGTTGTAAGGCGGTTGCCCATTTTTTTGCATCTGCATCATTCCAGCTCAACAGTTCATCCTGCAGTTGCAGCAGCCAGGCCCATCCATAAGTGCGTTCAAAACTTTTATTTTCTTTTGATCTGAAGATGAGTATTTCCTGGTTGATATTTTCAGCAGTGAAATGTTTATTGAAGAGTTGGCGTATTTGTGCTGCTTCCGGAATACCTGGAAATAATTTAAGCAGCCTAACCAGCATCCAGTGTCCGTGTACACTGCTGTGCCAGTCAAAGCAGCCAAAAAAAGCAGGGTGATAATTTTTGGGTGCAGTGGTTAGTGAAGAGTCGCCGAATGTGATACCGGTCTTATAAGGAAATTCCTTTTCGGCACAGCGCAGCGGCAGTTTGGCAAAATGAGCCGCACCGGTTGGCGTAAGTACTATTTGCCCGTTGCGTTTTTCATAGTGCAGTTCCTGTGCTTCACAAATGAATGAAAAGATAAGAGTAACATAAAGAAAGAAAATTTTTTTACCCGGCATCTTGTTTACTTTTGGTCTTTAAAAATAAGATTTATTCCCTCACTTCCCTATACCATATCGGCCCTTAACGAAACTGCTTTGCTGGTTAGCTTCGGCAATATCATCGATAAAACCACTAATGAAAAAGTAATTGCATTACAGCGGGCATTTGCCGAAAGTTTTTTTCGGGGTTTTGCTGAAACTGTACCGGCTTATTCATCACTGGCCATATTTTATGACGCGGTTGCCGTAAAAAAATATAACCCTTCAGTAAGACCGGCATTTGATGTTGTGAAAGAACATACGGAAAAGTTGATAGCCTGTCTTGGGGATAATGTTATACAAAATGAAGGCACTGTCATTACTGTACCCGTTTATTATAATGGTGATGATATGGATGAAGTGGCAAAGCAACATGAAATCACCATCGAAAAACTGGTTGATATCCATACTGAAAAAACATACAGGGTCTTTATGATAGGATTTCAACCCGGCTTTGCCTACATGGGTAAACTTGATGAACGTATTGCTACGCCACGCAAATCATCGCCACGTACACAAGTGCCTGCCGGAAGTGTTGGTATTGCCGGTTTTCAAACAGGCATTTATCCTTTTTCATCACCCGGAGGATGGCAATTACTTGGGCAAACACCATTAAAAATTTTTGATAAAGAAAAAATGAACCCCTGCTTTTTTAAGGCAGGTGACAATGTAAAATTTATTTCCATCAGTAAAGAAGAATTTGAAAAGCAGAATGAGTATTAAGATCATCAAGCAGGGAGTAATGTGCACATTGCAGGATGCCGGCCGGCAGGGCTTTCGTAATATTGGTATTAGCCCGGGTGGCGCTATGGATATTTTCGCAATGCATGTTTCCAATTTCCTTGTGGGTAATAATGAAGCTGCTGTACTTGAGATAAATTTTCCTGCACCTGAAATTTTATTTTTACAAAATGTGCTGATCAGTTTAACAGGAGCCGATCTTTCTGCAACAGTAAATAATATAACCGCATCATTGTGGCGCCCTTTTTTTGTAAAAAAAGATTCGGTGTTGAAATTTAAACAGCCCGTTTTCGGTTCAAAAACATATATGGCGGTGCATGGAGGATGGCAGTCAGATAAATGGTTAGGTAGCTATAGTACGCATACAAAAGTTATGGCTGGTGGTCATTTGGGAAGGCCCCTGCAAAAAGATGATGTGGTTGGTTTTAAAGCAAAGGATTTTTCGCTGGCCGAAGACAAAATTTTGCCCTGGCATATTTCGAAAAATGAAACAGATAAAATTTACCTGCCATCAAATACTATTCGTTGTATAGCCGGAGTTGAATGGGAATTGCTGAATGAATTATCAAAAGAAAATTTAGAGAAAGCTGATTTTAGTATTACCAATCAAAGCGACAGGATGGGTTATAGATTGAGTGGCGAACCGCTTTCGTTACTGCAACCAACAGAAATTATTTCTTCAGCAGTTGATGCAGGAACTGTGCAGCTATTGCCAGATGGCAATTTAATTGTATTAATGGCAGATCATCAAACCACCGGTGGTTACCCACGCATTGCCTCAGTAATAAAAGCCGACTTGCCAAAGCTTTCGCAACTTAGCCCCGGGCAAACGATAAATTTTATACTTATAGGATTAAATGAAGCTGAAGCTGCTTTAATTTCAATGATGCAAACACTAACAGAAATAAAAACCGGATGTCATCTTAATTTTGAAAAATATTTCCAGGCTTGATAGATATTAACTGCGATATGGGAGAAGGTATTGGCAATGAAGAGTTGTTGATGCCTTTTATTAACTCTGCCAATATTGCCTGTGGTTACCATGCCGGCGATGAGGACACTATGCAAAAAGTAATTGAACTTTGTTTAAAGCATAATGTACATATAGGTGCCCATCCTTCTTTTTTGGACAGGGAAAACTTTGGACGTACAGAAATGCAATTGCCTGCTTCAGCTATATATGATTTGGTCATAGCACAACTTGCGCTGATCAATAGCATCACGTTTCGCTGTGGGGGAAAGTTGCATCATGTAAAGCCTCATGGCGCTTTATATAATATGGCTGCAAAGGATGCTGCATTGGCAAAAACAATTGCGCAGGCGGTGAAAGATTTTGATGCGTCACTTATTTATTATGGATTGTCAGGTTCTGTAATGATAACTGAAGCAAATTGCCTTGGCCTGCAAACAGCCAATGAAGTTTTTGCCGACAGGACCTACCAGGCTGACGGAGCATTAACGCCAAGGTCTTTACCAAATGCATTGTTGAGTAATGCAGATGATGCCATAAAGCAGGTAATAAAATTTGTAAAAGAAAATAAAGTGACAGCAGTTACCGGTGAAGATATAATTGTAAAGGCAGATACCATTTGTATTCACGGCGATGGTAAAAATGCCGTTGAGTTTGCTAAAGCCATTCATCAATATTTACATGAAGAATAAGTCCTTTCTTTCGGGGCCTTTATTGGGTGCAGCTTTTCTAATGGCTACTTCGGCCATTGGCCCCGGCTTTATTACCCAAACTACCAAGTTTACCGCTGAATTAAAAGCAAGTTTTGGGTTTGTAATACTCATTTCAATATTGATGGATATTGGTGCACAGCTTAATATCTGGCGCATGGTAAGTGTGAGCAAACTGTATGCACAGGACCTGGCCAATAAAGTTTTACCCGGAACGGGTTATGTGTTATCGGTTTTAATTATCCTGGGGGGTATTGCATTTAATATCGGCAATATTGCCGGTGCAGGGCTTGGATTAAATGTTCTTACAGGTTGCAATGTACAAACAGGTGCAGTTATCAGTTGTGTCATTGCTATTGCCATTTTTATTTTTAAAGAAGCCGGTAAGGCAATGGATAATTTTGCAAAACTGCTTGGTTTCATCATGATCGGATTGACATTGTATGTAGCATTTCAATCGCACCCACCGCTTGGCCAAGCTATACTTAAAACATTTGTACCTGATAAAATAAATGAAACGGTCATTCTCACTATTGTAGGCGGAACAGTGGGTGGTTATATCAGTTTTGCCGGTGCTCATCGTTTGCTTGAAGCCGGTGTAAGTGGCGAAGAAAATATAAAACAGGTATCAGAAGGAGCTGTTTCAGCAATATTGTTAGCTTCATTGATGCGTATTATTTTATTTATTGCTGCATTGGGTATTGTATGGCAGGGTATTTCTTTGGATCCGAAAAACCCGGCTGCCACTGTATTTGAAAGTGCTGCAGGGCAATTGGGATATAAAATATTCGGATTGGTATTGTGGAGCGCTGCTATTACTTCTGTGGTGGGTTCAGCATTTACTTCGGTAACATTTGCAAAACTGCTGCATTCTTCTGTAACAAAAAATTTCAGAACGATCATTATTTCATTCATCATTTTTTCTACCATTATTTTTTTATTGGTGGGACAACCGGTAAAAATATTGGTGATGGCCGGCGCTGTTAATGGATTGATACTGCCATTTGCCTTAAGCCTTATTTTATATGCAGCACATAAAAAAAATATTACCGGTTTTTATAAGCATCCTTACTGGCTTTCTATAGCCGGCTGGATAGTGGTAATTGCAATGGCCTATATGGGAGCGAAAGCCGTTGCTGCTTTATTCGGTTAATTATTCAGCAATTCATTATTCTATCTTTGTAAAAATTTATACAAATGATATTGGTAACCGGTGGTGCAGGATTATTAGGCACTGAATTAATTACACATCTGCTTGCAGCAGGTAAGCAGGTAAGAGCCATCTATAATAAAACCCCATTTAGTGATTTTAAGTCAGGCAATCTTCAGCAGTTACAATGCAATATATTAGATGTAATTGGCTTGGAAGAAGTGATGAAAGGAATAGAACAGGTTTATCATTGCGCAGCTATTGTAACTTTTAATCCAGGGCGAAAGCAGGAAATGTTTAAGATAAACATTGAGGGCACAGCCAATATAGTAAATGCGGCATTGGATGCGGGAGTTAAAAAAATGGTTTATGTGAGTTCTGTTGCCGCATTGGGAAGAATAAGGGAGGATGTGCCTGTTAATGAAACCATGAACTGGACAGAGGAAACCAGTAACAGTAACTACGGGCAAAGTAAATACCTGGCTGAAATGCAGGTTTGGCGTGGTATTGGTGAGGGATTGGATGCAGTTATTGTTAACCCTGTCATCATGTTGGGGCCGGGTGACTGGAACAACGGATCATCTAAACTTTTTAAAAATGCATATGATGAATTTCCCTGGTATACAAAAGGTATCTCGGGTTTTGTAGATGTACGTGATGTGGCTGAAGCCATGATACAATTAATGAACAGCCATGTTACAGCAGAACGTTTTATTCTTAGTGCCGAAAACAGGAATTACCGTGATATTATTAATTTAATGGCAAATGCATTTGGAAAGAAACAACCACGTAGGGAAGCCACAGCTTTTATGACAAAAATTGTCTGGCGGTGGGAAGCGATAAAAAATCTTTTTAGTGGTAAAGATCCACTGATCACAAAAGAAATAGCTAAAACAGCTATGGCAAAAGTTAATTTTGATAATAACAAACTAAAAAAATATTTACCGGGATTTACTTACCGGAAAATTGAAGATACGATCATTGACACCTGTACAGTATTACAACAAAAAATTAACAGCAGGTAATTTACATTCGCATGATTAGTGTTATGTAGTCACTGCAAAAAAATAGTAAATGAAAAAAATTATTGCTTCTTTGTGTTTGATTTTTACTTTCGCGGCTGTTCTCTCCCAGTCGAATTATTTTATCAGCGGAAAGATTATTGATGCCTCTACCAGACTTCCCATGCAGGCTGCCTCAGTGTTTGCAGAAAATACAACAATTGGTACTGCTACTGCTGCTGATGGCAGTTTCCGTTTAGAATTACCCCACGGGGGTTATGACCTGGTGGTAACCTATACCGGCTACCAGACAGAAACAAAAAGAATTTCAACAGCCGATGCCGGTAATAATGATATGGTGATAGAGCTGAAGCAAAAAGAAAAATCACTGGAAGATGTTGTTGTGAGGTCTACTTCTGAAGTGGCCGACGGACTGGCAAAGTATGGAGAATTCTTTCTGGAAAATTTTATAGGTAAAACTGCCAATAGTAAATACTGTACCATAAAAAATAAGGAAGTACTCAAGTTCTATTACTACAGAAGAACAAACCGCCTGAAAATACTGGCAACAGCCCCGCTGGAAATTGTAAATGACGCATTGGGTTATACCATAAAATATGAACTGGATTCATTTACACATGAGTATAATACACAGGTAAGCCAGTACACGGGGTCTCCTTTATTTGAAGAAATGCAAACGGATAATGCAGCACAAAGGGCAAAATGGAATGCAGCCCGGTTAGTTGCCTATAATGGGTCCATCCTGCATTTCATGCGAAGCCTGTATAATAAAAAACTAAAAGAGGAAGGATTTGAGATACAGTTTTTGATAACCGTTAATGAAAAAGAGATGGCAATTCCGGTTAAAAATTTTTATGGCGGGTTAAATTATGAAAAAGATGACAGCACACAATTGGTTATGGCCTGGCCCAATCAAACAGAAGTAGTAGTAATTTATAAAAACGAAGAACCTGAACAAAACTACCAGTCTGCCAATCCCGATCAGCCTGGTAAATTCCAGTTATCCGTTTTCTCGTTTGTTCCTAAAGAGTATATTGTAATTGAACAGAACGGCTATTATTATGAGCAAAAAGATTTTACCGTCAATCAATACCTTGCCTGGGAAAAAGTAGCAGATATGCTGCCCTATAATTTCAGTTTAAATTGATGTATTATTATTTTCCCATCACTTTTTCCCATAACTGTGGTATCCTTTTGATCCATACCAGTTCTTTCATTTTTTCTTTGGCGTCTTCAATCGGGCTGCCAAAATAAACTTTTCCACCTTCAGTGTCTCTCATAACTCCGCTTTGTGCATATATAACAGCGTTGGCTCCTATCGTTAATGTTTTACTTACACCAACCTGTCCCCAAAGTGTAACGCCATCTTCAAGCGTTACCACACCTGCAATGCCAACCTGCCCTGCCATAAGACAATTTTTTCCGGTCACCGTATCATGTCCTATGTGAACCATATTATCCATCTTGGTTCCTCTGCCAATTATACTATCGTGACTTACTCCTCTGTCAATCGTACAACCTGCGCCAATCTCCACATCATCTTCAATAATTACCCGGCCGCAGCTGGGCATCTTTTTGTACCATAGTTCACGGTCCTTCTTTGTATTGTAATAAAAAGCGTCGCTTCCAATAACGGTACCTGCCTGTATAATTACATTATCGCCCAGGATGCAGTGGTCCATAATACTTGTGTTTGGATGAATGATACAGTTTTTACCAATACGTACATGATTGCCGATAAATGCACCGGGATAAATAAAAGTCCCTTCACCGATAACAGCAGAATCACTTATCATTTTTGCGGCCGGTTCAAACGGACGAAAATGATTTACAATTTTGCAATACGCTTCAAAAGGATTTTCGACAATTAATAAAGCTTTCCCTTCAGGCACATTTGTTTCTTTGTTGATGATGATAAAACTGGCATCGCTGTTCAGGCATTTATCATAATATTTAGGATGATCAACAAATACAAGATCGCCTTTTTCAACTTTATGAATTTCATTGATGCCGGTTGCCGGTTCATTGCTGTTACCAATTAATTTTGCATTGATAAATTCAGCGATCCATTGCAGGGAAACAGGAGAGGGGAATTGCATAATCTAAAATTTGATCAAAGGTACAATGCTTTGCATTTACCCGGATTTATACAAAAAACTAAAAAACAGGCCATATTTCTTCGGTAACCCCAAAATATTTTCTTTTACTTTTTATGTTAGAAATCATCAAAAAAGAAGCGTAAATGAAAAGAAGCAATGAATGTGGAATGTTATAATGGGTATTAAAAAAATAAAAACATAAAAAGGAGAATATTCTGCAATGCCAGTAAATTCAATACTTTCAGCCGATAATTATTTTATACCAGGATAAGTAGAAAAATTTTCTTCAGCGTTATTGAGTTCATTCTGTTGTTGCAAACAATAAAATCAGGTTCGCCTTATCCACAGCATAAAAAAAAATGTTAATAAAATTTTTCAAAAATATTTTTTGGTTAGGAGAAATTATTTTTAATATTGTGTAGGGAATTTGGTTCCCGGTACTTACTAACCCGTCTATATAGCAAAGCTCGGCAATCAAAAGCCGGGCTTTATTATTTTTATTATGCCTTATTTTCTAAATTATTAATTCCTGGAAATGAAAATTTACGAAGAAGAAAAAAATGATTTTCTCATCAGTACAGATAAAACAAAACTGGATATTGCTGTTATTCATAATTACCTGGGCAAAGAAAGTTATTGGGCTAAAAATATTCCGATAAAGGTTGTTAAGAAAAGTATCAAAGGCTCCTGTTGTTTTGGTTTGTATAAAAACAATATTCAGATCGGCTTCGCAAGAGTAGTTACAGATCATGCAACGTTTGGTTATATAGCCGATGTTTTTATTTTAGAAGAATACCGGGGCAAAGGTTTAAGTAAATGGCTGATGGAAACAATAATGATACATCCGGATCTGCAGGGATTACGCAGGTGGATGCTGGCCACAAAAGATGCACATGGTTTGTATGCACAATTTGGATTTTTACCTTTGGATAAACCGGAACGTATTATGGGACTCCGGCCTTTTGAAGAATATCCGGCCATCAACTCATAATTTTATCCTGTAACTTGCAGCCTAAATAATTATACACATGCTTAAATCAATGACAGGTTTTGGAAGAGCGGAACAAACAGTAAATGAAAAAACTTTTTTAGTAGAAATAAAAGCACTTAATGGAAAACAATTCGAACTCCAGCTTAAATTACCTCCATTGCTCAGGCCCTATGAATTTGAGATCAGGAATACACTGCAGGAACAATTAATAAGGGGTACCATTGATTGTACAGTTAACATCAAGCAAAACGGCACTTCAAAACCTGTTAATATAAATACCGATTTAATAAAAGCCTATTACAACCAGATAGAAAAACTTGCCGGTGAATTGAATATTGATACCAACTCGGTATTGAGTGCTTTATTAAGATTACCGGAAGTAGTAACACCCACAAACGATGTGTTAAGTGAACCCGACTATGCAGAATTCAGTAAAGTTTTACTGGGTGCTTTAAATGATCTGAACCTGCACAGGGCAGAAGAGGGTTCTTCATTGGAAAAAGATCTTATCAAGCGGATCACCAATATTAATGAACAGGAAGAGGCTATTTTAAAACTGGAACCCAATCGTAAAAAACGCATCAAGGATGAAATAAATCAATTGCTTGAAAAAAATGTGGGCAAAGAGAATATTGATAATAACCGGATGGAACAGGAACTTATTTATTACATGGAGAAGATAGATATTCATGAAGAACAGATCAGGCTTCGCCAGCATTGCGAATATTTTAAGTCTATTTTACAGGAACCGGAAGAAGGGAAGGGGAAAAAATTATCATTTATTCTTCAGGAGATTGGCCGTGAAATTAATACTACGGGCAGCAAGGCATACGATGCCGACATTCAAAAATGCGTAGTAAAAATGAAAGACGAACTGGAAAAGGCAAAGGAGCAGGTATTAAATGTGTTATAGAAAAGCAATTAGCAATATGCAATTGGCAATGAAAAAAAAGCATTTTTTTAATTTAATAAATACAACCGGTATAGTTCAGTTTAGTAATTGCCTGTTACCAATTGCCTGTTGTCTGTTGTCCATTTCCTCCTGTAAACAGGTAGAACTTTTTGAAAAAAACACGGTCATTCCCAATTATGAATGGAACAGCAGTTTTACAGCCGCTGGCAATTTTGTAATTACCGATACCATTTCTGCATATAGTATTTACCTTGTATTGCGGCACACAGATGCATATAAATACAATAATATCTGGCTGAATATTGGTTTGCAACCTCCCGGCGATAGCCTTATTAAACAAAAAGTCGATCTCCAACTGGGCGATGATGTTAATGGATGGGAAGGTACGGGCATGAACGATATCTGGGAGGTGAGAAAATTACTGAATGGCCAACCCAGGAGATTCAAACAGGCAGGTAACTATAATTTCAGCATTTCTCAAATAATGCGGGACAATCCCCTGGCAAATATTATGAGTGTTGGTATACGGGTAGAAAAGAGAAACCCTTAAGTAAGATTAACAAAGCCTTTATCATAAAACATAAAACAATCTGTTTTTTACAAAACAATTCTTTATTTTGCATATTATGAAAATGAAGTTCTCTGCTTTTATAGTAGTTATTTTAATGGCTTTTAATGTAAATGCCCAGACTTATGAATATGTACAGAAAGGAGAATTTGGTATTACTGCTGGGGTAGCGCATTACTTTGGCGACCTTAATACAAGGGCAGGAATAAACCGACCTAAACCCGCCTTGGGTGCTTTTTTCCGTAAAGCTTTTGGCAATTATGTAGGGTTACGCATCAGTGCACATTATCTTCAACTGGGCTATAGTGATACATATAGTAAAAATGATTTTCAGAAAACAAGGAACCTGAGTTTTAATACCAATGTTTGGGAAATTGCTTTACAGGGTGATTTTAATTTTTTCAAATTTGTTCCAGGCGACCCGTACCATTCTTTTACACCTTATATCACATTAGGTGTTGGTGCATTTACATTTGATCCTTATGCTTATTTGAACGGCAAAAAAGAATTCTTACGCACCTTGGGTACCGAAGGCCAGTTGATTGGCTACAAGGGAAGGAAACCATACAATACGTTGGCTATAAGTATACCGTTGGGTGTTGGTATCAAATACAATATTAATGACAGAATGAATTTCTCTGTTGAAATTGCACACCGCTTTACAACTACAGATTACCTCGATGATGTGAGTACTACTTACATTGGAGCAAGCAGGTTTACCCCTTTATCATCTGCAGCTTTATTACAGGACCGGTCTTATGAATTAGATCCGGATAATGTTATCGGAGTAGAGGGTAGACAAAGGGGGTGGAGTAAGCAAAGAGACCAGTACATCATTGCAGAGATTGGCCTTACTTATAACCTCAGTAGTTATAAATGCCCAACTGTTGGGAATTAATTCAATACTTCCCGGTTATTTCAAAAATCAGTATTTACCTTTTATATCATCATTAATTAAAAATAAGAATATAACAATTATTTTATCAATTTTAATATCAGCCTGTTAAAGGTTGAGCTAATTTATCTGCAAACATTGTATTTTTTTGATAAAAGCCTGGTTCCCATATTATTAAAAAATAAATAGGATAAAACACTTTCCGGTTTAGATATTTTAATCTACTTTTATCCTCTAACCAAATGGCAGGTCATTCATCTGCCGGTTTTCCCCTCCAAAGAATAACAAAACACTATCCTGATCATTCTGTGATTTAACTACTGTTACAGGCCTAAATTACCTGTTCATTTCCCTATCCAAAGAGTAACGCAAGCGAAATCCCTATCATTCTGTGATGAGACCATAGTTTTTCTCATTTCAACATTAAACTATGGCGTTCATTCGCACCTGCTTTATTATAGCTGTATGTGTTATTGGTTCGTTATGTACCAAAGCACAAACGGTAAGTTATCCGCTTCTCTCTTCACAACTGTTGAAGTCAACTGCTGCGGATGCAGCTATGCTTTTGCAAAAAGCATTACCCGGCAGCCAGTTTACTACTCAGTCTTATTCTACTATGCCATTAACAGGTGTAATATTGATCTACGATTCCACCATTACAGAAAACCAGGCCTGTAAAGTAGAGAGTAATGGTACCAGTTTTATAAAATTTTCAGCTTCTCAGGATAATGGTCTCTGCTTTGGTATTTACCAATACCTTCAAAACCTGGGTTTCAGATTTTACCAGCCAGGTTCTATTTGGGAAATGGTCCCATCACTTTCTTCAGCCTTTAAAAAAACAGACACTGTTTATTCATCTGCGTTTAAATATAACAGCTGGTTCATAACCGGCGGCCATAATGTGTGGGCAATGGATAAAGATTCCCGTTATGGATGGGATATCTATTTTGGCGAAAATGGACATAATTGGGCCTTATACCAGCGCCGTAATGGAATGACCGGTGCCCATCGCTTTGCAGGGCATAGAGACGATATAATGAGTAATAACTATCTTTCTACTTTGCAAAATAATCCCTGTTATGTTGCCAGTTATAATAATTCACGTGTAGCTAACAGGCAATCTGTGGCCGATGTAAATAATACAGATGCCATGAAATTGTGGGCCAATGCAATTGAACAAAACTACCTGAATTATAAAAACATAATTCACGGTAATATAAATTTATATGTAAACCAGTTCCGTAATTTTAATTATGCATATAAAAATGTAGGGATTGAAGTTCCGGATGGTGCAAAATGGGGAAACACAAAAGATAACCTGGGATGTAGTAATAATGGTTATTCAAAAGAAAGTGATCAGCAATTTACATTAGCCAATTACACAGCTAAAAAAATAAAGGCTAATAACCCCGGTGTACGTTTTCAATTATATGCCTATTCTGCTCATGCAGACATACCTTCAGCAAATATACCTTTGGATGAAAACTTAGATATTCAACTTGTACCTGCAGTGTATCAAAATATAAGCAGTACAAACGGTTTGAGGAACCGCTGGTATAACAAAACCCGGAATATTTCTGAATACAATTACCTGAATCTATCAAGCTGGAGTGGAGAAACACCTGCTTTTTACTTAGACGATTTTAAGGCCACTGTGCAGATAGCGCTGGATAAAAAAAGTCAGGGTTTGATGTGGGAAGCTTCCCCTGCCAAATTTAGCAGCCTTCCGTTTTTATTGGCGGCTAACCGTAGTTTAAAAGATAATATTTCTGTAGATAATACGATTAGGGAATTTTGCGATAATATGTTTGCCGGTGCCGGTAAAACTATTAATGATTTATTGCGATTCTGGACAGATAGTAAGAACATGGCCGGGGGTGTTTCTAACAGATACAAAGTTTCTGTATATCTGAATATGCTTACAAGTGCAGAACAGCAAACACAGGCTGCACCAGTGGTTGTAAAAGAAAGACTAAGGGAATTAAAAGCATACCTGCATTATATGATCATGTATTATGATTGGGTGGGTGATCAGCGTTCCAATGCAGCAAAAGCAGATAAAGCAGCAGCACTTTGTATTTACCTGGCTAAAATAAATAAACTGCAATTGGTAAACAGCTATTACCTTATTGCAACAATTTCAAATAAATATTCAAACACCAGTAATTTTTATCAACAATACAATTATGCAAATGGGTCAGCTTACCAGAATGGGAACCTTCCCTTAATTACTGCTTCTGAAATTGATAATAATTTTGCAAATGATAAAACTGTTTACAGCAACCTTATTAAAGAGTATAAATTTGAATCTGCATCTTTTATTAAAGATGGGTTTGCTGCAGCAGGCCTTGATCCGCTTAAAAAAATAAACGTATTGTTGAATTATACAAATGGGTTGGATTATTATAACCGCATTGAATATTTTATTAATGCCCAGGCAGCAGGCAATTTTACTATTGATTATACGCCCCGTTTTGATATGCCTGACAAAGGATATATAAATTTTACAGTTGAGTCAACAGATAAAGCACTGGAAATAGTTAAAGATTTTTCGATTGACAGAAATGCGGGAGCAGGAACCCTGACAATTAATTTACCTTCTGCAGGAACATATAAGTTTTCTGTTGTTACAAAATATAAATCAGCTGTAACCCTGGATATTACCACGAATAAAAACTTTTTTTATAAAAGCGGTCCCTTTTTTGGTAAGGCTACAGAAATATATCAAAACAATTCAACCGCTATTCCGGGCTATTTTTATATACCCCGGGATATTAATAAGCTGTACTTCAGTATTAGTAACAGCAATCCTTCCGGAGCAGGCTTTGCCTCGGCAGAAACAATAAATAACGCATTTGCTATAAAAGATAACAATGGTAAAACATTAACAGCACGATTCGTAACCCCCACTGATTCTGCTTTGTTTTATATTGATTTACCGGAAGAGAGTAAAGGAAAATTTTGCCGGGTAACAAAAATGGGAAATTACGGTTTAATATTTTCCAACATCAGCAATGTTTTATGGTATGCTCAAACAAAACCAGCGCCATGTAGTAATGCTGATTTTACAATTTCCGTTATCAAAAAGAACGGTAATTGTATTACGCAATTAACTGCAGCATCTCAGTCTGGTAATCTAGAATGGACCGTAGATGATTTAGGAAAAACCTATTCATTCTCCAATCAGTCTGTTGTTGAATTACCTGGTTACAGCTCCCCTGATGCTATTATTACTTTAGCTGATGGCAGTAATTGCAGCGTTACCAAACGAGTTGGCGATGATGCTAAGTTTTTAAAAGCAAAAGAAAACTGTAAAAGCGAAGCTGCTGTATTGCCAGGCAAGAACGTTTCCCCAGTTTTATACCCAAATCCTTCAAACGGAATTTTTAACTGCCTTCAAAACGGATCTGTCCTTACCGCAAATGAAATTATTATTTCAAATGCCCAGGGGATGAAAATTGCCGGTTTTAAAGATACAAAGCAGTTCAATATCAGTAATGCCCCTGCAGGGATATACCTGTATAAATTGAAAGTAAATGGAGAGGAATTTACCGGAAAGCTGCTCAAGCTGTAAGATTTATACTAAAAAGCATATTACAACTAAAATTTATTACTTTTGCCCACCAAAGTCACGCTCATAGCGTGACTACTCATTTTTAGTGTTTTATGAGCTTGAAAGATAAAATAGATATGCAGCGGTTGCCAAGTCACATTGCCATTATTATGGATGGCAATGGCAGGTGGGCAAAGGAAAAAGGAGAAGACAGATTATATGGCCATTTGCATGGTGTAGAGAGTGTGAGAAACATTGTGGAAGGAGCAGCTGAATTGGGTATCAAATATCTTACGTTGTATGCATTTAGTACCGAGAATTGGGATCGGCCAGAATATGAAGTTTCGGGGCTGATGGAATTATTGGTAGATACTATACATAATGAAGTACCAACACTCAATAAAAACAATATTAAACTTCATGTAATTGGCGATGTGAATATGCTTCCTGATGCAGCAAAAGCCGAATTGAAAGAGGCGTTAAAAGAAACCAGTGTAAATACAGGCCTTAATCTCATTATGGCACTCAGTTATAGCAGCCGTTGGGAAATAGTTAATGCAGTTAAACAAATTGCAAATAATGTAAAAGAGGGAAAACTTGCAGCAGATGATATTACACAGGATGTATTACAGCAATACTTAACTACTAAAGCTTTTCCCGACCCGGAATTGATGATAAGGACCAGCGGAGAATACCGGATAAGCAACTTTTTGTTGTATCAGCTTGCCTATGCAGAGCTGCATTTTACCAGCACACTTTGGCCAGATTTCAGGAAAGAAAATTTATATACGGCAATATTAGATTATCAAAGCAGGGAACGCCGTTTTGGAAAAACAGGCGAACAGATAAAAAATGAAGAAACAACTGGTTAACAGCACTTTTTAAAGAGAAAAAGCCCCATTCATCATGCTTTTTAGGGAATGATTTAGGATGAGGTTAACAAATAGTTTTAATTAATGGGCTTAATTTGCCGCACGTAAAAAAACAAATTGATGCAGAGGATTTACAAAGGAATTTTATTTATTGCGATCTTACTTTTTAGCAGCCAGTTTGTTTCGGCCCAAAGTGACACCACACCAGTATCTATTAATCCGGAATTACAGGAAATATTCAATTCAAAAACCCCTAAAGAATATATTATAGCCGACATTAAGGTAAACGGCACAAGAGCTTTTGATGCAAACCTTATCATTTCAATTTCCGGTTTGGCAATAGGTGATAAGGTGCTAATACCCGGAACGGATGTTTTTGGTAAAGCAATAGCCAAATTATGGAAGCAAAGTCTTATTTCAAATATTGAAATTTCTTTCACCAAATTAGAAGGTAAAAATTTATACATACAGTTTGATATTACAGAAAGGCCACGTTTAGCCAGTTTTAAGTTTGAAGGAATTAAAAAAGGGGAAAAAGACGACCTTGAACCAAAAGTTGCGTTGGTCAGAGACAGGGTGGTAACGGAGAATATGAAATTAGCAGCTGTTGAAGCCATCCGTAAATTTTATTATGGCAAGGGATTCCGAAATGTAGATATACAGTTGAAAGAAGAAAAAGTAACGATCATGGAGAATGCTGTTGCTTTAACCTTCTTGATAAAAAAGGGAAATAAAGTAAGGGTTAATTCAATAAACTTCAGTGGTAATAATACCCTTGCCGCCCCAAAGCTAAAAAAGCAGATGAAGGGAACAAAGGAAATGAACCGGATCACACTGTTCCCGATCGAAATAAAAAATCCTTTTGGTGATACTGTTTCAAAACCTTCATTTAAAGAATATATCAGTGATGTTGGATTTTTGTCTATAACAAAAACAAGGGATTATGTTGATCCATATTTCCGCATCAGGGGTTTCAGTGGAGCTAAGTTCAACGAAAAAAAATATATAGAAGATAAAGAAAGCGTTTTGGATTATTATAATTCAAGAGGCTACAGAGATGCTGTTATTCTTGCAGATACAGCCATATATGATGTACTGAATAACCTGAATCTTTTTATTAAAGTAAATGAAGGAAGGCAATATTATTTTGGAGATATAGTATGGCGGGGTAATACCAAGTATGGCGATTCGATACTGAATGTTCTGCTGGGTATAAAAAAAGGCGACATATACAATTTGGAGATATTGAACAAACGTCTTGGTAAGCAACTATCTGCCGAAGGCGCTGATATTGGAAGCCTGTATATGGATGATGGTTACCTGTTCTTTCAGGTTGATCCGGTGGAAACAAGGGTATATAATGACACGATTGATTTTGAAATACGGATGAGAGAAGGCCCCCAGGCTACCTATGGTAACATTACCATTTCAGGGAATAAAAAGACGAAAGACTATGTAATACGCAGGGAGTTAAGAACCATACCTGGTGAAAAATTCAGCCGTTCGGATATTATACGTACGCAACGTGAACTTGGCCAACTTGGTTTTATTGACCCTGAAAAAATTAACCCGGGAGTTGTACCAAATGCCGAAAATGGAACGGTTGATATTAACTGGGGTATTGAAGAAAAATCGGCTGACCAGCTTGAACTTTCTGCCGGTTTTGGCGGCGGTATTGGTTTAACGGGAACATTGGGGGTATCATTCAATAATTTTTCTATAAAAAACATTACCAAACGATCTACCTGGGATCCATTACCATCAGGCGATGGACAGAAATTAAGTGCAAGGATCCAATCCAACGGAAAGGCATTCAGGTCATATAATTTTTCTTTTACTGAACCATGGCTTGGCGGCAAAAAGCGTAATTCATTTACTATTGGCTATTCCAATACAAAGTATGCTAATGCATATGATAATTTCGGAGGTTACTGCAAGACCTGCGGTGATACCTCTTATATTAAAACAGCCAGCTTTAATATTTCATTGGGCAAACAATTAAAATGGCCGGATGATTATTTTAACCTTATTTATTCGCTGAACATTCAACGATACAAACTCCGTAATTATTCCAATATATTCCAGGGAATCAGTAACGGAACATCTACCAATATCAGTTTAAAGATTGCATTGGTCCGCAATTCAGCAGGACCTAATCCAATATTCCCAACAGGAGGGTCTAATTTTTTATTGAGCGGACAGTTTACATTACCTTATTCAACTTTGGGTATTACCTCTGCGTCAGATAATAGTTATAAACTTCCTGAATTTCATAAATGGCGTATGAATGCTGAGTGGTATGTTCCAATAGGATCGGCCAGGGGTGAAGAAAAAAATAAGCAGTTTATTTTAAAAGTTGCTGCCAAGTATGGCTTTATTGGCAGGTATAACAAAAAATTAACCGTATCACCATTTGAGCGTTTTCAATTGGGGGATGCTGGTTTAAGTAATAACTTTGCGCTGTTGGGATATGATATTATAGCTCATCGTGGTTACCCGGTATATGATAAATCAGATCCGAAAATAAATCCTGACGGTATAACACCATCTCAGTTCTTTACTATTTTTAATAAATATACCATGGAGCTTCGCTATCCTTTTAGTACAAGTGCAAGCAGTACTATTTATGGATTGGCATTTTTTGAGGCTGCAAACGGTTGGTATGATTTTAAAAGCTATAATCCTTTTAAACTACGCAGGTCAGCAGGTGTAGGTTTGCGTTTCTTCCTGCCTATGTTTGGTTTATTAGGGTTTGATTACGGTTTCGGATTTGACAGGTATAACCAATCCAGCGGTTTTAAAGGTGCAGCTAAGTTCACATTTATGTTAGGCCAGGAACCGGAGTAAAAAAGTAAATCTGTTAATTAGTAAATACACTACAATGAAAAAGATACTTATTATTGCCTGCTCCCTTTTGCTAATAACTTTTTCAGCAACCGCTCAGCGTTATGCTGTTATTGATTCTAAATATATTTTAGATAAACTCCCTGATTATGCAGCAGCACAAAAAATGCTGGACCAGTTCAGTGAACAGTGGCAACAGGAAATAGATCAAAAGCAGGCGCTGGTAGATAAAATGTTTAAAGACTATGAAGCTGAACAGGTTATGCTTAGTGAAGTATTAAAAAAGAAAAGAGAAGATGAATTATATAATAAAGAAAAGGAATTACGTGACCTGCAAAAAAAGCGTTTTGGTTTTGAAGGAGATCTCTTTAAAAAAAGGCAGGAACTCATAAAACCCATTCAGGACAGGGTTTATAATGCAGTTCAAAAACTGGCAGTAGAAAAACAATATGATTTTATATTAGATAAAAGTGAAGGAATTACTGTTATCTTTGCCGACCCAAAACTGGACCGGAGTGCAGATGTGTTGAGAAACCTGGGTGTTAAATAAATTATAATCATGCGATGCTATGCAGCGAAAACGTAGAAAAAACAAACTAAATTAACAACTAAATCAATAAACATTAAAACAACAATGAAAAAGTTAATCGTAGCAGCTGTGATGGCGTTAGGTATTTTTAGTGCCTCAGCACAAAGTAAAATTGGATATATCAGTACTGATGAACTGATTGGTTTAATGCCCGAAGCAGCAAAAGTGAACACTGAATTAAACGAATACCAGTTATCCCTGCAACAACAGGGAAAAACCTTGCAAACGGAAGCAGATAAAAGCAGAGATCAATACTTCAAAGACTCGTTAACGCTTTCTCCAACAATGAAAGAGATAAGGAGAGAAGAGCTGGTTAAACTGTATACCCGTTTACAAAACTATGACCAGGAAGCGCAGGACAAAGCAAACCAGTATGCACAAACAAAAATTGCACCTGTTCGTGAAAAAGCAATGGATGCTATTAAAGCAGTAGCTAAAGAAAAAGGGTATGGTTATGTTATTGATAACTCTACCAGCCTGCTTTTAGTAATGCCTCCTGGAGATGATCTTTTACCTCTTGTTAAAGCAAAATTGGGTATTAAGGACCCAGCCCCGGCAACTAACAAGCCTGCCGGCAATTAAGTAATTAATTTAAAAAATTATAAAAGCCTCCCGATACTTCGGGAGGCTTTGTTATTTTTGACAAATGAAGCAACAGCCCATTGGCATATTTGACAGCGGTTATGGCGGACTAACTGTGTTAAAAGAAATAACGGCTAAACTACCCCGGTACGATTATGTATATCTTGGCGATAATGCCCGGTCTCCTTATGGTACCCGTAGTTTTGAAACTGTTTATGAATATACTTTGGAATGTGTTAAATGGTTATTTGAACAAGGCTGCTCACTGGTAGTGCTTGCATGTAATACTGCCTCTGCAAAAGCATTGCGTACTATTCAGCAAAACGATCTGCCAAAAATTGATGCATCAAAGAGGGTACTGGGTGTCATTCGGCCAACTACTGAAATAATTGGCCGGTTTACCAAAACAGGTAACGTAGGCATACTGGCTACAAACGGAACTGTAATATCAAACTCTTATCCAATAGAGATCCAAAAATTTTATCCGGAACTTAATGTCTTTCAACAGGCATGCCCCATGTGGGTACCATTGGTGGAGAATAATGAATACAACAACCCTGGTGCTGATTATTTTATCCAAAAAAATACAAATGATCTCTTGAGCCAATCCAGCCAGATAGATACCATTTTACTTGCCTGCACCCATTACCCCTTGTTAATTGAAAAGATCAGGAAAGCAATTCCTACAGGTGTGACTATCTTATCTCAGGGTGAAATAGTTGCTGAAAGCCTTAAAAATTACCTTGGGCGACATCCTGAAATTGAAGAAAGCTGCAGTAAAAACGGTCAACTTTCTTTTTTTACAACTGATTCTACAGAAGATTTTGACAACCATGCCGCCATTTTCTACGGGAAACCAGTAAAATCGGTGCATTTAAGACTGTAAAACTTCAATTTCGTACTCAAATTTTGAGTTTTTCCCCTTACCTTTGCCGTCCTTTCACAAACAGCAGGGATGGTGCCCTGGTGAGTGTAAAAAATGAATTCGGTAATTAATTTGTAAAAGGAAAAAATTTAATAAAATGCCAGGTAAAAAAAGAACCTATCAACCACACAAACGTCGTAGAAAATCAGTACATGGCTTTCGCAAGCGTATGGAAACCGCTAATGGCCGCAAGGTATTGGCAAGCCGCAGAAAGAAAGGACGTCATAAACTGACCGTTTCCAGCGAACATGGTGATAAAAAATAAAATTCCCTCATCCCTTAAAGATGGGGATGGTTAAAATAATTCAGTCTCGCTTTTGGCGGGACTTTTTTATTTATACTACATAGCTCATTTTTATTTCAGGATTTTATAAAATCAGCAGCATCAGTATAATGAGCGAAGTAGTAATTTTGGAAACTTGGAGCCTAAGCAACGATATACATTTAAAAAAGACGAAAAACTTAAAAGCCGGAAAGCAATTGAGCAATTGTTTGAGAAGGGTAAATCATTTTCCAATTTTCCTTTCAGGGTTTTGTGGAAATTTAAAGAAACCCCCGGTTCTGTTTTACAATCTGGCTTTGCAGTAAGCAGCAAACATTTTAAAAATGCAGTTGACAGAAACCGCATTAAACGTTTAATGAGAGAAGCATATCGTCTTCAAAAAAATGAATTGCAGGGGCAATTAAAACAGCAACAAAAGCAACTGGCTGTTTTTTTTATTTATACGGGCAATGAATTACCTGAGTACGACCTGATCTTTAAAAAAACAGGATCTGCATTAATACGGTTAATAAAAATAGTAAATGAAAACAATCCTGCAGATATTTAGTTTTCCTTTTATCATACTCATAAAACTTTACCAATGGATAATTTCTCCATGGTTAGGATCAAAATGCAGGTACACACCTACCTGTTCGCATTATGGAGTCGAGGCCTTAAAAAAATACGGGCCGATAAAAGGATTATGGCTTACTATTAAAAGGGTTAGCAAATGCCATCCCTGGGGCGGCCATGGGTATGACCCGGTGCCATAATCCCCTCCGCCCCCTGAAGGTGGGACTGGGTCACTGAGATATAAAAGAGCCTGCTGATTTTCAATAAGTTTATTTATGGTATAATAAAAAAGCTGTAAACATTTACGAGTACAGCTATGAATTTAAAACAGTTCCCCCTTCAGGGGGCGGAGGGGGTACTAGAATCTTTCCGCCACCTTACTCCAGTTTACAACATTCCAGAATGCAGCTAAATAATCTGCCCTGCGGTTCTGGTAATGCAGGTAATAGGCATGCTCCCAAACATCACATCCTAAAATGGGTTTGCCTTTCATATCTGCTACATCCATTAACGGGTTGTCCTGGTTTGGCGTAGAGGAAACTTCCAGTTTACTGTCTTTTACAATCAGCCATGCCCAACCGCTTCCAAACCTTGTCATACCAGCTGCTGCAAATTTTTCTTTAAAAGCATCAAACGAACCAAAGGCAGTATTGATAGCATCGGCCAGTTTTCCGGTTGGTGTTTCACCGGCATTAGGGGCTAGACTTTCCCAGAAAAAGCTATGATTCCAGTGGCCACCTCCATTATTACGTACTGCCGGGCTGATGCTACCTGCAGCAACAACTAATTGTTCTATGGTCTTATTCTCATGTTCGGTTCCGGCAATAGCCTTGTTCAGGTTATCAACATAGGCCTGGTGGTGCTTGCCATAGTGTATCTGCATTGTTTTCGTGTCAATATGTGGCTCTAATGCTTCATGTGCATACGGTAAAGCCGGTAATGTAAATGCCATAATGTATCTGTTTTATTTTTTAAGAAATCATTGTGAAAGATCGACCACGAATTTACGTTATCTATTTCCTTATCGGGTTTAAAATGAAAAAATTTGTGTTAGTTTTTTTTACGTTTTCGGGAATTTGTGTGGCTTTTGGTCAAAAATCAGCAGAAACAATTTCATTGGATAGTTTAGGAAAAAGTACATATTTGAATGATTCTTTGCCTAAGAAAGAAAAACCATCTGTCCGTTTGTTTCCAAACCCGGCACGTAATAAGGTAGAAATTGAAATAAAAGGATTTGAACCGGGAATTATACAGGTTCAGATAATCAATAATACAGGTAAGCTGTTGAGGGAAGACAGAAGAATTGTGTTCGTTGGCAATGAGATCATAGTCCTGATGTTTTCAATTGAGCCGGGTATATATTTACTTACACTGAAACAGGATAAGAAGCAGGCAAGGGCCAAACTGATCGTTCAGTAATTTACCTACGGGCTTTAAAAAAATCTTTCATTAACCCGGCACATTCTTTCTGTAAAATGCCGCCCGACAGTTCTGTTTTAGGATGAAAAGGGCTGTTGTTTCCACAACATTTTTTATAACCGTTCTTCTCATCATCTGCACCATACACGATTTTTCCGATCTTGCTCCAGTATAAAGCTCCACTACACATAAGGCAGGGCTCCAGGGTTACATAAAGTGTTGCATCGGGTAAATATTTGCTGCCCAAAAAATTAAAGGCTGTTGTCAATGACAGTATTTCTGCATGTGCGGTACTGTCATTCAACAGTTCAGTCTGGTTATGTGCACGGGCTATTACCTGTCCGTTCATTACCACAATAGCGCCCACAGGCACTTCTCCTGCATCAAAAGCCAATTGTGCTTCTTTCAATGCCTGCAGCATATATTGTTCATCAGTCATACAAGCGGTTTTTGTTACCTTACAGCAAATTTATGTGTAATGGCAGACTTACAGCAAATGCGGAGTTATTTCGAAAGCGGCGTTACAAAACCCTATGCTTTCCGGAAGGCACAATTACTGAAATTGCGTAATGCAATTAAAAAATATGAACAGCCGTTGCATGATGCTTTATATGCCGATTTAAAAAAGAGTCCCGAAGAAAGCTGGGTTACCGAAACAGGATTTTTGCTGGCTGAAATAAATTCTACAATAAAGAATTTAAAGAGGTGGATGCAGCCTGACCTGGTGGCTACCAATTTGCTGAATATGCCTTCCACAAGTTTTGTAATGAAAGAACCACTGGGAGTTGTATTACTTATTGGCCCCTGGAATTATCCGTTGCAATTATTATTCACCCCCATGGTTGGCGCCATAGCGGCAGGAAATTGCGTAGTGCTGAAAGCTTCGGAATTTGCACCGGCAACAGGGTCAGTTATGAAAAAGTTAGTGGAGGAGACTTTCCCGCCTGAATATATCTTATTTACCGAAGGTGATGGAGCAGCTGTTATACCAGAGATGATGAACAACTTTACATTTGATCATGTCTTTTATACCGGCAGTACGGCTGTTGGAAAGATCATTTATAAAATGGCTGCAGACAGATTAGTGCCCGTTACACTGGAGCTTGGCGGTAAGAGTCCATGTATTGTAGAAAGTGACGCCAATATAAAAGTGGCAGCTAAACGGATCGCTATGACAAAATTCAGCAATGCCGGGCAAATGTGTGTGGCACCTGATTATGTGCTGGTGCATGAGAATAAAAAAGAAGAATTAATTGCTGCGCTAAAAACTACAATACAAAAATTCTTTGGTGACAAACCCGAAGAGAGCTATAATTACGGCAAGATCATTAATGAAAGACAATTTAACAGGCTGGTAAATTATTTGCAGCAGGGGAATATTTTGTATGGAGGCAAAATGGACAAAGAGAAACTGTTTATCGAACCAACTGTTATTGATAAGGTGAATTTGGAGTCAGCAGTAATGAAGGAAGAAATATTTGGCCCGATACTTCCCATCATTTCTTTTGGTACTAAAGAAGAAGCGCTGAAAATAATTGAACAAAATAAAAACCCTTTGGCTTTTTATGTGTTTACATCAAGTGGCACTAAAGAAAAAGACTGGCTCAACAGCGTGGCATTTGGCGGGGGTTGTGTAAACAATGCAAGCTGGCATTTAACCAACCATCATTTACCCTTTGGTGGCAGGGGTTTCAGCGGTATGGGCAATTATCACGGCAAAAATTCTTTTGACACATTCAGTCACAAAAAAGCAGTAATGAAGACCCCAACCTGGTTTGACCCGGCTATCAAGTACCCGCCGTTCAAAGGGAAAATGAAACTGTTTAAGATAGTGATCAGGTAAATCCATGAAAATACAATTGCAAAAAAGAAAAAAATATAGCTGGCTCAAAAAGACCTTAATTGCATTACTTATATTAATGATTACTTTTTGGAGCTTTGTGGAAATTACCAACCGAAACTCAAAAAATATGACAGGTAGACAAAAATTTTTAAAAACGATTTACCCGGCATGGATATGGTGGGCAGGCAGGAAAGGAATAGGCACAAAAAAACTATCTGATGAGAACTCTGTTCCTGTAGTTCCTTTCTATTCTTTGAAGGATACTTTGATTGACGGAAGGGGCTATGACTTTGAGCAGTTAAGAGGAAAAAAAGTAATGCTGGTTAACACGGCTTCTGATTGTGGGTATACCAGCCAATATGATGCTCTCCAAAAACTGAGTGAAAGGTATAAAGATAAATTAGTGGTGATCGGATTCCCGGCCAATGATTTTAAAGAAGAAGAAAAAGGGACAGATGCTGTGATAGCACAGTTCTGCAAGATCAACTTTGGTGTTAGTTTTCCGCTGATGAAAAAAAGCAGCGTGAAAAAAGGAACCAATCAGAATAAAGTATTTCAATGGCTTACCGATTCAACCAAAAACGGTTGGAGCAACCAGGTACCATCCTGGAATTTTTGTAAGTATATTGTGGATGAACAGGGGAGGCTGACCCATTATTTTGCATCAACCATTGAACCTATGAGTAAAGAAATAATTAACGCACTAAATCATTGATACATGCTTGAGCAACGTGACTTTAGTTTTATTTATAAATATTTTATTGCCGAAAAACAGGAGAGCCTCCTATTTCTTATCATCGGTATTGTTGCTGTATTGCTGGCACTTGCATTCTGTTTTTTTATTAAAAGCAATCCTGCCTTTTTTAAAGGCTCGGCAATTCCTTTGTTAGCCATTGGTCTTATTCAAATAGTTGTTGGTTATTCAGTTTATTCAAGAACTGATAATCAAAGAAAAGATATAGCCTACAATATAGGTATAGACCCGGGTTCCCTTGTTAAACAAACAGAATTGCCCAGAATGAAAAAAGTAATGAAGAACTTTGTTATTTACCGTTGGGTAGAGATCGCCTTCATCATCACCGGGCTTATTTTTATTTTTCTATTTAGACAAAATACGGATAAGGTATTTTGGTATGGCTTTGGTGTTGCCCTTGCAATACAGGCACTAATCATGCTGGGAGCAGATTATTTTGCAGAAAAAAGAGGGAAAGTATATAATAACCATCTCGAAGAAATTGTAAAAAATAAGTGATAATGATGATCAATTTGCGACCGGTAGCTTTTGTTAAAAACAGCAGAAAGGATCAGTCTGATGATTTTTGGGGTGCCGTGATCAGCGAAATTGAATTAACTGATGAAATTCCTGCAGATGCATTTAGTGGCATAGAAGCTTTCTCTCACCTTGAAATCATTTTTCATTTTGATAAAGCAGATAAATCGAAAATTGTTTTTAACGGGCACCCACGGGGAAATAAAGACTGGCCTAATGTTGGCATATTTGCCCAGCGTAAAAAAGACCGCCCCAACGGAATTGGATTAACCATTGTTGAGTTGATGAAAAGAGAAGGCAATACAATCTGGGTAAAATACCTGGATGCTATTGATGGCACACCTGTCTTGGATATTAAGCCTGTTATGAAAGAGTTTTTACCAACTGCTGAAATTAAACAACCAAAATGGACCAGTGAATTGATGAAAGATTATTGGGCTTAAATAAAACAACCAGCGTTCTATAAAATTACTTACCAAACGAAGCAGGTTGCATAGAAGTATTAGCAATATAAAACTGCATGATTGATTGTAAAAATGCTTTTGCAAAATTTACCCTGCTTGCCTGGTTTTCCCTTACACCGGTGTAATTTGATTCAATCTGCCAGCCAAAAACTTTGGGATAAGTTCCGGAACAATAGCGTTGGGTATTGTATCCGCCATCGAAATATAAATCTGTAACCAGTGGTGCCGGGTCTTGTTGAGATGGAACAGATGGGATAGCCCGGTTTTCCATAAGTGTACCAAATGCATTTGGCCCGGTAAGCAGCTGATTAATTTGCAGCAAAGTATTTTGTTGTAATAAATTATAAAGCGATGCAGAAGAAGGAACAATGGAAGCTGGATTCCTTAATTCACTTCCGGTTAACAGGTATCCTAACTCCAGCCTTTGTTTGGTATGGCCATGGCCATGTAAATCAATAAATAATGCCAAAGGGTATTTAGCAGTTATTTTAGTAATAAAGCTTTCAATGCTTAAATGATAATTGTTCCAGATGCCGGTAATGGTACTGTTGCTGCAGGTTGCTTCTGGTAAATCCCGGTTTTGATCAAGTTTTATTCTTTTCAGGTAAGAAATAACCAGATAAGGTTGAAATCCATAATCAACCCTGCAAACACTGTCAATAGCATTTGCCATTTCTATTGTTTTTAAATCAATTGAAGTTGTAATGCCAGGGCAGGTTCTGTCTGGTATCGAAACCGGTTCATCCGTTCCTCCATGCGGAACGCTGATTATCAAAGGCATATTGCCATATTGAACTTCGGTATAAGCGTCTAACTTTTTTTTGGTAACAATATCTTTTGCCGGCTCTGTACCTGCGTCAGTATTTTTTTTACAGCTGATATTCAGACTGCACAAACCTGCGGCAAGCACTGCTGATAAAATATATTTACTGTTGTTGTTCATTCTTTAATTAAGCCGGGCATTTCTCATGATAGTTAATTAACTCGATAGGCGTTTTTTCAAATTCGTAGCCTGCATATTTTATTTCTATTTCATCCAGCACTTTATCAATCTCTTCCACCGTTTCAAGCGTAACTAATTTCAGGCGGTAATCTTTAATACCCGGCATCCCCTTTAAATAATTGGTATAATGCCTGCGCATTTCAAAAATGCCCACTTTAGGGCCCTTCCATTCAAAAGATTTGTGCAAATGTTTTTTGCAAACAGCCACACGGTCTTCAATGGTTGGAGAAGGCAGGTGTTCACCTGTTTTTAAAAAATATTTTATCTCGTTAAATATCCAGGGATAACCAATGGCTGCCCGGCCGATCATGATACCGTCAACACCATATTTATTTTTGTATTCCAATGCTTTTTCAGGGCTGTCAATATCACCATTGCCAAAAATGGGCATCTTTATTCTTGGATTATTTTTTACTTTCCCTATCAATTCCCAATCGGCATGGCCTTTATACATCTGTGTTCTTGTACGTCCATGTATGGCCAATGCTTTAATACCTACATCCTGCAAACGTTCTGCCACCTCTTCAATATTTTTCGTGTTATCATCCCAACCCAATCTGGTTTTAACTGTTACCGGTAATGAAGTTGATCTTACCACAGCAGTTGTAAGGCGAACCATCAGGTCAAGGTCTTTTAAAACACCTGCACCTGCACCTTTAAGCGCAACTTTTTTTACGGGACAACCAAAATTTATATCCAGCAGATCGGGATTAGTTACATCAACAATTTTTGCAGCTAAAGCGAGGCTTTCTTCATCACCTCCAAAAATTTGAATTCCAACCGGTTTTTCGTAATCAAAAATGTCTAATTTCTGGCGGCTCTTAATAGCGTCTCTAATTAATCCCTCGCTGCTGATAAATTCTGTGTACATCAGGTCGGCACCATGGTCTTTACATACAGCACGGAAGGGTGGGTCGCTTACATCCTCCATTGGAGCCAGTAAGAGCGGGAAATCAGGAAGTTGTATATGGCCTATATTGGGCATTTTATTTTTTAAACCTTTTACTCATTGTATATTGCGGTGCAAATTTACAACTAATCAGCCAAGCTATGCAATACAGGAGTATTAAAGGTTTTACCGGGGCAGGGCAACTCGGGTTTTTATTCATTTTTTTAGGAGCCGGTTTTCTTTTAGCCGGCATTGTACAATTTGTAATTGGCTTACAACTCATCCCTTCGGGCTTACCAATAGATAAAATGGTGGATGAGATGTTGAAGGCCATGGTAAATCCTGCCAATGTTAGTTATGCAAGGTTGAGCCAGGTATTGGGCACTTTTTTCCTGTTGTGTATTCCTGCGGTACTTTATCTTATCGTTTGCCATGGTAAAAATATTTTCTGGCTCGGGTTCAATAAGCATATCAATTTCGGGCAGATCATTTTGGGCTTCTTCCTTATTTTTTTGGCTAATGTAATTGCGGGCCCGCTTGAAGATATCAGTAAGATGGCCCTTTCTCATTTTCCCAATTTATATGCATGGGGACAAAAAATGGAAGATACCTATACCGAGCAGGTGATGGCACTGAGCAATTTAAAAAGCTGGGGTGAATTTTTTATGGCCATTGTTATCATGGCCTTTTTTCCGGCGCTGTTTGAAGAAATATTTTTTCGTGGGGCTGTACAGAATTTGCTGGAACGCTGGTGGAAAAAACCATTAATAGCTGTTATTGTCACTTCTTTAATTTTTAGTCTTATTCACATGTCGCTGTATCTTTTTTTAAGCAGGGCAGTTTTGGGATTTGTGTTGGGGCTGATGTACCAGCGAAGTAAAAACCTTTGGGTGAATATTGTGGCCCATTTTTTAAACAATACGGTTGCAGTAATTCAGTTGTTCTGGATATCAAGGCACCAGGCAAAGATCGAAGTGGATAAACTGGACCCGAAAATTCCAATGTGGGGTGCGTTGATAGCGCTTGCTATTACTATCGGTTTATTTTTGTTGTTTGAAAAAGTGTCTGCTAAAAACAGGAGGCAGATAGCCTTTGAAGAACAGGACCTGTTTGAGCACAAGGACCTGCTGCATTCTTTCCCCGAAAATAAAAATACAAACCTTGGCATTTAATTTTCAAACATTTAAAACCCGTGCACTAACAGCGTTGCTTTTTGTGATAGTGATGCTGGTTGGGTTACTTTGGAATTTCTGGAGTTTTGTTGTCTTGTTCACTATTATACATTTTGGGTGCTGGTTTGAATATTTAAAACTGGTTGAAAAAATTTACAAGACTAAAATTGACATTGTTATCAAATGGTTTTTTGCCATTTGTGGTTTTACGTTAATGATTGTAATAGGATTAAAACATTATTGGGCTGATTTGTATCTTAATTTTTTTTCTATCCAAATTAGTACTAAATGGTTCATCTGGATATTGGAAATAGTTTGCTTGTTTATTTTTCTTACTCAAAATAAACAAATACCGGCTAAAGCAAAGTGGATGAGCTTTGTAGGGCTTATTTATATTTCGCTATCATTTGCTTTGTTTCTAAATCTACGGGACAATATTTTTCTTACTAATGATGAATTTTATTTGCTTGATTTAGGCAAATTATATGTTTGCGGAATTATGTTTTCAATCTGGATTAATGATACCATGGCTTACCTAGTAGGATCCTTTATTGGCAGAACACCGCTTACAAAAATTTCGCCTAAAAAAACATGGGAAGGAACAATAGGGGGAGCAATCCTTTGTATTGTAACAATTGCCCTACTTGGCTATTATATTCCTGTTGCGAAAGTTATCTCAGTACAATATTGGATCGCAATTCCCGCCCTCTGTGCCATCTTTGGTACTTTTGGAGATCTTTTTGAAAGCAAATTAAAACGCATGGCAGATGTTAAAGACAGCGGTAACTTCATGCCCGGCCATGGTGGCTTTTTAGACAGGTTTGATTCTTTATTGTTTGCCGTACCGGCAGTTTGGATCTATGTGTATTTCTTTGTTAAATGATCATAAAAGAAAATTTAAAGAAAGAAGCCCCCCAACTCAAAACTCAAAACCCATAACTTATAACTCTTTATCTTTGCTATCTAATATAACAGAATGACCATACACAGGGAAGGATTTAAAACTATTGCTATAGGAACTTTGATCTTTGGAGCCATTAATATGTCGGTATATTTTTTCTTCAGTGCTTCATTAATGTGGCTTTGTAATATTGTTTTTGTACTTACACTCGGCCTGTTATTATTCCTGATATCTTTTTTCCGCATACCAAACCGCAAACTTACCATTAGCGAAAATGCCATTGTTGCACCGGCAGATGGTAAAGTTGTAGTGATTGAAGAAACAGCAGATGTGGAGTATTTTAAAGACAAACGCCTGCAGGTCTCTATATTTATGAGCCCCGCCAATGTACATGTTAACCGGAATCCAATCAGCGGAGATGTAGTATATAATCAATATCACAAGGGGAAGTACCTGGTTGCCTGGCACCCTAAATCATCTACTGAAAACGAACGCCATTCTGTAGTTATCCGGAAAAATAATACCGAAATACTGGTTAAACAAATAGCCGGAGCACTGGCAAAACGTATTGTAAATTATTTGCAGGTGGGCCAAAAAGTGAACCAGACTGACGAAATGGGCTTTATCAAATTCGGTAGCCGTGTAGACTTGCTTTTACCCATAGGAACCAAGGTAAATGTGGAGCTTAACCAGGCCGTTCAGGGAGGGGTAACGGTAATAGCAACCTTATAATATTTAACAAACCGGAGTTGGTATTTTGCAATATCTGCCTTAGCTTTACGTTGATTAATCAAACAAAAATATAGTTATGAAGAAAGTACTTTTATTAGCAACAGCATTTATATTTGTAACTGGTGTGGCATTGGCCGACAAAGGCAAAAAGAAAAAATGTGCAAAAGGAAAAAGCTGCTGCACTAAAGAAGCAAAAGCTAAGACAGCAAAAGCTTGTTGCACAGACAAAGAAAAAACTACAGTTAAGATGTAATTGTTTTACAAAAAGAATTACAAACCCTTCCGCCAACTGGCGGAAGGGTTTTTTAATACCCGCTATTTAAAAGATCAACTCCAGTTCTTTTAAATGCGTAACGGTATAAGTAGGATTTAAATCAGTTGAAGCATTGACATGATTTACAAAAACAGAATCCATACCTGCATTCATGGCACCCTGTATATCGGCGTCTAAATTATCCCCGATCATTATACTTTCCGGCAGGGTTGCTTTTGCCTTATCCATGGCATATTCAAATATTTCTTTTTTTGGTTTTAAGCTATTGCTCATTTCCGAAGTAATAACATGGGTAAAATATCCCCCCAGCCCGCTGTTATTTAATTTGCTCCATTGGGTTTTTTCAAATCCATTGGTGATCAGGTGCAAAGCATATTTTCTTTCCGTCAAATAATCCAGTATCTCCACGGTATGCGGAAAAAGCAATTTTTTTGTAGGAAGTATCTCCAGAAATTTGCCGCTCAGGTCCCTGGCTAAAGGCTCATCAGCAATTTTAAAATCCAGTAAAGTGCGCCACATACGTTTCCACTTCAATTCGTCGGCACTTATCAATCCTTTGTGGTACCGGTCCCATAACACTTCATTATGAAATAAATATTTTGGATAAAAATCGGCAAAGGGGGTGCTTATTCTTTTATCCAGGTCAAAAATGGAATATAATTCCGAAAGTGTTTCCCTTGCATTAGCATCAAAATCCCACAAGGTATGGTCCAGGTCGAAGAAAAGATGTTTGTATTCGGGCATCGGGTATTACCAATAATTTAAATGAGGAGAATAGTAACTTTACTTATCATTGCAAGATAACTAAATAACCTTTTCGGATGAATATTGTAATAACAGGCGGGTCAAAAGGATTGGGTAAAGCCATTGCAACGGCATTTGCTGCCGATAAACAGGGCCATAGTATTTTTCTTTGTGCAAGAACGGGAGTAGAACTGGAAAATACGGCTAAAGAATTAAAGACAAACTTCCCTGCAATTAATGTGTATACCAGGACCTGCAATGTGGCTGATAAAAATGAACTGGAAGAATTTGTAAACTGGATCATGTCTTTAACCGACAGGGTAGATATCCTTGTAAATAATGCAGGCATTTATTTACCGGGAAGTGCATATGGTGAAAATGACGGGGCACTGGAAAGCCTGATGGAAATAAATGTTTACAGTGCTTATCATATAACAAGGATGCTGTTACCCGGAATGATAAAGGCGAAAAACGGCCACATCTTTAATATGTGTTCTATTGCTTCCTTAAATGCCTATCCTAATGGTGGCACTTATGGTATCAGCAAATTTGCGCTGTATGGCTTCAGTAAAAACCTTAGAGAAGAAATGAAGCCCCATGGTATAAAAGTTACGCATGTATTACCGGGTGCAGCTTATACAGATTCCTGGAGCCGGAGCGGTATTGACCCTAAGCGTATCATGGAAGCCGCAGACATTGCTAAAATGGTCTATGCAGCCGCACAACTTTCCCCACAGGCCTGTGTGGAAGAGATAATCATCAGGCCGCAACTGGGCGATCTGTAAAGCCTTAGTTTAACAATTTATTTCAGCCATTTATACTTTCTCATCCTTTGCAGCAGGCTGCAAACCGTTATTTTTGTTTTTCGTTATTATGCCATCAGTTTTACAAAAAATAGTTTTATTTATTTTCCTGCTCCCCGGGTATTTTGCAGAAGCACAGGTAAAATTTTCGGCCAGTATTTCCCCGGCACAAATAGGCAAGGATGAATTTGCCCAGTTAAAGTTGACGGTAGAGAATGCAAAAGAAGTTCAGCATATAAATCCTCCCCAGCTAAATGATTTTGTTATTGTAAGTGGCCCTAACCAGGAAAGTGGTATGAGTATGGTGAATGGCAATGTGAAAAGATATATTGCCTTAAGTTATATCATCAAACCAAAAAGAGTTGGAAATTTTTCTATTCCGCCTTCAACGGCAAAGGCCGATGGGGTAGATTATAAAAGTAACGGGGTTGATATAAAAGTAACCGCAACCGGTTCTGGAAATAATCAGAACAACAATGCTTTTAATTCTCCTTTTGTCAACATTGACCCTTTTGCAGAACCTGCACCAAGGTCATCATACAGGGATTTTATTTTACGAAAGGGCGAAAACCCTATGGATAAAATAAATAAAAACATGATCGTGAAACTGGAGGTAAATAAAAATTCCTGTTATGTGGGCGAACCGGTCATTGCAACCTATAAATTATACACCCGGTTAAAAAGCGAAAGCAACATGATAAAAAACCCATCCTTTAATGGGTTCTCTGTTATTGACCTGCAGCAGCCCGACAATACGAGTTACCGAACAGAAAAACTGGATGGAAGAGAATACAATGTGTACATCATCCGTAAAGTACAATTATACCCGTTGTTGCCCGGCAACCTTGAACTGGGTACTGCCGAAATTGAAAACAATGTTCACTTTATTAAGGCCGATTATGTAAACCGGCAGCAGGATATTTTCAATGATATGTTCCAGGATTTTGCTGATGCGGCTATCCCCTTAGATGGAATAGAGGATCATAAGGTGACACTGCAAAATAAACCCCTGAGTATTTTAGTAAAACCATTACCTGATATAAACAAGCCTGCAAATTTTAAAGGTGCTGTAGGGAATTTTCAGATTGAAACCAGGGTTGAAAAAAATAATTTCAGCACGGATGACGCCGGGAAACTGGCTGTGATCATCAGTGGTGTTGGAAACCTGCAAATGGTAACTGCACCGGAAATAACCTGGCCGCAGGGAATAGAAGGCTTTGAACCTAAAGCAACAGACGACCTGTATAAAACCACTGTGCCTTTAAGCGGAAGAAAATTTTTTGAATTTCCGTTTACCGTTTCTACACCAGGTACCTATACCATACCAGCGTTGGAATTTAGTTTTTTTGATACCCGTGATATGAAATATAAAACAACTGATTCTAAACCTCTTGAGGTTACAGTAACTAAAGGAACGGGTAAACCAAAAAAAATAAATACAGATACTGATGTAAAAGCAACAGATAACTACCTGGCTAAATTTTTTAATAACCGGTTAAGGGTTGTAAGCATAATAGCCATTTTTATTATTATCGGGCTGATCATTTGGCTGAAAAAGGAGAAAAAGAATGAAAGAAAAAACATAGCTTCAATAGCCCTTGAACAGAAAAATAATGCAGATGATAAACCCGTTGAAGAGATAATGCTGGCCCAGCAAAATCCATTGGCACTTGCTGAAGACATTTTATATAGGGGAGATGGGAAAGCATTCTATGTTGAGCTGAACCTGGCTTTCAAAAACTATTTGTCAAAAAAACTTTCTATTCCTGCGGAAGAACTGAGTAAAAAGAATATTAGTGAACAGCTGGATAAAAGAGGAGTAACGAATGAAACAGCTGTGCAACTGCACCAGTTAATGGATGAAATAGAATGGCAGTTATATACTCCTTTTACTGAAAGCGAAAAAATGAAGGCAGTTTATGAAAAGGCTAATGAACTGGTACAATTACTGAATACATACCGTAGTTAGTTAAAAGTAAATTTGTAGCCAACTCCTCTTACGGAATGAAAATATTCAGGATCCCTGCTGTCTTCTTCAAAATATTTACGAAAGTTGAGGATGAAATTATCAATGGTACGGGTGGTAGGATAAACATTATAACCCCATACTACCTGTAAGATCTTTTCACGGGTTACCACTTCGTTCCTGTTTTCTATAAGCAGCTTTAACAGCATTACCTCTTTTTTAGTAAACGTTATCTTTTCGTTGTTTATACTTATACCTTCCAGCGATTTAAAATCAATTTTGTTTTTGCCAAATTCATAAACTTCAGGTAAAGCCTCTTTAGCACTTATCTGCTCACTTTTTTTAATGAGTTTGCTAACCCTTAGTAATAATTCTTCCAGGTTAAAAGGTTTGGTAAGGTAATCATCTGCTCCTTTTTTTAATCCCAGAATCCTGTCGGCACTGCTGTTTTTAGCACTTAATATCAAGATGGGAATATCAGCATTTTGTAAACGTATAGTTTCGCAAACGGTAATGCCATCTATCTCGGGCAGCATTACATCAAGTACAATTAAATTAAAATATTCCTGCTGTACAATTTTTAATGCTTCTGCGCCATCATAAGCACCGGTTACTTCATATCCTTCCAGCTCCAGGTTTAGCTTTAATGCTTCATGAAGGTTTTCCTCATCTTCTACCAGCAGTATCGAAAATTTTTTATCCAATTATTTTATTTGTCTGATGATTGTAATACAATTGTAAAAATACAACCGGAAGGTACATTGTCTGTCACAGAAATGTTACCATTATGCTGCTGTACAATTTTTTTGGTAAGGTACAGGCCCAGCCCCGTACCTTTTGCGCCTTTGGTTGCAGTATTGCCAACACGGTAAAATTTGTTGAAAACTTTTTTCTTTTCTTCGGCAGCAATGCCTTTGCCTTCGTCTTTTACCAGTAAAAAGATATTATTTTTTTGCTGCGTTAATTCAACTCTAATAGCTGTTTCTTTAGGCGAATATTTAATGGCATTATCTACCAGGTTGTTTACAGCCATTTGTAACAGCAGCCGGTCGCCATTGGTAAAAATATCCGGCTGTATTGTTGCAGCTAGTCTTTTATCCGGGTAGCGTACAGAAAAATCATGTACACAATTACCGGCCAGTTCACTAAAATTAATTTCTTCTTCACTTATTTTAAACCCACTGGCTTCTATTTGCGAAGATAGCAGCATGTTATTGCACAAAGAATTTAACCGGTTGGCTTCCTGTAAAGTCGTTTGTATCAGCCGTTGTTGTTGTTGCTCTTCCAGTTTTCTTTTTTGCAGGGTTTCAAGGTTTAGTTTGGTAATGGCAATAGGAGTTTTTAATTCATGGGTAAGTGCCATCATAAAATTTTGCTGTTGCTGGCTAAAATTTAATTGCCGCCTTGCCGCACGGAAAACAAAAACAGCTCCTGCTGCTATCAGTAAAAAAAATGTGACACCCTCGCCGATGTATTGGGCTGTTTTCCTTTTTTCTGCATCTTCAATTTTAGCCAACCGTTCTTTATATGTTGGCTCTTCTGTTTTAAGTTCCTGTATTTTATAATTGGCCATTTGTTCGTTTTGCCTGTTTAAGGCAATAAACCACCATACTAATGCAGC
>JANNDO010000006.1:0-46624 GCA_031387825.1 Chitinophagaceae bacterium | reverse complement strand
TGTTCCGCACCCGTTTGCCGGTCGTCATCAGGTATTGCTACCCATGTTACCCCTCGACTTGCATGTATTAAGCCTGCCGCTAGCGTTCATCCTGAGCCAGGATCAAACTCTCCATTGTAAATGAGTTGTTTGAACGTGACTGTGTAATTTCATTGGAAATTAACGTCAAATTCTAAATTAATATTTGCGCTAACATTACCTTGATAATCAAATGATTATTTGCTGCTGTTTCCAAACTTTCAAAGATCTTTTGGCTTTACTTTTTGCCCCCTTTTTTAAATTGGGAGTGCGAAGGTAAGTGCCTTTATTTTCTCACCCAAATCTTTCTTTACTTTTTATGAAAATAATTTGCAGGATTTGAGGAAATTTTGTTCTAAGAACTTGCTCTTTTTTCAAAAGCGGACGGCAAAGATAAGGGTGGATGAACTGTTACCAAAATAATTCTCTTAAATAGTTATTCACAAACAAAAAAAGAAAGGGTAATATCGAATGAAATCATTTGCTGAACTATGTTACAGCTATACTTGTTTTTTTTATACTTTTTATTTCAATAGAATTTTATTTGCAGATTTTTACATCAGAAACATATATTCATACTCAAAATGAACTGTCAGTAAAACATAATGTTGTTTGTGCAATTGATCAATTAAAAGATCAGGAGAATTCAACTTTACAAAGAAACAAGCCATGTGATGGAACTGAGAAGTCGGCTTTAGTACAATCTTTTGTTTCTATTATACTCTTAAAATCATCAACCGATAACTTTTCTCTGCCTACCTGTAACATTGTTCCAACGAGGCCTTTAACCATACCACGTAGAAACCGATTAGCCTTTATTCTATAAACCAAACAATCAGTTTGTTGTATCCATTCGCTTTCATGAATATTGCAAAGAAATGATTTTACCTGTGTGTTACGTTTTGAAAAGCTGGTAAAATCAACATGATCCATGATCTCTTTTGCAGCTTGTTGTAATAAGTCAATATTAGGGGGATATGGGTAATAATATGCCCTGTCCACAAGAAAAGGATTTTTATGCTGGTAAATATAATACCTGTATTCTCTGCTAATTGCATCAAAACGGCAATGTGCTTCTTCATTTACTTCATATATCTTTTTGATAACAATATCTGCCGGAAGAATTGCATTAAGATTATATGCTTCATCATTAATTGTTACTGCAGCATCAAAATGAAAAAAATTCTGCAAAGCATGTACTCCGGCATCAGTACGTGATGATCCGGTTAGTGCAAATTTCTGTTTGAAAAAAACTTGTAATGCCTTTTCTATCTCGGCCTGAACAGAATTAGCATTAAGCTGCACCTGAAAGCCTGAGTAGCTGGTGCCTTTATATGAAACTTCGATAAAATAACGTGACATAAAGTTATCCTTCATCATTAAATTTTAATGTTGAAGCATTGCCTTAAATTTTGTGATAAAATATTTGTCGGTTAGCTGATTCTCAAGTGCATAAAAATTATTTGAGTCCGAAACATAAGGATAAGCAGCATTAAAGAATTTATATTTCCCTTCGTCTTTTAAGAATAAAGAACCCAGGTTTTTTATCTGCTCAGTCGTAAAACAATTGTCTTTAAACTTTTTACGTGCTGTATTTATCATATCATCATAATCTTCTATAGTGGTCATCTGCCTGCGAAGATTCAGAAAATCATCCCGTGTTGCCAGGTTTTTACAATTGGAGTTTATCAGTATTTCTTTTGTTTTTTTTTCTGTGATCACCAATGTTGCTATTTTACCAGAGTCAGGCTTCTGATTTGGATTCTCTAATTCCATATCAATAAACCCGGGATTCTTATTTTGTGAATCGGATTTTATCTTCGTCAATCCGGTTTTTTCCTCTTTATTTTTTGACTCTTCAACTCTCCCTGATTCAGCGGTATTAATAAACAGCTTTACAGTATCTGCAATCCCGTTTGCAATATCCAGATAGGTCATATTAACCCCTTCGTCAGTAATATCAGATTTCAACTTTCTAATTTCAGCTTTAGATAAAAGTGAACTTTCTTTTATTACAGAATTCCCTTCAAGCTTGGTTTCCGCCGGTTTTTCAGATGGTATTGTTTCGTTTTTTACAACAACCATTTGAGCAATTGACGGGTCATTTACCACAGCAGCCAGGATACTTGAAAATGCATCTTCTACCTGCTCCTTTTCAATAATTTTTGTATTTTCAATTCGCTTTTCAGACATGAGCACCTGCATAGTTTGCAGATTAGATAAACCCCACCCTTTTTCAGCATAATTTTTTAAAATGAATCCTGCGTCTGCTTCTTTAACCTTAATTGCAACACTTTGTTCAGGCCACTCATTCTTAGGAAATCCTATTGAAAAGCTATATGAGCTGTCTGACAGTTTAGAGATAATAATATAACCTGAAGCAGATGAACTTATGGTCTTTTTATCCATCCTTATATAAAATGGTTGCTTATTTTCAGTTTGAATATAAATAAACCGGTTTTTCTGTGCACAAATACCCAATGAAAGCAGAAACAAGGCGAAAGAAAATAATATTGATTTTTTAAGAATATCGTTCATTTGTAACCAGAATTGACCTCATCAAAAATACTTATTAATATAATGCTGTTACCATTTAAATAAAAATTGACTTTGCTTTAACCATCCTTCACCTATTTTTACACTCTAAAATTTATGTATGAAAAAAATGCTGTTCTTACTTGCGTTAGCTGCAGGTCCTTTCTTTGTTATAGCCCAACCCGGCGGAGAATCCAACGATACATCATGGAAAAAAATTTACAGGGCTACCACCACAAAAATCAATGACCTTGTACATACCAAACTGGATGTTCGTTTTGATTATGATAAAGCCTGGATGTATGGAAAAGAATGGCTTACTGTAAAGCCCCACTTTTATCCCACCGATTCACTTACACTTGACGCAAAAGGCATGGATATAAAAGAAGTAGCCATAATGAAAGGCACTTACAGGTCTGCATTAAAATATGATTATGATGGGATGGAGCTGAGGATTAAACTGGACAGAACTTACAAGGGCGGCGAAAATTATACGGTATATATTGATTATACAAGCAAACCCAATGAAGTAAAAGTAAAAGGAAGCGCTGCTATTAATGATGCAAAAGGGCTGTACTTTATCAATCCAAAAGGAGAAGAGAAAGATAAACCTACACAAATATGGACACAGGGCGAAACAGAAGCCAACAGTGTATGGATGCCTACTATTGACAAACCCAATCAAAAAACAACTGAGGAAATTTATATGACCGTTCCGGCAAAATATGTTACGCTGAGCAATGGTTTATTAATAAGCCAGAAAAAAAACGCTGATGGCACAAGAACCGATTACTGGAAAATGGATCTGCCGCATGCCCCTTACCTGTTCTTTATGGGAGTAGGCGATTTTAAAATTATTAAGGATAGTTACAAAGGCAAAGAAGTAAGTTATTATGTAGAACCCAACCAGGCTCCTTATGCAAGAGGTGTGTTCGGGCTTACTCCTGAAATGATAAAATTCTTTTCTGACAGGTTAGGCGTTGAATATCCCTGGCAAAAATATGCACAAATGGTAGGAAGGGATTATGTAAGTGGTGCGATGGAAAATACTACCGCAACACTACACCAGGAAAGCGCTTATCAAAATACAAGAGAACTGGCGGATGGTGTTGGCTGGGAATCAACCATTGCCCATGAATTATTTCACCAATGGTTTGGCGACCTGGTAACTGCCGAAAGCTGGAGTAATATTACCGTGAATGAAAGCATGGCTGATTACAGTGAAACACTTTGGTTTGAATACAAATATGGAAAAGATAAAGGCGATGAACAGAATCAACAGGACAAGCAGCGGTATTTGGGAGATCCTCAAAATGCGAAGAAAGACCTGGTTCGTTTTTATTATGCCGATAAGGAAGATGTTTTTGATAATGTAAGTTATCCGAAAGGCGGCGCTATACATCATATGCTGCGTAATTATGTAGGTGATGATGCTTACTTCAAATCGCTGAACAATTATTTAACTACCAATAAATTTAAGCCGGGCGAAGCTGGGCAGATGCGGCTGGCTTTTGAAGAAGTTACCGGCAGGGATATGAACTGGTTCTGGAATCAATGGTTTTATGGAAGTGGTCATCCGATAGTAAAAATTGATTACAACTATGATGCTCCGGGAAAAGCCATGGTGATCATTGAGCAAACACAAACTACAGGTAAAATATTTAAATTACCGATTGCCATTGATGTATATAACGGCGCTGTAAAAACCAGGCACAATGTATGGGTAGAGAACAAGATTGATACATTTACTTTTAATTATACACAGAAACCTGACCTGATAAATGTAGATGGCGACAAAGTAATGCTTTGGGCAAAAACAGATAATAAAACTGCGGAGAATTTTGTTCATCAGTGGAAATATGCACCACTGTATATGGACCGAAGGGAAGCACTTGATTATTTTAACAAGAAAACAATGCCTGAACTGGCAGAAGGTTTAAAAGATAAATTTGCTCCTCTACGCAGGAATACGATCACAAGACTGGGTGCTTCAAAACTCAAGTCTGATGCAGGTGTTATACAACAGGTAGAAATGATTGCTGCCACAGATAAAGACAAGCGGACAAGGGCTGCTGCAATTTCTTTTTTAGCAAAAACAAAAGATGCAAAATATAAATCTTTGTACGACAGGAATATTAATGACAGCAGTTATTCAGTTGCCGGTGCTGCATTGGAAGGGTTGCAGGGTTTAGAACCTGCAAAAGCTTATGTGCTTGCAAAAAAATACAGCAGCGACGCTAAAGGAGATCTGGGAGATATCATTAATGAGGTATTAATGGCAGAAGGCACGGAAGCTGACTTTGATCTTCTTGCAGGGCGCTATGAAAAAATGCCTTTGAGCCAGGAGAAAGTTGGGGCCACTGCAACATTTGCCGGTTATCTTGAAAAAGTACAGAATATAACTAACGTTAAAAAAGGAATTGATCTGATCATTAAATTCCGCAACCAGGTACCTGAGCAATTCAGAAGTTTTGTTGATCCAACCATTAAAGGAGGCTTAACTAAATTAGGAAAAGCAAAAGGAAAAGAAATTGAAGATTATATAAATGCCGGTTTGAAATAATCAAGCCCGTTGTTTAAAATAAAAAATGTCCCGAAATTCTTCGGGACATTTTTTATTGCTGGTATGAACAACGTGGAAGGGGTTGATCTTTTTCTCCCTTGTTGGTGTTCCTCCTTCAGCACGTAGCCAACCGACTGCAATTGTTGGTATTCGTGCGGCAGGTATAGCAGCAAAGCAATCACCAACAACCAGCAAAATGCAGGAGTGGGTAGTTTAAAAAATAAAACAGCAGGCTGTGTTGTTGGTGATTGCATACCCACAAAACCATCAGCACTAACACCAACAACGGCGAAAGCTGGCTGCAGGATCAAAACTATCCTACTGACTATTTTCATATTCAATTGGTAAAAGCCTACCGGGTACAGATCAATAGTCAACTAACCTTGTCTGCCTACACAAAGAAAATGACAACAGGGAATAATATTATTTTTGTATTGTTTCTTCCCCTCAATGCATTGTTACTGTTTCCTTTTCTTTATCGAAAAAAAATGTTTTACTATGATGCCATGATTTTTACTGTACATATTAATACCTGGATACCGCTTTTCCATGCTGTGTGGCTATGGGTATTGGCGCTGATGATTGGTTTTCTGCATGCTCCTGTATCAATCTATTTATCAATACCCGTAATAAATGCTGCCTATTACTTATTTGCATTAAAGAGGGCTTTTAGTTTTAGTTGGGTAAGCACAATTTTACGATGGCTCCCTGCCTTTATCATTGACACTTTATACCATTGGGTTTTATTGTTGATATACGCCGCCTGGTTTATGTCTTAAATATTCTTGCTCCGTGAAGGGCAGCAGGTAATAAAAGCTTATTGCAATTGGGCTTATGGAATAACAATGATCATTGCATTTCCCGTACTGAAACAGGTTGACCAAAACAATCAGTTAACAATAGACATAAAAAACGCCCCATAAGGGGCGGCTAAACAAATCTTATTTTTTTTTTTACCAACTTCCACTTGAACCTCCACCACCAAAACTTCCGCCACCAAATCCACCAAAACCACCGGAGCTTCCACCACCTCCACCACTCCAGCCACCCCCACGTCCACCGCTGCCCAGAAGCATGTTTCCAATTGTCCAGGCAGCAAAGCCACGGCGGCTCATGAATGAACCTCCACCACCACGGCCACCTTTTATGGCAAGAAAAATAACGATGATTATAATGATAAAAATTATTCTTAGAACAGAACCTGCTCCTTTCTTTTTATTATAATTTGCCGGCGCCTTATACTCACCTTTAACAGCCTGCATAATGGCATCTGTTCCTTCTTCTATTCCACGATAATAATCATCTCCCTTAAAGTTGGGAACAATGATGCCATCAATAATTTGTTTGCAGGTAATATCAGGCAATGCTCCTTCTACACCATATCCCGTAGCTATATTTAATTTCCTGTCGCCTTTGGCAATGAGTAAAACAACACCGTTGTTATTTTCTTTTCCGCCCACACCCCATGCCCTTCCTAATTTTATATTAAAATCTGCAATTTCATTTCCGTTTAATGAAGGAATGATAACAACAGCAATTTGTGTAGAGGTGCTGTCATCAAAAGCGACGAGTTTGTTTTCCAACGCCTGGCGCTGATCGGCAGTAAGTGTACCGGTAAAATCATTTACCAGCTGGGTGGGTTTTTGTTTGAGTAACTCTTCGGGATCAAATGTTTTTTGTGAAAAAGACACAACACTAACCAGCAGCAATACAAATATGGAAAGGAATTTCTTCATTATTCTTTTATGGCCTGCGAAAATTATCAATGTCCAAACACAATTTCGTCAGGCAATTCGTTTTTATCTTCTGTTGGTATGTATGGAAATTTCTCTTTCAGGGTTGCTCCTATCTGGTTCACACATTGTTCTATGCCATTACTGATATTATGCTTTGTAAACTGGGCGATCATTGTCTTCACAGCATTGTTCCAGTATTCAGCGCCGGCTTTCTGGTAAATGCCTTCATCGGCAAATAAAGCCAGTTCATGATGGTCCATGGCAATGTATAAAAGTACCGCATTGCGGTGGTCGGTCTCCTGCATTTTTAATTTATAGAAAATTTGAGCGGCCCTGTCAATGGCATCCATAAAGGGATTTTTACTTTCTACATAGATCCTTATCTCGCCACTGGTTTCTTTTTCAGCCATACGTATGGCTTCCACTATCTGCGCTTTATCTGCGGCAGAAAAAAATTCTCTCTTTTTAAAAAATGGAAATATGCCCATTAAAATTTTATTTCTATTGATCTGTCAGCCCCCGCATCTGATTGAAACCCCTCTTTCGTTTTAAATCCTAAAATGCCTGCTGCCAGGTTTGTAGGGAAACTCCTTACAGAACGGTTGTATGAATTTATTGCTTCATTAAAATCCTGCCTGGCCACTTTGATCCTTCTTTCGGTGCCTTCCAATTGTGTCTGCAAACCTGCATAGGCAGCCGTTCCTTTTAAAGTTGGGTATTTTTCGATCTGGATGATCAGGTTATTGGTTGCAGTTGCCAGGTTATTCTGTGCTTCAGATTGTTTATTAAACTCATCTGCAGAAACATCATTGGTATTAATATTCAACGATGTTGCTTTACTTCTTGCTTCTGTTATTTTTTGCAGCGTTGTCTGCTCAAAGTCAGAAACTCCCTTTACCACATTTATAATATTAGGAATGAGGTCCGTTCGCCGTTGGTAGGCATTTTGAACCTCATTCCATTGCAACTTTACTTTTTCTTCTTTTTTTACCAATGAATTATAGGAGACAATAAAAAATATCCCAAGCACAACCAAAATCCCACCGATAATAAAGCCTGAATATTTCTTATTCTTCATTAGTGTCTTATATCAAAAGTTATTATTTCTTTTTATTCAGGTCATCAAAATTCACATCTACTTTCTTTTCAGCACCGGCATCTGCCTTAAAGCCTTCTTTTGCATGGAACCCAAACATACCGCCCAGGATATTCATGGGGAAAGACCTTACCTTGGTATTATACATATTTATCGCCTCATTAAATACCTTCCTGGAATTTTTGATATTGTTTTCAATACCTTCCAATTGGCCCTGGAGCTGCATAAAGTTTTGTGTTGCTTTAAGGTCAGGATAATTTTCAACCACTGCAAGCAGGCGGCTTAAAGCTCCACTCATCTGGCCCTGTGCAGCCTGGAATTCAGCAATTTTTTCCGGGGTAAGGTTATCAGCATTAATATTTACGCTGGTGGCCTTAGCCCTTGCTTCAACAAGCGCTGTCAAAGTGTTCTGTTCAAAATTGGCAGCACCTTTAACGGTGTTAACCAGGTTTCCAACAAGGTCGGAACGGTTTTGGTACTCAGTCTGAACATTACCCCAGGCCTTTTTTACATTTTCATCCTGTTTTACCAAACCATTGTAACCATTACATCCCCAGAAACCAAGAATAACAATTATTCCGAGTACAACTAACAATCCGGTGCGTTTCATATTTTTTTGTTTTAGTGTTAGATATTAAAAGTAGTATATTTTCTATTCAAGACGTATAAGACGAAGAAAGATTTTACCTCACCCTAATCCCTCTCCTTCAGGAGAGGGACTTTAACAGTATGCTAACTGTTGATCGCCTTTATCCCAGGCAGGGTTTTCCCTTCAAAGTACTCCAGCATGGCGCCGCCGCCGGTACTTACATAGCTTACTTTATCAGCAAGGTTAAATTTATTGACTGCTGCCACGCTATCGCCACCGCCAACCAGGCTAAAAGCACCATTTGCTGTGGATGCTGCCACCGATTCTGCAATGGCTTTAGTTCCCTGCTGAAATTTTTCCATCTCAAAAACCCCCATCGGGCCATTCCATAAAATGGTTCTGGATTTTGTAATTACTTCATTGAAAATACCCGTTGCTTTGGGGCCAATATCCAAACCCATCCATCCATCGGGAATGGCATCGCTTGGGCGAACATCTGTATTTGCATCGGCAGCAAACTTATCGGCAATGATAGAATCTTCAGGCAAATGAATGCTTACATTCTTTTGTTTTGCCTGTTCTAAAATATCGAGGGCTGTTTGCAAACGGTCGTCTTCGCAAAGTGATGAACCTATCTTACCTCCCCTTGCTTTTAAAAATGTATATGCCATACCGCCGCCAATAATAATATCGGTAGCCCTTTGTAACAAATTTTCGATGATGAGTATCTTATCAGAGACTTTTGCCCCACCAATAATGGCACAAAAAGGTTTCTCTGCACTGTGCAATACTTTTTCGGCACTCAGCACTTCGCCTTCCATCAGCAAACCAAACATTCTATTTTCTGACGGAAAGAATTTTGCAATAACAGCCGTAGATGCATGTGCCCGGTGTGCAGTACCAAATGCGTCGTTCACATACACATCTCCAAGCTTACTCAGCTTTTCAGCAAAGGCTTCGTCACCTTTCTCCTCTGCTGCATGAAAACGAAGATTTTCTAAAAGCAAAACTTCTCCGGGTTTAATCATTGAGGCTGTAAGTGCTGCCTGTTCACCAACACAATTATCTGCAAAGAATACCCTTGTGCTGCCATCTCCAATTGCGGGATTTGTATGCCCGGGATTAAGTAAATTATATAAGTGTTTTACCAGATGCTTTAAAGAATACTTATCTGTCGGTCCCTCCTTCGGCCTGCCCAGGTGGCTCATTAAAATAACACAGCCTCCATCAGCCAATATTTTTTTTATAGTGGGAAGCGTTGCAGTCATCCTTGTATCATCAGTGATATTGAACCCTGCATCCAGCGGTACATTAAAATCAACACGTATCAGTGCTTTTTGTCCTGAAAAATTATAGTTCGAAAATTTTGACATGAGAATCTAATTTAAAAAATTAACCGCAAAGAAGTAAGACTGTCTTTGCGGTTATAAATATATTACTTTATACTCATCCTCTTTCTTCCTTTTGTGCAAAGTATAATCTTCGCATTAGTCTTCCAGTTCCCTCTCCTTAAGGAGAGGGGTTGGGGTGAGGTTACTTGATCAATTTTGCAAAATGATGTACTGTACGCACCAGTTGCGATACATAGCTCATTTCATTATCGTACCAGCTAACGGTTTTCACCATTTGCTTGTCGCCCATGGTCATCACTTTGGTTTGTGTAGCATCAAATAAAGAGCCAAAGCTGATACCGATCACATCACTGCTTACGATCTCATCTTCGGTATAACCAAAGCTTTCGTTGCTGGCAGCTTTCATAGCAGCATTAACTTCTTCGGCAGTAACTTTTTTATCCAAAATAGAATATAGCTCAGTAACAGAACCCGTAATAACCGGTATCCTTTGGGCACCTCCGTCTAATTTCCCTTTCAGTTCCGGTAAAACCAAACCAATTGCTTTGGCAGCACCGGTTGAATTAGGAACAATATTAGCAGCAGCAGCTCTTGCCCTACGCAGATCTCCTTTTGGATGAGGAGCATCTAATGTATTCTGATCATTGGTATAAGCATGTATAGTGCTCATGATACCGGTAAGGATACCAAATTTATCATTCAGTGTTTTAGCCATTGGTGCCAGGCAGTTTGTTGTGCAACTTGCACAACTTATAATTGTTTCGCTGCCATCTAAAATGGCGTGATTAACATTAAACACTACTGTTTTCATATCACCTGTTGCAGGAGCAGAAATAACTACTCTTTTTGCACCGGCAGTAAGATGAGCCTCGGCTTTTGCTTTATCGGTAAAGAAACCGGTACTCTCGATCACCACATCCACATCATGTGTACCCCAGGGAATTTGTGCCGGGTCTTTTTGTGCATATACTTTTACCTCATGGCCATTTACCACAATTGCATTTTCAGTAGATTTTACATCCTGTCCAAAACGGCCCTGTGCACTGTCATACTTTAATAAATGGGCAAGTACTGCAGGACTGGTCAGATCGTTGATAGCCACAACATCAATACCATCCATGTTATAGATCTGGCGAAATACCAAACGGCCAATGCGGCCAAAACCATTGATTGCAACTTTTACTGTACTCATAGCTTTAATTTGAATTTAAAATTGAGAGGCAAAATTACAGGATGTGAAAGATATTCTGAGGATTATTTTTAGTCAGATTGGGTTGTGAATAACTATTCCAAACGCAGTACAGTTGCAGGTTTTGATCTGATATACCCCGAATCAGGTAAACTGATACAGTTGTTGTAAAATATTTGGCTGCAAAACTACCACGAGTTATCTTTGCCGTCCTTTAACAAGAACGCCGCGTTGGTCAAGGGGTTAAGACGCCTCCCTTTCACGGAGGAATCACGGGTTCGAATCCCGTACGTGGTACAAAAAGCCTCCCGATAATTATCGGGAGGCTTTTTTATTTTCCAATTCAGTCGTTTGTGAAAAAATTAAACTATTCAGTTTTTTTCAACCTGAGTCATTAGATCTTCATCTCCAAATAACAATCGCCAGAATCTTCCATCTCTCAACCGCAATAGTTTTCTTGAAACCAGGAAATATATAACCCTCTTTTCAATAAGCTGGTGCAATGGAAGCAGTATGGCAATCAGTCCGATCTTTATCAGGAAGATATAAAGTGGTTCGCCATGTGTCCAGTCATGGATCTGCTTATCGGCAATCATGATCAGGAACTCAAAAACAAAGATGAAAGCCAGGAAACCTAAAAGCCGGATCGTTCGTTCCGAAACCCGGAAGAACCCGATCATCATCGAAAAAATAAAAAATGTTACTACGCCAATGGTTATGCCCATGTATTGCAACTGGTGTCTTCTCCTTGTTTTTGCTTCTTCTTCTATCTTTGCATTATCATGTACATTTTGCTCATTTATCAGTTCAGCCAGTGTGAGTTCATTTTTATTATTGATGCTTTCCAGTGAATCGCTGATCGCTTTATATTTTTCATGATAGTACAATGCGTCTGTAATGTTGTTGTTTTTTTTGCTCAGGTCATATACCTCAAAGGCAGCTTCTTGTTGACCTTCCGGATCAGCCAGTTTTTCACTAAGGCTAAAAGCTGTTTTCCATTCGGTAATGGATTCATTGAGCTTACCGGTTTCAGAAAAAAAGCTGCCCATATCTGCATTAATGCCCTTTTTTCTACTGTCATTCACTTTTGAATAATTAAGGTCATATGCCCTTTTTAAATAGAATGCTGCCGAATCCTGGTTTTTATAATACCGGTGGTACCTAAATAAATACATATCCATGTTACGCCTTGATTTAAGAAAACTTTCCCATCTGCCGGGCTTTTTTTCCATGTATTGAAAGCCGGGTCCTAAATCATTTTTTTTAGCAAACATCAATGTATTTATATAATCATCCTCCCATTTTTGCTTTGCCTTATCTTCTAATCCCAACGAATCTGCCAGGTGCATGAAACGTACATGATATTGCTCTGCAGAAACAAGATCAGCATTAAATAAATAGGCCTGTCTTATAAAATAATTTGCAGCAAGGTCATCATAGGGGTCTTTTGTCTTTTGGGCAAAATCAAGCAGCTTCATTTGGAAATCAATCCTTTTTTCTTTGTCTCCCATACTTCCATAAATTCTACTTAGCCAGATATTATAATCCCATAACAGGTAATTATTGTTTATTTTTTCTGCAATGTCCAATGCTTTCAGCTGGTACTTATAGGCCTGTAAATAATTATTTTTTTCAGTATAGATGTTGGTATAAAATGCATAAGCCTCGGCTATCAGTGAATCATCACGGGATTCCAATGCCGCGGCCAGTGTATTAGCCAGGTAGCCAAGGGATTGTTCCATTTTGCCATCCCTGGCAAGGCCCCACCCTATGTAACCATTACCCATCACCCTGGCAACCGGTATATTTTCCTTCTGTCCAATAGTAACCAGCTCACGGCACAAAGCATAGCCTTTTTCTTTTATTGAATCGTAAGGAACTCCAAATAAATAACCTTGAATTAACCAGGAGTAATGTTCGGTCTTCACCACCCAATCCTTGCTCTTATCCGCTATTGCTTCTCTTAGTTTTAAACAGGAGTCGGCTTTTGCTTTTTCGCCAAGCGCCGCGTATTTATCTTGCAGAAAAATAAGTGCTTTAATCCTTACCACATCTGTTTTTGCATTATTCAATGTTTTTATAAGATGGCCCAGCGGATAGAAATCCTTTGTTCTCCAGTGTTGGGCATTTGTAAGCTGCACTGAAATTACTAAAAGGAGCAGCAGGAAGAAGTGTTTCATAAAAACTATTTTACAACGTAAAGAACTTAAGAGCAATCAAAGATATAAGAATAAAAAATAAATAATGGGGTCCTTGTTTGTTGAAGTTTGATAGCTTTTGTAGTTTGCATTTTTGCACATGTTAGTCTTACTACTTTCAAAAAAAATACTGTACCTATTTCAAAATGCCTCGGCCAGGAAACCTGCCTGCCGTGCAGGCTGATCGGGCGGTGGCAACAAAAAAATGCAGGTGCAGTTATTAAGCTGCACCTGCATTCTTTGTTATGAAAAAATTATTTCGAACTTAATTTTGGCAGATAGATCAATAGCTCAGACCAACGTTCCTTCACGGCATCTGCATAATCCTTTAAATAAGCATCCCATGCCCCCGCACCATAAGACTCATTAAATCTTTCGGCCATGGGCTTACGGTAACTTTCATCCAGTTCTTTATAGCCGTCTTTTAAACGGGAGACCGTAGTATACCCGGGTTCGCCTGAAGCCACTACTGAATAAACAGCCACGGATTCTTTGCCGGCTTCCCATACTTTTTTCAGTTTGGTGATCAGGGCTTTAACAGCAGCTACTTTCCCTGGCAATGCTGTCATATGTGTAACAAGAATCTTATCGGCATAATCTGTCAGCTGCACCGTACTCAGATCGGGCTGAAAAGAAGAATAGGAACTGATAGCCCGGCCCATAGTTAACGGCGCTACACTTGTATTCCAGTCGGCCATATGTTCAGCGTTAATGTCACCACGACCGTCAATGGTAGCCCAATTGCTGGGGCCCTCTGTCACCATATATCCACCGGCGTCCGGACCTGATTCGACTGACCATACCCTCCATTTCCAATCACCGGTATGGTATTTTTTTGCATGATCCCCCAGTGCTTTTTCAAATTCCATCACTTTGTCGGGCTTGCAAAAATAACGGGTGGAGTTAAGTACATTTTTTGTCTGGCCCATTCCAAGTACCGGAATCAGCCAGAACATGAAGAACATTTTTTTCATGTTGAATTGTTTTATAAGTTAAAAAGAGTGGGGGACTGAATTAAGCGTATTCCTAAGGCAGATAGGTAACCAAAGTACCCTTTATTTATTTAAGATGCAAATAAGATTGTGATTGGGGCACTGAGGTACAAAAACTTTTCAGCGTTTTGAAATGCTTTTTTATTCCCCGATTTCGTAGTTTGTGAAAAATTTAAACCAAATTATTATGAGCTTCGAATGGAAAGGCGTTTTTCCCGCACTCACTACAAAATTTACAGCAGACGATAAATTAGATCTGCCTCTATTTGAAAAAAATTTAAAGGCACAATTAGATGCCGGTGTAAAGGGAGTTGTTTTAGGCGGCACTTTAGGTGAAGCCAGTGTTTTAACAACTACAGAAAAAGAGCAACTTATAAAATTTGCCGTAGAAAAATGTGCAGGCAAAGTTCCGGTTATATTAAATATTGCAGAAGGAAGTACAAAAGAAGCTTTGCAACAGGCCAAATATGCAAAAGCCTGGGGTGCCAAAGGAATTATGATATTACCACCCATGCGTTATAAAAGTGATCACCGGGAAACAGTAACTTATTTTAAAACAGTGGCTGACTCAACCGATCTTCCGGTAATGATCTATAATAATCCTGTTGATTATAAAATTGAAGTAACGCTTGACATGTTTGCCGAACTGGTAGCTTGTAAAAATATTAATGCGGTAAAGGAATCAACCAGGGATGTAACGAACGTTACCAGGATGCGGAACCGTTTTGGTGACCGCTTTAAATTGTTATGCGGCGTAGATACCCTGGCCATGGAAGAGCTTTGCCTGGGTGCCGATGGCTGGGTAGCCGGCCTGGTTTGTGCTTTTCCTAAAGAAACAGTTGTTATTTATGATCTGGTAAAAGCAGGCAGGATTGCAGAAGCTACAAAAATTTATCGTTGGTTCATGCCTTTACTGGAGCTGGATATTCATCCCAAATTAGTGCAATACATTAAGCTGGCCGAAAAGCAGGCGGGTATAGGTTCTGAATATGTAAGGGCGCCAAGGTTAATGTTGATTGGAAAAGAAAGAGAGGAAGTTTTAAAGATCATTGATGACGGAATTGCGACAAGGCCCTCACTTTGATCCCTGATGCCCGGGGCTAAAGCCCGTTTATGATCAATTCAATTGCCGGGGCCTTAAGGCCCCGGCAATGCAAAAAAAATTTACCGGGCTTTAGCCCACAAATGATGCCTTATGTTTAAAGATGCTACAATACAGGAAATCGATCTGTCAATGCAGGCAGCATGGAATGCTTTTCATGTGTTTAGAAAAATGTCGTTAAAGCAAAGAGCTGCATTTATGAAAGCCATTGCTGTTGAACTGGAAAATTGTGGTGATGCATTAATTCATATAGCAATGAGTGAGACCAATCTTCCAGAAGTAAGGTTACGTGGCGAAAGAGCAAGAACAATATTTCAACTAAACAGTTATGCCGAAGCCTGTGAAAGAGGCGAATGGCTGGAAGCAAGGATTGATACAGCGATACCGGATAAAACCCCACCCAAACCGGATGTCCGTAAAATGCTGGTCCCATTGGGACCGGTGGTTGTTTTTGGTGCCAGTAATTTTCCCTTCGCTTATTCAACCGCCGGTGGCGATACGGCCTGCGCCTTTGCTGCCGGTTGCCCGGTAATTGTAAAAGCTCATCCTGCTCATGCTGAAACTTCGGAAATAGTTGCCAATGCAATTTTAACTGCTGCAGACAAATGCAATATGCCCAAAGGAATTTTTACGCATGTGCATGGTGCATCATTTGAAGTTGGTAAAGCATTGGTAATACATCCACATACAAAAGCAGTTGGCTTCACCGGCTCCTACCTTGGCGGCAAACAATTATTCGATTGGGGTAACCAACGCAAAGAACCCATTCCTGTTTTTGCCGAAATGGGAAGCATAAATCCTGTTTTTTTATTGCCGGAGAAAATGAAAACTTCTGCTATTGAAATTGCAAACATGTATGCAGGCTCCATCACTTTAGGTGTTGGACAGTTTTGTACAAATCCAGGGTTGATCATCGGCATTGAAAGTGATGCATTGAAAACATTTGTGCATGACCTGGGTAAGGCCATTCAGAAAATTGCACCGGCGCCGATGTTGCATGAAGGAATTGTAAATGCGTATAAAAAGAATAAGGGCAATGCCTTATTGCAGGAAGATGTTCACCTGGTTGCAGAGTCTGAAAATGAACTTTGGCAAAGTTCCAAAACTTTGCCAAAGTTGGCCGGCTTACCAACCATTGCCACAGCCAGCGGACAGGCATTTTTAAATAATCCTGTTTTGCACCAGGAAGTATTTGGCCCCTACTCCATTGTTATCCGCTGCAAAGACATGAATGAAATGATCAATGTTGCAAAACATTTAGAAGGCCAGTTAACTTCTACACTGATGGCAACAGATGCCGACATAAAACAAAATGATGAGCTGGTGGAAGCGGTGAAAAATATCTGCGGAAGATTTATTTTAAACAGTGTTCCCACAGGTGTTGAAGTCTGCTTAAGCATGCAGCATGGCGGACCCTTCCCTGCCTGCAGCGATTCCCGCTTTACTTCTGTTGGCGCCGATGGCATAAAACGATTTGCAAGGCCTATTGCTTTTCAGAACTGGAGCAATGACCTGTTACCCGATGAACTAAACAATGAGAACCCATTGGGAATATGGAGGACGGTGAATAATGAGTTGACGAAGGCTGCTAATTAGCTTCTACTCCTTATTGTAAAATTTGAGTGTTTGCAAAGCTTGAAGCAGCAACTTTTCATTCTCTGGCTTTAAGTTGTATCCAGCCAAATTAAATCTATCAATTTCTGAACCTGCTTGCCATAAACTGTCAATATAAATACCTGTAATTCCAACCCCGGCTTTTGAAGGATAAACAATTTTGCATCTTCGTCCATCAATTGTATCCCACGAAATAATCTCTGACTTTTTCCCCTCCAGTTTATTTGAATACCAACCTAAGTCAAAATATAATGTATCTGAATTATCAATTGCAATTTTGCCTACATACGAGTCTATTCCTCTCAACTTAATTTTTGTCCAGCTTCTTGGTGACTCAATAGTGAAATAATTAAAATCTAAGTTCCGGTAATCATTTTTGGTTTCACTGGTTTTGCAACCGGCAATTAGAAACAACAAGAGGACTATTATAAACTTCATTATGGTTAGGTCAAAATATATTATCTATATAGTGGCAAAGGACTTCGTATCGTCTTTCTTATGCTTCATCACAAACCATCCTGTCACCATAACAGAGATTATAAAATAAGCGCCAAGAATAAATTTTATTGCAGGTAAATAAGTGCTGGCTCCAAACCAGTCGTTTTGCTGAAAAAGAAGTGCAAGCCCCAAACCGCTGCGGATAAATTCCCAAACAATGGCAGAACCATTCCGGTCCATAAGGTCGGTAAGTGCATACACACTTAAGAAAATAAAACCACCGTACCAGATGATATATGTTTTATCAATACTGTTGATGAGTGCAATATTCCCAAACATATAACTCACAAAAAGTAAAACCATAATCATCTGTATCCAGCTCCAGGCATTTAATGCAGAAGAACTTTGTGTATTGTATTTTTCAAAATGATATACATCTTCAATTTTATAAACCGGGTATTTTGCTGCAACATCCGCAGGGCGATACCCCGTATGCCTGAACCATAAGGTGAATTTATCTTTCCAGTTATTTGTTCGCCATGCATCTTTTATCAGCAACCAAACATGTTGAAAATTTATTTTGACAGGATTCCATGTTCTTACAGGCCTTGTAATTCCATAAACAGGTGGAACTTCGGGCAACTCTTTCTGGAAAGTACCAAACCATTTGTCCCAGAAAATAAATATCTGCCCGTAATTTTTGTCCATGTATACCGGGTTGATGGCATGATGCACCCGGTGATGAGAAGGCGTAACAATGATCTTTTCCAAAAATCCCATCTTATTGATATGTTGTGTGTGATACCAGAACTGTGCAAACAAATGAAGCGGTGCCACCACGGCTATAACTTGTGCAGGAACACCGAACAATGCAGCAGGCAAAAGAAAAATGGCAAATATTTTTACAATGGCCGAAATACTTTGCCGTAATGCACAGGCCAGGTTAAATTCCTCACTGCTGTGATGAACAATATGACCGTTCCAGAAAAAATTAGTCACATGCTGCAGGCGATGTACCCAGTAGCCGGCAAAATCCAATGCAAAAAAAGCGATGATATAAACAATGATGGTATTATTTACATGAGTCAAAGCAAGATTGCTGACTAAGAACGGGTAAGAGATTATTACAAGGTACAGGCCTATCACATCTTTGGTTACATTGGTAACGCCGCTGCTCAGGCTGCTGATCATATCCATATTACGCACTGTATCTTTTCCTTTACGCCAGCCATACCATTTTTCAAATAAGACAAGCAGTAAAAAAGCCGGCATGGCAATGAGTAAAATTTTTCCGTATGCTTCCATGGCATAAATTTACAAAACTTCGCCAAAGTAAACTTCGCCAAAGTTCCAAACTTTGGCGAAGTTCAACGGATTAAATAAATTTAACTATGTCGCCCTACGGGAAATACCACGTCTTTAACCATGCAAACGGTAGGGAGAATCTTTTCCAGGAGCAAAAAAACTATCCCTTTTTTCTGGCTAAACTGGAAATGTATGTTTTACCAATTAGTAAATTATTCGGCTACTGCCTGATGCCTAATCATTTTCATCTGGTATTGGAAATACGTTCTGAAGAAGAGCTTTCTTTACAGTGGCAAAAACCTGGCTCCAAAACCATGCTCTCAGAAAAAGAGTTAGAATTAAAGATCAGCAGATCGTTTGGTAATTTATTCAGCAGTTATACTCAGGCATTTAATAAGGTCTACAACCGAAAAGGCAGTCTTTTTATTCCCAGCATGAGGTCAGAACTGATTAACGACGATAATTCCTTTTGTAAAATAATACATTACACCCATGCCAACCCGGTCCATCATGGTTTTACTAAAAAAATGGAAGAATGGCCGCATAGTTCATATCATGCATTTTTGAGTGATGGTAGAACAAAGTTAGAAAGAGAGTATGTTCTGGGTATATTTGGAGGGAAAAATGCTTTTCTAAAATATCATGAACAACCTATTGATTTAAAATATAAATTTATTGAATAACAAACTTCGCCAAAACAAACTTCGCCAAAGTTCTAAACTTTGGCGAAGTTTAACTAAAGGCGAAGTTCGCAACCAAGATGAAACATACATTCCATTGCATAGATGCCCATACCTGCGGTAACCCCGTTCGCCTGGTAAAAGAAGGCGGTCCTGAGCTTATTGGTAAGACCATGAGTGAAAAGCGCCAGCATTTTTTAAAAGATTATGACTGGATAAGAAAGGGACTTATGTTTGAACCCCGTGGACACGATATGATGAGTGGAAGCATTTTATACCCACCTCATGATCCTCAAAATGATGTAGCTGTTTTATTTATTGAAACCAGTGGTTGCCTGCCCATGTGTGGCCATGGTACTATTGGAACAATAACTATTGCCATTGAAGAAGGTTTAATAAAACCGAAAATACCGGGTATTGTTAGAATGGAAGCCCCGGCGGGATTGGTTATGATCGAATATTACCTCACCCCCGTCCCCTCTCCTTTAGAGAGGGGTGCTGCGAAGATTGAAGCGGAAAAAGTAAAAGCAGTTAAACTTACTAATGTTGCCTCTTTTCTTCATTCGTCAGAATTAACTGCAGATTGTCCTGAATTAGGCGAACTGGTTATCGATGTCTCTTACGGAGGAAATTTTTATGCCATCGTGGATGTTCAGAAAAATTTTAAAGGATTGGAAAATTATCCGGTTGATAAATTAATTGCCTGGGCAAGAGAATTGCGAAAAAATATAAATGCCAGGTACGAATTTGTTCATCCCGAAAATGAAACCATAAAAGGATGCAGCCATATTTTATGGACAGGCTCTGTATTAGATAAAACTTCTACTGCAAGGAATGCTGTTTTCTATGGTGATAAAGCCATTGATCGCAGCCCCTGCGGCACCGGCACTTCGGCAAGAATGGCACAATGGTATGCCAAAGGAAAATTAAAAAAAGGAGATGAGTTTATTCACGAAAGCATTATCGGCAGTAAGTTCATCGGCAGGATAGAAGAAGAGCTAACCGTTGATGGAAAACCTGCAATAAGGCCAGGAATAGAAGGTTGGGCAAGAATTTATGGCCATAACATTATTACCATCGATGAGCAGGATGATCCGTATGCATTTGGCTTCCAGGTTATTTAATTGAAAAGATCATGAGACCATTTTTAACATTCATTATTTCCTGTTTAATATTGCTACTTATAAGTTGTCGTTCAAAAGATCCCTCTCCCGGTAAAGTGTATGAACAAACCTTACCCGACAGGTTTTTAGTTGTATTGGGAATAGTACAGGATGCCGGTTATCCTCAAATCGGTTGCGAAAAAGAATGTTGCAAAGCATACTGGCAGGGAAAAGAAGAAAAAAAATATACAACCTCTTTTGCGCTTGTTGACAGGAAAGCAAACCAATACTGGTTATTTGAAGCAACACCGGATATAACTGAGCAATTACATACACTTCAACCTTATCTCACCACTAAACAGGATTATTCACCCGATGGAATTTTCATTACCCATGCACACATTGGCCATTACAGCGGACTGATGCAGTTGGGCCGTGAGGCAATGGGTGCCAGGTCTGTGCCTGTGTGGGCGATGCCCCGGCTGGATTCATTTTTACGTAACAACGGGCCCTGGAGCCAATTGGTTTCGCTGAACAATATTCAATTACAAAACTTACATGCCGACAGTACTGTAAACCTCAACAACGCTTTAAAAGTAACTCCTTTTAAAGTACCTCATCGTGATGAATTTTCTGAAACCGTTGGGTTTATCATTGAAACTGATAAAAAGAAAATTTTATTTATCCCTGATATTGACAAATGGGAAAAATGGAACCGTAATATTGAAGATGAAATAAAAAAAGTGGATGTTGCCCTGCTTGACGGAACATTTTATGAAAACGGAGAACTGCCGGGCAGGAATATGAGTGAAGTACCCCATCCTTTTGTGGAAGAAAGTATGCAAAGGTTTTCTGCACTACCTTCAATAGAAAGATCAAAGATCAGGTTCATTCATTTTAACCATACCAATCCTTTATTGAAAAAGAAATCGTTGGCAAAGGATAAAGTAACTGCAAACGGGTTTGCTGTAACAGAAGAAGGAATGATCATTGAATTATAAAACATTCAGATGAATTTATTGAGCACATATTTTTTCATTGTATCAATTATCTTTTCTTCAAACTGCTGTGCCCAGCACAAATACCCCTTTTTAAATCCATCTCTTACTTTAGAAAAAAGAACAAATGACCTGTTACAACGATTAACGCCGGATGAAAAAATAAGTTTGCTGTTATACAACAGTCCGGGTGTTGAAAGGTTAGGCATTCCAAAATACAACTGGTGGAACGAAGCACTGCATGGTGTGGCAAGAGCAGGCAGGGCAACTGTTTTTCCACAGGCCATTGGTTTGGCAGCAACCTTTGATGATGCACTTATTAATAAAGTAGCAAGTGCAATCAGCGATGAAGCAAGGGCAAAATATAATGCAGCTGTTAAAAACAATAACCGTTCACAATACCTTGGTTTAACCTTCTGGTCGCCGAACATTAATATTTTTCGTGACCCCCGCTGGGGCCGTGGACATGAAACTTATGGTGAGGACCCTTACCTCACCGGCAGCATTGGAACTGCTTTTGTAAATGGCTTGCAGGGCAACAACCCCAATTATTATAAAACCGTTGCCTGTGCCAAACATTTTGCAGTACACAGTGGGCCTGAACCATTACGTCACCAGTTTGATGCAGTGGTAAGCAACAGCGACCTGCGAAATACTTATCTGCCTGCATTTAAACAATTAGTGATGAATGCAAAAGTTGGCGGCATCATGTGTGCCTATAATCGTACGGATAGTTTGCCCTGCTGCGGCAGCAAATTTTTATTGCAGGATATTTTAAGGACAGAGTGGGGCTTTAAAGGATATGTGGTTACCGATTGCTGGGCGCTTGATGATATTTTCCGGTACCACAAATTTGTAAAAACAGAAGAAGAAGCTGCTGCGCTGGCAATAAAGAACGGCGTGAATGTGGAATGTGGCAATACATTAAAAGCATTACAATCGGCTTTAAAAAAAGGATTGGTTACAGAGGCTGATATCAATGCATCTTTAAAAATAAACCTGGAAATATTATTTAAGCTCGGCTGGTTTGACCCTGCAGGAAAAAATCCTTACGATAAGATATCTGAATCTGTTATCAATAATGAAGCACACCGTTCATTGGCGAGGGAGGTTGCTACAAGATCAATCGTATTATTAAGCAATAAGAATAATGTGCTGCCACTATCTGCTAATCTTAAAAATATTTTAGTGACCGGCCCCAATGCAGAAGAAACAAATGTATTACTGGCAAATTATAATGGCAATTCCGGTAATATGGTAACTATACTGGAAGGCATCACCAATACAATTAGTCCTTCTACAATTATCATGCACAACAGGGGTTGTGAACTGACCGATACAACTAAACAGGACGTTCACTGGATGATCAATGACGCCGATGCCGTTGTTGCTGTACTTGGCCTCTCACCTTTACTGGAAGGCGAGAACGGAGATGCATATTTATCGGAAGCCGGTGGTGATAAAAAAGATATTTCCTTTCCCTATGCCCAGCTAAAATATTTAAAGGCATTAAGGGCAAGAACAAAAAAGCCATTGATCGTGGTACTTACTGCAGGCTCTGCCATTGAGCTGGGTGAGGTTGAAAAAATTGCGGATGCCGTGTTACTGGCCTGGTACCCCGGTGAGCAGGGCGGTAATGCAGTGGCAGATATTTTATTTGGAAAAGAAAATCCTGGAGGAAGGTTACCGGTAACATTTTATCATTCTACCAATGACCTGCCGGCTTTTGAAGATTATAATATGAAAGGAAGAACCTATCGCTACTTTACCGGAAAAACTTTACATCCATTCGGCTTTGGTTTGAGCTACACTAATTTTTCTTATAGTAATTTAAAGGCTTCAAGATCATCATCTGGCTACAATTTTCAGTTTGATGTAAAAAATACCGGGGGCATAAATGGAGATGAAGTGATACAATTATATATTCGTCATGGAAATGCCCAAAAAGATGAGCCGGTAAAACAATTGAAAAAATTTAAAAGAATAACAGTTGCAAAAGGGGCCACAAAAAGAATGATGTTGTCAATAAACAATGATGACCTGAAATACTGGGATGAAAAAATGAATGGCTGGACAATTTATTCCGGTGAGTATGAGATAGAGATCGGAAGTTCATCAGAAGATATTAAATTAACTTACCGTTTCAGTGTAAAATAAAACTGATTTACGAAAAAAAACATTTTAACCATGGTAATTATTTTTCAATCCCTTTTTCTTTTTGCCCGGAACCCGTTTGCTGCAGAAAAAAGTTAAACCGACGAAGCCATTGGCCGCATGGGCCGGGAAGCCGGGTCTGAAAATTATTTTATGTTTGACATGAAAGTTGAACCGGGAATAAAAAATAAATTACTGCTCACGTTGCTGGGCGATGATAAAGACAGGAAGTTTGATATTTTTGTGGATGATGTATTACTGGCTACGGAAGAATGGAAGGGCGGCATCACGGGTAAATTTTATGATAAGATATATCCTGTGCCTGACGGGTTAATAAAAAACAAAACGATCATTAAAGTAAAAATTGCAGCTAATTACAGGAAGACCGCAGGAAGAATATTTGGTGTGCGGATCCTTAAAGGCTGAACAAATAAACAGGAATGAAAGAAATTACGATTATTGGTGGCGGTGTTATCGGATTATGCAGCGCTTATTATTTACAAAAAGAAGGCTACGAAATAACTATTATTGAAAGAGGAGATTTCACCGATGGCTGCTCCTTTGGAAACATGGGTTATATGTCGCCCAGCCATTTTATTCCCCTTGCCTCGCCGGGTATTATTGCCGAAGGATTAAAACACATGCTCAGCAGCAGCAGCCCGTTCTATGTAAAGCCAAGGCTGAATTGGGATCTCATGCAATGGGGTTATCATTTCTGGAAAAGCAGTAATGCGGCAACCGTTAAAAAAAATGCACCACACCTGAATGATCTTTTGCAATTGAGCCGTCACCTCATCAATGAAATGAGAAATGATATCGGCGATGTGTTTGATATGGAAGAAAAAGGTTGCCTGATGATGTGCAGGCAGGAAAAAACACTGGATCATGAATTCCATTTGGCAGATGATGCGGAAAAATTCGGATTGAAAGTGGAGCGCTTAAAAAGGGATGCCGTGCAACAATTAGAACCTGATGTAGAACTGGATGTTGCAGGCGCTGTGCTGTTTAAAGATGACTCTCATTTTAATCCCGGCAAAATGATGATCGCCCTGAAAAATAATTTAGCCGGTAAAGGAGTAAAATTTCAGTTGAATACAACAGTTACCGGTTTTGAGAGATCAAACAATAAAATTTCTGCTGTCATCACAGATAAAGGAAAAATTGATGCCGAAGAAATTATTGTTGCCACCGGAAGCTGGCTCCCTGTTGTTGCAAAAATGATGGGCATCAAATTATTGTTACAACCGGGCAAAGGATACAGCCATACTTACAGTTATGTAGAAAAAAATATTAAGTATCCTGCAATCCTTGTTGATGGAAGATGTGCCATCACACCATGGGGGCACCAGTTACGTATTGGCGGCACTATGGAAATAAGCGGTATCAATAATAAAGTACTGGTAAAACGTATGCGGGGCATTTATGATTCGGCAAAGAATTTTTACCCGGGGCTAAAAATAGATTTTCCCCCTGCTGATAAAATATGGAATGGCTTAAGGCCGGTTACCCCTGATGGATTGCCGTATATAGGAAGGGTATCTAAATATGATAACGTAATTTTTGCCGGGGGTCATGCCATGTTGGGCATTTCAGAAAGCACCGGAACAGGTAAATTAGTATGTGAGATCGTTCAGCACAAAACCGCCTCAATAGATATGAGTGCGTTTGAGCCTGGGAGATTTTAGATCATTATCATTGTTTGTTCGCTGTATCTTTTTTCTTTTTCTTTAATATATCATTCAGTAATCCTTTCACTGATTCAACTGGTTGTGGTTTTTTAGCTGCATTGCTGTCGATTACCGCAACGCTGTCTTTTCCGCCCATTATTTTTTTCTTCAGTTCGTCTTTAGCGGCTTCCATTAATTGTTTTTTTACAGAAGCCAGCGTGTCTTTGGCAGCCTGTTTGGCGCTATCGATCTTTGCCTGTGCAAAATCTTTTACCTGTTGCTGCATCTGGTCGGCTAATTTTTCTCCACTTTGTTTCAGGTCAACTTTTACAGCAGGGTTCCTGATACTTCCTGTCAGGCCAAGTTTCAGGTTCACCACATCACTTAGTTTTAGAGGGACCCCTTTACTGTTAACTGCTATTACCATATTATTTACCAATTGATTTCCCTGGGTTCCCATCAGGGCCCTGGGCAGTTTCATATTGATGGCATAGTTTATTGATTCGTCAAATCCCTGCAGGCCGCCAATCTCCATTTCAATATCTTTTACTTTTACAGTAAATGGTTTTACCAATAATTTGCCATTCGAAAATTCAAAGAATGTTTTTACATCTTTAAGAGAAATGTTTTCGAGTTCTTTCACATTCAATGTTGATGCAATCTTATCCAACGGTGCAAATTTACTCAGGAAGCCTTCAATCAAAAATAAATTACCGTTACCTGAAATGGTATTCATATCCACACTCATGCCCTCACCCAGTTTGCCATTGGCCGATAAAACAGAAGTAAGTTTACCGGCTAAATATTTTCCTATCGGCATTAGTTTTTGAGCAGAATTGAAAGCGTAAAATGTTTTTTGAATATCAACACCAACCACATCATAACTCATGGCAATTGCCGGATTTGTTTCATTTTCCTTTGTACTGTAAGAGCCATTTATCTTCATCGTGCCATCCAATGCATTGCCGCTGATATTATTCAGCTTTATAGTCTCCTCTTCAATTTTCAGGTTGCCTGTTAAATTCTGTATATCAATTTTATCATATTGCAGTTTGTCAACTTTAGTATTCAAACTAATTTTCAAATTACCCGGAACAACAAATGGCGCAGCTGCAGGCCCTTTTACGGTAGTGTCTGCCGGTACACCCATCCAGTCGTTCAGGTTTATGTTATCTGCATTTATAGTAAGATTGGCGCTTAATGGTTTCCCACTCAACAGGTAACTCAGCAGGTTATTGATCTGCCCGCCACCATTAAAATTTGAATGTTGATATTGTCCGCTGAGATTACTTACATCTATTTTTGTTGGTGTAAAATTGGTATGCACGGTATTTATCTTTACACCGCTTGGATAATCATTCGAAACATAATTAAAGTTATTTACATCCACCGTGCCGGCTGCATAAAAATTATTGTACTGTTGATTTTCTATTTCCTTTACATTCCCCTTAATATTCACATCGGCATTCATCAATCCGGCAATACTTGTTCCCTTTTCCAGTTTCACATAATTGGCAACTTGTCCAATATCCAGTTTACCCTTTGCTGCTGCATCCACATACATATTGCTTACCGGCTTCTTAACAAGTAATCTGAAATCGAAAGGGTCTCTATCCATTTCCAAATGGCCGTTGGTAATATCAACAACCGTATTATCAGTTTGCCCGTCGGGATTATCAACCAAAACTTTAAAATTGATGCGTTGTATCCCTTTGGGCAGATCGGTGTATTTAAAAGAGCCATCTTTTATTTCCATCGCCAGATGATAGCCCGGCATCGTTGAATCACTGTAAATACCTTTTATAAAGCCATCGAATACAGCAGTACCATTTGCAGTTACTTTATTAAACTCATTTTTATAAATAGCCGGGATCAATGACAGGATATTTTTAAAATCAGTAGAAGGAGCTTTTAAACTTATATCCATTCCGTATCCGTTGGCGAGGCTTTTTATATTTCCTTTTCCATTTATTTTCAGCTCATTCAACAGAACATCCATGCCATCAAAACTGTACATACTGTTCTTATTATCGATCCTGATATCCGTATCAACTGTTGTTTTCACTTTTGATAAAAATGGAATGGCCCCGTAGGTAAATGTAACTGCATCGGCGCTGGTCTTTGTTTTCAGGGTAAACTGGTCTGAAGTAAAGTCCCCACTACCTGAATGGTTAAGGTTTTCAACAACTGCACTCATATCTCTTTCCGCATCTGTATATTTCAGGTATCCATTCTCTATCGCATATTTCTGTAACTGCAGGTTAAAGGGTTTACCGGCTGTTTCCGTTTCAGTTTTATGCGCTTCTTTTTTTACAATATCCCAGTTTGCAAATCCTTCTTTGGTTACTATCGCATTTATCCGGGGTGATTCAAGATAGATATTGTAGATGTTCATGTTCTTTCCACGGAAAAAACTCATGATATCTACTGCTGCATCTAATCGTTTTGCCGATAATAAAGTATCTCCTGCAAATAAATCCGTACCGGTAACCTGCAGTTCATCCAATGCCACACTTACTTTGGGAAAATGCCTGAAGAAGGAAATATCAACCTCCTTAAAATCAACTTTGGCATTGATTTTCTTATTGATCTCCGCTTTTACTAAGGAAATTATCCTGTTCCTGAAAATATACGTGGAAGCAAATGCTAAAACAATTAAACTGATCAATGATACCAGGAATATCTTAATGATCTTTTTCAGTCTTTTCATAGAACTTTCTTTTATTTGAACAGTCTGGCAGTAATATAACCGGGTTAAGCAGTCAAAAACTATTCCAAACCTGTCTCGTAGTGCATTTCAGGAATTTCAACATCAGCAAATCCCTTCCTGACCAGCCGTTGTTTAAAATCCTGCTGTACATTATACTCTCCATGCACCAAAAACAAACGCTTCACCTGTTTAGGATCCTGGCAGGCAAGAAACTGGCACAGGTCATCATAATCACCATGGGCGCTCATGCTTCGAATGCTCCCTATTTCGGCATTCACTTCATGCAATACTCCAAAAATGTTTACTTCCTTTTGCCCTTTCATTAATTTACCACCCAATGAATGTGGTTCGCAATAACCGGTAAGTAAAATAGTATTGCGGCTGCTTTCAATGTTATTGCTGATATGATGCTTCACCCTTCCTGCATCTGCCATACCACTTGCCGAAATGATAACACATGGCCCGTTGCGGAAATTGAGCATCTTCGATTCATCCACCGTCTTTACAAATTTTAATCCCTTAAAACCAAAGGGGTCACTGTCGCTTTCAATAATTTTTTGAATGGTCTTATTAAAATACTGCGGATAGTGTTTTACAATTTCGGTTGCCTTCACACTCAGGGGACTGTCAACAAAATAATCAAGGTCGGGCAACCTTCTTTCCAGTTCCAGTTGATTAAGTGCATATAAAATTTCCTGTGTTCTTCCCACACTGAAGGCGGCAACAATTAATTTTCCTTTTTTCTGAATGCATGCTTTTTCGATCCATTGCAGAACCTGGTCGGGGGTGGTAACTGCATTATCATGCAGGCTGTTGCCATAAGTAGATTCTAATAAAATATAATCGGCCTGCGAAAATTCAGCAGGTGATTTTAAAATTACATCACGATATCTTCCAACGTCTCCACTAAAAGTAAGGCGGGTTATTTTTCCATCTTCTTTTATTTTTAAATGAACTGCTGCACTACCAATAATATGCCCTGCATCAGTGTACATTACGTCGATGTGCTCATCAACAGTAAACCAATTACCATATTCTACAGTTACAAAATGATCAACAGCTTCCAATGCATCCTGCGTAGTGTACAATGGCTTTAAATAAGGCAACCCTTCCTGCGCCCTTCTTTTATTTTCATATTTAATATCGTTTTCCTGTATGCCGGCAGAATCTTCCATCAATGCTGCAGACAATTCTTTGGTGGCAGGCGTGCAATAAATTTTTCCATTAAATCCATCAGCTACTAATTTTGGAATGAGCCCGCAATGATCCACATGAGCATGTGATAATATCAAGGCCGTTACCTGGGTTACATCAAAACCAAAGCTCCGGTTCATGGCATCGGTTTCTTTTCCCAGGCCCTGGAACATACCACAGTCCAATAAATACTTTTTCCCGCTCTTTAAAGTGATCAGGTGTTTACTGCCTGTTACTGTTCTGGCTGCGCCGTGAAATGCTATTTTCATACCCTGCTTTCCGCCAGCTGGCGGAGGAACCTCAATTCAATGCACTCTGCTGCATAGACAGAGAATAATTGAATTAAGTTTTTAAAAATTATAAATGACTTCTATGCAAATCAAAAATTAATTGTTTAATAATTCTCTTGCCTTCAGTTCCCCCTTCAGGGGGCGGAGGGGGTTGCCAGCCACGCCATCATCCCCATCCCTATCTCAATCGCACTTTCATCAATATTAAATGTAGGTGTATGTACACCGCTGGTTATTCCTTTCGCTTTATTACCTGCACCTAACCTGAAAAAACAAGCCGGTATTTGATGTGAGTAATACGCAAAATCTTCTGCTCCCATTCTTAACTCGGTTTCTTCTACATTGGTTGCACCCATATACTCTTCTGCTTTTTTCCTGGTTGCATTTCCCAATGCCTCATCATTTAAAACAAAGGGATAACCCACATCGATATGAATGGTTGCTTCAGCACCCATTGCTGCAACCAGTTCAAGGGTTTGTTTTTTTATCAGTTCATGCGCTTTAAAACGCCACTCTTCATTCATCGCCCTGAAAGTACCCATCAGTTTTACTTCGGACGGAATAACATTGGTGGTATTACCTCCCTGGAAAGAAGTGATTGAAAGAACTGATGGATTGAAAGGACTATTGTTCCTGCTTACAATTTGCTGCAGACTTACCACCAGGTTTGATGCAATTAAAATAGTGTCTGCAGTATATTGCGGCGCAGCAGCATGGCCGCCTTTGCTTTTTATGCTGATATAAATTTCATCAGCACTGGCCATAACCATACCGTTGCGAAAACTTAATTTTCCAATTTCCAGGCCGGGATGAACATGCAGGGCAAATATTTTTTCGGGTTTAGGATTTTCCAAAACACCTTCTGCAATCAATAAACTTGCACCACCCGGATTTTTTTCTTCACCCGGCTGAAAAATTAATTTCACTCTTCCCTCCCATTCATCCTTTAGTTCATTCAAAATTTTTGCAGCCCCCAATAAACAGGTGGTGTGCACATCATGGCCGCAGGCATGCATTACACCAATATTTTTTGATTTATAGTCAATCTCATTTTCTTCAATGATGGGCAGTGCATCCATATCGGCACGCAGTGCAATAATTTTTTTGCCGGGATTTTTTCCTTTTATTAATCCAACAACTCCCGTAGTGGCTTTCACTTCAAATGCAATACCCCATTCGGTTAATTTTTGTTGAACAAATGCGGAGGTCTCAAATTCTTTATAGCTTAACTCAGGATTGGCGTGCAAATGATGACGGATGTCTATAAATTCTTTTGCATATTTTTTTGCAAGTTGCTGTATACTTTCTTTAATCATTCAATAAAAATAATCTTAAACTACCGAAAAAAAAACTTTGCCAACCCGATAGCTATCGGGTTGGCAAAGTTGTGTCTGAAAAACCAGTTTATTTTAAATCTGCCTCTTTTATCTTGTCTGGCTTTAATTCTATCGTTTCCGGAACCACATACACATTACCTGTTACAACCCTGCCTTTCATGATCATATCCCTGTATTTTTCTGCGTCCTTCTTCTCCACAAAATCGCCAAACTTCATTTTAATGAATGGCGACTGGTAGGTCATAATTACTTTTTCTTCGGGGAAACTTTGCAAAAGGTAGGCCCTTACTTTCATGGCATAATCCCTGTTGTCGCTTTTTAATACAAACAGGCGGTAACCCTTTACAAACCGGGTTGACATTAAATTAAAATCCGATTCCACTTTTGCCAGTATATCCAGGCGTGGGTCTTTTGTAACTGTAACTTTTTGCGGTTTTGCAGAATCTGCCGCATTTTGAGCAAAAGCAGCCGGGGAAAGAAATAAAAAAACAAGGTTGTATATATACTTTTTCATAATAGCCATTTTTACAAAAACCGTTCCATCAATACCGCAACAGATGACCTGTTGATCGTTTCGCAAATCTATAATTTTTATACACACGCCTCCAGGAATATCTATTCTTTATCTCAATTTTAACCGGTTTCCGTAAAATTACGCAACGGCCAAACTAAATTATGCCGGTGGTAGCATTTACTATTAATCATTCATTATATTTATCGCCCAATCACAACCAAAACTTAACTGCATGGAAAAAATTAAATTCCTGTTATTACAGTTTACGCTTTTAATAAGTGTAACCCAGGTACTAAAGGCACAGGCAACTTTCCCCGTAAATGATGTAGCAAACCCTAAAGACGGTTGCTATGCTTTTACCAAAGCTACCATTATAAAAAATGCTCACGACACTTTGCTGAACGCAACAATGGTCATTCGCCATGGCAAAATTGAAGCGGTTGGAAATAATATCACTATTCCCAAAGAGGCCGTGGTTATTGATTGCAGTGGAAAATATATTTATCCTGCCTTCATTGACATCTACAGTGACTATGGAATTGCCTCTGCACAGCCCCAACAGGCTGCTGGGGGTGGCGGCGCAGGATTTTTCCGTACACAACAATTAACTACTAACACCAAGGGTGCTTATGGATGGAACCAGGCCATTAAAAGTGAAACAGAAGCTTCCAAAATGTTTAGCACCGATGATGCAAAAGCAAAGGCACTCAGGGATATTGGTTTTGGTGCTGTGCTTACACACCAGAAAGATGGTATAGCCAGGGGAACAGGTGCATTTGTTACACTGGCAAATGAGCCGGACAATTTTGTAATGGTAAAAGATAAAGCTTCTGCCCATTATTCCTTTACCAGGGGAACATCGGGCCAAAGCTACCCCAGTTCGATGATGGGCTCTATTGCTTTGCTTCGCCAGACATATTTAGATGCACAGTGGTATAAAAGTAATCCTGCTGCTGAAGGGGTTAACCTCTCTTTAAAAAGCTGGAACGATAATCAGAACCTGCCACAGATATTTGATGCCAATGATAAATGGAATGACCTGAGGGCTGATAAGATCGGTGATGAGTTTGGTGTACAATATATAATTAAAGGAGGAGGCAATGAATACCAGCGCATGAGAGAAATTGCTGAAACAAAAGCTTCATTTATTTTATCGTTGAATTATCCTGCCGCCATGGATGTGGATGATCCGAACGACTTACGCTTTGTTGGACTGGATGATCTTAAACATTGGGAACTTGCTCCCGGCAACCCGGCAGCATTTGAAAAAGCAGGTATCAATTTCTGCCTTACTTCTGCCGACTTAACCAGCCCTGCAGATTTTTTAGCCAATCTCCGCAAGGCATTTGAATATGGATTGACGGAACCAAAGGCTTTAGATGCATTGACAAAAGCGCCGGCCAGTTTATTAGGTGTGTATGATAAAGTAGGAAGCCTGGATGCAGGCAAGATCGCCAACTTTTTAATTACATCAGGACCAGTGTTTGCGGAAAAAACAGTGATGCTGCAAAACTGGACACAGGGTATTAAAAATGCGGTTAAAGAAGAAAGCTGGTATGATGTAAAAGGAACTTACAATTTAGTTGCCAATACCAATGCAGGAGTTAAAGCTTATTCACTGGAACTTAAAGATGCCGGTGTAGCAAGCTTCATCAGCAAGGATACGCTAACCGGCAAATACAGTTACGATGGAAAATTAGTTAAGCTAAGCTATACCGAAGGCCGTGGGCCAAATGCAAAAGAAACGATCATGAGTGGCGCTGCAAATGCCAATACATGGAACGGAATGGGAAGAGATGCGGCAGGAAATACATTTACATGGACAGCAACATTTGATAAAACTGCTGTGGCCAAAGCAGATAGTGTAAGGCCCAAACAACCTTTGGTATTGGGGAAAGTTACTTACCCTTTCCTGAGTTATGGATTTGAAGAAATGCCAAAACAGGAAAACATCTTAATTAAAAACGGTACTGTATGGACAAGTGAAAAAGAAGGCAAACTTGAGAATACTGATGTGCTGATTAAGAACGGGAAAATAGCTGCTGTTGGAAAAAATCTTTCCGACCCCACAGCAAAAATAATTGATGCAACAGGTAAGAACGTTACACCCGGCATTATTGATGAACATTCGCATATTGCGGCTGCGTCAATTAATGAAGGCGGGCAAAGCGTTACCTCAGAAGTGAGGATAGGTGATAACCTTAACCCGGATGATATAGGTATTTACCGGGTGTTGAGTGGCGGTGTTACCTCATCACACATCCTGCATGGCTCGGCCAATACCATTGGCGGGCAAACACAATTAATAAAAAACAGGTGGGGTGCCGATGACCAGGAATTGAAATTTGCAGGCGCCGATCCATTCATAAAATTTGCATTGGGTGAAAATGTTAAGAGAAGTTCTTCCACACAGGGCAATCCCCGTTTCCCCGATACAAGGATGGGTGTTGAGCAGGTACAGATGGATGCATTTCAAAGAGCAAGTGATTATCAAAAAGCATGGAAAGCGGCAGAAGAAAATAACAGGAAAAAAGGGGCAACCCCAATTGTTGTTCGTCGTGACCTTGAATTAGATGCACTGGTAGAGATCATGAACAAGAAAAGGTTCATCACCTGCCACTCCTATGTACAAAGTGAAATAAACGGAACAATAAAGGTGGCAGAGAAATTCGGGTTTACCGTAAACACTTTCACCCATATTTTAGAAGGATATAAGGTTGCAGATAAAATGAAAGCGCATGGTGCCAATGCATCAACCTTCAGCGACTGGTGGAATTATAAAATGGAAGTGGTGGATGCGATCCCTTATAATGCATTTATCATGAATAAGGTTGGGGTGAACGTGGCCATCAACTCAGATGATGCAGAAATGGCCCGCCGCCTGAACCAGGAAGCAGCCAAGAGTATAAAGTATGGCGGCATGAGCGAAGAAGATGCATTGAAAATGTTAACCATCAATCCAGCAAAAATGCTGCATGTTGACAGCAAAGTGGGAAGTATAAAAGTTGGAAAAGACGCAGATCTTGTGGTATGGAGCGATAACCCATTGTCTGTTTATGCAAAAGCTGAAAAAACAATTGTAGATGGTACCATTTATTTTGACAGGGACAGGGATATGGATATGCGTAAACAGAACCAGGCCGAAAAAGCAAGGATCATACAAAAATTAGCTGCAGCAAAAAGAACGGCTGCCGGCGGTGCCGGTGGCGGAGGAGGTTTCCAGCGGGCAAGGCCAAGGTATGAAGTTGTAAATACATGCAGCGATCATAATCACAATACCGGTTTACTTACTATTGATGCGGACGATTTGGATGAAAATAATTAATCTTAAAAATAATTGAAATGAAAAAAATATTTTTTTATATAGGCTGTGTGTTTGCAACAACAAATGTGCTTGCACAGGAAACCATATCGCCTGCACCGGCACAAAAAGAAGCCATTGCATTAACCAATGCAACCATCCATGTGGGCAATGGCCAGGTCATCAATAACGGAACCGTTGTGTTCAGTAATGGAAAAATAACTGATGTGGGTTCCGGTATTGCAACAGACGGTGCAAGGGTCATTGACTGTAAGGGAAAACAAATTTATCCCGGGTTGATCTTACCTTCTACTCAATTAGGTTTGGTTGAAGTGCCAACCGTAAGAGCAACAGTTGATGCTTCGGAGATCGGAGAAATGAATCCAAGCATCCGTTCATTGGTCTCTTATAGCACCGATTCAAAAGTCACCAACACGTTAAGGCCCAATGGTATTTTATTAGCCAACATAGTTCCCGATGGCGGAATTATTTCGGGTTCATCTTCTGTTGTGCAACTTGATGCATGGAACTGGGAAGATGCTGCGTACAAAGCAGATATCGCTATTCATTTTCGTATGCCTTCGTTACTTACACGACGTGGAGGAGGAAGAGGTGGTTTTGGCGGCGGCGGACAACAACCGGCTGCTGATCCTGTAAAAAGAGGATTGGAACAAATTGAAAGTGTAAAAGTATTTTTTCGTGAAGCAAAAGCCTACCTGGCCCAAAGCAGTCATGAAAATACCAACCTGAAGTTTGAAGCAGTTAAAGGCCTCTTCGATAAAAAACAAAAACTGTTCGTTCACTGCAATATTGTAAAAGAGATGCTGATAGCCGTTGACTTTGTAAAAGAATTTGGTTTTGATGTGGTGCTGGTTGGCGCTGTTGACAGCTGGCAGATAGCAGACATCTTAAAGCAAAACAACATGGCTGTTATTTTGAACCAGCTGCATAATTTACCCACGATGATAGATGATGATATTGACCAGCCCTTTAAAACGCCTGCCATGCTGCAAAGAGCCGGTGTATCATTTTGCCTGAATGACGATGACGAAAACACCCGCAGCCGCAACCTGCCATTCAATGCAGGCACAGCATCTGCTTATGGCCTTAGCAAAGAAGAAGCCCTTAGCGCTGTTACTTTAAATACGGCAACCATTTTGGGCATTGCCGACAGGACAGGCAGCATTGAAAAAGGTAAAGATGCCAATATTGTGGTGAGTGAAGGCGACATACTTGATATGAGATCAAATATACTTACACAGGCTTTTATACAGGGCCGGCAGATTGACCTGCATAACAAACAGACACAACTGGCAGAGAAGTTTGAGAAGAAGTATGGGATAAATTAAAGAACTTAAAATACCAGGGGCAGGGTCAATGAAAGTTGACCCTGTTTTTTTATTCCGAATATTAAAGCCTTCTCCCTGTAAGGCAAATTCCACAAGAGCTGCTGGCACAGCTTCTCGTTGATAACCATTAGAAAACTGTGCCGGGAGTTGCGTATATTTATGAGTTATACGCAAACTTTATGACACTCTACTTTTCCAGAATCCCACTTTTAGCTCTTTTCGTTATAAGTATCTTACCAATAGTTTTTATGTCCGGCAACCCGAATCTTTGGTGCATTGTAAATATTATAGTTTTTACATTCTTTTTTATTTGGACATACTCAATAACAAAAAAACTTTTAGAAAAAAACAAATATGATACGACAATTAAATTTAGCCCATTTGCAATACAACTTGTTATAACCAATATTTATATAATTGCATTGTCAATTTATTTCGCATTAACTTATCCAAATATTGAGGACCCAAAATGGATGCTATTGATAATAATTATTGGACAACTCTTTCTTCTCTGGAACTTTATTTATATAATTAGATTTGTTGCCAAAGCTATTGCCACTGTAGAATTTCAAAGGGAATGTCACTTCCCGGATTATTTGGGAAATATGGTTCTCCTATTCTTCTTCCCACTAGGAATATGGTGGTTACATCCTAAAATTCAGACTTTAATCAAGGTGTAAAATCGTCTGCGTATAACATGGTTGCTTGCCGCAAGCTGGGCATGACAAACTTTCTTCAGCATTTTATCGCTACTAATCATCGGCTATGGGTTTGACCGTTTCTTTTTCAAGCGAGTCTCTGTCCAGGACTCATTGCACTATGAAGTATCTTGGTTTTACCTGCTCAATTTTTTATTTTAACTTCAATAATATATAACCAGATGGTCAGGAACAATGGAACAATACCCCAAAATATATTTATATCGCCGCATCGTTCAGGCCAAGCTGTTTATTGACGAACAGTTTGCTGATAATATTGACCTTAACAATATTGCCAACGAGGCTTATTTTTCCAAATTCCATTTTATCCGGTTGTTCAAAAAGATCTATAACAAAACCCCTCATCAGTACCTCACCGGGGTAAGAATTGAAAAAGCTAAAATATTCCTGAAAGAAGACATTGCCATTGCAGATGTTTGTTATTCAGTTGGGTTCGGCAGTATCCCTTCCTTCACGGGCCTTTTTAAAAGGATAGTTGGACTAACGCCTTCTGCCTATCAACAGGAACAGGCAAAACTAAAAGCTGACATTGCCCTGCAGCCGCTTAAATATATCCCCAACTGCTTTGCAGAAAACAATGGCTGGACAGATCTGTCTCTAAAGCTTCAATAGCGGAGGAGGAAAATAGCAATTTTCAAGAAGTGATGTGATCTTTTATTGTTCAGTTTTGTTACTCATCATTAAAAAACAAAACAATGATCACAAAATTGAACCACGTCAGTGTTTTTGTGCTTGACCAGGACAGCGCCCATGATTTCTACATTAATAAACTCGGATTTAAAGTTCATACGGATGCGCCCATGGGCCCCGGCATGCGCTGGCTCACCGTTTGTCCGCCCGAACAACCCGACCTGGAAATTTCTTTGATGGCCATTAATGAGGGAATGATGTTCAGTAAAGAATCGGCAAAACAAATGAGAGAGCTGGTAAGTAAAGGCACTTTTGGCTTCGGGGTATTTGAATGCAATGACTTATTAGCAACCTATGAGGAATTAAAAGCTAAAGGCGTTGAATTTACAAAGGCTCCTAAAAAAGAGTTCTATGGCTTTGAAGCATTATTCAAAGATGATTCCGGCAACTGGTTCTCTCTTGGTGAAAAAAAGAGTTGAGTATATTAAAGCAAAGTCCTTTTGTTCCGGCTACAAGGAAGCCTTTATATATGCATAACCTTCCTTCTGCTTCAGCAAAATTTCATAAATACCATCCGGTACAGTAACCACACCCGGTAACAGTTGCGATTTATCAATGTTCCATTTTTTCATGGCTACTGCACAAACCCCGAATGTTACATTTTTGCCTGCAAGCATTGAAACTTCGGCCGGAACAACAGACTTTCCTTTTGTGACCATCTCCAACGACTGGGCATAGTACACCACTTCTATTTTTGCATTGGGGTCGGCACTTAAAATTTCATTACACCACCTGATGACGGCTTTATGCGTATTGGTGTCTTTTGTAGTAATATCAAAAACAACATGATAAGGAGCTGCCTGTGAAAAAAGATCGTTGCATTGCAGGAAAAACATGGCGGAGAGCAATAAAATATATTTCATAATAAAAAATTTAAGGATGATAAAGTACAAAAAAAACGGGAGATCAGTGTGGAAAAATTTTTTGTTCTGCCGGGGCCACAACCACGCCGGGAGTATTACCATTAATTAAAACTATCTTCACCGCCACTCAATCATTTTTATTGCAGGATATTTTCAATACACTCATCAATAGTTTCATAGCAGATAAAGTAGGCATTGCCGAAAAATTTTTAAGTACGTCGCTGGCGTCTCATCTCAAAGAGAACCTGAATGCTCTTTATTCAGATAAACAGCTCCGTTCTGCCGGAACAGGAAATGATACATTGGCTGTGCAAAACAAATTATTCAGAAGCGATATCATTTACTGGCTCGACCGCAAACACAATGATCTGCATGAAAATGATTTCTTTGACCTGATGGATAGTTTTGTAAGCCATTTAAACAGCACCTGCTACACAGGTATTACCGGATACGAATTTCATTACACTTTATATGAAACCGGGAGTTTTTATAAAAAACATATTGACCAGTTCCGTAATAATGACAGCAGGCAGTATTCAATGATCATGTACTTAAATGAAGACTGGCAGCTGGATGATGGCGGAGAATTATGCATACAGCATAGCGATCATCAGCAAAATATTTCTCCCGACAATGGCAAGGCTGTCTTTTTTAAAAGCAGTGAATTGGAACATGAAGTGTTACTCACCAACAAACCCAGGATGAGTATTACCGGCTGGCTAAAGAAAAACTAAACAGGCAATTTCACAGTTACCGAAATCAAAACAAATCCTTTTAGTAGTATCTTTATTCCATTAACGATTTACCTATGCAACGAATCCCTGAATCGGAACTCATCATCAACAGCCGCGGCGCTATTTATCATTTAGATGTAAGGCCTGAGGAGTTGGCCAATACTATAATTGTGGTTGGCGACCCGGACAGGGTTAAAAAAGTAAGCGGCCATTTTGATAAAATTGAGCACCGCCTGCAGCACCGTGAATTTATTACCCACACCGGTTATATCGGCAATAAACATTTATCAGTTATCTCAACCGGCATTGGCCCGGATAACATTGATATTGTTTTCAACGAGTTGGATGCACTGGTCAATATTGATTTTCAAAAAAGGTTGATCAAAAAAGAACTGACCAAATTAAATATCATCCGCTTTGGTACATCGGGTTCACTACAGGCAGATATTCCGGTTGATAGTTTGGTGGCTTCTTCGCATGGTTTGGGTTTAGATAACCTGCTCAATTTTTACAGCTACGAAAAAACAGCAGCAGATAAAGCAATGGCTGATGCTTTTATTGATCAAACAAAATTAGATACCGCCATCACTAATCCTTATGCTTTCAGTGGCAGCGAAATGCTATTGAAAAAATTCGGTAATGATTTTCATAAAGGTATTACCGTCACTTGTCCTGGCTTTTTTGGTCCCCAGGGAAGGGTGCTGCGTTTAGGATTGGCAAGTCCGGGCCTCGTTGATAAGCTTACCCATTTCAACTTTAATAATCACCGAATCACTAACTTTGAAATGGAGACATCTGCTATTTATGGTTTAGGAAAATTGATGGGGCATGAGTGTATGAGTGTGAATGCCATTATTGCCAACAGGGTTGTGAAGGAGTTCTCCAAAGACAATAACAAGGCAGTAGAAAATTTAATTAAGAAAGCACTGGAGGCTTTAACATCCTAAACAATTTTAAACAACATTCAACGATTTTCAACCAACCAAATGATTGCAACAAAAATAATTCCTGATTTTTCTGCACCGGTGCATATTGACCAGGTAGGTATTGAAGAAAGAGCTTCCCGTTTTACCAAGCGGAGTATAAAAAATGAAAGCAAATTAAATGGCCTGATGCTTGCCCTGAACATGATAGACCTTACCACACTGGAAGGAAAAGATACCGATGGAAAAGTAAAACAGCTTTGTTACAAAGCACAACACCTGCATGATTCTTATCCGGGCTTGCCAACTGTAGCTGCTATTTGTGTTTATCCATCTATGGTGAAAACTGCAAAAGCTGCTTTAGGTAATTCAGGAATAAAAGTTGCTTCCGTAGCAACAGCCTTCCCCAGTGGCCAGGCGCCACGTGATGTAAAGATCAGGGATACAAAATATGCAGTGGCGAATGGCGCCGATGAAGTAGATATGGTGATATCAAGAGGAAAATTTCTGCAGGGTGAATACAATTTTGTCTTTGATGAAATTGCAACCATCAAAGAAGCCTGTGGAGAAGCCAGGCTAAAAGTGATCCTGGAAACGGGTGAACTGGTTACCTATGATAAAGTGCGTAAGGCCAGTGATATTGCCATGTATGCCGGCGCTGATTTTATAAAAACATCTACCGGCAAGATTTCCCCGGCTGCAACAATGCCTGTTACCTTAGTCATGCTTGAAGCCATACGTGACTTTTATTACAAGACAGGAAAGAAAATTGCGATGAAACCTGCCGGTGGCATTTCAAAATCAAAACTGGCACTGCATTATTTGGTAATGCTTAATGAAACTTTGGGCGAAGGCTGGATGAATAACGAATGGTTCAGGTTTGGTGCAAGCAGCCTGGCCAATGATATACTGATGCAGCTGATGAAACAGAAGACAGGGGTTTATCAATCGGCAAATTATTTTTCAATAGATTAGGCCCCCTCTATCTCCCCCCAAGGGGGAGGAGATGGAGAACAAAACAGCGAAAAGTCATGAAGAGGAAATTGTTGAACAAAATTCAAATGCACAAAATGCTTATTTACAAAAGTTAAATTATAAAACAAATGCCTGGCCTCCCTCTCTTCGGGAGAGGGACCGAGGGTGAGGCTAAAAATATTATGGCAACAAAAAAAAGCAATACGATCAAATTAAAATTCGATAGCGCAAGGAACCTCTCTCCTGCTCCGGAAAGTAAAAGTGCTGCTAAAATAGACTCACAGTACGACCTGTTCATCAATGGAAAAATGGAGAAGCCGCTGAGTAAAAAATATTTCCCTGCCATCAACCCCGCTACTGAAGAAAAATTATCCATGATCTCTGAAGCAAATGGGGCTGATGTAAATAAAGCAGTAAGTGCAGCAAGAAATGCATACGAGAAGGTTTGGAAAAAAATGCCTGCCAAAGAAAGAGCAAAATATATTTACCGTATTGCAAGAATGATACAGGAAAGAGCAAGGGAATTTGCCATTATTGAAACACTTGATGGTGGTAAACCCATTCGTGAAAGCCGTGACTTTGATGTACCCACTGCTGCCAATCATTTCTTTTACTATGCAGGCTGGGCCGATAAACTGGAATACGCATTTCCAAACCGCACTACTACGCCGTTGGGCGTGGCCGGACAAATAATTCCCTGGAATTTCCCTTTGCTGATGGCCGCCTGGAAAATTGCACCGGCCCTGGCATGTGGAAATACCGTTGTTTTAAAACCTGCAGAAAATACATCACTCACTGCATTAAAACTTGCAGAGATCATCCAGGAAGCTGATCTGCCTCCCGGTGTTGTAAATATTATTACCGGTGCCGGAGCAACGGGTGCTGCCATCGTTAATCATCCCGACATAAATAAAATTGCATTCACGGGTAGTACCGATGTTGGAAAAATTATTCAGCGTGCCATTGCAGGTACCAATAAAAAAGCAACGCTTGAACTGGGTGGTAAAGCTGCAAATATCATTTTTGATGATGCACCCATTGACCAGGCGGTGGAAGGTGTTATCAATGGAATATTTTTCAACCAGGGGCATGTGTGTTGTGCAGGCTCAAGATTGTATGTACAGGAATCTGTTTTTAAAGACGTGGTGCGTAAATTAAAAGATAGATTAGAGACTTTAATTGTTGGCGACCCGATAGATAAGAACACAGACATTGGCGCCATTAATTCCAAATCGCAATTAGACATTATCAATAAATACATTAAGATCGGTTTACAGGAAGGTGCAGAGATGTTCCAGAGTTCATGTTCACTTCCCAGGAAAGGATTCTTTTGCAGGCCAACCATCTTTACCAATGTGGCACAAAGCAACCGTATTGCACAGGAAGAAATATTCGGACCGGTATTGGCTATACAAAGTTTTAGAACAGATGATGAAGTAATAGAGAAAGCTAATAACACGCCTTATGGCCTTTCTGCCGGAGTATGGACAGACAAGGGTTCCAAGATATTCAACATGACTACTAAATTAAGGGCAGGTGTTGTTTGGGCAAACACATTCAACAAGTTTGACCCCTCCTCTCCTTTTGGTGGGTACAAAGAAAGTGGATACGGAAGAGAAGGCGGTGTACATGGATTGGCTGCGTATGTGAATATAAGCCCCCTCTAACTCCCCCAAAGGGGGAAGACATGGAGGAGATTTGTGTGAAGATGAAAGCGAAGGATGATGTACAAAAGAAAGAAGTTTAAATTATAAAACTGCCAACTTCGAGTTCCCTCTCCTTTGGAGAGGGGTTGGAGTGAGGCTGAAAAAATAAACTATGGCTACAATAGAAAAAAGACTTGAAGTTTTAAAGACTTACAAGCTATATGTTGGAGGACAGTTTCCGAGAACCGAATCGGGTAGGTATTATATTGCATCGAACAGCAAAGGTGAAAACCTTGCCAACGTGTGTTTAGGTTCAAGAAAAGATTTTCGTGATGCAGTTGGCGCTGCCCGTGGAGCATTTGGGGGATGGAGTGGAAGGGCTGCTTTTAACCGTGGACAAATTTTATATCGCATTGCCGAAATGCTGGAAGGAAGAAAAGCACAGTTCATTGATGAATTGATAAAACAGGATGGTACAAAAGCGCAGGCAGAAAATGAAGTGAATCTTGCTATTGATAGATTAATTTATTACAGCGGTTGGTGCGATAAATTTCAACAGTTATACAGTTCGGTAAATCCTGTTGCTTCATCTCATTTTAATTTTTCTGTTCCGGAACCTACTGGTGTGGTAGCAGCCATAGCACCACAAAATGATTCCTTGCTGGGATTGGTTTCTGTCATCGCTCCCATCATTGCCGGTGGGAATACCTGTATTGTTCTTGCATCAAATGCAAAACCACTTTGTGCGGTAACATTCGCCGAAGTGCTTAACAGTTCCGACTTACCGGGCGGCGTTGTAAATATTCTTACTGGCAAAGTTTCTGAATTGGTTCCGTTCTTTGCCGACCATATGGATGTAAATGCAACCACATATTGTGAAAGCGATGCTGCCACACAAAAAATGATCAAAGAAAAATCAGCACTGAATGTAAAAAGAGTTGTGCTGTATGATAAAGTAAAATGGACCGATGCATCCGGACAATCTCCTTACTTCATCATGGACTTCCAGGAAATAAAAACCACCTGGCACCCGATCGAGAATATTGGCGGGGCGAAGGCGGGGTATTGATTGTGAAAGATCATCTAAAGTAACTACCATTCATAGACTTCATGAACCTCCGTTTGCCGCTACAGACTTTTGCAGTGCCATCGCCTAGACTTGACCTACAGAGATTTGGGCTGGGCCTAAATAGATGTTAAATAACTATGTCAAATTCAAGAAATTCCTTCCCAGCCAATCTGTTTTTAGGACCAAAAAAATAGTGCCCTTTAGGCATTTTTTTTTCAAAAGTAACTTTATAAAGGGTGTCGTTGATTCGTTCAAAATTGGGAGTTATAATATATTTTTCACTAAAATCGAAGATATTTGAAGTGAAAACACCAACTTTTCCTTGAATATAACGATTACCCTTTTTCCCCTTAGCATAAAGTACAATAAATTGAGTTGGCTGATAAACAATATTTTCATACCCAACACCCACCTTAAGATAAAATTCAGGCAATGGAGTATTTATTATTGTTAAGGCATTTTTCCCAAGAATAGTGTATTCAACATTTGAGCTCATAAATTTATCAAGGTTAGGACTTGAAGTAACTGAATTTAAACGCATATATTCCTTATTACTTTTATTATTAGCTTGATAATAAATCCCTGGAGTTAATTCATCTAAAGATTTGTTTGAAGATTGGTAGACTGATTGTTTTGTTGTTTGAGCTTCATTATTATTGATACCGACGTTGAGAGAATTCGATGAAACAGAAGATTCTCGATCAAACATTGATACGATAATAGTATCCGAGACTTTATTTCCCTTTAGGTTAATAATGCCTTCGCTTGTTAAATCAAAATTACAATAACTCGCTTTTGATATACTCTTCTGAATTAAAAGGGAAGATATTTTACTATTAACCATTTTAATAATTTTTTCATTGGTCAAAGTATCTTTTTTTAGCTGCGAATATGAGTAGCATGATGCAAATAAAAAAATGAGTATAGCTGTTATTGTTTTCATGTTTAATAATTAAATCTGTGTTCTCAAGTTTAAATCTTTTACTTTATACGGTTCCGGTTAGTGAGGGAAAAATCAGTGATTTTAAAATCTAAATAATCGACTAAGAATGGATTAAAATGTTGACTTGGTATCAATTCATATTTCTTAAGAAAAAACGATTATTCCCCACTTATTCTTTATCAATTGAATTTATAATAATTTCTGTTACCCCGAGTTTTATTTCCACTACCAATAACTACACCAAGTTTCAGATCAAAATATCCCCAATTTACTGAATGACCACTACTATTTCCGTTAGGTTTATAATTCCTTGTTATATGGTTATATTGAATGCCCAATCTGAAATGCCCTGCTTCAAAACCAACTCTGGCTAACATACCAGGGTTATTTGCATTTTCATAATAAGAACTCGATTTAGAATAGAAATATAAACCGTATCCTACTCCTACAAAAGGTCTAAAAGCACTTTTAGTAAAATAGTAATCCACAGTGGGGACTAATGAATATGAAAAAGATTCAGAATAACCTAAAGTTGCCTGATTGTCAGTATCCAGCCAAATTAATCCTTCAAGCCTAAGGCCAACGGCTAATTTTTTTATAACTGCAAACTTAGGCTCGGTTGCAAAAGAAAAACCTAACCCGCTATTAAATGGTTTTGCAATTCCCAAGCTAATCTCGTGTCTGTACAATTTTAATTCATGATCATCATTTTGAGCAAAACAAAATGAAAAAAATAATAGCATTACAATTAGAATCAGATTTTTTTTAACCATATATTCAGTTTTAACTGGTAGGGAATTAATAATTTGTAAATCATATTAAAAATCTGGTTCCGTAAATATTTTCCAGTCTTTTAAATTGAAGTCTTAAACTTCTCTTGTGAGTCTTATCACATCTCACAAAGTGTTTAAAAAGAATTTCGAGAACTTACGAATCCGAATCTGCCAAATCAAGATATAGAGAATTCTCCATTGTGCAAAATATTTAGAATAATTCACTTTGGCAAGTGAAGCAAAAGGCCAAATCTGGATATTATATAAATAAAGCTGCTTTATCATTAGTGGGAGCTAAAATAAGGGAAGTCAGAAAATCCAAAGCAATCTCTATTGAGTATTTGGCAAATACTTCGGGTATGGATTATTCTCAATTAGCAAGAATGGAACTTGGGCAGGTTAATTTCACAATTTCATATTTATTTAGGGTTGCTGAAGCATTGGGAGTTACGCCTAAAGATTTGCTGCCATAATTGTAAGGCAAAATTAGGAAAAGCTTTTGCCGCCGTAGGATTACATTGTCGTTGTTGTCTGGGCTTTGACCAACGACGAATTAGAGTCTTACTTTAATGCTTTTGTAAAATTCCTAAAATAAATCCGAGTGAGTTCCTGTTCTGATTAATATCAGCGAATGGGTATTTATATTTATTTGCCAGATCAATAACCAATCGGGTTGAATATGACATTCCCAGCAATCTTTATAATCCCCGGTAAGTTTATGAGGCTTATTCTTTGCTGGCAGCGGCGTTCCATTCGCAAGCTGGCTTATTATATTTTGTATCAGCAGTTCTTTATATCCTCTTTTAAGTGCAAGTTTATAGTCCCGCTTAAAACTACCTGTATATTCAATATTATACATTATTTGTGGAGGTCTGCAAATAATTGTTTCAGAGAACCAGCTCTACGGGTTTTACCTTTTCTTGCATCCGTAATGGCTTTTTGGGTTGCAGTATTAGGCTCGTTAAGGATTTTGGCAAAAGGCAGGGTCTCAATTAACGCTACCAGTTTTTTTGCCTGGGCAGTTTTTGTATCAATAGTTATATAAGTCATCTTTACCGCGATTTAGAAAACAAAACTAATTAAAATTTTAGAAAAATTCCAGTATTAAAAAACCGCTTCCTTTCGAGAAACGGTTTTCAATCTTACTAAAAAATATTACACATCCTTCCCATGGCAATGCTTATACTTCTTACCACTGCCACAAGGGCAAGGCTCATTTCGTCCCGGTGTTCTTTCCACCCGTATAGGTTCATGTTTTACAGGTT
>JANNDO010000033.1:0-70176 GCA_031387825.1 Chitinophagaceae bacterium | reverse complement strand
CCAATTAATTCAAAAATAAATAACAATGAAAAATAACTTCTATCTGCTTGCTGCTGTTATGATGATCATAAGTACAGCCCTTCCATTTTTTGCCATGGCCCAGGATCCGGGCGGCGGACCTGATGTGCCCATTGATGGCGGCCTTAGCTTATTGCTGGCTGCGGGTACAGCTTACGGGGTAAAAAAATACCGTGAGCATAAGAAGAAGAATAGTGAGGATGCAGGGCAGGATTTAAAATAGCCTTTTTAAAATATTGAACCTGCCTATGCGGCAGGGAACAATAATATTGAACAAGGAACAAGGAATGTTGAATGATGAATAGTATCTGACTTCGGCATTCCTTGTTCTTTGTTCAGTATTCATTATTCATAGAGCCTTTTTATTATTTACTTTTAGGTTGATAATAAAAAGGCTTTTTTAATTCTTAAACTCCACTACAATGGCCGCAAAAACATGGCTTGATAAACATAAAGAAACACTGACCTATGGTCAACGCATTGCCGATTCAGTAGCAAACGGTATGGGCTCCTGGGCATTTATCATTGGCCAAACCATCTTCGTGATCATTTGGATGACGCTGAATGTGATCGGCCTTATCCGCCACTGGGATGTTTATCCCTTTATCCTCCTCAACCTCATTTTTTCTACCCAGGCCGCCTACGCAGCTCCCATCATCATGATGGCGCAGAACCGGCAGAGTGAAAGGGACAGGGTGCAGGCACAGGAAGATTATAATACCAATGTAGAAGCAAAGCTCGAAATAGAATCACTGCAGATACAACTGAATAAAATTGAAACTGAAAAATTAGATAAGATCATTATCATGCTGGATGAGATGAAGAAAGTCTGAAAAATATCGAACAAGGATCAGGGAACAAGGAATGATGATTGGAAACGAACACCCCGTTCCTTGTTCTTCATTCCGTGTTCTTCATTCCTTGTTCCTTGTTCAATATTCATAGGCTTCCCGTAAATTTGCCCCTCAAATCAAAAATGATGAGTGAAGACAAGAGCCTCAACTTTATTGAGGAAATTATTGAAGAAGATCTGAAGAAGGGCAAACACAAAAATATACTTACCCGTTTTCCACCCGAACCCAATGGCTATTTACATATCGGCCACGCCAAAGCCATTTGCCTGAACTTTGGTTTAGGAATTAAATATGGCGGTAAAACAAACCTCCGCTTTGATGATACCAATCCCGTAACAGAAGAAACTGAGTATGTAGACAGCATCAAGGATGATATCTGCTGGTTGGGCTTTAACTGGGCCAATGAATTTTACGCTTCTGATTATTTTGATACTTTATATAACTATGCTGTTGATCTTATTCAGAAAGGCCTGGCTTATGTAGATGATTCAACGGCTGATGAAATTGCTGCAATGAAGGGCACGCCTACCGAACCGGGAAAAGATAATCAATACAGGAGCAGAACGATTGAAGAGAACCTTACCCTCTTCACCGAAATGAAATCCGGTAAATATAAAGATGGTGAAAAAATATTGCGTGCAAAAATTGACATGGCGCATACCAATATGCTGATGAGGGACCCTATCATTTACCGCATCAAACATGCGCACCACCACCGCACGGGAGACAAATGGTGCATTTACCCGATGTATGATTTTGCACATGGCCAGAGCGACAGCATTGAAAACATTACCCATTCCGTTTGTACATTGGAATTTATTCCCCACCGGGAATTGTATGATTGGTTCATTGAAAAACTAAACATATTCCCATCACACCAATATGAGTTTGCAAGATTGAATATGACCTACACCGTAATGAGCAAAAGAAAATTACTGCAACTGGTTACCGAGGGCCATGTTAATGGGTGGGACGATCCACGTATGCCGACACTCAGTGCTTTCCGGCGTAAAGGATATACTGCAGAAAGCATTCGTACATTTTGCGATAAGATAGGCGTTGCCAAAAGAGAAAATTTTATTGACCTGAGTTTACTGGAATTCTGTTTACGGGAAGACCTGAACATGCAGGCCTTACGGGTTATGGCCGTGCTTGAGCCCCTAAAACTCGTCATTGATAATTATGATGCCGGTAAAACTGAAGAACTGCTGAGTGAGAATGGCCCGGATGAGGGTATGGGAACAAGATCAATTCCTTTCAGTAAAGAACTGTGGATAGAACGGGAGGATTTTATGGAAGTGCCTGTAAAGAAATGGTTCAGGCTTGCACCGGGTGCCATGGTACGGTTAAAAAGCGCTTACGTTATAAAGTGCGAAAGCTTTTTGAAAGATGCAGCAGGAAATATTTCTGAAATTCACTGCAGCTATATTCCCGAAAGTAAGAGCGGCGGCGATGCCAGCGATATTAAAGTAAAGGGAACCATACATTGGGTTAGTGCCGCACATGCTGTTACTGCCGAAGTACGTTTGTACGACCGTTTATTCAATGCCGAGAACCCTTTGGGCGAAGAAGTTGATTTTAAAGATACCATCAATCCAGATTCACTGCAGGTAATCAGCAATGCCCTGGTTGAGCCTTCACTTAAAAATGCAACACCCGAAAGCCGTTACCAGTTCATCCGCAAGGGATATTTTTGTTTGGATAAAGATTCAACTGCAAACAAACCCGTGTTCAACAGAACGGTTACCTTAAAAGATGCTTGGGCTAAGGAAGTGAAGAAAGTTAATGGTTAATGGTTCATAGCTTGCAGCGAATAACCCAATTCACGGATAACGGATAACGGATAACGGATAACTTATAACTTATCCTTCACTTCCATCTTCGGAAAAATTGAAGCCACTAACATCAGCACCGTACAAAAGACCATTAGGTAAAGACTGAAAAGTTTTTGCGGACAATAATTATTGTAGCAGGAACTGAAGAGTATATAGGTCTTAACTGCATACGCAAGCAGCAGTGCACAAATAAAAAGGTTTGCTTTTTTGGCCCATGCCTTCGGCAACAACATAAAAATTAATGCCACTCCACCCAATGCAATTAAAAATTTACCCGGCTTGCCATATTGGTTTTGATAACTGTAAAACCCGGTAAAGTCCTGGTTAATATCTGCATAATGAACCCAGGGCAAAAAGCAGGAAACAATAAGTGTTATGCAGGCAGCAATTCCAAGCCAGTGGAGGTATTTTACGATCATGTGTACAAAAATAGTTGAAATTAAGATGAGCAAAGTTAAGGGCTGCAATTTTTCCCTTTTGCATATTTTAAATTAAAAAAGTATGCTCAGCTGCTTATTGTAACCTACTAACCGGTACAGAATGCTACTGGATGGTTTAGTATTGACCTGAGTTGTATTTGCGCTACTCCGGCCCGGCAGCGCTTTTTTTAATAACTAGTTAAAAAAGAATGATTTAAAAAAATTGTTTGCTATTTTTAGTAGCGCATTATAGCGCAAATACTCATGTACTGACGAAAGCTGCTTCGTCCAAAAGACTTCGCAGACGTAGTTTCTACGCTTTTTCAAAGCTCCCGAACCTACTCTTTCGTCAGTACGGCTCGGGTTCAAAAAGACACATTAATCGCAGCCTTCGCAGTACATAGGCTTTTGCGCAATAATGGCTTTTTGTTGCTCCCGTCATCAGATGAACCGCTATCGCTATTCATCCATGACTTCGCAAACACCCGAGCCGTTATGCGCTACTTTTTGAAGTTTATAAAATTTGTTATCTTACTTTTACGTCCATAAAAAAATGCCTCTATGAAATATATAATTTTCTGTTATTTAGTTTTTTTAACATCTGTTTCTTATTGCCAAAAAGTATATGAAAGTAAGTCAGGAATTTATAGCTTTACTGCCACAGACAAATTCTCACCACAAGCTTCAAATAATGAAAGAAATCAATTTGTTTTTATAGACAAAGATGATACAACATCATTAGTTGTCAATGTAAATGACAAAGATGTAAATCAAGTAAACTTACCAGCATTCAAAAAAGCAAGCAACAACGATATTGAAAAAAGCTACTTCAGTGTCATTAAAAATCCAAAGATTCTTAAAAGAGGTGAACTAATTACCTATCCTAACCAAACAATATTTTTTCACGTTACTCATACCGTTAATGTCGAAAAAGAAAATGATTATATGATGACTTATCTTTTTTATCATAAAGGAAAGGAAATCAATTTCATTTTTAGAACAAAAGAAAGAAGATTAAATAGTGTGCTTTCAGATATTGAGACAATAATAAATTCTGTCAAATTACTTTAAGCCCTGTTATTGCAGCGCATAACAAAGGTATTGCCGCAAGCTGGGCGGACACTCATATTCTCAGCTTCATCTAAACTTTTACTTTAGTTATCGGCCTGACCGTTCTCTAATTAAAATTTAATTTCAATTAAAAATTTCGTTCCTTTAACTTGCATCAGCACCGGGCGGACACAGCATCAATTCCCAGCCTGCGGCAATACCGGACGTTGGGCGCAATATTAAAACAGCTTTCATGTCAAAAGTTCAGTTTGATTTACTAATACTTGGACTAATAATTTTGATAAATATCTTAATTACCATTCTATACAAAAAATATAGTCGTTTAAAGCAGACGGAAAATAAGAATATCGATCTTGGTAATTATTCAAGTACAGTGAGTGTAGGTCGGAGTTTTATGCCTAGAGTTCCTTTTTTAATATTACGCAAATCGAAAGATGGCTCATTACGGAAAGTCATCATTGCACATAATCTTTTATGTATTGTTGTTTATGGACTTTTTGCATTAGCGATTTTTACCCATTTTTAAAGTACTTCGCCCTTTCGCCTTGGTCGGTGTTCCCCCACATTATCTGCAAGCCAGCTTTTAAGCCAGCGAACGCCGTGGCGTGGTCTATGACCAGCCACGAAAGATGTTAAAAAAAATCCGCTGAAATTTCATAGATTAGTTGTGTGAATCAATTCTACCCCGAATACTGGCCGCAGTATTTCACTTCAGCAGGCAATTCTGGCCAGGCACGTAAGCGCATTGACCAGACGAATCGGTTAATTGATTTAATTAAAAAAAATATAAGCTGGAATAATTCATAAACGCACGAACATACAACATGCATAACTCAAACAGGCTGGTACTTGACAAACCACAAACAGCTGACTTTGGAAGGTTTTATGAAATTCATTCAGCCCCAAAAACCAACTTATTCAACCCGGGCGGGCCAATGAACATGGAAAAAGCCAAAGAAGTTTTTAATGAATGGCTAACACATTGGAATGAATACAATTTTGGGGCCTGGGCAATTAAACTTAAAGGCACGGAAACAATAGCAGGGTTTGGTGGCTTATCGTACAGGATGTATGGAGATGAATTAAAATTGAACTTAGGATATAGGTTCGACGCAGCATGCTGGGGACAGGGCTATGCAACTGAGTTGGCTAAATACACGATCGGTTACGGATTTAGTGAATTGCAAAAAGATAAAATATTTGCTATCGTCAGGCCAAAGCATGCTGTTTCAATAAAGGTTTTAGAAAAATGCGGCATGCAATTATCCGGAAAGCTTAATGATGTTCCGGGTGAAGAAGAGAGTTTGGTCTATATTATCGAAAAATAGACAGGCGAAGGCTTACTAAATTACAGAACTTTTTTCTTGCTATTAAATTGCTATTTTGAAACAATAAATACCCAACAGCTCCGGGATCTTAAAATCTTTCTTTTGGGATTCCCCGGCATTGTACTCCTGTAGAAATTTAAAATACAGTTCAATAAAAAAGGATTGCAGCTGCAATCCTTTTCCTGAGGTCCCGACCGGATTCGAACCGGTGTAGAAGCTTTTGCAGAGCTTTGCCTAGCCACTCGGCTACAGGACCATTTGTTTTTTGTCCAACAAAACCCTTTGAGCTTTGCCTATCCGCCGACAGGCGGATACAGGACCAGATGAATCCTGAATATTGAACAGGGAATAATGAATGTTCAATACAGATTTCATTTTTTACAAGCGCAAAAATAGGGTAATTTTAAGGAAATTGCACACGCAAATTCAAAATATGAACCGTATAGCAGAATCGGAACTTATCATCAACAACCGCGGCGCTGTTTACCATTTAAACTGCAGGCCGGAAGAGATTGCCGGCACCATCATTACTGTTGGTGACCCTGACAGGGTTGCCGAAGTAAGTAAATATTTTGATAAAGTTGAATTTAAAAATAACCACCGGGAATTTGTTACACATACGGGATATGTTGGTAAGAAAAGAATCAGTTGTGTAAGTACGGGCATTGGGCCCGACAATATTGATATTGTTTTGAATGAACTGGATGCATTGGCAAATATTGATTTTGAAACAAGGCTCATCAAAGAAGAACTGGCCTGCCTTAACATCATCCGCCTTGGCACATCGGGTTCTTTGCAAAAAGATATACCGGTTGATAGCTTTGTGGCCAGTACGCATGGCCTGGGGCTGGATAACCTGATGCATTTTTACCGCACAGCAAATAATGAAGAAGAAAAACAACTGCTCCATGCATTCAGTACCCACACTCAATTAAATTCGGGTAAAGTATCGCCGTACATAAGTATGGCAAGTGGTGCATTGATAAAACATTTTACGAAAGATTATCACCAGGGCATTACAGTAACCTGCCCCGGTTTTTATGGGCCTCAAGGCAGGATACTCAGGCTGGGGCTTGGCTATCCTCAACTGATAGATAATCTTACAAATTTTCAGTTTGGTAATTACCGTATCACTAATTTTGAAATGGAAACATCGGCCATTTATGGTTTGGGAAAAACACTCGGCCATCATTGCCTGAGCCTGAGTGCCATTGTTGCTAACCGCATCAGCAAACAGTTTTCATCAGATGGCGGATTGGCAGTTGAAAACCTGATCAGGCAGTCTTTAAACATCATTGCAGATTCAAGTATATAAAATGAAAATAGATTTTTTTAAATACCAGGGAACAGGGAATGACTTTGTGATACTTGACAACCGGGATAATAAATACGACGGCCTTACCACAAAACAGGTAAAGCATATTTGCGACCGCAGGTTTGGTATTGGCGCAGATGGATTGATATTACTGAGCAACAAAAAATTTTTTGATTTTGAAATGATCTATTATAATGCCGACGGAAATGAAAGCAGCATGTGTGGTAATGGGGGAAGGTGCCTTGTAAAATTTGCCAGTCAGCAAGGGATACTAAAAAGCACCTATCATTTTGTGGCCATTGATGGCAAACACGAAGCAGAGATAGATATGAACAGTATCGTACGTTTAAAAATGCAGAATGTATATTCAGTGGAATACCATTCAGGACATATAGTGGTAAATACAGGCTCCCCGCATTTTGTAAAATTTGCCAGCGATGTAAAGAATATTGACGTGGTGGAAACAGGCCGTGAAATACGCTACAGCAAGGAATTTAAAGACGAAGGCATTAATGTGAATTTTGTAGAATCAGTTGGAGAAGACAGCATATTTGTACGCACTTACGAACGTGGTGTGGAAGATGAGACCCTCAGTTGTGGAACAGGTGTTACGGCTGCTGCAATTATGAGTGCACATAATGAGAATGGATTTAACCGGGTGGAAGTAAAAACACCCGGAGGAAATTTAAGTGTTGAATTTGAAAAAATTGATGACCAGCATTTTGAGAACATCTGGCTTTGCGGCCCTGCAGAACTGGTTTATAAAGGAGAACTTGAACTATGAGCAAACAGGAGATCATAACGGCGTCTGAAAATATGTTTACCCAATTCTCAGAAACCTGTAACCATATTGATGAACAGGTTATGTTCAAAAAGCCGGGAGATAAATGGTCGGTAGCTGAAAATATTATGCACCTTATCATTTCTACCAACACCACTGCCCTTGCTTATAACCTTCCGAAATTTTTGGTGAAGTGGATCGGCGGAACACCCAACCGTAAGTCGGGGACCTTTGACGAACTGAAAGAAAAGTATTATAAAAAACTAAGTGAGGGTGCCACGGCAAGCAGCAGGTTCGTACCAAAACCAATTGAAATAAAATACGGCAGGCAAAAATTACAGGACAAATGGAATAAAGCAACTACAAAATATATACTTGCACTAACAAATAACCGAACAGAAGCTGACCTGGATAATTATTTAGTAAGGCATCCCCTGCTTGGCCGCATTACTTTAAGGGAACTCTGTTATTTCACCGTATTTCATACCCAGCACCATTTAAACAGTATCCAAAAAATCAATCATACCCAATGATCCAGTACTTTAAAAATACCGACCAGCAAACCATTGCCATCGACAGGCCCGACAGTGCTGTTTGGGTAAATGTGTTGCCACCGCTTAAGCAGGAAGAATTTTCAGAACTCAGCGAATCGATGGACATACCGCTGGACTTTTTAAAAGATTCACTGGATATTGATGAGCGGAGCCGATATGAGATTGATGACAATGTAAAACTCATCGTGATAAAAACACCGACAGAAAATAATTCGTTCAATCTGAGTGATGCATTTTATATAACCATACCTATTTGTATCATACTTACCCATAAACAGATCGTTACGGTTAATTCTTTTGAGAACGAGGCCATCAAAAAATTCCTGAATACATTTCAGCACCGCAACCCCGACAGGATAAATATGATGGTGTTGAAAATATTTGAGAAAATAACCAGCAATTTCCAGGATTACCTGAAAGAGATAAACACACGCCGCAACAGTTTAGAGCAAAAACTGTACGACAGCAACCGCAATGAAGAACTGCTGCAACTGATGCGTATCCAGAAAAGTTTTGTGTACTTCATCACTGCGTTAAGAAGCAATGAACTGCTGATGATGAAGATGAGCCGCACCAATATTTTAAAACTAACCGAGGATGAAAAGGATTTTTTGGAAGACCTCATCGTGGAAACTTCCCAGGCGCTTGAAATGGCAAACACATACACCAATATCCTGAACAGCACGCTGGATGCCTTTGCCAGCATCATCAGCAATAACCAGAATGAAGTTTTAAAGCGGCTCACCACACTCACTATCTTTTTGAGTGTTCCGGTTTTAATTGCCAGTATTTATGGCATGAATGTTCCTATTCCGTATAAAGACAGTCATATGGCTTTTTGGTTACCCGTGATCCTTTCGGTCATCATCCTGGCATTTGTAGTATGGAATTACGCAAAAAGGTACAGAAAATAATTCCTATGTTCAACATCAGAGTGTATGGCATACTTATCAATGAAGACCGGCAGGTTTTGGTAAGCGATGAATTCATCCGTGGCAATTACTACACAAAATTCCCCGGCGGCGGGCTGGAGTTTGGTGAAGGAACAAGAGATTGCCTGCAAAGGGAATTCATGGAAGAGATGAACCTGAAAGTGAAAGTTACCGGTCATCTTTACACCACCGATTTTTACCAGGAAAGCGCTTTCCTGCCGGGGCACCAGATCATTTCCATTTACTATTATGCCGAAGCAATGGAACCGATCACCGCTCCGCTCCGCACAAAAACATTTGACTTTGATGAAAGAGAAATGAAGATGTATGAACAAACAGGCGAAACAGAGACTTTCCGCTTTATCAACTGGGATGATTTTTCCGAAGAGTCGGTAACCCTGCCCATTGATAAAATTGTTGCTAAATTGCTCAAGGAAAACTTTTAACTAGTTAATTGGTTAATCCGTTAATTAGTATAGAAATTTAAATAGCTGGAGACTTTAACAAATTAATGAACCCACCAATTAACGGATTAACTATTTAACGGATTAACGTTTTAAAAATTTACAATGGATTATACTAACTTTTTTGAACAGGAAATTATTTTAGAAGATGATCTTGTGCGGATAGAACCGCTGCAGGAAAAACATTTTGAACTATTATTGCCAGTGGCCATGGAAGAACCGCTTTGGTTATTCACCGTAGCCAAAATAAATTCAAAAGAGTCATTCAGAAAATATTTTGATGCGGCCATGGAAGAAAAGCAGCATAAGAAGTCGTACCCTTTTGCTTATTATAATAAGCAAACACAGCAATACGTGGGCAGCACCCGCTATGGTAATATTGAATTTCCGCACAAAAAACTTGAGATTGGGTGGACATGGATACACCCATCCCTGCAGGGCACAGGCTTTAACAAGCATTGCAAATTCTTATTGCTGAGTTATGGTTTTGAAACACTGGGCCTCAACAGGATCGAATTAAAAACAAGTCACCTGAACCTTAAATCGCAGAAAGCCATGCTGAAGATAGGGGCAACAAAGGAAGGAGTTTTTCGCAAAAACATAATTAACGATGACGGAACCCTCAGGAACACCGTGTACTTTAGCTTCATCAATGACGAATGGCCGTCGGTAAAAAACTCCATCTTCCCGGAATTTACCGGTTCCTGATCCCCTTTAAAAATAAGTAGCAGATTTCAAAAGAAAATTTTATCTTTTCTGTACTAAAAATAATTTATGAGAAAGATAATCATGTTCTGCATGGCCATCATGCTTTTTTCCTGCAACGCAAAAAAGTCAAATGAAATAACCATCAACAAATACCTGTTCGACCAGGTGCAGACAGGAGGCGTTACTGTTATTCCTATCAAGGTCAGGGACACGCTCACATACAATATATGGACAAAATGCAATGGCGATAATCCAAAAATAAAAGTATTGCTGCTGAATGGCGGCCCCGGTGCAACGCATGAATATTTTGAGTGCATGGAAAGTTTTTTACAGCCACAGGGAATTGAATTTATTTATTACGATCAACTCGGCTGCGGACTTTCAGATAATCCCAAAGACACCAGCTTGTGGGACCTTAGCCGTTTTGTGGAGGAAGTGGAACAGGTTCGCAAAGCACATCACCTTACCAAAGACAATTTTTATTTACTTGGCCATAGCTGGGGCGGCATATTGGCGATGCAGTATGCTTTAAAATACCAGGACAATCTAAAGGGCCTCATCATCAGTAATATGATGAGCAGTTGCCCGGCTTATGGAAAATATGCACAGGAAGTTTTGGCGCCGCAGTTCGATCCGAAAATTTTAGATACCATTCGCCAGATAGAAAAGAAAGGCGATTTTGCAAATCCAAAATACATGGAATTGCTGATGCCGAACTTTTATGCAAAACATATTTGCCGCCTTCCTTTAGATCAATGGCCCGAACCCATGACAAGATCACTTAATAAACTGAACCAGTCATTATACGTTACCATGCAGGGCCCCAGTGAGTTTGGCATTGGCGGTAACCTTATTAACTGGGATGTAAGCAAAGAACTGCCAAAAATAAAAACCCCTACCCTTACCATTGGCGGCAAGTTTGATACCATGGACCCTGAGCACATGAAATGGATGAGCACACAGGTACAGAACGGAAGATTTTTACTTTGCCCCAACGGCAGCCACATGAGTATGTATGATGACCAGAAGAATTATTTTCCGGGGCTGATACAGTTCATTAAAGATGTGGATGCCGGTGTTTTTGCAAAAGAAAAAAAATAAAAGATAGACCTTAAAACAATCAATGTAATGAAAAAGTTTTTCAAATGGACAGGTATTATCCTGTTACTACTCATTGTGGTTTTAGTTGTTGCCGTATCAATGAGGCAGAACATTAAATTTGATGCACCCTACCCTGCCCGTATTCATGCAAGTAAAGACAGCGCAGTACTGGCAAGAGGAAGGTACCTTGCATATGGCCCGGCACATTGTGCCGATTGCCATGGGCCGGCCGGCACAGAAAGCCTGGTAGATAAAGGGCAGGAAGTTGCACTGTCCGGCGGAAAAATGTTTGACCTACCTATCGGAAAATTCTATACAAGGAATCTTACACCCGATAATGAAACCGGAATTGGAAATTTAGCCGATTCACAAATAGCCCGTTCACTTCGCTATGGTGTTGGGTATGATGGCAGGTCGCTTATAGACTTTATGCCCTTTCATAATACAAGCGATGAAGACCTGGTAGCCATTATCTCTTACCTGCGGAGCACAGCGGCGGTAAAGAATAAGGTTCCCGACAATTCCTATAATATGATGGGAAAAGTGATCAAGGCTTTTTTACTGAAGCCCACCGGGCCAACCGGTGAGGTTTTAAAAACGGTTAAGCAGGACTCATCTGTTGAATATGGTAAATACCTCGCCAACAGTGTTGCCAATTGCCGTGGCTGCCATACCGACCGTGACCTGAAAACAGGAGCTTTTATCGGTAAAGATTTTGCAGGAGGTTTTAAGATGGAATCCTTTGCCGATAAAAAATATATTTTTCATACACCCAATATCAGTCCTGATAAAACTACAGGGCATATCGTTAACTGGAATGAAGAAGTTTTTTTACAGCGGTTCCGCAAAGGAAAAGTTTACCCGCAATCGCCAATGCCATGGGGGCCGTTTGGAAGAATGAGTGATATGGAGATAAGGGCTATTTACCGCTACCTGCAAACGGTAACAGCCGTAGAAAATAAAGTTGCGCCAATTGTTGAAGTGATGAAATAGGGCGTTAAAAATTTTGCCGGGAAGCCGGGAAGGCAAAAAAAAATTGCCACGAAGACACCAAGTCACAAAGTTTTAAATTCTTTTCGTGCCTTAGTGCCTTTGTGGCAAACTGTTTTAAAAAAACTATCAGCCTGTAAGCCGGATCCTGTACCCCGGTAAGCCGGGGCGGTTATCATTTATCTGGCCGCTGCATTACTGCAACGATCTTGCTGCCTACCCTTCAGCATCGGACGAGCCGCCCTCAAGCGCTGATATACGTGGCATTACAGCACACAAGGTTTACCCAATTATTGCATTACTGCAAAAATTCGTGAGCTCTTACCTCACGTTTTCACCTTTACCCCCCGAAGCCTTGGCGACGCAGGGCAGTTATTTTCTGTGGCACTTTCTCTTTCCCGGTAAGCCGGGAAGCCGGCTATTCACCGGTGTGTTGCTCTTTGCTGTCCGGACTTTCCTTCCCGCCAAAGGCGGGACGATAACCCGGCTGATAGAAGGCAAAGGTAATTCTATTTTTTGCTACATTGCATTAACGCAAAAGCCCTGATACATTTTTGTATTGATAATCATAGGAAAACTGTGCCGGGAGTTACGCCAATACAAATGTTAGGTGCTATTTAAATGACTCATGCCAGCAAACAAAACAAATATCTTAATTGAGAAAGCAGGCAATGCTAAGAAAGAAACAAGGACTATAGAATTTAAACAATCAATCGATGTAAAATCTCCTAGCGATTGGTGTGAAATAATTAAAGATATTGCAGCCTTTGCCAACTCTGGAGGTGGGATTATATTATTTGGAATTACAAATGACGGCAAAAAAGCTAAGTTTAACTCAATAGATATTCTTAATTACGACCCCGCTGATATTACAAATAAAATATTTAAGCATACAGGAATCCAGTTTGATGCTTTTGAAATAATAGAAGTTAAAAGAAGCAGTTATTCAATTCCTGCATTTTTGATCAATAAAGCATTCCCTCCACTTGTATTTCTTAATAATGGAACATATGTGGGGCCAGATGGCAAAAACAAAAGCGCCTTTGTTAAGGGAACAATTTATTATAGACATGGGGCTAAAAGTGAACCCGCAAATGCAAGTGATATTGAAAAAATAGTCGAACGAGAAATTGAGCATCGTAAAAAGAATTGGTTAGGAAATATACGCAAGGTTATTGCAGCTCCTTCAGACTATGAAGTAGAACTCTTACCAGCAAACATGTCAATTTCAGATAGCCCAGATGCAACACCGATTATGCTTTCTGATGATGAGACAGCCCAGAAAGTAAAAATTGACGAAGATTCAATTTTCAAGAAGATTTTTACCTTCGAATATTATGCGGTTATCAGGCAAGCGAAAAAAATGTTTAGTGATTTTAAACAAAATAATAGGTTTAATTCAATAATGAAAGAATTAAAAAAGGATCACTCTGTATGTCGACCGAGGTATTTGGACATTAACAACCAAAAAAGTGGCCATAAAGATTACTATAGTAAAAAGGTTTTCGAAAAATTAAAAGCCTATTATAGTCCGATAAAATGATAAAGACCCCAACAACAGCACCTAACATGAACCTTTGTAAAACCCAATACAGCTTTAAACAAAAAATAACATATGCCACATTTTGTAATTGATTTCGTCAAGGTTGGTGTTCACAAACTATCAGCAAGCCAGTTCTTAAGCCTGTGAACGCCGTGGCGTGGTCTATGACCAGCCACGAAAGGAAAGACCACGCCGGGGCGTTTGGAAAAGGAAAAGGTTTTAAATTTAGGGAGTCGGAAACACCAATTTCGGCATAAACCCTTACATCATGCAAACTTGGAAAGATTATATCTACAACAAATTTATTCCGGCAAATCATTTTGAGTTTACAGACCGTGATCTAACTTCAATAACGATCTACCACCCCCCGACAGGAACCTCATTTTACTTTTATGCGACGAAAGAAAATTGGCATGAGTTGGCGAATGTTCAATATCATAATGAAAAAACAAAAGGTTGGTCGGGAGATTATGCTGATAATATTCCATTAAATGATGAAGAAATAAGAAAGCTAAATGATTTTCTGAAAGCTCCATTTGAAACTGGCTGGATTAGCGAGGATATTTTTGTTGGTGGTAAGCATTGGAAATCTAAAACATACTTTGCTCCTACCATGTCAGATACACCCTTCGAGTATTATAGTTCGGAGTTAGGTTACTTTTCTACTATTCTATTTCCTTTATACGTTCTTTGGGCTTTTATTGCCGGGCAAAAAAGAGTAGTTAAAATTGAAGCAGTGAGCAAGATTTCTTAATGCTGGGCTGCAGCTAACAAAGCATTTCGCCAAGGTTGGTGTTCACAAACTATCAGTAAGCCAGTTCTTAAGCCTGTGAACGCCGTGGCGTGGTCTATGACCAGCCACGAAAGGAAAGACCACGCCGGGGCGTTTGGAAAAGGAAAAGGTTTTAAATTTAGGGAGTCGGGAACACCAACTTCGGCATAAAATGAAATTATACACAGAATACAATTCAGGAGACGTAAATTCACAATCTTTTTTCTAATATTAAATTGAAATTAGTATGAACCGCATCTTGTTGATTTCTTTCGCAATACTCTTTTCGCAATCTATCCATGCACAATTTATCAAGCCCTATAATGAAAGTGCTTCACACTTTCAGACACCCACGGTATTAGACACAACTAGAGGCAAATTTAATTCCCAGAATATGTACAGAGCCTACAGAAAGGCTTCCACTGGCTTTACTACAATGACCACAACCCAAAGGAAATTAGAAAAAGAAATTCGAAGTTTTGCAAAAAAGAAAGGGAAGTCTTTTATCATTTTAGGAAGTCAGTTTTCTCACCCCCCATATATATTGGGTGTTTATCCTAGAATGGAAATTATTTTTGTCCTTATTGACAAACAAGAATAGTAAAGCCCCCACTGGTGCACAGATGCAGGGCAGTAAATAAGCATTGTTGTACCTGTGCCGGTAAGGAAGTCAAGTGTAAAACCCAATACAGCTTTAAACAAAAAAAACTATGCCACATTTTGTAATTGACTGTTCAGCAAACATCATCAGATTAAAAACACCCGAAGAAATTATGGGGGCAGTACTTGAAACAGCAGAAGCCACCGGGCTTTTTGTCAAAGGAGATATAAAAGTAAGGATCAACCCCTTTACCCATTTTACCGTAGCAGGCCTGCCTGCCGGACAGGCAGGAACAAACAATGACTTCATCCATATTTTTGGCCATATCATGCAGGGCAGGAATACAGAACAAAAGGCTGACCTGTCGAAGAAAATGGTAACCCGGCTAAAATCAATGTTTCCTGCTGTGCCGGTAATATCAATGAACATTACAGATTTTGAAAAAGCAACTTATTGCAATAAGTCAATGGTATAAAAAAATCCGCCCCGCCAAAGGCGGAACGGATTGCAATTGATGTTTTATTTTTTGTAACGATGATAAACCCTATTTGATCACTACCTCTCCTGTTCTTATCTTGGTTCCATTAGCTTCTCTTAACACAACATAATATACCCCGCCACCCATATGGCGCATATCCATTTCATGTAACTGGTAAGGTTGCGACACTTCGTATTCCTTGCTAAGCACCCTACTTCCTTTACTGTCGTAGATATTTATTTGTTGTTTGGTCTTATTGCTGGATGAAGCACCCGGACTGTAATAAGAAATGGTGAACTTGCCGCTGTTAGGGCTTGGGTAAATGAACAAGGTACTGCTGGCCGAATCACCAATAGTGATTGAAACAGGAGCAGATACACAACTTCCTAATGTAGCAACTACCTGATAAGTTCCCAGTTTATTCAGATCAACTACTACAGAATTTCCGGTAACCGGAATAGATACTCCATTTTTTGTCCATGCCCAGGTAATAAGGCCTGTATTAGGAAAAACAGTTGCTGTAATTGTTGTACTCACCATTGCGCTTCCTGCCGGCATTGGCAGGCCGGGACGTAATTTTGTATACGGTGCCGCAGATAAAGTTACTAGCGGCCTAGGGCTTACCGTTAATGCTGCAGCACCTGAGTTAGCGGCAACACATGGTGCAGTGCCTGCAACAACGCAACGGTATTGATATGTATTCATTCCGGCTGTTACATTTATCAGTGTCAGTGTATTAGTTGTTGTACCGCTGTAGACTCCTCCATTAACAACATTGTTCCAGTTTGCTCCACCATTGATACTCTCCTGCCATTGATAGGGAGATGGAGGTAAAGTACCTGATGCAGTTATGCTAAAGCTGATCGTACCAGTTTCGCAAATTGTATTGCTTATAGGATTGACAATAGTTACCGGTGTATTTACAGTAAGTGAACCCACATTGCTGGTAGCAGCAGGTGTACAGGTGCCACTTACTACACAACGGTATCTATAAGTACTCATCGCAGCAGTTGCACCGGTAATGGTTAGCGTAGCTGTTGTTACTCCTGAATAAACACCAGCGTTTGCAAGGTTGTTATAAACAGTACCACCATCCGTACTTAACTGCCACAGATAGGTAAGTGCTGTACCATTTGCAATAACAGAATATGTAGTATTAGCTCCAACACAAAGTGTGGTACTTGTTACAGGATGGGTAGTTATAGCAGGTGCTGTATTTACAGTTAATGTTCCCGCAGTTGAGTTTACAACTCCGCAAGGTGCAGCTCCTGTTATCACACAACGGTATTGATAAGTATTCATGCCTGCTGTTACAGCTGTAAGGGTTAACGTAGCTGTTGTTGCCCCTCCATACACACCGCCATTGGTCACATTATTCCATGTACCGCCACCATTGGTGCTCTCCTGCCATTGATAGGCTGGCGTAGTGCCTGCTGCCACTACATTAAATGTTGCTGTTGCACCTGCACATACTGTGGTATTGGCCGGTGGTGTGGTAATTGTTATTGCTGTATTCACTATTAATGATACGCAACCTGATGTTGCTGCTGGTGCACATGTACCCGTAACTACACAACGGTATGCATAACCATTCATGGTTGCAGGCGCAGCGGTAATAGTTAAAGTATTTGTTGTTACACCTGAGTATGGAGCACCATTGGCCAGGTTCACAAATGCACCGGCGCAACCTGTAGTGCTAACCTGCCATTGGTAAGTTATTGCCGTGCCTGTAGCAGTTACACTAAAGCTGCTGTTTTGTGTAGCACAAATTGTACTGTTAACCGGTTGTGCTGTAATATTAGGCGCTGTATTTACAGTTAGTATTGCAGCGTTGGAGTTTATGGCCGGACATGCCCCGGTTACCACACAACGATATTGATAAGTATTCATGCCGGCTAACACACCGGTTAAATTTAATGTAGCTGTAGTAGCCCCGCCGTATACACCTCCATTAGCAATATTATTCCAGCTGCCGCCGCCATTGGTACTTTCCTGCCATTGGTAGCTGATAACTACACCACTTATAGTAACACCGAAAGAAGTATTACCGCCTGCGCAGAGTGTTTGATTGACAGGTTGTGAAGTAATGATCAATGCCGTACCAACGGTAAGTACTGCAGGATTAGATGTTGCAGGCGATGGACATGTTCCTGTTACCACACAACGGTATTGATAGGTATTCATACCTACAACAGCAGGATTGATAGTTAATGTGGCTGTGGTGACATTCGAATAAGGCGCTCCATTTACAAGGTTATTCCACGGGCCACCGGCACCGGTAGTACTCTCCTGCCATTGATAAGTTAATCCGCCACCTGTTGCCGTAACACTAAAGGTTGCTGAATTACCTGCACAGATAGAAACACTGGAAGGTTGCCCGGTTATTGCCGGAGCAGCGTTAACAGTTAATATTGCTGCAACAGAATTTAACGGACTACATGAACTATTCACTACACATCGGTATTGGTATGCGTTCATTGAAGCTGCAGTTGGAGAAATATTAAGTGTAGCTGTTGTTACATTTGAATAAGGTGCCACATTGGTCAGGTTGGCCCATGAACCTCCGCCATTGGTACTCAACTGCCATTGATATGTTAATGAAGTACCGGTTGCTGTAACACTAAATGATGTTGCAGCCGGGGCACATACAGTAACATCTACAGGCTGTGCAGTTATAGCTGTAGCTGCATTAACGGTTAATGTAACACAGTTTGATGTTACTGTTAGTGGAGCACAGTTTCCTGTTACCACACATTTATATGCATAGCCATTCATACCGGCCGTGCTGCCGGTAATATTGAGTGTTGCAGTTGTTGCATTTGAATAAACACCACCATTGGTAACATTTACAAACGCTCCGGCACAACCTGTAGTACTAACCTGCCATTGATAACCTAATGGAGCAGTACCGGCAGCCACAACAGTATAACTTGTATTATTGCCTACACAGGTAGTAGCACTAGATGGCTGGGTTGTAATTGATGCAGGTGTACAGGTGGAACAAGGTGAAATTGAAAAATTTGCAATACGGGTTGCCCACTGGCCGGTAGGATTATAGTTTGCCGTAAACCAGAATGATCCGTCAATGGGATCAATGGTCATTGCATTATAATCTCCATAGCGGTTACTGGAACTGGGCGCCGAACCTGCAATTACCGCTTGTTCCGGTTCAGTCATCACACCTAATGGATCGCATGCCTTTCTTCCCGTGAATCGGATAGAAGGAAAATTATTTGGCCCGGCTACATTATATCCTAATCCTATAGAATTATCAGGATTAACCCCGATTGTAGACATCCACCTGTGTGTTGGATCGGCCGGCAGGCCATAAGTCCCCTGTTGGTAAATTGCCCATGGGTTTGCACCTATTTTTCTCAGCTCATACCATCTTACTCCGGCATGGGAGTTACCGTCAAGTTCATCAATATGGGTACATACTATAGTTTCGTAAGTTCCAAAATTTCTGTACAGTATCTTATTCATCAAAACTTCCCTTAGCGGATCAAGCCTAACGGCAGAACCCTGCTGCGGTATACAGGAGAAAGTAAGGAAACCACAAAAGTTTGTACTGAAGGGAAGCGTAGGTAAAAGAAGGGGGCCGGTTAGTGTGGTGTTGGCCGGTGTAACCCAGTCAACGGTTAAACTAAATATTTCCAGGCGGTCTTGAATACCCGATGTCCAGGCATCGTCTGCCATACGCATAAACATTGCAGGAGAACCAGCAGGTGCTGCAACTGTTCCAATCATATCTACCGGCGTTGCTGCCTGGAAACCAATGGTAGGATATGATGGTATGGTAAAGCGTTGTGTAAGTGTTGTAGGTGTACCAGCCAACATTTTGGTACGGTCTAAAGCATAAAGAGCGGGGCTGTTTTCGTTAGAAGTAACTATATAAGAATTTCCCCAGGTTGCTAATTTAAAATAATCCGGAAACTGCGGAGTTACATAATTATAAATAAAGTATGAGCCGGTAGGGTCGTTTGTTTGTGAAACAGCAATGATGATACGGTTTCCTACGTTACCAAATTCACTGATCAGGTACCTGTCAGCAAACTGGTCATATAAAACCACCGGGTCTCCCAGGCCGCTTACCCCTGTTATAGCACTTAAAACTATTGAGTTAACCAATATATTACCAACCTTATCCCAGATCCTGATCAAAGAGCTGGAACTGTTGTTGATCATTTGAACAATATGATTGGGGCCCGAAGCCATATTATTATCTGAAGGCGTTACACCGGTAAAGCCCTGCCCGGCAAACTGAAGATTAAGTGTTGCCGGAGTACGGACAATCTGGGAAAACTCATAATTCATTTGAACTGCAGGACTGATACCCTTTGGCAATGCATCTGGATTATTTACTTTATGCAATCTTATTTGTCCATCTTCATCCTTATCTTCTTTATTCATGCCCTTCACAGTCCGGTAATTTGGGCCCATCGGGGCGTCCAGATTTGATAAGGTCCTGATGGGTGGCGTGATCCTGATCAGGTCACATTTGATAAGTTCCGGATTTGTTAAGCGGAAAGTTTCGTTCTGTGCTGATACAAAAGGTGAAATTGCAAATACAATAAAAAGTAAAACGATGATCTTTTTCATACAACAAAGTTTTGTTTGGTAGTGGTGTTATGAAATCAATTATTAAATTTAACAGGCTTTCAGACTACAATAATATACCTATTTATTGTGATATTGAAAAAAGCAGGGTAGATTATTTTAACGCTGTTTAAAATTAAGGTTGTTGCATTTACCGGTGCCTGCTCTGCAGGTATTTTTCATGAACTATGGCGCTCATAGGTTTTTCATACACTTTACTTTCCACCCAGCTGATGATATCAAGGTAAGAGAATACCCTGGTTTCAAAACGGTTCTTTTCAAACTGTTTTATGCGGTTCAGGAATTTCTTTAATCCGGGCTTTAATTTTTCTGCAGATTCATATACATTGTTCCTCAAAAATTTGAACATCTCGGCTTCTACTACTGTAAGATTTTCCATTCTTGACATAAACCGGAATACCGATCTTATCAATGATTCAATGATGGCATCATTACCTAACTCAAAATGTGCCATCAGGTGAAGCAGGCGGGCATAGCATTGCAGGTCTATACGTATATCAACCGGGCCGTTAATGATCTTTTGCAGGTGATCAATAGAAATTTTATAATCTCCATTACCAAAATAAAGCAGGGCAGTTTTATATTGTATCACCAGCACCCGGTGCCTGTCAATATAAAGTGAGAACTCATCCAACCCTTTTTCAATAGCCGGAACCAGTTTTAACCCCTCGCCAAAAGTTCCTTTCATCAGGTGCTGGTTTATTTTTGCGCTGGTTAAATAAACAAATGCCTGCATCCTGAAATTATCATGATGGTTAGCTACTTTGGAAAAAGTAAACCGTTCAAACCGGGATAAGTAATTATCAAACTGTTTATAGTTCCGTAAATTAAAATTGGCGGTTAACAGGTTGTGCAGTCCCTTAATGTAATGGCCTGTTTCTACAGTGATCATAAGGGGCTCCCTGTTAAAAAGTTCAATCCATTTTCTGCTATAGCGGTAGTACATCAAAAAATCCTGCCTGATAAATGCATACCAGCAATAACTCTGGTAGAGATATAAAAGTTGATAAAAACCTGATATCTTCTGCACATCAACCTGCAGACTCTTTTTAAAAAACAGTTTAACACCCTTCTCGTCCTTTTCATTCCGTGCATGTCCATGCTTTACATACCATTGGTATAATTGAAGCGCTAAATTTGATAACCCGGTGATCATTGTTCTTTGGTCATTCACTTCATTGGCCTCACTTGTTAAACGGTCTGCCGCCGATTCGCCACTGCCGGTAATATGCAGGGTCTCAATTTTTTTTTCCAATGAAATAACCTGTAACAAAAAACTTTCCTGGTGATAGGCTTTGGCAAGGTCCTTCACCCTTTCCAGTATCTTTAAACTCTGCAAGTACAAACCCTTATTATAAAGGATACTGGCATAATCAAGTTGTTCATGTAACTGAAGGTCGATGCTTGATGTACTTTTTAATAAACGCAGGCTGGCTAATACTTCTTTATAGAGGTGTGCCTTTAAATTAGCATACTGGGGTTTTTCGATGCCTGGTAATTTCTTTAAGATAAGTTTTTCATCATAATCCCTGCTCCTATCAATAGCATCAAAAAGCTGGATGATCTTCAGGTCTTCCCGGGAGGAACTTCTTTTAATATAGAGTTTAAAGTGCCGCTTCTCCGACTTTTCCAGCGATTTTATCAATTGAAACAATATGTCTGCAGAACGGTTGGACATCATAAATTAATTTACCTGTAATCCTTTGCTGTAAAGGCTTTTATTATTTTAAACCGGCTTTTAGCAGGATTAAATTGGCCCGAACTTAGTTAGGTGCACAAAAATACACGACTTACTTTTAACATAGAAAGATGGTAATTCACATAGCAGGCAATCGCTAAAGGAAGCAATCAATCGTTAGAAGGCACTCAGGCCTTTACGCTGAAACCAGTCAGCAACAAAAAAGAAATTAAGTTTTTCATATAGCAAGCAATCGTTAAAAAGTCACTCCGTTTCTACGGAGTGGCAATTTTTACTCTGCAATGATAAGAAATTATTAAATAACAAAAAAGGTTTGGAATAACGAACAATGAACAAGGAATGAAGAATTATGAAGTTATGATGCCTTCATTTAACATTCGTGATTCCTTGTTCCCTGTTCTATATTCTTTATTCTTTACTTCCTTCCAAGTATTTTCATGATTTCCTCAACAGCTCTGTCAACCTGCGGATCTCTTCCATTTATTTTGTCCTCGAATGTATTGATCACTTTAATATCGGGTTGCACACCAGATATCTCCATATCTTTCCCATCCAGCGTATAACAACCCCAGGCCGGCATTCGAACAGATGAACCATCAACCAATCCGATTCCACTGGTAAAAATTATCCAGCGGTAGGTTTCATTACCGATCACGGTTCCCAATTGCAGGGCTTTAAATCCCTGCGAGGTCATCTCCGCATCACTCAGTGATTGTTCATTTATCAATAACACTATAGGTTTATCCGACGGTGAGAAATTAGACTGCTGTGTTAAATTCCCTTCCCGGTACTTCCAGTTGAGATAGGTTTTCTGCGATAAGAATTTCAACACTTCATCATGTACATTACCTCCTGTATTATAACGTAAGTCAAATATCAACGCATCTTTTTTATTCAGTTCCTGTGTCATATCAATAATGAACTGGTCTAATTCTCCCTGCCCCATATTTTTCATATACCCATAGGCGATCCGGCCTTTACTTTTTTCATCCACTCTTTTCTGGTTATTGTCTATCCATTCATCATACAGGTTAGTGAACAAAGATGCCTGCGGATGTACTTTCACATTAACCATTTGCCCATTGCGGTTGAAAGTCAGTTTTAATTCCTTGTCTCTTGACGGTACTGTGAAATAATAATTACGGTCTTTATTCTTATCAACTTCCTCATCATTCACTTTTACCAGAATATCTCCGGGTTTAACATCCACCGATTTTCTGTCGGCCACAGAGCGCCTGGCTATATATTTTACTTTGTAAGCATCGTCATTTTCAAATACGATCCCCGTTTCCATCGTTTGGTTTTGCAAGGCAATGGTTTCATCATCGCCAAAAGTGCCAAAACCCTGGTGCGATGAATTCAGTTCACCCAGCATATCATTCAGCATCACCCGCATGTCGGCCCGGTTATTCAGGTGTGGCAAAAACTGTTTGTAATAATTTTTTGTCTTATCCCAGTTGAGGCCATGAAATTTTTCATCATAATAATTTTCTTCCATCTGCGCCCAGGCTTCATAAAACATCTGGTCAAATTCTTCCGAAAGGTTCCTGCGGAAAGTATAACTGATGCTTATAGGATCAACTTTATTTCCGTCAAGGTTCAGCTTATTAATAGTACTGCCTGTAAGTACATACATTTTATCCCCCACTTCTATTATATCAAACCCGAAACTATTATCCGTTCCGGCAATCTTTTCAGTTTTGTTCTGTTCAAACGGTTCTATCACCGTTTTCCAGAGTGCATTTCTTCCTTCACCGTGGTTGCTTGTGTATAAAACGGTGGTCTTATCCGCTTTCTGGTAAACCGATTGCAGGAACTGTGCCCCAAGAGATGGACTGATCTGTTCTAACCTTTCCATGAACAGATCTGTGTCAATTGTAATTGATTTTACAGAGTCAGTTGCTACAGCTTTTTTTGTCGTGTCTTTTGCTTCTTTCTTCTCTTCCTTAAATAATTCATTGAACTTATCAATGCGATAGGGTTCATCCAGTTTTTCCAGCGGTACCCGGTACACTTTTGCATTGGCCATACCAAAAGGATAAGATGGCCTTAAACGCTGCGAAGTAAAATAAATATACTTGCTGTCCGATGACCATACAGGGCCTGTTTCTGAAATACCTGTGTTTGTGAGATTGGTTGTTTTGTCCTCTTTAATATTATGAATAATAATATCCTGCTCAAAATTTCGGTAGGCGGTAAACACAACGTATTCATCATTGGGCGAAAAACCGGGATCACTGTTTTGAAAACCCCATATCTCATCTTTTACGATCATCCTGCTTACCATGGTCTTCAGATCCATCAGCTTTACTTCATCACGGCCACAGAGATAAACTGCCTGTGTTCTTTTTTTATTCATCACCAGGCTGCGGTTATTTTTTTTGTCGGAAGTAAGTTGTTTAAGCACACCATTACCATCAGCAGTTATTGAATACCAGTTTGTGTACCCATCAAGTGTCTGGCTGAATAATAAGGTTTTATTATCAGCCATCCACTTTATTTCCACCACCCTCTCTGCCGAATTGCGTTTTACCTGCTGAATGAATTTTCCTTCAATATCACTTACAAATAATTCTCCCCTGGAAACAAAGGAAAGTTTCTTTCCATCAGGTGATACATCATAAGCAGAAATATTTCCTCTTACATCAAAATCTTTTTCTTTGGGTAATGTATTGTTGCGGATGATAGAAATATCCAGTTTGCTTTCTTTATCTGATCTTACATCATAGAGCCAAAGCTGGTAATCTTTTTCAAAAACAACTTTACCCCCGTTGGCATTTACCTGTGGTGTTTTTATGGAAGAAGAAAATCTTGTCAGGCCTTTTTTTCTTCCATTATCCAAAGTATAAAGATTGTATTCGCCGTTGGCTTCATCCGAAATGAAATAGATATTTCCGTTCTTATCTATTGTAGCAGCAAAATCTTTTCCCTGCCAGTCGGTATATTTTTTATGCTGTTTTGTTTTCAGGTTATAAGATTGAATGTCGGGGTTGAATGGCCCCTTGTATCTTTTACGCTGCACCTGGTTGCTGCTCTCCCAGGTATCATTAAAAAATATTTCGCCTGAAGTGGGATGCTCCACTAAATTATGATCGAACTGGAAAAAATAATTACCGAATACCCTTTGCGGCGTACCTCCATCTGCACTCACTTTAAATCCTGCTACCTGCCCCATGCGGCCGCTGTTAAAATAAATACTTTTTGAATCCCAGCTCCAGCTGGTTACCTCATCTCCGCTGCTGTGATAAGTAATTTGTTTTACCTCACCTCCATTAACCGGCATCACAAACACATCTGCATTTCCATACTGTCTTCCGCTGAAAGCGATCCACCTGCCATCCGGTGAAACCCTTGGCGAAGTCTCGTAACCCTGCATAGCCGTCAGTCTTGTAGCCTGTCCGTTATTTACATTTGCCTTCCAAAGGTCGCCTTCAAAGGCAAAAATAACGGTCTGTCCATCGGGCGTTAAGCAGGGGTTCGACAGGAAATAGGCATTGCCGTCCTGTGCCGTTGCTGAAAAAGAAACAATAATAAAAAAGAGAGTTACAATTGATTTCATTGCAGATGATTTAGGTTGTGAATATACAGAGATACACACTTTCTGCAATGCCGTTTATAGAAAAGAAAATAATGACCTAGTTATTTCCGAAAAACGAATATCTTAAAAGTGCAAAACCGAACCAGTCACATTCACCACCTTCTCTTACATAATTGAAATACCTGCTTCTGATCTTGTAGAATGATTCTAGGGAACAATCTTTTTCCCTGACTTCCTGTATTTCATTTTCAAATCTCACAAAATTCCCGATTTGGACATCCGTAAGTATGATTTCCTTCCGTTTCATCCATATGCTGTCCTCTAAATAATTCTGGTATAATGTTGCATAGATATTTCCACAGTTCTTCCTAATCAGGATTTTATTACTAGTAAAAAACATATGGATTGTTCTGCAATAAATGACTATCGTATCATTTTCTTCAAGACGTGCTATAGTGTTCTGTCTGTATTTTTTTGCAGGTAGGCTATCAGGGCATATCGTAAGAACATTTTCGATAGTATCATTGAGGTAAATGTATTTTTTTCTTTGTTGGTGGTATATATCTTTATATTCAAGCCTGTATTTTGAAACGGGCACATTACGCACAAACATAATACCCCTAAGTTTATCGTCTTTATACAGATCGACCAGGAATGCCAACGTATCTTCCGGAAGTTTATAAAACCGGAATGTCAATACACGAACCTGATCGTGACGGCAATCCTTTGCAGTAAGCTTAAGGGTAGTCAGCTTCACAGGAGCTTGTCCGTGAAGATCAATAAAAGAAGTAAGAAATATAAGAAAGAACAAAAATCTCATTGTTTGGATTTTTGCAGTATAATTCTCTTTGTGGGCCCTTCTACTTACTGCTGAAAACCTTTTTAAGAATATCAGTCACCTGGGCAGCCGGGTCTTTACGTATCTTTTGTTCCTGCAACCCGATATTATAAAACAACCCACCCAATGCCCTTTCGGTTACATAGGCATTAAGGTCGGTATTTACAGGTGAGGAGGAAAATTTATTATAGGCAGTAAAAACATCTTTCCAGTATTTGGTGGCATCAACTTTTGTAAGCGATGCTTCGATCACAGGCCTGAATTTTTCGGTGAGCACTTTTGTAGTATTTGATTTCAAATAATCGGTTGCAGCAAAATCGCCGCCACGTAAAATTTTCAATCCATCTGTTATGCTCATTCCTTTAATGGCATTCCAGAAAATATCTCCAACACCATTTGCTGCATCTTCGGCAGCACGGTTCATGGAGAGGATGGCTTTGTCAACCAAACTTCCCATACCAAAACTGCGGAGTGTCTTTTCCATTTTCTTCGCCTCTTCGGGCATTAAAATTTTGATAGCCGCATCGCCAAAAAAACCATCGAGTTTGCTTAGCTTTTTTGTACTACTGTCGGTACCCACACGTAAGGCCTCTTTCAAACCGCTGATGATATCATCGTTGCTGAGGCTGCTGCCTGAAGTATTTTTTGAAACCTTATTTAAAACATCTTTGATCAACTGTGCTTCAGTAGTTTGAATGCTGAGAAAAGCCAGTGAGAGATGGAGTAAAATCTTTTTCATAGTTAAATTTTGTATTACTACACAAAAATAACGCCATGGTTGCTAATAAAGGGTTAAATAACGCTGTCATTCCGAACGAAGTGAGGAATCTGCCAGGCAGTAGTGCTAATGTCGGTTAGATGCTTCGCTATCGCCAGCATGACAAATGCGGGAGTGTATGAATCATTAATTCCCTAAATTTGTTACAAACGATGTATATGAAAAAGTATCTCTTCCTGTTGATCATTTCAATTTCTTTGTTTGGTAAAATCTTTGCCGAAGAAGGCATGTGGCTGCCGCAATTGTTGCAGGCTATGAATGAGAAACAAATGAAGAAGATGGGTATGAAGATAAATGCATCAGACATTTATAATATCAGTAAAGGAAGTTTAAAAGATGCTATCGTAAGCTTTGGTGGTTTTTGCACCGCCGAAGTCATTTCCGACCAGGGCTTGCTGCTTACCAACCATCATTGTGGATTTGATGCCGTACAAAATCATTCATCTATCCAAAACAATTATATACGGGATGGTTTCTGGGCTTATAATAAAGACCAGGAATTACAAAATGCAGGATTGTTTGCCACATTCATCATACGCATTGATGATGTTACGGCTGATGTTTTAAAAGGAGTTGGAAATAATTTAAATGAAAAGGAAAGGCAAAGCGCTATTGATAAAAACATTGCAGCATTAAGAACAACAGTAAAAAAAGAAAGCTACCAGGACATTCTCATCCGTTCTTTTTTTGAAGCCAATAAATACTTTTTGTTTGTAACAGAAACTTATCGTGATATACGCCTTGTTGGCGCCCCTCCTTCTTCCATCGGCAATTATGGAAAAGATACCGACAACTGGATGTGGCCCAGGCATACCGGTGATTTCAGCATGTTCAGAATTTATGCAGGCAAGGATAATAAGCCTGCTGCTTATTCACTGGATAATGTTCCTTACAAACCAAAACGTTCTTTAAGCATTTCTTTAAATGGAGTTAAAGAAGGAGATTTTACCATGGTGTTTGGTTTCCCCGGCCGTACCACTGAGTACCTGCACAGCAGTGCCATTGAACAAATTGTAAATGTAAATGACCCCGCAAAAATTGCTATCCGCACAAAGGCACTGAATGTGATCGATGGTTTTATGCGTAAGGATGAAGAAATAAAAATTCAGTATGCCGCAAAATATGCTTCCATTTCCAATGCCTGGAAAAAATGGCAGGGCGAGATTTTAGGATTAACAAAAACAAATGCCGTTGCCCGGAGAAAAGAACTGGAAGCCAGCTTTGAAAAAATTGTACTGAGCAAACCGGAAATGAATATGGCTTATATAGACCTGCTTAAAAAACTTAAACAGGCTTATGCAGATATTGAACCCTATGGTTATGCCCGTGATTATTATAATGAGATAACACAAAAGATAGAGATACTTGGTTTTGCCACGCAACTCAACACTATTGTGAATGCTTATGAAAAAAATGGCGAGGCCGGATTTACAACTACAAAGGAAAAAGTGCTTACTGCGCTGGAGGCTTTGTATGGAGAATACAATGCAACGGTTGACCAGAAACTTTTTGAAGTGCTGATGGAAATGTATGTTGCTGATCAGAAAGATGTTTATGTTTCACCTGCTTTTAAATCGCTGCTGAGCCAAAATGCAAATGATCACTCCAAAACTGCAGCCGGCCTGTTCTCAAAAACCAAACTTAATTCTCTTGCTTCGGTAAAAACATTGCTGACCGGCAATGCAAAGGATGTTTGTGATGCCATTAAGAATGATGCAGCTTTTCAACTTACCATGGATATGCAAAAGACATATAGTAGCAATGTTGCCGGTAAGTTGAATGAGATACAGGCAAACATCAACCAGTTGCAACGTACTTATATGCAGGCGCAGATGGATGTGTTTACACAAAAAACATTTTATCCAGACGCCAACAGTACCCTCCGGGTAACTTATGGCAATGTAAAACCTTACCAGCCAAGAGATGGGGTGAAATATGATTTTTACAGTTACATGGATGGTGTGATGGAAAAATACAAGCCGGGGGATTATGAATTTGATCTGCCGCAAAAAATGATAGACCTCTACAATAAAAAAGATTTTGGGCCCTATGGCGTTAATGGCCGGCAGCCGGTTTGTTTTATTGCTGCCAATCATACTACAGGTGGTAATTCCGGCAGCCCGGCGCTGGATGCCAATGGTAATCTTATCGGTTTGAATTTTGACCGGGTATGGGAAGGCACGATGAGTGATATTAATTATGACCCTTCCATTTGCCGGAATATCATGGTTGATATCAGGTATGTGCTTTTTATTGTTGACAAGTTTGCCGGAGCAAAGAACCTCATCAGCGAAATGAAAATTGTTAAGGGAAAATAATAAACGGGCCGGTATTCCTGTTTTTTAAAAATACCTTGTGCAGGGTATATGAAAATTGCTGATTATTCGTTTCATTTGTTATTATACACAAATACTGTCATTCACTTTTTTAACTTTTAAAACAATAATTATGAATAACATTGAATTACGCATGAACCGGCTTGAAAAACAAGTTCGTACTTACCGCCTGGTAACTTTCCTTTTAGTAGCAGGCATTTCCACAGTATCTATCATGGGTTTTAAAGACAAAGATGCTCCACCGGACATAGTAAAAGCAAAAGCTTTCCAGGTAGTAAACAATAGCGGTGATGTAGTAGCTGAAATGAGTATAGAAAAAGGTAATGGCCTTGTTACTACTTATACCCCTTCCGGTAAAAAACTTTTCCAGGCTTTTACGTCTGATGGCGGCGGTGGCGGTATCAATACTTTTGACAATGATGGACAGGTAAATTTTAAAGTAACCCGTACAACAGATGGCGGTGGTTACATGGCACTGTTTAATTCCGACCGAAAAGAAATATTTGAAACAGGTACCACGGTGGCTAATTCAGGTTATTTCAGGGTAAATGATAAGTATGGTGAGAAACTGGCCTGGCTGACTTTTACAGAAGGCGGTGGCGGTTATTTTTCCCTGATGGGAAGAGATAACAAAGAACAGATCAAATTATCCACGCCTGATGCAGGTGGAAGAGTGGGCATTTATAATGGAAATGCCAAACGAATAATTTTTGCAGGAGCACAGGATAATAAGGATGGAAATATTACAGTTTATGAAAGTGGTGGCTCCAGAACTGGTGGCGTTCCCAATAATTAATGATTGATTTGAATTAAGATATGGCCTCCTCACAGGAGGCCTTTTTTATTGCGGGTAAAAAGGATTGTGTAAATTTGTGAAGCCGGATTTCTTATGCTGCAATATTCAATTACAAATATTCATTTTTACAGGCTCTCTGCCTGCATCTCCATTTGGATGAATGGGACGTCGGTAGCTTCAAACCCCTAAAGGGGCTTTTTAAGAGTATAAAGATTCAGACTCTTTCCATTTTTTGAAGTGTAAATTCTTAATGTATATAATAACTCCCAAACACTTAGGGTCTAAAGCCCCTTTAGGGGTTTGGGGCAAATTTTCTTCTTATGCAAATAGCAATTTTAGGCGCTGGTATGGTAGGCCGTGCAATGGCCATCGACCTTGCCACAGATCATGATATTACTTCTTTTGATGTAAGTGAAAGATCACTACAACTGCTTTCACAAAAAAACAATGCTGTCAAAACAATTAAAGCCGACCTCAGTAATTATGATAATTACAACTCTTTATTAAAGGATTTTGGTCTTATCATTTCTGCAGTGCCGGGCTTTATGGGATATAAAACACTGGAAGCGGTCATCAAAACAAAAAAAAATGTGGTAGACATTTCTTTTTTCCCGGAGAACGCACTGGAACTGGATAAGTTGGCCAAAGAAAATAATGTTACCGCCATTGTAGACTGTGGTGTGGCTCCCGGCATGAGCAATTTAATATTAGGTTATTATAATGAGCGGATGAAGATCACCGATTTTGAATGCCTAGTTGGCGGGCTGCCAAAAAAAAGAGTTTATCCTTTTGAATACAAAGCTCCCTTCTCTCCCATTGATGTGCTGGAAGAATATACAAGGCCTGCACGATATGTAGAGAACAGCCATATTGTTACCAAACCTGCGCTCAGCGATGCCGAATTGATTGATTTTGAAAATGTGGGAACACTGGAATCTTTTAATACAGATGGTTTGCGTTCCATTTTATTTACCATGAGCCATATCCCGAACATGAAGGAAAAAACTTTACGTTACCCCGGGCATATTGACCTGATGAAGGGATTAATAAAAGCAGGATTTTTAAAGACTGTACCTGTTAATTTTAAAGGACAGGAAATCTCTCCATTAGAATTTACTTCTTCGCTTTTATTCGATCAGTGGAAACTGGGAGAAACCGAAGAAGAATTTACCCTGATGCGGATCAGGATCAGCAATGCAGAAAAAACAATTTGTTACGACCTGTATGATGAATATGATGCAGCAACACAAACTTCTTCTATGAGCCGTACAACCGGGTATACATGCACTGCTGCGGTAAATATGCTGATACAAAAACTGTTTACCGCTAAAGGGGTTTTTCCGCCTGAACTGGTTGGTAAGGATGAAGCCTGCTTTAACTTTGTGCTGAATTATTTAAAAGAGAGGAATATACATTACGTCAAAACTGAAATATAGACACATACTTAACTAAATATTTACAATCTTTTACCGGGTAAAGGAGTTTACAAGAAAACAGTTCCCTACTTTTGTCCATATTTGAAAATAAAAAATGAAAAAATATTCCGCAATTATTGCTTTAGCAATTTTAGGGGCCTGTAATGGTAACAACGATAAGAATGGCTCTATTGACCCGGAACTTGTACCTAAAAAAACGCCGATTATCAATTACACTATTGTTGCTGAATACCCCCATGACACCAGTGCCTATACCCAGGGCCTAGAATTTTATAATGGCAAACTGTATGAAGGCACCGGTGATTTTGAAACCTCTTCCTTAAGAATGACAGATGCAAAGACAGGCCGGGTTGAAAAGAAACATATGATGGGCACCGATTCAATTTTTGGCGAAGGCATCACCATTTTAAAAAATAAAATTTATCAACTCACCTGGGAAAGTAATATCGTATATGTATATGATGTGAAAAATATTGACAAGCCAATCAAAACTTTCAAATGGCCTTATGCCGGATGGGGGCTTACGAATAACGGCACTGATCTTATCGTTAGTGATGGCACCGCAAAACTTTATTTTGTGAGTCCGGATGATTTTAAATTAAAGAGTACTATTGCAGTTACGGAGAATGGCAGCCTGGTTGACCAGATCAATGAATTGGAGTATGTGAATGGTTTTGTGTATGCCAATATTTATTACAAGGATATTATTGTAAAGATCGACCCCTCCAGCGGGTTCGTGGTTGCTAAAATGGAATTGCCGGGTTTAAAGGAGAAATTCTTTGGTAACCAGATCATACAGGGAAGAACTGATGTACTAAATGGTATTGCTTACGACAGCGTATCAAAAAACCTGTTTATCACCGGCAAACGCTGGCCTAAAATGTTTGAAGTAAAATTGAATTAACCTCACCCCAACCCCCTCCTTAAGGAGAAGGGCTTTTGGACCCTGATATTTTGTACTGGTTTTTATTTTTTAGAAGCAGGACACTATTAATTCGCTTTGCTGACTATATAAATTACCGAACTGCATTTTTTTACATCACCCCACGCTTTCAGATTTGATACAAGACCATTGAAGAAAGCTTTAAAGATATTTCCTTTGCCATTTTTATATTTTTCACTCAGCATACTCACATAAAAACTATCGAACCACATAGGTTTAAGGCCAACAGGTTTTAAACCATGTACAGATAATAATTTCTCCATGCTTTGCGGAGAGAAATGGTACAGGTGACGGGGCACATCCCAGGCTGCCCAATTTTCCCGGTACTTATCTGCATCAGCCGAAGTATAGTTAGGCACGGCAATAAATAATTTTCCATTGGGTGTAAGCAACTCTCCTATTTGCTTTATGTACCCATGTAACTCATGCACATGTTCAAGCACATGCCACATAGTAACCGCATGATACGTGTTTGGTTTCAGTTCAAATAATTTTCCGGATTCCTGCGGATGTATATCATAAAGTTCTGCCGCTTTGTTTCTTGCCGTCGTGTCGGGTTCTAAACCATTGATGGCCCAGCCGGCTTCTTTCATGCTTTGCAAAAAAGCCCCGGTACCACAACCAATATCCAGGATCTCTCCCTTCATCATTCCCACTTCATTCATCACTAATCTTCTTTTTGAACCCAGCGTTCTTTTTCTTACCAAATGATACAGGCTGTTGATGAACCCTTTTTTTGTATCGCTGTGAGAAATATAATTATCAGATGCATAATAGGCACCAATGCTATCTTGTTCGGGAACATCCTGTGTAAACCTTGCTGTGCATATAGTACAATGCCAGATGGAAAATTCTTCCTGGGAAACTGTATGATCTTTTGCAGTTAGTTTTTCCTCAATAGATTCACTTTTACAAACAGGACAATTGGTATAATGGATCATGAATGTTTAAATTTTCAGTGCATTTCCAAACGGGTAAGTGCCGTTTAATTCTGTAAAATATACCAGCACGAGCAACAAACCAATTACACCAATCACAATGGCCCAAACCCACCAGCGGTCTTTTTCAGCAGGCGCTTCATGAAGAAATTCTGCCATTACTGTAGTAGTAGTTTCTTTATCGCCAACCAGCATATGATGTTCTGCTTTCGGGTGTATTACTCTTTCTGCAAACACCGGCTGTAAAAAAGCTGCAGGCAATGCTGAAGGCTCAAAAACAATATTGCCGTTATTGTCAACAATAAAATTTCCTATTCCTTGCAGGCTGGCCTTTGTATGTAATGAAATTTGATTTTTAAGATCAGCACAAAAATGATCAAGTGCCCCTGCCGCTTCAAAAGTGTTATTGCTGGTTTTAGCAGCAATATAGTTGAGTAAACCGGTGGTATTCGTTTCCGTATCACTAAATTGCATGTTAGATTCAGGTGCTGCTATTCGTTGGTTGGTAAAATCTGCTTTTGCCCCGGATACAAGAACAGACAAAGTTCCAAACCCCGGTATAGGACAGCTCTTATTTTGAAAAAGGTATGAAGCAATTAAATGGTGCATTGAGTTTAAGGCGTTGCGCAAAGATATGCCGTACAAGAGTGATTTTTTATCCTTTTTACCAAAAAGGATAAAAAACAGAACAAGTTCGCAACGATGTTGAATATATTTTTACTGCCGGGTACAAAAAATCCGGCTAATACAATCATTAGCCGGATCTTTTTTGTGCCTGATCAAAAATTTACCCTTACACCTCCCAATAAGTTCAAACCATATACCGGGTAGTTGTGCCAGCGTTCGTATTTGGTATTGAAAATATTATTTACATCCATCCAGGCGCTGAACATCTTGCTTATTTTAAACTCTATGCCGGCACTAAAATCAGAACCGGGGCTGAATATTTTGCTGGTATTTCCTTTATCCAGATAATGGCCGCCACCAAATGCATAAAAATCCGCTTTCAACAACACCTGTTTAAATGCCTGCCAACGCAGGGCACTTGTAAATTCCATTGGAATAGTACTCCATGCTTTTGCATTGCTTTTCATGCCTGCGTATCCATTAAAAGTCAATCCTGCGGTAACAGTAAACTTATCCTGGTTAATATAACTTATATCACCATGAACCCGGAAGTTCTTTACCCCGGCTTCATTACTGATGACAAATGATTTATTATCTGTTGCCGTATCATTAATAAAGAATGGAAGATTAGTGTAGGTAACCAGCCCTGCTTTTGCATTAAAGTTAAAATGCTTACCCAGTGTAGCTTTTATTCCACCATAATATTCTATCTCCTTTGTGTTCAGTTGTTTTGAAATCGTTTGCAGGTATGGATTTATTTCAGATAAATTCCGGTAGGTATTTTTTGTGTACTTACCTACCCAACCTGCCTGGAAAGCAAATATATTCTCTGCTATCTGTGCTTCGGCATATACATTGGGCAGCCATACAAAATTTCCATTATCCCAGGTTGGTAATATTCCGGCATTAATACTGAACCTTGGCGTTGACAGAACAAAAGAAGGTGCTACCTGGAAAATATTGTTATTGAGCTTTATGTTTGGTGTAAGATTTTTTGTTGCGTAAGCAGTTATATCTGCCTTTGCCTCCACTCTAAATGCAAAAGCTTCACCAAACTGCTTCTCAACCGGTGCATTTACAACAATGGAAGTTTCGGTAAGTTTATTTACATTGGTAAAATTGCTTACCTCTATACTTGGATTATAATTGATACTGTATTCTCCTGCAACCGTATTCCGGATACCTCCCTTAAATGAAATATCCTGGAACTGCTGGCGTACATCTTTTTTGCTGTACTTATATTTACTGGTATCGTAGCCATACAGGAAATTTTCATTCATCCTTAAATTGACCGATGCATACACTTCATTCTTTGGCATAAAATAACTACCCGCCGCTTTTATATTAAGCCTGGAATAATCCTGGTATAACATTTTTCCTTTGGAAGAAATATAATCAGCATATACATTGGCCAGGAATTTTTTGCCATCACCAAAACTAAATCCTGCACTTACATAAGGTGTGGAAAAATTGCCATACCCGACTTTTACATAATTTCTTGATCCGAGGTATAAATTAGTATCCTGCTGCAATGCCAGTGGCTTTAACGGGATGGGTTGATACGCATAAAATAAATTCTGTGCAGGAATATTATAGGTCAGGTCAGGATGTGTTGTATCTGCATTTAAATGTATTGCAGAAAAGTTGATCTTTACCGCATTCCGGAGTACCGGCTTATAAGATGAAGTAATGTCAATGGTAGCTGTCTTTTTCTTTGTTGTATCCCGCTGGGCAATAGCCGTTGCAGGCAGCAGGCTGTAAACAATCAATAAAAAAAGGCAGGCCAGAAATAACCTGTATTTTTTGGGATTGAAGGCCTGCATACCCGCCGGCATATTAATAACCTTTACCTGACTCATTGAATATTGTTTATTTAGGGCTTTCATTTTTGTTGTTTTGTTTCAGTTGATACTAATTACCAGCTACCTTACTTGTTGCTTTCTCTTCTTCAATAGCTTTATCTAATTTTTGTTGTGCTTCATTTTTTAATTCAGGAATAACAGAATTTTTTGCCACACTTTCGTAAGTTGCTTTTGCATTGAAATAATCTTTCTGCTGCATAAAAATATCCCCCAATAAAATATAGCTCTTAGTTACCCAATGATCATACGAACCTGTTTCTTTTATTACAGCCAGTGCAGATTTTTCTGCAAGGTTGTAGCTGCCCATACTAAACTGGCAATTGGCAATTTCATATCGGGCCTCAGCGCCCCAGGCAGCTTTATTAATGGCTGCGCAGGATTTGAATGAAGTAATAGCTCCTGCATAATCATTATTCACCTGTTGTGATTTACCCAATACCAGGAAAGCAATAGATCTATCATCAGTACTGATTCCCTTCCTGATAAGCAGGTTCTTTGCTGCATCATTTGCCTGTGCATAATCTTTTAACTGGTAATAACAGCGTATCAACCCCCTTAACGCTTCCAGTTGATTATCCTGGTTAATAGCGCCACCGGTCAATGATTCAAAATATTTTTTTGCATTTGCATAATCCTTTAATTCAAAATAGCTGATCCTTGCTGCTTCTAATGTGGCTTTTTCAAAAAAACGATTGAGGCCTTTGCTGTTCACATAATCATAGCCAACTAATGCATTTGTCCAGTCTTTGGCTGCATTATAACATTCACTGCTGAAATAACTGGCTTCTAAAACATAGGCTCCGTTTGAAAATCGTGATAAATAATTTTTAAACCCTTCAATGGCTGCCGGACAATCATTCGCATTATATTTTAATGCGGCTGATGTATAGGTCAGCGAATCTGCTTCACTCACTGAAATACTTTTACCATTGCGGCGCATCATTTCTATGTACTCATTGGGTTTGCCCGTTTCTACGTAAATATTTTTCATGATATCCGTTGCTTCATCTGCTTCGGATGATTGCGGGTATTTTTGAACCAGGGTTTGATAATTCATTAAAGCATCGTCATACTTATCGGTATTATAATAACACAAACCAAGTTTTAAATAAGCCCTGGGTTTCAATCCCTCTGCTTCAGGATCATTAATAAGCGTATTCAGGTATGGAATTGCAGCAGTAAATTTTTCATCGGCTATATAAGTTAAAGCAATCTCCATATTCACATCCTGCACCAGGTTACTCTTTGGATATTGCTTCAACAGTTTATTAAGTGTACTTATTTTTTCAGTTGAACTTTTTACGCCGGCGATCAATGCTTTTTGAAACATGGCATAATCACTTTGCGGCAGTGCATTGTTCACCACATTATCGTACATACTGTTAGCCTTTGCAAACTCCTTATTCATAAAATAACAGTCGGCGCTACGTACATAAGCATCCTGTTCCATAGCAGGCGATGTTACTGTAGCTGTTTTTGTTACCTGTTCAAAATAACCTAATGCTTTAGGATAATTTTCTTTTTGCAGCCAACTGTAGCCCAGATCATATTTAGCTGTATTGCTATTGGCCTCTCCCTGGGATGCTACATTCGCCTGCAGGTAAAAGCTTAAATATTTTATAGCATTATCGTACTCATTGTTACGGTAAGCGATCTCGCCTTTCCAGAAATTTGCGTAAGGTGTAACGGATGAATTTGGGAGTTGCAGTACTTTGGTAAACAGTTCGTCTGCTCTTTTTATTTGTTGGTCATTGATCAGTTCTACTGCCCTGCCATATAAGATCCGTGGATAAGCTTTTTGCATAGACGACGTTGGCTTATCAAAAGATTCATACAATTTCAACGCATCAGCAAAATTGTTGGTGTTGGTCAACAGGTTCACTAAAATTTCTTTTGCCTCAGTATCGTATTCACTATTGGGATAATCATTCAGGTATTTTTTCATTTCATTCAATGCAATATCCTGGTAACCCAATTCGTAAGAAAGCTTAGCGTAATTAAACCGGGATATCAGCTGCTGTAATTTATTTGAGTTATTATATGCACAGTACTGAAATGCATTACGGGCATTGGCTTTCTGGTTGGTACGCAGGTAACAGTCGCCCAGCAGGTACATACTGTTTTGCCCCATGGAATCTTTTTCGGTACTTAACTGCCTGAATCCTTCAATAGCCTTATCCAGTTTATTGGCGTCATAGTAACAATAACTCAGCTCATACATAATTTCCTTGCTCACTTTGTCGCTGCTTTTTACATACGCCTCAATCAAAGGCAATGCTTTCTGATAATTCTTCTTCTCAAAATACAATTGGCCAATCAGGAGGTTCATTTCCTTTTGATAATACAAAACACCGCCTCTTCCTAAAACACTTTCGCCATAACGAAGGGCTTCTTCTTTTTTTCCCTGGAAATAATATATCTCGGCAATATAGTAAGGTACCACACCTTTGTAGGCTTCCTGTGTTTCCACCAGCTTAAAAGCTTTCAATGCTTCATTGAACTGGCGGTCGTAATAACTTATAAACCCATAATAATAATTGGCTGGCATATAATATTTATTCTCCGGCAACTGCTTTATCTCATCAAACAAAGGCCTGGCCTCACCAAATTGTTTAAGATTAAAATAACAATAAGCCCTTTCAAATTTTGCATCGGCAATTTCATCATTACTCAAATTTTCCAACCCCGCCCGTTCATAATAATTGATGGCATTACTGAAATCTTCTTTGATGAAATAGAATTTCGCCAGGTGATAACTCAGTAACTGACGGCGGGGTTCATTATTTACAACATTAATGTAGTGCCGGGCCTCCTGTTCGGCAATGGGTTGCTGCAATTTCAATTCGCAGGCGATATAATAATAATTTACATCATCATTGATATAAGTATGATCGCTTACTGTATTCTCCGGGTATTGGGCCTTAAGCGCTGCAAACAAAGGATAAGCCAATGCATATTGTTCCTGTACAAAAAATGCTTTTGCATCCTTAAATTTTTTTTCTGAATCTGTAATTGCGTTGGTTGGCTGGGCAAAAGCGGGGAGGGAAAATACTGCACACAGCAGCAGGAATGTAATTTTTTGTTTTATCATGGCTTTAGATGCGGTCATTTTTTACTGGTTGCAAAATTACCTGGTTATTCTTCCGTTGCAAACATCATTCCAAACCTATTGTGAATAAGTGGATAACTGATGTAAACAAAACGAATGTATTTTTACAGTGCTGTTAATAAAATGATAAATAATTTTTCTTTTGTAATTCTATAACAGTTCAGCTAAAAACCTAAAACCACTTTTAAAAAAGTAAAATGAAAAAATTATTGTCGGCAAAGTATTCAGCCGGGGCAGTAAGCGCTGCCATGCTGGTATTACGTTTGGGTATGGGCATCTTAATGATGCACTATGGTTATGACAAGCTTGTTCACTTCAGCGAATACCAGGACAAATTCATGAATTTTATGGGCATGGGAAAGACTTTATCCCTGGCATTGGCTGTTTTTGCCGAATTCTTTTGCTCTTTATTTTTAATACTTGGTTTATTTACGAGATTGGCAACAATACCACTGATCGTTCTTACCTGTGTGATCATTTTTAAAGTAAATCATGGCCATGTTTTTGGCGATGCGGAAAATGCGCCTTTATATCTTACGGGTTATTTGGTTTTATTGCTTGTTGGGCCTGGAAGAGTTAGTGTGGACACCATGATCGGGAAATAGTGCTTAATGGATAATTAGTTAATGAATAATTGATAACTATTAAATTCAATCGAGGCGTTTGATATTATATGATTCTTGTCTTAAAAAAATTATCACTTAACCAATTATCAACTATCAATTAATAAAATGTTTGTAACCGAAACACAGATCCGCATTCATTACGCCCTCACCGACCAGATGGGCATTGTATATTATGGCCACTATGCACAATTTTATGAGATTGGCAGAACAGAAGCCATACGGCAGATAGGTTATACCTATAAAGAGATAGAAGCGCTGGGTATCATCATGCCGGTTGTGGAGATCCACAGCCGCTTTTTAAGGCCGGCTAAATATGATGACCTGATCACTGTAAAAACAACACTGAAAGAAATGCCTGCACATTTTAAAATTGTGTTTCATGCAGAGATATTTAACCAGCAGGATGAATTATTAAATACCGGTGTGGTTACTTTGTTTTTTGTAGATGCAAAAACTATGAAGCGATGTGCAATGCCGGAAGCGTTGAAGGAAAAACTTTCGGGATACTTTGTTAATGGATAATTGAAAATTAATAATTTTTTAAATTCAAAACTCACTGCTGAAATAGTAAAGACAAGGCCTCAAAAAAATTATAAATTATCCATTACATCTTTTTCCATTCCTCAGGCCCTGTTATTATCTGCCTTCCAGTTTTTAATAGCCATTTTAATTTGTTTTGAAGACAGGTTTTCATCAATTGCTTTCTTCACCAGGCCCACAAATTCATCATCACCTGCAAAACGCAAAGCAACAATTTGGCTGATTCGTAAACGGTTGTCTAATGGTTTACCTGTAGCAATAAAATGCCTGAAATTTTCTTCGGCACGTATGGCCCTGTCCTGTGCCTTTAATGCAAAAGCACGGCAGTACCACCAAAGGAACAATAATACAAAACTGGTCAAACAGATCAATATTGCATTATTAAAATCCCCATGATTGGTGCTGTTACAGTTAATGCAGGCTTTATATAAATTAATACATGAACCAACGATCAGCGCCAGTATTGCAGTTGGTAAAATAAAATGATATAAGGGAACATACCTTGAATGATTCTTAAAATTCTGCTCAGACATTATATTAAGTTTTGATTGAAGTTAAGGAAAAGAATTTCAAATCATCTTTATCTTTCAAGTTCTCCCCTGGGGAGGGTTTTGGAGGGGCCTACTTTAAAATATCCAGCAGCTTCCACATTTTTTCCCTTACTGTTCCTGCACTGCCATCAAAATTGTTTACGATAAAAGAGAAGGTATATCCCCCGCCTGTCTTTGTTTTAATATAACCGGTATAGCTTCTCACCCCGCTGATATAACCATCTTTCATTTTAATGCCGTTGGTCTCGGGCAGGGCATAATAAAAAGAAGGGAACCAGTCCTGCTGCAGGGCATACTGCATTATAGTAACCAATGCATTTGTAGTAACCCTGTTGGCCGGTGATAACCCACTGCCGTCAATAATGTTCAATGCCGATCTTTCAATGCCCCTATCCTTCCAGAAATTTTTTATAATATTAATACCAGTATCTGTTGAACCGTATTTTGCTTTTTCGTAAGCAATTGTTTTTACCAATGCCTCGCCATAAAGATTTATACTTTTTTTGAGGAACCAGTAGTTGATGCTGTCGAGTGGAGGAGATGATACTGTAAATACCGTTTTTGAAGGGTATGTCATTTTTTCATTGTTGAGGAAGAATGAGATGCTTGCTTTTGGTTTTCCCGTAAACAGTATATTATTATCCGCAAGCAGGTCCTCCATCTTTTTTGCAAATAAATTCGCCGGGTCCGGTATGGATCCTGATACTGTAAATGTTTCTTTGCCGGCCGGCACTGTTCCTCTCACATAACCGATCATCCCGCCTTCGGGCAAATAAATGACTGATTGATCCCCACTTCCTTCCTTACCGGTTTTTAGTTCGTTCACCAATACGGCAATCTCCAGTTTGGGTTTGGTTCCAACGATCACTACTGAATCGCCAACTTTTTTCCCCGGTTTCAGGATAAGGTCATACTGATTTTCATGCCAGTTCATACCTCTTGCCCCTGCGCCGTAATAATTTCCAACATCTTCCCATACCCATCCCCCCGGTGTAGCCTGTGTTTCCCATTTTGAATCGTCAATGATCATGTTCCCTTTAATTACGTTGATCTTGTTTGCCTTCAATGCATCCAGTATCTTTTGCTGTATATTTTCTTCTTTGGTCGTATTCCATCGCCAGCTGCCCAGGGTTGGGTCGCCCGAAACAGTAAAATAAAGGTTGCCATCAAGTATGCTGTCTTTTAAATTACCGTCATAGCCGATGGATGTTTTATAAGAATACGCTTGCCCAAGCATTTCATACGCAGTTACACTGGTTACCACTTTCTGGCAACTGGCAGGCGCCAATCCAACTTCTGAATTTTTATCAAAAATAACATTGCCTGTTTTGCTGTCCACCACATACAGGCTTAACATGGCATGTTTAAACTGATCATCTTCCTGTAACTTTTTTATCGCAGCATCTAAACGGGAAGAAATATTCTGCCCAAAAGAAATTGTGCCAACCAGTAAACTAATAATCAAATAGAATGTTTTCATGTTAACTTATCTTGCAATAAAATTAATCTTTTTAAAACGATACATGACACAGGCATCCATCATTACCATTGGCGACGAATTATTAATAGGACAGGTTATTGATACCAACAGTGCCTGGATGGCGCAGGAGCTCAACAAAGCAGGCATACGTGTGGTGCGCCGTGTGGCGGTGGGTGATGTGTGGGAAGAAATATGGACAGCACTGGATGAAGAACAAAAATATGCTGACATCATTTTAATAACCGGCGGCCTGGGCCCTACTGCAGATGACATTACCAAACCGCTGTTGTGTAAATATTTTGGCGGAAAAATGGTTGTGAATGAAGCAGCCCGTCAAAATGTATTGGACATTTTTACAAAACTGAACCGCCCCATCATTGAACGAAACCTTAAACAAGGTGAAGTGCCTGATGTTTGTACCGTATTACAAAATAAAAGAGGCACAGCGCCCGGAATGTGTTTTCTCAAAAATGAAAAAGTTTTTGTGAGCCTCCCCGGCGTGCCGCATGAAATGAGAGGATTGATGACTGATGATGTGATACCCATGCTGCAGAAACAATTCAAATTTCCTTCCATCATTCATAAAACATTGCTTACCGCAGGTGTGGGCGAAAGTTTTTTAGCAGAATTAATAAAAGATTTTGAAGAAGCGCTTCCTGTACATATAAAATTAGCCTACCTGCCCAATTATGGAATGGTCAGGTTACGATTAACATCAACCGGGTTTAATAAAGAAGCTACTGAAAAAGAAGTGCAGCAATTATTTGAAAAACTTCAATCACTGGTAAAGGAATACATGGTAACCAATGAAGATGAAGCATTGGAAAAAGTAGTTGGCAAATTACTGGTAGAAAAAGGTAAAACTGTATGCACTGCAGAAAGTTGTACAGGTGGATATATTGCCCACCTCCTAACATCCATTGTTGGTTCATCAAAATTTTATGATGGCAGCGTGGTTACCTACTCTTATAAAGCAAAGGAAGACCTGTTACAGGTAGACAAAGAAATATTGGAATCAAAAGGAGCGGTTAGTGAAGAAATTGTACTGCAAATGGCGAAAGGTGCTCTAAAAAATATTAAATCCGATTATGTGATTGCCGTTTCAGGGATCATGGGTCCTGAGGGCGGTATGCCTGATAAGCCTGTTGGCACAGTATGGGTGGCTATTGGCAATACAAAAAAAATACAGGCACAGAAATTATATTTCCGGTTTGACAGGACGAGAAATATCCAGTTGACAGCCGCCAATGCGCTGAATTTATTACGGAAATTCATATTGGCAGAACCGTAACAGGAGTTTTGCCTGATTAAAAGGGAAATAATTACCTTTGAACCCGATTGCTGATGATGTACCGGTATATTTTATATTGGTTGTCAATTTCGAAATTAAAATTTCAAATTATTATATGAGTTTAGTTGATCTGGTAATGCCAAAACTTGGGGAAAGCATCATGGAAGCCACCATTTTAAAGTGGCATAAAAAACCAGGTGACAGCATCAAACAGGATGAGACCGTTTTGGATATTGCCACCGATAAAGTGGACAGTGAAGTGCCTTCAACCGCCGAAGGAGTTATTGAAGAAGTTCTGTTTAAAGAAAATGATGTGGTTCCTATCGGTACTGTTATTGCAAAAATAAGAGTGGGTGCAAATGCTGCCGTTTTCAATAGCCAGCCTGCCCCTGCGCCAAAGCAGGAAATTTATGAAGAAGCAAAAGTAGTAGAAGAAATTCCTTATCAGCCAACAACGTCAGTGGTCAGTGGTCAGTCGTCAGACAATAAAATAAGATTCTATTCTCCGCTTGTTTTAAATATAGCACAGCAGGAAGGCATCAGTATGACAGACCTGGAAAATATTCCGGGCACGGGGCAGGAAGGAAGGGTGAGTAAGAAAGATATTTTAGCATATGTTGCAAATAGAGGCACAAGTGGCACGCCACAAGCCACAGCCCAGCAACCACAAACTGTTGTTGTTACTACAAACGAACAACGACCAACCACCAACGATCAACCATCAACTAATAATGTTCCTGCTATTTACACCGGCAATGTGGAAGTGATTGAAATGGACCGTATGCGTAAACTGATAGCCAAACACATGGTTGACAGTAAGCACACATCGCCGCATGTTACCAGTTTTGCAGAATGCGATGTTACCAATTTAGTTTTGTGGAGAGAGAAAGTGAAGAAAGACTTTGAAAAAAGAGAAGGAGAAAAAATTACTTTCACTCCGCTGTTCATTGAAGCCATTGTTAAGTGCATCAAAAAATACCCATGGCTCAGCAGCAGCGTTGATGGCGATAAAATAATTGTAAAGAAAGATCTGAATATTGGAATGGCAACCGCATTACCAAGCGGTAATTTAATTGTGCCCGTAATTAAAAATGCCGACCAGCTTAATTTAGTTGGACTAACCAAACAGGTGAACAGCCTGGCTAATGCTGCCCGTACCGGAAAGTTAAGGCCCGATGATACCACGGGTGGTACTTTCACCCTCACCAATGTAGGAACATTCGGCAGCATCATGGGCACACCCATCATCAACCAGCCGCAGGTGGCCATCATGGCCGTGGGCGCCATTAAGAAAAGGCCCATGGTCATTGAATCTCCGCAGGGCGACAGCATTGCCATCCGCCACATGATGTATATTTCGCTAAGTTATGATCACCGTATCATTGATGGTGCATTAGGTTCTACGTTTTTAAATGCAGTAAGTAAGGAGCTGGAAAATTTTGATGGCAACAGAAGCATTTAATAATTTTTATTTGTAAGCCCCCTGATCTTAAATAACTGCAATATTTCCGAAAGGCGATAATGACAAAATATGCTATTATAGTACTCTTCGCTTTGCTATGTGCATGTATTGCCATCTATGCTTTCTGGACTGTGAGAGTTTCCCGTACCAGGCCAAATGGCCTGCTTACAGAATTCAGCAAGACAGACAGGTCATTGAGCAGGGCAAATGACAGCGTGCGTAATTCCACAGGTATTGGCGCTTTTAAAAGAGGATCTTCCTATTTACCTGAAGTGGAATTAGCAATAAGGGTCAATTCCATTGCTGTTTGTATCGACAGCATCAAACACGAACTCTTTATTTTAACAAACAAAAAGGAAGCAACTTTATTTTCATATCCTGATATGAACAGGCTGGTCGTTTTAAAAAATAACCTGAGAAGCTATAATTCATTTATCCAGGAACATTTTGGTAATAACCCAAATGTGAAAACGGCTGACTTCATAAATGTGCAGAATATAAAGAATGGAAATAAAGTGGTTCCCTGGGAAATTTATTTTTTCAGAGACACAAATGTTTTTGCCGCAATAACTGAATTGACTTTTATTAATACACAGGTATTTAAACTTCAGCAAAAAGCAATCCGGTGAGTTATAGCTTACTCCACTCTTCCTTAAGCATTGCATACAAATTAAGGTCAATAAAATTGCCGTTAAGTAATTCTGCCTGCCGCTATAAACCTTCCTGCTTAAATTGTAATTTTTCAGCAATGGCCCTGCTTTTATGATTTTCAGTGGCGCATTTGATTTCAATCCTGTTTAACCCCAGATCATTAAACCCATAATTTGTTTACGTAGTACATCTTTTAGTTACAATGCCCTTGCCCTTCAAACCACATGCCAGCCAGTATCCTATCTCTCCTATTTTATTTTGTCGGTTAATATGGTCCATCCCTATCCTGCCCGCAATTTTTTTTTGTACATGATGGCATACCCAAAATCCGTTTTTTCTGTTGCCTGACTTATGCAACTGGTTATTTAGGCTTTTGCATTTACTGCCGATTGCATATTATCCACCCAGAGAAGCCATTGTTTCCGAGTAACGTCCTCAACTAACACATAACCCAGAATAAAGACGTTGCTGAAAACAAAGTTTTAATTGCTATTCTTTGGTTTTCGGTCATACTTTCTTCAACATAAAGTTCAGCCCCTGACATACAAACCGCCACGATAAGTGATTGCGGCGGTTTGTATATTCGGGGGTTTTCATTACTTACCTGGCAGCAAGTCCATTAGCACTTGCCGGTAATCCCGTTACAGTTTGTATATTGGTTAAACTTCCGTTGTTAGCAACAGCATAAGCGCTGATGCTATGGCTGCCTGCATTTAAAACATAAAGGTATTTCGAATTGTTGCTTAAGTCTGCATCAATGGGACCCATTTGTGAAGTTGCCGCAATAGCAGTATTTACACTTATACTACCTGTATTGGTATTTACATTGAAATTAGAAAGATTATTACTTGCCGTATTTGTAGTATAGGCATATTGACCGTTGTTGGTTATTACAACCCAGCATGCAGCAGATTGCCCGGCACCAACCGAACCATTAATCAAAGTAATGGCACCACTATTGCTGATCTGATAGGAGGAAAGCACACTTGCCCCGGGTGCACCACCAACAGCTTCAGAAACAAAAATGTTGCCATTTGCTGCCGGTGCAAAACCAAATGGTGTGGGGCTGGAAGATACGAGGCTATGCATAGCCCCGGGCATGCCGTATTCATTTACAGTATAAGTAATAATTTTATTGGTGGCTTTTTCTGTGATCACTAAAACTCCACCATCTCTTACAAAAGAAATTTGTGCGGCGCCGGAAGCGTTGGAACTTAAAGGACGGGTTGAATTTGGAATAGGCGTTAATTTTTTATTATTCCCCAGTTTAAATCCCGAAATATTTCCATTACCTCCGGCATTAAGTACATATACAATATCGTCATGTTGTGCAATACTAACCGGCCTCATACCACCGGAAGCAACGGTTGACTTGAACTGCAATCCATTGCCTGTTACTTTAAAAGAGGAAATGCTGTTGCTTCCCGGATTGACCGCCAACAGTGCACTTTCATCTCCGGTATATATTACTGCTCCCTGGTTGCCCAAACCTCCGCCTGTGCCGGTTCCGCCTGTATTATAGGCAGTATGCAGCACTAAATAACCTTCGTTGGTTCTTTTATATTCCAGCAGGGCATTGCCGCTTACTTCGTTGCTTAAAATATAAACATGTTTGGTTCCGCCAACCAATCCATTCCCATTCCCATCTTCATTCTGACCCGGTTGAGACAGTAAGGCTTCTTCAGGTACAGTTTTATCAGGTGTTAATATAGAGGTTTCTTTCTGGCAGGCAGCTAATGAGAATAGTGTTAAGGCATATGCCATAATTTTTTTAAAATGTTTCATAATTGTTGATTTTGATGTTTAAAAAATGATTTAATATTTCATAAAAAAAGATGGCTCCTCAAAGGAAAATAAATGTAAATGTGTATTGTTACATTCGGTAACAACAGAATGCCGGCCCGGTGTCAATCCCGGAAAATAAACAGAGCGTATTGCTTAACAGAAGGGTAAGAATTTATGCCATGTGGTTATTGTAAAACTGCATATCCGAATAAAACAGAAAACTGCCTGCACCATATCAAAACACGGTTGTTGTTTGAATAATTAATACTGGCACCAAGTTCATAAGAGAAATTCCCACTTACGGCTTTTAAAAACCCAAGTTCCTGGTAAGGGTTTCCGCCTGTATTGGGTGATAGCCATACCCGCAGATCGGGCCCGTTGTCTGTCCGGAAATTTTCAAACACCAGATAAAGTTTATTAGAAGCATCTTTTACAACCCGGACAGTTCCTCCTGTTGTATGCACACTGCTTATAAAATTTCCGGATGCAAGCGTTGTTCCCTGTACAGGTGAGGTTTCATTTAAAGCATTTGCTGTTTTACTGTCTTTTTTGCAGGAAGCCAATAAAGCAGTAGCAGCTATCAGTAAGCTGATTAGTTTTTTCATTTTACAGTTTTATAATGTTTACCTACAAAAAGGGAGGCTCCTTACAGTGATCACTTTACTATGTACACAAAAAAAACCTCAGGGGTTTTCTGTAAATAAAATTTTTTTAGAAGGCCCAATCAAATTACTTTTATGGGTAACTACTATTTACATTCCATTTGCCAGAATTAATAACTTATACTGAAGATTCCTTAATTGTTGCCCTTAAGAAGCATGATAATGAAGCATTCCGGTATTTGTACACTAATTACAAGGGGGCCCTTTTTACTGTTATACTGCAGATAATAACCGACAGGGAAATTGCTGCTGATGTTTTACAGGAAGCATTTGTTATGGCCTGGAAAAATATTGATAAATACGACGCCGCTAAAGGAAGGTTATTTACCTGGCTGTTTAATGTTACCCGGAATTGCGCTATAAATACCACCCGGAGTAAAAATTATAAGAAGCAGCAACAAAACGATTCGATTGACAATTACGTTAATTATGTGGATGAAAACAAAAATCATGTATTAGATATTAACAGGATAGGCTTACGAAAACAGGTTCACCAGTTAAGGGAAGATTATAAAAATGTTCTGGAACTTTCTTATTTTAATGGTTTTACACACGAAGAGATTTCAAAAATTTTAGATATTCCAACAGGCACTGTAAAGACCAGGTTACGCAATGCTGTATTGGAATTACGCAAACAATTTGTATAATGGATATTAACAGTTACATATCATCTGGCATTATTGAAATGTATGTTATGGGGCTTTGCTCACCGGAAGAAAAGGCCGGGATGGAATTGCTGCGTCAGCAATACCCGGAATTAAATAAGGCTGTTTTGCAATTTGAAACAGAATTTGAAAACAATATTTTAAATGATGCCACCCAACCGGACTTTAAAACAGATGAAAAAATTCTTCAAACGCTTCAGTCTTTGCAAACACCGGTAATTGAAATAACCGGAAACCAACATACTATAAAAAAAATGAGCTGGCTTAAACCAGCGGCGGCAGCTGCCATTTTATTATTTGCTTCAAGTAGCATTTTCAATTATATTTTATATAAAAAAACAAAGGAACAGGAACTGGCACTAAAGGAAAAAGAGACATATTCACCACTTCCGGTAACCGATTACAATATTTTAAAAAGCCCTTTAATAACCCCTGTGGCAATGTATGGTGTAGGCCTGCACAGTATTTGCCGTTGTACCATTTTCTGGGATAAAAAAACCGGTAAAGCCTATATCATGATACATCACCTGCCACAATCATCATCCCAAAACGATTATCAGCTGTGGGCCATGGTAAATGATAAACCGATAAATATTGGTATTATTAAAGATGAAATAAGGGGCCGCTTTATTGAAATGCCAAATGTTCCGGCCGGGGCTACCGCCTTTATAGTAACACTTGAAAAAGCCGGTGGTGTTACAACCCCGACTATTGAAGAAACCTATCTGTCGGGAAAGATTTAAAATTGCAATCAGGTATTATCCATCTCCCATTCCTCTTTAAGCATCGAGTACAAATACAGATCAATAAATTTACCATTCAGCCATTCGGCCTGCCGTAAAATTCCTTCCTGTTTAAAGTTTAGTTTTTGCGGAATGGCCTGGCTTTTATTATTTCCAACGGCACATTTAATTTCAATCCGGTTTAACCCAAGATTGATAAACCCATATTTTATTAAAGCTGTACAGCATTTTTTTACAATACCCTTGCCCTGCAAATCATCGGCCAGCCAGTACCCTATCTCCCCTATCTTATTTTGCTGATTGATATGATGCATACCTATCCTGCCCGCCATTTTCTTCCTGTACATTATAGCATATCCAAAATCCGTTTTTTCTGTCGCCTGCTTTGTGCAACTGGTTATATAGGCTTTTGCATTTTCTACCGACTGCATATTATCCACCCAGGGAAGCCATTGCTTTAAATAGTTCCTGTTATCATTTATCAAATTGAAAAGAGAAGCTGCATGTGCCTCTTCTAAAAATTCTAAACTGATCGCATCATCAACCTGTATGCTCATTGTTATAATTTCCTGATGAAGTTATTGGTTCCAAATCTACCGGTAGTTATGGACAGGTAGTTAAAATTTCATTTGTCATTCCTGTAAATCCATTTGCAGTAAGCATATCCTCAAAATAAAAGAAGCTCTTTGGCAAATTAACGGGAAAACAACTCAGGCTATAGACTTCGCCACACTGCCCTATCTTTTTATTATTTACAGTTATGGCCTGAATTTTATAATAGTATCTTTTTGCAGTATTACTACCCTGGGCAGGTACAGGCTGCCAACCCAGGCCCGGTACCGTGGTTGTAAACAGTACATTATTGTTTTCATCATAAATAGTAAAGACAAAAGAAGCAATATTTTTAAATACCGGCCTGCAAAATTCATTCAGCCCGTCGGTGTTTGGGCTGAAGGCATTGGGCATATAGATCCTCCCATTATCCCCCGTACCCAAGGTATCAGTAATAAGCCCCTCGCAATTAATAATTATATCCGGCCCGCCGGATTTAGTGCAATTGGAAAATAAAATAACAGTTGCTATTAAAAAAATTGAGAGAAAGAGTTTCATTTTTTACTTTTTTATAAAGCAGGAATTTTTTATTAAAGGAATTTTTATTTAAACAAAATGATAATGCTGGTTGTTGGTGAAGCCAGTCCTGCTTAACCCACCTCGCAACACACAACAAAGGTGAAAAAGCAGATCCCCCGTGCCTCGGGATGGCAAAATCCCTGTACATCTGTGCAGCAATCCGTGTTATCTGTGTTTCTATCAATTCGCTTTGGTCTTCGCTTCGTATTCAGAAGACTGCTTCACTGTATAATCCCGGCAGATTTCTTCTTCGTCGAAAGGACAGGAAGAAAAATTCCATTACTCCACCCCCAACCCCCAATCCTTTCCTTTCTCTGTTGCAGGCAATCCATCTTTTATCCATTTGGCGGGTTTGCCATCTTTTAAATAATAATCAAAGAACTGGCCCAGCCTTATGGAAAGGTCTTTACGGTTCTTGCGTTCCACCAGGTTATGGTCTTCGCCATTGTACTCCAGCATCCATACTTTTTTTCCGAGGCGGCGCAGTGCAGTAAAATATTCAATGCCCTGGTACCAGGGCACAGCACCATCAGCATCGTTGTGCATGATCACCAATGGTGTGGTAACCTTATCAGCAAAAAATAATGGAGAATTTTTTAAGTAGAGGTCCTGCCGTTGCCAAAGATTTGCGCCAATGCGGCTCTGTGTATGCTCATACTGGAATTGCCTGTTCAGCCCCGTGCCCCACCGTATGCCGCCATAAGCACTGGTCATGTTGGCAACCGGTGCACCGGCCCATGCTGCCCTGAACATATTTGTTTTGGTAACAAGATAGGAAACCTGGTAACCACCCCAACTCTGGCCTTGTATGGCCATACGTGTACTGTCAACCCACGGCATTTTTGATAAATATTTAGCAGCGCTTACCACACTGTTGTAAGCACTATTGCCCGGCTCTCCGTCTTTATAATAAATATTGGGATCAAAAACAAGATAACCATTGCTTACAAAATAAGCTATGTTAACGGTGGATGCACTTGGTGCCGGGCCACGGTATGCAAATAAACCATCTGCATCACGTTCGTAAAAATAAAAGATGACCGGGTATTTTTTCTTAGGATCGAAATTTTCCGGCTTGAACAGCAGGCCTTCACTCATCTTTCCATCAAACATTTTCCACTTGATCAATTCAACATTAAGCCAGTTGTAATCTTTTTGCTGACTGGCCACATCGCTTAATGGGGTAAGATTTTTAAGGTCGGCTGTTGCAAAAATTTCGCTTTGGCTGATATTGCTGCGATGCAAAATATATTGCTCTGCATCTTTTGCTTTCCATACGCCATTAAAGATATAAGGGCCTGCGGTAGTTAATACAGGGTTTGATACTTCATTAAATTTCTTTGTATAAAGCCCGGCATATTTGGTTGTCTTATCCTGCGACCGAAGCCATACGGTTTCATCAGCTTTAAAAAAACGTTTCTCCGGATCAAGTCGTAAATAGTTGAATTCTGTTTTATTCTTTTTACCAAAACCATTACTCATGTTCCTGGGCTGTTCCATGCCGTTAGGATCTGCCTGCCAGATATCATACACATCTTTGATAAGGATATAACGGTCATCTTCAATCCATCCTATTGTACCCTGCTCCCTTGGGTAATCGGGAACATCATTCTCTACATCATAAAGCGGCTCTTTTATTTTATCGCTGATGTTCTTTGTTGATCCGGTCGAAGTATTCCAGGTAAAATAATTTTTCTGCGCTGGGTCATACCAATACACATATTTACCCTTTGGCGAGGCTTCAAAATTGCCCAATGAATTAGATTGTATCAATCTTCGTTTCCCATCCATCGTACCAATGACATAAGCTGTAGTTTTTGTACGGCCTGTCCACTGCCCTTCTACCCGGTTACCTTTATTTGTTTCAGCAAGCACCCAATCTGCATTTCCTTCATCAACCAATGTGATCCTGTCTGCATCTTCAGCACCAAGCTGCACAATTTTATCATCGCCCGGTTTCATCACTGCCATATAGCTGCGCCTTAATTCATTATCCAGTTGTTTTAATTGCTGAGGCTGCAGGTAATCATCGTTATAATGCCATACATCCAAACGGGCCAGTTCAAAATCAACTAAGGTGGTATCCTTTGGCGCTTTGATTGGGGCCGTACCAAAAAATAATTTCTTTCCGTCTTTACTAAAACGTGTTGTTGCATTTTCGCTGATGGTATAGCCCAACTGCATACCTACTGTATTTTTTTCGGCTGATAGCTTTGCACTGTCTTGCCCTGCAGCATAATACCAGAGTTTGTAAAATTTCTGGAGAGATTTTGTGCTGCTGTCTCTTTCTGCAACAAATGCAAGCTGTGTCCCTTCTTCATCAAAGCTGAAATTTTTTGCATCATTAAAAGCTTTTAGTACCGTATCCACTTTTTCTGATGCAAGGTTATAGATCATAACAAATGCTTTACTGTTACTATCCTTGCTGTTCTTTGTGGTTTCTATCAAAAGCCTGGTTCCTTTCTTATCAAAGTAATATTCACTTACAAGTTTAAATGTTTTCTCTTTGTTATCAGCCATCCGTCTTACTACAAGGTCGGTTCCTTCGTTGGCAGAACCTCCCGCTGCGTCATCCCCTTCCGCATCTTTCAACATATTTTCCGCCAGCATCAGGTCATCGCTTCCTCTTTTCAAGATCTCTTTGGCTGCTTTTTGTGCAGCAACGATCACTTCTTCTTTGGTAACATTTCCTTTAATTGAATCAATTGATCTCCTGATCACCGAATCGGCCAGCTTCACCAACTTATCCATATTCTGTTTGGCTGAATCAACAACCGTAACAGCTTTTGTTTTCTTTGTAGTATCAGGTAAAGGTTTCTCTAATTGATAGGCTACCCATCCAAAACCCTTCTCTGCAGTTTTGTATCCTTTTATTCTCGGGATCTTTAACACTTCATCTTTTCCAAGTTCTACTATGCCAATAGAATCTTTGGTCATATCATCGGCTTTCTTCTTTTTTATTTTTGCCTGCCTTGTTTCCTGGAAAATGGGTTTTATTTTGAATACTACATAGCGGCTGTCTTCGGTAATGACAGCTCCATAGCCACGGGCAATTACTTTTTTATATTGGGCAGAAGCGTTTTGAATAACCAGCTCACCATCGCCCTCCTGTGGGTTAACAGCATACACAATATACTTTCCATCATTACTGATCATTCTTTCGCCAACGCTTTTCCAGCCATCGTAAACAGAATGGTCTAAAGGTTTTTTACTTTGAGCTGATACATTAATACTGATGAACAGTAAAGCAGGGAGAAAGATTTTCTTCATATAAATTGTTTTGGTGTGATAAAGTTATTGGAAATGGGGCAAAAAACCTCACCCCAACCCCTCTCCTTTAGGCGAGGGAACTGGAAGATCAAAGCAACCTTAAAGTCAGGTTCTAAAATGTTGAGTAAAGAAATACTGAAGATATGAAAGAGTAAATGTTTAGCTATATTCTAAAGCACCGATCCCCTCTCCTTAAGAAGAGGGAGGGGTAGGTTTTTCTTCTTCTAAAAATCCCCATTCAGTTCTTAAGGTTTGAAACTTCTCCCCTTCTAATTTTAGCTTGTCATAATGCCCTGCATTATTTTTTTGCCTGTAGGCCTCATACAAACAAACGGCACAGGCCACGGAGATATTGAGTGATTTAATTATACCTACCTGGGGTATTATAAAATTGCCATCGGCCATTGAAATGATCTCTTCACTTACACCACTATGTTCATTACCAAACACCAGGGCAACCGGTTCGGTTAAATTCAATTCATGCAGGCCAACAGCATCGGTACTTAAATGCGTAGTGTAAATCTTTTTAAAATGTTTTCTTAATTCAGTAAAACATTCCGAAGCATCTGTAAACTGGTGAACGCTCAACCATTTGGCTGCACTGGAGGAACTTTTGGCTCCCCATTTTTTGTGAGGCGGAATTTTTGTGTTGAGTATATAAATATCCTGGATACCCACCGCATCACTGGTTCGCATTACAGCAGAGATATTGTGTGGATCAAAAACATTTTCAAGCACCACAGTAAGGTCGGGCTGTCTTTTATTTAATACAGAACTGAGGCGTTCATTTCGTTCGGGAGTCATAGGTTCAAATATAATAAATAAAAAAACCACTGACCGGTGGTTTTGTAATTGGGTTTACTATTGCCTGTTATTATTTTACACCAAACTTATACACCGAAGTTGTCTTATAAACTTTCCCCGGTTCCAGTAATGCAGATGGAAATGAAGGTTGATTGGGTGAATCAGGAAAATGTTGAGTCTCTAAACAAAAGGCGGTACGGTATTCATCCTTTGTCCCTTTCAAACTATTCTTTCCATTCATAAAATTACCTCCATAAAATTGCAACCCCGGTTCTTCAGTATATACATCCATAAGAATACCGCTTTTATCGCCCCATGCTGCAGCAGCATGGTTTAACCCTGTGCCTTTATTTTTGTTCAGTACAAAATTATGATCGTACCCTGCTCCTCTTTTGATCTGCTCACTCGCAGAATCATTCACCCTTGCACCAATTGCAGTTGCTGTCCTGAAATCAAACGGCGTGCCTTCTACTTTATCTATTTTACCGGTTGGTATCAATGTTTCATCTACCGGTGTATATCTATCTGCATTTATCATCAGCTGGTGATCGGCAATATTACCACTGCCTGCTCCATTCAAATTAAAATAAGAATGGTGAGTAAGGTTGCAAACCGTTTTTTTATCGGTAGTTGCTTCATAATCTATCTTCAGTTCATTACTATCCGTAATGCTGTACACCACTTTTACATTCAGTTTACCGGGATAACCTTCCTCACCATCAGCAGCTGTATAAGTAAGTTCAAGCGCATTATCACCCACAGGTTCTGCATCCCACACAACATTATGAAAACCTTTTGGCCCACCATGCAAGGCATTTACACCATTATTGGCTGCCAGTTTATATTCCACTCCGTCAATACTGAATTTTGCTTTTGCGATCCTGTTTCCATAGCGGCCAATGGTGGCACCATAATAGGGATCGGTACTTATTTTTACAAAGTCATTTAAATTATCAAAACCTACAATTACATCTGTTGGTTTACCGCTTTTAGCCGGAACCTGTAAACTAACCAGCCGGCCACCAAAATTGGTAATGGTAGCCTGCATGCCCTTTGTGTTTTTGATCATATACAGCGAAACTTTCTTCCCGTCAATGGTTTGTTCAAAAGCTGCAGCCCGGGGTAATGTTGTTGTGAGACTGTAATTCATATTTTTTTTCAGTTTGTTTATCGCCGCCCTGGTTATTGCAGGCAAGATGAAAGAAAGAAAGTGAAAAAATCACATTTGGCAGAAAGCTTTTTCATATAGCATTTTTTATAGTGCAATCGTTTATCCAGCTAAGTTAATTTTTTTTAAATAATTGTCAGATTAACAATTATATTTTTACCTTCATAATGCAAGAGGGGTTTACCTCTTCATCTTCCTAACAATTGCATGAGTCAAATATGAACGGACTTCAAACCATCGACTTTATTGTCTTCCTGTTTTACTTTATTATTGTAGCCAGTTATGGATACTGGATATACAACCGCAAAAAGAAAGCATCCATGGATAGCCATGATTTCTTTCTTGCAGAAGGTTCGCTTACCTGGTGGGCAATTGGTGCTTCGCTCATTGCTTCCAATATCAGCGCCGAACAATTTATCGGCATGAGTGGAGAAGGTTTCTTCGTTGGTATATCTGTAGCCGCTTACGAATGGATCGCTGCCATTGCACTCATCATCATCGCTATTTGGTTTATCCCTATCTATCTAAAGAATAAGATCTATACCATGCCGCAGTTCCTGAAGACAAGGTATAATGAAACAGTGGCATTGATCATGGCGATATTCTGGTTGTTCCTTTACGTTTTTGTAAACTTTACTTCTATACTTTATTTAGGCTCTGTTGCCATTAATGAATTGCTTGGTGGTGGTTACCTGCATGTCGTAATGATCGTATTGATGGCGATGGCATTGGTTATTACATTAGGTGGAATGAAAGTGATCGGGTACACCGATGTTATACAGGTTGCGGTGTTGATCATAGGTGGATTGGCTACTATTTATTTAGCATTGCAAATAGTAGATGAAAGAGTTAATGCTGTTGCCAATGGTAGTGTAATAGATGGTTTTAAAACTTTACTCGGCCAGGCACCCGAACACTTCCACATGATCCTGGCTAAACCAGCTGTTACCACGGCCACCATTAATATGCCGGAGAACCTCGATATACAAAAGTATGTTGTGTTGCCGGGTATTGCTATGTATTTTGCCGGCCAGTGGATAGTAAACTTAAATTATTGGGGATGCAATCAATATATTACCCAGCGTGCATTAGGCGCAAACTTGGAAACAGCCCGTACAGGTATTTTATTTGCAGGATTTATAAAATTACTGATGCCTTTAATTGTAATGTTACCGGGTATTGCTGCATATGTATTATATAAAAATCATCAATTGCCGGGTTTTGAAGGAGGTAAAGACGGAGCTTACTCAGCGATACTGGCATTTTTACCTGCCGGGCTAAAAGGCCTTGCCATTGCTGCACTTACTGCTGCCATAGTTGCATCACTTGCAGGAAAGGCCAATAGTATTTCAACCATATTCACCCTTGACATTTATAAAAAGTATATCAACAAAGATTCTGACGAAAAGAAAATGGTATGGACCGGAAGGATGACGGTTTTTATTTCGATGGTCATCGTTATCCTGTTTACCTGGAAAGATCTTTTGGGAATTGGTGGTGAAGGAGGATTCACTTTCATTCAAAAATATACAGGCTTTATCAGCCCCGGTGTTTTTGCGATGTTTATCCTCGGGTTCTTTTGGAAACGAACTACAGGTACAGCTGCATTGGTTGGTTTGATACTCGGTTTTGCATTGGCCATATTCTTTAATAATTATGCCGTAAGCATATTTGGTAAAGAAACATGGATGTACACTGCATTCGAATACCAGAAAATGGAAAAGGGTGTTGTTAAAACAATGGTTGAGATACCCTTCCTTATTAATATGGGCTGGTCCTTCTTCATTACTGTTGCTGCTATGGTTGGTATCAGCATGGCCGGACCCAAGGTAAATCCAAAAGCATTTGAAGTAGATAGGTCCATGTTTAAACTAAGGCCAACAACAATTGCAATGATCGTTGCCACATTGTTGATCCTTACTTTGATCTATGTTCGTTTCTGGTAATATTTTTGCCGGGAAGGCGCAAAGACAATAAGAAATATGGCTTTCCGGCAAACACCTATCATTCTTTGCAATTTATCCTAACATTCCATAACTTTCAGCTATGAGAACAATACTTAAAAAAGACGAAAAGAAATTGATCATAATCAGGCAGCATTGGTTAAAACTGGCGCTGCCTTTTTTAGCCTGGCTTATGCTGGCCATATTATTACTTGTATTTATTAAGAACTACAGGGTTGACTTTATCATTATTTTATTAACAGCCCTTTACCCGATGATCGAATACATCAACTGGAAAAATAACCTTTGGTGTGTTACCAATTTAAGGGTGGTGGATGAAAGCGGATTTTTTACCCGCTATTCCAAAGAAAGCCCGCTGGATAAGATAAATAATGTGGAGTACGACCAGTCCATCTGGGGACGAATATTTGGTTTTGGCAATGTGGATATACAAACCGCTGCCGAGTTGGGAGAAACAACATACAACCTTATCCATCACCCCAAATTATTAAAAGACACCATCACCCATGCACAGGAAGAATATAAAAAAATGCAGATAAACAACCAGGCAACCCAACTTGCTGAAGCCATTGCAAGAACAAATGTTGCGGCCCAACCCTCTCAACAAATGATAGCAGATGAATTGCATAAACTTTTTGAACTGTTGCAGAAAGGCGCTATTACACAGGAAGAATACGTGGCGCAGAAGAATAAGCTGATGGGGAGTTGAGATTGGTACACAAATATTTTGAGACTGAATTTATTAAGATACCAGGCTTTCGGATATTTATGAGTAAGCCGAAACCTTATCGCCGTTGTTGGTGTTCGTGCAGTAGCAAAAGCAGCGTTGGCAATCACCAACAACCAGAAGGGTACTAAAAAAAAGGGCCTTAGAGTTTAAATAATAAAACCAGTATGCTGTGTTGTTGGTGATTGCTCTGTCATATTACCATCAGCACGAACACCAACAACGGCGAAACAATACCCCACCTTCGCCATTACCCGGACGTTGCCTGCAGCAATAGTTACTGTAAAAAGAATGTAGGTAATTTTTCCTGAATTTACTAACTTATAGAAATTTTAACTACTTAATATGAGAATATTCATGGTTACTTTATCAATCCTTGCAATCATCTTTTTTTCTTCAACGACAATCAATAGTCAAGTTAAAATTTATGAACTGACTCAGGACTCTTTACAGGCAAGCAGGGATAAATATATTAATTCAGTAAAAGAAAAAATTAAGGGCAAAGAACAAATTGCTGTTGATTCTGTTTTTGAAAATTTAAAAATATTTGGTGGTTTTCCAGCAGAAAATTTATTGATAGCTATGAATAGCTGGAGTAGAGCATTAGGTGTAAGTTGCAATTATTGTCATGAAACAAGTAATTGGGCGCTTGATTCTAATCCAAAAAAAGATATTGCGAGACAAATGTCTGAAATGACCACAAAGATTAACAAAGAATTTTTATCAAATATTAAGGGCCTAACTACGGAAAGACATATAATTAATTGTACTTCCTGCCATAATGGTAAACTTAAACCTTCACTAAGGATAAGCGATTAATAAAAAATATTGACAGCCTTTCAACGCCTGCAAGCAACATAGACTTGCCGCAAGGAGTGGCAGGACGAGACATATCGCTATTAAGCGGCAGCTTTGGGCTTGACATTTTACTAATTTGCTTTTATTGCCCCACCGGGTCTTCACAGCCGTGCAATAAGCCGGGTGAGACCCTGACGTATAAAGCATTACAAATTATTATACACTCATACCATTTATTTCATACCCGACTACTGCGCCGGGGTTTTATGGAAAGTGTTTTATAATTTTCAGTATTTTCGGTAAAAACCCCGTCAGGACAAAAAAGGTAGCAGACTTTAGGCTATTTATAAGCTGTAGGCAATCTACATTAACTTTTAAATTAATAAAATGAAGATCACGAATCAAGAACCATTATTTAATATTCCTGCTGGGGTTACTTTTATAAATTGTGCTTACATGTCTCCAGGCCTGAGAAGTGCAAGTGAAGCCGGGATTGCTGCTATTCATCAACGCTCTGAACCATGGACAATTCAGGTTAAGGATTGGTTTGAGCCGGCCGAAGAATTAAAAACACTTTTTGCTTCAATAATCAATGCGAACAAACAGAACATCGCACTTGTTCCTTCAGTCAGTTATGGTATTGCAATTGCTAAACAAAATATTAATCTAACTGCAGATCAGGAAATAGTTGTATTAGATCAGCAATTTCCATCAAATATATATGCCTGGAGAGAGCTTTCAAAAGAAACAGGTGCAAGAATTGTTACTGTGAAAAAGAAAGAAAGTGAAAGTTGGACTGAAGCAATTCTTGATAATATTAATATAAATACAGGTTTAGTTGCCATTCCAAACTGCCATTGGACAAATGGTGCCCTTATTGATTTAAAAACAATCAGCGCAAAGACGAAAGAAACAGGTGCCAAGTTGGTAATTGATGCCAGCCAATCTGCCGGAGTTTATCCTCTCGACATACAAAGTATCAAACCAGATTTTTTAGTAACCGCAGGTTACAAATGGCTTTTAAGCCCTTATGGTCTGGCTTACTTTTATGCAGATAATAAATATTTTGAAAATGGAAACCCTATAGAATATACCTGGATTGATAAAACAGGAAGCGAAAATTTTTCGGGGCTGGTAGATTATACCGACACTTATAAAGCAGGAGCCAGAAGATTTGACGCAGGCGGCTTTTCGGCTTTTATTAATATACCAATGGCAAAAGCCGCACTAACTCAGATTTTAGAATGGGGAGTTGAGAACATCCAGGAGACAATTTCAGACCTGACAAACCGGGTTTCACAAATAGCTAAAGAAAGAGGATATATAATATCAGAAGATAACCGGGTTGGTCATATGTTGGGAATAAAATTAGAAGAATCTAAAGTAAGTGAAATTGCAAAAAGGCTAACTGATAATAAAATTTACGTAAGTTTCCGCGGCTCGAGTATGCGTATAGCGCCTTACTTATACAACGATTATAACGATATTGATAAATTATTTAAGTTTCTTTAGAAAGTTGTTGGCTTTGTCCCGCCTGGGCCTCTCGCCGTTGTTGGTGTTCGTGCAGTAGCAAAAGCAGCGTTGGCTATCACCAACAACCAGTAGAGTACTAAAAAATAAGGGCCTTAGTTCTTAAATAATAAAAACAGTATGCTGTGTTGTTGGTGATTGCTCTGTCACATTACCATCAGCCGAACACCAACAACGGTGAAATAAATAGCCAATAGCAGATATTTGTAAAAATACTTTTCTAGAATTGTTCAACCACTATACCCAGGCCCGGAGAATCTGTATAAACAATTTTACCAAATTCAAATTTCACACCCGCTGCAATATCTTCTGCCAGTAACAACGGCCCATCCATATCCACATAGTCCAGCATGGGCGCCAGTTGTGCAATGGCTGCCGTACCAACCGAGCTTTCATTCATACAGCCCAGCATTACTTTCATGCCCAGTTCTTTTGCTTTGGTTATCATTCTTCTTGCAGGAGTAATACCGCTGCACTTGGTGAGTTTAATATTTATACCATGAAAATATTGTTGGCATTTTTCCACATCATTTTCAAAAACACAACTTTCATCGGCTATCAGCGGCAATGACGATTCTTTGTATAAGATTTTCATCCCATCCCAATCATCTTTTGCTAAAGGCTGTTCAACAAACTCAACACCCAGTGCTTTTAAAACAGGGATCTTTACAAGCGCCTGTTCCATTGTCCAGCCTGCATTGGCATCCACCCGAAAAACAGCATCGGTATGTTTACGTAATTCTGTTACCATTTTTAAATCATCTTTCACCCCTACTTTTATTTTATACACAGGCCAGGGTTTTTCTTTCATTTTCTCCAGCATCTTTTCAATGCTATCTATTGCAATGGTGTAATCGGTTACCGGCGCTGTTGCTTTATCCAGTGTCCACAGCTGGTATAGTTGTTTTCTTTTTAGTTTTCCATAAATATCCCAGCCGGCCATATCCAGTGCACAAACTAAAAACGGATTTGCCGGAAATAAATGATGCAGGTAATGCCAGTAGCGTTCGGGGTCGGAGAAAGCGAATTTTTCAACAAATATTTTTTTACGTTCCAGGTCTTCCACCATTTTTTCTACAGGGATATTATAATAGCTGATGGCAGGCGCTTCGCCATAGCCTCTTATGCCCATGAATTCAAGTTCAACAACAAATGTGGGCTGGTGCGTTTTTGTTCCTTTTGAAATGGTGAACGGGTGTCGGAAAGGAAGGTTATATGTTTTGTATTTTACTTTCATTAGAGTGTTTTGTCATCCTGAGTGATAGCGAAGGATCTGCAAGGTAATGTTCTACTGTTCAACTTTAGTAATATTGCCGGGCAGATTCCTCTCTCGCCCCAGGCGAGACGGAATGACAGCAGAATCATCTTCCGCTTGCCTCAACATAACCTTTCAGTTCTTCATTAAATGCAGTTTCTTCCAACAGGTCTTCAACATTAATATGCATCCTGTAATTCCAGATATGGTTATTGTCCGATGGATCATTTATCCTTTCTTCCTTTGGATCTTTTCTGCGCAAAGCTGCACTCATTCCCAGCAGGTCCTGCAATTGAAAGATACTCCACATGGCAGGAGAGTACAAATGCTGCATTACAATTTCTTTATTAATATTCGGTTCACAATGTACCGGTGGTTTACCCGGTTGTCCCATGATATTATTGTAATACCGTTTTGTCATCTCCATGTCTTCTTCCCACCATCCACGTATTGTGCTCATATCATGTGTAGATGGAGAAACTACACTCAGGTAAGGTGCGTCATTGGGATGGAAAAATTCCATGCCCTGTTTTTTAGGCATCCGCTGTATCTCGAGGCTAAGTATACCAAGCTGCTGCATTACATCGGGCACACAATGCGGTACCATGCCAAGGTCTTCGCCGCAAACCAGCATATCGGTAATGCGTTTCAGGCCCGGCAGTTTTTTCAGGGCCTCTTTTCTCCACAGCTCTTCCTGGCGGTGATAGAAATAATCTATATAGAGCTCTTTTAATTCCTTACGGGAATGTTCATCCAGGTTTTTGAAAGAAGAAGTTTCTTCCATAGCAATGCGGAAATGAAATTTTTGCCCGTTCGTATCTTTTTCTTCAAATAAGATAACATTACTTAAAAGATCAAACATCCCCTGTTTAATTTTATTGTCGGGGTTCTTCTGCTTCGAAAAATAATATTCCACCTTGCGTTGGTTATTAAAATCTTCATTTACTTCATCTCCGTTCAAAAATAATTTTTTTACGGCAGCAAGTTTTACACCGAACAGGTCTTTTAATATTTTTGTGTTGATAAACGGTTTTGTGTAACGGTGTCTTTCGTAACTGATCCTCTTTTCAAAAAATTCATTGATGGAAACCGGTATTGCCGGCACAAACCTGCCCATTATTCCTTCTACCTGGTTGGCCGGGATGCTCCATATCCGGAAGAACCCGAGGATATGATCTATACGGAATGCATCAAAATAATTATTCATCTGCTCAAAACGGCAGCGCCACCAGCTGAAATCATCTTCCTGCATTTTTTCCCAGTTATAGGTTGGAAAACCCCAGTTCTGTCCTTTACCGGTAAATATATCCGGGGGTGCCCCCGCCTGTTCATCCATATGGTATAAACCCGGTTCCACCCAGGCATCTGCACTGTTGCGGCAGATGCCGATCGGAATATCTCCCTTAATTACAACCCCATTCTTATGTGCATACAGCGTTGCATCTTTCAGTTGCAGGTGTAAATGATATTGTGTAAAATAGTGAACGGCAATATCATCATGATATTTATGTTCAGGACTTACCAATTCCTGTATTTCATGCTCATCATATACTGCATTGTTTTGCCATGATGAAAAATCAGAACTTTGGTACTTATCCCGCAGGTAAGAAAATGCGGCATAGGGAACCAGCCAATGCCTGTTCAATTCAAAGAAGGCAAAATATGCAGCATCATTTTCAAATTCTTCTTTCTTCGCCAGGTATAATTCCTTTATCGCAGCAAATTTTAACTGTATAACATTTTCGTAATCCATTACCCTTTTATCATTCAGTTGCTTTTTCTTTTTGATGAATTGTTTGATGATGGCTGCATTGGCTTTACACGCTACTTCTTCAATATTCAAATACATGGGGTGCAATGCAAAAGCCGAAATGGCTGAATAAGGATATGAATCTTTGTCCTGGTGGGTACTGGTAGTATCATTGATGGGAAGTAACTGGATAAGTTTAAGTCCTGTTTTTTTTGCCCAGTCAACCAGCAATTTAAGGTCGGTAAATTCCCCCGTACCAAAACTTTTTTTGCTGCGGAGGCTGAATACCGGGATGGCTACCCCTGCTCCTTTCCAGTTTACATTTTGCAGGTTGGCAAACCCATCATGACAAATAATAATGGTTTTCTGTGCCGGTTCCGTTAACAGTATCCGGTTATTACCTTCTTCAAATTTTACAAATTCATTCCCGGTGGCTTTACAGATGCCATATTTATAAGTAATAGGGAAATGTTCTTTAGACAGGTTCAGCCTGATGGTCCACCAGTTACCATTTTTTGTTAGTGGTAAGGTCTTGCCCTTATCCCAGTTTTTAAAAAGTTTTGCTGATCCGCCAATACAAAGTATTTCATCTTTCTTAAGCAGCGGTGCTTTTACCCTGAACTCATGGGTATATATTTTTTTTGCATTTGTTTTAGAAAGGCCTGCTTTACCTTTTTTTAGTAAAACCTCCCGGAAAGCTTTTGTATAAAAAGCATTTTCATATTCTCCGCTGTAATTCCAGGTATCGAGCAGTACAATTTTATCAGCCTTAATTTTTTCAATATCAACGATCCTGTCATCTCCAAATTCTATTACTTCTTCTCCCTTATTATGCCGCAAAATATATTTATACTGAATTGGATGGTTTAATTTTTTCAGATCAACTTCTGCCATTCCATGCCATAGTTGGTCATTCAGGTATTGCAGGGGAAATGCTTTTGTAAGATCCTCGTTTCCCAAAACAACATCATTACCCGATACAAAAATGGTTTGGCCAAATTCAGTAGAAAACCGTAAATAAAAGTGCAGGAGCATCAGGTAACAGTTAAAAAAAGGCAATATAAACCCTTTCCTAAAATTTTACAACCAATATCAATTAATAGTCACAGATAATGAGTTCTGCCTTATATTTGCATAAAATAATTAAGATGGAAACAACCAAAAAGAAAACCGGTCTGTACTGGGTATTATTTTTACTTTCTGTTGCTGCTTTTTTTGGGGTATTGTGGTCTCCTATTGGCTCGTACTGTTCTATGGTATTGCCTTTTAATACCACTTTATTGGCCAAGGCGCTGGACCTGATGTAATTTATTGATAGAATTTTATATACCACCTGCCGGTTGCGGCCGGTGGCTTTTTATTAATTGGCTATTATAAAATCGGGTCGGCTTATAAAACTGCTTTTAAACCTAAACCGGATATTACTGTTCAGGTCTACTTTCCATACATTCATGTTTTCATTTGTCCGGGGAAAATAATGTGTTTTCAGTTCGATAGTACCAAAGACCAGGTTTTCGTTACGGGTGCGTACGCCACCGCCTATTGCAGTAAACAGGTCGCTTTTTTGTAAGCCAAGTTTGGTTGGCTTAACCAAACATAGGTCGGCAAATACAAAAGGGGCAAACCTAAACCCCAGTACTTTTGTGGTGTTATAAAAGACAGATTCCCCTTTTACTGTTACTCTCAGGTCAGAGTTTATGGAGCCATTATTAAAGTAAGGTAATCCAAAAACACTTGTCAGGTACAATGGTGCATTTAATACCGGGTTTGCCTGTGCAGTAATAGCTGTAATTATAAATACACGGTTATACCAGGTATTACTCAATTTTCTTAACCGGGTAAAATGGTCAACAGAAAATAACAGGTCAACATCTTCAAAACGCTTTTCGTAAAAATAACCGCCCAACCTGAAAGTAAAATCGCTATAAAACCCTTTTTTCTTAAAATTGGCAAAAGAAATATCCAACCCGCTATAGGGCCTTTTTACTTCCTGCTTTTTTATGTACCCCGCTGTAAGGGCAACACTAAATCCTTCCGGGATATCTTCTTTTATTCCAAAACCGTAAATAAAGCTGGTCTTATAAAATATTTGTTTAAAAATATTAAGGGATGCCAGTCCGCCGGTAAAATCGGTGAACCGGTAATCGTAAACTGTTTTATATTTTATTGGAAAACTAAGAAAGTGTTGCTTGAACCCACGTAAGGCTATAAAGCGGTGAACTCTTATTTCTTTATTGGCATAAAGGGAGCGCTTACTATCGAGACTGTAACCAAACCATGCATCTAAATTATAATACTCATACCTGGTAATATTCCGGTAAAGAGAATCGGATTCATATACATTTCTTGTGCGTTGGTACGACCATTCCAAAGCGCCTGTGCTTGGTATATAGGCTGTTACCAGTGGTTTTTCAAACCGGGTATAAATTATAGTTTCCTGGTTACGGCCACTGCTAAAAGCAAAATTATAATCCTTATAGCCCGAGGTCCAGTCAATAAACGACCCGCCAATATTTCTTCTTATTAATTCTGCACCGATACCCGTTTGCGGGAATCTTTGCTTTTCATGATAACCGCTTATCAGTAACCGGGTTCCGCTTCCCATAAAATTCTCTTCTCTTAATTCCCCCCTTCCCCTATCCTTATTACTGATCATAATTTTTCCACCAATGGAAAAAACATCTTTAGTCAACACAACCACATCTACTGAATCGGTACTGCCTTCTGTATAATCAACCAGTATCTTTGCATCCTTAATATATTCCAGTTCCCTTAAGTAACGTTCGTTATCGGCAAGCAGGTAAGGATATAGCAGGTCCCCTTCTTTAAAAAAAAGGCTACGCAGTATGACTTTTGACGTAGTGTTTTTATGAAACAGCTTACCAATAGTAACACCAAAATTTTTTTTCAACTGGCTGGTATCATTTATATCGTATTCAAATCCCAGCCTTACCGTTTCAATAGAGCGGATGATCTTTCCCTTATATTTTAAAAATGGATTTTCCACTCTTACCGGCGATTCATCCTGCGGCGTGGTCGAAATACTTCTTCCCAGCCTGCCCAGGAGGCCTTTCTTTTTGGCAAGAAAAAAAGTATCGGCTTTTGGTGGAGATTGCTGTGCAGCAAGGGAACTATACAATAATAAAAAACCTATACTACACAAACACCTGAAAAAAAACCTCTTGATCATTGTGAATTGAAATGGTAACCAAAATTAAAGGTTTAAAGATATTGAAATGAGCGGAATAGAATGTTAAAGACATGACAAGAAATACATTTCAATATCACAATGTATAATATAAAAAAAGCTGCAGGTAAACCGGGCTTTAAGGCACGATATATTTACTGCGGCTTTATAACAGTTGGATTTTTACCGGCCTATCTGATGGCCTTTGTACCCCTGTAATTGCGGTTAGCTGCCTGCTGCGTGGTTACAGACTGGGCACAGGAAGCTAAAAAAAGTGCAACAACTAAAAAGATCGTAAAGTTTTTCATTTTGGTATTTTTTGGATTAAAAAGCTGTTGTAAAAATAAAATTTACCGGGCTTATTTATATAAGCAAAACCGCCGATTTTTTTAGTAAATGCCCTTGCGCCTAATACGGAATATGTGTAACAGCTTGTTTATTAATCAGGAGAACAATAAAAATATTTATGAAATTAATAAGCCGTTCCGCCAGGGGCAGAACGGCTTAAACTTTAAAACTGCTCCTTAGTTCTTCACAACCTTTTCGGTATATAATACTTTACCATTAGGGTGTGTAATTTTTATAAAATACGTGCCTTTCGCCATTCTTTGAAGATCTAAAGTTGTAAACATATCATTAAGCTGTTGAGTATAGATGGTCTTTCCACTCATATCATATAGCGTTAAAATTTTCGGACTGTTATCTCCCACCAGATAAATACTCAGCTTATTGGTAACCGGGTTAGGGAATAACTTTATCCTTAGATCAGACTCTTCAGTCAATGGCAATTCCTGCACAGAGGCAGTACCTAATTGTACCCTTAATGTGTAACAACTGGTAGCGCTGTTTGCACCATTATAACCATAAACCCTTACATAATATGTACCCGCAGTATAGGTCCTGGTAATAGTTTCATTTGCAGTGCCTGCATTTTGTGATACGGCCAATTGGGTTGTGCCATTACTCCTGTATAATTTGATATCATAATCAAAAGGCAGAGTAGTTAATGTAATGGTAGCCGTACCGCCGGTTGTAATCACAAATTTGTAATAGTCATTATCGCCGGTTGGGCTGATCAAACCTTTTACATCAGTATTGAAAGGAATAGTAGCAGCCCCGCTTGCAGTACCATTCGTGCTGACATCTAATGGCCCTGGGCATGCGTTAGTGGTTGTGAATTGCGCCTGTGTGTAAGCACTGCTCAATCCAACAGCTGTGCAATTCGCCCTCACCCGCCAGTCATACAACGAGGATGCAGTCAAACCGCTTAAAGCAACAGAAAGGCTGGTTGTTGCAGTTGCTGCTGTGATCCAGGTTCCGGAAGAATTCAATTTATAATCCGCATCATAATTTGATGCACCGCTCACTGCTGTCCAGCTAACAGTTGCACTGCTTGAGGTAATGGCTGAAGATGTTAAACCAGTTGGAGCATTACATGTTGGTGGAGCCAATGTAGTAAACTGTGCCTGGGTATAGGAACTACTTAATCCAACAGCCGTACAATTTGCCCTCACTCTCCAGTCATACAAAGATGATCCGGTCAAGCCGCTCAATGCAACAGAAAGACTAGTTGTTGCTGTTGCTGCTGTGATCCATGTGCCTGAAGAATTCAATTTATAACTCACATCATAATTTGCTGCCCCACTTACTGCTGTCCAGCTAACTGTTGCTGCGGTTGCAGTGATACCTGATGATGCTAAACCTGTTGGTGCATCACAAGTTGGTGGTGCTGCGGTAGTAAACTGTGCCTGTGTGTATGCACTACTTAATCCAACAGCCGTACAATTTGCTCTAACTCTCCAGTCATATAAAGATGATGCAGTTAAGCCACTCAATGCAACAGAAAGATTTGTTGTTGCTGTTACGGCATTGATCCATGTGCCGGATGAATTTAATTTATAATCTACATCATAGTCTGCAGCACCGCTTACTGCTGTCCAGCTAATGGTTGCACTGTTATATGTTATTGCGCTTGTAGTTAAACCTGTTGGTGCATCACAGGTTGGAGGAGGTGGGGTAGTAAACTGTGCCTGTGTGTATGCACTATTTAATCCCACAGCCGTACAATTTGCTCTCACTCTCCAGTCATATAAAGATGATCCGGTCAAGCCACTTAATGCAACAGAAAGATTTGTTGTTGCAGTTGCGGCATTGATCCATGTGCCGGATGAATTTAATTTATAATCTACATCATAGTCTGCAGCACCACTTACTGCTGTCCAGCTAATGGTTGCACTGTTATATGTTATTGCGCTTGTAGTTAAACCTGTTGGTGCATCACAGGTTGGAGGAGGTGGATTAGTTGTGAATTGATCCAGCGAATAAGTACTGCTTAAACCAACAGCTGTACAATTTGCCCTTACTCTCCAATCGTATAAAGATGTATTAGTTAACCCACTTAACACAACAGACAGATTGGTTGTGGCTGTAGCAGCATTGATCCATGTACCGGAAGAATTTAATTTATAATCCACATCATAATCAGCAGCACCACTCACTGCTGTCCAGCTAACTGTTGCTGCGGTTGCAGTGATACCTGAGGATGCTAAACCTGTTGGTGCATTACATGTTGGCGGATCCAATGTAGTAAACTGATCCTGTGTGTATGCACTGTTTAATCCAACAGCCGTACAATTTGCTCTAACTCTCCAGTCATATAAAGATGATGCAGTTAAGCCACTCAATGCAACAGAAAGATTTGTTGTGGCAGTTGCGGCATTGATCCACGTACCCGATGAATTTAATTTATAATCTACATCGTAATCAGCGGCTCCACTTACTGCTGTCCAGCTAATGGATGCACTGTTATAGGTTATTGCACTTGTAGTTAAACCTGTTGGTGCATCGCAGGTTGG
>JANNDO010000020.1:0-112429 GCA_031387825.1 Chitinophagaceae bacterium | reverse complement strand
TCTTTCGTACAATAATTGTTTGTGAGAAAATAGTAAATTTGTCATAGAACTAGTTATTATCGTTGCCTCACTTTGAACACTTTTCGTGCCATTGTGAGGCTTTTTTAATAACTAATTCCCACATAATGTAATCCTAGTGTGGATTACGTGTTTACAGGAATACCCTCAAAAAAATCTGTGATCTAGCTTTTCCTTTTAATTGTACATCCCACACTCCGGCTTTCTTTTACTGTTACTTCTTTACCTGCAATCATTTCGTTAATGGCTTCCTGCAGATGAATGCGTGTAACGGCCGCAGGATCGCCGGCGCTGTTATCTATTGCTCCGTGGTAAACCAGCTTTAAATTTTTATCGAATAAAAAACATTCGGGAGTGCGGTTAGCCCCAAAAGCATCAGCCACTTCATGATTTTTATCTACCACATAGTTCCATTTGTATCCCTGATCTTTGGCGTATTCTTTCATGGCATCAAAACTGTCATCATCTCCACGCAATGCTTCATTGCTGTTTAAAATTATCACGCCAACATTTTTCTTAAGTGCAAACTGGCTTATGGCAATGGTGCGTTCCTGGTTTTTTACCACATACGGGCAGGTATTGCAACTGAACATCACCATTACGCCGTTTTCTTTGGCGGCATTTTTCATGGTAATTTCCTTACCCGAAATATCTTTTAATTTAAGATCGGCCTTGGGCATAGCATTACCGATTTGTAACGGATCACCAAAAGTAAATGCCATAGCAATAACAGATGCTGTGGCCAGCAGGCTATAAAATATTTTTTTCATAATTATTTTTTTTCTTAAAGTTAAGCAATAGGCCCAACCAATTAAGACCGTTCATGTATTTTTTTTTCTGCCTCTATTAGCTTTTCCCCGGCATCACGCTTTTCGGCAATGGCCCGGAGTGATTTGATGCTTACATTCAGTTCGAAACCGATAAGCAGTACCAGTGAATTGATGAAGATAAGTGCCATTAACACAATGATGGTGCCGATGGAACCATAAAGCGCATTGTACCTTCCAAAATTGCTTACAAAGGTGGAAAAACCCAGCGAGGCCATGATGCACAGGAAGGTGGCTAGTATGGTTCCCGGAGAAACCAGCTTCCATTTTTTGTGAACGGCCGGTGCATATTTATAAATAAAGGCGATAGAATAAAATATAAGGGCTATGATGAAGATCCAGCGGGTATAGAAAATGAAACCTTTCCAGAAAGCGCTCTTTACACCAAGCCAGTTTAAAACAGCCCCCTGTGTAATGAGCAGTATCAGGCAACCCAGTACCAGGCCAAAGATGAGTGAGGTAAGGCGTATGGCAACCCAGCGGTCGTGCAGGCCTTTTCTTTTAGTGAAGCCTATATAATTTTTATTGAAGGAACGCATCAACCCCATCATGGCATTGGAGGCAAAGAACAGGGCAAGCAATAAACCAAAAGACAGCAGCCCAAAAACAGGGTTTTCGAAAAAAGTATCATTGATAAAGCCAATAATATTTTTATTGATCTTATCATCCTGAATTATATCTTTTAAGATAAGCCTGATCTGGTTAAGGATCTCTCTCTTTTTTATAAAGGGCAAATGAGGTATCAGCGTAAATAAAAATAAAAAGGATGGCGGTATGGCCATGATAAAATTATAAGCTATGGCCGAGGCCCTTTCTGTTAAACCGATAGTTTTTACCTGTCCATAAAAAAAACGGGCAACATCATACAGGGGTACGCCTTCAAAGCCCGGTAAATACCAGTGCTTACTTTTACGTAAAAGAAAAGCAAGCGGAGCCCAGGTTACTAATATGCGTTCAATTTTAGTCATTCAAATACCGGCTTACCGGTTATTTATTCTTTGCTTTTATCAAACTATCCAATGCCTGCTGGTATGCTTTTGCAAATACCATGTGCTCATCATAGGAGGAAGCAAAATTGGACAATCCATTAAAGTCGGGTTTGGCTACAAAGTAAATATAATTGGTTTGTGGTGCATTTAAAACTGCATCAATGGTTTTAATGGAAGGAGTACAGATAGGGCCGGGGGGTAATCCCAAATTCTGGTAAGTATTAAACGGTGAAGCATAAGTAAGGTGTTTCTGCATTATCCTTTTCAACCCAAAATCTTTCATGGCAAATTTTACCGTGGGGTCGGCCTGCAGTTTCATTCCTGTTTGCATACGGTTCATATAAACACTGGCAATTTTTCCCTTGTCTTCTGCTGCATTGGTTTCTTCTTCTACAATGCTTGCCATGGTATACACCTGTTCGGGTGTCAGGTTCAATGCTTTTGCTTTGTTCATTCTCTCTTCGTTCCAGAATTTTTCTTTTTCATCAAATAATTTTTTTAGAATTTTTCCGGGAGATGTATTCCATAAAATACTATAAGTATTCGGGACCACTGCAGTCATTATGGTATTACTGTCAGCATGATAAGCATGCAGGGATTGAGGGTCATTCAGGATCTGTAAAAAGCCTGCGGAGTCACATTCAAAATTAGATGCGATCTTTTGTGCCAGGTCTTCTTTGGTTCTTAGTTTGGTAATAACAAAATTAACAGGCGACTGCTTACCGGAACGGAGCATCCTTAATAAACTAAACAGGCTCATGCCATTTTTAATCTGGTAACGGCCGGCTTTTACCGCATTGGGATATTTGATCTGCTTGGCTATAAGGTCAAAGAAAAATGTTCCGCTGATCATCTTCTGATCAGCCAGGGAAGTTTTTACATCGGCATAGCCGGAACCGGTTCTTACATAAAAATATTTTCCTTCGGGAGAAGATACGGTTGGCCCGAAAACCTGCCAGGCTATAAAACCTCCTGCTGCAAGTAAGAAAAACAGGGTACCAAAAATTATTTTCTTTTTCATTTTTTTTGCCACGGAGGCACGGAAGCATAGAATGGTGATTAAAAAATATACCCAACAAAGTAAATTAAAAAACCCCGTCAGTTACCGACGGGGTTCAAAAATATTTGTAAAATATTATTTAGGCTTATTTGAGTCCCCGGTATTTGGCATTGGAACTGTCTTTGGCGTGGTGGTAGTTTGTGGTTTAGTGGAAACACCTTCCAGCAGTTCTTTGTTAGGAGAAGCCGTACCGGCATCTTTTGGTATAAAAGCAGGGGAAACGATACAAAGTATACCAACTACAGCTGCAAATAGCCAGGTACCTTTTTCCAGTACATCAGTAGTTTGTTTTACACCCATTATCTGGTTGCCAAAGCCACCAAAACTCGAGGATAGTCCACCGCCTTTTGGGTTCTGTATCAATACGATCATTCCTAATATCACAGAGGCAATGATCACTAAAATTCCAAATACAACTAACATATTATAATCCTTTTAAGTGTTCGATTTTGGCTGCAAAGTAAGCGCTTTTGGCAGGATTGAGCAAACTTAATTTTTGTAATACTTCAATGGCTTTGTCGGTCTTTCCCTGCTTGGCAAATACGTCTGCCATGGAAACGGTCAATATCTCATCCTCTTTATTGCTTTTTTCGGCCAGGTTTTGAATAGAGCTGTCTGTTTGCCCCGAAGATTCTTCAGTTTGGTTAACATGCACTTTCTTCATTGTTTTAAGCCATTCAGTAAAACTCCTGAGTTGTTTTCCAAGTTTATCGGTGGCTTGCACTTCTTCGCTTAATTTAATACCCTGCGATGCAAAATAATCAACCATGTGCATGGGTTCAAAGAGGGGCATTTCATCCATGGTATTTTTTTCAGCAGGAAGTTTCAATTCTATTTTCATTGGCTCTATCTCTTTTTCATCTGCCTGTTCGGCATCATCCACAGTTTCCGGTTGCTGCGGAGCTACCGGTTCTTCTTTGACCGTTATATGCTGCTCTCTTAGCGTTTGCAGCTTGTGGTTTGCTGCCTGCTGCAACTGAAAATTTAACCAATATGGATTGTTGAAGAGGATATTTGTTTTTGCAGCTTGTTTTTGAAATGCCTCTGAACCTGCAGGCGATTTTTGTAACAAATAAAATTGTGCCGGAGAAAAATAAGGATGTGATGCAGTTATCTCATTGAGAAAATTCTCATTTCCTTCATCCGAAAAATTTCTTTTAAACAAAGACTCAAATATTGCCTGGGTATTCTCCATTTTAAAAACTTGTATTACCAGTTTGAAAATATCTTATTAAATATTGCATCGGTCAGGTTCTTTACTATTTCGTCGCCTTTTTGTGTTTCTATCTGCGAAAGGCTCAGGTTGGCATCAAAGTCCACACTATACGTTACATCAGCTTCAAAATTCTTTTTTTCGTCCATTGTATTTTTGAAAATAACATGGAACTCTGCTGTTAACCGGTTAAGGCTGGTATTATTGCCGCTGATCCCTGTTGTGCTGGTATAGTACCTGGAAACAAAACCACTGATATCATAGTGTGCGTCATCGCCATTGGTTTGCCTGAGCCTGGTGGTGCTGATGATTTTTTGTTTCAGTTTTTCAGTAAGCGCAGGGCTTAATTGAGGGTTCTTATAGTCTGCTTTGTTCTCAAAATAATTTACCCTGAAGGTTTTTACTTCGGGTGGAATGGGGGCTGCATCTTTAAAACCATATTTGCAGGTAGCCTGAATGCAAATAGCTGCAAGCAGCAAGCCACAAGCTGTCAACCATGATCGCAGGTTGCGCTTGCTTCTCCCTTGCCACTTGTGGCCTGAAGCTTTCTCATCATTCTTCAATATCATACTCTTTTAATTTGCGGTACAAGGTACGTTCACTAATTCCAAGGTCAAGCGATGCATCTTTACGTTTTCCTTTATGTTTTTTTAATGCTTTTACAATAAGTTCTTTCTCTTTATCCACAATGCTTAATGATTCTTCCACGTCTTCATGCTGGTGAATGGCCTCCCCATTATGTGGAAGAAACACGGGCCTGGAAGATGATGAAACAGCTGTATTATTATTTAATTCAGCAAAGGACTTATCAGTGAATACGGGTGTATGCTGTGCAATGTTTGGATTCTGTAACAGGTCGAAAAACATTTTCTTCAATTCGTTCACATCCTTCTTCATGTCGAAGAATAATTTGTACAAGATATCCCGTTCATTTGCAAATTCACTTTGGCTTACCGAACCACTACTGCCGGCCAGAACAGGTAAACGGGAATAATTATGTTCGGGTAAAAAACCTTTCATTGTATTTGCATTGATAATTTTATCGTGGCTAAGCACAGATATCTGCTCTGCAATATTCTTCAATTCCCTCACATTACCGGGCCATGGATAATTAATTAACACATCTTTTGCCCCTTCATCCAGTTGAACAGGTGCTGCTTTGTATTTGTCGGAAAAATCATTTACAAATTTCCTGAACAATAAATAAATATCTTCCTTTCTGTCTCTTAAGGCCGGAACCCTGATAGGCACTGTGTTTAAACGGTAATACAGGTCTTCCCTGAACCGGTTGGTATGGGTATATTCTATAAGCTCTTTATTGGTGGCGGCAATAACCCTTACATCTGTTTTTTGAACCTTGCTGCTTCCCACACGAATGTATTCACCTGCTTCCAGCACACGGAGCAAACGTGCCTGTGTTCCCAAAGGCAGTTCACCAATTTCATCTAAAAAAATAGTACCGCCATTCACCGTTTCAAAATATCCTTTACGGCTGTCAACAGCACCGGTAAAAGATCCTTTCTCGTGGCCAAACAATTCCGAATCAATAGTGCCTTCGGGGATCGCACCGCAGTTAACGGCTATAAAAGGATTATGTTTTCTTGCACTTAAAGAATGAATGATCTGTGAGAATACTTCTTTACCCACGCCACTTTCGCCGTTGATAAGCACACTGAGATCGGTATTAGCTACCTGCACCGCTACATGCAATGCATGATTTAATGACGGCGAATTGCCAATGATGCCAAAACGGTTTTTTATTGATTGTAATTCCATATTAAAAGTTGTGCCACAAAGATTCACAAAGCCACAAAGTTTCTCAGAGATAACTTTATGTTCTTTCAGCCTTTGTGGATCTTTGTGGAATAAAAAACACAAAGGCCGGTTATTTATATTATCAATTCCCCGATAAGCGTTCCTGCTGTGCAGCGGGTAATTTTTGTAAAGACATAATCTCCTTTCTTTAAATTCCCTTTTGGGAATACTACTACTTTATTATGATCTGACCTTCCAAATAATTCGTTGTCGCTTTTTTTTGAAGTGCCTTCTACTAAAACCTTAAATGTTTTGCCAACATCCCGTTGCATACTTTGTAAAGAATGAATACGGTGCAATGCGATCATCTCCTGTAACCTGCTTTTCTTTACGTCTTCCGGCACATCATCAGCAAACCTGCGGGCTGCAAGGGTTCCGGGACGTTCGCTATAAAAATACATATAGGCCAGGTCGTACCTGCAATATTCCATCAGGCTTAATGATTGCCGGTGGTCTTCTTCTGTTTCGGTACAAAAACCGGTGATCATATCAGTTGATAATCCGCAATCAGGGATAAGCTCTCTTATCCTGTTAACTTTAGCTATATACCATTCACGGCTGTAAGTACGGTTCATCATTTGCAGCACACGACTGCTTCCGCTTTGTACAGGCAGGTGAATGTAGTTGCAAATGTTTTCGTATTTAACAATGGTATGTAAAACATCATCCGTAATATCTTTTGGATGAGAGGTTGAAAAACGAACACGCAATAGGGGCGATATCAGGGCGACCTGTTCTAATAGCAAAGCAAATGTTACTGCCCCCTCTAAATCTCCCCCCGTGGGGGAGACCTTTGCACTCTGAGAATTCAAAGTGCTTTTATCTTCGCTAATATCTTCTCCATTTCCTCCCCCACGGGGGGAGATAGTGGGGGCTGGGGCCTGATAATAGCTGTCCACATTTTGTCCTAAGAGTGTTACCTCCCTGTATCCTTCTTCAAACAATGTTTTGCATTCGTTGATAATGGATCCTGCATCACGGCTTCTTTCCCTTCCCCTTGTAAAAGGAACCACACAAAATGAACACATATTGTTGCAGCCCCTCATGATGCTTACAAATGCAGTAACACCATTACTGTTTAAACGGATTGGAGCGATGTCGGCATAGGTTTCATCCCTGCTTAATAAAACATTTACTGCTTTCTGGCCGGTCTCTGCTTCTTCAATAAGGCCAGGCAGTGTACGGTATGCATCAGGACCAACAACGATATCCACTAATTTTTCTTCTTCAATGAATTTTGATTTCAACCTTTCAGCCATACATCCTAAAACCCCAACCAGCATTCCGGGCCTTTCTTTTTTTAAACTTCTGAATTCGGTCAATCGTTTTCTAACAGTCGTTTCTGCTTTCTCACGAATGGAGCAGGTATTTATAAAGATGAGATCAGCTTCCTTATAATTAGTTGTTGCCCCAAAACCATTGTCTATTAAAATTGAAGCCACTACTTCACTGTCGGCAAAATTCATGGCACAGCCATAGCTTTCAATATAAAAATGCTTTTTGAATGAGTTTACTTCGCCTGCAAAGGGTGCAAATGCTTCGCCCTGCCTTGCTTCATCATGCTCCTTATTTATCAGCAGATCTAACATTAATAACCCGGTTTTTTGGAGAACAAATATAACTCAAACCAGTGAACTGGTGACAGGATGGCAGGAGTTTATAATGATTTTATGAGCTTAAGGGGTATGTTTCATTGTAAATAAAAGGCTCACTCTGGCAAATAATCGGTAAATTACTAAGATTGTGGCTACAGTTTTTCTTTTTTTATGGCCTGTCGCAATTAAATCCTTGTTTAAGCATGAGCACCAACCTGTACATCATACGTCATGGAAAAGTAAATACCGATGAAAAGGATAAAAGGGAATATCTCCATTTATCTGAATCCGGTAAATCATTCGGCACATTCCTCGACAAACATTTTGCCGGGATTTATTTCGACCATATTTTTTTCCAGTCCACGGATGTTAAAACAAGTGATCCATACAATAAATGCCGGTCAACCATACAAGGCATGAAGGGAATTAAATCTGAATTTAATAATACGCAGATGAGCAAGACCTTTGAAGCATTGAATGCAGAAGGGTCGGGCGTGCAGAACGTGTTGATCTGTTTCCGGGCCGAAGGCTACAATGTGCTGCATAATATTATTTCTCCGGGTTCGGATGAAGAGTTCAATAAAGATTATCACCGCATATTTCATTACCGGTTCAGTGGAAATCATTATAGCTTTATTGATAAGATGACAGCCGAGTAATTTATTTACGTTCAAGCCCCGATAAAAAATCTTTTATGGCTTTTATGTTCTGGCTTTTGTTATCATGCATGGTACCATGACCGGCCCCTTCAATTACAACAAATTTTGAATTGGGTACCAGGCTTTGAAAATACTTAACGGTAGCAGAACGGGCTTCGTCAAATTCACCGGTAATAAACAGGGTAGGCACAGTTATAGTTTTTAAACTCTGCACCCGGTCGTAATGTAAAAGTGTGCCGGTTGCTGTAAATTCTGTTGGCCCCCACATATAATTATAAATAAACTCACTGCCATTTGCAGGTACCGTATCCAGCTCACTCGTTAATCTTGTTTTTCTTACACCAAAGTTCTTTGCAAATACTTCATTCGCATTTTTATAGGCCGGCGATTCAAAGTCTTTAGTTTTTTCTCCATTCCTGATAGCAACCTGTATGGAATCAGGTAAAGTACTGATGAGTGTATCTGCATCAGCTTTCCACACAGGCGTACTGAAATACGGGCTGTTGAATATGATTGCTTTAATGCCTTTTGGATATTTCAGGTAATATTCCAATGCCAGGGCTGTTCCCCATGAATGGCCATGTAAATAAAATTCTTTTAATCCCAGCGTAGTTTTTACCGCTTCTACCTGTTCAACAAAATTTTCAACTTTTAATAATGAAGTGTCTGTCAGCACATCAGACCGTCCGCTTCCCAGCTGATCAAATATAATGATAGGACGGTCTTCGCCCAATGAAGCAAACTGGTAAAAAGACCTGCTGGTACCACCCGGACCGCCATGCAGCATGAGGATGGGTGTTTGTTTTCCTTCTCCAATTATGCGGTACCATATTTTTCCACCTTTCACATGTACATAACCCTCCCCGGGTTTTAACGCCGGTATAGACCTGCAGCCTGTTGATAAAACAATGATGATTACAATGAGGAGACGGCTCAACAGTTTGGGATGGTGCATGCGTTTTATTTATTTGCAGCATTGAAGTTAAAACAAAATGCGCTTACAAATGTGCCAGCATTTCCTATTCCAGGATATCACATTCATAATTAAGAGAGGCTACCTTATCAATTATCTTTTCTTCTGAAATATTATTTCCCTGCACCATAATATCCTGTCGCAATCAGACAGGTTAAAATTTATTTTGTGTTCGGCAAAATGCTGAAGCCTTCCCTGAAAGCAGACTTTAATTGCAATATGCAATAAATTATAAAAACAGGTATTTGCAGTGGTAAAAAACAACAGTCTGTATCAACCCAATTACTGTTCAGCAAAACCGTAAAAAAGATCAGATTTTGTTTGGTTTTTTGCACAGTTCATTTTAGCGGTTCGTTGTTATTGCCTAACAATTTATTTTTTTTCCTGTATACAATATGAGGTTATTTTCTCTAACTCTTTTTGGTCATTAAATTCGTAAACATCACATGCCCAAACATAAGATACCCGTTTACCATTTTTAACAAATTCAGCGGTGCCGTTTATTGCAACCCGATTATTGTCAACAATAATATTTTCTGTTGTGAAATTTGTGGTCACAGCTTTGAAATAAGATGCAACCTGTTCGCAATTATCAATCACGGCTTGTTTCCCTGTAAAACTATTTTCTCCAACAACATTCCATATAATATTGTCGGTCAGGTATTGATACACTTTGTCAAATTGACCACCCGAAAACGATTCAGCAATTTGTTGTATTGTCAAATTCATTTTTTGATTTATTAAAAGTCAGGACTGTTGTCTGCTAATTTTATTTTTATTAAGGTACCAAATTCGGTTTACAAATCTATGTAAGCACCGAAATATTTAGTATTAATGTTTGTAGGGTGACGGTTACAACCACCGGTTAAAATTGCCGATGTTGAAGGTAACAAAAAAAGCCGGGTAGCATTCGGTCAAACCCGATATTAGCAGATAGCAGGAAGTCGGTTTTACTTCCGTTCTCCTGGCTGTGTAAATGCTTTGTTGGCGGTAGTTTTTTACTTAACTTTTTTTATAATTTCAGGCGGTAATCCAGATTCATGAGAATGAAATACTTTCCATTTGTTGTCAATATTTTTAAATACACTTGTGATTGAGTAATTGTTCAGTTTCATGGTATCTCCATTCTTAAATTGGGCAATTATATTTCCTGTCCAGCCTAAAATAGCAAGGTTGTTATTAATGACATTTATTTTTTTGGTAACTGTAAATATCTTTTGTTGCTTAAGTGTATTATAGTACTCAGTACATACTTTTTTGAACTCTTCATAATTTCTCATTTTGCCATCGCTACTAAAATGTAAAAAAGATGGGGAGTTATCATAGCAACTTATGAAAGAGTCCAACTGGGCTTTTTCTGAATATTCAGTTAGTTTTTCATGAATATTTTTTATGTCCGTTACTATATCGTTGGATTCAGCTTCAGTCATCTTGTCTAGATGGTGATTTGAGCACGAGAGTAAAATTGCACTTGTAAAGATAAAAATTAAAGTCCTGCCAGAAATCTTAGAAGTTATAAACTGTTACTTTAAAATTGCCGCCAGCGTTCGGGGCCGCAGGGCTGAAATTGTTGCTGTACCCACCTGGCAGCAGAAGCCGATTAAAAAACTGAAGTTGAAGTTAACAACTAAAAGCCAAATAGAATTCAGTCAAGCCCGATAATAGCTGATAGTAGTACAACTGCCGATTGTTACTCCGTCCGCCAGCCTTGCGGCAAGTCTCCATTTGTAGGACGCAGTTTATCAAATAAAAGAAACCGGTATTGGTATTTCAACCGAATCATACTAATTTCAATACAAAATGAAAAATCATGAGAACATATTTTGTCATCCGTTTTATCCTTGTAATGTGCATATCAACCGTAAGTATGCTTGTCATGGCGCAGTCAACCCGTACATGGGTTTCGGGAGTAGGTGATGATGCCAATCCCTGCAGCCGTACTGCACCTTGTAAAACATTGGCTGGTGCAATCAGTAAAACTGCAACCGGTGGTGAGATCAATATTCTTGACCCGGGAGGGTTTGGCGCTGTTACCGTTACCAAATCAATTACTATTGATGGCGGTGGAGTAATAGGATCAATTCTGTCAAGTGCAACAAACGGGGTTATAGTAAATGCACCAGATGCTTTGGTGACAATCCGGAATTTTTCCATAAACGGAGCAGGTACCACATTGGGAATAAACGGTATTCGTGTGATTGCTGTTAAGAGCCTGCTTGTTGAAAACTGTACGCTAAGCAATTTCTCAGCTAATGGAATTGATTTCAATTCAGCTATGGCAGCTGTTATGGTCATCAATAATACAACTATTCTTAATTCCAATGTCGGTATCAACATTGCGGGCGGAACGGCTATGCTAGGTAATTCTGTTATTTCGGGTTGCGGTACAGGGGTTGAGTCTAAAACAGGAGCAACAACTCATCTATCAGGAAATATTATAACCAACAACGCTACGGCTTTGAAAGGACCTGGTCAGATAACTTCATCTAAGAATAATTCGGTGACGGGAAATGTGGTACAGGGAATAACTGCAACAGTGGTTAATCAGCAGTGAGAATCAACTTTAAATCATTTTTATAGCTGCGGGAATCTTAATTGCTATTACGGATTTTTTTTAATTGCGCCCAACGTTTTGGGCTTTTCGTCAGGCTTCTGTCTCGCCGGGGTCTTCACGGCCGTGCCTTTATGTAATGGGTGAGACCCCGGCGTTTAAAAGATGCTTACATTCGTAAATACCCACTCCATAAACAGCATACTTATGGCAATACGTTATAAGCACCCTGATATTTACTCCATGTATTTCTGCACTTTTACCTGTTGCAACTGGGTACAACTGTTTGAAATCGCCAACGCATACGACCTGGTATATAACTGGTTTAAAGTATTGAAAGATAAATATAGCAGTGATGTGGTTGCTTATGTAATAATGCCCAATCATTTACATTGCATTTTATATTTTAAGGAGCCTGGTTTTGATCTGAACAAGATCATATCCAACGGAAAAAGATTTATGGCGTATGAAATAATTAGCAGGCTGAAAGAAAAAGGAGCTACCGGATTGCTTACAACATTATCTCATGCATTGACTGAAAGAGAGAAAAAGAAAAAACAACTGCACAAAGTATTTAAAGACTCCTTTGATGCAAAAGCGATTTTTTCTGATAAATTTTTACAGCAGAAGATGGACTATATACATCATAATCCTGTAAACGGGAAGTGGAATTTAGTGAATGACTTTACGATGTATGAACACAGCAGTGCATCCTTTTATGAATCAGGAATAGAAAAGCATTTTATCCCATTGCATTATACGGCTATTTAAAATGCGTGAGCGGGAGTATAATGATGCAGGTTCTTTTAAACGCCGGGGTCTCATGCTATCGCACATTGGCCGGGCTATGAAGACCCCGGCGGAACGGATGGTATCAACCTTTTGTTTTGCCATTTCGTAAATTTATACCACAATACAAAAATGCTTTCATAGAACAGATAAAATCAGTCCAACCTTGAGTTTGTTGAAGGGCTTTTGAAAGACCTTCTTTGTCAAATTGAAAACTTTTTTCAGTTATGGTTATAGAAGTTGAAATTGAGTCAATGGCGGTAAATACAATGTCAACTTGTGCTTTTATACCACTTGCAGCCCAGTCAAAAATTATTAGTTCATTGTCTTTTACAGTTTTAACAATTACAGGTAGCTGTCTGCCTACATCATCAAAATACCAAGTTATAGTTTCACCCTCTTTAACAGGTCCACTTGCTCTTGAAATGAAGAAATTTGAAAGCTTTTCAGGGTTAATGATAGCGTTAAAAACTTCGTTAATTGGCTTTAAAATTTTATCCTTTACTTTTACGTCTATGTTCACATTAGTATTTTTTTGTTGCCTTTTTTTGTTTGTTGTGTGTCGGTTGTTGCAATTACCGTTAACGTTTGTATTGGCGTCACTGTGGTACAGTTTCGTTAAGGTTATCAATGCAAAACTGTACCAGCCATTACTACTTGTAATATACACAACGTGTACAAAAAAACCGGAATGTTTTTCAACATCCCGGTTCAAAAATAATATCAATTCAGGCTTACCATATCCTCGTCCTCTTATCCGGTGCCTTATACATTTTATCTCCCTCTTTTATATCAAAGGCCACGTAAAATGCATCTATATTGGTAAGCGGCCCATTGCCTCGGTGTACACCCGGCGAGTGGCTGTCAGTTAGTATTCGTTGTGCAGCAGCTTCAGGTAAAATATTGCTGCGCCATACCTGCGCCCAGTTTAAAAAGAAACGCTGGTCGGGTGTAAAGCCATCTATCTTTTTATCGCTCTTGCCCTGTTTGGTATTTTTAAATGCTTCGTAGGCAATACTTAAACCCCCAAGGTCGGCAAGGTTTTCGCCAAGGGTAAGCCTGCCATTCACATGCAGTGTATCTAAAACGGTGTAGCCATTATATTGCTGCACCACCTGGTCGGCACGCTTTTTAAATTCATCGGCATCAGCCTTTGTCCACCAGTCGTGCAGGTTTCCATCGGCATCAAACTGGCGGCCCTGGTCATCAAAGCCATGTGTCATTTCGTGGCCTATCACAGCGCCAATACCACCATAGTTAATGGCATCATCGGCTTCAAAGTCAAAGAAAGGAAAACGAAGTATGCCGGCAGGAAAAACAATTTCATTTTTTGCGGCATTATAATAGGCATTCACTGTGGGTGGTGTCATTCCCCATTCTGTTTTATCAATGGGTTTGCCCAGCCTGTTTACATTATCCTGGTATTGCCATTGGTTGCAGCGCTGCAGGTTTCCTAAAAAATCATCTCTCTTAATAACAAGGCCGGCATAATTTTTCCATTTATCGGGGAAACCGATCTTTTCAACAAAGGCATGTAACTTGGCCAGGGCCTTTTGTTTTGTTTCCTCACTCATCCAGTCTAATTTTTTAATGCGGCTGTCGAAACTTGCTTCAAGGTTATGTACCAGTTCAAGCATTCTCACTTTTGCGGCCTGGTTAAAATATTTGTCAACATAAAGTTGTCCCAACAGGTCACCAAGTTGTCCATCAATCAATCCACTCATGCGTTGCCAGCGTGGTGTTTGTTCTTTTTGTCCGCTCAATGCCTGGTTGTAGGCAAAGTTTGCATCCACAAAATCTTTACTTAAAAAAGGAGCTGCTGATTTTATAACGCCCCATTGCAGGTAAACTTTCCAATCGTCTACAGGAACAGCCGCCAGCAATGAATCGGCGAATACCATAAACTTTGGATTGCTTACGATCAAACTATCCTGTTTTGTTTTATAGCCCAGTTGCATTAAAATATTTTGCCAGTTCATACCGGGAGTTTTAGCGCTCAGACCATCTACAGAAAATTTATTGTAGAGTTTAACCGGGTCACGCATTTCCACACGGCTCATTTGTGCATTGGCAATGGTTGTTTCCAATTGCAGTATGGTGGCTGCATTGGCCGAAGCTTTACCGGCACCCATACCACAAAGTGTAAACAGCTTTGTTATGTATGCACTGTATTGAGCTCTTATTTTCAGGCTACGGGCATCACTCTTTAAATAATAATCCCTGTCGGGCATGGTAGTGCCGCCCTGGCCAATACCGATGATATATTTGGTAACATCTTTTGCATCCTGCCTTACACCAATATTGTATAAAGCGCCTGTTATAGATTTTGAGCGCAGGTAATTTATCTGTTCCATCACCTGGGCTTTTGAATTTATTTTTTCAATAGCATCCAGGTAAGGTTTAACAGGCTGGTATCCCAATTTTTCTATTGCAGCACTGTCCATAGCACTGGCATAAAAATCGCCTACACGTTTCATCAGTTCATTTTTGCCGGGATTTTTTGCTGCATCTTCCAATAAACCTTTTAGTGCCTGCGAACTTTCTTCAGCCAGTTTATCAAAACTTCCCCAACGGGTTTTGGAAGGAGGTACCGGGGTATTCTTTATCCAGTTACCATTGGCATATAAATAAAAATTATCGCCGGGTTTTACCGAAAGGTCCATATTGGCCGGGTCAATAAATTTTTTGGCCCCCTGTGCCATAGAAATTGCAGGTAATAATATTGAGCCTGCTAAAACAAATGCAAAAAGAATTCTCTTCATAAATTTTAATTTTTTTTGGATGGATAAAAATAGGCATCCTCATATTAATAACCATAATAAAATAGGTTAATGGTAAATGCCCGTGATAAATCCCAATCATAGAAGCATTTATCCATTTAAATAAAAGTGTAAACCGCACCCGTTCATTCATTAATTTTACTTTTTATTCATCAACATTGATCAAACCAGCAGTCTTTTTTCTTTTATTGTGTTTTCCTGTGGCCCTATGTGCACAGAACAACAATCCCAACCCGGGTATTGTAATAGGCAGCATACTGGATGCAGATAACAGCAAGGCCATTGCCGGGGCTAATGTGAGTATCGTATTACTTTCAGATTCATCCGTTCAACGAAACCAGCAAAGCCTTAAAGACGGTGAATTTATTTTTGATAAACTTCCTTTTGGTTATTACCGGTTGCAGGTTACTTCTGTTGGTTATACCAGCCTTTCACTTGACAGTATCTATATCCGGCAGGAAAGATTTGACTTTGACCTGAATGATATAAAGTTGAATAAAAAATCAGCGACACTTAATGAAGTGATCGTGTATGCAGAAAAACCACTTATAGAAAATAAGGATGGAAAGATGACCTTTAATACCGGTGAATCTGCATTGAGTTCGGGTGCAACAACAACAGAGTTATTAAAACAAACACCACTGGTGAATGTAGATAATGATGGTAAGATATTATTGCGTGGCAAAGAAGTGAAAGTTTTAATAGATGATAAACCGGTAGAACTTGATAGCAAACAATTGCAGGACCTGTTGGAAAGTATGCCGGGCAGCATGATTGAAAAGATTGAAGTGATGACAACGCCGCCGCCACAATATGCCAACGAAAGGGGTGGGGTTATAAATATTGTAACCAAGAAAGGCAAGGTTGGTTTTAATGCAAGAATAAATGTGAATTATGGAACCAGGGGAGAAGCCGGTATCAACGGGAACCTGAGCTATCGCAAGAATAAATTTGTACTTAATTTTTCGGCAGGCTTTGGTTATAATGGATACCGGGGAAACAGTTACAGCAACCGGCAGAATATTTATACCGATTCAACAAATTACTTTAATACCCTGGGTGAAAGCAGCAGCAATAACCGCCGGCCCAATATCAGGCTGAGTATTGATTATGACCTGAACAAAAGGAACAGCCTGAATTTTACATCACAGTACAACAGTAATAATTCTGCAAACGAAAATGAGACAGAATACAGCAACCTGAACCGCTTTTATGATATTTATAAACTAAGTAACCGCATTACGGGTACATCCAACGAAAGTTGGAATCCCAATTTTAATCTTACCTACACTTACAAAGGGAAGAACCCGAAAGAAGTACTAAAGATCATTACCGGACTTAACTATAATGCTAATAATAACGGAAGGGATTTTTACCAGCAATACCTGAATCCTGATCACACACCCACCGGGTCAGATTCTTCTCAACAACAGAATACATTCAGTAAGAACCACAACATCAGTTTCAGGATAAATTATGACAAACCCCTGAAGGAAAATAAACTCTCCTTGAATGCCGGCGCCGGTTACAACCGGTATAATAACCACAATGTGCTGAATACCGAATTCCTGAAGAAACCCGAAAATATTTTTATAAAGAATGAACTGCTGAGTAATGATTTTCTTTTTCATCAAACCATTTTTGGGTTAAGGGCTTCATTGCGGTATGATTTTATGGTTGATTTTTATATTAATGCCGGCGTGCAAACAGAACACACCGAAACCAACTTCAACATCAGGAATAATAATAATCATTATGCCAATAATTACTGGTCGGCATTACCCTTTGCCACAATAATGAAGAAATGGAAAAATGATGTGAGTATTACTTTCAGTTATAAAAGAACTATTCAAAGGCCGAGACTGAATGAACTGAACCCCGGTATTGATTATGGCGATCCCTATAATACCAGGTCGGGTAATCCGTATTTACAACCTTATTATGCCGATAATTTCGATCTCATTTTTGGCAAATGGAATAAAAAATATAATGTGAATGTTTCGGTTGGATATAATGCACTGCAAAATATTTACAGCTCGATAAGAACTTTATTACCAGATGGGAAAACATTTACTACCTGGCAAAACATCAGCGGGCGAAAAGAATATGAAGCCAGTGCCTGGGGAGGATACACAATAAGTAAAAAGGCAAAAGCAAATTTAAGTTTTGGATACACCTATAATGTGTATGGCCTGTACGACAGAGCAGTAAGGTATTTCCGCAATGGCGGTTCATTCTATTCAACACTTAACGGCAGCTACCAGTTTACCGACCTGATGAATGCCAATGCAAGTTTTACTTTTAACCGTTTTGCCAATCCGCAGGGGACGGTTAGAAATACATTGAGCATGAATATTGGTGTGCAGCGGAAATTTTTTAAGAAGAATTTTATTGTAACGGTAAATATCATTGATCCTTTTCGCCAGCAGCAGAATAAGAACTATACTTATGGAAGCAATTTCAGCCTGGAAAGTTATAGCACAACCAATACGAGGAACTACCGCATTGCATTAAGTTATGTGTTTAAGAAGAAAGTCAAGAAAAATAAGAATGTTGAATTGCTGAAGAAGCAGCTGGGGAAGTAACTAACTGAACTTTTTAACTGAAATAATTCAGTTGTACTCTGTGCATTGTCATGCTGAGGAACGAAGCATCTCGTTCTGCAAAAAAAACAGATTCTTCGCTATCGCTCAGAATGACAAAGAAGATGCTTCGTTCCTCAGCATGACAAGACTCTAATGATCTCAAGTATAATTAATGTTTTAGGCTATCGTAATTCTTTTTGCCAGCCAGCTTTCTTTTACGGGGATTATCCATTTATCAATCATTTCTTTTTTGGATAGTACGGTATTGTTGAAATACAATGTATCGGCATTGATAAAATTGTTTTCAACTGCATAGTCAAGCTGGTTAAGGGGCAGGAGCTGAATTTTATCTTTTACCACAAATGCCATGTTCTGCCGGTCAAACATCTGTACTTTATATTTTTCTTCGATTGATTTTATTAAATGCACAGAGCTGTCGGTACTGCAGCCACTCACCCCGGTTGCTGTTTCATCTGCCATCAGTACAATAAATTGCCCGAAGAATAAATTGGCAAATCCTTTTACAGGTGCGCCATGGCTTTTCCAGTTGGCAGCAAATTCATTCAGCATGTCTTCCATTTCCAAAGCTTCGCTGATAAAAAATAAACGGCTGCTCTGGTAGATCCACACACGGGAGTTATCGTTAAAGTCGATGGGTATATGTGACTGGAAATCGAAATTCATTTTTAATTTTTAATTGATAAAGCAACCAACTCTGCGATATCCATCACCTGCACTTCCTCTTCCTTATTACTGTTCTTTACACCATCTGTCATCATGGTATTGCAAAATGGACAAGCTGCTGCTATAACAGAAGCGCCGGTTTCCAAAGCTTCATTGGTGCGTTCAAAATTTATACGGGTGTCGCCTTTTTCTTCTTCTTTAAACATTTGTGCACCGCCGGCTCCACAGCAAAGGCCATTGCTGCGGCAGCGTTTCATTTCTACCAAAGAAACATCCAATGCTTCCAGCACTTTACGTGGCGCTTCATAAATATTATTGGCCCTGCCCAGGTAACAACTGTCGTGGTATGTGATTTTTTTACCTTTAAAGGTTCCGCCTTCAGTCATTTTTATTTTTCCTTCATCAATCAGTTGCTGCAAAAATGTTGCATGGTGTATCACTTCATAATTACCACCGAGTTCGGGATATTCATTCTTAAGTGTATTAAAACAATGCGGACAGGCAGTCACAATTTTTTTTATTCCATAACCATTCAGTACCTGGATATTCTGGTAAGCCATCATCTGGAACATGAATTCATTGCCTGCACGCCTGGCCGGGTCGCCGGTACACATTTCTTCTTTGCCAAGTATGGCGTAGCGAATACCTACTTTATCAAGTATAGTTACAAAAGCCTTTGTAATCTTTTGTGCCCGCTGATCAAAACTTCCGGCGCAACCCACCCAAAATAAAACTTCTGGGCTTTCTCCCTTTGCCATCATTTCGGCCATTGTTGGAACATGCATAGACAGATCTTTAATCCGGGGTTGATGAATGATGCAATATACAATATCTGCAAAAGTAAACCTTTCGTTTTATTTACTGTAAACGGCCGTATAAGCATACTGGTCCATTTTAAATATCTTCGTGCCTGTGAAAAATATCTTTAACCGGATAACAAATTGGGAGGCCTGGCCTTTTAAACTGATCTATGCGCCAATTACACCGGTATGGGGCTGGTACATACTCCGGTCATGGTCTGTATGGTTCTTTACACCCAGTAACCCTAAAATTACTTTCGGTGGTATGGATGGTGAGCCTAAAAAAGAAATGTATGACCTGTTGCCAAAAGCCTTATATCCAAAAACATTTACTGTATCACCACAGAAAGAGTTTAATGATCTAAAAGAGTTACTCAAAAGCAACAGCATTAGCTACCCTTTCATTGTAAAGCCCGAAGTGGGTTGCCAGGGTATTTTGTTCCGGAAAATTGATATGGAAGAGGAGTTGGAAAATTATCATACTAAAGTGCCGGTTGATTACATGGTACAGGAGTTGGTACATTATCCAATGGAAGTAAGTGTGTTCTATATCCGGCATCCGCAGCAGAACAAGGGAACGGTAACAGGCTTTTTGCATAAAATACCTTTGCAGGTAGTTGGCGATGGAAAAAGTACTTTAGAAAAATTGATCAAACATCATCCAAAAGCGCAAAAGCGGATTGGTGAAATGCACAGCAAGCATAAAGAACGGTGGAATGATATTATTCCAGCCGGTGAAAAATATATGCTGAGCTATGCGGCCAATCATAACAGGGGCGCCCACTTTATTGACCTTAAGGAACATATTGATGATAGACTGGTGCGTATTTTTGATGAGATAAGCCACGGCATCAATGATTTTTTTTACGGACGTTACGACATTATGTGTACTAGTGTTGAAGACCTGAAGAACGGGAAAAATTTCACCATACTGGAATATAATGGCTGCGGCGCCGAGCCCAATCACTTTTATGATACCGGCTATACCTTGCCAGGCGCCTACATGGAGATATTGAAACACTGGAAGGCTTTGTACAGCATTTGTAAATACAACCGGCAAAAGGGTATTAAACCATGGCCTTTTCAAAAGGGAAGAAAATTTTTAACTGAGATAAAAGCACACTTTAAAGTTATACGGGAAGCTGATGGAAAGATATAACTGATTTTTTAAAATGGATCTCCGTGTGTTTGTTTTATAAGTGTCTTTGTAAGAGTAGGAAATCTTTTTAAAAAGGAAATAAAGAAATTGGTTACCCAAACCTTGCCAAAAAGACTTTGTATCCATCTTCCGGTCTTTACTCTTTTGGAAAAAGTTGATCTCCATTGTTTGATATAATTATGCTCCATTACCTCCCTGGTCATTTCTCCTTTAAAAAACCGCTGAATGAAACCCGCTGCGATCTTACTGCCATGCAAAGCCATGCTCATGCCGTTTCCGCAAAGCGGCGTAATCATACCTGCCGCATCTCCCAATAACAATACATGATTTTCCACCTGTGTTTTTTTAGCAAAAGAAATTTGAGAAATGGTAACAGGTTCTTTATATAACATTTCACTGCCGGTAAATATATGTTGCAGGTGAGGGTTCTTATGTAAAATAGTTTTTTCCATTTCTTCAATGGAATTGTTGCAGGCTTTCAGGTTTTCGGCATTGGTGAGGTAGCAGAGGCAATATTTGCCTTCTTCAACCTGCGATATGCCGCAATACCCGTTTTTAAAATTGTGCAAGGCAATAGTATCTTCAGGGAAATCTGTTTTGATGTGATATTTTACGCCGATATAATTATTGAGTTTGTTTGGTTTCTGTTCAGCAAAGCTTCTGTTCCACTTCATATCCAGGTTGCTTCGTTTTCCAAAACTGCCGCAGCAAATACGGCATGCAAATTTGCCCAGGGTTGTTTGCAGAAGAAATTCATCATTTAAAAAAATGGCATCAGTTACTTTGCAGTTCTCAAAAATGTGTACGCCGTTTTTTTCTGCAATTTCTTTTAATGCAGCATCACATGTGTACCGGCTTATGCCAAAGCCCCCAAGTGGTAAAGCCTGCTGTAACTGGTTTCCGTTGGGGGCCGTTACTATAAGTTTACTGATAAGCGGTAACTGCAGATCGGAAAGCGGCAAGCCAAGCTCTTCTAAAAAATTCCAGCTTTCAAGGCTGATGTATTCTCCACAAACTTTATGAAAGGGGTATTGTTCTTTTTCAAACAAGGCAACAGCATAGCCTGGTTTTGCCAGTTGAATGGATAAAGCCAGGCCGGCAAGCCCGCCACCAATGATGCAGCAATCATATTTTTTTTGCTCAGTCATTTTTATAAATGATCAAATGCCGGAAAGCCCATTTCCATTCAATAATAAAGTTATTAATACCCGCAGCTTTAAAAATATTCCTCCATTCATTTTTTGTAAAACCCCTTGCCACCGAAAGCGGGGCGTCATTTTTTACTAAGTAGGAGTTTGAAAATAGTTTTGTTATCCATTTAATACTGTAATAAGCCATTGGATGCCGTTGCAGGTCATTGATAAAAAAACCTTTTGATGCATTTGTTTTCATCCACCCTAACATTTGATCTAGTTCGGGCTCAGTAAAATGATGGCAGAAGAGAGAAGAAAAAATAATATCAGGTTTGTTATCAGAAAAGATCACCTGCCGGTAATCGCCGGGTATCCATTGGGCATCCAGTTCGGGATATTGTTGTTTGGCAAAGGAAATACATTCGGGTTTAATATCAATGCCGATAAAATTAACCGGGATATTTTTTTTACCGCAATATTTTTCAATGGCTTTTAAATTATCGCCGCCGCCACAACCAATTTCGCAGATGCAGATCGTTTTATGTGTATGTTGGTCTGTAAAGAAAGTTTTGATGCCTGCAAGGGTCATCTGGTGGCCACCAAGCCAGGTATTGATAGTGTTTAGTTCTTTCATGTTTTGCTGTATATCGGCAAATGGTATATCATCCTTATCAAGGAGTTCTTTTTTGTATGATCTGTTAGTAAGATTAAGCATAGGAAGCTATGAATGTTTCCATAGTGAGCCCTGGCCCAAAGGCAGCGCCAAATATTTTTGCCGTTTGCTGCTGTTCATTTATTAACTCTTCAAATATTTTCTGCAAAACAAATAATATGGTTGGGGAACTCATATTGCCATAATTTTTCAGCGTTTCATAGGAGTGATGCAGGCTGTTGGCCGGTAATGAAATACTTTTTTCTATGGCTTCAAGTATCTTCTTACCACCCGGATGAATACACCAGTATGTTATTTCATCTTTGCTTACGCCGGCATGTTCAAGTGCTTTACTTAACAGTGCATTAAAATCTTCCTTAATCAGGTCGGGCACATAACCCGAAAGCGTGAGCAAGAAACCAGATGAAGCCAGTTTCCAGCTCATATCTGATTTGCCTTTAAAAGCAACCTGCGAAAAAAAGTGGTTGAGCGTAATACCTTTTAGCGGTGATTCCTTTTTTTGAATCAAAACGGCAGCACATCCATCTCCAAATAAAATAGTAGAGGTGATATTGTCAATAATATTTTCTTTTTGAATATGCAAAGTGCAGAATTCAGTGCATACAATAATAACATTTGCCTGTTGTGATGACCTGCAAATTGAGTCGGCCAGTTTAAGTGCATGAATGGCAGCATAACAGCCCATAAAATTAACCGAAGTGCGGAAAATATTTCGTGGCAGATCCATTTTCTCCATTATTTCCAGGTCAAGACCGGGGGCACTCATGCCGGTACAACTTACTGTTATAAGATGTGTAATTTCAGCTGTGCTTATTTTGCCTTTGATACACTCCTCTATGGTTTTTATTGAAATTCCGGCGGCATGGTCAGAAAACCATTGCATCCTTTTTTCCATGTCGGGAAAAGGTTCCAGGTCGTCGGTCTTTGAAAAAAACTGCCTTTCGCCTGGCAGCGACGTATAATCAGGAATTACTGAATATCTTGTCTGGATACCGCTGTGCATGTACAGGTATTTGTATTTCCTGCTTTCTGTTTCATCAGTATGATAAATCTTATCTGCAAACAGGCAGATATCGTTTTGTTCATGCCTGTAAGCCGGTACATTGGTTGCTATAGAAACTATCTTGCTCAATATTTTTCCAGTATTAATAAGGTTATAAACGCAAAATTGCTGCAAAAGGAAGCTATTACATTCATTTGCATGGTATTTTTAAAATTTGCCGCCTCTGTATTTGCAATCACTTTTTTAAACCACCAGAAAAAATATACGAGTATTGGTATGAAAAAGATCTGTATAATAAAAAAATCAGTTTGATCAAGATTAGATATTAAATAAACCCCAAGGCAGCACATGGCAAGTAAATATATAATGGCAGTAAAGATGAATGTACCCTTGTATCCCAGCATGCTGCTGATTGAAGTTACATCGTCTTCTTTATCCTGTTTATGTTGATAGATTTGTGTTAACGGGTAAAAACCACCAATCAATAAACTGGCTGTTAACATACCTATGAATGGAATATCAAGTGTTTTATCAACACTGCTGGCATGCATCACCAGGAAAAAAGTGAGGCCGCCCTGGAAAATAACTACCGTTAAGTAACCAATGACCGGGTATTTTTTTAACCGGATGCCCCTGTAACTATAGGCCCTGGATGCCAGTATATAAGTAATTATGCCAATCATAAAATACAGGCTCATAAAATAGCCAAGTATTATGGCTGTAATGTCTAGCAGAACCGTTACGTAAAATAATTGTTTTGTTGGCTGCTTTGGATTTTTAATACCTCCTATACTCTCAGTATCCCTGTCCATATAACTGTTGTAGCCATTGCTGGCGGGGTAAACCAATAAGTGCAGGATGCAGAATACCAACAGGGCATCCCAGGTTTTTATCTGCTCTGTCTGGCTTAGTGCAAACCAATACACCGGCATCAAAAAAAAGGAAAACGGGTAGCGAAGGAGTTGTATAGTAGATGACTTTATCAAATAATAAGTTAAAAATACATACAAATTTCGTTAAGTCTCTAAAACCAAAGGGCTTAAATTGTTGTAAATAGTTAATTGAGAATGACATAAAGTTAAAGAACTGTAAAAACACACTGCTGTCATGTATGCGACAATAAATAAAAGGGGAGAGAATTAATTTTGATCTTAAAGTAACATACTTATGAAAAAATTTTTTATTCTGCCGGTTATTTTCTGCCTTGCAGGAACCATATTTCTGACTGCCTGTAAAAAAGGCAACATTCCATCAAATGGTAATGAAGTAATTGTTACCTCCGGTGATACCACCCAGCCGGTTATATTATACCGGGGAGTATTAATTGGCGGCGAGGCAGGCGACCAGGCCAGGGGGGATGTTACCATTGAAAAAGTTGGGGTAAAAAAATACCTGGTGTTTAAGAATTTTATGTCGAACAACGGGCCCGATGTTCATGTGTATTTTTCTAAAACCATCGGTAGCCATGCTTCCCCACCAACAGAATACAAAGACCTGGGCCTTCTCAAGTATACCAGTGGCACATTTAATTATGAACTGGTTATGGAACCCGATGTTGTCAATTACAAATATGTTCTTGTCTGGTGTGCACAGTATCGTATTCAATTTGGGTATACAGAATTAAAGTAATAATAGTTTTAAAATAAATTGTATGAAAAGAATATTATTCGCAATCTTTTTTATTGTTTTTGTATCGGCTATTGCCAATGCACAACAAAAAAAAACCAGGGCAGTTGACAATTTTGTAGAATTAACTGCTGGTATCGGCTCTTCACAAGGCACAGGTTCCCTTGCGTATGTGTACAACTGGAAAGTTGGAAAGCGTAAAAGATGGGAGTTAGGACTAGGCGCCAGGTTCACCAGTTATTTTGGTAGTAACCTCTATTTCAGAACAGCTCCTGCAAAACTAACCAGCGGAAAAACTGATCCCACAGTTCTTTTTAGGGAGGATATTGATGCCAACATTGATTCTGTATTGTTTCCAAAAGCACAGGTCAATTCTTTTAACCTGTCACTTAATTTTGGATATAACTTCAGTAAAAAGTTTTCAGCCGGGCTGACCATTGATGCTATCGGGTTTAGTTTTGGTAAAAAACAGAGCGCAACTTATTATGGGAATAATTTTGCCACCGGTGTAGTTACAACAGCAAAACCAACAGCTTTTAATCTTTTGTTAATTAGCGATAATGACAAGGGCTCTTTAAACAGTGAACTCTTTGCCAGGTATAAATGGAATGATTCTTGGGGAGTGAAGTTAGGACTCCAGTTCTTTTTTGCGGAATACACAACAGCTACGCAGGTCCAGACAACACCAGGTGGCGATAAGAACGACAGGTTCAGGAAAAAGATGGCGGGTGTTGGAATTGGCGTAACTTATAATTTTAAAAAGTGAGACCCGGAAGTTTTTAATTAATTTTAGTTCATGAAAAAATTATTCACCTTTTTTATTTCTTTTCTTGGGTTCATTAACCTGTTAACTGCACAGTCAATATATACACCTGTTGACGATGGAAGCAGCGTTCATTTTGTAATTAAAAACTTCGGCATAAAGACCGGCGGAGATTTTACCGGTGTAAAGGGCAGTATAAAATTTGATCCTGTAAATTTTACATCTTCTGTTTTTGATGTAACTATTGAGGCCAATACCATAGATACTGATAACAGCTCACGGGATGGCCATTTGCGAAAAGCCGAATATTTTGATGTGGCAAAATTTAAAACAATAGGCTTTAAAAGCACTAAAGTTATAAAATCATCTGTTGCAGGCCGGTTCTTTATCTACGGCGATCTTACTATAAAGGGAGTTACAAAACCTGTTGAGTTTGGGTTTGGCGCTACACCAAAAGATGGCGGTTATGTTTTTGACGGCGAATTTACCATCAACAGAAGGGATTTTGGTGTTGGGGGAAACAGTATCTCTTTGTCAGATAAATTAACTGTGTCTTTAAAGGTTCTTGCAAAAAAATAAAACCGGTTTATGGCAGCAAGCCTATTCCCTGTAATGGGATATAGCCGATGCTTACTATCTTTGTTTGATGCCAAAATTGTTACTCATTTTTCTTTGGGGTTTACTCATCAGCTTCCTGGGTTCGCTGCCGCTTGGTACACTTAATGTGGCTGCTATGCAGATTGGCATACAGGAAAGTGTTGAACAAGCCATATACTTTTCCCTGGGCTCTTTATTAGTTGAAATGATTTATGTACGTATTTCCCTGGTAGGGGTGGATTGGATACGTAAACAGGAAAAACTGATGAAGGGCATGGAGTGGTTTACCCTGGTGATTATTATAGCGCTGGCCACAGGCAGTTTTATAGCCGCTGCTGCAAAGGGCGATGATGCAAAAAATGTTTTTCTTGAAAATAATATGCATCGTTTTTTACTGGGTATGTTCATGAGCGCTATTAACCCGGTGCAGATACCCTTTTGGTTTGGATGGAGTACTGTATTATTTACCAAAAAAATACTTGAGCCTGTTAAGAGCCATTACAATATTTATATTATTGGTATTGGTTTAGGTACTTTAATTGGAAACTGCGTTTTTATTTTTGGTGGCAAATGGCTGGTACAGCGTATTGCCAACAGCCAGCAATATATCAACTGGGTGATAGGCGGCATATTTGCCCTAACCGCACTTATACAGGCAATAAAGATGATCAGGCATAAAGATGCTGTTCATAAATTTACGCATGCTGAAGAAGATAAAGGGGGATAGTTTACCGCTATTATCTGAACAGGTATTTAATCTACTATAAATAAAGTACAACCATTTGTTGTTTTGCTCCGGTGTGCTTCGCTGTTGTCCCCAACATGGTAAGTCATGCCCTGCGATAAAGTAAACAGCCTCCCATCCTCAAGCTCTGTTATCATTTCACCCGATATGCAGTAAATGATATGTCCTTTTTTGCACCAATGGTCGGCAAAATAACCGGCCGAATATTCCACCATCCTTACCCTGATGTCGCCCATTTTAAATATTTTCCAGGATGCAGTACCGGTTATTCCGGGGTGTTCTTCTTTTGCAACGGTTTCCCAGTTGAGTGTTTGAAAAGGGAATTGTTTCATTTCCATGGCAGTAAATTTTATTTATCAAAAATGCAGTATTGAAAGCAACAAAAAAATATTATTTGCCTGAAGTAATTAGTATTTTCGGGGTATTATGCAGTATGCTATTGTAGATATTGAAACAACGGGAGGTTATGCCTCGGCAAATGGCATTACCGAAATTTCTGTGTTTGTGCATGATGGCAAAAAAGTTGTAAAACATTTTGAGACCTTAATTGATCCCCAACAGGATATCCCCAACTACATTACAGCGCTTACCGGTATTGATAATGCCATGATTGCAGATGCACCGTTATTTGATGAGATCGCAGATGTACTTTTTGAAATTTTAAATGATAAAATATTTATTGCACATAACGTAAACTTTGATTACTCTTTTGTAAAGCACCAGCTTAAAAAATCGGGATATGAGTTAACTGCAAAAAAACTATGCACTGTACGGCTGGGGCGAAAGGTCTTCCCGGGTTTACCATCCTATAGTTTGGGTAACCTTTGCCGGTCATTACAAATTAAAATAGAGAACAGGCATAGGGCAGGGGGCGATGCCAAGGCAACAGTAAAACTGTTTGAACATTTGCTGGCAAATGGCGCCCAGGTTCATATTGACCAGATGTTAAAGAAAACATCTGCAGAACAATGGCTGCCAATGCACCTTGAAAAAGAAGTTATTGATAAGCTTCCGGCCAAACCCGGGGTTTACTATTTTCATAACAACAAAGACAAAATAATTTATGTGGGTAAGGCCATCAACCTCAAAAAAAGGGTGAGTAGCCATTTTACGCAAAATGATCCTGATCCCAAAAGGCAGAATTTTATCCGGAATATTTATAAAGTATCTTATAAGCAATGTGCAACTGAACTGGAGGCTATTGTTCTGGAAAGCACAGAAATTAAAAGATTATGGCCCAGGTACAATAAAAGTCAGAAACAGCTCCTGCAAAAATATGCCCTGTATTCTTTTACCGATAACAGGGGATATATACGCCTGGCTATAGATAAGAAGAAAAAAAATATCCCGTTCCTGTATTCTTTTAATTTACTGACTGAAGGGTTATCACTGTTAAAAAAAATGACGGAAGAATTTGCATTGAATGAGAAGCTTTGTTTTTTAGATAAGACAGTTTTTACCAAAAAGCAGAGAGATGACCTGGAGCCACCGCACATTTACAATAGAAAAATTGAAAAGGCACTGGAAGCTTTATCTGAAAAACTGCCAACCTTTGTTTTGGTGGATGAGGGAATAACTACAGAAGAAAAATTGTGCATTCTCATAGAACGGGGGAGTTTTTGGGGTATGGGGTATTTGCCCAGGTCATTTACTATTGCTTCAACCGGCGAGTTGAAGAATTTCCTGAATCCTTATGCTGATAATGACTACATCCGGAATAATATTTATTCATTTGCAGAAGCTAACCCGGATAAAAGGATAAAACTGATGGGATAGTTTTTGGAGTTTAAAATCTATTACTTACTGTATTGCAAACAGCGAAACATAATCTTAATATACAAAAGGGTGTCACAGCTATATCTGTATTCCTGCTAATCGTAAAATTATCGGCATGGTATATAACCGGTTCGGTAGCTATTTTAACCGATGCACTGGAAAGTATTGTCAACGTTGTAGCAGGACTGATAGGGGTTTACAGCCTTTATGTTTCTGCCAAGCCCAGAGACAGGGATCATCCTTACGGGCACGGGAAAGCTGAATTTATTTCTGCAGCAATTGAAGGGGTACTGATAACAGTTGCTGGTTTATTGATCATCTATGAAGCAATAAATAATCTCGTTCATCCACATGAAATAAAAAAACTGGATTATGGAATTATTTTAGTAGCCATTACAGGCCTGGTAAATTATGTTATGGGTGCAGTATGTATTAAAACAGGAAAGAAGAATAATTCACTGGCATTGATCTCAAGTGGCAAACATCTTCAATCAGATACTTTGTCAACAGTAGGAATTATTGTTGGACTGGTATTATTGTTACTTACCCGTTTGATCTGGATAGACAGCGTGGTAGCAATTTTATTTTCCTTTCTGCTGATCTTTACCGGCTATAAAATCATCCGGAGTTCTGTAGCAGGTATTATGGATGAAACAGACACAGAGTTGCTTAAAAAAATGGTAAATATGTTGAATGCCAACCGCAGGGAAAACTGGATTGACCTGCATAACCTCAGGATCATTAAATATGGCAGCCGCATACACCTGGATTGTCATCTTACGGTACCCTGGTATTTGAATGTACATGAAGCACATAAGGAAATAGATGCTTTATCCAATCTTGTAAAAAATGAATATGGAGATTCGGTAGAATTATTTGTTCATTCAGATGGTTGCCTGGATTTTTCCTGCCGCATTTGTACAAAAACAAACTGTTCAGTCAGAAAACATGGTTTTGAGAAAAAGGTTGAGTGGACGATGGAAAATATTTCAAGCAATAGTAAACATAGCCTTCTTGTGTAAAAGAAAAACATTTAATTACCGCTGCGGAAATTAATTCCGTTTTGGTCGTTGGGGTTGCCTGATTTATAATCGTATGTATAATTAGTGGGGTCTCCGCCGGGCCAATAAGGTTTGTTGGCATTACCATTACTTGTAACCTGGTTATGTACAACTACAACATTATTCATATTTGTAGGATTACTACCCTTTAACCAGGCTTCGGAAAAACCGCTGATTATATTATTTCTGATAATAACTCCGTTTGCACTTCCATGATCCATTGAAGCAAGATCTATAGCAACAAAAGGTTCTTTACCGGTTGCAGCAGTTATGGTGTTCTGGTAAATATAAAGATTGGTGATCACCGGGTTATTCGTTCCTTCACTTATAAGAAGAATGCCACCGGCAGTACCAGAACCATCACCGAATCCAAGATTCGTAAATTGGTTCTTCCCAATTACACAATTAGAAATAATAGTTCCGCTCCGGGTATTAAACTGAACCCCATTTGATACATTGTTTAATACATTGTTTTCAACAATTGCAGTTTCTGTATCAAATTCAAAGATTATTCCGCTCTCGTATTTACTGTTAAGCGATGCCCGGTTCATGGTGTTATTATGTATCCATGCACAATAAGCATAGGCTCCTTTAGTATTGTAATTTAAGTCAATACTCCCCTGGATGGTATTGCCATATATCTCCAGTCCCTGTATATGAAATAGCTCAATACAGAAATCCCAGCCAAACTGGCCAGGATAATTTCCTCCGTAAGGTATCTTGGTAAGAATATTATTATAGATCTTGCAGTTCTTTAAATACCCGTCATTCATATATTTGATCGGCCATCCATTGTATCCTTCCGGCCGTTGGTTTTGAACGATCGTATTATTGTATATCTGCATTCCATCCTGTCCGCCAATATTTAAACATCCCCTTCCATAAATACCGGTAGAAATATTGTAAGCTGCACAGTTGTTTACTATGTTATTATAGAATTTATTACCGGTTGAATATGCCGACGCAGGCGGAGCATCTGCAAGGTCACTTCTTGCACTGAATAAGACCCCCCTGTCTTTGAAGTCTACAATAGTGCAATTATAAATGAACACATTGCTTCTGCCTTTTATCCAAATAGCCCAATACGTAGCAAGATTTTGCCCGTCAAATTTCAGATCACTGATGTGTTGATTGCCATTTGTTCCCTCTGGAGAGCTAAGTGATAATATTTCCTGGAAAACAGCTGTTAAGGTGCTTTTAATAATTGAAGTAATACCATCACCTTCAATACTTACACCTGCTGCCAAAGAACACTGTAATGTTTCTATATAAGTGCCTGCATTTACATGAATGATATCTCCACTGGTTGTTACTGTTTGTGTGGCCCAGCGTAATGTTTTCCAGGGGTTACCAATATTGCCACTACCCGTTACATCATTACCCCCTGGACTTATATAATAAGTGGTTGCATAGCCGGTGGCAGCACAAAAGGCCAATGAAATGGCCAGACAAAAAGTAAGTAAATATCTTCCTTCAGAAGACAACATAGTTTTCATCCGAACTATTTTTAAATAAACACTTTGGATAGAAGTTGGGTATTTGGACAATTTGCAGTTATCAGAATAGGTATTAGATCTTCTTTAAGCTGTCATTTGATTACACAATATAAAAAAATAATCTGTAAAATTGTCTAATAAGATATTTTTTTAGTGTAAACGGCACAACTGAGGCCGGTCCGCTTCAGTAATGAACTATTATTGATTTAGGCTAAGTGTATTATTTACAACGGTTTCATCTGTGGTAGATACCTTAACATAGTAGATACCTTTTGATATAGCAGGAATATTTTTATTGATCCTGTTATTTCCCTGTTGTAATTGTACAATAGCATTTAAAACAATTCTTCCATTAATATCTATGATGGAAAGATTTGCTGTTTGTGTTTTTGAACTGTTCACAACAATAGAAAGTGTATTGTTACGGGCAGATAAATTAATAAAGGGAATATCAATACTGTGGTTGTCTTTATTGGTTATTGAAATAATTTTGCTGTATTCCGATGCACCACCTTTATCTATCAATGCCAGCCGGTAATAATTAATGCCTTTGGGTGGGGTAGCATCTGTAAAATTATATTTTAGCTCAGTTGCTGAATATCCGCTGGCATTTACCCTGCCTATCATTTCATAGAATTGTCCGTTATTGCTTCGTTCAATATTAAAGTGGTCACTGTTATTTTCTGTAACTGTTGTCCACTGTAAAAAATTTTTTCCATTGATCTCTCTTACATTGAAATCGGCCAGTTTAATGGGTAAGGGCCCACCAAGCCCATATTCAGCATAACCCATATCAGGGGCATTGCCTGTGTAAGCTATGCCTACATTAATCCCCATATCAATTACCGGTGATGTAAGCTGCAATCGAAAATCAGTTGCGGAAACAAATAGTGGGTTAACACTTAAATTATTGTTGTAGGTATAAGTTCCGGGGTTACCGGCAGGCCATACCGGCATATTGCCACTACCATTGTTAAAAGCATCATTATGTGTAACTGTTACATTGGTCATAGCCGTATTAGGAGAGCTTCCTGCCAACCAGGCGTAAGTAAATCCAATAACAATATTGTTCCTGATATTTACATTTGTTGTATTTCCGTTTTCCTGGTTTGAAAAGTCAAGGCATATTATTGGTGCAGCGCCTGTTCTTGCAGTGAAAGTATTGTTGTAAATATTCAGCCCGTTAATTTGTTGGTCATTGCTTCCTTCACTTACTATGGCAATCCCTGTTGCAGTGCCTGAACCATTACCATAGTAAACATTTGAGAAAAGGTTATTGCGAATGGTGTTATTAAGTAAATAACTAAATCCGCCTGCCGGAGTCCCACCGCCCGGGTTAGGAAAACCTCCGTCATTATTTACTGCCCGTGTGTTAAACTGTACACCACTTGATACATTATTAAGTATATTCCTTTCGATGAGGACCGATTCGGTACGAAATTCTAAAATAATGCCGCTTTCAAAATTTACATTGGCTGTTGGGCGGCCAATGTTGTTATGATGTATCCAGGCAGAATGAGCATAAGACCCTTTACGGCCAAAATTAATGTCAATACTTCCCTGTATGGTATTATTATTAATTTCAACTCCTTCAATATTGATCATCTCAATACAGAAATCCCAATCACCGTTCTGGCCGGGGAATGTACCTTTATAAGGTGCTTTGGTAAGTGTGTTGTTATAGATCTTAACACCCTTTAGCCAGCCATTGTCCCAGGGCTTTATCGGCCATCCATTTTTAAAATCAGGCCTTTGATCCTGGATCATGGTATTACCATATATCTCCATTCCCATTTGTGACCCTATATTTAACAAGCCTGCACCAAATATCCCGTTATTTTCGGCTGAGTTTAAAACGGTATTGTTATAAAACTTATTACCGGTTGCATAGTGTCCGGGGTCAAGTACCGGGCCATTTGCTTCATTACCATCAAAAACCACACCCCGGTGCATGAAGTTTATGATCTGGCAATCGTGAATGATGACATTACTTCTTCCTGTTACAAATATGCCTATCCATGTTTTAAAATTGCTTTCACTTACATACTGCCCATCAAGTACCAGGTTTGAAATAGTTTGATTTCCATTGGTATCATCAGGAGCATCAAGCGTAAGCAGCATTGAGAATTGTCCTGTTAAATTACTTTTAATGATTGAAGATGTACCAACACCTTCAACATTTACACCAATAGCCAGGAAGCATTGTTGTGTTTCATTATAAGTACCCGGATTAACATGAATGATATTGCCTGCCGCAGTTACAGTTTGTGTGGCCTTTCGTAATGTTTTCCATGGATTGCCGATGCTGCCATTACCCGTGACATCATTGCCATTAGGGTCAATATAATAAGTAGTTGCAAAACAAAATGCGCAAAAGAAAACCAGGGATATAGTCAAAATGGCCCTGCTTAAATATGGTAAATTCATATCTACAGAATATTTATTATTTTGTCAGGAAAAAATAAATCTTCACAGGGATGGAAAAAAATGTTCGTTACAGAGGTAGTAGGCAAATGCCGTGCCAGAGGTCTAATAAAGATATGTATAATTTGTGATAAACTATGCAATCAATGTTCAAAAAGTTTAGCTACTCCAAAGGCAGCGGCAGCGGCTAAAGCCCCAATTAACGTCACTTTTATGGCTCCCTGCAAAGGATGAACACCAGTGATCTTACTTTTGAAATATCCAAAAATAAATAAGCAGGCTAAAGTAGCAACAACTGATATTTTTAATGCTTCTGTAGAATCAGCAATAAAAAAATATGGGCTTAACGGAATAATTCCACCGAGGATATAGGAGATACCAATATTCAATGCACTCTTGGTTGCCCGTTTAGGATCTGGCTTATCCAAACCCAATTCATACTTCATCATAAATTCAACCCAGCGGTCTTTATCTTTTGCAATTTCTTCAGTTGCCTGGTCCTGCAATGCAGGACTTAATCCGATATTGGCAAAAAATTCTTTGGTCTCTTCTATTTCTTTATGCCGAAGGTTTTCCACTTCATCGTATTCTCTTTTTACTTCGCTTTTATAATGATCCTGTTCTGTTTTTCCTGCCAGGTAACCGCCCAACCCCATAGCGATACTCCCTGCAGCAATTTCTGCAATGCCTGCAATAACAATGATACTGCTTTTGTCCACAGCTCCGCTCAGGCCGGCAGCCAACGCAAATGGAACGGTTAATCCATCGCTCATACCAATAACTACATCTCTTAATAAGTCGGAACTTTTTAAATGGGATTCGATATGATCGTGATGCAGATGTGTGTCCATAAATTAGAAAATGTTAGCCGAAGGTAATATCCTGCAATTTCAAAAACAACGATAAATATTAGTACAATAACTTACTGATATCAGTTTTAAGTAAGTTGTTGTAACCCTTTATCAATAATTGCAACACATTCAAGTACCTGTTCTTTAGTTATAGTGAGTGGCGGTGCAAAACGTATCTTGTCACCATGTGTGGGTTTTGCCAGTAAACCATTCTCTTTTAATGCCAGGCATAATTCCCATGCAGCATCCGGGTTAGTGTGTTTTATAACTATTGCATTTAATAAACCCCTGCCTCTTACATTTGAGATAAACGGAGAATTTAATTTTTCTAATTCGCTGCGTAACAACATGCCCATGGTTTCTGCATTTGCTGCCATGTTTTCGTCTTTTAAAACCTCTAAAGCAGCTATGGCTACAGCACAAGCCAATGGATTGCCGCCATAAGTACTGCCATGCTCACCCGGTTTGATCGTCATCATAATTTCATCATCGCTTAATACAGCACTAACCGGCAACACACCACCACTTAATGCTTTGCCCAGGATCAACATATCGGGACGCACATTTTCATGATCGCAAGCCAGCATGGTTCCGGTTCTTGCCAGCCCGGTTTGTATTTCATCAGCAATCATCAAAACATTATATTCTGTACATAATGTCCTTATTCCTTTGTAATAACCTTCATCAGGAACAACCACACCTGCTTCGCCCTGGATGGGCTCAAATAAAAATCCACAAACTGTTTTATCCTGCAGTGCTTTTTCCAATGCAAGCAGATCATTGAAGGGAATTGTTTCATAACCTGGAATAAAAGGGCCGAAATCGGTTGTGGCAGTTGTATCATTACTGAAAGAGATAACACCCGTCGTTCTTCCATGAAAATTATTACTACATACAATGATCTTTGCTTTGTTTTGCTCAATACCTTTTACTTTATAACCCCAGTGCCTGGCTAATTTGATGGCGGTCTCTACAGCTTCCACGCCGGTATTCACCGGCAATACTTTATCATAACCAAAATAACCGGTGATGTATTTTTCATATTCGCCCAGCAGGTTACTATGAAAGGCCCTTGAAGTAAGTGTGAGTTTTTGCGCCTGCCCAGTTAATGCCGCAATAATTTTCGGATGGCAGTGTCCCTGGTTTACGGCTGAGTACCCACTTAAGAAATCATAATATTTTTTACCATCTACATCATATAAAAAAACACCTTCGCCACGGTTTAATACTACGGGAAGCGGATGATAATTATGTGCGCCATGTTTTTCTTCCAGGTTTAAATAATGCTGGGTATTGCCGGTAACAGATATAATTGAGTTCATAAATTAAAATTGAAAAAAAATGAAAATAAAGTCAATGAAAGATCAACCCATATGATGGGTATAAATGCTGATTATCCTCGATGGTTGAGCAGATCAAGGTTGCTGTGCAGGAAAGATGATATGTTATACAGCGTATTAATGATTGTAAATTTAGTGCAAGATAAAACTAATTTATGGTTTTTACAAAGTAGTTACTTCCTGGGAATAAAGAGCCGGGAATGGGAGTTGAAAAAATCCCAAATACCGTACTGCCACTTCCACTCATAGCTACATACACAGCTCCCTGCTGATATAATGCTTCTTTAATTTCTTTTATTTCAGGATGTGCAGAAAAAACGGGCCCCTCAAAATCATTCTTCAATACAGCCATCCATGTTTCAACAGGTTGCTGAATGATTTCTTTTACTGATCTTTTAACGGGAGCACAAGTAACCTGTGAAAAAGCCCACCCAGTGTTTATATGGATACCCGGATTGATCAGTACAATTTTATAAGAAGACAGATCTAAAGATAATTCTTCCAAAACTTCACCACGGCCAGTTGCAAAACAGGGCTTATTATGTATAAAAAACGGGCAATCGCTGCCAAGCTGAAGAGAATAGTTTATGAGCCGGGAAGCAGAAAGGTTGAGATTGAATTTACTGTTCAATAACTTCAGCATAAAAGCAGCGTCGGCAGAACCCCCGCCCAGGCCTGCCCCCATGGGAATAGCCTTGTGCAAATGTATCTTTACAGCCGGTAGTTGTGGAAAATCTTTTTTTAATAACCGGTAAGCTTTAATACAAATATTGTCATCTTCCTTACCATCTACAACCAAACCCGTACCTGTAAATTCAACCGGATCATTTTGTGATTTTGTAATTACTTCCAATGCATCTGTAAATTGTACAGGGTAAAATACAGTTTCAATATCATGAAATCCGTCTTCTCTTTTATGGAGGATATTTAATCCGAGATTGATCTTACAATTGGGGAAAACAATCATATTAAGTGATAATGGAATAATTGATAGTGGATAATTTTTTAGGATTAAATTTTAAGCTGATAATACAAGAGAAAGGTTGTGTTAAAAACATTATCAATTATTCATTAAAACATCATCCATTATTTACCTTTCCTGATTTTGATCTCGTCACGGATAGCAATGGCCCTGATATAATCTTCATGATCCAGCACTTCGGTAAGCAGACCTTCAAGTTCTTCCAGCGATAAAGACTTCAGGTCATCGCTGCCACCTGTTTCAGATGTAACAGGTGAATTGGGTTTTTTCTTTTCGTCATCTTCCATTAATATACCGGCCTGGTCTAATATGGTATCATAAGTAAAGATGGGACAGCCGAATCTTACGGCCAGTGCAAGGGCATCAGAAGTCCGGGAATCGATCTCAACCGTATCATTGGCTGAACTGCAAACCAATTTGCTGTAAAAGATACCTTCCTGCAGGTCGTTGATCACTATTTCATGCAATTCTACATTAAAGGCCATCATAAAGTTTTTCATCAGGTCGTGGGTGAGGGGCCTGCTTGGGCTCATGCGTTCAAGTGCCACTGCAATGGCCTGGGCTTCAAAGCCTCCAATAACGATTGGCAGTCTGCGTAAACCATTTATCTCTCCCAGCACTACCGCATAGGAATGCGTTTGTGTAATGCTGTGCGATAAAGCCACTATTTCCAATTCTATTTTTTTCATATCTCAATTCCCCGGGCAGAGGCCAATTATATATTCTTAATAAGAGCAAATATAAAAACAAATGGTTTCCAAAAACTAAAACAATGGCTACTCTTTTCTTTTTGTGCCGCTTGATTTAACCGGGGTTTTGGTTTTAGTTGATTTTGCAGGCTTTTTAGGTGTTGTTTTCAGGGTGGGCGGTGGAGAAACTGCTACAGTATCTACTTCCGGGGCACTTACTGCTACTGAATCCTCAATAGGCGAGTAACCTGAATTTTTACGGTCAGCATAATCCGCCGGAATACTGAACTCAGCCTCATCTATTATCATTGGTATGATCCCAATAGCTTCTACAGTGATCAGGTTAGCTTTTTTTGAACTGCTGTCCTCTGATTCATTATATGGATTCTTGATACTTATTTCTGCACCAAGAACGATCTTATTTTTTTGAATAGCTATCAGTTCCCGGTTACCTATAAAAGCAGCGGGGATATTATAATAAAGACTATCGGCCAGGTAAAAAACAATATCAGATGTTCCCATTAATCCGCCAAGTATATTTCCCAGTCCATTGTTTTCCTGGACGAGTGGGGTAGATGAATAACCGGCAAAAAATTTTTTTAAAAACTGTTTTGAGGCAGGGGTATTAACATGAAGTGGTTTTTTGGTGTAGGTTTTTGTTTCTTTATTTACCGTAAACATGGCTGCAGAATCAAGCAAAACCAACAGGTCTTCTTTTTCATATTCTTCTTTTTCTTTAAAACGAAGTTTTAACTTATTTACGCCAAACAGTATTTTTAATTCGGCATCTCCTTTTTCTTCATTGCTGGCATGAAGCCGGTAAGTGATTTCTCCCTGGAAGTTTTTTTGTGCATTTGCAGCAGCAATAATGAAAAAGGAAATTAAAATGATCAGAGATTTCTTCATCTTTTTGATTTAAGCAACAAATGTAAAAAATAAAGCCTTCCAAAATGGCAGGAAGGCTTTGATTATAAAAGTTATTTAAGGGTTATACTCCTTTTAGTTTTTTTACCGCATCAATTATTTTAGGCATCACTTCAAAAGCATCGCCAACAATGCCATAGTCTGCCGCTTTAAAAAACGGGGCTTCAGGATCTTTATTAATAACAACAATTACTTTACTTCTGTTTACACCGGCAAGATGCTGTATGGCTCCTGATATACCAATGGCAAAATATAAGTTTGGCGCAATGGCAAGGCCGGTTTGTCCAACATGCTCATGATGTGGGCGCCAGTGTATATCGGCAACCGGGCGGCTACAGGCAGTTGCAGCGCCTAATAATTTTGCAAGGTCGGTAACCAATGCCCAATTCTCAGGGCCTTTTAAACCCCTGCCACCACTAACTACAATCTCTGCTTCACTCAAAGGAACTTCACCAACTACTTTATTGGTGGCAGTAACCTGAACTTTGGCAGCATCAACGGTTGCTGCAAATGGGGAAATTTCTGCAGTACCATCTGTTGTAACTATACTGTAAGAGTTTGGGTTCAGCGATATGATCTTAACATCGGTAGTGATAGTAACATTGGCAAATGCTTTTCCACTGAATACATTTTTCTTCACGGTAAATCCATTACTTAACTCTGGCAGGGCTACAGCACCTGAAACCAAACCGGCTTTTAACCTCACACTCAACCTTGGGGCAATTGCTTTTCCGTTAAAATTATTGGAGAAGATGATCACTTTTGCATCTATAGATTTCGCCGCTTCTGCAAGTACTTTGGTAAATACCTGGGCATCTACATTATTTAATGCATCGTTTTTTAAGGTATGTATTTTTTTTATACCGTATTTACCAAGAGACGGCAGATCATCATTTACAGTACCTAATACAATTGCTTCGGCAGATGTACCCAGCAATTCAGCTACTTTAGCACCATAACTTGCCGCTTCAAATGATGATTTTTTTATGTGCCCTTCCGACTGATCAAGAAAAATTAAAACTGACATATAAATTCGTTTATAAATTTTTTTAAATTGCTTTTGCTTCTTCATGTAATAACCTTACCAGCTCTTCAGGTGTATCAGGAGAAACTAACTTAACACTTGCTTTTGCCGGAGGAAGATCAAATGAAGCAATTGAGGTAAGGGAATCTACAGCAACTGGTTCAACGGCTTTTAACGGTTTACTTCTTGCGCCCATAATACCTTTCATATTAGGGATACGTTGTTCAGCCATTCCTTTCTGGCAGCTTACAACTAATGGAAGCGCCACTTTATCTGTTTCCTCGCCACCTTCAATTTCACGAACAATAACAGCAGAGGTTCCTTCCAGGTCAAATTTAGTAGCTAGAGAAACATAGGGCAGGTCAAGTAATTCGGCAACCATGCCACCAATTGATGAGCCGTTGTAATCAATGGTTTCTTTGCCTGTAAATACTAAATCATAACTGCCTTGTTTAGCTATTTCAGCAATCTGGGAAGCAATATAAAAACTATCATGACTGTCTGCATTAACACGAATGGCTTCATCACCGCCCAATGCCAATGCTTTACGGATGATAGGATCGCACTCTCCACTGCCAACGGTAACTAAATGAATAACTGTTGAAGCATTGGCTTCCTTTAGCTCGATAGCCCTAACAAGTGCATACCACTCATCGTATGGATTAATGATCCACTGAACGCCATCAGCAGCGAATTTCGTATTGTTATCGGCGAAGGCTATTTTTGCCGTGGTATCGGGCGTTTTACTGATACAAACTAAGATCTTCATGCAATAAATTTAAAAAATCCTGAAATAAGTTGTTTATGCAACTAATGCAAAGATAAGAGATGCGAAGATAAATTGATTAAAAAACGTAAAAAAATATTGTGGTATGAGCAGGATAGAAAAATTGCTGGAGTATATGAAGACATCGGGAAAGGATAGTTTCCTGCAACATGCACTGGCACTGGAATACATTAAGGTTGACCAGGATGAGGATGCCCGGAAATTATTCAATGAGATTTTGCTCAGGGAACCAACGTATATCGGGTCATATTATCATTTGGGAAAATTATTAGAACGTGCCGGCGATTTTGATAAAGCCATCAGAATTTATAACAGGGGTATGGAAGAGGCTAAAAAGGCCGGCGATAATCATACTTATAGTGAATTGCAGGGTGCTTTGGAAGATATAGAAGAATAACGGCCTCACCCCAACCCCTCTCCAATTGAGAGGGAACCGGGAAATGAAAGTGAAGATTGATGTTTGAAATTTTTTCTTCCCGGCACCAGTTCTTTAATCAACATCATTGGCGTCGCACTCTTGTACTTCAGGCCAATTTGGACCTTTTATTTAAGCGTAGATCGAAATATATAAAATGGAATTTTTAAAAGAATTTCAACAATACATTAAACAGCAAAATCTTTTTCAACCAAAAGATAAATTACTGCTGGCTGTAAGTGGCGGAGTGGATTCTGCTGTACTGTGTGAACTGTGCAAACAGGCCGGTTATCGTTTTGCGATTGCACATTGCAATTTTCAATTGCGGGGAGCCGAGAGTGAAAGGGATGAAGATTTTGTTAGAAAGCTTGGAGAAAAATATGGGGTAGAAGTGCTTGTAAAAAAATTTGATACAGAAAAATACAGTAGTAAAAATAAATTAAGTACCCAGGTTGCTGCCCGGGAACTGCGTTATCAATGGTTTCAGGAATTGATTGGATCTTCAGTTGCTGCTTATGTGGTAACTGCACATCAGGTAAATGATAATATCGAGACCATGCTTATGAATTTCTTTAAAGGAACAGGCATCCATGGCCTGAAAGCAATTTTACCAAAGCAGGGTAATATTATCCGGCCACTGTTGTTTGCAAAAAAAGAAGACCTTGCCGCTTTTGCCAGACTGCATAAACTGAAATTTGTTGAGGATTCTTCCAATGCATCTGATAAATACACAAGAAATTATTTTCGCAACCAGCTGATCCCTGATCTGCAAAAAGTATTTCCGCAAGTTGAGGATAACCTGAAGGATAATTTGCAGCGTTTTAGAGAGATCGAAATATTGTATCAGCAATCGATAAGCCTGCATAAAAAGAAATTACTGGAACCAAAAGGGGAAGAAATTCATATCCCTGTTTTAAAATTGTTGAAAGCGAGGCCTTTGCCGTCCATTGTTTATGAGATCATCAGGGACTATGGCTTTACTGCTCATCAAACTGAAGAGGTCATTCATTTATTAAAAAGTGATAGCGGTAAGTACGTCCAGTCCTCTTCTCATCGTGTCATTAAAAACCGGAACTGGCTTATTATTTCACCGAATGAAACAATAAGAGCTCAAAATATTCTGATAGAAGGAGAAGGCAGCCTGCAATTTGAAGACGGAAGTCTGCAGGTAAAGAAAATATTCATCTCGCCTGAGGCGAGACAATATTCAATATTAAATGATCAGGCAATAGCACAATTAAATGCTGATGAAATTAAATTCCCCTTACTACTCCGCCAATGGAAACAGGGTGATTACTTTTATCCGCTGGGCATGAACAAAAAGAAAAAACTCAGCCGCTTTTTTATTGATCAGAAACTGTCTCTTACACAAAAAGAGAAGACATGGGTTATTGAAACAAATAAAAAAATTATCTGGGTGGTGGGGCTACGCATAGATGACCGGTATAAAATTACAGGTAAAACAAAACAGGTTTTACAGATCAAATTAATCAGTTCCGAATAAACTTGGATGTGAGAGTTGGTCAATGATGCCCGTAAATAATGCCGGCTGTAATGCAGCTATCAATGCAAGTGTAAATGCAAGGCCAAATAACGAGCCCCATAAATGAGCATCATGATTGATATTGTCTCCGCTCTTTTTACCCATGTACACACAATATATAATATAAAGAACTGCATACACGGCAGCAGATATTTTTATAGCACCATATATATAGATACTGCTCCAGGGGCTGAATACGATAGTGGCAAAAACCACGGCAGCCACTGCTCCCGAGGCACCAAGTGACCGGTAATTATAATCGTCTTTGTGTTTGATGTAGCTGGGGATATCAGAAACTATTAATCCCAAAAAGTAAAGAGCAAGGTAAGCCAAGTTCCCTCCCAGACCGTATACGTTAAAATATATTTCCAAAAGGCTTCCAAAGAAGAACAGGGTAAACATATTAAAGAACAGGTGTATCATATCGGCATGAAGAAACCCCGAAGTGATAAAACGGATATACTGGTTTTCTCTTGCTACCCGGTAAGGCCACATAATAGTTTTGTCAACCAGTGCCGCATTTGAAAAGCCAATCAAAGAAAAAATAACATTCGCAACAATTAATCCAATGGTTATCGGGTAATCCTGGAAATTCATATTTACATTTTAAGATTCAAATCTAAATCATTCTTTTAACTATGGTGGTACTTTTCATTCCGGTTGATGGAACAGGCACGGTATACCTGTTCTGTAAGTATCAGCCTTACCAGTTGGTGAGGGAAAACCAGTTTTGATAAACTCCATTTAAAATTGGCCCTTTTCTTTAGCGCATCACTTACGCCATATGCCCCGCCAATTAAAAACACAATGTTCTTTATACTTTCATTCGCCCTTGCCTGGATAAAACCTGCCAGCTCTTCACTCGTAAATTGTTTTCCACTTTCATCCAGCAAAACCAGGTAATCTTCTTTTTGTAAAAAGCCAATTATCATTTCACCTTCTTTTTTCTTCAGGTCCATTTCGCTGAGCATGCCGGCATGTTTTGGCATGGGTAGTATGTTCCACTCTACAGGATAATAATTGGATATGCGTTTGGTAAATAATTCAACTCCCCCTTTCACATAAGGCTCATGATTTTTACCGATCGTCCATAATTGAAATTTCATGTGGTAAAAATAAGAAAGTGCAACAAACAGAGATTTTATTTTAACTTACACCGGGTTCCTGGTCTAAGTCTCTGAGCCAATACCTCAGGCGAATATATCGGCCGGTTTAGCCTTGTTTTATCCCAGATTTTTTTAACAATATTGTAAATGTTTACCTGTCACAGTAATTTGCGGAACAGGATATGTTAATAAGTTGTTCAGATAAAGTTAGTCTTGTGTATTTAAAGCAAAACAGCATTTCCCCGGTGCAGCTTATATCAACATCAATAGGTCTTTATGTAAAGTGTTCATGATCAGAAAAAGTGTCATACCGGTTTTATTCTTAATCGTGTTTTTAGCTAACAATACAGGGTTGGTATATGCACAAATTACGCTAATTCCCGATCCTAAGTTTGAGCAGGAACTAATAAATCTGGGACTGGATGTTGCACCGGTAAATGGCAATGTTCCCAGGTCGAATATCAGCGGTGTCAGATCACTGGATGTAGCCAACAAAAACATAACTGATCTCACCGGTATTCAGGATTTTGTTTCATTACAGAGCCTGGCATGCAATAATAATAATTTAACCAGGCTTGACCTGACAAAAAATATTGCTTTAAAAAGTTTACTCTGCGACCGTAATCAATTAATTGATTTAGATGTTTCAAAAAATACGGCGCTTACTAATTTATCCTGTACCAATAACAGGCTTACCAGCCTGGATGTAACAAAAAATATCCTTTTAGGAAGTTTTTATTGTGATGATAACCAGCTGCAGGTTCTTGATCTTACAAAAAATACAGCCTTAATAGCTCTTGGATGTAGTACCAATTTTTTTACCAGCCTGGATGTTTCAAAAAATACAGTGATAACTGCATTAAGTTGTGACCGGAATAAACTGACAAGTTTAACTATCTCAAAAATTGCCCTTTTAACCAGTTTCAGTTGCTCGGATAACCTACTGACAACGCTGGATGTTACAAAAAACAGTTCCTTATATTTTTTTTCCTGCTTTAATAACCTGCTTTCAAATCTGGATGTTACAAAAAACACCAATTTAAGAACTTTGGATTGTGCTGGTAACCAACTCTCAAACCTTGACCTGGATAACAACCCCGAACTGATTTATTTAAGATGCCAGGATAACAGGTTAACTAAGCTGGATATCTCGAAAAAAAAATCACTGACGGAATTAAGATGCAACAATAACCTGCTTAGCTGTTTAAACATCAGGAACGGGTTCAACAGAAACATCACTGTAATGAATGCAACCAATAATGCTAACCTCAGTTGCATACAGGTTGATGATGCAATGGAAGCTGCCGGTTATAACGGCTGGTCAAAAGATGGGGCAACACAATATAATAACGTATGCATTCCTTCAATTGCTTCATTCTCTCCCGCTATTGCATGTAGCGGTGATGTTGTAAGCATTAATGGCTGTAACCTTGACGGGGCAAGTGCGGTTTACTTTGGCAATGTAGCGGCTGCTTCTTTTACCATACGTTCCGGATCAAGTATTGATGCAGTTGTTGGCAATGGAGTTTCCGGGAATATAAGCGTAGTTACTCCCGGAGGCACTGATACAATTCCGGGATTTATTTATAATCCGCTGTCCTTGCCCGCCACTTTAAATATTACAGCTTCGGCCAATAATATTTGCCCTGCTGATGCAGTTACTTTTACAACAATTCCGGCAAATACCGGTACTGCTCCTTCTTATCAATGGAAATTAAACGGGGAACTTACCGGGGGAAACAGGCCTACTTACACAAGTAACAAGCTTAAAAACGGCGACCAGGTATTTTGTATCATGAATACCATCAAGACATGTCCCAATACAAAATTTGTTAATTCCAATACGGTTACGATGGTTGTAAAACCTTTGCCAGAAATATCATTTCACCCTGCCAGCCCGGAAATAGCAGAAGGCAGTTCCATCCAGTTAAACGCTGTTATTAACGGGGATGTTGTTGATTATTTATGGACACCATCCACCGGTTTAAATAATCCGTCAATTTTAGATCCTTTTGCTAGTCCTTTAAAAACCACAGTTTATCAATTGCAGGTAACGGCTTCAAATAATTGTACAGTAAGTAAGGCCCTGGCAGTTATTGTTTTCAATAAAATCTATTTTCCCAATTCATTTACACCCAATGGCGATGGTAAGAATGATATTTTCCGTATTCCTCCCGGCATATTTTTTCATTTGGATATACTGGCTGTTTATGACCGGTATGGAAACGAAATTTTTAAAACTGCTGAAATCACTAAAGGGTGGGATGGTACTTATAAAGGTATTGCAGCACCGCCAGGAACTTATATATACGTTGTCAAAGGCACCGGCCTGAAAGAAGCATTCCAGTTAAAGGGGAGTATTATTTTGATACGGTAACCTGATTGTTTCAGTCCGGGGTATTACACTCTACCCTAATCATGGCATTGCAATGCACACCGGTTGGGACAGGATCAGTGCAACAGTTAATGAGGGAAAACCAGTTTTGATAAACTCCATTGAGCATTGGCCTTTTCATTATCGCATCATATACACCATAACCCCTGCCAGCTCTTCACTCGTAATTTGTTTTCCACATTCATCAGGCAAAACCAGGTAATCTTCTTTTTGTAAAAAGCCAATTATCATTTCGCCTTCTTTTTTCCTCAGGTCCATTTCGCTGAGCATGCCTGCATATTTTGGCATGGAAAGTATGTTCACTCTACCGGAAAATAATTGGATATGTGCCTGGTAAATAATTCAACTCTACTTTTTACATAAGGTTCATGATTTTTTCCAACATCCCGGAATTAATACTTCATGGTTTATCGTTGTCTTTTTAAAACTGTTTGTGGTTTTAATTCAAAACAACAGCCCGATAGTGCAGTTAAGTTTGATTACTATCAGTAATACAACTAATATCCATCATATTAAAGAGGCCTGCTTATGGATAGCTTTGAAAAAAATTTGCATGAAAAAGGAAAGGCTGGAGCAATTACTGAATACCGAAAATGATCAGCTAAAAAAATTAAATGAGATTGTTCAGAAAGCCATTGAAGAAGAAAAATTGCTATCGGAAAAACTGCTTGAGTTTGAAGACAGGAACCCTCCATTTGTAAGCCGCCTGGCTGATAAAGTGGCTGGTTTTGGCGGTAGCTGGAAATTTATTGTTGCTTTTGCTTTTATTATGATCCTCTGGATCGTTATAAATGTATACCTGCTCCGCAAACCGTTTGACCCGTTTCCTTTTATTTTATTAAACCTGCTGTTGTCAACCATTGCTGCATTGCAGGCTCCGATCATTATGATGAGCCAAAACCGGAAGGAAGAAAAGGACCGGCAACGGGCCGTAAATGATTATTTGATAAACCTTAAATCAGAAATAGAAGTTCGTAACCTGCATGGAAAGTTAGACCTGCTGATGACTGAACAGATGAAAACTCTTTTTGATATCCAGAAAACACAGGTGGATCTGATGGAAGAAATAAAAGCCATTCTGAAAATAAAACATGCTAAAGATAAGATATGAATCAATAAACCTTAGTCATGGATTCACTTACCCACATTGCCCTTGGAGCCTGCATGGGCGAAGCTTTTGCCGGAAAGACCCTGGGCAAAAAAGCGATGCTCTGGGGAGCTATGGCCCAAAGTATCCCGGATATTGATTTTATAACCTCATTCTGGATGAATACGTCTTCAAACTTGCTGGCCCATCGTGGATTCACCCATTCATTTTTGTTTTGTGCAATCATAACACCTTTGTTTGCATTACTTGCTGAACGTTTTCACAGGCCACATGATATCCGGCTGCGGAAATGGATTTTATTTTTTGGCGGAGTGATCTTCATCCATATTTTTATTGATGCCTTTAATAATTATGGTGTTGGCTGGTTCGAACCATTCAGTCACAAACGGATTTCATTCAATGCAATTTATGTAGCCGACCCATTTTTCTCTATTTGGCCTGGTATTGCCTGTATAGCCCTTGTATATTTAAAGCGGGGGTTGCCTAAGCGAAAAAAATGGTGGGGGATGGGACTTGGTCTTAGTGCTTTGTATTTGTTGTATTGTCTGTTTAATAAAACGCAGATCGATACGGATGTAAAGAACATCCTGGAAAAACAACAAGTCAGTTATACCCGGTATTTTACAACACCTGCGCCTTTACAAAACTGGTTGTGGTATGTAGTGGCCGGTAATGACAGCGGCTATCATGTTGGGTTTCGTTCTTTATTTGACAGTAAAAAGGAAATTGCCTTTCAATATTTTTCACGCAATGACTCTTTGTTGCGGCCTGTTAACGCTCATGAAGATATACAACAACTTATCCGTTTCTCCCGCCGGTTTTATACTGTAGAAAAGTGGAACGATACCCTGGTATTTAACGACCTTCGTTTTGGCCAGATCATTGGCTGGCAATATCCACGGGGTAAATTTGTGTTTTATTATTTTATTCAGCACCCCGGAGAAAACTCACTGGTCGTTCAGCGGGGCAGGTTTACGGGATGGAATCTGCAGGCCATCAGGGCTTTTGTTAACAGGATAAAAGGGGATTAACCGGTATTATTCTGTTTTCGCCAAACCTCATTTTCTATAAGTGAGGATAATCAAAGGTTTTGATGATAACTGTCAGTGTTTTGCTGCATGGTAAAAAGTAGTTTCGTTCTCTAAACACATCGTTATGAACCCGGTTGTAACCCCCGAAATTCGGGAAGTGATGGAGGCAGTACACTATCGGCCTGCCGTATCAATCATCTTGCCATTTGAGCCGAAAATGAAGTCCAAAACTGAACTGATTTATTCACTTAAAATGGCATTAGATAAAATAGAACAGCAATTGACGGCAAATTACCCGGATGAGATGGGTATACTGGTGATGCAGAAATTAAAGACTGTCATTAAAAACCTGAATTTTAATACCTATAAAAAAAGTATTGCTATTTATGTATCGCCGGTTTTTGAAAAAGTACTATACCTGGATATAGCTGTGGAAGAAAAACTGATCGTTGATGAATCATTTGAGATCCGTGACCTGGTATATTGCAAAAAACAATTGCACAAATATCTTTTATTGCTGTTGAGCAGCGATAAAAGCAAGATGTACCTGGGCAACTCTGCCAGTTTTGTACGGATAATATCCAATACACCGGAATCTGTACATGCTTACGAGAATGATTTACCGGGGAGAGTGGCAAATTTTTCAGATATGTCTGAAAGAAAAGAAATAGTAATGGATAAATTTCTTTCTCACATTGATAACACACTGGAAATTATTCTTAAGGCATATCCGTTACCACTTTTTGTTTTGGGTACTGAAAAAATAATTGGGCATTTTAAGAAGCTGACAAAACATACAGGAGCAGTAATTGAATATATACCCGGAAATTATGAAGATGCAACCTTACCCGATCTAAAAGAAAAACTTGAGCCATACATTACCAACTGGCAAAAAGTAAAGCAAAAAGACCTGTTGAATCAACTGGATGAAGCAGCGGGAAAAAAGAAACTGGCCGTTGGTATGAGGGATGTATGGCGTGAGGCCATGAGTCAGAAAGGGCGCCTGCTGCTGGTTGAAAAAAACTATATGTATGCAGCAGAACGTGGAAGCGCTGACGAGATCATCTATAAAGCAATTGAGCCTTACAACAGGTTCTCTTATATTAAAGATGCGGTGGATGATGTGATGGAAAAAGTGCTGGAACATGGAGGTGATGTGGAGTTTGTGGACGAAGGCCTGCTGAAAGACCATCATCATATTGCCCTGATACAATATTATTAATTAAAAAAAACAGTTTTATGAAAAAAATAATTTTAGCTACAGATTTTTCTCCTGCTGCTTTAAATGCAGCTGCGTATGCAACAGATATGGCCTTATCAATTAAGGCAGACCTGTTATTGTTGCATGTATTCCAGGTGCCAATCAGCTATAGTGATCTGCCGGTGATTATGAATATTGAAGATATGCTCCGGAGTACGGAAAAAGACATCAGTGATCTTAAGGATCAATTGAATCAGAAAGTAAACGGCAAGATCAATATTGGAACAGAAGTAAGGATGGGTAATTTTTTTAGTGAATTGAAAACAGTTTGTGAAAATATAAAACCATATGCAGTAGTAATGGGAAGCCAGGGTACAACTGCTGCAGATCATTTGCTGTTTGGCAGCCATGCCGTACATGCTATGAAGCACCTGATGTGGCCAATAATTACTGTGCCACCTGATGCTGCTTTTTCAGCGGTTAAAAAAATCGGCCTCGCAAGCGACCTGAATGAAGTTGTTGAATCAACACCAATTGATGAAATCAGAATGCTGGTAAATGACTTTCATGCAGAACTACATATCCTGAATACCGGGAAGAGAGAAATATTTGATGCGGATATAGTTTTTGAATCAGGAATGATGCAGGAAATGCTGGGGAACCTAAACCCAAAGTATCACTTTATCAGTAATGAAAATGTAGATGAGGGTATTATGGATTTTACTGAAAAGAATCATATTGACCTGCTGGTTGTGTTGCCAAAGCGACATGGACTGATGGATAAACTGACCCATAAAAGCCATACAAAACAATTGGTATTGCATAGCCATGTTCCGGTGATGGCGCTACACCAATAACTTTTGTAATTATATCAGGGTTCATGGTAAGAACCGGTTCTTTGTATAAAAATGCATCAAATAACCCGGGCAATATTGCATACCCGTTATGCTGATTTGAATCAATTTAAAATATGAGGGCTGTCATTCTTATAAAACAGGCTTGCTGTTAACTTGCAGGCAGTTATTAAGCTAAAAATAAATTTTATGAATAATACAGGTAAGATACTTACAGCATTTGCTGCCGGAGCTGCAGCAGGTGCTATATTGGGCATTTTGTTCGCACCTGATAAAGGCAGTGAAACAAGAAAAAAGATCAATGAACAGGGAAGGAAGATCGCAGATGACATGAAAGATAAATTCCGCAAGGGTAAAGAAAAATTCAGTGATCTTAAGGAGGATATAGAAAAAACAGTAAGGGGAAAAGTTGAAGAATTTGCCTGAAAAGACCGGGGTAAAAATTTTGACTGGTAATTAAAAACTATCATAATGGAAAAGGCTTTTGCCAAAATAGAAGAACTGGCAGATACAATAAAAGAGTATGTAAATACAAGGGTTGAATCTGTAAAATTAAACGTAGCGGAAAAAAGTTCTGTTGTTATTGCAAATGTAGTGGCCGGAATGGTAGTGGCGGTTGTATTTTTCTTCTTTATGATCTTTGCCGGTATTGCATTGTCATTCGGATTAGGCGAATGGATTGGAAAAACATGGGCCGGGTTCCTCATTGTGGCTTTTTTGTACCTGTTGGCAGGAGTAGTGATATGGAAAGCAAGAGGAAGGATTATTCGCCTGCCGGTAATGAACGCATTAATAAAGCAGTTATTCAGCAATGACGATGAAGAGGATTAAAAATATTAAACAATTACAAGCCGAAAAAAAACGGATAAAGCAGGAACAGCAGGACCTGGAAAATAAGATACGGGTTAACTGGAAAGAAGTAAAAGAATCCCTGCGGCCAGGTAATATTGCCAAAGACGCCATTGGCAGCATTTTTAAAAACAAGACGGCAGAAAATATGAATGATGACAACATTTTAAAAAGCTCATTCACATACGGGGTTAGTTTACTTGCTAAAAAATTTGCGGAGAAAGCAGGAGAAAAATTAGGTAAGGTTTTCAGAAAATGATGTTATTTACCCTTCATCCGGTTAAAATAAAAAGATTAAAATACCGGTTAATTTCTTTGCTTAAAATAAAAGGTCAACAGGTAAAAGACAACACGGATAATTTCATAAGAGCACCAGCGTATAAACTGTTTAAAAATGTTCCTTGACTGGGCATGTTCTTTTTTAGTGATTAGTATACTGTCATTTTGGATGATGGTTTCCAGCTTTTGTTCAACCTGTTTAGCAAAATCCGTATTGCGGACATCCAGGTTAAGCTCAATACTGGCATACGCACTGATATTGTTAACATTGTAAGAGCCGATGGTAAACCACTCACCATCACAAACGGCAATTTTTGCATGTAAAATCGTTGGTTGGTATTCATAGAGTTCAATTTTATTCCGCAACAGCCAGTCGTAAAGCCAACGTTCTGCACGCTTCGCCATCATAACATCCGAAGGGCCTGCGGTAATCACTTTTATTCTTACTCCCCGTTTAGCTGCATTACTTAATAACCTGCGGATTATTTTCCCCGGTAAAAAGTAACTGCACAAGATTGTAATATCTGACTGAGCATGCCTGAACATTTCAATATACGATGCCGATATCTCATTTTTTCGCCTTACCCAGTCATTGCGCCTCATTCTTATCAGGCTTTTTTCAGTTTCCTTAAAATCAAACACAAGCTGTTTTTCTTCACATGGCGTAATACCCATTTTTACAGGAAAATTTTTCCATGTCTTCCAGCAAAGTACACAAAGTTCTCTTGCAATATCACCCTCGGCAAATAGGGCAAAGTCAAGCCAGGCAGGGTCTCCGGGAAGATCATTATACCGGTTGGCAATATTTACACCACCCACAATAGCAAATTTTGCATCAGCAACAAATACTTTATGATGCATTCTTCTGCCAAAATAATAGTTTTTACTTTTAAAGAAGGGTTCAAAAAAACGAAAATGAATACCGGATACCCTCAGTTCATCAATATTTTTTTTTGACATTACCTGCGAAGCATATCCATCGGCCAGCAGGTAAACCTGCACATTTTTTTTAGCAGCAGCTTTTAAAGCGTCAGCAACCAGGATACCCGTTTCATCATCGTCAAAAATATAAGTTTGCAGGTGAATACTTTCGGAAGCCTGGTTGATCAAATGCAAAAGCAGATCAAAGTACTCCTTACCTCCACGTATCAATTTTACTTTATTCAGGGCTGAATACCCGGGAGAGGCTCTGTGTTTTGGATAATACATGAACTATTTGCACATTTATTGTTTTTCAAACCGGCCTGTCATTTTATTAATTTTGATCCTGTAAAGTACAAATTTCACCCGGTTACTATCATCTATTTGTGCAGACACTTTATGCTCGTGTGCATGTATAGTGCTGCTTGTCATCAGTGGAAATACACGGCCAAAGAGTATTTCCTTCGCTTTTTCAGCTTCTTTGTTTTTCAACTCTTCAAATTTGCCAAACACAATCACACTTTGCCAGTTCTGCATGTCTGTCATCATATCTATTTCAAAACATACATTTGGGTTTTTACGAAGCAGCTTCAACTTCATTCCTTCATTGGTTTGTCCGTAAATGTATTTACCATCATAGGTATAGGTTACGGGTACAATATAAGGCTGCTTCCCATCTGTGCAACCCAATCTTCCAACTACCTGGCTGGAGAGTATGTTCCTGACCTGCATATCATTGAGTTGTCCTAACATGATCCTGGGTTTTAATTGTTATAAAGGTAACCGGCGGCGCATTGGTCAATAATGACGGACATCAATAAAGACCCTGATAATTCTCATTGATAACAGGAATAAAAATAATTTACTTTGAGTATTATCTTTTTTACGGCTATTTGAAATGGTCAATCAATTATTATGGGAACAAAAAAAACACCGGGTAAGCCAGTTGAAATTCCAACACCGGGAAAAATTCCGGATATACCTCAACCCGTTGATCCGGAAGATCCGCTTATTCCAGACGAAGATCCTGATATAATACCTGACGAGGATCCTTTTGAGATACCTCCTTATGAAGTACCTCCGCCTGCCGAAGGGCCATGAAAAATAATTCTGTATGAAAAATGTAAAATCCTTTTATGAGAACAGCACATAAAATAAGATATGATCAGGCTGCTTCCTGGTTTGCCATGATATTGTTAGTAATACTGCTCGGCAAATATGGCAGCGAAGCAGTAGAATGGCTACTGATGAAACTATATGAATTTTTTATTCAAAGAATTCCTGTGAGATTATAGTGCATCGGGGTTAATTAGTTACGGCTCAACAACAGGTTGATCGGTTTCCATTCTTCAATATTATCGGAAATGATCTTCAGGATTGCCACAAGGGGTATAAACAATACCATACCGGCCACTCCCCAAATAATACCTCCTGTAATAATAGCAACCAACATAGCTAAAGTACTTACGTGCAATTGTGTACCCACTACTTTGGGAAAAATTACATTGGCCTCAAGGTATTGTACAAAAACAAACAAAGCTATTACACCAAGTGGATACCAGATATTGCCGGTATCCATCCATACAAGAGAAATAGGTAATAAAGCACTGATGATAATCCCAATATAGGGAATGATGGTCATGATGGCACAAAGCATACCAAACAGCAATGGATGTTTTACCCCCAAAGCCAGCAACCCGATACTATTTAGTATACCAACAATAATATAAACCAGGACCATCCCTTTTATATAATTAAAATAGGTATGAATGGTTTGCAGCAGAATATTATCAAGTTGATGTTGATATTTACCCGGTGTAATTGATTTTAAATATTGAATAAATATTTTTCGGTGATACAAAAACAGGGCAGTATATACAGGAGTCAGAAAAAGAATGAACAGTGTGTTTGCAGTAGTTTGAAAAGCAGAACTTAACAGGCCTGGAAATGAATCACTAATTTTTTTACTCCAGCCATCCTGTATATTGGCCGTTATACCGGCATTTTCAGACAACCATACCTGGAATTGTTTTACTGAAGCTTCGAATTTTGAAAATATAGCAGGGGCGTCTTTACTGAATACTTTCAGTTGCCATAGTAATAACACAAGTAAAGCCGCAAAAAGTATTGTAATGATGAGCAGGCAGGTGGTAATGGCAAGGCTTTTATTCAATCCTTTTTGTTCCAGCCATTTGCAGACAGGAAACATAATTATAGCAATTAACAACCCGAAGAACAAGGGGATAAAGAGTATTTTTCCAAAGTACAGAATTACTGCAGAAAATAAAATGACCTGCAGGTATTGTAATAAAATTGTTACGGGGGGCTTATTTATCTGCATAAAATTTATCTATGCAAGTTGATAAAAGTAAACTGATTAAACCATGACAGGCGTAAGTAATGCGGCTGACAAAAATCATTTTCGTGGGGCTTAACTAATTTCCTTTAGGCAATATCATGGTCTGTATGCATAGGATCAACCCAATGCCACTCTTTCCAGCACTCTTTTAATTATTCATTTATAATCCTGTGTAATCATATTGAACAACAGGAATAAAAGGGCAATTGCCCATGGGCCAATACTAACCAGTAATGCAGGTTTAATATTGCTTTTCGTTATTGAAAAGTAAAGTCCGGCTCCTCCCATTGTAAGGAAGAGTATGGTAAAGAGAATAGTGGCAGTTTGAGAATATTTACTGGTATTCAATACATGTATTGCATTAAGAAAGCTATGTAAACCCAGGTAGAGGTTCACCGCTGAGAGTATCCAGGCAATATATTTCATAATGGAGCGTGGGTTATAATAAAGAGAAACGGTAAATACTTTACTATTCAACAAAATGCCAGCAAACCCCTGCAATATCAATGATGTTGACTTCTTTACCATAAGGCTGTTCTGTAATACGGCTTATACTTATGCCGAATTTTTCAGGCAATTGCTTTTCAATTACTTCCTTCCGGAATTCTTCCACATTACTTACTTTCACGCTTACCATGAAGTTTTCAGCAAATTCTTTGTTGTTGTAATGTTGCAGAATGAAACTGCATCCGTCTCTTTCAAAACCAATATACCCGCCTGCATCCCAGTTGATCTTAAAACCTAATGCCAGGAAAAACTGTTTTGCGCTTTCAAAATTATTGCCTGAGGGAACAAATGGCTCAAGAGATAGAAATTTCATATTCTTTGTATGGTTTAGTATAATGCATGCTTAAATTCCGGAACTGGTCCCCGGGTCAATTATTTTCGATATTTACCACCCTGTAATAAACCCTGCCGGCATTAATAGCATTGCGTATAAGTTTTTGTTTTTTATTTAATGATGAATTACCCGTTTTAACCTCGATAAAATCCAGTACTATATCTTCTTTGCTTTCTATACCTGTAAAAGAGATCATATCAATCGGGCTACCCAGGTAAACAACTTCGGAAGGTTTCAGGCAATTGTTACCCAGGAAAGGGGCAAGGTGCCCGGCAATTTTCCCTTTGGTTATATTTTTGCTTCTCCTGAAGGCGTCTTCAATAAAGTATTGTTTTAAAACAGTTTTATCTTTTTCTGTTTTTAACTGGTACCCGGCCATGAGCTCTTTTCTAAATTCTTCAACTTTATTTATAAAAACATCATCCTGTTCGTAAGCGCTCATCATTTCAACAGACATCGAAATAATTTTTCGCCGCAGGTAAATGAATGCGATAATGCAGATGATTATGCATACTGAAATGATAACGGCTATTACTATTTCTTTTTCTATCATGTTTAAAAATTGATCTCCTTCCAGTTAAATTTCCGCTTATTAATGGCGGCCCAAACTTTGTTCTTATATTCCGAAGTGCTTCCATTATTGGCTTTGGTTATCTCTAAAAAATAGATCGATACTTCTTCTTCATCGGCAGCACCGTCAAATACAATAAGGTCAATGTATTTACCGATGAATTTTATATCCCTGGGGTTATAGCTGAAATTTTCGTTCAGCAGATTTGTCTCTTTAGCTATCTCGTTTGTTATTTGCCGGGTTTGCGAAGCAATGGCTTGCCTCCTGATGTTTACTTCATTTTGTATTTGCCACTCTTTTAAATAAGAATCTGACCTGCTTTTTTCATAGCTGTCAATTTCGTTCTTTATTGTATCGAGCCTGCTGTCTAAATGCCGGTGAAACCCTTTTTGAATTATTTTATTTGACCTGGCCAGGTAGATTATCAGGGCTACTATCAGGATGATCAATATGGCAAATAGAAAATAAATGAGCATTTTTCTCAGTTTGAACGTTCTATGCTGGCTGGGGGTCTAGTAGTCACGTAAGTTAATAAAAACCTTTCGAAAAACACGGCCCTTCAGGGGCGATTTGTTCAGCTTTTATTCCCATATTAAACTGCCTTGAAGATCTGCATATATCTGCTGGCGAACTACCCTTTTGCAAAGAGGCATGGTGGAATGATAAAGCAAAAAAAAATACCTGCTGGTGGGTATAACCGTGGTATCAATTAGAAATTACCTTACAAAAAATTATACTACATGAAATATTTATCTTTTGTATTTGTTTGTGCTGTATTATTTACAGCGTGTTCCAATAATGAAAAAATAATTACCCCTGCGGCACCGGGTTCTGTTGCGGATGTAAGCAAAACCATCAAAGGGAAAAACTATAAAACAATAAAGCTGGGTATTCTTTCTCCTTTGGCAATGGACAGCGCCAGCCCGGTTAACTGGGCAATAGAAAAAGAAGATACATCAAAATATTTCAGAGACTATGCTAAAACACAACTGGAATTTGTACTAGCCTTCAGTAAAGACAGTACCTGTAGCTTTTATGATGTAGAACAAATGAAGAATATTGCCGCAACCTTTTCTGTTGATAACGATGCGAAGTTGGGTTATGAAGAAGAAAGACCGGGAATCAAACTCCGGATCAACTATAGGGACTCAATTGACCTGGGAGGAAGCAAAATTGCATCTTCGATGACATTGAGTTACCTGGTAATTGGAATTAATGATAAGGAATTATTGCTGGAGACCGGCCGCTCTTTTAATAACAGGAAACTGGTGGTGTGGATGAAGGGTGAATAGGGGGCTATTCTTCGTTGTTGGTGATACCTGGGCAAGCGCATAGTTAAATTACCCCACTATAGCAAGCGAAGACGGGGGGAGACCCCGGTGGAACGAATAGTGTTGCTACGAAAGCTAAATCACAAAATATTCACATCTGCAAACAAATCAGGATAAGTGTATAAAAATCAGAATAAAACGGCGTAACTTTTACCGGAAGAAAGATATGAACCGCATCCAGGAAAGCAAAATTTATTTCGCTTAAACTTTATAAAATTTGTTTGCTATGAAACAACACACTTCACCTTTCATAAACAAAAGAAAAAAAGCAATTGAGTTCTACATTAAAAATCCCTGTGCTTCCCATATTTCTTTAGCCGGAACTTTTAATCACTGGGCACATGATTCTTTAATAATGGAACCGTCTGCAAACGGCCTTTGGAAAATTGAAATTCCTATGCTGCCCAAGGGGACTTATCAATACAAATTTTTTGTAGATGACAAGACCTGGATGGAAGATATTGATAACCCTTATCGGGAGCCCGACGGGCTGAACGGGTTCAAAAGTATTTTAATGATAGGGAATTAATTAGCAGCAGCAATAAATATTGCAGATACTTTTTCTTCTTACGTCCTGTTTCGTTTTCTTAAGAACCAAAGCCACTCAATCTCCGCTTTAATAAAAATTCACACTTCGGATCCGCTTGCTATTGGTATCAAAATAATATAATCTTTGCATTGAAAAAACAGATACTATTGCGTTGTATGCCGAAATATAGATCCGGGTTTTGCCTGGCAATTTTACCAATATTTATTTTGGGCTGTAATCATTTGGATCATAAACCAGGAGAGGCCCATTCAGACAGTGCCATATCCTGCGAAGGAAATTTACCTTCCCGTTGGCCATCTGTAACGGATACAATAAAAATCACCCGTGTAAAATTTTCACATGAGGGCATGATATTCATTAATGGCGGCGAATACATGATGGGAGCAGGAGATGAGGAGGGCAGGCCTGATGAATATCCACAGCACAAAGTAAAAGTAGATGGGTTTTGGATGGATGTAACTGAAGTTACCAATGCACAATACAAAAAATTTGTAGATGCAACAGGATATGTCACCACTGCTGAAAAAGCCCCTGACTGGAATGAAATGAAAAAACAATTACCGCCCGGCACCTTAAAACCCGGTGATGGTGTATTAGTTGCTGCATCATTGGTGTTTACAGCGCCAACACACCCGGTTTCATTACATGATGCATCGCAATGGTGGGTATGGAAGAAGGGGGCCAGCTGGAAACATCCGCAGGGAACAGGTAGTAATATTGATGGGAAAGAAAATTATCCTGTTGTGCATATATCATGGGATGATGCAATGGCTTATTGCACATGGGTTGGCAAACGGTTACCTACCGAAGCAGAATGGGAATTTGCAGCGAGGGGTGGAAAACAAAATGAAAAATATCCCTGGGGAAATGAAGATGTGGAAACCGGAATTCCCAAAGCAAATACCTGGCAGGGAAATTTTCCCAATCAAAATACCGGCTGGGATAAGTTTGAGAGATCGGCGCCTGTACGATCATTTACAGCAAATGGTTACGGTTTATATGATATGGCCGGCAATGTATGGGAATGGTGCAGCGATTGGTATGATGCAGGTTATTATGAAACTGTAAAAACAGCATTTTGTTTAAACCCAACAGGCCCATCAAAAAGCTATGACCCTATGGAAGCTGCAGTTGCTAAAAAAGTAGTTCGTGGTGGTTCGTTCTTATGTAATGCTTCTTATTGTAAAGGCTACCGGGTCAGTTCCCGTATGATGACCTCGCCGGATACGGGTTTGGAGCATACGGGGTTCAGGTGTGTTGCCAGGTAAATTTTGTTTAACTCGGAAAGCGAAATCGTTTCCCTCTCACTTCTATCATTACATCAGCAGCGCTTGGCCATAATGGCCTGATGGTATTTTTTTTCTCCCATTGTTGCAGGGCGTCCATTAACTCTTTTAATTTATCGGGCCTGGTTGCAGAGAGGTCATTTTTTTCTTCCCGGTCTTCAGCAATATTAAAAAGGTATTGTACTTTGTTTTTTTCATTCACATATAATTTCCAGTCGCCCTTGCGGTACGCTTTAGAGTAACCGCTTCGCCAAAAAAATTCATCATGTGGTAAACCTGCAGTTGTATTGCAAAAGGGGAGAAGGTTCACACCATCATAAACACGGCCGGTCGGTAACGCAGCACCTGTTACCGCAGCAATAGTTGAAAAAATGTCTAGTGATGATACAGCATTATGGTATACCTGGCCTGTATTGAATGCTGCGGGATATTTAATAAAGAACGGAACCGAAAGCCCTCCTTCAAAATGAGTGCATTTGCCTCCACGCAAAGGCGCATTATCCGTTGCCCTTGTGTAACTGGCACCGCCATTGTCACTGATGAAGAATATCATTGTGTTTTCAGTCAGTTTTTCCTGCTCTAATTTTTGTAAAACATTCCCTATGGCATCATCCAATGCTTCTATCATGCCATAGTAAACACGTTTTACTGTATCGGTTACACCATGTATCCTGTCGAAATATTCTTTTGGAACCTGGAATGGATCATGTGGTGCATTAAAAGAAAGTGTAAGAAAGAAAGGATTTGCTTTATTGCGTTCAATGAATTCAACGCCTTTATTGGCAAATGAAAAGGTAAGATAACCGGTATCACTTACAATTGTTCTTCCTTCTCTTATCGCAGTAGATCCTTGCCTGGGTGCCCAGGCCGGAATTTCAGAAAATGCCCAGGGCAAATGCTGACTGATATAACGACTGGTATCAACCGGGTCATCCACATACCTGGTAAGCGCTCCGTCAAAATAATAACTGTAATCAAAACCATGCTGATCAGGAAACACATCCGGCGAAGAACTGAGGTTCCATTTGCCGATCATGCCGGTAGTATATCCCGCCGGCTTTAATAAACCGGCAATGGTTATTTCATTGGCAGGAATATCAGTTGCATACTCAGAGCGGCTCAATAAAAAATCCGGGTGCAATGCTTTCAGCCCTTCTGTTTTTTTCTTACCGGATAAAAAATTCCTGGAGATTTTTTTCTTAACTGAAGGATCAAACTTATCATAAGGCATGAACTCACTGCCAAACCTTTGCTGGTAGCGGCCCGTCATAATACTCATACGGGAAGGTGCACAAATGGGCGCTGTTACATATGCCTGTGTAAAGCGAACGCCTGCTGACCCCAGTGCATCAATATTGGGTGTATGGATATTTTTATTTCCGTAAGAAGCCAGGTCGCTATAACCAAGATCGTCGGCAATTATCAATATGATATTGGGCAAAGGTTTTTTCTGGGCAAAAACTTTGGAGTTAAAGTTCAGTAAAACAAATAAGATCAGCAGTAAGCGTTTCATAACAACCTGTATGTTGATGATGAAGATAAAAGAATTAGTTGAAAGCTTGCGGCGGCAAATTACAAAAATTAAAAAACCGGGATTTTTCCATTCTCCCTTTTTTGCACTTTCAAAAACAGCTTCAATCACTTTCATATTGTTTATGGCATCTGTAAGTGGCGTAAGCACGGGTTAATTATTTAAAATGACTTGAGAAAACAAGTCACCTTGAATGGTATATTGATCTATCGCACTAAAAGATATTTCATGGCTGAACAGATGCTTGCTGCATTAAAAAATTATGAGTGCATTAATACAAAATAATTAAGGCAAAATCTTTTTTTTAAAACAGGTTGTGCCTGTTGCAGAAGAATATGGTTTGCAAATGGCTATTCATCCTGTTGATCCTCCATATCCTGTTTTAGGTTTACCCAGGTTTGTAAACCCCGAAGAAGTCGCACTGGATATTATCCGGTCGGTGCCTTCTGCCGCCAATGGATTATGCTTTTGTACCGGCTCTTTTGGTGCAAAGTGTCGATAAACATTTGTTGAGTGGGTATTTACCGGTGGTTATATTCTTAGGCGCTTCAAATGAGGATGGGATATTAAGAATTCACTCAAATACCCGGTAGCTTAAAACAAAAGTGAAAATGCCGTTCCTTCTCCTGCAACACTTTGTACTTTAATATTTCCTTTGTGAAGCATCATTATCTGTTTGCAGAGGCTTAACCCGATACCGCTACCCGTTTTACGGGTACTGAAAAAGGGAATGAATATTTTCTCCATCAGGTCGGCAGAAATACCAATGCCATTATCTGCCACTTTAATAACTACTTTATTATTGGCCGTGATGTATGCAGAAAGTAGTATGCGTGGGTTGTCAACTTCTTTTACTGCATCAGCAGCATTTAATATCAGGTTTATCAATACCTGTTCAATAAGATCGGTATCGGCTTCCAGGGTAAGATCGGGGTCTTTTAAGATGATTTCCAGTTCGATATTCTTTTGTTCAAATGTAGGCTGCATCAGGCGGTGCAGGTTCTCAAACATATCCCTTACATAAATTTTCTTTAAATTGGGATTGGTGATCTTATTCAGGTTACGGTAAGTTTCTGCAAATTTCAGTAAACCCTCACTTCTCCGTTTAATCGTATCAATCCCTAACTCAAGGTCGTCGAGTGAGCCGGAATTATTATTCAGTTCTTTTAATGATAATTGTAAACGGTTCTTTAAAGTTTCTGCAAGAGAAGATATTGGGGCAACAGAATTCATTATCTCGTGTGTCATAACACTCAATAATTTTTGCCATGCTTTTGATTCTGTTTCATCCAATGCTTCATTAATATTCTGGAAAGCAATAAGCTTATATATTTTCCCTTCTGTTTGAAAAGCAGTTGCTGAAAGTAAAACCTTTAAAGTGCTCTTGTCGGTAGTAATGGCTAATACTTTACTTTCGCCCGGTTTGAGTGCTGTTATCTCCTTATATAATACTTCATCTCTTTTTTCCAGTGAGTGGATGGATTTCAGGTAAGGGATATTCAGTAAATGTTTAAACGATTCATTCATCCACATCACATCGCCTTCTTTACTGTCATAAGAAAGAATACCGGTATCAACGAGCTCCAGAATTTTTTGCAGGTATTGATATTGCGTTTCCCTTTCCTTACTGATGATCTTGAATGTACTGTTGATCTCGTTAAATCCTTTTCGCATGGGTTGCACAGCTGCCGGTGCATTTTTTTCATCAAAGTGACGGGAAAAATCACGATAGTGAACCGACTCTACAAACTGCTCCAGTTCTTCTTTACTTTTATTGGTGAACCGGTACAGGTCAATTACCTGCAGCACGACTGCTGCCAAAACAACAGCCATAATAATAAATAATCCATTTGACAATAACAATGCAGCGCCACTCATTGTTGTAAACAACAATGCTATCCGTATAAATAAATTCCAGTCGTATTTTTTAAAGGTCATATTTACTTAATCTTCTGTATAAAGCCGTACGGGTAATGCCCAGTTCTTTTGCGGCTTTCGAAATATTGCCATTGTGTTTTTCAATAACCCGCAGAATAGTATTTTTTTCAACCACGCCAAGATTCATATCCCTTGTTTCAGTTTTTTCCTGCATCGCTGATTCAATTGGAGAAAAAATAAGATCAGCAGCAGAAAGAATTTCTCCTTCCGACATGATGACCGCCCTTTCCATGGTGTATTGCAGTTCCCTCACATTGCCTGGAAAATTATAATGCCTGATTTTTTCTATAGCTTTTGCATCAAAGCCGGGTACAGGCTTTAAATATTTTGCTGCATACATATTTGCAAAATGTTTGGCCAATAACAAAATATCTGATTCCCGTTTGCGTAATGGGGGCACTACAATTTCAACAGTGTTTATCCTGTATATGAGGTCTTTTCTAAAACGGCTTTCATTGGCCAGTTCGGCAAGTGGCAGGTTTGTAGCACAGATGAGGCGGATATCAATATTCACTGCATCATTACTGCCCACACGGGAAACCTGCCTGTTTTGTAAAACGCTTAGCAGCTTTGCCTGCTGGTGCATAGATATATTTCCTATCTCATCTAAAAATAAAGTTCCCCCGTTGGCTGCTTCAAACCTTCCGGCCCGTTCTTCTCCAGCACCGGTAAAGGACCCTTTTTTATGCCCGAATAATTCACTTTCAAAAAGTGTTTCGGTCAATGCGCCCACATCAACTTTTACAAATGGTTTATCTGCCCGCAAAGAATGTTCATGAATGGCTTTTGCTATCAGGTCCTTTCCGGTTCCATTCTCTCCAAGAATAAAAATATTTGCATCGGTAGGAGCTATCTTTTCTATTTTGAAAAAAATATCTTTCATTACGTCAGATTCCCCGATTATTTCTTTACCTATGGATGAAGCGGCAACAACAGGCATATCAGAAGTTTTTCCTTTTGCTTTCAGTATCCCTTTAATGGCCTCTAAAAGTTTTTCATTGTGCCAGGGCTTTACAATAAAATCAGCAGCGCCTTCTTTTAAAGAACGAACGGCAAGATCAATATCGCCATACGCAGTGATCATGATCACCGACATGTTCTCATCAATTTCCCTTATTTTCTTTAACCAGAAAATCCCTTCATTACCAGTGTTGATGCTGCTTTTAAAATTCATGTCGAGTAATACGGTATCGAATTTTTTTGAAGCAAGCAAAGAATGAATAACCTCAGGATTCTTTTCTGTTACAACTTCTTTTACTTCTGTTTTCAATAAAAGTTTTACAGCCGTTAATACGTCTGTATCATCATCAATAACCAGTATGTTGGCATTTTTTAAAATCATAATCCTGTTTTCTAATCTCCCACAAGTATACCATATTTAAAAATATTTATCGGCTAAACACTGAAAAAAATTTCCAGAGTACAACCCTGTATCAAAAACGGATAGATATTGTATCATAACCGAACAGTTTTTTCCAGGCTTATTTTTCAGCATATTGAAAAACAGGCTTTTAGGTTTTGGCATGGCATTGTATAAAGGGTTAATAGAAATTTTTTATTAAAAGTATTAAAAGCTAAAACCATGAAAATGCAATCAAACAGATTATTATCGCCACTCAGTGAAGAAGGCATAATAAACCTTACAACAGAAGTAAAAGAAATTTTGGCAACCGGTTTTAAGAAAACCCAGAACAGAATTTTGAGCACTGCCGACCTGTGGAATATTCAGCGGCAAAGAAAAGCCAGGGTGCTGCGGAGATATATTTAAAAACATGCTGTTTCTTTTCAGGGAAAGGGACTGTATCAAAAACGAACACCCGCTGTATCATTACCGTACAGTTATACAAAGTAACCGGGATTAAGGTTTTGATAATCAACTGAATACCTTCTGGCATAGCTTTGAATGTTCAAACCGGGCCGCTACTGAGTGCACATACATATATATAAGTGTATTGGCCAAAAAAATAAAACTATAAAGAAAGTATATGGACAGGGTTATAGAAAAAAAAGGTTGGGGTAAAAAGCGGATCATGCTCGTTGTTGGAATTGTGGCCTTACTGGCGCTTATTTATGCAAGCTGGTATTTTACTTCGGGCAAATCAAAGCTGAATGTAAATACTGACCGCATTACCATCAGTGAAATTAAGCAGGCGGCATTCCAGGAATTTATTCCGGTTAACGGAGTGGTGCTTCCAATGACGACGATCTATCTTGATGCTTTGGAAGGCGGCCGGGTAGAAGAAAAATTTGTAGAAGACGGTGCCATCATGAAAAAAGACCAGCCAATTCTCCGCCTCAGCAATACCGATCTTGAATTGAGTTTGGTAAACCAGGAAACTTCCGTATTTAATTTACTTACACAAATGCAGATATCCCGTAATGCAGCACAACAAAATACCATTGGTAAATTAAACCAGCGTACCGATGTTGATAATGCATTGAATGAGGCTGAACGCATTTATAAATTAAATAAAAAACTGTACGATCAAAAAGTGATCGGCTCGCAGGAATTCAAGCAATCAGAAAATAATTATAATTACCAGTTACAAAAGAAAAAACTTTCCGACGAGGTATTAAAAAAGGATTCGGTTTCAACCCGGCAGGAACAGGATCAGGCCAGTCAGTCTTTCAGCCGTACTCAAAATGCATTGCAGGTAATGCGTAAGAAAGTGGGTGACCTTATTGTAAGAGCGCCTGTTGACGGGCAATTAACTTCATTAGATGCGGAGATAGGCCAATCTAAAAATAAAGGAGATCGTTTAGGACAAATAGATGTGGTAAGTGGATTTAAAGTAAGGGCAGATATCGATGAACATTATATCTCCAGGATATTCATCGGACTGATGGGTGAAGCAATGATTGCAGGTAAAGCTTATAAACTCAGTATAAAAAAAGTATTTACGCAGGTAACTAATGGACGCTTCCAGGTAGATATGGAATTCAAAGACTCCATTCCGCAAGGCATACGCCGTGGGCAAACCCTGCAGATCAGGCTGGCATTGAGTGATGAAATGCAGGCGCTTCTTTTGCCAAAGGGCGGTTTCTATCAGCAGACAGGTGGTAACTGGATATTTAAAGTAAGTGAAAATGGAAAAACAGCTTACAAAGTTGATATACAGTTAGGACTACAGAGTCCTGATTATTACCAGGTATTACAGGGTCTGAAACCGGGTGATAAAGTGATAACATCCAGTTATGAAAATTATGGAAATATGCAGGAGCTGGTTTTAAAGAAAGAATAATAAAATAATATTCATTCAACAATAAAAAATACGATCATGAAAAAACAATTTCTTTTATTGACTATAATGATCATTGCAGGGGTTTGCTTTTCTTTCCTTAATGATAATAGCTTAAAAGCCTCCTGTAAAAATGCTGCTCCTGACTGTTCAGGAATGACAAAGAGCACGGGGCAGAAGATACAGGTAGATTATACAGAGGATGAAGATGCTTCCCTGAATATTTTTACGAACCCGTTTAAACAGTTATAATTTAAAATACTATTCTTTAAAACTTAAACAATAACAATGATAAAGATTGCTGATTTAGAAAAGATCTACCGTACTGAAGAAGTAGAAACGGTTGCATTGAATAAACTTTCCATCGAAGTGAAGGAAGGGGAGTTTGTTGCCATCATGGGTCCATCGGGCTGTGGCAAATCCACTTTACTGAATATTCTTGGTTTGCTTGATGATCCCGATGCAGGCAGTTTTATATTTAATGGTACCGAAGTGGCTCACTTCAATGAAAGGAAAAGAGCTGATCTGCGTAAGCGGAATATCGGATTCGTCTTCCAGAGTTTCAATCTTATTGATGAACTGACGGTTTTTGAAAATGTAGAATTGCCGTTGATATACACTGGTGTTAAAACAGGAGATAGAAAGAAAAGGGTGGAAGAAGTACTGGATAAGATGCAGATCATGCACCGCCGTAATCATTACCCCCAGCAGCTTTCGGGCGGACAGCAGCAAAGGGTTGCTGTAGCAAGGGCTGTTGTTAATAATCCTAAACTCATTTTAGCCGATGAGCCTACCGGTAACCTGGATTCATCAAATGGTAATGAAGTGATGCAGTTACTTACCGACCTGAATGAAAAAGGAACAACAGTAATAATGGTCACGCACTCGGAGCATGATGCCAGGTACAGCCATCGTATCATACGTATGCTCGACGGGCAGGCAGTAATTGAAAATATAATGCTATAAAAACCAGTTGATATTATGTAGTATCCTATTAAAGCCGGAGGCCAATCACCAACTTAAAGTATAGCCATGATTAAAAATTATTTTAAAATTGCTTTTCGGAGCCTTTGGAAAAATAAAGGATACAGTGCCATCAATATTTTCGGACTTGCCATCGGACTGGCTACCTGTTTATTGATTACACTTTATGTAACTAATGAATTAAGTTACGACAACTACACAAAAAATGCAGACCGCATTTACAGGATCAACTCTGATCTGCGTTTTGGTGGCGGCGACCTGCATATGACCCAGACATCAGACATGATGGGGCAATTGCTTAAAAAGGATTACCCACAGGTAGAAGAGTATACCCGGATTTTTAATAATGACGGAGATAAGCTCATAAAAAAAGGCAATGAATTCATTAATGAACCCCGTGTGGCAAATGTGGATTCTACTTTCTTTACTGTATTTGCACTGCCGGTTATTGAAGGCGATATCAAAACAGCTTTACATGAGCCAAATACGGTTGTGGTAACTGAGTCAACAGCCAGGAAATATTTCAATACTACAAATGTCCTGGGCAAAACAATTGAAGTAAAAAACGATGCAACTACCGTACCCTACAAGATAACGGCAGTAATAAAAGATATTCCACATAACTCACATTTTAATTTTGATTTTCTTTTCTCTATGAAAAATGTGGACTACCAGTGGGGACAGCTGACCAGCCATAATTTTCATACTTACCTTTTACTGAAACCCGGAACTGATTACAAAGCGTTTGAAAAGAATTTTGGACAGTATATTGATAAGTATGTAATTCCTTATGTTCAGCAGTTCATGAAAATAAGCAGTATGGATGACTTAAAAAAGTCGGGGAATAAGATTGAATATTCTCTACTGCCATTAACAAGTATTCATTTGCATAGCGATTTTTCTTTTGAGATCACCCCATCGGGCAATATCCAGTATGTGTATATTTTTTCTGCTGTTGCCCTGTTCATTCTCCTATTGGCCTGTATTAATTTTATGAACCTGAGTACAGCACGCAGCGCCAAGCGTGCAAAGGAAGTAGGTATTCGCAAAGTGCTGGGTACCGAACGCAAAACACTGATAGCACAGTTTCTGGTCGAATCAACGATTACGGCCATTATTTCAATGCTTATTGCTGTATCTATCGCTTATTTTGTATTACCTCTTTTTAATGATGTTGCGGCAAAATCACTTTCCGTAAAGGACCTGCTGAGTATACAAATACTTCCTTACCTTATCCTGCTTCCCTTTGTAGTAGGGTTGCTGGCAGGCAGTTACCCGGCATTGTTTCTGTCCGGTTTTAAACCCATTGTTGTTTTAAAAGGAAATGCCAATACCGGGTTTAAGAAAAGTAACCTGCGCAATGTATTGGTGATATTCCAGTTTGCCACATCTATCATGCTTATTATCGGTACCATAATCGTTTACAGCCAGCTTCAATATATTCAAACAAAAAAACTGGGTTTTAATAAGGACCAGGTGCTTATCATTGACGGTGCCTATGCCCTTAATAAAAATGTACAGGCATTTAAAAATGATGTGCTGGCCATGCAGGGCGTAAGCAGCGGCACCATCAGTTCTTACCTGCCTGTTACCAATTCCTCACGAAGCGATAATACCTATTTCAAGGAATCGGTGATGGATATTAAGGATGGAATTGATATGCAGACCTGGAGAGTGGATTATGATTATATTAAAACCATGGGTATGGAAATAGTAAAGGGAAGGAATTTTTCAAAAGATTATGGCTCCGACTCAACAGCCATTCTTATTACAGAAACCACGGCTAAACTTTTGGGTTATGCTGACCCCGTTGGAAAAATGATTTATGAACCATCCAGCCTGCAGAATGATAATTCACTTTACCCAAAGCAGGTCATTGGTGTGATAAAAGACTTTCATTTTGAATCGTTCCACCTGAAACTGGGGCCGCTTTGTATGAGGCTTGGTAACAGTACAGGGCTTGCTTCATTTAAAGTAACTGCTGCCGATACTAAGAACCTGATACCACAGATCGAAAGCAGATGGAAGATATTGGCCCCGGGCATGCCATTCAGTTACCGTTTTATGAATGATTCATTCAATGAAATGTACCGCAGCGAACAGCGGGCAGGCACTATTGCCATAGTATTTTCCTTACTTGCCATTTTTATTGCATGCCTTGGTTTGTTTGGCCTGGTTACCTACATGGCCGAGCAGCGTACCAAAGAAGTAGGCATACGCAAAGTACTTGGTGCATCGGTAAGCAATGTGGTTACCATGCTTTCAAAAGATTTTTTATTTCTCGTACTCATTGCGGCTGTTCTTGCATTCCCCGTTGCCTGGTGGGCTATGCACAAATGGCTACAGGATTTTGAATACCGGATCAGCATCAGTGTATGGGTATTTGTAGCAGCAGGAATGTCAGCATTGCTCATTGCATTACTAACCGTAAGTTTCCAGGCCATTAAAGCAGCTATTGCTAACCCGGTAAAAAGTTTAAGAACAGAATAATAAGTATGACCATGTTAAAAAATTATTTCAAAACCGCTTTCCGCAACCTGCTCCGCAACCGCAAGCATGCCACACTCAACATACTTGGCCTTGGTGTGGCGATGGCTGCCTGTATCATCGTGTTTTTGGTGATACAATACGAAACCAGCTACGACAAACATCTGCAGGGCTACGACAGCATTTATCAAATCGTTACCAAAGACAAAGACGCCGATGGAGAACATTTCTCCGGCGGAGTGCCTTTTCCGGTGATTAAATTTTTGCGCCAGGATTATCCGCAATACCAGTTTGCAGAACTGATGCAGAATTATGGGGTACAGGTAACTGTCGTTGGAGCAGAGAACAAGAAGTTCAGGGAGGAGAACGGGGTTTTTTATGGAGATGCTGATTTATTAAAAATGTTTGAACTGCGTTTTCTCGCCGGCAATGCTGATGTGCTTAAAGATGTAAACAGCGCTGCAATCAGCAAATCACTGGCAGAAAAATATTTTAACAACTGGAAAGAAGCAGTGGGAAAAACATTGAATATTGATAATTCAGAATTTCCATTGCAGGTGGCAGGCGTGTTTGAAGATGAACCAGCCAACAGCGATTTTCCGTTTCAACTTGTGTCTTCATATGAAGGTTTTGTTGCCCACGATAAAACATGGCCGTTTACAGACTGGGGCTCCAACACCAGCAGCCACCAGGTGTTTGTGAAACTGCCCAAAGGCGCCGACACAAAAGCGATGGACAAACAACTGGCGCAGTTTGAAAAAAAATACAACACCGATAACAAGCACACCGACCGGGAGCATTTTGTTCATGCGCTGGAGAACATTCATTTTGATGAACGTTTCGGCAGCAACGGCGACCATAGCACCAGCAAAACCTCTTTATATACACTGGCATTTATTGGCCTGCTCATCATCATGATGGCCTGCATCAATTTTGTAAATCTTTCCACGGCACTTGCAGTAACAAGAAGCAAGGAAGTGGGCATCCGCAAAGTGATGGGCGGCAGCAAGGCGCAGTTGAGCATGCAGGTGCTGATTGAAACTTCAGCCGTGGTGATTGTTTCTGCCATCATTGCTATTGTGCTGGCATGGCTTGCATTGCCCTATATAAAAAATATTATGGTGGTGCAGCACAAACTTTCACTTTTTAATATTGAAAGTGTATTGTTTATTTTAGCCATCACGGTTGTCACCATCATCCTTTCCGGTTTATATCCTGCATTTATTATGGGCAATTTCAAGCCGGTGGAAGCCATCAAGAATAAAATCAACACTTCCAAAGTGGGCAGTGTTTCGTTGCGTCGTGTGCTGGTGGTAATGCAGTTTGCCTTTTCACAGATATTGATTATTGCCACCATCATTGCAGTAAGCCAGATGAATTTTATCCGCAGCAGCGATTTGGGTTTTAATAAAGATGCCATGCTGGTGGTGTACCTCAACAGCGACAGTGTGAGCCGCAGCAGGCATGATGCATTTAAGGATGCGTTGAAATCAAGAAGCGATGTGAAGGAAGTGAGTTTTGCATTTGACCCGCCCAGCAGCGACAACAGCTGGAACAGCAATTTCGCTTTTGACAAGATGGAGGATAAAGATTTCAATGTGCAGTTGAAACAGGCCGACCAAAATTATGCAAAAACCTACGGGTTGCAATTACTGGCAGGAAGGTTTTTATCGCCAAGCGACACCATCCGTGAGTTTGTGCTGAATGAAACGATGCTTAAAAAATGTGGGGTAAAAAATCCGCAGGATGCTGTAGGAAAAATGTTCCGAATTGGCGGAAGAAAGCCAATGCCGGTGGTAGGTGTGGTGAAAGATTTTAAGCAGGCATCGTTGAGAGATGAAATTCAACCTATCGCCATGTTTACACAAAAGCGCTGGTACCAGACCGCCGGCATCAAACTCTCCAGCACCAACCTGGGCAAGACAAGAGATGAAATAAAAACCATCTGGGACAAATATTTTCCTGAGTATGTTTATAACGCTTCTTTCCTTGATGAAAACATCAATAAGTTTTATGAGGCAGAGCAGCGTTTGAGCAACATGTACAAATTGTATGCCCTGCTGGCTATTTTTATCAGCTGCCTGGGTTTGTATGGATTGATTTCATTTATGGTGCTGCAAAAAACAAAAGAAGTAGGAATAAGAAAAGTGCTGGGCGCCAGTGTACAAAGCATCATGTATCTGTTCAGTAAAGAATTTACCATCCTTATCGCCATCGCCTTTGTACTGGCAGCGCCGGCAGCATGGTATTTAATGAACACCTGGCTGGGAGATTTTGCCTACCGTATCAATATCGGCTTTGGTGTGTTTGCCATTGCCATTGCTGCATCCATTTTGATAGCATGGATTACGGTTGGGTATAAATCGTTGAAGGCAGCCATTGCAAATCCGGTTAAAAGTTTACGGTCAGAATAAAAAGTATAACCATGTTTAAAAATTATTTCAAAATAGCTTTCCGGAATTTATGGCGTAATAAGCTGTACAGTTTCATTAATATTTCAGGGTTGGCAATGGGCATTGCAGCTTTCCTGCTTATACTGGAGTATGTAAGTTTTGAAAAAAGTGTAAACCACTTTCATAAAAGTGTATCATCCATTTACAGGTTGCTTAACGAAGACACAAAAGGACAGACATGGCCGCAGGTAGAACCCGGCTGGGCACAAAAAGCAAAAGAAAGTTTCCCGGAAATAAAAGAGTATTGCCGTTTTGAAGAAGGAGTAGGCCAGGGTATCGTTCGCCGGGATGATGATAAAGGCGAATCATTTCGGGAAAGCAATATCGGGTATGCAGAAGGCAACTTCTTTTCCTTTTTCAGTTTCAATTTAAAAAGCGGCAGCGCATCAGCATTTAATAAACCCAATATTGTTTTTATATCCCAGTCGGCTGCAGTAAAATATTTTGCTAAGGAAGATCCCATGGGCAAATCACTCACCCTGTATAACCAGTTTGGCAAATCAACTTTTACCGTGGCAGGCCTGTATTCCATACCGGTAAACTCTGATATTAAATATGATATGGTGTTTTCGCTGGAAACATTAAAGAACCCGGCCAACCTCAATGACAATGGCTGGGCTCAACTGGATAACCTGAATTCCCAATACATCAATACTTATTTTCAGCTAAACGAAGGCGTCAATTATAAAAAAGTTGAACAAAAACTGATCACACTCCGCAACCAGCTTAAAAAAGATAAGGATGGGGTGCTGTTCCGGTTACAGCCGCTGGCTAATGTGCATCTGCCTGCATCACTCAGCGATACTTATCAAACTACCGGCAACCTCAAATATGTTTATATACTTGGTATCATTGCGTTGCTCATTTTAGCCATTGCCTGGTTTAACTATATTAACTTATCAACCGCCAATTCATTAAAACGGGCCAATGAGGTAGGCGTAAGAAAAGTAGTGGGGGCATCACAACGGTCATTGGTGATGCAATTCCTGGGTGAATCATTGCTGGTGAATGTAATCGGTTTTGCATTGGCATTTGTGATCGTTCAGTTGATCCAGCCTTTGTTCAATGATATCATTGGTAAAGAACTTTCATTGGCAACGTTGCTGTATAGCCCGGTTTGGCTATGGGGCCTGGGTTTGTTGCTGGTTGGTTCTTTATTATCCGGTGCTTTTACTGCTTTTAGTTTATCCCGTTTTAATCCCGTAGAAACGTTGAAAGGAAAACTCAACAAAACCACGAAGGGTGCCACTTTGCGTAAATCATTGGTGGTTGTTCAGTTCAGTATTTCCATTGCACTGCTTTTGGCCACAGCGCTTATTTACCAGCAGTTGAATTATATGCAGAACAAGAACCTGGGGGTTAACACCGACCAGTTACTGGTGATACGTGGCCCCGAAGTAGGGAAGGACAGTACTTATAAAAACCGCCGCACTGCTTTCTGGAACAGTATTGAACAGCAGAGTTTTGTAAAAGAATATAGCCTGAGTGGAACGATCCCCGGCAACAATTACAATTTTGCCACCTCCGGATTTACACAGCCCGGTTCAAAAAAAGGAGATGAACTTAACTCTTATTCCTTTGCCATTATTGATAACAGGTACCTGGACACTTACCAGATACCTTTAAAGGCCGGAAGGAATTTTACCCCGGCCGAATGCAATGTTGAGTGGAATGATAACAGTAAAGTGATACTGAATGAAAAGGCCATTGAAGAACTGGGTTTTGCATCGGCGGAAGATGCATTGCGTACAAAGATCCAATGGGATGAGCGGCCCCTGGAAATTATAGGTGTAGTTAAAGATTATCATCATGCCGGTTTGCAAAAAGCCATAGACCCTATTATCTTTTATCCGCAAAGTAACAGTGCTTATTTTACTATCCGGCTCAGTTCAGATAAAATACAAAGCCATATTGAAAAGCTGCAATCCCTCTACAAAACATATTTCACCAATAACCCTTTTGAATACTTTTTTGCAGATGAAAATTTTAATAAACAGTATATTACCGAACAGCAATACAGCCGGCTGTTCACTACGGCATCTGTTTGGGCTATCATCATTGCCTGCCTGGGATTGTTTGGCCTGGCTACTTACACGGTTGAATCCCGTACCAAAGAAATTGGTGTACGAAAAGTATTAGGGGCAAGTGTATTCAGCATTTCGCAGCTATTATCAAAAGATTTTATTAAACTGGTATTGGTAGCCATTGTTATTGCATCGCCAATTGCCTGGTATGTAATGCACAAATGGCTGCAGGATTTTGCGTATCGTATCCATATCAGCTGGTGGGTGTTTGTATTGACAGCCATTGTTGTGATTGTTGCAGCACTGGCAACGGTATGTTCCCAGGCCATCAGGGCTGCGATTGCAAACCCGGTAAAAAGTTTAAGAACAGATTAAATAAACAGCAATGATAAAAAATATATTTGTTTCCGCCTGGCGCAATTTACTCCGTAATAAAATTTATTCAATAATTAATATTACCGGTTTAATTATTGGCCTGGCCTGTTGTATACTTATTCTTTTATATAACAAAGATGAAGTAAGCTATGACAGGTTTCAAAAAAATGGGGAGGATATATACAGGTTGGCTGTAAATGAAATTACGCCCGAGGGTGAATCGTTTAAATACGGTATCACCGGAATGGTGCATGGTCCGGTGTTTAAACGCCTTGTGCCGGAAGTGGAAGAATTTGTAAGGGTGCAGGGATATCAGTTCAATGTAAAGAAAGGAACCGATGTGATTACCCAGGAAGCCCATAAAGTAGACAGTACTTTTTTTACAATTTTTCCATCTTTTGAATTTGCAGAGGGTAATGCGGCAACAGCATTAAGAGACCCCCATTCTGTAGTGTTGTCCGAAGAAGTAGCTGAAAAATATTTTAGGCATGGCACTGCTTTGGGCAAAACCATTTCCATTGATTATGCTGGCGGCTTCAAAGACTTTACGGTAAGTGCAGTTACAAAGAAATCGCCGCAAAACTCTTCCATTAAAATAAAAATGCTGATGCCCAATCATATTGATAAAAAGGAAGATGACCAGTTTATCAATTTTTACCTGAACACTTTTTTTCTGATGAATAGAAATGCTGATATTAAAAAAGTGGAAGCAAAGATTAATACTGGTTTTGCTTCAGAAGCTAAGGAGCAGTTAAAGCAAATGAAGGAGAGTTTTAATTACAACAGTAAATTGGTTTTTAGCCTCCAGCCTTTTTTATCAATGCATCTTAGCAAAGACTATCCTGTTGCCAATGGCCTTGCCGATGCAAGCGACCCGGTGTATTCTTATATACTTACCGGCATTGCTCTTTTTATTTTACTGATTGCCTGTATCAATTTTGTAAATTTAACAATGGCCCGTTCTTTAAAAAGGGCAAAGGAAATTGGAGTAAGGAAAGTAATTGGCGGCGAAAGGAAAATGCTCATTTACCAGTTTCTGGGCGAATCCTTTTTATTAAGTTTTATCGCTTTCGTTTTTGCAGTGCTGCTTGTAAAACTCACACTGCCTTTTTTTAATTTGATGGCAAATAAGGCACTGGCCTTAAATTATCTTTTTGATACAAAGCTACTGGCAGTTTATGTACTACTCTTTTTATTAACAGGTTTTTTAGCGGGATTTTATCCTGCACTGGTTTTATCTGGTTTTAAACCTGTGGATACTTTGTATGGCCGCTTAAAACTTACCCGTGGAGCAGTACTGCAAAAAAGTTTAGTAGTGCTGCAATTTACACTGGCAGTGTTTTTAATTGTCGCCACTTTAATAATGAACTCACAGTTCAATTTTTTAGTAAAACAGGATTTAGGCTACAACGATCATAACCTGGTAAGTATAGATGCAGGAAGTGTAGACAAAACAAAAGCAAAAACATTTGCCAATGAATTATTAAGCAATCCCAACATTGTGCAGGTGGCACCACGGAATAGTGGACAATGGTTTACTGTGGCAAAAGTAAATGGCACCCAGGAGATTGCTATGGACATGGAAATTATTGATGAAAATTATATTCCTGTACTGGATTTAAAAATTACAAAGGGAAGAAATTTTTCACCTGCATTTCCTGCTGATTCTTCAGCTTCTGTATTGGTAAATGAAGCCTTTGTAAAAGAAGCTGCATGGAAAGAACCCATCGGGCAGCCAATAGATTTTTTTGCACACAACCATAAGTATACGGTGGTGGGTGTTGTAAAAGATTATCATTACGAATCATTGTACAAAACCATAAAACCCCAAATGTTTGTTACTGATCCTGAAATGGGTGAAGCCGGTACTTTTTGGGTACGCATAAAGCCAGAAAACATACCCGGTGCATTAACGCATATAGAAAGTTCTTTTAAATCTTTTTTTCCTGCAAAGCCTTTCTCTTATGAGTTTAAATCGGATGCAAATGAAAAGCAGTATGAAAAAGAATCCCGGTGGAAAAAGATAATCAGTTTTGCTACTATACTTACCATTTTTATTTCCTGTATTGGCTTATTTGGCCTGGCTACCCTGGCAGCCGAAAGACGTACTAAAGAAATAGGTATCCGCAAAGTAATGGGAGCATCAGCTACGCATATTGCTGCTTCATTATCTGCCAATTTTTTTAAATTGGTATTGCTGGCATCTGTGCTGGCATTTCCTATGGCCTGGTGGGCAATGAACAAATGGCTGCATAATTATCCTTACAGAATAAATATTGGGATATGGGTTTTTGTTTTTGCACTGGCACTTGTATCGGCTATTGCTTTTTGTACAGTAAGTTATCAGGCAATAAAAGCAGCTCTTGCTAACCCGATAAAGAGTTTAAGAACTGAATAAAAATGCAGCTATGATCAAAAATTATTTTAAAACAGCCTGGAGAAATATTTGGAAGAATAAGACCTTCTCTGCAATAAATATTTTCGGCCTTTCTGTTGGAGTTGCTGCTTTTTTGCTTATTGTAAATTACCTCCGGTTCGAATATAGTTATGATGATGCCCATGAAAAAAAAGACAGGATATTCCGTGTGCCGATGATGGTAACGGAAAAAGGAGGCAAAGAACAAACCTTTGCATTTACTTACCCGGCTGTAGCCCCTGCATTAAAAAAAGATTTTCCTGAAGTAGAAGAGGCAGCACGTTTTCGCAGGCGGGGGGGTATTGTTAAACAGGGAGATCTGAAAATAATTGAATCAGGCACCCTATATTATGCTGATCCCTCACTCTTTAATATTTTTTCTTTTCGTTTTCTAAAAGGTAATGCAGCCGATGCTTTTAAAGAACTGAATGATGCGGTGATCACTGAAGAGACTGCGAAAAAATATTTTGGCGATGTTGACCCGATCGGTAAATCACTGCATTACGGGAACGAGGATTATATTGTTAAAGCCGTACTGGAAGATGTTCCGGCCAACTCACATATCCGCTTCAATATACTTCTTAACTATAATAAATATATACAGCTTACCAACGGCAATGCCAATACAAGTTGGGGCTGGTCAGATTTTTATACTTACATTTTATTAAAACCTGGTGCCAACGTAAAAGCGTTGGAAGCAAAGCTTCCTGCATTTGCACAGCGGTATATGGGTGATGATATGAAACGTGCAGGCTATTTAAATACTTTTCAGTTACAACCTTTGAAAGATATTCACCTGCGTTCAAAGTATGATTATGAACTGGCAGGCAATGGCGATCTTTCTTACCTGAAATACCTTGGGATAGCAGCGTTGTTTATTTTATTCATCGCATGGATAAATTATGTGAACCTTTCAACGGCACATTCACTCGACCGTTCTAAAGAAGTAGGTATAAGAAAAGTGGTGGGCGCCGGAAAATTTCAGCTTATCCGTCAATTTCTTGGAGAATCTCTTTTCCTGAATATGTTCGCTATTGTGATCGGTATTCTTATTTTCAGGTTAACACTTTCTCCATTTTCAGATCTTGTACAAAAAGATATCAGCAGCCTGTATATTTCTGACTGGAGGTTTTGGGTATTTGTCATTGCACTCTTTTTACTGGGTACCTTACTGGCTGCTTTTTACCCGGCATTTGTCCTTTCTTCTTTTCAACCCATCTATTCGATAAAAAGTTCAAAGGGAGCATCGGGATCAAAGGGAGGGAGAAATGTTTTGAGAAGATCATTGGTGGTGATCCAGTTTGTTGCTGCGATTGTGCTCATCACCGGCGCTATTGGTTTTTACCGCCAGCTTGATTATATGCAGAGCAGGGATCTTGGTGTAAATATCAAACAAACATTGGTTGTACAACAATCAGGAAACCTGGACAGCACAGCAATACCGGCATTTAGTGCATTCATCAATGACATGCAGACCATTACCGCTATTCAATCTGTTACTGCGTCAACTTCAGTACCCGGTGCCGAAGTAGGAGGGTCATCAGACTATACATTGAAGAATTCACAATCAGGGAAACGCTGCAGAAACTTCGGGATCGATAATAAATTCATCACCGCTTACGGATTAAAGATCATTGCAGGAAGAGACCTGGCTAATGATAAACCTGCTGTTGATTCAACAGTGATGGTAAATATCCTGGTAAATGAAACAGCCGTTAAAATTTTTGGTTTTGGCAAGCCGGCAGACATCCTCGGCCAGGAGATAGCAGATGGTTCTGGATTTCATTTCAAGGTAATAGGCGTGGTGAAAGATTATCACCAGGAGTCTTTACAAAATAGTTTCGACCCCATTGTATTCTACCCGGAAGAAGAAAGAAACTTCGGGAATTTTTCTCTTAAACTGAATACGACCAACTTGCCGGCGCTCATGGATTTTGTAAAACAAAAATGGGATGCCCGTTTTCCCGAAAGCCCGTTCCGTTTTTTTTTCCTTGATGAACGCTTTAATGCCCAATATGCCAATGACAGGCTTTTTGCTACTGTGCTTTGGTTGTTTACTGCTATCGCCATTGTAATTGCCTGCCTGGGCCTGGTTGGCTTATCGCTGTTTACCATTTCTAAAAGAAATAAAGAGATCAGCATCAGGAAGGTTTTAGGGGCGTCACTATTCCAGATCACCAGCCTGATTACTAAAGACTACCTGAAACTGATACTGGTGGCCGCCGTATTTGCTTTACCGGTTGCTTATATGCTGGTTAGCAACTGGCTGAATGATTATGCTTTTCACATTAGTATAGGGCTGTGGTTTTTCTTTTTGCCTGTAATTATGATCGTAGGTATTGCATTGCTCACAGTCCTATACCAATCATTAAGGGCAGCTATTGCCAATCCCGTTAAGAGTTTAAGAACCGAGTAAATCATTCCCATTATGATTAAGAACATTTTCAAAATCGTTTTTCGAAATATGTGGCGCAACAAAGGCTACACGTTGTTAAATATTGTAGGAATGGCCATCGGAATAGCGGCCATCGTTTGGGGCTACCAGGATTACCGGTTCAGTTTCAGTTTCGATGATTTTCATAAAGATGGGGATAAAATTTACAGGGCACTTTCGTATAAAGAAGGCGCCAATCGAGTAAAAGGCGTTTTTCCGATGGCCGCTGTAAAACAGGCGCAGCAGGAATTTTCAGGAATTGCAGAAACTGTCCGTTACGATAGCAGGGGGCTCAATGTAAGATATGATAAAAATGAACCCTTTGCCGAACAGGCCCATTTCACCGACCCGGCATTTTTTGATCTTTTTAATTTTCCGTTGGTTGCCGGCTCCAATAATATATCAGATAAAAATGCAGTGCTGATCACCGAAAAGGCAGCTAAGAAATACTTTGGTAATCAGGATGCCCTCGGAAAATCACTGATCTTTTATTCGGGTGATACGTATGCCATGCCGCTTACCGTAACAGGTGTGCTTAAAGATATACCGGTAAATTCCACGTTACAGTTTGATTTTATTACCAATTTTCAAAATTACCTGAAAGGAGATGGTACAAAGATCGCCCCCGATGACTGGACCTGGTTTTTAGATGCAGCTTATTTTAAAATACCCAATCCTGCTGATGCAGCCAGGCTGGCTAAGGAATTTGACAAATATATTCCTATACAGCGCAAAGCAAGGGAAGACTGGAAGACGGCTGGATTTAAACTCATTAACCTGAAGGCAAATGCTGCCATTTCAGACATGGATAATAATAACCTGCAGGGAAGACCCGAGGATTCAGCTGCCTATGGTCCCTTTATCCTGGCAATATTGATCTTTCTTTCAGCCTGTCTGAATTTTTCAAATACAACGGTATCCCGTGCAAACAGGAGGCTGAAGGAGATCGGCATGCGTAAAGTAATGGGAAGCTCATTCAGGCAGCTGGTCTTGCAGATGCTGTTGGAGTGTGGTTTTATAGTAGTGCTGGCCGTATTACTTTCCGTATTCCTGAATTTCCTGTGGTTCCCTGCGTTTAATCAGATGTTCAACGGCGTTAAACTGGAAGCCAATTATTTTCATGATGTAAACCTGATGCTCTTTATTGGTATCACTGCATTGATAACAACATTGCTGGCTGGCGCATACCCCGCATTTTACATCAGCCGGTTCAATCCATCCATCATCTTCAGGGGCACGGTTAAATTCGGCGGAACAAATCTGTTTTCCAGGATCATGCTGGGGTTGCAATTATCCATTGCCATCATCACGGTCATTGCCGGAATTGGATTTGCCCGCAATGCAGAATTTCAAAAGAACTATGATTACGGTTATAATGTGGAAAATACAATTGGGGTGATAGTTACAGATACCAGTGCATTTTCGGCTTTTAAAAATGAAGTAGCCTCGATTCCGCAGGTTACTTCGTTGGCGGGTACCAGGAATCATATCGGCTATGGTTACCGGAATGTGGTGGCAGAATCTGAGAATAAAAAAGCGGAAGCGAATTACCTGGAAGTAGGAAGGGACTATTTAAAAACAATGAACATGAAAATTGCGGAGGGAAGAGAATTTGATACACAAATGGAAGGTGATTATACAAGTTCCATATTGATCACACAAAATATGGCAGCAAGTTATGGCTGGAAAGACAAAGAAGCACTGGGCAAAAAGATCTTTATTGACAGTCTGAACTATTCAGTAGTCGGTGTGTTGAAGGATTTTCATCTGGACCGGTTATTTAGCCCACTTGAACCGGTTGTATTTAAACTTGCAAAGGAAAAAAGGTACCAGTTTCTTGTAATTCAAACAAAGATCTCAGATCTGGAACTGGTGTATTCGAAAACAAGAGATGCCTGGAAAAAAATATTTCCAAATAAACCCTATAGCGGGTTCTACCAGAATGAAATAAAAGCTGAAGCCTTCCAGGTAACAAAAAACATTGCAAAAGTATTCTCCTGGTTTGCCATCATTTCTGTTCTGCTTACCGCAACGGGTTTATTTGCACTGGTCTCACTTACCGTTCTTAAAAAAATGAAGGAGATAGCCCTGCGAAAAGTAGTGGGAGCTAACGCAGGGCATATCCTTGTTCTGGTTAACCGTGGATATTTCTGGATTTTCATTATAGCTGCTGCCATAGGCTGCTACGCCGGCTATGCACTCACTTCACTTTTGATGGATATGATCTTCAAAGTGAATGTGGGTATCACCACGTCAACCATTATCAGTTCGGTAATCGTATTATTTATTATTACAGGAATTACTTCTGGTATAAAAGTATGGCAGGCTGTAAGATCTAACCCTGCAAAAACCTTAAGAGCTGAATAAAACAACGAACATGAAAAAATATTTTTTCCTTTTACTGGCCGCATTGCCGGTTTCAGTGATGGCTCAGCAAAGAGCCGATACCGTTAAACTTAAAAATGGCCAGGTTATCCCCGGGTATATTTATAAATTGGAGGGTGGCAAAATTTATGTTGCAAGGTCTGCAGATACTTTGGTTTACAATGCTGCAGAAGTGGGATCTATTATGTTTTGTCACCCCGCAAGGAACAAGACGCAGGGGTTTTCTACACCGGCATACTTATCAGCTTCTGAAAACAGATCAGTCCCGGGCAAAAATATCAGCGGAAGCGGTACATCAAATAGCTACAGTTATAACGCAGGCACATTCTCTTCATTTAATGAAAAGGATAGCCCCCGTTTTCCAGCTGAAAAGGATGATGCTGAAAAAGGCTCGGTTACTTATAAATGCAATATGTGCGGAGGCAGTGGCAGTTTATTGATACGTGGTGCAAACACAGGCAGTACATCATCGGCCACTTATACCTTTACTATGGAAAAGGACAAACATTTTTTTGTGTATGCTGTAAAACTGGTACCGGGCGAATATAACTGGACATACAACGATACAAATAATAACGGAACAAAGGGTAATCTTATAATTAAGAAAGGGGAAGACCGGGGAATCATATTATTTGAAAAAGAATAAAACTATAAATATGTTCAAAAATTATTTCAAAACAGCCTGGCGGAACTTACTCCACAACAAATTGTTATCATTTGTGAATATTGCCGGTTTGGGTGTGGGCCTTGCCTGTGTAATACTGATATTGTTGTTTGTAAAAGACGAATGGAGTTTTGACCGGTTTCATAAAAACGGAAACCATATTTACCGGCTGGTACAAACAACAACCGATACATCGGGCAAGGAAAGAAGAAATGGTAATACCGGCTTGCCACACGGGCCTGTATTTGCAGCAGAAATTCCTGAGATTGAGAGTTTTTGCCGGATCAAAGGATGGGGCATGACAACAAAAAAAGGAAATGAAGGAATTGAATCGCAGGTGCTTTTTGCCGACAATTCAATTTTCAACATCTTCTCCATTGATGTGTTAAAAGGCAATACAACCGAAATGCTGAAAGGAAGAAATTCGGTGGTATTAAGTGAAGATGCTGCCACCAAATATTTTGGACATGAAAATCCAATGGGCAAAACAGTTGAAATAGAAGTGGATGATGCCCTTGAACCTTTTGTAGTAAGTGGTGTAGTTAAAACAGCTCCTTTAAACTCTTCCATTCAGTTTGATATGCTGATTCCGTTTGAGCGGCAAAATCCAACAGATGCTGCGGAATTAAATCAAAGAATGAGCAACTGGAATAACCTTTTTCTAAATACTTTTTTTCTGCTTCGTAAAGATGCAGATGTAAAAGCAGCAGAAAAAAAATTATGGACGGTATATCTTCATCACAACGCAGAGCAATGGGAAAAAGTACAGAAGCGGAATGGCAAAATAAAATTGCAGTATGCCCTGCAACCGTTTTTTACCATGCATTTAGATAAAAATTTTTTTGCCAGTAATGGTTTGAGTAACTGGAGCGATTCAACTTATTCCTACATTCTTTCAGGCCTGGCGCTATTGATCCTCATTATTGCCTGTATCAATTTTATTAACATCGCTTTGGCAAGAAGTATGCAGCGTAGTAAAGAAATTGGCATTCGTAAAATTTCCGGCAGTTCAAGACGGCAGGTAATTATTCAGTTTTTGAGTGAATCATTTATCGTTACCATTATTGCATTTGCAACAGCCTTGTTATTGGTACAACTGGTTTTACCGCTGTTCAATACCATTTCTCACAAGCAATTCAGTTTTTCATATCTGGTACAACCCAATACTATAGCCATTTATATTGCACTGATAATAATAGTATCTTTTATTGCAGGCTTTTACCCTGCATTTATAGCATCGGGTTTTCAGCCGGCACAAACTTTATACACCCGGCTTAAATTATCCGGTAACAATTTGTTGGGCAAATCTCTGGTGGTATTGCAGTTTGTAATTGCAGTGGCATTAATTATAGGCACTATTATTTTTAACAGGCAGTTTAATTATATCAGCAATGCAGATCTTGGCTATAATTCAAAGGATTTGATTTATCTGCAATTTCCCTGGGAAAAGCCAATTGCCTTACAACAATTTAAAAATGAACTGGCTAAAAATCCTGCTATACAATCTATTGGTACAAAAAGCGGTAACTGGAATAAAACTGCTTTTAAAATAAAGGGTAAGCAAACCGACTGGACTTATTATGAAAACATTGACGACAATTATTTGCAGGTGTTGCAAATTCCCCTGGCTAAGGGAAGATATTTGAGTTATGCCAATGTTGCGGATACTATTTCCAACTGTATGGTAAATGAGGCTTTTGTGGAAACATTTATGGATAAAAGCAATAGCCCGATCGGTCAAACCATTGGCTGGCAGGATAAGGAATTAAACATTGTTGGTGTGGTGAAAAATTATCACTCTGCCAATTTTAAAGAAAAAATTGAACCCGTCTTTTTTTCCTTAGATACACAGGGTGACCTGCTGAACACCTATGTAAAATATTTTCCCGGAAAAGAAAAAGCGGCGGCAGAAGCTATCACCAGATCTTACAAAGCAATACTTCCTTTTGCTGCATTGGAATATGCTAATATGGATGACTGGCTGATGCAACGATATGAAGAGGATGCCCAATGGAAAAAAATTATTACCTCATCTGCACTTATTGCCATTCTGATTTCTGCGTTGGGATTATTTGCACTTACTACATTGTCTGTGCAACAAAGGGTAAAAGAAATTGGTGTCAGAAAAGTATTGGGCGCTTCTGTTATTAGTATAACTGCATTGGTCTCAAAAGATTTTTTGAAACTGGTGTTTATTTCATTACTGATAGCTTCACCGGTAGCATGGTGGTTAATGGATTCCTGGCTGAAGGATTTTGCCTACCGGATAAATATTTCGGGGTGGATGTTTGTGCTTTCAGGAGGAATAGCTTTACTGATCGCTTTAATTACGGTTGGCTTCCATGCAGTAAGAGCAGCCATTGCCAACCCGGTAAAATCATTAAGAACAGAATAAAAAATAAATTATGTTAGAACTAAAAGGGATTTACAAATGGGTCAATAGTGGAAATAACCGGACATTCATTTTGAAAGATATCAACCTTTCAGTAAAAGAAGGAGAATTTATTTCTATTATGGGGCCTTCCGGCTCCGGCAAATCAACTTTGCTCAATGTTATTGGTATGCTGGATGAATTCAATGAAGGTGAATATAACTTTCTGCGAGAGTCCGTACATAAGATGAAAGAGAAGCAGCGCTCTGCATTGTACAAACAATACATTGGCTTTGTGTTTCAGGCCTATCATCTTATTGATGAATTAACGGTATATGAAAATATTGAAACACCATTGATTTACCAGGACATCAAATCTTCGGAAAGAAAAGCAATGGTTGCCGATATACTTGATCGTTTCAACATTGTTGGAAAAAAAGACCTGTTCCCCACACAACTTTCGGGCGGGCAGCAGCAACTGGTAGGTATAGCAAGAGCATTGATAGCAAAACCAAAACTGTTATTGGCTGATGAACCTACCGGTAACCTCAATTCAAAACAAGGAGAAGAAATAATGAATTTATTCAGTGAGCTGAATAAAGAAGGAGTGGCCATCATACAGGTAACACATTCAGAAAAAAATGCGGCTTACGGGACAAGGGTGATCAACCTGCTGGATGGCCGCATAGAGAATTAATAAATATTTAAAAAAGAGATGATGAAAACAAAAGTTTCAACGATACTGTGCATATTGGCCATAACAACTTTTACAAATGTGCAGGCACAGAACAATAATTCGAAATTAACCTTAAAGGCCTGCCTTGATATTGCACTGGCAAATAATATACCCGTTAAGCAGAACGAACTGCAGGAGCAGGTTGCTAAAGTAAATTTAAACCAGGCAAAGTATAACCGGTTGCCCAATGTATCGTCTGCTGTAAGTTATGGTATCAACAACGGCCGCAGTATTGACCCATTCACCAATAGTTATAATAACCAGCAGTTGTCCTCATCAAATGCCAACCTGCAGGCTTCCGTTCCGGTGTTCAAAGGGTTTCAAGCCAATAATGCCATTCAACAGGCTTCATTAACTTTCCAGGCTTCAAAAATGGAACTGCAGCAGGAAAAAGATAATCTCACCCTGAACGTGATCTTATCTTTTCTGCAACTGATGAACGATGAAGATGTTCTTGCCCTTACAAAAAAACAATCGGAGGTAACTCAAAAACAGGTGGAGCGGCTTGAAACGCTGAATAAAGAAGGGGCCATTGCCCCAGCTGTTCTTTATGATATGAAGGGACAATATGCTTCAGATCAACTGGCGATCATTAATACCGCCAGGTCTCTTGAAATGTCTAAACTAAGCCTGGCACAGTTCATGAACATTCCTTACAATAAAGACATGCAGATTGACCGGGATGGCTTTGACATGACCGTAGCTTTGTATGAAGGTACTGCCGGTAATATTTATACAGCGGCATTACAAAATCTTGCTTTGGTAAAAGCTGCAGACCTCAGAACAAAGGCTGCATCAAAAGCAAAGAAAGTTGCTGCGGCAGATTTTTATCCTACACTTTCTTTGTTTGGCCAATTGGGTACTAATTATTCAAGCGCCGCAAGAAATTTTACGCCTGCTAATATTACTGATGTTGCCACCAGTGATTATGTGGTGGTAAATGGAAACAATTCACCTGTGATTACCAAACAGACAAATTTTACCAGCCAGAAAATTAAATTTTTCAACCAGTATAATAATAACCTGAATACCTATTTCGGATTGAACCTGAACATTCCCATCTTTTCTTCTTTACAGGTAAGATCAAATGTAAAACTTGCAAAGCTCGAAGAAAAAAGAACCGGATATATTGCTGAAAATACAAGGATACAACTCCGGCAGGCGATAGAGCAGGCCCATTTAAACATGATATCGGCTTTTGAAAAATATAATGCCGTAAAAGACCAGGTAACTGCTTACGGGGAATCTTTCCGTGCTGCGGAAATACGTTTCAATTTAGGTGCGTTAAACAGTGTGGAATACCTTATAGTTAAAAATAATCTTGACAGGGCAACTATCAATCTTACCACAGCCCGCTATGAATATTTATTAAGGACAAGGGTTTTGGATTTTTACCAGGGCAAATTAAAATGAGCTTTTAAAATTTAATGCCATTTATGAAATAATAGTTGATAAAGCGCTTTTGTAACCTGCCTGACAATTGTCGGGCTTTTTTTTGCCCGGAATATATTAAATGTAAAATGACCGACACCCGTACCTTTTGACGGGTGTTTACTTTGTGTAAAATTTAAAAGTCATGAAACAGTTTACAAAAACTACAAAAACATTGAAAGCAATTTCATATTACCGCAATGCCAGGACAAACAAACTTACCATCATCTTAAAGTTTTGTTTTGTGCTGTTCTTATTATTTACTGCTGCAACTGGTATTCATGCGCAGAATAGTACAGGAAAAAATTTTAACAACCTGAATGATAAGGGTGTGATACTGGACGGATTCGATGCTGTAGCCTTCTTTACCGATAATAAACCGGTATTGGGAAATGAAAAATTGCAGTTCTCTTACCAGGGTGCCATTTATTATTTCGTTTCACAGGAGCACCTTGATCTTTTCAAGGGCAATCCTGAAAAATACAAACCTCAGTTTGGTGCCTGGTGTGCTTATGCTGTTTCATTAGGCAGGATAGCGCCTATTGATGTGAATACATTCTCTATTGTTGATGGCCGTTTAGTGATACAACATAACGAACGTGCAGTTAAAGGATGGAATAAAGATGTTGCTGGTAATTTATCCAAGGCAGATAAATACTGGCCGGCTGTTTCTTCAAGGAACGGTAAACAGATTACCACAGATGAAGAGAAAGGATACCTAAACAATACAGATAAAGATGGTGTGACCCTGCAGGGATATGATGCCGTTGCTTATTTCACCGAGAATGAAGCGGTGATGGGTTCCGATAAATATGCCGCCCGCTATAATGGGGCCACCTATTGGTTCTCATCAGAAAAAAACGCAGCAATGTTCAAGGACCATCCCGAAATGTTTGCACCGCAATACGGAGCTTATTGTGGTTATGCCATGAGCATAAATAAACTTCGCCCGATCAACCCGGAGATCTTTGATGTAATTGATGGCCGTCTCATTTTGCAGCACAGCAAAGATGCGTATGATAAATTTCACAATGGTTTAGCGGATAATATCGTTAAAGCAGATGGCTATTGGCCAAAAAAAGTAAAAAAGAATGCCGGTAAAACTGTCGGATTTGACGAACCGGCCAAATAATTTATCATTCATAACTCATAATTAAAAAAGTATAGCCATGAAATTTTTAAAAAAACATTTTCCTTTATTGCTCATTGCAGCAGTAATATTCTCAATGCCAACTAAAGCGCAGGTGCTTTCCACAAAAAATATTTCGCTGGATGCGGCAAAAAAAATAGTTGCCGAAGCAGTAGCATATGCCAAAGCCAATAATGCCCCCGGTGGTGCTATTGCCGTAGTAGATGCAGGTGGGAACCTGGTTTACCTGGAGCGTTTGGACAACACTTTTGCAGCAGCATCAGAGGTAGCAATCAAAAAAGCCAATACAGCAGCATTATTCAAAGCGCCATCTTCCAAACTTGAAAATTCTATTAATGGCGGAAGACAGGCATTAATTACCGTAGGACATACATTTTTGCAGGGAGGTATTCCCATCATCTACCAGGGGCAGGTTATTGGAGCTGTTGGTGTAAGTGGAAGTGCCAGTGCACAACAGGATGAAGATATGGCTAATGCAGGAGCAAAAATTAAGATTGATTAAACTGATTATAAAAAATTTATGATAAAGATATATTCCATCCTGAAGTTTTACATGGTCTTCCTGATCGTATTGTTCTTCTCCCTGTTGTCATTTAAAATATTTGCACAGGAAACAAGGATGCTGACAGTAGATAAGCCACAGGCCATTGCAGATCTGAGAACCAAAGAAGGAGCAGCTTTGGTAAATGCTAAATGGTTTGTTCAACCGGCACATATAGTTGATGCTGATTTTAAAGCTCCCGGCCCGGGAACAAATGGCGATGCATTGTCCTTGTATCCAACCGGCACTGAAATTAAAACGCATATTATTCATCCGCAAATTGGCGCTGCTGATTTTGATAAAACTTTTACTACCATACAACCAACTGATCTTGAATTAAGACAAGGAACAGGTTTGGTTTCTTATGTTTGGTACAAAATAGATATAACTATCCCCGTAACAATTGGCAAACTGAATACTAATGGAACAACAGCCGTTTTTGAAATTACCGTTGATGATTACAGCGAGATATGGGTGAATGGAAAACAAATCCAGGGTTTTGGACAAAGTGGGAATGGATTGGTCGCCGGGTACAATACAAGGAACAGGGTGATACTAACCAATAATGCAAAAGCAGGCGATAAATTCTCCATTGCCATTTTGGGTATCAACGGGCCAATGGGTAAGGTACCGGATAATTATATATGGGTACGAAATGCCGTGATTGATTTTTACAATGAACTGCCATCAAATAAAGATTGGAAAGACATTGGTAAGATATATACCATTGATGGGAAACTAAATTCCATTGTAGCTACCGGAACAAAAGTTGAAAAAATTGCTGATGGATTTTCTTTTACCGAGGGCCCGGTATGGCATCCGGATGGATATTTATTATTCAGCGATCCTAACACAAATACTATCTATCGCTATAATCCTGCAAATCATAATGTAACCATTTACATGAGCCATAGCGGTTACACCGGCGCTGATATAGGTGAATACGGTCAACCGGGCAGTAATGGTTTGGCAATTGATAAAGAAGGCAGGTTGATTGTTGACCAGCATGGTAACAGGAGGGTGGTTCGTTACGAAAAGAAAGGACCGGTGACTGTGCTTGCAGATAAGATAGATGGTAAAAGATTCAACAGTCCAAATGATGTGGTATTAAAAAGCGATGGTACAATTTATTTTACCGATCCTCCTTATGGCTTGCCAAACTTTTTTAGTGATGCAAGGAAAGAATTGGACTATTCAGGTGTATTCATGATAAAGAATGGAAAAGTTTCTGTGGTATCAAAAGACCTGGGTGGGCCAAATGGCCTGGCTTTTTCTCCCGATGAAAAATATTTCTATGTTACAAACTGGGATATACGTGACATTCATCATACTAAAACATTGTGGCGTTATGAAGTACAACCCGACGGAACCTTAAAGAATGGAAAGATACTATTCGATTGGAATATTACTGAAGATGACGAAGCATTGGATGGAATGAAAGTAGATAAAGAAGGAAATCTTTTTGTATCTGCCCCAGGGGGATTATGGATTTTATCACCAGAAGGAAAGTTGTTAGGCAAGATCGTAACACCTGAACGTCCGGCCAACATGGCCTGGGGTGATGCTGACGGGAAGACATTATATCTTACTGCACACAGCAGTCTTTACAAGCTACGGGTAAATACAGGCGGTAAATTCAGCTGGCAATAAATTAAATCACCAATCTTAAAAAAATAGTATGAAGCTGATCAGAAAAGCAGGATATCTTCTGGCAATAGCTTTGATCATTGCCACTGTTTCAACAGCACAGGAAAATAAATTCCTGTTTACTACGGGTATTGGGTTAATAAAATCTCCGGGCAAACTTAGTAAAGTTCTTCATCCAACAGTTGCATTCAACTCCGGCCTTGAGTACACAGGAAAAAGCAACTGGTTTGCACAACTCACGCTTGACTTTAACAGTTTGAAATACGATCAGCGGCAACTGGATGAAAATTCGCCTTACTTATTTCAACGCACCAGCAGTTCCCTGATCATGGCAGCAATCAATGGTGGGCATAATTTCTTTTTTGGCCATAACAAATGGCTTATATCACCTTACGCAGGCGGAGGCTATCTTAATATTGGTGAGCCAAGGCTGGTAAAGAAAGAAGAGAATACATTCAGGCAGGAAGTAAGCCGCAGGGGCGGGATATTTGGAAAAACCGGTTTCAGGTTTGGGTATAAAACAAAGATCAAATTTCTTCAAACCATTTACCTTGATGCATCCTGGTGGGAATCAGCAGTGAAAATACAGGGAGCCGGATTGCAGGGAGCCTCTCTTTTTATTGGAACAAGAATGAGTATGTAATAACATTTAACAGTTAATAGTAAAATCATTATGAAAAAAAATCTTTCAATATTTGCATTTATTCTTCTCGTTATATTTTCATCCTGTAAAAAAAATAACACACCTTCAGTTATTTTAAATGAAATGGCTGATAGCTCAGCTATGCAGATCCGTATAGGGCTTTTTAATAACGGTCCTTATGGGGCTGTAACCGGGGAAGCAAAGGTTCTTATAACCGGCACGAGGTATGATCTAAAGCTGATGAACTTCAACAGCAGCAATGGCCCCGACCTGCGGGTTTATTTATCTAAAGAAATGAACCCGGTAAATTTTATCGATCTTGGCCCCCTGAAAGCTACAGGTGGAAACCAGGTTTATGAAATTCCGGGAATGCCTGACCTTGGTCAATATAAATATGCTTTGGTACATTGCAGGCAGTATAATCACCTCTTTGGATGGGCATTACTGCAATAATCAAAATCAGTCAATATGAATAATAAAACAGCTATCGTAACCGGCACTTCAGGAAATATGGGACAGGCCGTGGTAAAGAAATTTTTAGCCGAAGGTTATAATGTGGTAGGAACGATCATACCCAATGACCCGGTGCCATTTGAAGTAGATGATGCAAAGCTTGAAAAAGTTGTGGTGGACCTGATGAATGAAGATGATTCAGCAAAGTTTGTGCAGAACGTCATCACAAAATACGGTACTGTTGATGTGGTGGTGTTGACGGTTGGTGGGTTTGCAATGGGTAAAATCGGTGATACCAAAACAGCCGATATCTACAAACAATACAAACTGAATTTTGAAACGGCTTATAATATTGCCCGACCTGCTTTTGTACAGATGATGCAACAGGCCAACGGCAGGATATTTATTGTTGGCTCCAAACCTGGGCTTAGTGCAAAGGATGGAAAAGGAATGGTAGCATATGGATTGGGTAAATCACTCATCTTCCGCCTGGCAGAATTAATGAACGATGAAGCCAAAGGGCATAATGTAGTGACCAGTGTGGTTGTGCCCGGCACTATCGACACTGCGCAAAACCGTAAGTCGATGCCTGATGCTAAATTTGATAACTGGGTAAAGGCCGAAGCCATTGCAGATGCCATTTACTTTTATTGCACAGAAGCTGCATCAGCCCTGAGAGAGCCTTTGATAAAGCTGTATAACAATGCGTAAAGATGTTTTTAATAGTTGGTTTGATTAATGGTAAGATGCTGCCGGAAAATTCTGTGCAGCATTTTTATTTTAATTGATGATAACCTGGATTAAAATCAATTTCACCCCTCAATTTTTTTGACTTTTGCCCCGGATATTTTCCCAAAGGATTGGGAATCTCCCAATATTTCGGGAAAATATTCTTTGGGAATTGAAGTTTTTAAAATTACTATCATTTCCTGTAACCCTTTCCTGTACTGAATTACAATTGGTTTAAAGACTCCCAAAAAATCGTGGCATCCCGTTTGGCTATAAAGATTATGCCAAACAAAAAAAATACAATGAATAAAGTAACCGACAAAAAGAGTTTTAAAGAAGAAGTATTAAGCGGGCCCGGATTAAAGATCGTAAAATTTTATGCAGAATGGAGTGGGCCCTGCCAGATGATGACCCCCGTCTACAATGAGCTGGCCAGCATGTATAATAGTGCCGCAGCATTTTACCGGGTAGATGTGGAGGAAGTTCCTTCATTAAAGAAAGAACTGGGAGTTATTGAAATGCCTACCATCTTATTCTACCTGAATGGAGTTGTGATAGATTTTGTAAGTGGTTTAACCTCCCGTAACTCCCTTATTGCAAAACTGGAGAATTTATTAAATACAAAAAGATCATCTAATTAATATTAAAAAAACTAAAACTACAAATCATGTACACAGAAATTAAATACCTGTATTTAAAGCAACATGCGGTAACAGCAGGTTTAACTGATGCACAGCTCCTGGAAATGACAAACACAGTTAAAGTTAAAAATGTAAAGAAAGGAGAAAGTATTTATATGGAAAATGGCTTTGAAAGCCGCATTTACCTTTTAGTTAAAGGAAAAATTAAAATTTCGGAAGTAGATGACCGGGGAGATGAATTAATAAAGGAGATACTCTCGGCTACAGAAATTTTTGGTGATGTTAGCCTGGATGGCAGCATTTCAGATGATGAATTTGCCGAAGCCCTAACAGAGAATACGGTGATCTGTTCATTCAGTTCTTCTGAGTTCAAACAGTTGATGCAAGCCAACGTGGTGCTGGCCATGAACTTTATCCAGCAGGTCAGTGGTAAGTTCCGCAGGCTGGAGAACAGGCATTCCAACCTGGTATTCAAAGATGCCAAAAGCAGGCTGATCAGCTTTTTCCGTGACTGGGCAACCCGTGAAGGCAGTAAAGAAGGAGATAAGATCAAACTGAATAATTATTTAACGCATAATGATATTGCCGGCATCATTTCCACTTCCCGCCAAAGCGTAACAACGTTGCTTAACGAATTAAAAGAAGGAGGAATGATCTATTACAACCGGAAGCACATTGAATTCAGCGACAGGTACCTGGTTAATTAACCACAAATGTAAAACATGAGACAACAGTCTTTATTTGTACAAATTATTTTTGTTGCCTGATGTATCGCTTTACAATCCATAAATACCCATTGATTAACCCAGCAATTCATTTTTAAAATTGAAATTTAACGACATGCCAGCTATAAGTTTTTGTTTCAGGATACATCAGCCTTACCGGTTTAACAGCTACTGCTTTAATGATATTGGTAAACTTCATTTATATGAAGACAGCGCTGCCATTTCAGCTATTATGGATAAGCTTGCAGATAACAGTTACCTGCCCGCTAATAAAATATTACTGGAACAGATTAAAAAGGCAAATGGAAAATTCAAAGTTGCTTTCTCAATAAGCGGAACCACACTTGAATTGTTTGATCAATTCCGGCCCGACCTTATTGATTCATTCAAACAACTTGTAGAAACCGGTTGTGTGGAGATACTGGGTGAAACTTATTATAATTCTTTAAGCTGGCTGCATTCCAAAACTGAATTCGACCGCCAGGTAAAAATGCATGGTGAACTGGTGAAGAAACTTTTCGATACAGAGCCGCTGATATTCAGGAATACTGAACTGATCCATGATAATGAGTTGGCAAAGCATATTGCAGGGCTGGGCTATAAAGGAATGATAACGGAAGGCATTGACGTTATATTGAATGGCCGCTCACCAAATCAAACCTATGCAGCACCTGGTAATGGTGATTTTGGAATACAGCTTCGTAATACAGAATTGTGTGATGATATTGCCTGCTGGTTTGGTAAAGCAAAGGGAAGCCGTTATGCACTTACTGCACAAAAATTTGCGGATCGTGTTTTTCATAATTATCCCAAAGACAGTTGTACTATTAATCTCTTCCTGGACTATGAAACTTTTGGTATTCATAAAACGGAGCAGACAGGCATATTCAAATTCCTTGAAGAATTACCTTCAGCCATACTTTCAAATCCCGGGTATAATTTTAAAACTCCTTCTGAGGCTTTAGACAATTGTTATCCAAAAGGTATTTATGATGTGCCGGAAACAACGTCACTAAATGCATGTTATTACGATGGGAAAGCATGGTGTAATAAAGTAAAGCAAAATATGGTGCTGCAGAAATTGTATAAACTGGAAGGCCTTGTAACAGAAACCTCAGATGAACGGCTGATAAACACCTGGGGCAAACTTCAATCGGCTGATCATTTTAGTTTCATAGAGGGTAGTGACAATAACAGGGGACATGCGTATCACACTGAAAATTCATTTAGCCTTGCTGCAGAGAGCTACCAGCAATTTGTAAATATACTGGCCGACTTTGAGATATCACTGATCACAACAAATGTTGAAAAGAACAGGAAGCGCTTCAGCAGGCAGTTATCGACCATGTTATTCTAAATAAAACTTAAACATAAAAAATGGAACAAAAATTAAAAGGCCAGATTGCGATCGTTACAGGCGCCAGCAGTGGCATAGGAGCAGGTTGCTCAAAAGAATTGGCAAAAGCCGGCGCTACTGTTGTAGTTAACTATCCCATACCGCAGGGAAAAGAAATGGCAGAAAAAGTAGTTGCTGAGATTGTTGCAGCAAGGGGTACTGCAGTTTCTTACCAATGTGATATAAGCAAGGAAGATGAGGTGAAGAGTATGTTTGCTGATACCATAAAACAATTTGGCACAGTTGATATTTTGGTAAATAATGCAGGTCTGCAAAAAGACGCACCATTTACCGAAATGACACTGGATCAATGGAATTTTGTTTTAGCAGTAAACTTAACCGGGCAGTTTCTTTGTGCAAGAGAAGCTATTAAAGAATTTTTAAGAAGGGGAGTAAATGGTAAATCAAAAGCTGCCGGTAAGATCATTTGTATGAGCAGTGTACATGAAGTTATTCCCTGGGCAGGGCATGCAAATTATGCTGCATCAAAAGGCGGTGTGATGCTGATGATGAAAACCATTGCACAGGAATTTGCGCCAAAGATGATACGCATAAACAGTATTGCACCGGGTGCTATCGCAACTCCAATCAATCATGATGCATGGGATACACAGGCACACCTGCAGGAATTATTAAAACTCATTCCGCAGAAGAGAGTAGGACAGGTAGAAGATATTGGCAAAGCTGCGGTATGGCTGGCCAGTGATGACAGTGATTATGTGAACGGAACAACATTGTTTGTAGATGGAGGTATGACATTGTATCCGGGGTTTGAGGGGAATGGATAGGCCCCCTCTTGAACTTCGTTCGTTCCTTAACAGGAACCCCCGAACGGGGAGAAAACGGAGGAGATTAACCAGGTGATCGAAGCCACTTCCGCATAAATCAGCAAGAGGTTTAAAATTATTAAACTGCCAAATTCCAGCTCCCTCTCCTTGGGAGAGGGGTTGGGGTGAGGCCAAAATTATTTTGCAATGAACGCCGAACAAAAAAGATTAGCGGATCCCAAATGGAAAAAATGGGGGCCCTATTTAAGTGAACGCCAGTGGGGCACAGTGAGAGAAGATTATAGTGAACAGGGTAATGCATGGGATTATTTTCCGCATGATCATGCCCGGAGCCGTGTGTACCGTTGGGGCGAAGATGGCATTGCAGGTATCAGTGATGATATGCAACGCATCTGTTTCGGCATTGCATTGTGGAATGGCAAAGATCCAATACTGAAAGAACGTATGTTTGGATTAACAGGTAATGAAGGTAACCATGGAGAAGATGTGAAAGAGTTGTATTACTATTTAGACAGCACGCCTACACATTCTTACATGAAGCATTTGTACAAATACCCGCAGGCCGAATTTCCTTATGCCGATCTTTTAAATACGAACCGCAACCGTAGTAAGTATGAACAGGAATATGAATTATTAGACACAGGAATTTTTAAAGACAATAAATACTTTGATGTATTCACCGAATACGCAAAGAATGATACAGAAGATATGTTGATCCGTATCACAATTCATAACCGGGGCAATGAAGCGGCTGATATAACTGTTCTGCCCACCTTATGGATGCGTAATCTCTGGGACTTTGAGTTGATGCATGAAAAACCTTTGATCAATTTGAAAGAAAACAATACTGATTATGGTATGGCCAGGGTTGATCATCACCGGGTTGGTGAGTACCATTTATATTTTGAAAAACCAACACTTACCCTGTTCACCGAAAATGAAACCAATACCGAAAAATTGTACGGACAACCAAACAAAACGCCGTTTGTAAAAGACAGTTTTCATCATGCGGTAATAAATGATGATTTTTCATTGCTGGAGGGAAAAACAGAAGGAACAAAATTTGCGCCGCTGTATAAGCATAATATTGCTGCACAATCATCAGTAACTATCCGGTTGCGTTTTAGTAAGCACAGTTTGAAAACGGCTCCTTTTGGAAATTCTTTTGATGAATTGTTTGCACTACGTATCAATGAAGCAGATGAGTTTTATAATGAGATCACTGAAGCAAAAACTGATGACCTCCGCAATATTCAGCGCCAGGCATTTGCAGGAATGCTTTGGAGTAAACAATATTTTAATATTGATATTCCACGCTGGTTGAATGGCGACCCGGGAAACCCGGCTCCGCCTGAAGCAAGAAAAACAGGCCGCAACCATCAATGGCATTCATTGAATAATGAAGACATTATTTCTATGCCTGATAAATGGGAATATCCCTGGTATGCCGCATGGGATCTCGCTTTTCATTGTGTGCCCATCGGTTTGGTTGATCCACGGTTTGCCAAAGACCAGCTCATTTTATTTTTACGGGAGTGGTATATGCACCCCAACGGGCAGTTGCCTGCATACGAGTGGGCATTTGGAGATGTAAACCCGCCGGTGCATGCATGGAGCTGTATGCAGGTTTATAAAAATGAAAAAAATAAAACCGGGAAAGGCGATATCAGTTTTCTGAAAAGAGTGTTTCAAAAACTGCTAATCAATTTTACCTGGTGGGTAAACCGTAAAGATCATAAAGGCAATAATGTTTTTGAAGGAGGATTTTTAGGATTGGATAATATTGGTGTATTTGACAGAAGCAGTGCTATACCGGGTGGGGGAATTCTTGAACAGGCTGACGGAACAAGCTGGATGGCGATGTATTGTTTAAATATGCTGGAGATGGCTTTAGAGATAGCCCAGGTAGATGATACTTATGAAGACGTGACTACAAAATTTTTAGAACATTTTGTGTATATAACAGAATCACTGAACCGCATCGGTGAGAACTGGACAGGCAGTTGGGATGATGAGGAAGGTTTTTTCTATGATGTTCTGGCCATGCCTGGCGGAAAGTATATTCCTTTAAAGGTAAGAAGCCTTGTTGGTCTGAGTACCTTGTTTGCCGTGTTGGTATTGAAAAAAGAAATGCTGGATAAGTTGCCTGATTTTCACAGGCGGCTTAAATGGTTCCAGGAGTACCGGGAAAAGAACCATCAGTACCAGGTGATAGAAGAATTGAAAGACCATGATGATATTTTATTATCACTTGTTCCAAAAGCAAGGTTGCAAAAACTGATGAATGCCTTGCTGGATGAAAGAGAATTTTTATCTCCCGGTGGAATCCGTTCTATTTCAAAAATTCATGAAAACGGGTACAATGTAAATATTGACGGGCAGGAATTTGGGTTGGACTACCAGCCGGCTGAAGGAACAAGCTCTTTATTTGGCGGCAACAGCAACTGGCGTGGCCCGGTTTGGATGCCGATGAACTACCTGCTGGTAGGCGCTTTGCAAACATTGGGTGAATATCATAAGCAATCGCTGCAGGTTGAATTGCCAACAGGCTCCGGTAATAAACTTACGCTGGCAGATGTTTCCGCCGACCTGGCAAAAAGACTGGTTTCTATTTTTGAAAAAGATGCCAGTGGAATGAGAAGGGCAAATGCAGATGATGATATATATCAACACGATGAACATTTTAAAGACCTGGTGCTGTTTTACGAATATTTCCATGGTGATAATTCAAGAGGTGTTGGTGCATCGCATCAAACGGGTTGGACAGGAGTGGTGGCAGAGCTGATAAATAAAATAAGCAGGCCTGAAATTGAGAAAACTGTTGTTAAGGAAGAAGAGCTGGTAGCGTAGTATTTCACGCAAGGATGCAAAGGAGCGAAGTTCGCAAAGGGAAGATCTATTTTCGGCTTTGCGTAAAGAAAATAAAACACCAATCATGAAACTCAAAAAAGATAAGACCCATTTGCAAAACTATAGTGAAGCTATTCAAAATGAATGGCTGGAGACGAACGGCCTTGGTGGGTGGAGTGGTTCTTCCATCATAGGCTGTAATACACGCCGGTACCATGGATTATTGGTTGCTGCTACAAAACCGCCAACAGAAAGAACCGCATTGCTTTCCAAACTGGATGAAACGATCATAGCAGGTGAAGAAAAATTTGAATTAGGGGTGAATGATTATGGCGAAGTGATCAGCCCAACGGGAAATCAATTCCTGAAGAGTTTTAGCAAAGAATTATTCCCGCAATGGACCTATGAAGTGAATGGCATACAATTAAAGAAGACCATTGCCATGCTGCATGGAGAGAATACAGTTGTGATCATTTACGATGTGGTTAAAGCTGCTAAAAAATTCACTTTGGAATTACTGCCATTGATGGCAGCCAGGTTCTATCATTCTCTCAATCATGAAGGCCCGCAGATGCATTGGGATGTGGATTTTGAAAATGGGCTGTTTCATAGCAAACCTGATGGGGAACTGGATGTATATATTAATGTACCCGGTTCAGCTTACCGGCACTCGCCACGCTGGTTCAGCAATTTTAATTACGCCGTTGAAAAATACCGTGGACAGGATTTTAGGGAAGACCTTTTCAATCATGGAATATTTTCTGTTCAATTAAAGAAAGGAGATTCGATTGGTATTATTATATCCACGAAAGATGCTGCCGGAAGAGATGCACATGAATTGCTGGCCAAAGAAAGTTTAAGAAGGCAATCATTATTGAATGATCAGCCCGATGATGAAACCCTGCAAACATTAATATTAGCTGCCGACCAGTTCATAGTCAGGAGGGATATTGAATCATCAGGGTCCTCCAAAGTCCCCTCCACGGGAGGGGATTTAGGGGAGGCCGGGGCTACAGTTATCGCCGGTTATCACTGGTTCACCGACTGGGGAAGAGATACGATGATCAGTTTACCGGGGCTTTGTTTAAGCACTGGACGTTTTGAAGATGCTAAGAAGATATTATATGCCTTTGCAAAGAGTGTGAGCCAGGGCATGCTGCCCAACCGTTTCCAGGATAATGGCGAAGCGCCTGAATATAATAATGTGGACGGCACGCTCTGGTATTTCATTGCCGTATATAAATATTTACAGGCAACAAATGATAAACAATTTGTGCTGGATGAAATTCTGCCGGTTTTAAAAGATATCATTGACTGGCACCACAAGGGAACCCGCTATCATATCCATGATGAAGATGATGGTTTGTTATACTCTGGTGAAGAAGGTGTACAGCTTACCTGGATGGATGCCAAAGTGGGTGACTGGGTGGTAACGCCCCGCAGAGGCAAAGCTGTGGAGATACAGGCCCTTTGGTATAACGCATTAATGATCCATGAAAACCTGCTTACCCTGCACCATGAGGAAATGCAGGCTGCATTGATAACAGAAAAAGCAAAGACTGTTAAAAAAAGTTTTTTAGAACAGTTCTGGAATGAAGCAAATAATTATCTCTATGATGTTATTGATGGAGAATTCAAAGACAAAAGCATTCGTCCCAACCAATTGTTTGCACTCAGCCTGCCTTATCCATTGATAGAAGACAAAAAAGCAAAAGCAGTTTTAAAACTGGTAACTGATAAATTATATACCCCTGTCGGCTTAAGAAGCCTGCCTGCTGATGACGGCCGTTACATCGGTATCTATGGCGGAGATGCCATGCACCGGGACTCATCCTATCACCAGGGAACTGTGTGGAGCTGGTTGCTGGGGGCGTATGTTGATGCAATGATGAAAGCCGAAGGCAAAAATCAAAAGTCAAAAGCTAAAAATGTGATCGACGCTTTTAAGTATCATTTGAACGAAGGATGCATTGGCTCTGTCTCCGAAATATTTGATGCTGATGTACCGCATCATCCACGGGGATGTATAGCACAGGCATGGGGTGTGGCAGAAGTGTTGAGGGTGATGAAAGAGTACAGGTTGTATAAAACACCCGTTTCATTGAAAAAGAAAATGCCGCAAGCGGTATAAAACGTTTCTCTCTTTTTTTAAAAAGACAATATGAAAAATTTAGTTGTACTTACTCTTGCTCTTTTATTTTCAATCCCTGTTTTCTTATTTGGGAAAACGGCATCCCCCTTAACAGGAAATGACAGTAAATATACTAATACTTCATTTGCAGATACGGTCGGGCCGGTGAACAGCATTGCACTGCTTGGAGTGTATCATTTTGAAAATCCAAACCTCGACGCTTTTAATGTAAAGTCTGATAATGTGATGAGCCCAAAAAGGCAGAAGGAAATTCAGCAACTGGTTGAGGAACTGGCAAAATTTAAACCCACACAAATTGACCTGGAGTTTGATGCTGCCAAATCAGACGCTGACGAAAGATACCAGCGTTACCTGAAAGGTGAATACGAGCTGGGCCCTGGCGAAGGAGAGCAAATTGGTTTTCGGCTGGCTAAATTACTGGGGCATGCGCATATTTATGGCGTTGATGTAAAGGGTATCAATGTTGATTTTAACCCCGGTGATTTAGGTAATGAATTCGGTTCCCTGTTGCAGCAACTCGGAAAAGAAGGGAACAAAGTCATCACACAGATAAATGAATGGGTGAAGCATAATTCAATTGGTGTGGCGCTGGCAAAAATGAATGCACCCGAGATAGACCTGTTGAATATAGACCTGTATTATAGATATCTTTTGCCGGTTGGTAAAGGAGATAAATACCCCGGGCCTGAAGCTGTAACTAGATGGTATCAGAGAAACCTCCTCATCTTTCATAATATTATGCGGATATTGAATAGGGAAAAGGAAAACAAGGTACTGGTGATATTTGGGCAAGGACATACTGCCATGCTTAACCAGTTCTTACAATATTCCACTCTTTTTATTAAAGAAGACATCCGGAAATATCTGCCCGCAAAAGATTAACTAATAGTTTTCAGCTTCATGTAAGGTAGTTTACAAAATACATGTAATATGCTTTGTAGATTTATAGTTTTATAACCTTCTATAATATCAATGTATAAAAAGTGGAAAAGAACTGTAAAGATTGCAGCAGCAGTATTGCTTGTTGCCTGGATATTTATGTGCCAGTTTATGATGCAGGACAGGCAGGGTGATGAGTTCAATAAAAAATATTTTGCAAAGAGGGGGGTCGTATTGTTTACGTCAACCTTTACAATCAATAACCGTCATTTACATTATGCCAAAACGGGTGATGACAGTTTGCCCACATTAATATTTATCCATGGTTCGCCGGGAAGCCTGAGTAATTTTCGGGATTATCTGCAGGATACTCAGCTGATAAGGAAATACAGGATGGTTGCTATTGACCGGCCCGGGTTTGGGTACAGTGATTTTGGCAAAACAGCCAATCTTGAAACACAGGCCAATTATATTTCTGCATTAATTGATTCAGTGGATAATCATAAACCGGTTTATCTTATTGGTCATTCACTGGGAGGGGCATTGATCATAAAACTTGCAGCTATGAAACCTTCTGTAATAAAGCATTTGGTGATAATTTCCGGTTCAGTTGATCCGGCACAGGAAGGTAATGGATGGTGGAGGCCTGTTATAACTTATTCGCCCATCAGATGGTTAGTACCGGTTGCTTTCCGTTATTCAAATGAAGAGCAATGGTGGCTGAAAGACGATCTGATAAAGCTTAAAGACGATTTTCAAAAAGTTAAATGCCCGGTTTATATTTTTCACGGCGATGCAGATGAACATGTGCCTGTTGCAAATGCAGTGTATGCACAGAAAATGCTGGTGAATGCCAAAAAAGTGGAGTTAACTGTTTTTAATGGCCAGAATCATTTTATTGTGTGGACAAAATTTGCAGAAATAAAAAATAAGTTAATGAATATGGCAAACAGTACAGGTAAGGGGAACCCAAATTGATACTTCCGGTGCGGCATTTGTGATATTTGAAGGCGCCGCACCATCCACGGGGATGTATTACACAGGCCTGGGGCGTGGCGGAAGTGCTGAGGGTAATGAAGGAATATGAATTGCACGGGGTTAAGAAGAAAAAGAAAGTGGGAGAGTTGTATGTGGCTTGATTTAATTACAGTAAGCTCCTTACCGGGGTTGCAGAAAAATGTGTTCCGTTAGTTAAGACATCAGGGAGGGAGTAAATTTATTCTTGACCTTGACAGGAAAGATGATAAGGTAACAGCAGGACAGTATTTTAAAAGCTAAGCTGCCATATCGGAATACTGAAGGAATAGGCTAAACTTATCCCTTTTATTGTATATTCATTTCCTTGCAGTGATGCAAAATGCTATAAATATTTATGAAAAGATTGTTGACAGAAATATCGCAATGCAGCATTTGCAAAAAGCATCTTCCGTTCGTACCGCGGCCAATTTTGCAGGCGGGGCCTGATGCAAGGATCATCATCATCGGCCAGGCACCGGGATTAAAAGTACAGCAAAGCGGTAAACCCTGGGATGATGCCAGTGGAAAAAAACTGAGGGAATGGCTGGGGGTGGATGATGAAACATTTTACAACTCCAAAAAAATTGCATTGGTGCCCATGGGTTTTTGTTACCCCGGCAAAGGCGCATCGGGTGATTTGCCACCACGGCCTGAATGTGCACCACAATGGCACAAACTTTTATTAACTGCAATGAAAAAAGTGGAGATGACTATCTTAATCGGGCAATATTCTCAAAAGTATTATCTCGGTGATAAAGCAAAAGAAAATCTTACAGAAACAGTAAAGGCATTCAAAAACTATCTACCTGAATATTTTACTTTACCACATCCCTCCCCAAGAAACCGTTTCTGGTTGCTGAAGAATAAGTGGTTTGAGAAAGAAGTGATTCCTCTCCTACAGAAAAAAATAAAAATGGTTCTTAAGTAAAAAAGTAAATTTTATTTCTGCTGCGGCTGCATATCAAAATTCATCATCCAGTTAATACCAAACTTATCGGTGAACATACCGAAATAAGCTCCCCAGAATGTATTGGTCATCGGCATAGTTACTTTGCCGCCTGCGGATAAACTACTGAACAGTTTATCGGCTTCTTCTTTTGAAGCTGCGTTGATGGAAATGGAAAAATTATTTCCCGTTTTATAATCTTTTGCCCACTCACCCCCGGTATCGCTTCCCATAATCATGGTTTCTTTGCTTACCGGAAGCGACACATGCATGATTCTGTTTCCCATCTCATCCGGCACGGGCGGCTGGCCGGGTTGGGGAGGCATGTCTTTAAAGCGGCCTATATACGGAAATTCGCCGCCAAAAACAGATTTGTAAAACTGGAATGCTTCTTCGCAATTACCATTAAATGTGAGATATACGTTTACGGTTGCCATAGTTTTAAATTTAGAAGTGTAAAGATAATAATAGAAATGGTTCCGATTATTTGTTTTTCTTCTTTGTAGTTTTCGGGTTTAGTGTTTTTACATAAGCATAGCTTATCGTAAACCACTTAGACAATTCTTTAGTTTTCTTTAATAAATCATCCGGTACAGTTACATATTCATTTAGTAACGTGCCATTTGCTTCAAACAATTTTGTTTTGTATTTCCTGAGAAAGTCTTCTCTTTCTTTTTCCGGCAGGCGGATACCACAACTGCCGAGGTTGTCAATAAAGGAAAACATATTTCCGTTGAGCGATGTATAAGGCATGGTGGCGCCTTTGCATTCTATAGAAGAAACAGTTGCAATTAACTTTTCGTATTCACCTATTTTATCCGTTGGAGGAAAGTCGGTTATTGTTTTTTTTTTACAGGCATGGTTTTTCTTATGCAGGTATATTTATCTGTTGCCTACACATTCATATCCGGGTTATCCAGATCGGCAGTAAGTGAATCCTGTTTGTGTGGCTTCGGCGCTTTCATTTGTTCTGTATGTCCGTGTTTAATTTGTTTGAGTGTTTCAACACAATTATCAACAACTTCTTTTGTTGTACGGTTTATGTATTCGCTGCGTTTAAACTGCAGCACATTCTTATCCATATCTTCTGCTGTCCAGCCACGGCTCCAGCCCATAAAACTGAAGGGAGGAAATGTAAAACCCAGGTCAGTGAAAAAAACCATCATTTGTCCGGCTACCTGTTGAATATTGTCCTGACCGCCAGTAATAATAAAAGAAGCAACTTTATTTTTGATGAGCACATTGTCTTTGATGGTAATCTGGTTCTGCACACAATTCAAACGTTCTGCCATTTTAAAATACAATGAAGAGGCATTGCCCCATCGTATTGGAGTTGCCACTAAAACAATATCGGCCCATAAGATCATATCCCGGTAAAGCTGTGTCATGCCATCATCAGGCTGCATTTCGGTAATGCTGCAGGGCCAGGTGCAGGCATTCAAGTGCTGCGAGTAATAACCTTCACAGGCACGGAATCCCATTTCCCGGAGTTTCAGCATTTTTGTAGAGGCTCCGTGATGAGCTTGTGCGTATTCCAATGCCTTCTCCAGCGCAGCTTCAGATGTACTGTACCGGGGCAGTGCATCATTCATACTGGTAGCAGAAATACCCAGGATATTTTTTGACTCTGCTGTAGTCTGGTATTGCAATTTGACCAGGTCTTCAATTATTTTCAGATCATGTAATTCACGATGTGCTTTTTTTACCGGCTTTTCACTTAACAAAACAGCATCTCCTTCCACTTTTACTTCATACAATGCCTGCTGATCCTTGTAGCCGGGAGGTGCACTGCCGGTTTTGATATTGTATTCCCAGCCATGCCAGGGGCAGGTAACGTACAGTCCATCATATTTCGGTTCAACTTTTCCCAAACCCAGCGGCCCGGCTTTGTGTAAACAGGCATTCGCAATGGCGGTTATCTCATTGTTGAAATGAAACAGCGCCACTTTGTGAACCCCCAATTGAATAATCTTCTGTGAATCATTTGGCAACTCTGCAAGCGAACAAACTCTTATAAAATTCATAGTATGATTTTTTTTGCTGGCAGTAACAAGATAGCGAAAATATCAATCTTACTGTTTACCCACATTCAGCACCACATTCAATTTCTTCTTCAGCAAGTTTTTCTCCACCGGTGAATTAGTCAGTACAATCGCTTTTTCAAAATAACGGATGGATTTGTGGTGATGATGCAACTGACTGTAAAGCTCGCCAAGTGTAGCGGCAAAGAGATACTGCTTCTCAGAAAGTTTTTCAATTCCTGAAATAGTATTGATAGTGGTAATTGTTTCTGCAGACTCGTCTGTTTTGCAAGACGACAATTTAAAAAAAATTGAATCTTTCCAATGCGGTTCTTAAACAGTTGAAATCCCTTTTTATATCCTTCGTCATCAGTATGTTCATATAATCAAAATAACGACACTTACTTCCTGTAGCCCTCAGTTCCAAACGCTTCCCCTTTCCCGGTCTGGCAAAGCTGCCTCAGGCTTTCCATATATCTCCCCCAGCTGAAATTACAGGAAGCATAAGAGTCGCCGGTTTCTTTCCAGCCGGATTGTTCAAAACGGACTCTTGTTTTGTTGTCGTTCATATCAAGATGAAATGAAAATATATGGCCAATCCATCCTTCCGGGCCACCCACACACTCCCAGGTAACGGAATCATTGGGTTTTATTTCTTTTACTTTCATATCGGGCCCGCCCATATCACCAAACCGGAATTCAATAATACTTCCAACTTTAGTATTGCCATTTACTTTGTTAGTCCACCAGTTGGCAAGTCCTTCAATAGTTGTTAATGCTTCAAAAACTTTTTCTTTTGAAGCATTGATATGAAAAAGATGTTTTATAGTTGCCATAAAATTATTTCTCACAGATTACACAGATTTGCACAGATGAGTTTATATATAGCGACATAATTTCTGTTTTAATCGGTATAATCTGTGAGCCTTTTTAATTATAACTCATTGCTTCTTTAGTATAATACTTTTTAAGGAAAGCAATCTGGCCAATGTCATAACTTTCGTGCTGCGCTAAAAAAGTAACCGTTCCACCAAATGTAAAATCGCCAATAGGGCTTTTTAACGGGCAGTCTGCAGCAAGATGATCTTCAGTTACAGATGCCAAAGCTTCTTTCAGCAATTCGCTTGCTTTATTCCATTCTTCTTTTGCCTGCACCAGTGTGCCATAATTGGCAGCAGCATCAAATGGTTTGAAATTTTCAAATAAACCATCATAGGGATTTTTTGCAGCTGGTTTGCCAAGCATGGCACAGGTATTGTACCGAGCCCAAACTGTATGAGCTGCCAGCCAGGAGAATGGATTGTTGTGATCACTGATCCTTTCTTTGGCCTGTGCTTCTGTAACACCATCTAATGCACTCAGGAAAAGACGGGTGTTCATGTTCAGGATGTTTTCTGTGTGTTGAAGTGATTTTGCCATAAAACTGTTTTTTAATTTGATTTAATATTATTAACGAACGATAAAATCCAGAAAGGACAAGTTTAGACTTTATTTTGCCTTCATCCTGTTATTTTTTGGATTATGTTCTACTTCAGCCATACCCAATGCTTCCATCAGCGGCGGTACATACATGCCGAATCTTCCCCGAAAACCTTTTTTCAAACCATACCAGCCACCCACGGGGTTTTTGGGTGAACGGCCCCAAGCTTCCACGGTTCCATCTTTGGCTGGTTTTTGTTCATCGGCACTGCCCAGTTCCATCCAGTCGCCGTGTTTTTTCAGCATGGTATGCAAATCGTTCAAACATTTTGCATCATAATGCAAAATTGTTTTACCAACGGTGCACACTAAAATTTCTTTACCATCCTTCTCATCTTTGTACATGGTAAAATCTGATGTACCCGGTGCTGTTTTTAACTGCCAGGGATTTTCTTTGGTACCAGAACCTTTTACTGTTGACATAATATTTTAGTTTATAAATGAAAACCTAATTAAAAAAAATTATAAGAACCCACTTCACTTAGATCCATAGCCACCGGGGGTTCTTCACAACGGTCTTTGATGTCTTTGGTAAACATAGGGAATGTATCTGTCATATTCTAGGGGTTGCTGCCATCAGCTGTTTCAATAGAAGCGATATGCACAAAGGATACACCGTCGGGAAATCCAAAACTGGCATAGCGCAGACCTCCTGGTTGTTTTGCATTCAATTCTTCAAAAATAGCTTTCACCAGTTGTTTGTTTTCTTCAGCCCTTTCAGCTTTTAACTTGTAGCGAACCATTACTCTTTTCATTTTCTAAAATTTTAAGATAGTTGATTTGATGGCACAAAGCTATCTTTGCTGTGGCGATTTCGCCAAAGGCATTATTGCCAAAATACTAAGCTAATCTTGCCAAAGCCGTATTTTCTGATGTTAGCAGGATAATTTTGCCTTTATATATCCGGGTTTATTGTTTTCTCACCTTAAACTGTTTTTATGAAAGTAGCAGTTCTCAATTTTGAAGGGGCGGTAGCCAGCGCCGTGGCTGGCCCGTATGATATATTTTCCAAAGTGAAGCTGATTGCGGCATCAATGAATGTGAAAACAAAAACTTTCTTTGAAGTGGATATTGTCAGCAGCAACAGCCTGGCTACCGGCGAACCTTTTAATATGGAGGGTAATATTAACCTGGGCACAAAAAAGGTATATGACCTGGTGATGGTTCCGGCCATGCATTTTGATACCATAGGAGAAACGCTGCAAAAGGAAAGGGATATGATAAGCTGGATAAAAAAACAGCATGAAAAAGGTGCAGATATAGCTTCCATGTGTACGGGGGCTTTCCTTGTTGCTTCCACCGGCTTACTGGATGGGAAAAGAACTACCACACACTGGATGGGCTCTCCTTATTTCAGGCAATTGTTTCCCAAAGTGAAATTAGAAGATGATAAAATAATAATTGATGAAGGAAAATTCTACTCCAGTGCTGGTGCTTTTTCTTTTACTTCCTTGATTATTTACCTGATTGAAAAATTTTGCGGCAGGGAAATGGCATTTGCCGCATCCAAAGTATTTATGGTGCAGGTACATGACAGCAGCCAGCATTCATTCTCTATTTTCAACCTGCAGCGAAACCATGAAGATCATGATATAGGAAAAGTGCAGGACTATATTGAGAAGAACTATGACGGGCTATTGACTATAAACGGGCTGGCAGGAAAATTCAATATGTCGTCAAGAACATTTATCAGAAAATTTACAGTTACTACCGGTAATACCCCGATTGAGTATATCCAGCGTGTAAGAATGGAAGCTGCAAAACGGTTACTGGAAAAAGGGAAACTTACTGTAGAACAGGTTTGTATGGAAACAGGCTATGGTGATTTCGGATTCTTCCGTAATATTTTTAAGAGACTAACCGGCCTTACCCCGCAGGAATACAAAAGGAAATACGGGCAAATGTTTAATGAGGCGGTGGTGGGGTAATATCTAAATAAAATCAGGTTCGACTCCGGATCATTACCGTTTACTTTTTTTCTTCTTTGCCTTCATGTTTTTTTCATCAATTAATGCCGCTTCAAAAATATAAGCTTTTAACAGATCAGTATCTATATCCTTTACATCATAAAAATCCCGCCAGTAAACCTGTTTCCTGTCGCCCTTATCAAGATAATTGATTTCATCCTGCAGTTGGTAACCATTACTAAAGCCAAACCTTACGCCTCTTTGTTTCATATTATTGCCCCAGGTAACGGATGAGGGCCAGATAAAACAGATATTAGTATGTTTTTTATAAAACGGAACATTGTATGATAGTTTCTCTGTACAGTCGGGAGTGCAACTGAAAACAATTTTGCGTAACAGTTCAACTATCTTTAATTCATCTTCTGGCAAGTAAGCTAGAAACTCTTCAATATTATTGAAGCTGACATTCTGCATTTTCTTTTTGGCAGGTTTTAATTCTTTTACTTTATAAAGTCGGGGCATGGAAATCTATTTTCGTTTTCTGTTTACAGTAAAATCAAAAATATCCCATCGGCTGTAATGGCCCGTTGTATCGAGGGTGAGTTTTTCTTTAAGGGCGGTATCAAAATTTTCAATGGTACAATACAGGATGTCTTCTTTGTCAAATTGTGGTTCCAATAAATATTTTCCCGATGGATCAACAACACAACTGCCGCCATTGAGGATATATTTTTCGGTATCAGTTTTAAAATATTCCGGTAAGTTTAGTGCAGCTGGAATATCTTTTACCTGCATCATCTGCCCTGCTGCAATTACAAAACACCGGCCTTCAAATGCATAGTGACGGCTGGCAACCTGGTGCATGTCATGTACGGTGGGCCAAAGAGCAATATGAATCATTTCTCCTTCATTATGCAAAACCTGGCGGCTCAAAGGCATCCAGTGTTCCCAGCAAATGAGTGCCCCAAGTTTTCCAAATTCGGTATCTACGGTTCTTAATCCTGCCGCATCACCGTTTCCATACACTAATTTTTCAGTAAATGTTGGTACCAGTTTGCGGTGATGGTTTACAATTTCTCCATGCCCATCAATAATTACAAATGAATTGTAAATTGTTCCATTGCCAATACCGGCAGTTATTTTTTCATTGATGCCTATACATAGCAGTATATTAAATTCTTTGGCAGCATTACAAAGTAATTTTATTTCTTCTCCGTTTATATCAACGCTGTTTTGATGCATTTGTAAAAACACATCCTTTGTAGCTTCATTATTCCATATCGCTATTTCGGGGCAATGATCAAGCCATACGGGATAGCCACTTAACCAGGTTTCGCCAAAAACGATCAATTGTGCGCCGTGCCGGGCAGCTTCTGTAATTAAGGTTAATGCTTTTTGTGTGCTGGCCTGCAGGTTTAAATGAACAGGCTTGTGCTGTATTATGGCAAGCTGTAATGATTTCATTCATTAAAAATAAACGATTCTGCCGGATGTATTTATACGGTAACCGGCTTTTTATTTTTTAAGCCAGGGCCTTTGCATAACCAACTGTATCCCTGTACAGTTGTGGTGATACATCTGCATTCACTTTAAAGAACCGGCTGAAATAATATTCATCTTCATATCCTAATTCCCAGGCAATTTCTTTAATGGTCTTGTCAGAAAGGTATAATTCTCTTTTTGCCTCAATGATGATGCGTTCATTGATGAGGCTGCTAAGTGTTTTATTAAAATGAGATTTGGTAATCTTTGCCAGGGCCTTGGGAGTTATAAACAACATCTCTGCATAATCAGCAGGAGCGTGTTTGGTTTTGAAATTTTCTTCAATAGCATTTTTTAATTTTTGAAGGATAAAAGGTTCTTTATTGTCTTTCACTTCTTCAGCAGCTTTTGGATGTTGTTGTGTTTTTAACCGGGATGCGGTTATTAAAAATATTTTCAAATACGAAACCAGCAATTCGTACTGGGCCAGTGCCGGATTTTGCATTTCCATTTTTATCTGATCACATAACATCTGAAAAGTGGCTGCAGATGCCTCATCAACGGTAACAAAAGGTGGCTGGTACACATTGTTATACAATACCCCATTACAGGAAACTTCTTTATGGTGTTTGTAAATACAGAAAAACTCCGGGTGAAAATAAATGGCAATTCCTTTAACAGGTATATCCGATGTAATCATATAAGGCTGATACGGTGAAAAAGCAAACAGGCTGTTTGCTTCAAAATCATATTCAGCAAAATCGGCTTTTATTTTTCCACTGCCTTCCTGCACCCAAATCAGGGAGAAATAATTATTGCGCTGAACATGATCGAAGGATCCATTGTCTTCAAATGAAAAGAGTTTAAACGCCAGGTTTCCGTTTTGCGGGTTCACCAATGTAAATGTTGATTGACTGAGCATCAGAATGCTTTAGTTTTTATACTTTTTAAAAATAGTTGTTGCAATATGCCCGCCAAAACCAAAAGTATTACTCATGGCATAATTGATCTCTTTATGCTGAGCCTTACCTAAAGTTAAATTGAATTTATCTTTCCACGCCGGCTCCACTTCATTGGTATTGATAGTTGGTGGCGCAATTTGATCGGCGATTGCTTTGATAGAAATAATAGCTTCAATAGCACCTGCTGCACCCAGTAAATGTCCCGTCATTGATTTAGTACCACTGATATTTAAATTTTTATTTTCACCAAATACCCTCATGATAGCTTTCAATTCACTCTCATCTCCTAAATGGGTGGAAGTGGCATGTGCATTTACATAATCAATTTGTGATGCATCAATTCCTGCATCTTCCAATGCATCCACCATGCCAAGATAAGCACCTTCGCCTTCGGGATGTGTGCCGGTTAAATGATAAGCATCTGCAGCCATACCACCACCGGCAATTTCAGCAATGATAGTTGCGCCTCTTGACAGGGCAGATTCCAAACTTTCAATGATCAAAGCTCCGGCACCTTCGCCCATTACAAAACCATCCCGCTTTACATCAAATGGCCTGGATGCCTGTTGTGGATTTTCATTGTGTGTTGACAATGCTTTGGAGGCATTAAATCCACCTACACCACTTTCATTAATCGGAGCTTCTGAACCTCCGGTAATGATGATATCGGCTTTACCTAGCCGGATATAATTAAATGCATCAATAATGGCTGTATTGGAAGAAGCACAGGCAGAGATGGTAGAAAAATTTAATCCCCGTAAACCATACCGGATAGAAATAACACCGGATGGGATGTCTGCTATTATCTTTGGAATAAAATAAGGATTGAATCTTGGCTTTCTTCCATTGGCAGCAAATTCTTCTACCTGTTCCTGAAAAGTTTGTATGCCGCCATTGCCCGATCCCCAGATAACACCGATCTTATTCCGGTTTAATTTTTCAAAATCAAGACCTGCATTTTTAATTGCTTCTTCTGCAGCAGCTACTGCATACTGGGTGAACAGATCGTATTTACGGGCTTCGTTCTTTTCAAAATAATCAGCCGCATTAAAACCTTTTACTTCTGCTGCAAATTTTGTTTTAAAATGGGTAGTATCAAATCTGGTGATCATTCCTACGCCACTTTTTCCGGCAACAATATTTTTCCAGAATTCATCCACTGTATTTCCTAATGGTGTAATGGCACCCATTCCTGTAATTACTACTCTTTTTAAATCCTTTATCATGATTCAATTAACTTATAAATGATTATTCAAATGCAATTAAATTCCCTTCTGATATTATTACAGCACTGCCTTTAATCAATACTTTTTCTTCCTGTAATGTTACAGTCATATAACCGGTTCTGGCAGATGACTGGTATGCTTTCATTATTTTTTTGCCCAGCCTCTGCGCCCAATACTTTGCTAAAAATGTTTGAACGCCACCTGTTACAGGATCTTCATTTGTGCCTGACCATGGCCAGAAATAACGGTAATGATAGTCGTATTCATCCGTATTGGATTGCGCTGTAACCAATACC
>JANNDO010000016.1:0-106440 GCA_031387825.1 Chitinophagaceae bacterium | reverse complement strand
GATTTAACAGCTCATGAAAACTGCTTTCATTTAAACCGCTCTCGTATTGCAAAGTAATTTCTTCATCATTATCAGCAATGCGGTGGTAAAATTTTTGCACCAGCGGAATTAAAGATTCAGCAAATATTTTTCTTTTGCTATATATATTATTACCTGGTGCAATTAACTGTTCATCCAGCACTTCCAGCAAGGGCCAGTCTGTTTTTCCCTGCTCCGCAAAGCGTTTCAGTAAACTGTTTCGTTGTTGCAATACTTTGTTATAGATCACCAGTTGCTGCAGGTATGCTGCATCCATCTGGCTGAGTACAGTATCCATAAACCTGCGGCGCTCTTCACTGCCACCTGTTATCAATCCAATATCATCCGGCGCAATCATCACCGCAGGAAATTTGCCGATATGCTCCGATAATTTTGTATAAGCAACGCCATTCAAAAAAATTTCTTTCTTTCCTGCACCACGAAAAATACATACGATTTCATCTGTCTTATTCTTACTTCTATTGCTTATATCTTCGCTCATATCTCCCGGATTTCCTCCCCCCTCGGGGGAGATTGAGGGGGCTTTAGCCTCAATTCTAAACCCATCAGCCCCAAACTGCATATTCAGCCCGTCGATCTTATTAAAATAACTTTTGGTAAAACAGCAATAGTAAGCAGCATCCAGCAGGTTGGTTTTGCCTTTGCCATTAAGGCCACAAATAACAACAACCCTCTCGGTAAAATCAAATGCCGAAAAATGATAATTCTTAAACTGCGTTAAGGATATTTTACTGATAAAAAACATGGGCTGCAAGATACACAATGTAAATACTCCTTAACTGCGTAAACAATTGGGGTTACTTTTATATTCCGGAAAAGGATCGCAGAGGTTTTACAACGTATGCTTCCCCTGTTATTATACTTGTAAAGCCCCAAAATCAGCCTTCCTGATTCCCAATTACCATCATGTAATTCTCAATTCCTAAAACCTAATCCCAAATTCCCATTTTCCCTTATCTTTGCCGCCTAAAATTAAACCCGTTGGCTACCAAGTTTTCCAAAGAAACTTATTTATACTGGTACGAATTAATGCTGCTCCTTCGCCGCTTTGAAGAAAAAGTAGGACAGTTGTATGGCATGCAAAAGATTCGTGGCTTCTGTCACCTGTACATAGGGCAGGAAGCAGTTGCCGCCGGATGTATGACCGCAACCAATCCAGACGACAAATTCATTACCGCATATCGTGATCATGCCCTGGCCATTGCCAAGGGTGTTACCGCCAAGACATGTATGGCTGAACTGTACGGTAAAGCTACCGGTTGCAGTAAAGGAAAGGGCGGCAGTATGCACTTCTTTGGATTAAAAGAAAATTTCTTTGGCGGCCATGGTATTGTGGGTGCCCAAATAGGTACTGGCGCCGGTTTGGCCTTTGCTGAAAAATACCGCAACTCAAATAGCGTAGTGCTTTGTTATTTTGGTGATGGGGCATCAAGACAGGGTATGTTGCATGAGACATTTAATATGGCCATGCTCTGGAAACTGCCTGTAGTTTTTATCTGCGAAAATAACCAGTATGCAATGGGTACTTCTGTAGCCCGAACCAGTAATGTGCTGGATATTTATAAACTTGCCGATGCCTACGATATGCCAAGCGATAGTATTGATGGAATGAGCCCGGAAGACGTTCATAATGGCGTTTTAAGAGCAGTGAACCGGGCAAGGGAAAAGGGTGGGCCTACCTTACTTGAAATTAAAACATACCGGTATAAAGGACACAGTATGAGTGATCCGCAAAAATACCGTACGAAGGATGAACTGGAAGAATACAAGGAAAAAGACCCGATCGATCATGTGTTGAAAGTTTTAAAGGATCAATACAAGGTTACAGATGCCGAAGTGGAGGTTATTATTGAAAGGGTAAGGGCCGAAGTAGAAGAATCGGTTAAGTTTGCAGAAGAAAGCCCATGGCCTGGTGACGACGAACTCCTGAAGGATGTATATGTACAACAGGATTATCCTTTCATTGTTGACTAACATTTTATTCATAATTTATAATTCTTAATTCATAATTAATTTAAATGGCAGAGAAGCAAGTTAAAGCAGAAACAATGCAGGCGGCTGATGTAGTGGAAAGGGCGAAGGGATTTTGGGCTAAATACAGTAAGCGTATTATCATAGCAGGATCGTCAGTAATTATTTTACTGGGAGGTTACCTTGGGTATAAATATTTCTTTAAGTTGCCAAACGAAAAAAAGGCAAGTGAACTAATATTCCCGGCTGAGAAATTATTTGGAAAAATGGCCAGCACATCATCTTATAATAAAGACACGGTGAACATGGTAATGAACGGCGATAAAGCTTCGGGTATTACCGGCCTGTTAAAGATTATCAGCAGTTACGGTGGCACACCATCGGGCAACAGGGCTGAATATATGGTGGGCGCCTGTTACCTGCAATTGAAGCAGTTTGATAAAGCGATTAAGCACCTGAAAGAATTTGATGGCAACGGTGCTTACCAGATACAGAGTAAAGCATATCTTTTATTAGGCCATGCATATGCTGAGCAAAAGAAAACTGATGATGCATTAAGCTATTACAAAAAAGCAGGTTCAGTTTCCGATCTTGATGATGCCATGGCTACAGAAGCCCTGTTCATAGCAGGCAGGTATGCAGATGCTATCGGCAATACAAAAGAAGCCATTGAGTTATTTCGAAAATTAAAAGATAATTACCCGGCAAGTCAGAAAGTTACTTCAGGTGATGTAGATAAATATTTGGGTAACCTTGGTGTTACAAAATAGGAAATTAGATATTGGGAATTTGGAGAAAGAGCTTACGAATTTAAAACCTAATTACAAATTACCAATTCCCAATTACTTTCCAGGAATCAGGAATTGACCGGTAAAGCACTACAATTCAAAACATGTCTACTGCCTCATCAAACTTATATAATACATCAGGCATCCAGGTTCCAAAGGATGCCTGTGTTGTTATTGTACGTACGGAGTGGAATGCGGCAACAGTAGATAAGCTGGAAGAAGGCTGCAGAAAGGTACTTGCTGATAAAAAGGTACAACACATGAGTATCACTGTACCTGGTGCATTTGAAATTCCTTTTGCCGTTAAGAGTTACTGGGAGGCTCATAAATATAAAGATGATAAACCCTGTGCATTCATAGCACTCGGTTGTGTGTTAAGAGGCGATACACCCCATTTTGATTATGTATGTAAAGCAGTAACTGATGGAATTGTGCAATTGAATTTATCTTTACCCATAGCAACTGTTTTTGGCGTACTTACGGTAGATAATCAACAGCAAATAGATGAGAGGACCGGTGGTAAGCATGGTCACAAAGGAATGGAAGCTGCGGTAACGGCTTTAAAGATGATCGCCCTGGCTAATTCATTCAAAAGAAATTCTTAACTCAAATAATTAACCGTCAACAGGCGGAATAAGAACATGAAAGTTCAGCTATTCATACCTTGTTTTGTTGACCAGCTTTATCCGCAAACGGCTTTTAACATGGTTAAGGTGTTGGAAAAAGCAACCTGTGAGGTGATCTATAACAGCAATCAAACCTGTTGCGGCCAACCGGCTTTTAATGCAGGTTTCTGGGATGAATCAAGAGCAGTTTGCAGCAAATTCATTAAAGACTTTGAAGGAGCAGATTATATTGTTGCACCCAGTGCAAGTTGTGTGGGCTTTGTAAGAAACTATTACAGTAAGATATTTGAGAACTCTTCTCAACATAACCATGTAAAAGATCTTAGCAAAAGGATTTATGAGTTTACCGAGTTCCTGACCGATGTTTTAAAGATCGAGAATTTTGGTGCTGAGCTAAATGGAAAAGCAACATACCATGACAGCTGTGCAGCATTAAGAGAATGTAAAATAAAGACCGGCCCCCGCAAATTATTAAGCCGTGTAAAAGGATTGGAAATAATTGAGATGAATGATGTGGAAACCTGCTGTGGTTTTGGCGGTACCTTCTCCGTAAAGTTTGATGCTATTTCGATAAGCATGGCCGATCAAAAAATAACCAATGCACTGGCTACAGGGGCCGAATATATCATCTCCACCGATCTGAGTTGCCTGATGCAACTGGATGGATATATAAAAGGTAAAGGCCACCTGCTTAAAACCATGCATATTGCCGATGTACTGGCCAATGGCTGGGAATAAATTTCATATTTTACTGAACCGGGCAGCTGTTTTAGCCGTACATATACCTAAACTTTAAACCTTGAAACAGATCATCACCGGCATTGCTGCCTTATACCTCTTTGCATCATGCAACAGCGATAAAAAAATAATTGTATCCGCAGTTTTTATTGACAGCCTGATAATAAATTATACTGAACCCGGAGTGTACAAAGCCAACGAAACGGACCTGCAGTTCTGGAAAAACAGGATCGATCCGAAGAACCCGGGCCTGGTTAATGAACTAAAATATGCTTCCGTTTTAGTTCAGCGTTTTCATTTATCAGGAAATATAAATGATATCATTACTTCCGATAGCATTTTATATACAGCCGACAAAGCGTTTGCTCATAAAGAATCAGCACCCAATATGGCATTGGTACGTAATAGTATTTTGCAACATCGTTTTATGGAAGCTGATTCATTACTTGAACAGGCAAAAAAAACTGAAATTAAAAAATATGAATCCATAACCACTTCTTTCGATGTTGATTTTGAACTTGGCAGGTACCAGCTTGCAGAAGCGGAATTAAAAAAGATAACAGACTATAAAGATTTCGGATACAATTTCAGGTTTGCAAAGCTGGCTCATTATAAAGGAGAACTGGATAGCTCTATTGCAGCCATGCACAGGGCCGCAATAATTGCTGATAAAAATATTCCGCTCAAACAAGCTGCCTTATCAAATGAAGCTGACCTGAATTTACATAGCGGCAATTTGAAAGGAGCAAATGATCTGTACATGGAGTCAATTCGTTTGAGTGCTGCTGATCTTCATTCGATCATGGGTTTGGGCTGGATTGCACTGGTGCATGATAAAAATGATTCGCTGGCCGAAAAGATATTCCGGTTTGTACAGTCCAAAACAAAAGCACCTGATGTGTTATTTAAATTATCACAGGTTGCCGAAGCAAGAGGGGATAGCGCCTTGCAAAAAAAATATGGGGAAGAATTTGCAATGATAGTAACTGCTCCCGTTTATGGCAATATGTACAACAGATATATCATTGAACTTTATACCGGCATTTTAAATGACCCTGCCAAAGCAGAAGTTATTGCAAAAAGAGATCTGCTTAACAGGGCAACACCACAAACTTATGCCTGGTATGTGTGGGCATTATACATGAACAACAAAACCGCCGAATCAGATAAAATTTACCAGCAGTATGTTTCCGGAAAACCATTAGAAGGGTTGGAATTATACTGGATGGGAAAATTCATGCAGGCTAAAGACAAAGGTTATAATGCAAAGCAGTTTTTTAAAGCGGCTTATAAAAACAGGTATGACTTAGGCCCATCCATGACAAAGGATTTGGAAAAAGCATTGGATTAATAATTATAAAACGATATAAATTTTCGTACATATCCCCGTCTCTGACCAGGAGTTATTAATTCCATTCTAAAAAAACCTACAGGAATACTATTTCAGTAACGTTCGTAAAGGTTCTGTTACTTCTGTCATTTTTCATTACCTTTTGCCAATGCTAAACCGGAATATAAGCAAATGGGCAATGGTATTGCTCGTTATCAATGGCGTGGTTGGTTCAGGTATCTTTGGTTTACCTGCAAAAACATTTAAGGAAACAGGGGTGTACAGCATTGCCGCATTCGGGGTTTGCGCCATAGCCGTTTTTATTATCATTTTGTGTTTTGCCGAAGTCAGCAGCCGTTTTAACAAAACCGGCGGCCCTTACCTCTATGCATTTGAGGCCATGGGCCCTTTGCCTGGCTTTCTTACAGGCTGGCTGCTGTTCGTTACCAGGCTCATCACTTATGCGGCACTCGTTAATTTGCTTGTTACTTACCTTTCTGTTTTTTCAGACTGGTTCATGCAGCCTTCCTCCAGGGTCATCAGCATCATAACACTAACATTTTTTCTTGCTTTAGTTAATCATATTGGGGTAAGGGATTCCACACGGGTCAATAATCTTTTAACCTTTGCCAAGCTGTTGCCTTTACTGCTTTTTATAATTGTTGGGTTCTTTTTCATAGAAGCAAAGAATTTTGAGGTTAAACTGGTACCTGGGTTTTCTTCCTTTACTTCAACCGTTCTTCTGCTGGTTTTTGCTTTCGGTGGATTTGAGTCGGTACTGGTCAATTCTGGTGAGGTAAAAGATCCGGGAAAGAATCTTCCCTTTGCCCTGTTGCTTGCTGCCCTTATCATTGCCATTATTTATATACTGATACAGGTAGTCAGCATTGGTACACTGCCAGCACTGGCAACATCAGAAAAACCCCTGGCCCAGGCTGCGGGCCTCTTCATGGGCAAAACCGGCGCCACCCTCATCGCTATTGGCGCTTTATTTTCGGTGACCGGAACACTCAATGCCATAATGCTGGTGGGTTCCCGGCTGCCGTTTGCTTTCAGTGAAGAAAAACAATTTCCTAAGATATTCTCCTTTATTCATCCCAAATACAAAACACCAACACTGTCATTGCTGTTGTTCACTGTCGTCACCATCATTGTTTCTATCTATTATTCATTCCTGTCGGCCGCTTCAATCAGTGCCATTACCAGGGTAATGATCTATGGCATTGTTTGTTTCTCTTTAATTAAACTGCGGAAAAAGAATACCGCACAAACTAGTCACTTCAGAATACCTTATGGAAAATTCTTTGCCATCGCAGGTATTGCAATAACCATCTGGCTTTTAAGCAGCTCAAAGCTCAATGAACTCAGGGATGTTGCCATTGCAATTGGGGTGGGGCTGGTAATTTATATCATAATAGAGTGGCAGAAAAGAAAAGGGCAATGATTTTAACCCGTTCAATCTTACAAATAAAAACAACAGGCTTCCGCATTTCCTGCATGCAGGTATTCAACCCGGGGATTGGCTTCAAATATCTCCGGTATCAGTTCATCCACATCCGCATGTCCCACCAGTTTGGTAAATACCATCTTCTGATTTTTACTGTACCCGATATGATAAATATTAAAGAAATGGGCAGGTAAATAAAACCCGGAACTTGCGGTGTTTTATTCTTATATAAAAAGTATTCAGGCAAAAAACCATCAAACAGAATTTTTAATTGGCCTGCTATGCAATCACAATAAAATTTCTCATCTTTAGGTAAACCTGCCTGAGACAGGCTGGTTCAGCATTCACCGGCTACAACTTTTATTCCCAAGCTTCGCCGTTGCCTGTTCATCAGGGATATGCTACAAGAACACGGTATCCTGTAAAACCAAAAAAGTAAAATATTAAGCTGGCTGATAAATAACTTTTCAATTATGAAGAAGACAATACAATTTTTCTTTTTTCTCGCTGCCGGAACACTTAACCCGGCACAAGCACAAAAGCAAGGCCAGGCAAGGATTGACTCCCTGCTTATGCAACTGCCAAATGCAAAAGAAGATACCAATAAAGTGATACTGCTGAACGATCTGTGCTTTACTTCTTACAGTATAAATCCTGATGAAGGTTTAAGATATGGTAACCTGGCATTGGAACTGGCCAAAAAACTGAACTGGAAGCAAGGCATTGCCAATGCAACCGGACGGATAGGAACCAATTATTTTGGAAAAGCAGACTATCCTAATACACTTGAGCACTGGCTTAAGGCATTGCAGCTTAATGAGGAACTGCAAAACAAAAAAGCAATTGGCATTAACCTGGGTAATATTGGAAATGTTTATTTGATACAATCAGATTTTGCAAAGGCATTGGAGTATTATTCCAGGGCAACTAAGATAAATGAAGAGACAGGGAATATGCCAAATCTGGCGCTTAACTACGGTAATATTGGTACTGTGTATGGTTCCCTGTCAAATCATACCAAAGCATTAGAATATTTTCAGAAAGCATTACACATATATGAACAGGGAGGCGACCCGGGTGGTATAGCAAGAAACCTGGTCAGCATTGGAAATGTGTATATGCTGCAAAAAGATTATGCCAAAGCATTGGAGTACGGCTTTAAGGCATTAAAGATGACCCGGGAATCAGGAGACAAAAACCTGTATGCAATTGGCCTTACCAATATTGGAAAGACTTATTCAGAAATAGCAACAGACAGCAACCGGCTGCAATTGAATATTCTCTTTGCCGGTGATAAAAGAAAGTCCCTGCAAAAAGCATTTTTATTTACAGACAGTGCCACAACTATTTCGAAAGAAATAGGAGATCTGAGACAAACGATTGAGGATTATAAAAGCCTGAGTGAGATTCAAACCCTGCTGGGAGATAACACAGGTGCATTGGAGAGTTACAAGAATTATACGCTTTATAAAGACTCGGTTTTTAATATAGAGAAGGATAAAAAACTTACACAAACGGCCATGCAATATGAGTTTGATAAAAAGGAAGCCGCTACCAAAGCAGAACAGGAAAAGAAAGACATACGCCAGCGAAACATACGCAATTCAATAGTGGCGGGACTTGCGGGTGCATTGGTATTTTTAACAGTAGTGTACAGGCAGCGGAATAAAATTTCAAAAGAGAAAAAACGCAGCGAAGCATTGCTCTTAAACATCCTGCCTGCCGAAACTGCAGAAGAATTAAAAAATACCGGCACCACCACCGCTAAAGATTTCAGTGAAGTGACTGTTCTCTTTACTGACTTTAAAAATTTTACGGCGATGAGTGAGAACTTGACTGCCCAGGAACTGGTTAACGAGATCAACTATTGCTATTCTGCTTTTGATAACATCATCACCAGGCACGGCATTGAAAAAATAAAAACCATTGGCGACAGTTATATGTGTGCCGGTGGCCTGCCCGTTACCAATAATACCCATGCAGAAGCAACGGTGAGGGCGGCATTGGAGATCCGTGATTTTATAAAGAACGAAAAACAAAAAAGGGAAATACAGGGCAAATCTTTTTTTGAGATTCGCATTGGTTGCAATACGGGCCCGGTGGTTGCCGGTATAGTTGGCATCAAAAAGTTTGCGTACGACATCTGGGGAGATACTGTAAATATTGCATCCCGTATGGAAAGCAGTGGCGAACCAGGAAAAGTAAACATCAGTGGATCTACTTATGAACTGGTAAAGGATAAATTCTCCTGTACTTATCGCGGAAAAATAGAAGCAAAGAACAAGGGAATGATTGATATGTATTTTGTAGAAGGCTGATACCATGAAAAATATTTACGATAACAGGGAGTGATGGAAGCTATGTTTTATACTTTTAGAAAAACAACCTCTCAATTGTCCAATACCCGGCCATAATTGTAATTAAAATGGATAAAGGAATTACAATAAACTTACGGTAATAAGGTTTGTTACCAAGCCATTTTCCAAATAAAAGAAAGGCAGATAAGATTACAGCGATCTGTCCAAGCTCCACACCCACATTAAACATGACCAGTGAAGTGAGGTAAGAATTTTGTGGCAAGCCCAATTCCCCAAGTGCATTGGCAAAACCCATACCATGTACCAGTCCAAATAAAAACACAATGCCGATACGTGATTTTTTCAATGTAGGAGAGAGGATATTTTCCAAAGCCACATACATGATGGATAAAGCAATGATTGGCTCAACAATTTGCGGAGATGGAGTTATCACTTTAAACATAGCCAGGCCAAGTGTAATAGAATGGGCTACAGTAAATGCAGTTGCCTGCCAGAGCACGGGTTTTAATTTAGGACTTAGTAAAAACAGGCTCAATACAAAAAGAATATGATCGAACCCAAGCGGAATGATATGTGAAAAACCCAACTGAAGGTATAAGATGGCAGCATCAGCCTTACTCATCTTCTCCAGTTCACCCACCACATCATGGGCAAACAAAGACTGGCTCACCAGGAAGAAGATCAGCATAAAGCCAATTATCCTGCAATGATATATAAAGTTGTTACTGGTCATGTTCAATACAAAATTTACGTATAGATAAATATACCGGTTTTATCACTGTGAGAAAAGTGACAGTGTTTTTACCACTACCACTTTCTATCTAAAAAAACTACAGTTCTAAAGAAAAGCTATTTAAAAGAACACTGCCAGTTTTATCCTTGCAAAGAAAGGAGTGCCGGGTGTGTAATGAAGTTCGGTCACCGGGGCAGCTTCAGTTTTTAACTGCGATTCTGTAGCGAATTGTGCTTCGTTCCACTTCACGTTAAAAATGTTTTCCAGTGCAAAACCAATTTCATACTTCGGCCTTGTATAATTAACTGATGCATCCAGCAAAAAATATCCTTTGGCCACAATGCTGTTGTCCTCATTACCCGGACGGTTCTTGATATACCTGTAATTGATGCCGCCGTTAAATCCTTTCTGCGCTTTATAATAAATACCACCTACACTGGTAACTGTTGGCGCAAGTGGAATATAGTTGGCCCCCTTGGGTTCGCCAATGGCCCTTGGTTTTGTAAAATTGATATTGGCATTGGCAAAAATATTTTTAGTGAGCTGGTACCGTGTAGTAATATCAACACCCTGCCTTCTGCTTTTTCCGCTTGGTTCTACCACACCGGCATCTCCCACATAAACAAATTCCTGGTCAAGGTAAAGATACCAGGCAGCCATACTGATAAAAAGACCGGGGGTTGGTTTAACGATCAGGCCAAAGTCGGCGCCATAAGCAGCGGGCAGTATTTGTTTGCCGGAATTTTCAACCACAACCCTTGTATCATTACTGTGAAAACCCTTACCTGCTTTTACAAATAATTGAACCTGCCGGTTAAGGGTGTATTGAATATTTAATTTGGGGCTTATTATCGCTTTCTGTTGAGAAGGCAGTTGATCAGTTGTAAGTTTATCAAAATACCTGAAATGAAAATAATCGAGCCTTACCCCTGCATCAAAAAGCCATTTACCGGCATTCAGTTGCTGTTGCATAAAAGCATAGGCATTGGTCTCTTTGACATCACCCAATTTTATATCGCTTAAAAATTTACGGCTTACCGCATTGGATAAGTGGCTGTCGGTTGTTGCATCATATCGCAGGCCGGCGCCATAGGTTGAATGAAGCATTTTGTTCCCGAGAAAATATTTTTGATTCAGTTTGGTTGCATAACCAAAAATATTCCTGCTTTCGGCCTGGTTGATCTCATCTCCATTCACGGGATCATTCAGGAAAAAAGTAAAGTTTGAATACAGGTTGAATATATAGCGGCTGTAAAATGCCTGGTTCTCCCAGGTTGCGCCGTTCTTAAATTTATGCGACAGAATAATATTGGCATTATGCCTTTCGGTATTACCGCCTTCGGTTGGGTCAATACTTCCAAAGCGGCCGATGGTTCCATCAGCTACAACCCTTTCCGGAACTTGTCCGCTTGCATTCCACTTGCTGATAAAAGAAGAGAGTGAAGCGCTTAACTGGGTATTGTCGGAAATAGAAAGATTATATTTTCCAAAAAGATTTAACCTTTTAAAAATTTGTTTATTCACCGTGGGGCCATCGGTATAATTAAAGTCGGCAGCAATATATGCGCTCTGCCTGTCCTTATTTTTCTTTAGCAGGTCGATCATGGCCAATGTGCGGAATGAATTGAACCTTCCGGCTTCCACCTGTACCAGGCTTTTAGAAATGTTTTTGAAGGAAGAAAAAGAAACATATCCTGCCGTATTCAAATTACCATGCAGGGTATAATAAGGGCCTGCACCAAAATCAATATTGTTAATCGTTTCAGGGATGATAAAATGGGCATCGGCATAACCCTGTCCGTGTGCATGGCTTACCATATTCACCGGCATACCATCCATACTTACCTGCACATCGGTACCGTGATCGCAATCGAACCCACGTAAAAATATTTGCTCCGCCTTGCCACCACCGGCGTGTTGGGCAATGAACAAACCCGGTACCAGGCGTAACAATTCCTGTGTGTTGCGAACAGGTTTCAGGTCAAGGTCAATTTTACTGAGGGTACTGAATTTTGAAGGTGCATGGCTTTGCAGTGAAATAGCTTTTAAGCTGATCACATCGGGTTGCAGGGCGATGATGTTCGCTTTATTTTTTTCAACGGTAACCGTGGCAGCTTTATAGCCAACATAAGAGAGCATCAACTGGCTGCCCGACCTCAGTATAAAATTTCCGTTTTGGTCGGTGGTTGTTCTTGATGCAGGTGCATTTGCATCGCTTACCGATACGGCTTCCAGCGGCTGCCGGCTTACTGCATCAACTACTTTGCCCTGCAGGGCTGATTGCGCATGCAAACGGGTAAAAAAGGTGAATATAAAAGCAATGCACAGGATGCCCATGATTCTGTATCTGAATTTCATAATTAAGTTTTAAAGAATAATAAGTACAATGATCCAGAAAGGCCGGTCCGGCTTATAATGCCAGGTTACGATCTTTCGGCTTTAACAATAAAGACTGTTTATCAGATCCTGGGAGGGGGATAATCAGCCCGTGGGTCATTACAGGGTAGGGAAGAAGAACGGGGAATAATATGATTGATAGCTACATTCTCTTCCTGCCGGGTATCATTTTTAAAGAAACTGATATGGTCGTTGGTTGAATTATCTTTTTTAGAAGAAGTGCTTTCTTTTCCAGGCTCGTTTTTCTTTGCATTGTCCACTATCTTCTTATGCACATGAAGCTTTCCGTTTTCGTAGTGAACCGTTGCCATATGTTTGGAATAATAGAATACATGGGCCACCAGGTCGGAGATATAGGGGGTAACAGGCTTTAACATCACCGTAGTGTAGGAAAGGAGCAGGATATATAGTGCGGCCTTTTTCATTTATACAGTTAGTTAAAGGTTTTTTTTGGTTTAAATAATGATGTTTTCATAATAACATACGAAGTTATGTTGCAGATGGTTTTAATAATGGATAACTGGCCATTTGCCTGGCGGTTTTGCCAAAAGCAAACGGCGGAGAAATTTCTCCGCCGTTACTTTTTATTGTTGTTTTTAGAAAGGAGCTGCCAGGTAAGGGAATGATGCTGAAAATGTTTTATCATTTGCATTTACGTGATCACTTGTTAAACCCGGGTTACTACCACCTGTAGGGCCACCAAATATCAATATTAATTCCACGTCTATTACATCATCTGCTAAAGTCCTGCCCGATAATGTATTTGCCGGGTTACCATCATAAAAAGTAGTGGTACCTGCTGTTGATGCAGTTAAAACATCTGTTGCTAATGCACCTGTAAAAGTAGCTGCATTGTAAGTTAAAAGATTTGTAGTATAACCAGGGTTTAAGGCCAATAACCTTGCCTGGAACTTAGCTTGAAATGCAGCGCCCTGTGCAGATGGCGTTGTTACGTTGAATGCGTCTTTATCAGCTGCAGCTACATTAAACACTGTATTTATTGCCGGCCTTCCCATCTGGTCCTGCTGCTGGTAATACACCGTTGGGGCAGGAGCAGGATCATCATTACTTTTTTTGCAGGATGTTGCAATAAGTGTACTTCCCAGTACGATCGCTATTAATTTTATTGTTGTCTTCATTATTTTAAATTTAAATAGTTGAGTTAATTATATTTTCTTTTTTGTTTCTAACCATACGTTGATCTTGCCGGTGCTGTTTAATAAAGTTTTTGGAACTTCTACTACAACACTCATTACATTTGTTCCGGCAAATTTATCATTACCTGTGGGCAGAAATCCTGTTGCTGTACCGGCAAGAATCTTTTTAAATTGATCCAGGTCAAAGAAGAAAGGATCATCTCTTGGGCCTGCAAAAACCTTAGTACCATTTGACCCTGTTCCAACAGTTGGGGCAGCTGCACCGTAAGCCGTAACTACAGCAGAAGCTGTTACAATTCCTTCCAGTTTGCTCCTGGTGCCTTTTTCAGAAGGTGCAACCGGGCCATAAACCTGCATGCTGTTTGATGCGGCATCATACTTGCATTGAATAACGAGATCTTCAATGGCATCTGCATTGTTATCGATATTGAATTCAATAACTGTGTTTTCATCAAATTTAGCAGCGCCTGTACTACCAGGACTCAATAAGCCTTGTGTATTGGCTACAAATACCAGGTTACTGGTTGTCTGTCCCTGGAAAACGTACAGGTCAGTAATGTCGGATGACTGGCCCGTAACTGCAGGGGTATCTACGTGATCAGCAGCATAGATTATTCCCCCGGTGATGAGTGCTGTTACAGCAAAAGCTGCCAGCAATAATTTGTTTCTTTTCATTTTAATTGTTTTTAGATTAATGATTTCATTTTTTTTGTCGTCATTTTGACAACAGATACAATTACGGGAAATGGATAAAGTTGGATTTAATAGGCAACAAATAAAAACTCAGGTTGTTTGTATAGCAGTCATCTCCAGCACCTGTCATGCTTGAGGTACGAAGCATCCTGGAGAATGTAAATGTGATTCTTCGTACCTCAGAATGACAAGACTCTGGCTAATTTAAGCGTCGAACTGAGATATTATCAAAGCCCCGTTCTTTTTTTTACGCCGGATAATATCTCTACTTTTGGAAACAATTCCCATTTTTAATTCTTCATTTTTAATTTTTAATTATTATGGCATATTGGTTAGTAAAATCCGAACCCTCGGCTTATAGTTGGGACCAGTTAGTAAAAGACAAACAAACCTGCTGGAGCGGCGTACGTAATTATGCTGCCCGTATTAATTTAAGGGCCATGAAAAAAGGAGATGAGGTTTTATATTATCACAGCAATGAAGGGGTTGAAATTGTTGGTATTGCTAAAGTGGTAAAAGAAGCATACCAGGATCCTACCATTGATGACGACCGCTGGGTGGCGGTAGATATAAAAGCACATAAAAAATTAAAGAAACCGGTTCCACTAGCATTATTAAAACCAGACAAACGGTTTGTCAATATGGATCTTGTTCGCCTTGGCAGGCTAAGTGTACAAACTGTTAAGCGGGAAGAGTGGGAGCTGATCATGAAGATGGCGGGAGAGTAACGAATATCGAACAAGGAACAGGGAATTTTGAATATTTATCGGAGTTGCAACTTTCAAAATTCGTTATTCATTGTTCAGTATTCAACAGGGCTTTCTATTTCATTTAACATTTAACGGCGGTTACTATTTTTATGCAATTTGTATCAATGAGTATCTAATAACTCTAAACTCATTGTTATGAAAGCAAGATTTTTTATTACCTCAGTTTTTATTTTCAGCATTTTTGTTTCCTGTAATAAAGCCGATAATGCAAAAGAAACAGTTGCTGATCTGAAAGCATTTGAACTGCAGAAAACAACTGATGCAGAAAAGAAACAGATCCCCGTTGGAAAATTTAGTCAGGAGCCTGCTGACAGTACGGCTTCACCACTGCAATCTGTAACAGCCTCCAATGCAGATTGGAATAAGAAGATAATCAAAACCGCAACCGTGAAGCTTGAGATAAAGGATTTCAAAAAGTATAATGATTATGTTCACAATGCGGTAAGACAGTACGGCGCTTATATAGCACAGGAAGAACAGGATATTTCTGATGAAAGATCTGAGAACATAGTATCTATAAAAGTTCCGGTCGCACAATTTGAGATCATGATGAACCAGTTGCCAGGTGCTGATTCAAAAGTGCTGGAAAGAAAAATAACCACCGAAGATGTTACCGGTGAAGTAGTAGACACCCGGTCGAGGCTTGAAGCAAAAAAACAAATGCGGATAAAATACCTGGAGTTTTTGAAACAATCAAAGAATATGGAAGAAGTGTTGCAGGTACAAAATGAAATAAACAGCATACAGGAAGAAATAGAATCTGCTGCAGGACGTGTGGAATACCTTTCACATCAGTCGGCCTACAGTACCATCAACTTAACTTTTTATCAGCCTGTTAATGGATATAAACCCACAGACGGAACACCTTCATTTTTTTCAAGAGTGACAGGCGCTTTTAAAACCGGCGCAGGCTGGATCGCTGACCTGTTTGTTGGATTAATATCTATCTGGCCTTTATTATTAGTAGTATTTGCAATTTATTTTGGTTGGAGGAGGGTGAGAACTAAAATGCCATTAAGTAATGCAGGCTGAATAATCGAAAATTGATCAAGATAATATTCAATACACAACGCTCAATATTCAATTTTCAAGTGGAGAAAGCTAACATTAGCAGGGTGCTGCTCTCATTGAGGGTTGATAGTTGAGCGTTGTATATTGAATATTTGTATTTCTGATTTAGAAAATGTTCAATTCTCAACAAGGAAATTACCTGAAGATAACCGTCCCCAACTGTTTGGTCAGTTCTATTTCCATTTGCTTTAAATGCTGGTGAGTTTGTACCAGCACCATTTGGTCTTCGGCCACATTTGTTCTTTCAAGGTCACGCTGGTTTTCATCCATCAGCCTTTTTATTTTACGCAACTTAAGATAATTGAGCGTAGAGAAAACCTCTTCAGCAAATAATTCTTCCCTTGTGGCAATATGGCCTTCAAAATGTTCTTTCCAGTTTGGGCTTATCTCGTAATTAAAATCCATGATGCTGACTACAAGGGCGCTCATCCGGAGGTCGTCATGATAAAGGAAATTTTTTGCTGTGGGTTCAATACCTGCTTCGTACCAGGCTTTGTAGGTATGTAATATCCTCACCAGCTCTTTATTGTCTATTAGTTCTTCCAGTTGGTTAATTTCTATCTCTTTAAAAATGTAATCCGCCACTTTTTGTTTTTCACTCCAGTCTCTTAAACCAAATTCCAAAAGGCTTCTGATCATGGCCTGCTCATGTATCTCGTCTTTATTGAAGAGGGCCATCACGTCATTCTCCACATCACCACTGTTGTCGGTTGAAATATTCTCTTCTGCAAAACGCTGCTCCCGGCTTGTACGGTTTTCTTCCTTATTTACTTTCTCCCTGATAAATTTATTGACAAGGGCATGCAACCCGCTTTCTTCTATCTTTAAAATTTCGGAACATTGTTTTATGTAATCCTGCTGTTTGGTAAAATCTTCCGTCTTATTGATCTTGGAAATGGTCTCCGCTATCTGGTTAACAACAATTGATTTTTTAGTGCTGTCGTTACCCACATCTTTTAATGCAATACCCAACTGAAATAAAATGAAATCTTTTTTATTGGCCCTGATAAAATCAATGAATGCTGCGGTGCCAACCCTGTTTACATAACTATCAGGGTCTTCATCGTCGGGTATCAAAACCAATTTTACATTCAGGCTTTCTTCCAATGCCAGATCAAGCCCACGCAGGGCAGCTTTTATACCTGCCCTATCACCATCATAAATAATGGTAAGGTTGTTTGTGTATTTTTTTATCAGCCTTAACTGATCAGGTGTCAACGAAGTACCGCCGCTTGCCACCACATTTTCTATCCCTGCCTGGTGCAAACTGACCACATCGGTATAACCTTCCACCAGTAAACATTCATCGGCTTTATCAATGGCCTGTCTTGCAAAATAAGAACCGTATAAAAGTTTGCTCTTTACATAGATCTCATTTTCAGGACTGTTGATGTACTTGGGGGCCTTATCGTTGTTCTTGATAATTCTTGCACCAAAGCCTAATACCTTTCCGCTTTGATTATGAATGGGGAAAATTATCCGGCCCCGGTAATTATCATAAGCATTGCCATCCCGTACATTAACTAATCCTGTTTTTTGAAGATAATCAAGACTGTATTGGGCGGCCAAAGCAGCTTTAGTAAAACTATCTCTTGCCTCCGGATTAAAACCCAATTGAAATTTATTGATGATATCTTCCCTGAAACCCCTTTCTTTTAGATAGCTCAACGCAATATCCTGTCCTTCTTCTGTATTCAACAATGCATCAGTGAAAAATTTTTGTGCAAAATTATTGATGATGTATAAACTGTCGGCAACCTGCTGCTGCTGTTTATATTCGGGGCTTGTTTCTGTTTCTTCTATCTCCACATTATATTTAGCGGCCAGCCAGCGAAGGGCTTCCACATAGCTGTATTTTTCTGCCTCCATTAAAAAACTGATACTGTTGCCGCTGCGGCCACAACCAAAACATTTATAAATCTCTTTGGCAGGCGAAACAGTAAAAGAGGGGGTTTTCTCATTGTGAAAAGGGCAGAGGCCAAGATAATTGGTACCCCGCTTTTTTAGCTTGACAAAGGAGCCAACTATTTCCACAATATCTATGCGGCTGAGAATTTGCTGTATGCTGTTTTGGGATATCACCTAATTGAATAATGAGCCTGTAATTTACAGTATTTAAAATACTCTGCCCTGCTAAACTCCCATAAAAATAAATCAATATAAATCAGGGCATGATTTATGAAAAATTGCTGCAAAAATCATCATCCTAATCAATAATCTATATCTTTAACATTCAAAAATTTTAAAGCATGAAGAAATATTTCTTACTTCTTATTCTGGCATTTGGTGGAGTGATTGGGCATGCCCAGGACATCACTCTCATTATTAATATGATCAAATTAAGGCAATATGAAAAAGCAAAGCCTGACCTTGATAAATATTTAACCAATGACAAAAATGCTGCGAAAGCAGAGAGCTGGTATTATAAAGCTGTGTTGTATAATGGCCTGGCCTTAATTGATACAAAAGCAATTGAAGACCGAAAAACCCTGAACCAGGAAGCTTACAATGCCATAAAAAAATATATGGAAATGGATGCCAAAGCGCCATTAACAACTGATGAAAAAAATACAACGCTTTATAACTCCTATTATGTGTTCTTTGACCTGGCAATAAAATTGTATAACGGTAAGATGATCCCGGAATCGTATGACCTGTTCAAAAGTACACTGGAGGCCCATGATTATATATACAGCCATAGTCTGGTTGGCCCGAATAACCAGAAATTTTCGGCACATGATACAGATATTGTTTGGAACCTGGTTGTTTTAGGAAATGATTTGAAGAAGAAAGACGAGGTAATGACCTATTACCAGAAGATTGCAGACGCTGACCTGGGGGATGAGAAATATGCAGAGGCCTATGATGAGCTGATAAAAAAGTACAGGAAGGAAGACAATAAAGAAATGTTCAATAAATACCTTGACAGGGCAAAGAGGCATTTCTCCTCAGACCCATATTGGGAAACCGTAGGTATTGATTTTGCTTTAAGAGGATTGGAGGGGGAAGAACTTTTTAAAAAATATGAAGAACTGATGGTTAGCTATCCTACTAATTATATGGTTCATTTCAATTACGGGCACGACCTGGATAAGTTTGTATATTCGGCAGACTCAAAAGGCAAGGATGTTTCAGGATATAAAAAGAAAATTCCTGAGTTATATAAAAAGGCAATATCCATCAATTCAACTATTGATGCCAATATACTGCTTGCCAATTTCTACTATAATACTTCTTTTGATTTTATTGATGAGGCCCAGAAAATAAAAGGCACGAAACCCGAAGATGTAAAGAAGAAAAATGACCTGATGGCTTCCAGTAAAGCTGCGTTAAGCCAGGCTATACCCAGCGGTGAGGAGGCTATTAAATTATATGCCGCTTTAAAAGAATACAAAACATCAGATAAAGTAAATTATAAGCAAATGCTGGATATTTTAAGCGCTGCCTATAAACAGAACGGTAATGCAGCCAAGGCTGCAGAATATGAAAAGAAAAAAGCTGATGTTGATAAATTGTAAGGCCTGAACTAAAGCGTAAAAATAAAAAAGCCTCCTGCATTTGCTGGAGGCTTTTAGTTCATACTAATTAATCTTATCCGCCAACCCTTATCTGCATAGTACCCGGCCCTCCGCCATTCTGCATATCCTTCATGGGTTTTACTTCAATATCTTTTGGTATCTCAAATTCTTTGTCGGCAATTTCTTTATCTATCACCAGTTTGGTTACCTGTACGGTCATTTTTCTTCCCCGGTTCATATTTCTTTCGTACTGCATAGGAAAACCATTTAAAAGCTCCATGCTGTTAGGGCCAGAGGATGTATTGAACCCGCCAAAACCACCAAGGCTGCCGCCGGTACTTGCCAAATTCTGCAATTTGAACTCGGGGCAATACCATACCGTTGTTGTATCAGATTTTCCATTACTCCGGGTAGCAATGATCAACGCTTTTTTGCAGGCATAGCCTGATATTTTTTTGCTCTCATCTATATATTCAACTTTATAGGTTGGGGGAGTAGATGAATTGTTTAAAGAAGCATTCTGCCCCCTGGTACGCATCATACTGTCCATTCTTTTACTCATTTCCTTCTGGTCTTCATCAGTAGCATAAAATGCATTCTTTCTTCCCATCATTTCCATAATGGTAGTGGTAAGTTTTTTGCTGTTATCCCTTATAATCGTTGTACGGCCCATTTCACTTTCCGAATAGGTTTTAACAAGGTCGTTCTTTAACCATGTGGTAGTCTTTGTTTCTCCATCGCCACCAAACCGCATTACTCTTACCTCGGCACCATCAGGACCTGAAGCATTGGTTTGAACCGGTTCATCACCCTCCGGCGAAACAATGGTTGTTTTAGTTGTTATAGTAGCCTGTGTTATGATCTTGTTTTGGGCATAACCTGCAAACGAGGCAACAGAAAATAAAAGTGTAAGAATTCGTTTCATAAATAATTTATTGAATTCCAAAAATACGAATTGGTTCGTAACATAAAAATCATTCTTTTGGTTTGGGAAGATTTTAACAGGCATGTACAAAAAAATACCGGCACAAATAAATGTGCCGGTATATGTAGATATTAAAAGTAATTAATTATTCAGGAATACAACTGCAATAATCAAATTTCATTCCCCAGTTACCACCATTCAAATTGATCTGGGTTCCTTGCCCCCAACCGGTTTGTGTCTGGATAGTTCCGCCGGAAGAGTTCAATTGTTTTACTACTGCATGGGCAGCAATACATCCGCAACTACCGGCGGGAATTTTTGAAATGGGCACCTGGTAGGTAATGGTGGTAATGTTATTATGTGTTCCACCATAAGGGAACTGGCCAGGAATTGGGTTTCCGGGATTATTTACAGGAATAAATGAACAATTGCCTACGTACAAATGAGTTTGGGTTAAAACCCAACCACCAGTGGTGGTATAGGTAACATAAATGTATTCTGCATCATTGCTTACAGTAACAGTTCCGGCAATCATGGTTTGCCCTGCTATTAAGTTTACTTCTGTAGGTAAACAGTTATCTACTCTGCGTATTATACGGCCGTCATTAGAAGGGTCCAGTATAACATATTGTTGAGCCGGGTTCTGCTCGTTAGCATTTTGCTGTGGCTCAATAGTAGTTTTTTGGCAGGAAAAAAAAGTAAGTGATACAAGGGGTAGTGCAATAAAAAGTAATTTCTTTTTCATAGGATTTTTTTTAAGTTATAATTAAAAATGATTCGAAAGTGCTCTTAAATAGATAGCTTTCTTAGGTTTTCAAACGGGCTTTTCATCTGTATTATTGCTTCATAATTCATATAAAACTATTGATATGAGATTTTATTCTAGCCATGCAATTTTGGGCCTTCTAAAACACGGAGTAATACGTATATTTAAACGCTTTGTAAATGGGTTTTTTCTGGTAAAATCCCGTCTTTATCTGAATAATGAGCTTATTACTTTAAAGATATACTGAACAGATACCAGTTATAAACTGTTAATAACTATGGAAATTCACTGTAAAAATTCACAATTTTCTAAGCATTCATTCCAGTATATTTGCCGGTATACTAAAAACAAGAAAAACCGTGCGTTTAAAGAGTTTAGAAATCAAAGGATTTAAGAGTTTTGCCGATAAAACCGTACTCAATTTTGATGAAGGCATCACCGGGGTGATAGGCCCCAATGGCTGTGGAAAAAGTAATATTGTGGACAGCATCCGCTGGGTGATTGGAGAACATAAAATAAGCAACCTGCGCAGTGAAAACCTGGAGAGCCTTGTTTTTAATGGCAGCAAAAGCCGTAGCGCCAGTGGCATTGCCGAAGTAAGCCTCACTTTTGATAATACCAAGAACCTGCTTCCCACCGAATTCAGCACTGTTACCGTAACCCGTAAATATTACAAAAGCGGGGAGAGTGAATACCGCCTTAATGATGTGGCCTGCCGCTTAAAGGATATTCATAACCTGTTTTTGGATACGGGTATAAGTAATGATAGTTATGCAATTATTGAGCTGGGCATGGTTGACGATATCATCAAAGACAAAGACAACAGCCGCCGTAAGATGCTTGAACAGGCTGCAGGTATCTCCATTTATAAAACCCGTAAAAAAGAAGCCAAACTTAAATTAGATGCTGCAGAGCAGGACCTGGCACGTATTGAAGACCTTTTGTTTGAGATCAATAACCAACTCAAGAGTTTAGAAAGCCAGGCTAAAAAAGCAGAAAAATATTTTGAGATAAAGAAAGAATATAAAGAAGTAAGTATTGAATTAGCCAAAGCTGCATTAGAAGGTTTCAACATTACTTACCATGATTTGAATGAAAAGCAAAAAGCAGAAGTAGACAGGCGGATTGAACTGGAAACAGCCATCGCCAAAGAAGAAGCATTGCTTGAGCAGGAAAAACTGGGCCTTATTGAAAAAGAAAAAGCATTGCAGCAAATGCAACATGCTTTTAATGATATGCTGGATGCTGTTCGCAGTAAAGAAAATGAAAAGAGCCTGAGCGGCCAACGCCTGCAATATTTAAAAGAAAGAGAAACCGGCCTGCAGGATTTTTTACAAAAAGCAGGTGGCCAGTTAAGCGGCCTTGATGAAAGTATTCAATTTACCAGTAAGCAGATAAGTGAAGATGAAGTTCAGCTGAAAGAATTTGAGGCCAAACTGGTTGAATTAAAGAATACGGTGGAAGAGAAACGTAAAGTGTTTGATGATAAACGCAGCTATATTGATGAACTGCGTAAGGAGAATCAATCTATACAACGCAACCAGTTTGAAGCAGAAAAGAAAGTGGCGGTTGCAGATACTTCTATCCTGAATTTACAACGCACCATTACGCAGATACAGGAAGAAAAAACACAAAGACAAAATCAATTACAAGAGTTAGAACCGGAACAGAAACAAAAGGAAGAAGAACTGGAGCAAAAGAAAAACGGCCTGAAACAATTACAGGAGCATCATGAGTTTGCCAAAGAGCAGATATTACAAACGCAGAACAGGATGGAAGGCCTGCGTAATGAGCTGGCCAATGAGAACCGGAAACTGGATAGCAAGAAGAACGAACACGACCTGCTGAAGAGCCTGATCGATTCGATGGAAGGTTATCCTGAAAGTGTAAAGTTCCTTCATAATAACCCGGAGTGGAACCACACAGCACCGCTATTGAGTGATATTATTTATGTAAAAGAAGAATACCGTGCCGCGGTTGAAAATGTTTTAGAACCATACCTGAATTATTATGTGGTTAATAATTTAGAGGAAGGCCTGCAGGCAATTCATTTGCTCGACAATAATAAAAAAGGAAAAGCCAATTTCTTTTTGCAGGATAAGTTCACAGATTTTACCGAACATCATCAACCTGCCGGAACAATACCTGCACTAAGTGTTATAGAAATTGACAGTAAATATGCCCATCTTGCCAAACATTTATTGGGTAACGTTTTTATTGCTGAAAATGATGAAGCATTACACAACAGCAATGGGGCAGTGGTGCTTGAAAGATCGGGTAAATATGTAAAAGGAAAATATTCCCTCACCGGCGGAAGTGTTGGATTGTTTGAAGGAAAGAAAATTGGCCGGGCAAAGAATTTAGAAAAACTCATAGAAGAGATCATTGCACAGGATATGGTTGTGAATGGGCTGAGGGCAAATCTTCAAAGCCACCACGATGAAGTAATATCTTTTAATGAGCAGTTGAAAGAAAATGCCATCAGGCAAACACAGGAAGACATCAACAACCTGACCAACTTTGTCTTCTCCCTCCAGAATAAAATTGAGAACCTGTACCACCTGGAAGAAACCAGCAGTGCCAGGATAACAGAATTGCAGCAACAACTCGAAACCAATCATGCAGATATAGCAAGTACAAGGCATGACCTTGAGCAGTTCAATATACAATTGAAGGAACTTACTGATAAGATACAGCTGGTAGAACAGGATTATGCATCTGCAGAGCAGGAGTATAATGGCGCTACTATAACTTTTAACGACAGTAACCTGCAGTTCACCAAACAGCAAAGCAAAGTTGTTTCTTTAAAACAGGAATTTGATTTTAAAAACAATCAGCTTAATGACCTGAAGGTTCAGATAGAGAACAGCAATACACAATTGAATGAGGCTGTCGCTAATATTGCTGAAACTGCAGAAGAACTAAAAGGGTTGGAAACTTTGGTGATAAGCATGCTGCATAACAAGGAAGATGAAGAAAAGAAGCTGAATGAAGCTGACCAGTTATATTATAACCTCCGAAATGTGTTGGCTGAAAAAGAAAGCGAACTTCGCCACAAACACAAATCTAAAGAAGGCATTGATACTTTACTGAATGAAATAAAAGATAAGCTTACCGACCTTAAGCTTCAACTGGCTGGTATGAAAGAGCGGTTGAATGTAGAATTCAGGGTTGACCTTGATGAGATCATTGATGAACCAAGGACTACCGATACGCCTTTGGAAGAATTAAAAGAAAAGAACGAAAAGCAGCGCAAACGGTTGGAAAATATTGGGGAGATAAATCCTACTGCGATAGAAGCGTACACCGAAATGAAAAAGCGTTACGATTTCATTCTTGAACAAAAGAATGACCTTGTAACAGCAAGGGAGAGCCTGATGCTAACCATACAGGAAGTGGAAGCCACCGCCAACCAGCAGTTCCTGGAAACATTTAATAAAGTGAGGGAGAATTTCCAAAAAGTGTTCCAGGCATTATTTACTGATGATGATATGGCAGATATGGTAATGGTTGATCCTGAAAATTTAGCGGAGACTGCAATTGACATTATCGCCAAGCCCAAAGGAAAACGTCCTTCTTCCATCGGCCAGCTGAGTGGTGGTGAAAAAACATTGACGGCCACAGCATTATTGTTTGCCATCTATCTGATAAAACCTGCCCCTTTCTGTATTCTGGATGAAGTAGATGCACCACTGGATGATGTGAATATTGGTAAGTTTACGCAAATGATAAAAAAATTCAGTGAGAACAGCCAGTTCATTATTGTTACCCACAACAAAATGACGATGAGTGCCGTGGATGTTATCTATGGAGTTACCATGCAGGAAGCAGGAGTGAGTAAATTAGTGCCGGTTGATTTCAGAAGTCTGAATTAATTTCGAATTAAAAAAGATGAATTATGAATGGTTTACATTTTGTAAACCATTTTTCTTTAGCAAACGATGTTCTTCATTCCTAATTCTTAATTCATAATTAATTTCCCGATCCTTCCGCCGCCACCCGAAAAATAAACAGCTTTACCTTTCTTCGCTTTGCGAACAGCATGAAAACTGTCTTTACTTATCCATGTCCAGTTCATTCCCCCATTTACAGAAATGTCTACGCCATTTAATCCGCAGGTTATCCATCTTTCTTTATCCAGGTATTCTACGCAGCTTCTGTAGCCATGCGGAGGTTCAGCAGGAGATGTCCATGTCTTTCCCCCATCAAACGTAAGGATACAGTTTTTATAAATGGTATCTTTTTTAGTGAAATCGCCACCTACCACGATGAATGTACGGCCATCTTTTATGGCAATCGAATTAGCACCGGTAGATTCAGTTCCCTGGACGATTGGCATATTTAGTTTCTCATTATGCACAAAAATATGTGCAGCTTTTCCACCGGTGACATAGATATTGCTGACATAGTTCACCTTGCGGATATTAGTGCCACTGCTAGCAAAACAGGCTTCACCGGAATCAACGGCAAATGTGTTGGTCAGCAGCTCCCGCCAGTTATCACCGCCATCATATGTTTGGGCCAAAAATATTTTTCCGTTTACAGGATCGCCGATAACAACACCACGTTTACTGTCCCAGAAATCCATGGCATCCAGGAACATGCTGGTATCCTTATTTTCATAAACTACTTTCCAGTTATCGCCGCCATCTGTTGTTTTTAAAATGTATGCCGGCGAAGCAATACCCATAATTACAGCAATCTTATCATCAAAAGCTTCAATATCCCTGAAATCTGTTTTTTCAAAACCTTTTACCGTCATCCATCTCCAGTTTTCACCCCCGTCAACAGATCTTCCAACAGTGCCTGCACTGCCGCTTACCCAAACTGTTTTATCGTCCACCACACTCAATCCCCGGAAAGAGGCCTTGGTTTGGGAGTTAAGCAGTTTTACTGTTTGTGCGTTTACCATGAAACCGGTAAAACAAATAGCCGGCATTAAAATGAATTTTAAAAAAGGAACTTTCATACATTATAAGTTTTAAAGAATGTCGTGGTTATTTCCGGTTATTGAATCTATTCCATCATGGTGATCTTTTGATAATTGCTGTTTTTTACGTATAAGTTTTAAAGAAAGTTTTATAGCTACAATAAAAGAAACTATAGCTCCTCCAAAATGCAGCCATGTCTTTCCCAAAAATAAAAAGAAATCAAATGTACCATGAAAAAGCACAGGCCAAAAAATGGCCAGGATAAAATATTTTTTCCGGTTGGCGGGATCAAATTTTGCAAGGCCGATATGATAGCCCATCAACACCGCAAAAGTGGCATGCGCCGGAACCGATAAGAACATCCTGGTAATACCGGTTGCAAAACCATGTTGTGTAACATAGCCGATGTTCTCCAGCGTGGCAAAGCCCATACCCACCATAACGGCATATATTATTCCATCAAAAGGGTCATCAAAAGCCTTTCGTTTGAAAGAAAAGACCCTTAATACTAAATATTTACTGCCTTCTTCACTTAGCGCCACAATTATGTAGGAAAACAGGGCGGTGTATAAAATACCTTCGCCTAACAAACGTTCTGCAGGTTTAGTAAAAACTACCTCAATGATCAGTGCAGGAATGATACTGAACATGCCCAGTATGAACAGCCATAGCAATAATCCAAGTGGTTCTTTATTGTATTTATCCTTAAAATAAATGAAAAGACAGATAGCAATTCCGGGGGCAATGGCAAGTGCTAATAATCCCATAGTCAAAAGCAGTTTTTGTGTTAGTTTTGTCCAAGTTATATTTTTTTAATGATTGCCCAAACTAATTGAACATACTGATGAGTAATAACCATCTACCCTTAGATAATAACCATACCGGATTTGAGCAGTTAATAGACCTGCTTTCTCAAAAACTAAATATCGCTTTGCCCCCTGGTGCTATTGAAAAAATTACTGCCTGCCGGAAATACCTTGATGATAAGATGGATAATTCCGATGCCTTGTTTTATGGCATCAATACCGGTTTTGGGTTTTTACAAAATGTGCAGATTGATAAGACACAGTTGCAACAACTGCAAAGCAATTTAATAAAATCTCATGCCTGTGGCATGGGAGAGGAAGTACCTGCTGATATTGTAAGGTTGATGATAGCCCTTAAAATAAAATCATTGAGCTATGGACATTCCGGTGTGCAGGTGGAAACCGTAAATCGTTTGGTGGAGATGTATAACAATGATGTGTTGCCGGTTATTTTTACGCAGGGATCATTAGGTGCTTCAGGTGATCTGGCACCTTTGAGTCATTTAAGTTTGCCATTGCTTGGATTGGGTGAAGTGAATCATGCAGGGAAAAAAATACCTGCCGGGGAAGCGCTTAAAAAATTCAGCTGGAAACCCATTGAATTAAAAAGTAAGGAAGGCCTTGCATTAATAAACGGTACTCAGTTCATGAGTGCTTATGGTTTACACAATCTTATTCAATGCGACCGGTTGTTGAGCTGGGCGAATATCATTGCAGCCATCAGCTTTGATGCATTTGATTGCACTACCGAACCACTGCATGAAAATATTCATGCTATCCGTTCGCACAAGGGACAGGTAGATACTGCTTCGGCAATGAGACAATCATTAAAGGGAAGTGAGATCGCATCGCAAAAAAAAACGCAGGTACAGGATCCTTATTCTTTCCGCTGCATACCGCAGGTGCATGGCGCTACAAAAGATACTTTCGATCACGTGCTTGGCATTTTTATTAAAGAAATAAATTCGGTAACTGATAATCCAAATATTTTTCCGGATGAAGATCTGATAATGAGTGGCGGAAATTTTCATGGCCAGCCATTGGCGTTGGGCTTAGATTTTTTAGCCATTGCCATGAGTGAACTCGCCAGTATATCTGAAAGAAGGACCTATCAGCTCATCAGCGGACAAAGAGGCCTCCCTTTATTCCTTGTAAAAAATCCCGGCCTTCACTCGGGGTTAATGATACCACAATACACCGCTGCTGGTATTGTGAGTGAGAACAAACAACTTTGCACACCGTCTTCTGTTGATTCTATTCCTTCCAGCAATAACCAGGAAGACCATGTAAGTATGGGCGCCAATGCAGCAACAAAATGCAAGAGGGTAGTGGATAATGTGGAAAAAGTACTGGCCATTGAATTATTAACTGCGGTACAGGCATTGGAATATCGCAGGCCGTTAAAAACATCTGCAATGCTGGAAAAAATAGTAACTGCTTTCAGAAAAGAAGTTTCGTTTAATGAAACAGACAGGATACTGCATGAGGATATGATGAAGGCTGTGGAGTTTATTAAGTCAGAACCATGATTTTACTGATTAAAAGATTCACCTGATATGTGCTCATCAGTATGATCAGTCAAATCTTTTTAATCGTGGTTCAGACAGAAAGAAATTTACTAATTGTAACTACCGACTCCAGGGCCAGCCTGCTCATATTATCCAGTGAGGTTTGCCTTTGATCTGCCGACATACTTTCATGAGTTGGGATGATATCAGAAATGGTAAGTATGGTAGCCGCCATTTTTTTTAAGTATTGGGCATTGGCAAATAAAGCAAAGGCTTCCATCTCCACACAAACACAATTATTTTTTTGGGCCAACAACGGCTTCCCTTTTTTGCTTCGGTAAAAAACATCGCTTGAATGGATATTGACAGCCTTAACAGGCATATTCAGTTCAGCAGCCGTTTTATTGATAAGTTCATAAGCCATTCCCTGGTGAACAAGGTGGTCGCTTTCAATACCGAATGCCTCACTGGCATAGGTTGATTCACTGTAAGCTTTATCTGTATTGATCACTTCATACACTTTGGTCGTTTCCTCATAAGCGCCTGCCGTGCCTATACGGATAATACATTCCACATCATACTCATTGTACAATTCATAAGAATATATACCTATAGAAGGGCAACCCATCCCACTGGCCCCAACAGTAACCGGCGTTCCTTTATAAGTACCGGTAAAATAAAACGCATTCCGGGTGCTGCTTACCAGTTTAACATCCTGCAGCATATTATCGGCTATATGTTTTGCCCTTAGTGGGTCGCCGGCTAATAAAACAATATTTGCTATTTCCCCTTTTTCAGCGCTTATATGTATACTCATAAATTATTGTTACCGGGCTAAGATATTTAATTAATGTCAATTTGTTGATTTAGAGATTTGGTAATTTGGAGATGATGCCTGATTTTGACTAATTTTACAGCGAAAGTTATACCACAAAGATCGCTAAGAAAACACAAAGTCACACAAAGACTCTCTGTGTAACTTCAAAACTCTGTGAATCTTTGTGACATAAAAAAAATCAGGATAATTCAGTAAATCATGGTTCAGACAAAAAACTACGACGCCGTTAAATACAAAACTCCAACCGGCAACAAAATTTCCTGCAAGGGCTGGATACAGGAAGCCGCATTAAGGATGTTATTGAACAACCTCGATCCTGAAGTTGCGGAACGCCCAGATGACCTGATTGTTTATGGCGGTCGTGGAAAAGCAGCAAGAAATTTTGAAAGTCTCGACCTTATCATAAAAGCATTAAAGGACCTTAACGATGATGAGACCTTATTGATACAAAGCGGCAAACCGGTTGCCATGCTCAAGACACATAAAGACGCACCAAGGGTGTTGATAAGCAACAGTCAATTGGTTCCTAAATGGGCCACCTGGGAACACTTTGATGAACTGGAAAAAAAAGGGTTAATGATGTATGGACAGATGACTGCAGGAAGTTGGATATACATTGGTTCGCAGGGCATAGTGCAGGGTACTTATGAAACTTATTCAGCAGTAGCAAACACACACTTTGCTAACAATTCACCTCAATCTCAGCAGCAATCAGTTCCCCCTTTAGGGGGCGGAGGGGGTGGCACTTTAAAAGGAACATTGAATGTAACTGCCGGCCTCGGCGGAATGGGTGGGGCGCAACCACTGGCCATTACTATGAATGAAGGTGTTGCTTTAGTTGCCGAAGTAGAAGAGTGGCGGATAGATAAACGGATTGAAACCCGTTACCTCGACGAAAAATATACTAATATTGATGAAGCGATTGATGCTGCATTAAAATACAAAGCCGAAGGCAGGGGAATCAGCATTGGTGTTTTGTGTAATGCTGTTCATTTATTACAAAGGCTAATTGAAAGAAATATTATTCCTGACACACTTACTGACCAGACAAGTGCACATGACCCACTTGTTGGATATGTGCCACATACTTTAACCAATGAACAGGCCAATACACTAAGAGAAAAAAATCCACAGCAATACATTGATCTTAGTTATGATAGTATGAAACTGCATGTGGAGTTAATGCTGCAATTACAAAAAAAGGGTGCTATCACTTTTGATTATGGAAATAATATACGGGCACGTGCAAAGGAAAGAGGATTGGAAAATGCTTTTGACTTTCCCGGCTTTGTTCCTGCCTATATAAGGCCATTGTTTTGCGAAGGCAAGGGTCCGTTCCGCTGGGCGGCACTGAGTGGTGATCCTAATGATATCGCTGTAACAGATGAGGTAATGAAAAAATTATTCGCAGATAATAAATCATTGATGCGCTGGTTCGACCTGGCTCAGGAGAAAATTGCCTTCCAGGGGTTGCCTGCACGCATATGCTGGATAGGGCAGGGTGACAGGGAAAAAGCCGGGCTTGCATTCAATGAGCTGGTTCGCACCGGGAAAGTAAAAGCGCCAATAGTAATTGGAAGAGATCATTTGGATACAGGTTCTGTAGCATCTCCCAACCGGGAGACAGAAGCCATGCTTGATGGCAGCGATGCAGTTGCAGATTGGCCCATATTGAATGCTCTCGTAAATACAGCAGGTGGTGCAAGCTGGGTATCGCTTCATCATGGTGGTGGTGTGGGTATGGGTTATTCTATCCATGCCGGTATGGTTATAGTTGCAGATGGAACCGATGAAGCAGCAGCAAGGATTAGTCGTGTTTTACGTAACGATCCAGGTATGGGAGTTATCCGTCATGCCGATGCCGGTTATGATATAGCAAAAGATTTTTCAAGAAAGTTTAACCTGGATATTAAGGAACGGTTGAAATAATATCCTTTCACACATCCTCTTCATTAAATGATAATACAAGGCTGCTGATCGTTGCATTTACTTTTCGGCAGTTTACTCCTGCTTTATCAAGCATGAACTTAGATGCTTTAAAAATATCGGTGCCTTCGTATTTATCCGATAAATAGATCACTTCTGTAATGCCGGACTGAATGATGGCTTTTGAACATTCATTACAGGGAAAAAGGGCCGTATAAATTTTACAGCCCCGCAGGTCCATACCAATATTGTTTAAAATGGCATTTAATTCAGCATGGCAGATGTATGGATATTTTGTCTGCAGGAATTCTCCTTCTTTCTCCCAGGGAAAATCATCATCATCACAACCAATAGGCAAACCATTGTAACCTGCGCCTACAATTTTGTTCTTGTCATTTACAATACAGGCGCCTACCTGTGTATTGGGGTCTTTGCTGCGGTGGGCCGAGAGTAACGCTACCCCAATAAAATACTCATCCCATGAAATATAACCTTGTCTTTTTTTCACCGTGATCAGTTTGTATAGTGAACAATGTACACGAATGTAAGGATTTTGGGGTTTTAATTAATTACACGGATTAAACATTAAATTCATCAATTATTATTAATTCGTGTAATTAACAGGGCATATTACCGGCTATTATCATGACGCTGAAACAAAAAATATATGATCACTACCTGCAGGTAGCAAACGGCAAAGTGCTGGCATTACAAAAAATACTTGCCGACCTTAAGGAAAGTGGTACCAACGAAACAAAAAGTACCGCAGGCGATAAACATGAAACGGCATTGGCCATGTTGCAGATAGAACAGGCTAATATACGTGGACAATTAAAAGAGGCACAAGAGCAGAAAGCTACGCTTGAAAAAGCAGGCCTGGCATTGTCAGCCACAATCATTGTTCAGGGAAGCCTGGTAAAGACAAACCATGGTTATTTATTTTTAAGTACGGCATTGGGCAAAGCAGTAATAGACGGCGTTACGGTAATAGCACTTTCGCAGCAATCGCCGTTGGGAAAACAATTAATGGGATTAGCTGAAGGAGGAACTGTTGTAATAAACAGTAAGCAGTATGTGATTGAAAGTATTGAATAAAGTAATTGAATCTGGTAATTCTGTTTAACTTTAATAGTCATAATAACAGCATATATTTATATGCCCACCCATTTTTATGGAAGTGTGGCGGAAAGAAAAAGCATCCTGCAGACAGGTAAGGAATATATAGTACGGCATCCTAAAGATATCATTGCAGAAGAAATGACCAAAAGGGAGAAAAAGAAATTCGGCTTTTAGCCTTATCATGAAAAAAATAAACTGGGGCATCATCGGTTGCGGCGATGTTACCGAACTCAAAAGCGGGCCGGCATTTAATAAAGTGCCCGGCTCTACATTGGTTGCCGTGATGCGGCGTAATGCAGAAAAAGCGGAGGATTATGCAAAGCGTCATAACGTGCCCAGGTGGTATGATGATGCAGACAAGATCATCAACGACCCTGAAGTGAATGCCATTTATATTGCCACGCCGCCATCATCACATGAGCAGTATGCCCTTGCCGCTATCAATACCGGCAAATCGGTGTATGTGGAAAAACCAATGGCATTGAATTATCAAGCAGCAAAAAGAATGGCCGCTGCAGCAAAAGAAAAAAATATAAAACTGGTGGTGGCACATTACCGCCGGGAGTGGCCGCTGTTTAAAAAGATAAAAGAATTAATAAATGATAATGCTATCGGCAAACCAATACTTGCAGAGCTTGAATTTTTTCGTCCCCCATTGACCAAAGAGGAGCTGGCTGTTGAAAGAAATGCCTGGCGGGTTGATCCTGCTATTTCCGGCGGTGGGCTCTTCCACGACCTTGCACCACATCAACTTGATATTATGTACTGGCTTTTTGGTCCTGCCCAAAAGATAAGCGGCCTTGCCTTAAACCAAAATGAACTTTACACAGCCGATGATACGGTTACCGGTAATATTCTGTTTGAAAACAAAATTCTTTTTAGCGGCGCCTGGCATTTTACTTCTAATGAATCGAAAGATCATTGTGAGATAACTGGGAGCGAAGGCAAGATCAGTTTTAGTTTTTTCAGTGGCAACAGTATTGAACTTACACTCAACAACAGAGCAACACTCTTTAATTTTGATATGCTGCAACATGTGCAGCAACCGATGATTGAAAGAACGGTACAATACTTTTTAGATGAAGCGCCAAACCCATGCAACGGGGCAGAAGGAGCGGAGGTGATGCGGTGGATGGAAGAGTTTGTATGCGGGGAATAAATGGGTAGTATAAAATTTTAATCCTGGTCAGTTTTGTCTTATAAACATCCTAAATTTATTATTATGAGAACCCGGTTATTTTTATCAGCTGTTGTATTATCACTTATCATACTGTTGGCTTTTCGTTTCAACGAAACAAAAAAGGCCGATACATTCAATCTTGAAGAGTATAAAGCAAAACGGATCATCCGCTGCAGCCCTGATTGGAATGAGTTGAAAACATGGATTGAAGAATCAGATATCCCACCTATACCCGGTGCAGGTAAGCATCAATGGAAAATTTCTACAAAAAATGACAGCGCCCAGTTTTATTTTAACCAGGGCATCAATATGTATTATGGCTTTCATATTATTGAAGCTATGGCCTCATTTAAGAAAGCGGAACGCTTCGATCCGGAATGCGCAATGCTTTACTGGGCGCAGGCATTGAGCTATGGCCCCAACATCAATGACTTCGGTTACCGGGCATCTCCCGGTGCATTGGCCGCAGTAAACAAAGCAAACGAACTTTCAAATAACGCAACTGCTTTTGAAAAAGAATTGATCAGTGCAATGAATGTGAGATATACGGCTGACTCTGCAGATGTTACCCGGACGCAACTTAACCAGGTTTATACCGATAAGATGAAGTTGCTATATAATAAGTTTATTTCACTGCCGGATGCACAGGCACTTTATGCCGATGCCATGATGCAGCAACATCCATGGGATCTTTGGAATACTAATGGCACACCCAAACCATGGACACCTTTGATAAGAACCGTACTTGAAAAATTAATCGCAAAATTTCCTGACCACCCCGGGGGCAATCATTATTATATTCACCTGATGGAGCCATCGCCTTTTGCATCCCTTGCATTACCCAGTGCCGGCAGGCTTGGTAAAACCAATCCGGGGCTTTCTCACCTGGTTCATATGCCTTCGCATATTTACCTGCGCACAGGGAAATATATGGATGGGGTGGATGTGAATATTCATGCAGTGAGAAGTTATAATAATTCAATTCCATTATATACCCCTGTTACCGGTGCCGATTTTCTCTACCTCATCCACAACCTGCATATGAAAACAAATAACGCCATGATGATGGGAAGTTATGCCGTTGCGAAAACTGCTGCCATGGAAACAATGAACAGTATTCCGAAAGATTACTTATCTATTCCTGCACCCATGGGTAGTTACGTACAATACATAAGCATGACCCCTTTGTTTGTATCTATTCGTTTTGGAAAATGGGATGAGCTCATGCAATTAAAAGAACCGGATAATTCGCAGGGATATGCAAGTTTGCTTTATCACTTTGGCAGGGGTATAGTTTTTTCCGCTAAACATGATTTTGATGCATCTGCCAGGGAACTTGACAGGATGAGAGAATTTATGAAAGACAGTTCGCTGAATATTCCATTTGTTCCTTTCTCACCAGCAATAGAAGGAGCCAAAGTAGCTGAGCAACTTTTGCTGGGAGCCATTCATCTCGACAGAAAACTTTATGAAGGAGCCATCCGGCATTTTAAAATGGCCGATTCAATAGAAACAAATATGGTTTATAATGAACCACGTGACTGGATATTAAGCCCCAAACATTTTTTAGGTAATGCTTATCTGCAAAGCAGCGATGCGGTAAATGCAGAAAAAATTTTCAGAAAAGATCTGTTGTATAACAATGAAAATGGCTGGGCCTTGTTTGGATTGTACAAAGCATTGCAATCACAGAAAAAAAACGAAGACGCCGCAAAAATATACACCAGGTTTAAAACAGCTTTTAGCAAAACAGATATACAGATACAAAGTTCTATGTATTGATGAGGTGGATGGAGGAATTTGTAATTAAGTAAATGGATACTATCTTGAGGAGCTATTAAACTAAAATTTATGAAAAAAATATATTCCGTTCTTGCATTGCTGTTCAGTTTTGTAATAGCCTTTTCACAAACCGATTTTGAAAAACTACAGGCTGAGTTCGAAAAGAAGATGAATGATCCCAACCTCATCTATGGCAGGAACGACGCTGCAGGAAAATATTACGACATCCGTGGTTTTAAAATGTATGCCGAAGTGTATGGCCAGGGGCAGCCCCTGCTCATCATTCATGGCAATGGCGGTTCAATCAGTAATTTTGTTTACCAGATACCTTATTTCAGTAAGGATTATAAAGTGATCATTGCCGACAGCAGGGCACAGGGTAAGTCAGCAGATAAAGCAGACTCGCTCTCTTATGAAATGATGGCAGATGATTACGCCGCTTTGCTGGATGCCATGAAAGTTGATTCGGCTTATGTGATAGGATGGAGCGATGGTGGTATCAATGGTTTGCTATTGGCCATTCGCCACCCCGGGAAAGTAAAGAAGCTAGCCATCACCGGCGCTAACCTCCGGCCGGATACAACCGCTGTTCCGCAGGAGATTTGGGACCTGGTAAGGCCAACTTACGAAGAATTGAAGAACATGGCGAATAAAAATGACCTGCAGAAGAACGCATATAAACTATTCAACCTGTTAATGAATCAACCGCACATTCCGTTGACTGATGTGCAAAAAGTAGCTTGCCCCACGCTGGTGATCGGTGGCGACAACGATGTAGTAAAAGAAGAGCATACAATGGAGATCTATAAGAATATCAGGAATGGATATTTGTGGATATTACCCAATTCAGGCCATAGTACACCGGTAGTATATGCCGATGAGTTCAATAAAAAAGTGGTTGAGTTCTTTAAGCAGGCTTTCAGAAAGCTTAGTGGGGTACAAAGATTTTTTTGATGATGCCTGTTCTGATCATTTTACAGATGCAGGTATTTCAACCCACAAAATGCAAAGTAAAAAAATATAACTTTTGCCGCGGTAAACCCTTTTGAAAAAAACAGATGAGTATGCAACCAGAAAAAACTTTAACCACAAAGACAAAGATCCGTTTCCAGGATTGTGACCCCTTCAATCATTTAAACAATGCCAAATACATTGACTATTTTATAAATGCCCGGGAAGACCAGATAGAAAAGCATTATGGCCTGGATATTTTTGAATTAGCCAAAACAGATAAAACAGGTTGGGTGGTAGCTTCAAACCAAATTGCATACATATCTCCTGCCTTCACCATGGAAACGGTTTGCATTCAATCTAAACTTATCCAGTTCTCTGATAAAGCTTTGGTTGTTGAAATGACCATGTGGAATGAGGAACAAACAAAATTAAAAGCACTGCTATGGGTAAAATTTATTCATGTTGATCTGAAAACCCAAACTGCAAATAAACATTCAGATGAATTTATGAATTTATTTGCTTCCGTTGTTGAACCTGCAGAAACATTGATATTTGAAGAAAGGTTTAAGCAGGTAATTGCAAAAAGATAATTCTTTTCCCATTAAAAGCTCCTGCCAGCCTGAACTGGAGAAGGTATGGGGCTGCATAAAAAAAGTCCTGCTGAACATTTGCAGGACTTACTAACCCAATAAGGTTTCAATCAATAAAAGAATTGTTCTTTAGTGATCTTGCCGTCTTTTACTTCGTACACACAGATCTCTTCCATCTTCATACGGCCCATGCCTTTCATGGTAGCGTCAAGGCCCATGGCAAATGAAATGTAGTTGCCACCCACCAGCGGTTCGCTGCACCAACCTCCATGCATTTCCTCCATGTTCTCATTGAAGGTTTCCCCTTTCTTTTTGATAGCATCTTTTCCTTTTACTGATTGTAATCCCTGTGAATGCGGGGGCTCAATACTTTCGCAGTCGTCTGAAAAAAGTTCTGCCTGAACCTGCGCCCAGTTATTTTCTTTAAATAATTCATTCATCCGGTTGGCCACTTCCTGGGTGGTCATTACGGCTTCTAAAGTTGACATAATTGTAAGATTTAAATGATGAAAATGAAAGATAAGCTACGAAGATTTATGTTCAGGCAAAATTATTTTTTATGAACAGCAAAATTTCAAGGATGAATGCAGTTGAGGAAATAATGGCCATAGTTTTTTACGCGGTTATCCTTATTTCCACCCCTGGATTTGTAAATGAAAGTATAGGTGTAGATTTACAAATACCGTCGTTTCATCCACCATGCAGGAAATGATTGAAAAAAATATTGCTGTAGTGTGCAACAGGCTTGCAGGAGCCGGAAGGGCCGTAGCATTTGCAGAAAAGATAGGCACAGAATTAACAAAGAGAAATAAGGCCCTTAGCTTATTTGTAGAAACCTGGCCGGATAATTTCAGTGGCTTTTCCGATGTGTTTATTGTTGGTGGGGATGGCACGCTGAATTATTTTATTAACCGCTACCCGGATATTAAACTGCCATTGGCTATTTTCAATGCCGGAACCGGCAATGATTTTCACTGGTTACTTTATGGAACTAAGACATTTGAGGAACAGCTGCAGACTGTTTTAAATGCAATTGCCCGGCCCATTGATATGGGAAGATGTAATGAACACTATTTTATTAACGGGGTTGGGATTGGTTTTGAGGGCGAAGTAGCGAAGGCTTTAACCGGCAGGAAAAAACGCCCCGGTAAAACATCTTTCCTTTTCTGCATCCTGCAAAAAATATTTACTTACCATTCAAAAAATTATTCAATACTATCAGCTGAATGGAATTCAGCCGGGAAAAAACTTTTAATTGATATAGCAAACGGGCGACGTGCTGGTGGCGGATTTCACATTGCACCTGGGTCAAAGGCAGATGATGGCCTTTTTGATGTTATTGTTGCGGATGCACTCAGCCCTTTTGAACGATTACGTTACCTGCCTGTCATTGAAAAAGGTAAACACCTGCACCTGGCTTTTATTCATCATCACTGTTCAAAAAAGATCATAATTGAATCAGATACAATTATTCAATATCATCTTGATGGTGAATATTGCGAAGCACAAAAACTGGAAATTGAAATATTGCCTTCGCATTTGCAATTCCGCTATTAGGCAGTTTTGAAACTGTGATTTTCAGTTTCCATCTATGATCCGGGCAAAAATTACTGATATGATGTGTATTACAATACATACCTGCCGGGCATCTGCTAAAGATCAGGCAGCGTGCATAAAATTATCCCGGTCGGCCTTCTTATTGGAAGCTATATACTGAAAACCCTGTTCTGTAATAAAAATAGCTATCGGTGAATGCTGTAAGATATTAACGAGGTGCTCACACCTTAATTCATCAAGGTGCTTTATACTTTCATCCCAGGGAAAATTCTGGCGCAGAATAATTTCGTTTGGATAAAGCATTCTTGATGTGGGATGTGAATCGTTCTTTACGAGTTCGTAAATTGTCTGGAGTGTAAGGTATTTGTTTTGCATGGCCTGGTTTTTTAACTGTTAGGTAGTTTAACCAGGATACTGGAATGTTGTCTGTACATAAATCGTTCCAAATTTCTCTTTTACCCAGTTTTTTGCTAAAATTTTGCCGGCCCAGAAAGATATAGGCGGTTTTTATTACCCACCTGCAAAGCTTTTTCTGTCTGGATAATTAAGCATTGAGGATAACACTTTTTTCAATAACTTTAGCCTGTATTAATTCAGCTTAAAACTATGAATATGAGAAACATACTTAAACGTATCTGTAAAACTATCCTGGCCTTATTTTTCTTTGTACAATCGCAAAGCAGCTTCGGGCAAAATGATCCCGATATGCCCAACTTTCCCGGCAATACCATGACCAAGGAAGAATTTATGATCCTTCGTTCAGAAGCCATAGGAGTACGGCGTGGGATAATAAAGGATACACCCTTTAACCCGATGGACCGCATCCTGGCTATCAGGAAGATGGAAGACCAGGAAAGAATACTGGCTTTGAACCATGCGCCACAGGTTGCCTGGACAGAGATTGGGCCGAACCCGATCCCCAACGGGCAGGTAGTAAGTGGTTCGCAATTAGCCGTATCCGGGCGAACCATTGCCATTGCTGTTCACCCAACCAATGCCAATATTGTTTATGTGGGCACAGCACAGGGCGGGCTATACCGGACAACAGACGGAGGGACAACATGGACACCCTTGCTGGATAATGCATTAAGCCTGGCCATTGGTTCAGTTGCGATATCGCCATCTCAACCTGAAACAATATATGTAGGAACGGGTGAACCGAATTTTTCTTCAGACAGTTATTTTGGTGTTGGCATTTACCGCATTGATAATGCCAGTTCACCAACCCCAACTATTACCGGGCCGTTGGGTTCATCATCATTTAATGGTAGATCGGTAAGTAAGATAGTTGTTCATCCAACTGATCCAGCCACCATCTTTGTGTCTTCCACTTCAGGTGTGGGTGGCATTCGCAGCGCTGCCACCAGTCCGGTTCCCAATGTAGGTGTTTACCGTTCAACCAATGCTACTGCAGCGAGCCCTACTTTTACTCAAATAGGAGTATTGGCATCTCCCAATAATAATATAAGCGTTCGTGATATAGCCATTGATCCCAGTAATGCTAATATTTTATTGGCCAACCTGGTTGCTAATGGAGGCGGGATTTACCGTTCTGCCAATGCATTGGCGGCAACCCCTACATGGGCTTCGATAGTTACTTTCTCATCAACCTCTACAAGTGGGTTAACAGCAGAATTTGCTGCTATTCATCCCGGAGCAGATGCTAATGCAACATTTTATTTGGCAACCGGCAATAATACTGTAGTTACCAATGCAGGAAGAGTTTTAAAATCAACAGATGGCGGAGCAACCTTTTCCCAAATAAATGCAGTTAATTTTTGCAACCCTCAATGTTTTTATAATATCGCTGTAGATGTAGACCCCACAAACGTGAACAATGTATACATTGGTGGTACGGGAGCAAATACTTTTTCCCGGTCAACAAACGGAGGAACAACATTTACTCCTGTTCAGGATAACCTGCATACAGATTCACATGTGATAGCAGTGGCACCCTCATCGCCAACAACCATCTACTATGGTTCAGATGGCGGTATCTATAAATCAACCAACAGCGGCACCACCTGGACGAGTTTGAATAATGCTACATTTCGTGCAACACAGTTCATGGGTATTGCAGTGCATCCCACAGATTTTAATTTTACAATAGGAGGAACACAGGATAATGGAACAGAATACAGAAATACTTCCGGTACATGGACCCGTTCAGATTTTGGTGACGGGGGTTATGCAGTAATAGATCAGAATGCAGTGAATACAACGAATGTGAACATGTATCATACATATTTTAATAGCACCACACTGGCTGGCTATGGCGTGGCCAGCCTTTCAACTGTAACAGAAGGTGGTTGGACTTTCCGGGGCTGCAATGGCATTTCTGGAAATGGTATTGTTTGTCCTACCACAGTTAATTTTTACGCACCACTTGAAAGAGGGCCCGGCAACCCCAACAGTATATATTATGGGGCAGACAGATTATATCGTTCTGTTGATCTTGGAGTTAATAACGCTACTGTTAGCCAGACATTCACTTCAGCCATCAGTGCGATCGGTATAGCTCCGTCAAATGATAATGTACGCATCATTGGCCGCAATGATGGTGGACTGTTTGGAACCACAACCGGTTCCGCTGTATTAACTGATCTTGATGCCGGTAATACTGTACCTAATAGTACTATTGTCCGTACAGTGGTTGCTCCCAGTGATGTGAATACAGCTTATGTTACTCTTTCGGTATTCAACGTGGTTAATGTATGGAAAACAACCAACCTCAATAATGCTAACCCTACATGGACAGCAGCTGCCGGCAGCGGTGGCACTGCATTGCCATTGGTTCCTGTTAATGCAATTGTTGTTGCGCCTACAAACTCCAGTAAAGTTTTTGCAGGCACTGATATTGGTGTTTACTATTCAGCCGATGGAGGTGCTACATGGAATCCTTTCGGAACAGGATTGCCAAGGGTTGCAGTATTTGGTATGGCCATCACTGCAGGCAATGTATTAAGAATTGCCACACATGGAAGGGGGATGTGGGAAATAACCCTGAGCGGTGTACTGTCAGTTAAATGGTTATCTGTATCAGGTAATCTTTCAAGTCAAAAACAAGCCCTTATTGGATGGAAAGTAAATGAAGCAAATGTGATGAGTTATGAAATTCAGAAAAGTGCTGATGGAAGAAACTTTACCGGTATAGGTATAGTAAACAGTAAAGGTGATGGAGTAAATAACTACGACTTTACAGAACCAACCATTTTGCAGGGCACAGCATTTTACCGCATTAAGCAAATTGATAAAGATGGCAGCCCCGGTTTCAGCAGTATCATCAGGTTAACAACCGACCCAAGGGCAAATGTTACTGTGTATCCAAATCCTGCAGTTGACCAAATGATAGTAACAGTAGGGCGGGAGTTACAGAATACAAAAATGCTGTTAACAGATATGGCCGGCAAAGTATTACAGTCGTTCACTATTCAGCAGTTGTCATTCACCTTCGACCTTACATCTTATCCAAAAGGAGTGTATATGTTGAAATTCAATGGCGGCATTTCAGAAAGGATAATAAAATTATAAGCGAAAGAAATAAATTCATTCACCCTGGTTTGTAATAACGGCCAGGGTGATTTTTTTTGTCTCATGCCGGAAAGAAATAACCTTTTTTAATGATGGCTGTTAACAGTTAATTGGGATAATCAGAGAACTCCAATAAACTCTTTCCACCACAGTCATCAAAAATATCTCCTTTAAAAAGATAATACCCGGGGTGTGTCTTATTCCTGTAAAAGGTTAATGTGCCATACCCTTTACACCACCGGAGCCCATTGGGTAATGCATCAGCGCTGATCACATCACCATCTTTGATATAAACTGACCAGGAAGAATGGGTGAAAGTGCCGGATATCCTGTTTGTATTGGAATAAGAAACACCATCCAGTGTCATCTTCGTGGTAGAAATTCCCGACACGGAATTATCACTGTTAAGCGTTAGCTTGATACTTTGTTTCAACTGCATTTTACCACTCTTTGTAAAATTAGCATCCTGCTCAGAGAGCCCTGACCAATATTTTTCCACCATCTCTTTGGGGCTTGGGTCCTGTGCATTTACTGCCACAGTAAATAACAAAAAACATATACTGATGAGTATATTCTTTTTCATAGTTTTTTTTGAAGGGAAAGATAGCAAACAGGATATTTTTACAAATACCGGCAAGAGGGTATTTTTTTCAGCGATTTCATGTATCAGCTTTAGATCTGCGGGACAGTATCGTAATTCAGGGGCATTTCTTTTTCATCAGAAAAAAAAATCAAGCAATCTGCAAACTACGGAGCAAAGGCCGAAGCGGACTATAGAAACACAGATGTCACTGATTTTTTCTGATGAAAATGGATTTGGTCATGCTGAGGTACGAAGCATCCCAAACGTTATGTCATGCAGAGCTTGTCAAAGCAGAATTACGAAGCGAATAACGAACAAGGAATAATGAATATAGAACGTTGGTACTTCTTGATTCTAAATTCCTTGTTCCTTGTTCAGTATTTTGTGACCAACATTTGTTTTTCACAGCATCATCGTGGAGTGTACCCAGAGTTAAACGAAGGGTCACTCACTTGTACGGCTTACCTTTAAGGAACTTTTATTGAAGCGTAGATGGTTCGTGAAAACACGAACCAAGGCGAAGAGAAGGTTATTCCGTCCTATCCCAAATCAGGCATAAAATTTATTTAATGTCCCCCGGTTTTAATTTTCTCGATCATCTTTCTTGAATTATCGGCCGTAACACCATCTTTATCTTTATCTTTTGCTATCGCCATTTCAAAATATTTGATGGCATCTTCTTTTTTACCCAAAAGCATAAAACTTTCGCCATAACTGTCGTATGCGTTCGCCGATTCAGGGAAAAGCTGCACATTCATCCTTAGTACTTTATTGGCTTCCTCCAGCTTATTGTTGTTAATGAGTGAGTAACCGTAGGCATTTATTTTAGTTTCCAGTTCGTTCCTGAAGTAACGGTGCAAAGGATCTTTTAAGTAATCAGAGGCCATTGAAATGGCATCATCATATTTCCCCTGCTCAGCCAATGCTTTTAGTTTATCGTCAATGACGGTTTGGTTATCATAGTTGTTTATCACATTCATTACGGGATCAGCATTGTTATAATAATCAGCAAAGCTCATGTCTACCGCAAGGGCAGGATTGGTGGCTTTACGTTTGTCACGGGGATCCATGTTCTGCCACCAAAGCCAGCTCAGGTTTGCCTGCAGCTTCGTGTTGGGTAAGGTTTCTGTACGGGTATCGCCATAAAAATTTACATTCTCGCTGGTGGGCTCTCCCACAAAGATCACTTCGGTATTTTTTTCCAGTTCGTTCACCAGGTTCTGCGCTGCAGAAAAAGTGCGGCGGCCGATGATGCAAAAGAATTTTCCTTTCTGGTTTATTTTTCTTGATTTAACGATGCCGGTAATGATGGGTTTGTTGAGGGTATTGTTACCGCCGCCGTTTGTGCGTAGATCCAGTATAAGTTTATCCACCTCGTTATGATCAATAAAATCAACCATGTTGTTGAAAAAATCCTTAATGGTTTTATTTCCGTCATTTAAGCTAACACTGTGGCGCACATACAATGTCTTTGTCTCGGGTAAATACTGCATGTACCGAAATGATGCCGGCTCTTTTTGCCACAGGGGGGCTTCGCCGGCCTTTTTAGCAACCGTCCATCCGGATGGGGTTTCAAGCCCTGTCATGCTGAAGACATTGTTATTCCTGTCGGCTTTAAAAACAGTGGTCTCTTCTTTGCCGTTCTTCAGGTAGCTGATGGCAACCTGTGATACATTATCACTGATCCCCTGTGTCTTCAGAAATTCAGGAATGGCCAGGTAAAACATACTGTTGCTTTTAAAGCCCTGTTCATTTTCATAAGACACCAATGGCCTTACTGCTTCCAGTGCATCCTCAATTTTCATGTTACCGATCTTGAGTACTTTACCGCCAACGGCTTTTTCATATTCATTGGATGCCATTAAAATATAAACGCCATCACTAAAGGAGTATAACCCGTATGGCAGCCGGTTTAACTGCAATGATGTTGATCCCTGGTGCAAACCAAATGTATTCATCTGGGTATGGCCAATATGAAATAATGCCAGCAATTTCATGAACCCGGTCAATACCTGTTCTTTTTCCAGTTTGGGTACCTGTTTATAAACATCATCAACGGCTTTATCCCAGTCGGCGGCGCTGATATTGTAAAACAGGTTATTGTACTTTGAATGAACGGTCTGTTGCAGGTGCCGCAGATCGTTCTGCCAATCGGCGGTTGTCTGACTGTTTGCAATTAAAAGGAAAAAGCACATCAGTGTGCTGAAGATGATTTTTTTTATCATGGCTAATGATTTAGAATTTAAAAGTAGAATAAAAAAGAAGCTGCCAGTGCTCCCTTGTACCGAAATGAGATGAAAAGCAGTTTTTTGCGATAAGCGGCAGATAAAATGGGCTTTTTTTACTGAATTTTGGGGAATGGGTTTGAAATTTCTTTTTACCAGTAAGTATGCTTTCCATTTCCTGCTCTGGATATTTTTTATTTTTTCGCTGGTTGCAGATACTACTACCTTATACAACCAGGATAGATGGGTATACGTTTATTATATTTTTGCAAAAACATTAGTCCAGGCTTTATTGGTGTATGTGAATATACTGTTGCTGTATCCCTTATTTTTCAAAAAAAAGAAATACCTGCTCTATATACTGTTTGTGACAGGGATCACTTTAATAGCCGGGTATTGGAACCTTAAGCTGGAACTGTACATGAGAAACAGCAGTACACTGCTGAGCCCCGAACAACATTTCCGGTTCTTCCTGTCGCAACTGGGTATGGCAGCACGGTATGTTTTAATTTCGTTCCTGCTTATAATATCGGTTGATTACTATGAGCAAAAAGAAACCCTGAAAAAAATTGAACTTTTAAAAACAACAGCTGAGCTAAATCTTTTAAAAGCCCAGGTAAATCCTCATTTCCTTTTTAATACACTCAATAATCTCTATGCCCTGATCTTAGAGAAATCTGATAAAAGCGGTGAAGCTGTACTGAAGCTTGCCGATATCATGAAATATATCCTGGCCGAGGGAAAGGAAGATAAAGTGACCTTACAAAAGGAAATTGACCTGCTGTATAATTATACAGAGCTTGAACGTTTAAGAAAACCCGATGCGGAAATTATCTTTACGTCTTCGGGAAACACACAGCATCATACGATCACGCCACTGCTGCTGCTGCCCTTGGTTGAGAATGCATTTAAGTATGGGCTGAACTCCGTTTCCAAAAATGGTTTTGTACGCATTCACATTGAAGCCTCAACCGGTACTGTGCAGGTGACTGTTGAAAATAATATCCCACCGGTTAAAAATAACGAAGCGCTCAGATCGCTGGGGTTGGGTATTGAAAATGTAAAACAACGGCTTGATATATTGTATCCCGGAAAGCATACGATCAATATTGACAACAAAACCGAAAGCTTCATTGTTAACCTCCAATTACAAACAACATGACCTATAAATGTGTAATTGTGGATGATGAACCATTGGCGCATAAAGTGCTGCTGAGCTATATTGACAGAACAGCCAACCTGGTTGCGGTAAAACAGTGTTACACTGCCGAAGATATAAGGCAGTACCTGTTAACCAACCCCGTGGATATTTTATTCCTGGATATTGAAATGCCGGAAGAGACGGGCATACAACTGTTACAGTCATTGCCGCAAAAGCCGGTAACCATTTTTACAACCGCCTTTCTGCATTATTCGCTGGAAGGTTTTGAGTTGGGCGTAATGGATTACCTGGTAAAGCCCATACGGTATGAACGCTTTGAAAGGGCAGTAAAAAAAACCACTGACTTTTTATCCTTGCTGCAGTTAAAACATAATCTGGAGCATGACTACAACGATCATTCCGGTCTTTTAATAAAGACCGGCAATAAGAAGGTTGCTGTCAGCCGCAGCAGTATTACACATGTGCAGGCACTAAAGGACTATGCCCTTATTTACTGCGGAGATATAAAATATGTGGTGAGAAGTACCATGAAGGAAATGGAGGAGCTGTTGGGCATTGCCGGTTTTTTAAGGGTACATAAGTCATTTATTATTTCGAAAAGCCGGGCACATTTCTTTGCTTCGGGTAAAATTGAATTTGAAAATTTTGAGATTCCTGTTGGCAGAAAATACCGGAAATTGGTTGGGCAGTATTTAAAGGAACACCCAGGCCGATAAGGGAAATCAATATTTGGCCGCTTGTTTTTTTCACTAACTTCATCTACCAGTCTCACCATTCCAAAACACAAACCAACAGCCATGAAGTTCACCAGCATACTTCCCTTAACGATCTCTGTTCTTTCAGCCTGTAATGTTTATGCTCAAAATGATAAGCTAACCAGCAGTACCGAAAAACCGAACAGCTCAACCAGGCATGATATTTCACAAGAGTTTTCGGCTTTGCTTTCAGCGGCTGATAAAGACGGTTCAATAAATAAGGAAGCGGTATCAATGCCGGTGGCAAGGCCAAATGCAAAACAACAAAGTTTCGCTTCAATAGAACAAACAGCATTTGGTAACAAACGTGCCGCAAGGCTTGCCGAAAGTTTTGATGGGCTTGGCGTTGGGTTTACTGGCCCGCAGGGAACAGCTACTTTGCGTAATCCTTCTGATAATTCATTGGCTGTTGGCCCCGATCATATTGTGCAGACGGTAAACTCCATGATGGCCATCTTTTCCAAAAAAGGAAAAAAATTTGATAGCAGCGGCAAGGCTCTTTATGGGCCGGTGCGTACGGCCAATGTCTTTCGTGGTTTTGGCGGGCCCTGCGAAAGAATAAATAATGGCGATGCGGTGGTGCGTTACGATCAGCTTGCCGACCGCTGGCTGATAGTGATGCCAACTTTTCGCAAAGCTCCATTACGAAATGACAGTTTAACTGTAAAACTGGTACAACCCGGCGATGCAATTGCACTTTATCAACCTCCTTATGTTCCACCTGATACAAGCCGTACAGCCGGAGCAAGGCAAGCCCGTGGCAGAGATACAACCGGCAGCTTTTGTATGTGCTATGCCATCAGCACAAGTGCTGATCCTTTTGGCACTTATTACCGTTATGAATTTAAACGAGACCTCTTTCCCGATTATCCTCGTCCCGCAGTATGGCCCGACGGTTATTATACAACCACCAGTACCGGCGATGAAGTGACCGAACGACATGCCTATGTGGTTGACCGAAATAAAATGTTGAAAGGGGAAGATGCCACGGAACAATCTTTTATCATCAAAGACGTAAACTTTATCATAAATGCCGACCTGGATGGAAAAGAATTACCGCCACCCGGCTCACCTAACATTATGATGGCAACAGGTGGCTGGCAATTAAAGAAAATATTTGAAGATGATGGTATCTATGCCTGGAAATATCATGTTGACTGGCTGGATCCTTCTAAAACAAAATTGGAAGGGCCGGTGAAAATTCCCGTAGCGCCTTATCATTATTTAAGTGACGGGCAGTTGACAAAATCTGTTCCCCAGCCGGGAACAGAACAAAGATTGGATGCACAGGGTGATAAACTCATGGCACGTTTGGTTTACCGGAAAATAGGAGACAGGGAATCAATTGTTGCTGTACATTCAGTGAATACAACTGCAGGTGGCGGTGGGGTACGCTGGTATGAATTCCGGTTAAATAAAACGGGTGATGCAGACCTGTTTCAGCAAGGTACCTATGCACCTGAAGGAAATTATCGCTGGATGGCGAGCCCGGCGATGGATAAGAATGGAAATATCGGCATTGGTTATTCTTTTGGTGGACCAAATGATTTTCCGGGCCAGCGTTTTGCAGGCAGGCTATCAAAAGATAAAAAAGGTTTACTAACACTGAATGAAACCGTTTTAATAAACGGCGAAGCAGCGCAAAACGGTACACTTCGCTGGGAAGACTATACACAAACGGCTGTTGACCCCAGTGATGATTGTACCATCTGGTATGTAGGTGATTATTTGAAAAAGGATGCTAAAAATTATTCAACCCGGATAGGTGCATTTCGTATGAAGGGTTGTAAATAAATACTGTTTTGTTATCATCAAAAAATAGTTCATGCCTGTCCAAAAAATAAAACCAACAAGCATTGAAGAGTATATTGATGCTGCGCCGGTGGATACACAAAAGAAATTGTATCAGCTGCACGCCTGTATCCGCAAAGCAGCACCCGGCTCAATTGAAGGACTGAAGTGGAGTATGCCTGCTTATTCTTACCAGAAGATACTGGTCACTTTTGCTGTGTTCAAACAGCATATCGGTTTCTATCCCATGCCTTCGGCAATAAAAGCTTTTGCAAAAGATCTTTCAAAATATAAAACAGCTTCAGGGTCTGTTCAGTTTCCATTGGATAAACCATTGCCTTTGCCACTGATCGGTAAAATTGTAAAATTCCGTGTTAAGGAAAGTAAGGAAGGAAGTATAAAATGGAGATCATAAAAAAACAGGCAGGATTTTATCCTGCCTGTTTACTATTTAATTTGTATTAAGACTTTATTTTTTTATCTCCGTAACCACCAGCCCAGCCATAAACCGGTAACACCCCAGCTTACCAACGCATCAGTAAAGTGCGCCATCAGGTCGAAACTGCCATACCATATATGCATGGTATAGGGAGCATGAAGAAAGACGATGAGACCTGTGCCAAGAGTACCAATGAAAACTGTAGCAAACGAAGGTGAAGGAATTTTAAGTAGCAGCCAGCACAGCAGCCATATAATGAATATATTCACCAGCAGGCTGCGGCCCATGTTCATGAACATCTTGTTCATTCCATCCATACTCTTATGATATACTACCTGTGCCCATGGCTTACCTTCCATAGCTTTCATCTGTTTTTCCATTTCGTCACGGGAAGTGCCGGGAGGGAAGGTCGGCATCATGTAAGCACCGTCTTCGCTGAACTGTGAATTAAGATAAGACAACACGCTATCCTGTTTAGGCGTGTATTTCTGCTGTGCCTCATGAAGGTTTAAGACTCCCCAGGTAAGGAACTGCCAGAGAAAAAGAATAATGCCGCCAACCAGGGCGCCAATGATCATTTTTTTCATACAATAAGTTTTGGTTTAGAACAACAAAGTAAAAAATAAAACCGGTATTTAAAATAGCCGGCTTAAATACTTCCTCAAACAATGTAAAACCCAAAAAAAAACTCCGGTTCATAAAGCCATGAACCGGAGCTATATTGAGAGCATGTTGGATTTTACCTTGCAATCGTAAACCGTTTTGTTTCCGAAAAGCTTCCTGCTTTAAGTGTATAAAAATATACTCCTGCGGGCAAACTGCCGGCAGAAAAACTTACCTGGTAAATTCCTGCTTCTTTATTTTCATTTACAAGGCTCTTAACCAGTTTACCCGAATGGTCAAATATCCTCAGTTCAACAAGATCAGTTCCGGGTATCCTGTACTTGATGTTTACCACATCACTTACCGGGTTTGGATAACAGTCGTACAGTTCATGGCCCAGATCTTTAAACACAACAAGCCTTGTATCACTATACTTATAATTTTCGTCAAGGTCAATTTGCTTTAAGCGATAAACGAATCTTTTACCGCCTGTTGGTTCATCATCATAAGAATAGCGTTTAGTTGTATTTGAATTTATACTGCCTTTTACAAAACCTATCTTTTCCCATTTATAATTACCATTGGCTATATCAACAGACCTTTCTACCTGGAAACCTTTATTATTATTTTCACTTGAGGTAAACCATTCCAAATAGGCTTTTCCTTTTTCCTTTGCAGTTGCTGTAAAAGATGTAAGCAACACAGGTAGCGGGAGCGGAGGTAAAATGACCGTTGTGGTATCTGAATAATTTATTCTTACGCTTGATGCATTGAATAAACTGCTCCGCATATCCACATGAGCAACATCCTGCAAAAGAATATCATCCACATACCAGCCAACAGCATTCACACTTGCATCCGACCCAAAACGGAAACGGAATTTTATATTTGCCATACCGGCATATGAAGCCAGGTTGATAGTTGTTTTTACAAATCCGCCGCTGTTACCGGTAAATGCCGATCTTCCTGATAAAGGATTACTGCTTGTGCCTAATGTGCCATTGTATCCTCCGGATAAAATATTTGTACCCAGGTCTGACCAGTTGGTACCACCATTGGTACTAATCTCTACAACACCGCCATCCCAGCCCGGTTCAGAATTTATAAATCCCCAAAAAGATAATTTCAACGGTGAAGCAGGCATGGTCATTGAATTGGTTGTTGCCAGTAACTGGTCATTAACAGTGATGAGGTTAGAGGTAAAGAATGAGTTGGGAGCACTCTGGCTTTGTACTGCCGAAACTGTCCAAAGATTACTTGTTGGTGTAGCCGTCGTTGTCCATGATGCAGGTATTGTGCCACCGGTTACAGTTTCATTAATATAATTTACGGGAACGTAGTATGCTCCTGTGTTTATTTTTACTACAAGATTATAATTCACTGTAGTATTTGCTGACTGGTTAATCACCCAGCTAACAACCCTGTTACCGGCATTATAAGTACCACCATTGGTTGCACTTATAAAAGTTACATTGGTGGGTAATGTATCTGTCATCAAATAGTTGGTTAAACCTGTTGTACATAATGTACTTACTGTTTTAGTATAAGATATATTCTGTCCTTCCGGAACCTGGATAATGCCTCCAGCCTTTAATGCAACTGAAGGATTCAGTACAAAACTTGTTACCTGGTCAGTAACGCTGGCTGAAGAACCCTGCGAAGCTCCGTCACCCATACCTCTTCTCCTGAAAGCTTCTTTTATGGCACATTGATAAGCGCCTCCGTAAAGATTCAGGTCGGCCTGCAAAATTGCATTCCGCCCATCAATAAAACCTGGACTGCAGGGTTGTAATTTCATTCCTTCCATAACCAGCTTTAAGGCAATATTATTACCACCGCCACCTGCCAGGTCATAAATATTAGAGTTAATGGTACCAACCTGGTTAATGATATTCCAGGTCATGTCCCATAGCGTGGCGCACCATATTTCGCCCCTGGTATGGGAAGATGTAGATATTGATGCAGCGTAGGAACGGTTGTTTATGGTAAAATCAGTACAATACCTTTGTGTACGAATGCCAAGGCCAGTGGTTGCCTGGTTAAGGGCATAAGTACCTATTCCCCTGGGAGTGGTAAACCCTGTAGTTAATATTGAATTTGCCCAATCCTGTGTAAGCATCAAAGCCTGGTAATCGCTCCATCCTTCACCCATTTGTTCGGCATTGCTAAGACAACCTGCAGCAGCAGGGCCACCGGTCAGGCGGTTACTTACACCATGACCAAATTCATGTACAATGATGCCATTATCCACATCACCATCCCTATCTGGGGTTGGTGCAGTCCAAAGATACATCTGCATTCTTCCACTACTGCCGTCAGCGGGCGTAGAAAAATTTGCATTATTTCTATTAGCGGAGGTAGCTGCTAAGCCGGCTTCATCCTGGGCCTCAGCTAAAACATGGTCATTTCCTGATCCGCCTCTTCCCAAATTATTGGTTTGAAAATTTCCACCCACTTCATCAAAACCATAATTATATAAAACGTCATGAATGATATTGTTCCAGTAAAACAGGTTGGTAATATTAAACTGTTTATTTGGTGAAGGGGTGCTAACTGTTGGTTCTAAAGTATAATCAGGTGTAAAATCAAAAGTCAAATTCGGTAATGCAGTTGATGAGGTTGCAGATCTTGCCACACTTCCCGAATTAGCAGCAAGCGGGTCTTCATAAGCCCAAACATTATTACCACGGGTATAATTATAATCAGTACCTGATGCATCCGTACTATGCCATTTTAAAGTAGTGGCATTGGCTGAACCTGCGGTCCAGGGATTAGCCATTATCGTATGCCAGGTTGTTGATGCCCCGGGCATAAAAGATGGCGCTTCGTAAGGCAGTGGTATAACACGATAATTTGAATTATCAGCTAAAGATGGACTTACTGTTACCGGGTAACTATTTTTATATATCTTTTTAAAATCAAATGGATTGGTTTCACCAAAAGTTGATCTTGAAATTTCATTAGCATGCCTGTCCTGGCTTCCAAATTGATATATATGATCCGGATCGGTCCAGTTGCAGTAAACAGTTAAATTATCAGCACCTAATGAACTACTGTTATTTGCATTAATTTTTACCAGCCAGTAATCAGAACTTGTATTTGGAATGATATAGACCTGCCATGCTAAATTAACTGCTTTACCTTCCGAAGCAGGAACCCATATTAATTGGGCAGTAATATTCTCACGGGAAACACCCATGTTGCTAAATTCAATTTTGTGGCCATTGTCTTTGGTGCTTATTATAACAGGTGTTTGGGTTGAGACCAGGTTCCTGTCTGCAATTGCTGCCAGCAAAGCGTTTGCTGCAGAAACGGGAGGAACTCCACCAGGCACATTTATCTTTTGCTCCATTGCTGCTATTCTGCCACCTGCATTTGAAAGCAATTTATCATTCCGGAATGTTAATACCTGCATCTGATTATAAACAGGAATGTCGAGGTAGGTTTGTATAAGATAAACATACCTGATCCCGGAGTTATGGTCAACATAAGAACTGGAAACAGCTAGATTGTTTACATCATCGGCGCTCAAGCCAATGGCTGCCCGGTTTGCATTTACTAATTGCAATGCTGCAATTTTATCGGCATCGCCCGTTTGTGCATTACTGGTATAAAAAACAGAAAGTGTAACAATAAAAAGAAGAATTTTCTTCATAAACTAATTAATTGGGGTTGTTAATTAAAATGCCATCACTAAAAATTAAGCTAAAAAACAAAGGGTCAATTAAGGGGATTCTTATAAAGGATATTCAGGAATGACGGATCAACATGTGGCCAAATAATACCACCAGACCATACTTAAACAATTGCAGGCAAATTTATAACATAATACGCCCCAATCCAAATCGTTTTATTTCCTGCAGGAACGGCTAATATAGCTGGGGCAACTAATGATAACGTGTTATACTATTAAGTCTTGGAGTACGTTCCGGAAGCCGTCTTCGAAAAGCCTAACATGATAATCCACTTAATCGAAGCCAGGTTTTCAAACTATACCACTAAAAAAGTAATCTCATATTTCACTAAACAAAACAAAAATGTAATTTTGAAATAAAAACTATGAGTAAGTATAATACATTCCTCGCTGTTTTTATTATTTCAATAGCTGCCCTTATTTTTTTTCTCGTATATTACCTGAATGCAATTTTTGCATTTGCATTTCATACAGCTGAATACGATAAAGGAAATCCTTTAGAAATGCTCAGTACTATTTTCAATCCTGCTGTTATTATTTCAGGTTTGATAATGGGCATCACCAGTCTGGTTTACCGCATACTTGGAATTGTACATGTTGCAAAGAACAAAACTGTAACTGACGGGGAAAAAGCATTGTGGATAATCGGATTTATAATTATGGGATTTGTAACAGCTATTGTTTTTTTAATTATGGCAAAGGGCAAAAAGTTTGTTGACTAATTTTACCTTTTATTTCTCGTACTGATATTTTTTTGTTCAGATGATACCTGTATTCTCCAATCCAAATATTACCATTGCTGCAACTGTTGATATTCCTGTGCTCATAACCCTGCTTAACAGCGCCTACAGGGGTGAAGAATCAAAGCAGGGCTGGACACATGAATCAAACCTCATTGCAGGCGATGTTCGTATTACTGAAGAAACACTGCTTGATGTAATGAAACTGCCTGACTGTGTTTTATTAAAATATATCAATGAACAGCAGCAAATTACCGGATGTGTAAATCTTCAGAAGCATGATGACAGAATTTATCTCGGTATGTTCAGTGTGTCGCCCAAACTACAGGGTGGGGGCATTGGCAAACAATTACTAAAAGCTGCAGAGGAATACACACATCATACGCAATGCAGTTCTATTTATATGCATGTGATATCCCTGCGTTCGGAACTGATAGACTGGTACAAACGCCACGGATATGCAGAGACCGGCGAAACAAAGCCATTTACTGAAGACGGTGTTACCGGCAGGCATTTGCAACCACTGAAATTTATGGTATTGGAAAAAACATTTGTGTCTTAATAATTAAACTCCCCTTATGTTATACATGATCATTGAAAGATTTTATCCCGGCAAGGTGAAAGAACTGTATAAAAGGTTTGAAGAGAAAGGCAGGATGTTGCCTGAAGGAGTGACTTACATAAATAGCTGGATTGATGAGCAGGTAAGCATTTGCTACCAGGTTATGGAAAGCTGTTCGGAAAAAAAACTACAGGAATGGATAAGCCACTGGAATGACCTTGCTGGTTTTGAAATAATCCCCGTCATCACTTCTGCAGAAGCAAAAACAAAAGTATTTGCAACCTGATGGCTGTTCTTTCAAAATGGAATTTACGAAGTAGAATTACTACTCATCATAAATAAGTATGGAGATGGGTTTCATTGGCTTAATTTTTGAGTAAGTTATGCTGACTAAATCCAATACTATGAGAGCTAAATTTTCCACCCTTGTTTATCTTCTGGTCGTTATAATAATTATTCTCATAACTGCATCATGCAGTAAGAACACGGAAGATGTTAAACAACAGGTAACAACAGGAGGGGGCGGAGGTACTGTTTGTTCAGCCACAAAACCATCAGCAGAAAACATCCAGGTCTTTCCTTCAGATAATCCATGGAACAAAGACATATCAGCATCACCCATCGATCCATACAATACACAGATCATTGCTGCTATTTCATCACCGGGAATAAAAGCCGATTTTGGAAGTGGCTTATGGCTGGGTGCGCCCATTGGTATTCCTTATATAGTTGTATGCGGTAATCAGCCGAAGATCGCCATTAATTATACTGATTATGGAAATGAAAGTGATCCGGGCCCTTTCCCAATTCCATTAACTGCTCCAATTGAAGGAAATGGCAACGGCGACTCACACGTTATTGCTGTTGATGTAGAGAATAAAATGCTGTACGAACTTTTTAATGCACACGTGAATGGCAATCATTGGGATGCATCTTCAGGAGCTATTTTCAATCTTACTTCAAATCAAATGCGGCCCGAAGGATGGACATCAGCCGACGCAGCCGGTTTACCAATCTTTCCGGGATTGGTTCGGTACGATGAAATTGTAAAAGGAGAAATAGATCATCCTATACGCTTTACATTAACCAGTAATAATGTAAAGCCTGCTTATATTTACCCGGCCCGCCATAAAGTGAACAGTACAGGCGGGCAATATTCCTTACCCTTTGGCGCAAGAATAAGATTGAAAGCAAATTTTGACATCAGTAGTTATTCAGCCACCAATCAAATTATACTTCGGGCCATGAAAAAATACGGGCTTATTCTTGCAGACATTGGCAGCAACCTGTATATAAGTGGCGCTCCGGATGAAAGGTGGAATAATGATGACCTCCGGAAATTTAATCAAATACACGGAAGCGATTTTGAAGTGGTTAAATTTAATAATTGATCAACCACGGGCCAATTCAGTAATTGCTTTTACTAATTCATCAAGTTCTTTAGGCGTGGTGTACACATTTGGAGATATGCGGCAGCCCTGCACACCTGCATAATCAATGGCTACTGTATATATCTTATACTTCTTCATAAGCGTTGATGCAAGATCTGCCGGTTTCATTCCACGAATACCAACATTTGCAATTCCGCAGGAACGCCCTGCTTCTGCAGGCGTGTTCAGCATAACATTTTTAATGTTTCTTACTTTATCGCTCCAGTAATGTTGCAGGTATCTTAACCTGGCTTCCTTTTTTTCAGCACCAATCTTATTATAAAAGTCTATAGCATTGGCTATAGCCAGGTCGGTATAAACCGGGTGTGTCCCTATATGATTAAGCCGGGAGATATCATCTGCCTTTCTTTCTCCTTCAGCAAGCAGTGGCCACACTTTTGAAATGCTCTCTTTTTTGACATATAAAAAACCAGCACCAAGCGGAACACTCAGCCATTTATGTAAACTGGTGCCATAATAATCGCAATGCAGGTCAGGTATTGAATACCGGAAATGAGCAAAAGCATGAGCTCCATCTACCATTACCTGCACGCCTTTGCTATGTGCCATATCACAGATCTTTTGAACAGGTAAAATATGCCCGGTAATATTTATTATATGGCAAACCATCAGCAATTTTGTTTTGGGTGTAATGGCATTGGCATAAATATCTACTATCTCTTCGTCAGATGACGGAAGATTGGGTATGGAAACAATTTTATTTACAACCCCATATCTTTTCGCCACCAGTTTAAACATATCCAGCATAGCGCCATAATCCTGTTCGGCCATCACGGCTTCGTCACCGGGCTTCCAGTCCATGCCACCGATGATCATATCAAGTGATTCGGTGGTATTCCTCGTGATGATCAATTCATCTGTTGAGCAACCTGCAAGAGCAGCCAGTTTTGCGGCCATTGCTTTTTTATTATCCCATTGCACGGTACGCATATAATAAGAGCCCTGGTAATTTACTTCACGTATATGGGTAATAAAATTCTCCAGTGTTTCCTGAGGAAGAAAACAATAGTAACCATTTTCAAGATTGATATAATCCGGCTTTAGCAGGAAACCTTTTCTGATACCTTCCCAGAAAGTTTCATCTGCAGCCAGCGCTGAAGGCGCTACGTGTTCATATTTTTCAACCCATTTATCAAAACTACTGAGTACAGGAATAGCTCCGAGCAGCGAAATATTTTTTATAAAGGCACGCTTGTTCATAATTAAAATTACAAAAAAAAACCCACTGCACATTCAGTTACTGTGCAGTGGTGAATTGAATGGGTAAATATTTTTATTTTTTTACCGGTACAGCCTGGCCATATTGATACACCTGCCGTATTTTACCTTTCTCCATGCGGTAGTCTTCGTGGTAGATCACATGTTCTTTTTTCCCATCTTTATAAAAATGTGTTTCATCTATCCACTGAAAAACCCACTCATGATTCAGATCTTTATTGTCAATTGCTATAGCACTTATATAAGATTGTTTGGCACTGTCCATTGAGCCACGCCATGCCTTCATTACTGCTACCATAGAGTCACGAACTGTATTCATATCGGTACCATCGGCAAAAACCACCTGTATTGAATCTGCAAAGTATGATCCGATATTATCCATTTTTCCTGCAATAAAGTCCATATTAAAGTTCATCACTTTGGCAATGTTTTCAGGATTGCCTACAGCAGGTGTTCCCGGGTAAGACATTTTTGCAGGTAAGTCAACTTTAGTTTCCGGTGCTTTGCCTTCATCCTTTTTTGCAACATCATCTTTCTCACTGTTACAGCCAAACATGAAAGTACAGGCAGCAATAAAAATAATTTTTTTCATTGTAAAATTTTTTAAGTGTTAAAAAAAGGGAGGAGTAAATTGTTTCGTAAGGAAGGATGAATTATTAAATATAATAAGAAAATTTAAACAGCCGGACATTTTTTTGTTACAGGATTTAAACATAGCCCGGGACTGGCCAGTATAAGTCTACAGAAAGAGTACTGAAAAAATCGTTATTTTGGTAAAAAAAGAATGAAATCGATTGAAGAACTTCAAACAGATAAATCAACTTTTTCTATTGGCGAAGCTATTTCCGATGGCTGGAACCTGGTATCAAAGCATTTGGGTTATTATATTGCAGCAGGAATTTTAGCTGTTCTTATTGGTGGCGCAGTCGGATTGATACCCTATGTAGGTGATTTAGCCAACAACCTGATCATAAGCCCCTGTTTTATGGCAAGTGCCATTTTTATAACCTGGCATATTTCAAAAGGTATTACATGGACGGATTTTGGTGAAATGTTCAAAGGGTTTAACTACCTCCCGAGGATCATGGTAAGCTCACTTATCCAAACTGCAGTAGTTGTATTCCTTTTGGTAGTTTTCTTTTTTAATTTTTTACCACAAATTTTTGACCTCATCACTTTATCGCAGGGCAATGGCTTTTATGATAACCAGGTAGAATTAAAAGCAATTGCGTCACAATTCCTAACAGCCAAAACAATTATATTGTTCATAATATTCATGCTCGCCCTTTTACTGGTATCTGTGATCTGGGCATTTAAAACACATTTCATTGTCATCTACAATATGGAAGCCTGGCCGGCGATGGAGCTATCCCGGAAAATATGTACACGTAACCTGTTTCAGTTAATAGGCCTTTTCGTTTTGCTTGGCCTTATTGTGCTCATCAGCCTAATACCCTGCGGAATAGGGTTATTGTTCAGTTTGCCATTAGCAATAGGTGCAGGGTACAGCGCCTTTGCACAAATCACCCATTGTAATCAGACCGATGAAATTGAATTTGACTTTATGGGTAAAAGAAAAATATAAAGCCAGGTTTTATGCCCGGGCCGGCCGGCCTTATAAATGTCCCCGTATCAATTTTCAGTTAACTGAAGTAAAAGTTTTGTTTTAACTTTAAAAGAAAACGACCATGGACCAGAATATTATTAATCTCTACGACGATTATACACACATACCATTAACAAGAAGTGAATTTATACGGCGACTTGTTTTACTTACCGGTAGCCTTACTGCTGCTATGTTGGTGCTTCCCTTAATTGAAGTGAATGCCGCCAACATGAAAATTACCAGCGATGAAGATCTGTTTACAGAAAAGATAAGCTATCCTGGTGTGCCTGGAAATATGGAAGCCTATATAGCCCGCCCCAAAGCAGAAAAAAAATACCCGGCTGTTATCATCATTCATGAGAACAGGGGATTGAATGCACATATAGAAGATGTGGCACGCCGTGCTGCAAAAGAAGGTTTTCTCGCCATTGCACCTAATGCACTTTCTGCTATAAGTGCTGTACCTGCTAATGAAGATGAGGCCCGGCAAAAATTCCAGGAATTAAAAGCAGAGAATAACCTTCAGAATTTTATAAATGCTTTTGATTATCTGGGCACCCGTAAAGATCATACTGGTGCAACCGGCTGTGTAGGATTTTGCTGGGGTGGCGCTATGAGCAACAACCTTGCAGTAAAACTGCCAAAGCTAAAAGCAGCTGTAGCATTTTATGGAAGACAACCGGCCGCAGAAGAAGTAACTAATATTAAAGCTGCCATCCAGTTACATTACGGTGCTTTGGATGAACGGGTTAATGCAGGTATTCCGGCATATGAAGAAGCGCTGAAAAAAAATAATGTGCAGTACGAGTTATACATGTATGAAGGCGCTAATCATGCTTTTCATAATGATACAGCCCCCACACGATATAATGAAGCAGCAGCAAAACTTGCATGGGGAAGGACAATTGAATTTTTTAAGAAGTACGTTAAATAACCAAACAACATATTATTATGAGAAATGTAGTAATCATTTTCCTGGCCGCCTGTTTGATACCGGTAAGTAATATTGCACAAAGCAAAGATTCCCTTATGGTTGCTGCCATCATTAAAGAAGCAACTGAAAATTCAAACCTGAAAAAACTGGGGCAGGAATTATTTGATGGTATTGGCCCAAGGCTGGTAGGTTCTCCAAAAATGCAGCAGGCACATGACTGGGCAGTTTCAAAATATACCAGCTGGGATATAACTGCACGCAATGAAAAATGGGGTGAATGGCGTGGTTGGGAAAGGGGTATCTCACATATTGATATGATACAGCCATGGGTAAAATCACTGGAAGGCACGCAACTGGCATGGAGCCCAAATACAGGAGGTAAGTCAGTAACCGCTGAACTCATCATCATTCCCGATGTAAAAGATTCAATGGCCTTTGAACAATGGCTGCCCAATGTAAAAGGAAAGTTTGTGATGATATCAATGATGCAGCCAACCGGCCGGCCCGATTATAACTGGAAAGAATTTGGAACTGAAGAGTCATTTGAAAAAATGAAAAAAGAAAGGACAGAACTAACCGATGCCTGGCGCAGGCGGATCACCAAAACAGGATTGAGTAATAAGAATCTTGCTTTGGCCATAGAAAAAGCAGGAGCCGTTGGTATTGTTGGTTCCAACTGGTCGGCAGGCTTTGGCGTGAATAAGATTTTTAGTGCAAACACAACAAAAATTCCTACGGTTGATATTGCATTGGAAGATTATGGTTTATTATACCGCCTGCTTGAATCAGGCAAAAATCCAAAGTTAAGTGTGAGGGCAGATTCAAAAGAAACAGGTATACAGCCAACCTATAACACCGTGGCTGAAATAAAGGGATCAGAAAAACCTGATGAGTATGTTATGTTATCAGCACATTTCGATTCATGGGATGGCGCAACAGGCGCAACGGATAACGGAACAGGAACTTTGGTAATGATGGAAGCGATGCGGATACTTAAGAAAATTTATCCCAATCCAAAGCGTACTATCCTTGTTGGCCATTGGGGAAGTGAGGAACAGGGTTTGAATGGTTCAAGAGGTTTTGTTGAAGACCATCCCGACATCATAAAAAACATGCAGGCATTATTTAACCAGGATAATGGAACCGGCCGTGTGGTTACCATTGGCGGAGCAGGTTTTTTACATTCGTATGAGTATGTTGGCCGCTGGCTATCAAAAGTTCCTGCCAATTATAAACGTGACCTTGAAACTAGATTTCCAGGTTCGCCGGCAGGAGGTGGGTCAGACAATGCATCTTTTGTTGCAGCTGGCGTACCGGCATTCAGTTTAAGCTCCAACAGTTGGTTGTATGGAAGCTATACATGGCATACAAACAGGGACACTTATGATAAAGTGGTTTTTGATGATGTACAGAACAACGCAATTCTTACTGCCATCCTGGTATATATGGCTTGTGAAGACCCTGCAAAGACACAGCGAGATAAAATTGTATTGCCGGCTAATTCACGTACAGGTGAACCGGGTAAATGGCCGGAGCAACGTTCTCCAACAAGGAAGGGTGGGATTGATTAATAATATTTTTTGACAATTAATATTGATCATCTAAATTTTTACGCCATGTCTTTCCCTAACAGAAGAAATTTTTTAAAGCTGGCAGGCCTTTCTATTCTTCCTGCAGCATTACCTGCTGCCGGTTTATTTGCCAAAGAAAAAAATACGCATCTTACTTTTGCTGATGAACCAATGGTTAGGTTTGGAGGAGACGGTGAGATGTTTGAACCTGCTGCTTACATTGATATACTGAAACAGGTAAATGCAACAACAGCAATTATAAGGGATGGATACGGTAATGGTGGAGCAGTGGCAGCGTTGGAAAAAAAATTTGAAGAAATAACCGGGAAAGAGAAAGCCATATTCATGCCGACGGGAACTATGGCTAACCAATTAGCTATTGCAGTGCTTAGTGGTGAGAATACCAAAGTGTTTGTGCAGGATCTCAGTCATGTTTATCGTGATGAGGCTGATGCTGCACAATCTGTTTTTCAAAAAAGATTAATGCCTTTGGGAATGGGACAAACCTGTTTTACAGCAGATGAATTAAAACATGCGGTTGAATCATTGGGTGAACAGGAAGTATTTAAGTCTGGCATCGGCGCTGTTAGCATTGAAAATCCTGTGCGTCGTGCTGATGGGAGAATGATCCCGATAGAAGATATCCGCAAGATCAGCGAATACTGCCGTGCCACGAATATCAAACTGCACCTTGACGGCGCAAGAATATATATGGCGGCTGCATGGTCTGGTGTTTCGGTAAAAGAATATGCTTCTTACTTTGATACGGTTTATATTTCATTGTATAAATATCTCGGCGCTGCAGGTGGTGCCATACTTTGCGGCGATAAAAAAGTAATGGAGAAAATGCCCCATCTTATAAAAATACACGGTGGCACCATGTTTGGCAACTGGGCTAATGCTGCCATGGCATTGCACAGGCTGGAAGGTTTTGAAACAAGACTGAAAGATGTAGTAAGCAGGTCGGCAGAATTATTTACAGCCTTAAATAAAATTCCCGGCATTACTATCTCTGCATTGAATGCAGGCTCCAATATTTACCAGCTTCAATTAGGCAAAGAAGTTGATGGAAAAAAATTACAAACCACTTTACGAAACTCTTTTAATATCCGGATACCAATGTCGGATAGCAATAAAGTATTTATTACGGTGAATGAAACCTTACTTTACAGGGATAATAGTTTTATAACAGATGCATTTAAGAAAGCTATTGCTTAGCAGTTAATATTAAGCTGACTTGTTTTAATACTACTTCAAAAACCTATAGGTCCATTTTACCAAAAAGATATTGCGGGCATTACCGCCCGAGAAAGCATTATTGAACATGCTTTTAAAAAGGGGAGTTTCTAAGTCGGTATATGCATCAGGCGTATTTCCTTCCGACCATACGAGGAATAATTCTGAACCCGGCCTGTATTCCCAACGTATGATAAGGTTAGACCGGAACTGCACAAAATTAAAATCGGGCTTACCAAAACTATAATCGGTAGTGCCATCTTTATTTTCATCAACAAAATATGTTCCATTGGCAAGGCTTATCTGGCTTGATGTAAATGGGGTGAAACGTTCCGTATAATTTTTTGCAAGTGGATTAGAAACAAAGGCAAAATTTGTATAGAGCGGCCTTGTTAAATAGGGTTGTCCGTAATACTGGATAGTCAGGTCGGGAGTTATGTTATAATTCAGCCTGCCCGTAAAACGTAAAGTTCTTTGTTTTACCTGTGCTACAATGGTACGTGTTGCATTGTTGTAAGAAATATTCCTTACAAACTGATCTTGCCTTCGCCGGTTATCATCATAATTTGCACCGATGCTTATAGTAATTGCATTAATGGGAACTATATTAAGTGTAAGCCCGATACTTTTAACATCCATCGTGTTATTGAATCCCCAGAACCTGAACAGGTTTAAACCTGCATATATTTTTTTCCTGAAATCGCTGTTCACATAATAACTCCAGCCAATTCCGGCAGGCCTGCGCAATGAACCAGCACCACGCAGTGCATTGTTGGAAACATCATAAGGGTTCCAGGTTATGCCCGTACCATTCTGCCAGTTATTGCGAAATACCGAATGCATATTCACATTAAATTGTTTGTACAACATCTGTCCGCTATAATCCCACCGTAACCAGTGATTATAATTAATGCGTGTGTTACGGAAAATAGAAAAAGGTTTTTGGTATTGCAGGCCAACCCATGTCCAGTGATTGATTTCATTTGAAGTAAGCATGAAACCGATATCATTCAATTCCAGTTCGGGTGAACGAAGTGTAACGCCGGTTTCAAATCTAAGCACCCTTCCAACGGAATTCGATTTGCCGCCTGCCTTACCAAAACGAATGGTGCCACCGGTTCCGGTTAATGAAGTACGGGTTGCATCAACTGATAATCCCTTAGCATCAGGACGTTGAAACAGATGCTCAAAAGCTGTTTGTGTTTTTAGTATTGCATCTTTAGTGCCTTTCACAGTACTGTACACAAAATTACCACGGATATACCAGGTACGGTTTTTCCAATAATGCAAAAAATCAAACCCACCTGTATAAGCGCTCCTGTGCAACCTGCTATCCAATCCATGTTCACGGTTCACTGCAGTAAATATTCCTCCAATAATTGTATTGCCTTCATTGATATCTTTTTGCAGCCTTCCCACAAAATAATTGGTGAATGGCTCTACGATCTCTTTTCTTTCTTTTCCATTATTTTCAATGGTGGCTTTTTCACGTTCAGTAACGGCATCAAGCACACCAATACTCCATCCTTTTTTTGTTTTGCCACTGAATTTTGCTGCGCCAAGTATACTGGTGCTCTGCGGATATTTCACATAATCACCGCTTACTGTATTTGGATACCCATGTGGAGAACTACCAATGCGCCGGGAATAAAAAAGAAGGTCAGCATCATAATCACCGCCTGCCTGAGAACCCGTTAACTGATATTCAAAAATATTCCTGCTTTCAATAAAGAAAGGCCTTCGTTCACTTAAAAAATTCTGAAACCCATCTATCCTTACCTGCGATGGATCAGCTTCTACCTGCCCAAAATCAGGGTTGATCGTAAAATCAAGGATGAGGTCATTTGTTACAGCTAGCTTTCCATCCACACCGCCTGTTATCTTAAAGTCTGCCCCATCTGCAAATGGATTGCCTGTTTGCTTTTTATATTTATCCACCTGCGCAGTAACATAAGGTGCTACTTCAACCTGCCTGTGTAGTGGTATATTATTTAGTCCATGCAGCTCGCCAAAACTACTTACCCAAACTCCCGAGCTCTGCGGAATGAATTGCCAGGTAGAACGTTCTTCTTTACGAAACAAACGTCTTGTAACCTGTATACCCCAAATTTTTTCTTTTTCGTTTCCATACCGCAACTGGCTCAGGGGTATCTTTACTTCTCCTGTCCATCCTTCTTTATTCACATGCGTTTTTGCAAACCAGATCGGGTTCCAGCTTGGATCCCAACTACTGTTATTGGAAATGAATTCATCGCTGCGAACGCCGGAAACAGAAAGGGTAAAGGAGAAACCACTGCGGAGGTCATGGTAACTATCTATATTTATCTCTACCCAATCGCCGGGAAACTGGTCCCGCCTGCCCATTCTTTTTACAATAGAATCAGGAGCACTGTCAAGGCAATTGTATGCTATGTAAAGAAACTTATCATCATAAAGTATTTTGAATTGGGTAGGTTGGGATGGAGCTTTGCCTTCATTAGGCTGCCATTGTGTAAAATCGCTGCCCCATTCTACTGTATTCCATATGGCTTCAGATGGGATACCATCAAGAATAACTGACCCGCCCGTTAACCGCTTTGTATGATACTTCTTTCTTTCGATAGTAGTATCTGCCGGGTTGGCATTTGCAGTTGAGAGGACTAAAATAAAAAAAGAGAAAAGTAGGCTATACTTTTTCATTGATCAATAATACGGAGATTTACCGGCCCATAATATCAAAATACAACAGCGGTAATTTCTCGGGTTATATGGTTTTGATATTGCCTGAATAATAAAAATATGCTGCTGCCAATGGCTGATTTATACTTTGCATTACAATGCCTGAAAAATATTTATTGAAACAAACCCAGTTGCACCGGCTTTATAAAAGGAATAAGCACATCTTGGGCTTTTGATGAGTTAATAGTAAATACATCGGTAGGTTGATAACGGGATGCCACAATAATATTTGTATCGCCTGCATGTTTTGCAAACAATGCTTCAACCAACTCCGGTGAATTATTTTCTTTTGATAAATGAGATAAGAATAGATGCGACAAAAAAGGGGAGCGGTGTGCAATAAATAATTCAAGTGCCTGCCTGTTGGATAAATGCCCTTGTCCGCCACGGATACGGTTTTTTAAATGCAGTGGATACTTTCCGTTCTCCAGCATGGCTTCATCATAATTGGTTTCTAAAAAAGCAGCATGGCATTGTTTGAAATAATGGATCACCTGTTTGCAGGCAATGCCAATATCAGTGAACACACCTGCCGTTATTCCATTGTAATTAATGATAAAACTATAAGGGTCTATGGCATCATGTTCTTTACTGAAGGGAGTAATTGTTAATTCACCAATATGAATTGATTCACCGGCATTGAATGTTTTTGAAAGATGCCTTATTAATCTTGGGCCATGCTTAGCCGTATCGGCAGTAATATAAACCGGCAGGCTGTATTTGTTGGCTAAAGTTGATACCCCTTTAATATGATCCCCATGTTCATGCGAAACAAAAATGGCTTTTACCCTTTTCATGGGAAGCCCAAGCTTTTTCATCCGCTTTTCTGTTTCCCGGCAGGAAATGCCCACATCGATCAAAACTGCATCTGTAATAGTTCCTACATAATAGCAATTACCATTACTGCCCGAGTTTAAAGAGGTGATGTATAAAGACATGGCTGCAAAGAAAACAAATTTTAGCCATAGGCAATTTTCAGTCTTCTTTTTGTGGATGAAAAGCTTTACTTTGTGGGTACTCCTTCTTATTTAAAGCCGTACCATCCCCGGATTACTATTGAAAGACCGGTAAAATTCATCCAAAAAAAGCCAATTGATCAGTGATCGGAAAATTTCGTTTTATCAGCCGTAAAATTGGCCTATGAGATTTATTTACAAAGCAGCCCGTTTTTTTATTACCATACCTGCAATTCTTTTTGTATTACAGGGTTCGGTACATGCCCAGTCATTAAGGTTTACCGACACCAGTTTTGTTGACCTTGGCAACCCTGCATCACTGAAGCTCACCAATTTTACTTTAGAAGCATGGATAAAAATTGAAGGTTATGCTTCTACAACCGAAACCGGTACAGGCGGTTTAACCGGTGTTATTCCAATAATTACCAAAGGAAGGGCAGAATCTGAAACTGCTGCAACTGATATAAATTATTTCTTAGGATACCGCCTTTCAGATATGCGTCTGGTAGCCGACTTTGAAGACAATATCAATTCGGCCAATCACCCGGTGATAAGTACAGGTGCCGGTGGCGTACTTTCAAATTGTTTGTGGACACATGTAGCTGCTACCTATAATACAGCCACCGATGAATGGAAATTATATATTAATGGCGTATTAAACACTACACTTAGTGCCGGAGGAAATTTTACTCCTCAATCACTGAGCAATGTTAATGCCTGCATTGGTTCTACATTAAATACAGGCGGAACAATACGGCCCGGTTTCTTTAATGGCAGGATTGATGAAGTGAGAATATGGAATATAATAAGAACTGATGCTGAAATATTTGCAAATTATAATTCACAATTAATAAGCGGTACTGGTTTAGCAGGAAGATGGGGATTAAATGAAGGTTCGGGTTCAACAGCAATAAACTCCGCGGCAGGAGGAACACCCGGAACATTGATGAGAAACCCTTTATGGGTAACCGGTTTCGATCAAACCGACCCTACCCTTAATTCATCACTCAGATTTAATGGAACTGAAGATTATATAACTTTTGGTGCTGCACCCGGTTTAAATACTTCAAGCGGTGCATTTACTGTTGAGGCATGGATAAAGATAGAAGGAACAGGCATTGCAACAAGTACGGGAACAGGTGGAATTTCAGGAATTCCCATTATTGCAAAAGGCAGGTCTGAATCAGATGCAAGTGGAAGAAACGTAAATTATTTTTTGGGGATCAGTACCGGTAATATCCTTGTTGCCGATTTTGAAGAAAGTGGTGGCGCCAATCATCCTGCAACCGGAACCAATGCCATTCCACTTAACAAATGGACACATGTGGCAGCCACTTATGGCGCAGGCACATGGAACCTCTACATTAACGGTGTACTGGATAAAACAGAATCTGAAGGCGCAGCAGTACCGGAAATAAACAGCATACAACATGCATCTGTTGGAACAGCCATCACATCCAATTCAGCAAGCCCGGCGGCAGAGCCTGCCGGATTCTTTAACGGTAAAATTGATGAAGTAAGAATATGGAACCTTGCCAGATCAACCACACAAATATCTTCAAACTATAATCTTGAATTAAGTTCAGGCACGGGGCTGCTTGGCCGCTGGGGGCTTAATGAAAATTGTAATTCAACGGCAAATAATGCTGTTGGTGGTGGAGTAAATGGTACCATAAGGGCAACAAATATTTCCACACACCCAACAAATGGAGCGCCTTATTGGGTAAGTAGCGGTTTCAATAATCTTCCACCCAATCAGCCAACAAATCCTAACCCTGCAAATAATAGTATTTCAACAACAACCGCACCCGATGTTTGTGCAACGGTCAGTGATCCCAACGGTGGAAATTTAAGGGTACGGTTTTACGGAAGAAAAAAACCTGTTGGTGGTTCAGGAAAATTTTCCCTGATCATGATCCCCGATACACAGTATTATACCGAAGAGCCGCAGGGAAATCATTACGGCGCCAATGCTTCTATGTACAATGCACAAACCGCATGGATCGTTGCCAACAGAGTAGCAAAGAATATTGTTTATGTAGGCGGCCTGGGCGATTGTGTCCAGAACGGTGATGACCCGCCGGGTACTAATAACCAAATAGAATGGGACAGGGTTGTTACTGCAATGACTCCTATTGAAAGTCCTGCCCAGACAGGCTTGCCACAAGGAATTCCTTTTGGTATGACGGTTGGCAACCACGATCAGAGTCCGGGTGGAAATCCTGCCGGTTCAACAACTTATTTCAACCAGTTCTTTGGGTACAATCATTTTAACGGACGCAGTTATTATGGCGGTCATTACGGCGCCAATAATGATAATAATTACCAGCTATTCACTGCCAGCGGCATCAACTTCCTGGCAATCTCCATGGAGTATGACCAGACCGCAGGCTTCTCTGCGGCAGGTGGTGCATTGGATTGGGCAGAAGGACTGGTGCAGGCAAATCCCAACCGCAAAGTAATTGTGATGACGCATTGGGGTATCAATGAAGACCAGTCATTTGGTACACAGGGCGCTGCCATTTATAACCGGCTGAAGGCATATCCAAATTTCATCCTGTATGCATGTGGGCATGTTCATACTAATGATGGCGAAGCAAGAAGAAGCGATACTTACCTTGGGAATACGGTGCATACCATGCTTTCCGATTACCAGGAAAGGGCTGGTGGAGGGAGTGGATTATTACGCACCTGGGAATTTGATCCGCAGTTAAATAAATTATCGGTGAAAACATATTCACCTTATCTCGGCACGTATGAAACAGATGCCGATAGTGAATTCGATCTTTCAGTAAATCTCGGTGCCTATACATTGATAGGTGAAGTTGCGAATGCCACATCAGGTACTAATGTTTGTGCAAACTGGCCGGGGCTTTTGCAGTTGACCGAATACGAATGGTATGCAGAAGTTTTTGATGGAGAGAATACAACTACCGGCCCGCTATGGACATTTACAACACCAGCGGGTGGCCCATTACCGGTTTCATACATTACATTAACTGCCACACCTGAAATAAAAAGTGTAAAGCTGGACTGGAGAACTTCTGTAGAAATAAATAATCACCATTTCAATATTGAGCGGTCGGTTAATGGAAGCAGTTTTACAAAGATCGGCGAAGTACCAGGCAGCGGTAACACATCAACCTACCATGATTATGTTTTTTATGATGATGCACCGCTAAAGGGAAGATCTTTTTACCGTGTACAGCAGGTGGACAATGACAGCAAATTCAAATACTCCGATATTGTTGCTGTTAAGTATGCTGATAAAACCAAGGTTGAAATTTTCCCTAATCCTGTTACAGGCAGTGATATAAATATATTCTTCAACGAAACCGTAAAAGGACAAGTAACCATCCGCATTCATGATATGGCTGGAAGGGAGATATTTAAGCATACTTATAATGACCCGGCAGGTAATATCAAACTGAAACCGGATCTTTCCGCAGGAATTTATATGGTGAGAATTATTGGCAAGGATATTAATACAGCAGAAAAAATTGTTGTGACCGGTAAGCAGTAAAACATAATTCCACATACTTAGTGCCGTTTATTTTTTATATTAGTGATATGAAAAAATATCTGCACTATATTTTATTGGCTGCTATCATTTTTACCGTTTCCTGCAATCACCACGAACAGCTACATCAACCGGAAAGCGGAACCATTAAAGCAGGAAACTTCCAGGTTTATTATGAGCGACAGGGAAAAGGTGAGGCCATCCTCCTTTTACATGCAGGGCTGCAGGACCATACGATGTGGAAAGAACAGGTTAAAGCGTTATCTGCACAATATGAAGTAATAACGGCTGACCTGCCTTATCATGGCAAGACAATGGGCAGCGACACTACCTTGCTGGTTGCCGATATGATAAAAATACTTTTAGACAGCCTGCAGCTGCAAAAAGTTTCTGTTGCCGGACTTTCCATGGGAGGCTCTGTTGCACAGGATTTTATCATTGCCTATCCTTCAAGGGTGAATAAAGCCATCTTCATTTCTGCAGGCATCAATGGTTATGAAAAAGACCATGCTATGGATTCTATAAGTACGAACTGGTGGCAGGCATTCAGGCAGGCATTGAATGATAAGGACACCATACAGGCAGCAATAGAATTTACCAAAGCATGGGCAGAAGGTCCATACCGCAATGATAAATTACAGGCCCCGGTATCAAAAAATATATACAGTAAAACACTTGAAAATCTTATCCTGCATAAAATGGAGGGCTGGCCATTATTACAGGATCATCCACCCGCTATAGAAAAAATAAATTCTATACCAGTACCGGTACTTATTATTGACGGTGATAAAGACATGCCTTATATTACGGCTAATTCAGCTTTCATGGAAAAAAATATACCCGGCGCAAAGAGAGTAGTGATGAAGAATGTGGCACATATGCTTAACATAGAAAGGCCGGAGGAGTTAAATAAGTTGATCCTGGACTTTTTAAAGCAGTAACATTATTGCCTTTGTTGGAGTTACGCTTAAATTCACAGGCTTCAAGCCACATTAAACGCCGCTGTGGCGCATCCAACCAACAGGGGCGGTAAGCATCATACCCGTTTCAACCAACCGCTAATGCTCATCCTGCTCCGGTTGGCCCTTGTTACTTCATGTTCCATTTCATCGCTTTTAAAAAACACTGCTGTCTGCGACCGGGGTAAAATTTTTTGCACCGTTTCATTTTGATATACTAACAATTGCCCACCGTCTTCTTCCTGCCAGTCTTCGTTTAAATAATTAATGAGGGAATATTTTCTAACGTTGTCATTTTTAAACTGATCCCTGTGCCGTTTATAAAAACTCCCTTCTTCGTAAACCGCATAATGAAACTCATAGGCATTGATGCCGGTATAACAGGTGCGGTTCAGGTGATCAATAAAATCTTCGGCCAATTGCAGGAACTCCTGTTCAAAAATATTTTCGTGGCTTTTATCCATCCAATAGATCTTATCGCCCCTCATTTTTTGATTGTTATCCTTTACTTCGTCATTTCCAATGCCGGAAGCAGTCATTAATTCATCTTTTTGCAACTGCCGTATGTTTTGCTGCAGTCCGGTTGATAAAGCTTTATTTATAAAACTGCTGTTGATGCCTACTTTGTTGTCGAGGTAACTGTCAATAAGCAGGTCAAATGGGTTGTTCATTTCATTGTTTGAGCTCACAAGGTAGCTCTTTAACTATTTGGTAAAGTTGCATATCCCTTAACTTTGTACCTAAAACAAAACAAATGAAAACTCTTTTTGTCCTGTTACTTTTCAGCCTTTTTAGTTTCACTGCCTTTTGTCAAACAGGCACTGCAAAAAAAACTGTTCCGGATCCAAATAAAAAGATCCAGCTTGCAGATATATCCTGCGGCAAATGCAAACTTGGTTTGCCCGGTAAAACATGCGACCTGGCAGTACGGATCGGTGACAAAGCATATTATGTTGATGGCGCAGATATTGATTCCTTTGGCGATGCACATGCACAGGATGGATTTTGTAATGCCATCCGTAAAGCAGAAGTGCAGGGAGAAATAGTTGATGACCGGTTTAAAATTTCTTATGTTAAACTCTTACCGGAAAAGAAAGATAAAAATAAAGGCACCAAAAACTGACCTGGAAAATAATTCTTCATTTACGCTTCCTTATTTTTCATAAGCACCGTATGAATGGGGAAGGGGATACTTATACCTTCCTGCTGATACCTTTGATGCAACCTTTTAATAAACTCATGCCGTACCGGGAACTGGTAAGAATAATCTGTTACCCTTAAAATGGCCCGCAGGTTTATCCTGCTTTCGCCAAAAGCATAAAACCGGATGACGGGTTCGAAATCCTTTACGCCACCTTCCATTTCATTTAATATTTTTTTGATCACTTCCTTTGTTACTTTTTCAACATGGTCGAGGTTGTTTTCATATCCAACACTTAACTCCACCAAAAAAGATAATTCACGGTGTGGTAAATAATAATTAATAACGATCATATCGGCCAACCTGGAGTTAGGTACTATAACGGTATGATCAGATTCTCCCCTGATAGTGGTGCTGCGCCAGTTCATGTCTTCAATAAAACCATCCTCACCTGATGCCAGTTTTACAAAATCACCAGGATTCAATCTGCCAGAAGCGATCATCTGCAACCCTGCAAACAAATTAGAAAGTGTAGGCTGTAGTGCAAGCGCCACAGCCAATCCACCCACACCTAATGCAGTCAGCATGGGTGTTATTGATATCCCCTGCGTTTGAAATATGATGAGCAGCCCGATAATATAGATGATGATGCGGACAATATTCCCAATAATAGATGAAGAAGGGATTATAGTGCCGGAATGTGAAGATGTTATTCTTATCATGCCGGAAACTACTTTGGCAATAATAAGTGTGAGTGAAAAAATGAAAAAGATCATCAGGCCATTCAGCATCAAGTCATGATACTTCATATCCATGTCAATACGCCTGAGGCCCAAAAAAAGGCCCAGGGCTATAAACCAGGGAATTACCCAATTGCTGATAGTACGAATTATAAGGTCATCCGACTTAATAGAGGTTTTAGCCGCAAGCTTTGAGATCAAAGGCATTATTAATTTATAAATAACAAGGCCTGCAAAAAAGCCGCTGATTATATATATTGATAACTGCAGAACATCATTTTCTGTCATAACCGGGCGCTTTAATAAGCAATTGTACAAATTTACTCGCTAACTGATTCACCTGGTTGTATTTTTTTGCTTTTCTTAAAACTATCAGTAAAAAATAACTGCCTGATTTAATAAATGATTATTTTAGGTATTCAAACCAAAAAATATGATTGCCAAAAAACTGTTTTACTTTTTCCTGCTGCTTTGTATTGTAAATGCTGCCATAGCTCAAAAAATACCAACACCAGCGGCACATTTTGGATTTAATATCGGCGATAATTACCAGTTAGCCACATTTACACAAACCGAAGCGTATTTTAAAAAGATAGCCGCCGCGTCTGACCGGGCAAAGTATACAGTTATTGGTAAGACAGAAGAAGGCAGAGACCAGTTCATGCTGATCGTTACTTCACCTGAAAATCAAAAAAGACTGGAACAGTATAAACTCATCTCACAAAAATTAGGCAATGCTGATGTTGGTATAGAGGAAGCAAAAAAATTATCCAAAGAAGGTAAAGCCGTTGTCTGGATCGATGGGGGATTACATGCTACTGAAACTGTAGGCATTCATCAACTCATACAAACTGCATACGAATTGTTGAGCAGGAATGATGAAGAAACGCTGAGGATACTTAATGATGTGATCATACTGATGACACATGCAAACCCGGATGGACAGGAACTCGTAAGCAACTGGTACATGCGTGACAGCGTACAAACAAAAAGAAGCACCACCAACCTTCCACGATTATATGAAAAATATGCAGGCCATGATAACAACCGGGATTTTTACATGCTTAACCTGAAAGAATCGCAGAATATAGCCAGTCAGTTATTTGTTGAATGGATCCCCCAGATCATGTACAACCATCACCAGGCCGGCCCTGCAGGTTCTGTTGTAGCAGGCCCGCCATTCCGGGATCCATTCAATTATGTTTTTGATCCGTTGATCATTACCGGGCTGGATGCTGTTGGCGCTGCCATGCAGAACCGCCTGAATGCAGAGGCTAAACCGGGCTTTACCAGTAAGGCAGGTTCTGTTTTCAGTACCTGGTACAACGGCGGCTTACGAACAACCACTTATTTTCATAACATGATCGGGTTATTAACAGAGATCATCGGCAGTCCAAACCCGTCGGATGTTCCGCTTGTTACCAGCCGGCTTATTCCCAATGCAGCAACACCTAACCCGGTTACTCCACAAAAATGGTTATTCCGTCAGTCAATTGATTATTCTGTTTCGATGAACTATGCAGTGTTGAATTATGCATCGAGGAACAGGGATGAATTGCTGTATAATATTTACCTGATGGGAAAGAATTCCGTTGACAAAGGAAATAAAGATACCTGGTCATTATCTCCTTCAAAAATTGAAGAGATGAACAGGCTCTACCAGGATTCGCTGAAAAAAGCAAACAAAACAGCCACGGGCAATGTGCCGGTAAAATACTATGATTCGGTAATGAAGAACCCGGCATTTAAAGATGCAAGGGGATATATCATACCTGCTGATCAACCGGATCTTGCCACAGCAGTGGAATTTTTAAATGCGTTGATAAGAACTGGTGTGGTGGTACAAAAAGCAACTGCAGCATTCACTGTTGCAGGAAAAAATTATCCGGCTGGTTCATATATTGTAAAGGCAAATCAGGCATTTCGTCCGCATATACTCGACCTTTTTGAACCACAGGATCATCCCAACGATTTTCAATATCCCGGCGGGCCTCCTGTACCTCCATATGATGCTGCCGGCTGGACCCTGGCTTACCAGATGGGAATACAGTTCGACCGCATCATGGATGCATTCGATGGGCCTTTTCAAACAAGTGCAAGAGGAGAGTTGCTGAAGTTAAATGGTTCTGTCGCATTTACAACCAAAGGTTATATACTGAATGCAGCCGCTAACCAGTCTTTTAAAGCAGTTAATATTTTACTGAACAACGATGTAGAAGTTTACCGGGTGGGAAATGATGTGGAAGATAATGCCGGCTCTTTCTTTATTCCTGCAAACAGTAGATCAAACAGCATCATTGACAAAATAAGTAAGGAAACCAGTGCACAATTTTTATCAGCAGCAAAGCGCCCTTCTTCATTGATGAAAATAAATAAAGCAAGAATTGCACTATGGGATACTTATGGAGGCTCTATGCCTTCGGGCTGGACAAGACTGATATTTGAAAAATTCAATTATTCATTTGATGTTATCTATCCAAAAGATATTGATTCGGGAAACCTGATCAATAAATACGATGTGATCGTATTTGTTGGTGGAGCCATTCCGGGAGTAAACACCCGTAACAATCCAAACTCGGAAAGAAGAACAGACAGCCTTATCCCTGCTGAATTCAGGAGAATGGCCGGGCGGATATCGGCTGATAAATCAATTCCGCAATTAAAAACATTTATGGAACAGGGCGGATCGGTGGTAACCATCGGCAGCAGTACACAACTGGCCTATCATCTTAAATTGCCGGTAACGGATGCTATGGTTGAAATTGAAAACGGCACAGAGAAAGCGCTGAGCAGGGATAAATTTTATACACCCGGAAGTATTTTAAAAGTTTCTGTAAACAATAAACTGGTATTTGCATCGGGCATGAAGCTTGAAGCAGATGTATATTATGATAACAGCCCGGTATTCCGCCTAAACCCTGATGCAGTGAGCAGCGGTATCATAAAACCAATTGCATGGTTTGCTACTGATAAAATACTTCGCAGCGGATGGTCGTGGGGGCAGGCTTATTTAAAGAACGGGGTAGCCGCTTTTGAAGCCGGTGTAGGAAAAGGAAAACTGTATGCATTTGGGCCGGAGATAACTTTCAGAGCGCAATCATACGGAACTTTCAAATTGCTATTTAACCAATTGTACAGGTAATAAACACATTGCTGCTCAGACACAGTGAATTTGTTTGTTTTGCTGAAGTAAAATGGTATATTTAATTAACTACTTGTATATGTTCAGAGGAAGAACATTGTTTTCTTCAATACAAACTAAAGAAAAAATGAGATTTTTCATTTCCTTATTCATTTCTACTTTTTCTTTATTACCTGTTTCAGCACAAACGGATGTTTCACAAACTGCAGTTTTGGAAAAAGGCGGCAATGTTTATGCAGTTGTTGTCGGCATTTCTACATACCTGGATACTGATATACCCCGTTTGCAGTTTGCAAACCGGGATGCCGAAGTTTTTGCAGACTTTTTAAAATCAAAAGCCGGTGGTTCTGTCCCTGAACAAAATATCCGGTTACTAACAGATTCAAATGCAACACAGGCAGCCGTTTACACCGCAATTTCCGGGCTTTCAAACAAGTGCAAAAAAAATGATATCGTTTTCTTTTATTTCTCAGGTCATGGCGACCTGGAAAATATAACACTGTTTAATAACGGCTACCTGATCTGTTATAATTCTCCCCCGGTAAATTATATCGGCCTTGCATTAAGTGTACGTGATCTCAATGAACTGGCCAATACCTTTTCGGTTAAGACGCAGGCAAAAGTGATCTTAATAACAGATGCCTGTCATTCGGGGAATATGTCCGACAGCAGATCAGTTGGAAATAAACTGGAGGGCCAGCAACTGGTAGATGCAAATGAAAAAGTAATTCGCATTGCATCCAGTAAAACCGACCAGTTGTCAAATGAAAAAATAGACTGGGGAGGAGGCAGGGGCGTCTTTTCCTATTACCTGGTCAATGGACTAAAGGGATTGGCAGATAAAAGCAGGGATAGTATTGTAACATTTGGCGAAATAAAAAACTACCTGGAGACTTCAATGGCAAATGATCCGGTACTTAAGCGGGAAAATAAAACACAAACGCCGGTATTGAGCGGAAAAGATGCGTTCCCATTATCCAAAGTAAACCAGGAAGGGCTTCAGGTGGTTTTGCAGCAATCCATGGCCGATTCTATCTCTTTCGATCTGGTTCGGGTAGCCGCTGTGTTCAACGAATCAGAAAATCAGAATAACCTGTCGCCCGAAGATTATTTTATCTCGGTTCTTAAAAAAGAAAACCTGGGAACAATGGTCGACAGTTTAAAACTTCATGAACTTGAAGCCGGCGAAATTCCGATTGCCATTATTAATTGGGTGAAGGATAACCTCGAAAGCGGGGAATCATGGGCAGATACTTCATCACTGGATACGGCCATGGCAAATGCCTCGATACAAATGGAGGTGGAAGACAGCATGATGGTTGAAACCGGTAAGAAGAAACTGGATGAACTGATCAGCGGCCTACAGCAAGACAAAGAATCCGCAGCACGTTTTAATGAAAGCCTGGTCATTGTTTTTGATAATAAGGTGCAGGAAGTGATCAACCAGTACTTAAAGGGCGATGAGGCCGAACTGGAGCGGCGGAGGTATTATAACAACAGCATAAAAAACTACGATGTCTATCCAAAAATGTTATCCGTTGCATTGAAATTAACAGCACCCACCGAATTTTTCTACAACATATTGCAGGTAAAACTGCACTATTTTACCGGCGTTGTACACCGGTTGAAACTGCCCACAATTGATAATCATGACTCGCTGTTAAACCTGGCCTTTACAGAACAACAAAAAGCGCTGGCATTGGAAAAACATGCCGCATATATTTTCAATGAGCTGGGTATATTGTACATGGCAAAGAAACAAACAGCCGAAGCGGAAAAATATTTTCTTAAAGCAACCAGCCTGGCAACAAAATGGGCCATCCCATGGGCTAACCTGAGTTACCTGTATGCTGTAACCGGCCGGAATGAAACCGGGTTCACTGCCTGTAATAAAGCCGATAGTTTGCAACCCGGCCTTCCATGTACCAGTAATAATTTTGGATTATTGAATGAAAATACCGGCAACCTGCTCTATGCAGAAGAATATTACCGCAGATCAATCGATCTCAATTCCAGGCATTACCTGCCTTTTGAAAGGCTGGGTTACCTGTACCTTAATTCTGCCCGGTATGCGTTGGCTGATTCTTTTTTTTATGAAGCGGAAAAAAGAAAAATGGGCCTTAATTTCAAAGCTGGTGTGGAGCCTCTTTGGTGGCTTAATCCCCTGGATTATACTTATGATGAATTGGTCAAACCCTGTCCGATACCTGCTAAGTTAGACGAGAACGACCTGATGGCCTTTTTTTATCAAGGCATCACAGCCTACCGTAATGAAGACAGTTCCGGCGCAATCCGATTGCTGAAGAAAGTGATCAGCATTGACCCAAAAAGCCCACTGGCCTTTCACTACCTGGGTAAAATATTTTATGAACAAAAGAAATGGGAGGAAGCCGAATTGATGTTCAATTTTGCCATTCAGTTCAACCTTGATTCAGTTTCTTTCAAGGATTATTGCGATTCGGTGATCAAAGGGGCAAACTATGCATACACCCACACCTGTTTCGAGAATTTCTTCCGGGGGCAATACTACCAAAAAATAGAAGATTTCTACTTCATAGCCCATGTATATGAAACATGGGGCCATTACGCAGAAGCAGAAACCTTCTACCATTCCATCAGGGAACTTGAGTCTGATAAGATTGGGGGTTATGTAAAAAGCTGGAGGCTACTGGAGAAGATGGGCCGATATACCGAGGCTGAAAAACGGATCTACGAATTCAGGGCTTTTAATACCGAAAGAACGGATAAAGAATTGAATGCCTTCTACCGGAGAGCCATTGATAAATTCCCTGAGGACAATCGTGACTGGGCCTACCGACTGGGTATCTTATTGTACAACCGGGCAAAAGCCCCCGGGCCTGATAAATACTTGGATCGTATTGTATGGTTCCCGAAATTGAATAAAGAGATATTTGTTGATACTAATGTTTTGTGGCTGATCAATTCATCTGATGATTACAAAGTGACTGGTGTTTCAGAAACTTCCAAAGGCGATTATCGGGAAGAGCTTCAGGAGTTAAATGTAAACGATAATAAAAAAGATGAAAAGAATGACGTTCTGTCGGGCGATGAACAGGTCATTGTTCTGCCGGGCACTCAAGAGAACCTTAAGCTGGCAGAAAACATAGAAATGCCACGTAAGTATGGAATACAGTACTTGCTTAAAGCCGCTGAATCCATTACAGATAAAGAGATACTGTCGGATATCCAGAATAAAGTGGGTGATATCTATGTATGGGCCGGTTCAAACAAACAGGCATATCCCTACTATGCAAGGTCGGTGGTATTGGCTCCAGGCAATGCCAATACCCGCTTACAACTGGTTGATGCCGGAGTGGCTATTTATAAGAATAAGGCAACCCTCGAGCAACTCAATTACCTGTACGACAGCGGCCAGATTAATTTCCCAAAAAGAATGCTGCTGGCCGAGATGGCAATGTATGCCGGGCAGTTTGAACGATCAAAGAAAGTACTGGATGAAGCCAAACAGGTACATCCGTACAACCTGGATGAATTCACCGAACTGAACGGGCGGCTGAACCTGCTGGCCAATAAACCAGGCGATGCGATCACTTCATACAAAAAGTATGTAACAGATATAAACCCCGATGATGCCAATTCGTATTATACCATCGCCCGCCTGTATGCCGGTAAGCAAAACAGCACCGAAGCATTTGCATGGCTGAAGAAAGCGATCAGGCTTGGGTTCAGCTACTCCTATATCCTGGAATTGGATCCCCTGATGAGTGAGTTACGTAAAAAGCCTGAATGGGAAAAGCAGGTGGCAAAACCAATGAAAACAAAATTGAAACAAAAGGGAGTTTTCTTCGACTACTAAGTGAATACATGGTATAGCAGCAAAAGCAGTATAAAAAAATAATCCTTTACATCAAAAACATTTGAGCATCTTATTGAAACAGGTACCAAACCAGCGGGGGCTTATGAAATTTATCATCCATCTTATAGCAGCTATTTTTTTATACATTTCTGTTTCTGCACAAACAGTAAATCAAAATGCTTCCTCCGGCACTGGCAATGTATATGCCTTGCTTGTTGGTGTCTCCAAATATTCCGATCCCAATATTCCGCAACTGCAGTTTGCCAATAAGGATGCTGAAGTGTTTGCTGATTTTTTAAAATCAAAAGCAGGGGGTTCGGTACCCAAAGAAAATATCCGGCTACTCACCGACTCTAATGCCAGCATTGCCGCTGTGCATATGGCCATCAAATGGCTGGTGCGTACCTGTAAGAAAGACGATATGGTATTCTTTTATTTTTCCGGCCATGGCGACCTGGAAAGTATAAGTATGTACAACAATGCCTACTTAATATGTTATAATACCCCGCTTGAAGGTTATGTGGGCATGTCGCTGAGTGTTTCTTACCTCAATGATATTGCCAATACCTTATCAGCAAAAACAGAAGCCAGGGTGGTGTTGATCACCGATGCCTGTCATTCGGGCAAGATGACTGCAAACAGTGGTAATTCAAATTCCCTTGTGGGTCAACAACTAATGAACGCCAAAGAAAAAGAGATACGGATCGCTTCCAGCCAGTTTGATCAGCTGTCGAATGAAAAAACTGATTGGGGTGGTGGAAGAGGTGTTTTTTCTTATTACCTGGAGAAGGGATTGAAAGGGCTTGCTGATAATAGTAAGGATGGAATTGTTACCATGGGAGAAATAAAAACTTACCTGGAATCTGCTATGGGTAATGATCCCGTATTAAAACAGGAAAATAAAGTACAAACGCCGGTGTTCAAAGGCATGGATGATTTTGCCCTGGCAAAAGTAGATGCAGATGAATTAACCAGGGCCCGGCAGCAGTCGGTGAATGATTCCACTGAAATAGTAATTTTAACCCGTAGTTTAACAGCTAAGGCAAATGATGCTGCAGATGCCATGCCCGATGATTATTTTATTTCGTTGCTGAAGAAAGAAAACCTGGAAGCATTGACAGACAGTTTACGATTGAATAAACTTACTGCAGAGCAGATCGCCTTTGCACTTATAAACAAACTTAAAGACAGTTTAAAAAATACAGCAGGCGTTGATAAGCTAAATGAATTACTGACTGGTCTGCATAAGGATAAAGGATCGCTGGACAGGTTGAACGAAATGCTGATGATCGCATTTGATGATAAAGTACAGGAAGTGATAAACCAGTATTTAAAAGGCGATGAGGCGGAATTAGAACGAAGGCGTTATTATAATATTAAGAACAACGGGTATGATGTATATCCCCGGATGCTGGCTGTTGCTTTACAATTAACCGACCACTCCAGTTTTTATTACAACATCCTGCAGGTAAAGTTGCATTACTTCACCGGTGTAACACTTCGCTTAAAATTACCGGTTACAGAAAAACCGGCCTTGCTGATTGAACAGGCGCTGGCCGAACAGCAAAAAGCGCTGGCACTTGAAAAGACAGCCGCATATATTTATAATGAACTTGGCATTTTGTATGACCTGAAGAAACAATATGCTGATGCAGAAAAAAACTATAAAGAAGCAACGTTTAAAAAATCAAAGTGGGCAATACCCTGGGCAAATTTAGGTGGTTTATATGCCGCTACAGGAAAAGCAGAACAGGGTGTTGCCATGTGTAAGATCGCAGACAGTTTGCAATCGGGCTTACAGATCGTTGCCGTAAATACAGGGTTTGCTTATGAAAGATCTGCTAACCTTTTGTATGCCGAGGAATATTACCGAAAAGCAATTGACATAAATTCCAGGCATTACCTGCCTTTTGAGAACCTCGGTTATGTTTATATGAATACCACACAGTATGCACAGGCCGATTCGTTTTTTTATGAGGCCAGCCTCCGGAAAAAGGGATATCATTTTGTTGGTGATGGCCTGAGAGGAGGGAGAGATAAGCAACCGGTGGCACCAAATTTATGGTCTGGTTGCACCTTTGATGATACACTCAGGGCAGATGACATGCTTGGCTATTTTGCTATGGGAATTTCGGCATTTTATAACCGCGGCACAGGCCCGGTTGATGCAGATGGGATTATGCCAACTTTTGGAAAAAATAATCCACTGGCAATACAATGTTATAAAAAAGTGATCTCTCTTGATAAAAAGAATCCCCTGGTATACCATTACCTCGCCCTGGTCTATTATGAACAGCAACAATGGGAAGAGGCTGAATTAATGTTTCGTTATGCCATGGAAAATTATATGAACCGGGAATCATTTGACCGTTACTTCGATTCCGTGAAAAGGAGTGCCGTTTATCCGTATGATCATACATGCTATGAAGCTGTATTCCAAAATTATTACTACGGCCAAATAGAAGACCTCTATTTCATTGCTTCCCTTTATGAAAAATGGAGTCGGCCTGTTGAAGCGGAGATACACTATAAAAAGATAATTGGATCTGATCCCCGTGAATTGGCTGCATACATGAAGCTGTGGCAGTTACTGGAAAAACAAAGTCTGTATGCAGAGGCAGAAAATGTACTGAAGGATTGTGAAAAGTACTACAAGGAGAAGATTTACCGGGAGTTCAATGCCTTTTACCGAAGAACGATTGAAAAGGAACCGGGTAAGGCCGAATGGAATTACAAACTGGGTTTATTGTTGTACGACCATGCCGCTGAACCCGCAAGATTGAAATATACCGATACCATTATATGGTTCCCCAGGGTTAACCGGGAAATGTTTATTCCCGAACGTTACCCGGATGTAGGCCAGGAAGACCTATCCCTTGATATTGGGCAGGGCACATCGGATGAATTTGTTCCGGAAGATATTCATATTGATAATCCCGGATCGATCCTTGTTCCCGGAACCGGAGAAAAACTGCAGTTTGAAGAAACGGTTGACTACCCCAGGTATGATGGTATCCGGTATTTAAAACGGGCAGCCGAATTGGTTAGCGAAAAAGAAACGCTGGCATCCATCAATTTTAAGATCGGCGAGATATATGTATGGGCCGGCTCAAAAAAAATGGCCTTGCCTTATTTTGAGAATGCATTAAGTCTCGATACTTTCAATGCCACTACAAGGGTGAAGATCGTGGAAATGAGTACGGCTGTTTATAAGAACCGCAAAGCGATGGAACAGCTCAGTTACTTGTATAACAAAAAGCAGATCGATTTTCCTAACCGCATATTGTTTGCAAAATTCAATATGTACGCTGGGCAATTTGACAGTTCAAAGAAACTGCTAAATGAAGCCGAAGCCATCAATCCATATCCTTTGCCTGAAATAACCGATCTGAGAGGCCGGTTAAATTTACTGAGCAATGCTCCTGATAAAGCAATTGGGTTTTATAAAACCTATCTGGTTTCAAAACCGCTTGATGCCAATACCTGTTATACGCTGGCCCGTTTATATGCTGGCAAAAAAAATAATGCGGAAGCAATTAACTGGCTTGAAAAAGCCATCAGCCTGGGGTTCAACTATAGTTTTATATTAATGAGCGATCCCTTGATGGCTGGCATAAATAAAACAAAAAAGTGGAATTCATTATTAAAAACGGTACAGGGGAAGGCATGGGGCAAAGGAACCCTGCGTGCAACTGATACAATTCAGTGAGGCATTAATACAGCATAGGTAATCAACCTTTATTCGTATTTTAGGATATTGAATTTTAAGCTAACACGGCAAATGACTCATCGTTTACTTTTTTTTCTCATTGCTTTTTTTTGTACAACGGCTTCTGCACAAACAATTCCGGTGCAGTCCAATGCCGCTTCCGGCACAGGCAATGTATATGCATTGCTTGTAGGTGTCTCCAAATATTCCGATCCCAATATTCCGCAACTGCAGTTTGCCAACAAAGATGCCGAAGCGTTTGCTGATTTTTTAAAATCAAAAGCAGGGGGTTCGGTACCCAAAGAAAATATCCGGCTACTCACCGACTCTAATGCCAGCATCGCTGCTGTGCATATGGCCATCAAATGGCTGGTGCGTACCTGTAAGAAAGACGATATGGTATTCTTTTATTTTTCCGGCCACGGCGACCTGGAAAGTATAAGTATGTACAACAATGCCTACTTCATCTGTTATAATACCCCGCTTGAAGGTTATGTGGGCATGTCGCTGAGTGTCGCTTACCTCAATGATATTGCCAATACCTTATCGGCAAAAACAGAAGCAAGGGTGGTGCTCATCACAGATGCCTGTCATTCGGGAAAGATGACTGCAAACAGCGGTAACTCGAATTTGCTGGTGGGGCAGCAACTGATGAACGCCAAAGAAAAAGAGATAAGGATCGCTTCCAGCCGGTTCGATCAGCTGTCGAATGAAAAAACTGATTGGGGTGGGGGAAGAGGTGTTTTTTCTTATTACCTGGAGAAAGGATTAAAAGGCCTTGCCGATAATAGTAAGGATGGAATTGTTACTAAGGGAGAAATAGAAACTTACCTGGAAGCAGCTATGGGCAATGATCCCGTATTAAAACAGGAAAAGAAAGTACAGACACCGGTATTTAAAGGCATGCCCGATTTTGCACTGGCAAAAGTAGATACGGATGAACTAACAAAAACCCGGCAGCAGTCGGTGGATGATTCCACTAAAATAGTAATGCTAACCAGTAGTCCGATGAGTATGGCTAATGATGCAACAGATGCCATGCCCGATGATTATTTTATTTCGTTATTAAAAAAAGAAAGTCTGGAAGCATTGACAGATAGTTTACGGTTGAATAAACTTGGTGCAGGAGAGATTGCCTTTACACTCATAAACAAACTGAAAGACAGTTTAAATAATAAAGATGGCATTGATAAGTTAAATGAATTACTGACTGACCTGCACAATGATAAAGGATCGCTGGACAGGTTGAACGAAATGCTGGTAATTGCCTTTGATGATAAAGTACAGGAAATGATAAACCAGTACTTAAAGGGAGATGAAGCGGAACTTGAACGCCGGAGATATTATAACAGTAAGAACAACGGGTACGATGTATATCCCCGGATGATGCAGGTGGCTTTACAATTAACCGACCCCTCCAGCTTTTATTACAACATCCTGCAGGTAAAGTTGCATTACTTCACCGGTGTAACACTTCGCTTAAAATTACCGGTTACAGAAAAACCGGCATTGCTGATTGAACAGGCGCTGGCCGAACAGCAAAAAGCGCTGGCATTGGAAAAGACAGCCGCATATATTTATAACGAACTCGGCATCCTGTACCTGTTGAAAAAAAAATATGCAAAGGCAGAAAAATATTTTATTGATGCCACTGTAAGAAAAGATAAATGGGCAATACCCTGGGCAAACCTTTCGGGCATGTATGCGCTCACTGCAAAATATGAAAAAGGATTTGCAGCAAACCGTAAAGCCGACAGCCTGCAGACCCGCATTCAAAACAATGTGATAAACCTGGGACTATTGAATGAGCAGTCGGGTAATCTTTTGTTTGCTGAAGAAGACTACCGCAAAGCCATTGATATAAACTCCAGGCATTTTTTACCATTTGAGCGGCTGGGTTTTGTGTACCTTAATACCACCAGGTATGCTGCAGCAGATTCATTCTTTTATGAGGCCGACCTCCGGAAAAAAGGATATCATTTTGATGGGAATAACTGGCTTTCTGTGCCTTCTTCTTTTGTAATGGGGCCATCAAGACCAATGGTATGTGATATAGACACAGCAAAGCTTAAATCGTGGGACTTTATGGCATTTTTTTACTGGGGCATCAAGGAATATGACCAGAAACATTATGCAAATGCGTTGCGTATCCTTAAAAAAGTAATTGACATTGATTCCGAAGACCCGCTTGTATTTCATTACATAGGCAAAATTTATTTCGATCAGCAACGGTGGGAAGAAGCGGAGATCTATTTTCAGTATGCCATTGATTATTCCCTTACTGATACATCTTTTGACCATTATGTGGACTCTGTAGCCAAAAGCACCGTTTATCCCTATGAGCATGCCTGTTTTGAACAATTCTATAAAAGCTATTACTACCGGCAGAACGAAGACCTTTATTTTATAGCACATGTATATGAAGCATGGAAACATTTTGATGAGGCTGAAAAATTCTATAAAGACATCATCTATGATTATCCCGAAGAGCTGGGAGGCTATATTAAACTCTGGCAGCTGATGGAGAAAATGGGCCGTTTTACCCAGGCTGAAAATGTGATTAAATCTTATGCCGGCATCAACGAAGAGGTAAGTTACAAGGAACTGAATGCCTTTTACCGGCGAACGATTGAAAAGTATCCGGGTAACGGTGAATGGAACTATAAGCTGGGATTGTTACTATATGATCATGCTGAACAGGATGCCATTTATAAATATTTCGACACACTCATCTGGTTTCCTAAAGTGAATAAAGAAATTTTCATAGATCATGATGTCTATGAAAAACTGGGCCAAAGTGATGACCTGTCTTTTGACAGGACAGGTACGGGAATTCCGCAAGTGATAAGTAAATTTGATGCTACCATAATCTCATCACCTGGGTATACGATACCCGGAACCAAAGAACATATTTCATTAGCACAAGCAGTTTATTTGCCCAGGAAAGATGGTATTAAATACCTGAGCAGGGCTGCTGAACTTTTATCTGAAAAACCAATACTGGCAGAAATATATAACAAGATCGGCGACATATATGTATGGGCCGGATCAAAAAAACAAGCTTTCCCATATTATACCAGGTCACTTCAGTTTGATCCGGGCAATGTCAATACAAGATTGAATGTGGTAGATGCAGGTACTGCCATTTATAAAAACCGGGCGGTACTGGAACAACTCGGTTATCTGTATGACAGCAGCCTGATCAATTTTCCAAAAAGATTATTGTATGCTGAATTTACTATGTATGCAGGGCAGTTCGACAGATCGGAGAAGGTGATTGCTGAAGCAGAAGCCATGCATCCCTTTCATCCAAATGAGATCTATGACCTGCAGGGCCGCATGAATATGCTATCCGGCAAAACGGATCCCGCCATAAAATATTATACATTGTATGAAGGGTTTATTGTTGATGATCCTTTATCAGAATATACACTGGCAAGGCTTTATGCCCGTAAAGGAAAGCAGGCTGAAGCATTTAAATGGATGGAAAAAGCGATCAGGAACGGATTCAATTATTCATTTGTTGTAGCAACTGACCCCGAAATGGACAGGCTGCGTAAATCGGATAAATGGAAAGCCCTGGTAAAAGGTATGCAGAAAAAAGAATGGAAGCAAACGGCTCCAATAAATTAAAACGACTTTATTAATAAGGAACACCGGGTGCCTTTTCAAAGTATGGCATTTGATTGCACTTTTTTGTCGGATTTGTTGCAAGCGGGCAGTCTACACGTAAAGACATATTCCTGGTCTTTATCCTGGCTTCTTCAATGATCCTGTTCCAGTTGGGATTAGTGGTGGTAAAACTTAATTGATTTTCTATGGAGTTTAAAAAATTGTACGAAAAGAAACCGCCAAAATCATCATTGCATATTGAACGCTGATCGGGGTTTGCACCGGTTGCCAATATCGAAGTTCGGGTAGCATTTAAAAAAAGTTGTGCCCCGTTTTGAATATTACCGGTCAAACTAAATCCCTTTGTTTGGGCTGGAGCTTTTGATTTTACACTGTAGGTTTTACTCATATCATTACAACAGTCACTAAGTATCAATTTAAACCTGGCGGGCATATCGGAAATGGTTTGAAAAATATCAGCCAGGCTTTTGGAATTAAAATTGTTGGGGTTGTCATCATAATTCGGCCTCAGGTCAATATAGGGTGGGCGCCTGTTATCGCCCTTTTGCCTGAAACCATGGCCGGTGTAGTAGAATATAATAATATCATTGGGTGCCGCAGTCCTGAGTTTTTCAATAGCTTTTTCCACTTCAGTCAGATTATACTTCTTGCCGGCAATCGTATCATACTCCAACTGTATCCCTAAAAAATCTTTTATATCCTTAAAAAATTTTATTGTCCTTCGCATGTCTTTTGCGCAGGCTTTTCCAATATGTTCGTCAAAAGTATTTGCCACGATCAACAAATGCATTTTCACATTCAGCTCATTTACCGTTAAGGCACGGGTGGAAGCAAAAAGGCCGGTATAGAATTTTTCCCGGGGTGTAAAATAAGTAAGTACAAAATCACTGGTAAGGTCTTTTTTTTCCAGGTACCTGATCTCTGAAAAAACTGTAACCGGGGCTTTGCAATCACCAATTGCGTAACTAAAGCCAAATGGCTCATAAAACCCGGTCAGGTTATCTTTCTTAAAACAGAAAAAAAGCGGTAACACAATATTACCGTCGTTTCCATATATGGCCTGGTTTTTTTGAAGTTTAAAATAAAGCATGCCTGCATTTGAACAGCCGGCAATTTTATCCGTATTTTCTTCTTGGGCCATCATGTCAATCAATGTACTGTCATTAGTGCCTGGTGCATTAAACCTTAACCTGGCCAGCCCGGTACCATCTCCGTAATTTAAAAAAAACGCCTTACAGGAAATGGAAGCGGTTGCATTGGGAAAGGTAAAGGAAAATTGATAGGTAATTTGGGCAGATGTCGTTATACTAACCAGCAATAGAAAACTAATAAGTGATGCCTTTCTTTTCATGAAACCTGGTTATAAAATAAACATTTTACCATCTTTTTATGTAAATGCTTGATTTTGTGAAATAAAAATAGTAAAATTATGTCTTAAAACCATAAAAAATGATCAAGCAAAACAAATCAAAACTGACTTTTATCCTTGCAGGTATATTCTTTGCAGGAATTATTATTGCCGGATGTAATAATGGTGAAGCTGATAAAGCTGCAACTAAAGATACACCAGCAGCTGCCGCACCTGCTCCAACAGAAGTAAAAAAAGATACGATGCCGGCAGGAGGGGATACAACGAAATTGAAAGGAAGTGAGAAACCTACGCCTGAAAAACCATAGGAGGGTTTGTTGGTTATTTCCTGTCTTTAACTGAAAATTTTATTTTTTTCAACCTGATTGATCCATTCCTATGGATCAATTTTTCTATCAGCCATGCTTCAAAACGGTGATGGCCCGGTATGAGTATGGCAGCTAAGCTAACAAATATCAGCATTTCCAAAACCGGTGTATGATTGGTGAGTTCCGCAACAGTAGGATGCAAAAGCAACAGGAGGTATTCAAATAAGATCAATAAAGAAAGAATACCCAGGGCTTTTATTATACGGGTATGAATCCGGATCCTGCTAAGCAACAGTGTGAATAAAAAAAATCCGGGAATAAATATACCGATAAAAAGGTACTGCAATTGCTGCTTCCTTTCTTTTTGGGCAATCCGTTTCGTTTCTGCCATTTCAAGCTGGCGCAGGTCTTCGTTGCTTGATAATATTTGTATTTTACGGATCTTTTCTTTGCTGTTTATAGAATCATTTAGCTGCTGCGTTTTGCTTAAATACATAAATGCACTGTCAATATTATTTTCTTTTTTATAAAATTCAGTAAGAAATGTTGTTGCATTGAGTTGCCAGTTCTGAAACCCATCTTTTTCAGCGAGTTTTTCGGAAAGCTTTGCATAATAAACTGCAGAATCACTGTTAGTGGATGTTAGCTTATATAGATTGGCAAACCCCAGGTAAGCTTCGCAAAGTACTTCATCATTATTACTTGCTTTCAGATGCTGTATAGCCGATTGATAATTTAATTTAGAAAAATCGTACTTCCCCATTTTCAAATAAGTATGTCCAAGGCCGGTCATCGAGTTTCCGATAAAGTCCTCATTGTTCAGGTTTGTTGAAACAATGAGTGATTTATTAAAATAAGCAAATGCGGAATCGGCTTTGTTCATCTTGTCATAAACATCGCCAAGGTTCATTAAAATATAATACTTTGAATCTTCGAGTTTGAATTTTTGTATTACAGAATCTGCTTTATAATAATACAAAAGTGCATTTTGATATTCTTCCTGGTAACGGTATATTATTCCAATGTTCATTAATACAGTCGCCAGGTTATCCGGATCATTTTCATTTTCAGCAATGGGTAATTTTCTGAAATTATATTCCAGTGCTTTGGAATAATTACCCATCTTTCTGAAAGTATTAGCCAAAACGCCTATTGCCTTTGACTGGCCCTCTGTGTATTTTATTTCGGTGGCTAAAAGGAGTGATTTTTGAGCATATATCAGGGCAGTATCCGGACTATAAACACCCATTGTACTGGCCAGCTTCCACAATAATTTAACTTTTGCAGTATCCTTTGTTTCAGTTTTTAATAACTGTAACAAGCTATCGGCTTTTTGCTTTTGGGCAAACAAACTGTTATGCAACAGGCATAAGGAAAGTATAATAAATTTGCCCTTCATATTTTTAACTACCAAATTACTAAAATTAAGTGAATGATATTCATTGTAAATTGCCCGTAAATTAACCAACTATAACAGAAATGAAATTTTTTATATCAATACTTCTTGCCATTTTAATTTCATACGGCATAACTGCCCAAAATAAAATCCATCAATTCAGTTTGGGTAAAGATGATTTTTTACTTGATGGGAAGCCACTTCAAATGATCAGTGGCGAAATGCATCCGGCCCGTATTCCCAAAGAGTATTGGCGTCACCGTATACAAATGGCAAAAGCAATGGGCTGCAATACTATTGCTGCCTACATTTTCTGGAACTATCATGAAACCAAAGAAGGCATGTTTGATTTCAGCACTGGCAACCATAATATAAAAGAGTTTATAAAAATATGCCAGGATGAAGGCATGTGGGTAATACTAAGGCCGGGCCCTTATGTGTGTGCTGAGTGGGATTTTGGTGGACTGCCTCCTTATTTGCTGAAGATACCGGACATAAAGATCCGTTGCATGGATACCAGGTATATGGAAGCAGTTACAAAATATATAAACCGGCTTTCAAAAGAGATAGTGCCATTACAATGCACAAAGGGTGGTCCCATATTAATGGTACAAATTGAAAATGAATATGGAAGTTTTGGAAACGATAAAACTTATCTGGAGGCATTAAGAACAGCCTGGTTAAAGAACGGCATTAATGTACCATTTTATACAGCTGATGGCGCTACGGCTTATATGCTGGAAGCCGGAAATATTGATGGGGCTGCCATTGGCCTTGACAGTGGTTCAGGCGACAATGATTTTAACCAGGCAAAAAAAAGAAATCCAAATGTACCTGCCTTCAGCAGTGAAACATACCCGGGTTGGTTAACCCATTGGGGTGAAAAATGGGCAAGGCCTGATACCAATGACCTAAAAAGGGAAGTTGAATACTTATTAAAAAATAAAAGGTCTGTAAACTTTTATGTGATTCATGGCGGAACAAATTTTGGTTTTACTGCCGGATCCAATGCATTTTCTCCAACACAGTTTCAGCCGGATATCACCAGCTATGATTATGATGCACCCATTAGTGAACAGGGATTACCCACAGCAAAATATTTTATGCTTCGCAGGTTAATTCAGCAATATGTTGATCATAAAATACCTGAAGTTATCCCTGCCGTAAAAACGATTGAGATAGATGCAATTAAAATGACCAGTGCCAATAATCTATTAAATTTTGTTCTACCTCAAATAAAATCTCCACAACCCCGGCCTATGGAGGATTTTGGGCAAAACCAGGGAATCATCTCTTATAAAACAAAACTGGTTGGCCATAAAAGCGGGAAATTAAAGATATGGGAGCCGCATGACTATACCCTTGTATTTTTGAATGGAAAATTTATTGATACTGTTTTAAGGGATGGTGGTAATTGGGAAGTAGTGCTACCTAAAACTGATACGCCATATCCTGAGCTGGAAATTGTAGTGGAAGGTATGGGGCATATAAATTTCGCCCAGTTCATGATTGACCGTAAGGGAATAACTGACCGGGTAACATTAAATGGTATGACATTAATGAACTGGGAGACACGGTTATATCCCATGGATGATAAATTTATCAAAGAAAGCCGTATACAGATTGATAAGAAAGCTGATGAACCACGGCCTGGTAATTTCTTTACGGGGAGTTTTATGCTGGAGCAAGTGGGGGATACTTATTTTGACATGAGCAATTATTCAAAAGGAATGATCTACATAAATGGGCACAATTTAGGCAGGTACTGGAATATAGGCCCACAGCAACGTTTGTATTGCCCGGCATCATGGTTACAAAAGGGAAAAAATGATATTGTGGTTTTTGATTTTCTTCAACTGGAAGCAAAAACTATTTCAGGTGCCGGAACTTTAGAATAGTAACATTTTGTTACCACTTCAGGGATAATAAAACCGTTGCAATCAACGTTTTTGTGTACTAAACCACCTGAATAATCTTGCACAGATCTTTACTGGCTTAAAATTGTCAAACAGAATTATATCTTTATGAAAATCCCGACACACATGTTTAAGAACTTTTTTGTTTTATTGGCCATCAGTTTTTTATGGATGACGCAGTGCATTGCCCAAAACAATGGTATTTTACCATTAACAGGCCTTCGTTATTTTAAAGAAGGGGTATGGGCTAAGGCAATGGATGTGAAAATAGACGGAGCCCTGCTTTTAAACAATAAATTACCTTTCAACAAAGAAATAGAAATAGCCCTTCAGGAACCTGCCGGTTTTGTAGAGGACAAAAACAGGACAGTGTTTGTAGCGGCTGAACTCATGATCGTTTCCCCCCGGGGAGAGATACTTTCCAAAAATCCTAATGTCTTTTTAAAGAATGAGACTTCAGGGTTTGCAGTTAAGGACATAAAATCTCTTAGCATAAAGTTTGGCATTACCGCTCTGGTAATGAAGAACAATATGAATGGTATTGTTAAAATACGTTTATACGACCTGAAAAGTAAAAGTCAGTTAAGGCTTGAATTCCCAATGAATATCGCCAGGCCCGGGGAAACTATTCAAATTTCAAAAACAACGAAAACAATTAAATCATCCGACGGCTCATTTTGCATAATAAACGGGTTAAAAGCCAAAAACATGTTGGTTGCTGTTGACACTACAATAAAGGTTTCTCCAAAAATGGCTTATGCCAGCCTTGATATTTCAAGTGTTGAAGGGTCAAGTATTTCGGGAATATTCCAGGGTAAGGAAAATTTTTGGGTGTATGATAATAATCTTAATGAAGTAAAAGTTACTGATATATTACTGAAACAGGTGAAAGGAGCGATGGAAAACAGCAGTGTGGATTACACTTTAAAGATCCCTTATCGTTTAAAAAACAGCCCGGCTAAAGCCTATACTGTCCGCTTTCGCTGGGAAAGCCCTGATAAAAAACAGGTGATTGATGTTGTTGTTAACATTTAAAACCAGCATTACAATATTAAAACGCGTTTTGCTATTCAAAGGGCGTTTTGTATTATTGAGTAACCGGTTTATTTACATTTATTAATAAAGTCAATGATCTCTGTAAGAGATATTTTTTTGGCATCCTGGTAATTATGATATTGTTCGGCAACAATATCAACAGCACAATCGCAGTATTTATGTGCATTTTCGCTACCAATCACCCTGGTGGTCTTGTCTTCACAATTAGATATAAATTCCTTGATCTCCCGGTTCAACCAGTACCTGGAAGCAATACGCCCAACCGTTTTACAGGAAATTGCTGTAATAATACAAATAGAGACTGCAATAAGTAAAATGGTATTTCTTTTCATTCTGGTTGATTTGAATACAATTTAAATTATTTCATTCGTACTTGTACTAAGTAAATAAACTCAAATCGGAATATTTATTCACAACAATGGGCTGTTGGTATATTTTTTGTGAAATTAGTATCAACTAAATCCTATTGTATGAGAACCATTGCTTACCTGGCTGTTAGTTGCCTGACCCTTTTGTTTGTTGCTGTAATTTTGATGATCGTACTTTTTATTAAAAATTAAAATTCTTACCTGTAATAATACACTACTGTTCAGGAAATAATTTTAATTACTGCCAGGGACGGAAGTTCCTGGCAGTTTATTTATACATATAAAAAACTTCCTGCAATCTTCACTTGCCCCGCTACCGGTGGTACAATAACAGTTTTGACAATTTCCAGCAGCTGTTTTTGCTATTAAAATATAGCATCATTTCTTTATTTATCCGGGTCCCGCTTTTTTATAAAAGAGGTTTTGCACAAAATGGTCACAACTTTTGAAAAGGCACAGCAAATAGACATAAAAGACAATGGAGTGATAGTTACTAATCATAAATTTGCCTGACCCAACCTGACCCCAACAAGCAGAAATAAAAATTACCATTTTAAAATTTATTGTGATGCTGCGTAAACATTTTCTACTTGCCATTTTACTATTTGCCGGTACCCTTGCTACCGCACAAACTATCAGGAGCCAATCTACTTTCAGAATGTTGAAGACGGCAACCAGCCTGATGGAAGCACAACAGTTTGATGCTGCAGAAGAATACTTTAAAAAAGGATTATCAAAAGCAAAAGCAAATTATGATACCTATTGCCAGGCATTTGCCAATGAAGGATTGGGTAACCTATATACTAAATTAGAACAGCCTGAATTAGCCATATCACATTACACAACTGCTGTAAGGTTATACAGGGCACAAAACCTTACAGTAATAGCAAACGTTGTTGAAACTTTACTAAAAAGTGTACAGGGAATAGGAGATATGTATGCAGGAATTGAGATTGGAGCAAAAGGGATTAAATTAAGTGTTATAGAAGTAAAGCTTAGCAAAGACAGGGAATATGACTATACTTTAAAAGCGGATACATCTATCAATACTGATGCCGCATCCCTGTCTTACGAAAGTGAAAAACAAACTTTCGATGCCATAACAATTCTTTGGGATATTATCAGGTATCGTTACAGGGTTTTGCCTGACAAAGTTCACATTGTTATAAGCAGTGGTTTAAAACAGGAATTGGATAAATACAATAAAGTTGAATATTTTGCTTCAGTGATACGCCCCGTGACACTGGATCCTGTTATCAATATAACTTCCATAACCGCAGCCCAGGAATCAGAACTTAGTTTATTAGGCATTGTACCTCAAAAACGCCGTTTTACCGCAAACCAACTTGATGTAGGCAGTGGTAATACAAAAGGTGGATATTTTAATACAAACAAAACTTTTGTTCCGGTTACTTTTCCTTTGGGCACGAAATCTTTTCAACGTTTGATAGAGTCTAAAACTCATGGGGACCTGAATGATTATGTAAAGACAGCTGAAGAAATGTGGAGAGATAGTTTACGCAGGGTAGTAGTAAATGAATTTTTTACCAAGAAGGATATCAAAACGAGAGATATTATGTATATATCCGGAGGTGTAGTATGGGCTATTGCTTCATTAATGCATCCGGAAAGTGTAAACAGTAACTATACAGATCTTACCAGCCAGGATATTTCTGAATTCAGAAGGCTTCTCTTTTCTGATTATGATAAAGTAAGTAAACCTGACCTTACATTCATCTCATATCCCGAAGATGCCCGTGCATCGCAAAGAAATATTAACCGGGTACTAAATACTTATGACAGGAAGGCCCTTTTAGCAGGTACTATCTGGCTGGATGAATTGATCAAAGAAATTAATACCATTAACCCCGGCAAAAAATTCATTTATGCCAAATACGCCTATGTAGGATGGATAAGTGGATACATTATAAAAAAAGTAACGCAACAGTATACCGGGCTTGTGAACTAAAACAGGGGCGGTTTTCCTGCTTACAACTGAGGCTAAAATCAAGAAAATTATATCTGGCTTTTCTTCTGTTCCGAAGTTCAGCCAGTTTTTTATTAGAACTCTTATTTGCCAGCCACAGGAGTATATATTCCAATAAAGAATAATCTTAAAAAGTTTACAATAAATTTTTGCTGAATTCCGTTTTAAGCTGAAATCCTAATAAATGAAAACACTTGTACCCACAGTTGCATTATTATGCAGCACCCTCTTTTTACTAAATTCCTGCTCAGTAAGTAAAAACTCAGTTCTTCTACCCAAAGCTGATATTGATAACGGAATTGGAACAACATCTTCCTGCTTTGTTGTGAAGACCGACGGCTCCAGGCAGTATTATTCAACCTTAAAACTGGTAACAGGGATTTTAACAACTCCACACCTTTTGGGCGATAACAAAGATGTTATTGACGCAAAAGATGTTTTGGCTTACCAGGATAACAAACGCTTTGCTGTTTCCCAAAAACTCCTGACTACAAAAAAGACAAGTTATGTAGCATCTGAAACCCTGCCGGGTTTTGCAGTAAGAATTGCCAATGGAAAACTTAGTGTTTACAGCAGGAAGTTCTACAACGGGAACAATGCAGCAATTGAATATTTTGTACAAACCGGAGATGATGGCGAGATAGTTTCCTATTCAAAAGCAGTAATGACCGAGTTATTGAAAGATAATCCAAAAGCAGCTGATTTTTATAACAGCAAAGTAAAAGTATCCCCCAAGTCAAAGAAACTTTTAGCTGCTGTTGATATTTACAATAATGCCCAGTTCATATCACGCAATTAAAAGACAATCCTTAAAATATTTTTTAAAATAGCAGGGCCATTAGTTAAAACTAATGGTTCTGCTATTAAATATGGCCTGTCTTTAAAACTCAGTTAAGGGCGGCATCAAAGTTTTTTTTTGCAAAATCAATATCACTGTAGTCTTTAACTACATTATACAGGGTATCTCTTTCAATGGGCTTACGTTTCACCTGTTTAATTAAAGTCACCAGTTCTTCTGTACTCATAGCTGGTGTTTGCTCTTCACTACCAGCCATGCTGTAAATTTTTGTTGAATCATCAATGGTACCATCAATATCATTTACGCCAAAAGATAAACTCAGCTGTGCATTCTGCCGGCCAAGCATAGGCCAGTAAGCTTTCAGGTGCGGAAAATTATCTAAATAAATTCTGGCAATAGCATAAAGCCTCATATCTTCTGTGGTAACCGATTCGTCCACATAACTCATTGCATTATCCCTGTTCCTGAACTTTAAAGGAATAAATGTATTGAAGCCGCCGGTCTTATCCTGTAACTCCCTTAATCTACGCATATGATCGATCCGGTGTTCATATTTTTCAATATGGCCATAGAGCATGGTTGCATTACTATGCATGCCTAAGTTATGTGCTGCTTCATGAATAGCCAGCCAACCAGCTGCATCTACTTTATCGGCACATATCTGTTCTCTTATTTCAGGTGCAAATATTTCAGCTCCTCCACCGGGTAAACTATCTAATCCTGCTGCATGTAGCTGTTTCATTCCTTCTTCAATACTTAGTTTGGCTTTTCGAAACATATAATCCAGTTCTACTGCAGTAAATGCTTTTACATGCAATGCAGGCCGATGTGCTTTTATCTTTTGCATCAGCTCAATAAAATAAGCCATATTCATTTTGGGATGAACACCTCCAACAATATGTACTTCGGTAATGGGTTTGCCATCATAAGTCTTTACAATATCCAACATCTGGTCAATACTCAGTTCCCAACCATCTTCTTTATGTGCATATAAACGGGAGTAGGAACAAAAATTACAACTGAACACACAAACATTGGTTGGCTCAATATGAAAGTTGCGGTTAAAATAAGTTTTATCACCATGTAACCCTTCACGTATAAAATTAGCCAAAGCACCAACAAAGGGCAGGGAACCTTTTTCAAAAAGAAGTAATCCTTCTTCATCAGTTATTCGTTCATTGTTCTTTACTTTTTGGGCAATGGATTTAAGGCCTTTATCTGTGGCAGCATCTATTAAAATATCAATGGAAACAGGCATCACAAAAATTTTTACAAATTTACGATGATAAAAGATGTTGTACCCGTATTTTTTGGGGATTACAGCTGCGCAAAAAACCGGCCTGTGTTGATTTGGTTGCAGAATAAATGTATATCTTCCAAGTCTGAAATAAAACAAGCTATATGAGTATTAAATTTCGTCTTACTTTGATGAGTTTTATGCAGTTCTTTGTTTGGGGAGCATGGTTGATTACAATTGGTACCTATTGTTTCAATGCCAAGGGTTGGACAGGAGCCCAGTTTGGAGCCATCTTCTCTACGCTTGCACTTTCTTCACTTTTTATGCCTGCCCTAACAGGTATCATTGCCGATAAATGGTTAAATGCTGAAAGGCTTTATGGGATTTTACACATATTGTATGGCCTGATTTTGTTTTATGTGCCAAAAGTAAATGATCCCGATACTTTGTATTATGTAATATTTGGGGCAATGATCTGTTATATGCCAACCATCTCTTTATCCAATTCCATTGCTTATAATATTTTAAAAAATAATAAGTTTGATGTTGTAAAAGTTTTTCCACCGATCCGGGTTTGGGGAACCATTGGGTTTATTGCAGCCATGTGGATTACCAATCTTACCGGAAGCAAAGCAAATTCCAATCAGTTCCTGATAGGTGGGATAGGAGCGATAATTCTGGGTCTATACTCCTTTAGCTTACCTAAATGTCCGCCACAGAAAACCATCTCAAAAGAGGCAACATTGATAGAACAATTGGGTTTGACTGCTTTTAAGCTGTTTGGTAATTATAAAATGGCCCTATTTTTTGTTTTCTCTGTTTTTTTAGGTGCTGCGTTGCAGTTAACCAATATGTATGGCGACTCATACTTAGATGATTTTAAAAATATTCCCCGGTATGTTGATTCATTTGTAGTTAAATATTCTACTATCATCCTGTCCATTTCCCAGATCTCTGAAACAGTATTCATACTTACCATTCCTTTTTTTCTTAAAAGATTTGGTATTAAAAAAGTGATGCTGTTTTCAATGTTGGCATGGGTATTACGTTTTGGCCTTTTTGCTTATGGCAACCCTGCCGATGGATTGTGGCTGATTATTCTTTCCTGTGTAGTATACGGAATGGCTTTTGATTTCTTTAATATTTCGGGATCACTATTTGTTGAAACAACTACTGATTCGAAGATCAGGTCAAGTGCTCAGGGATTATTTATGATGATGACAAATGGAGTGGGAGCTTTTTTGGGAAGCAAGATAAGCGGCTACATCATTGATGAATATTTTATTTTACCATCTGGCAACAAAGACTGGCAAGGTATCTGGCTGACCTTTGCTGTTTATGCACTGGTAATAGGCATTCTGTTTTTTATCTTTTTTAAACACAAACATGATCCAAAAGCTTTAGAGCATGTGCAACATTAATTTTCAACTCAACTATTGTTGCATTAAAAATCCCCCCGGTGCATCGGGGGGATTTTCTTATCTGCGAAATCAATTAAATCTTTTAATCAGCGATCATTATTTATGCTGTTCAATTTTTTTTATAAAATTTGCTTTCGGTTGAGCACCTACTAATTTATCAACCACCTGGCCTCCTTTTACAAAAAGAATAGCCGGGATACTGGTAATTCCGTAGTTCATGGATATCTGTGGGTTATTATCAACATTTACCTTTCCTACATTTACCTTACCATCATATTCCCTGGATAATTCTTCAATAACCGGGCCTATTGCACGGCAGGGGCCACACCATTCTGCCCAAAAGTCAATTACTGATAATTTATCTGATTCCAACACATTGGTCTTAAAGTTTAAATCTGTGAATTCTAGTGCCATAATTATATTTTTTATTTTGTTACAAGGGAGCAAATTTAGCTCCAAAACGGTTACCGTGCTGTTATGACATATCCACAGTATGTGATAAAATAGAATTGGCATTATTGTAGCCATTGTGGCTGAAAAGTCAGTTCCCCGACAAATATTTCCCCTTTTGAAAAAGCTGCAAGGTAATAGCTACAAGGGACAAGCAAGCAAACCTGGAAGCTTTTGAAATAGTAAAGACCTAGGCTCAACAAACTCACCCCCTTGAAGCTTGCAACTTGCAGCTCCCTGAATTATCTTTAGTGGCTAAATCAATAATCATGTATTTAATAAGAGAAGTATTCCAGGCCAAACCGGGCAAGGCCAAAGACCTGGTAAAAATGTTCAAACAGGCAATTCCGCATTTCGAAAAAGACGGAATGGGAAAGAACATGAAGGTGATGACCGATATCGTGAGCACTTACTGGACTGTTATTGTGGAATCGGAAACCGATGATATTGGCACTTTTTTCAGCAATATGCGTTCTGCCACCATGAGCAATGAGCTCAAAGACATCATGAAGGGCTATATGGATTGTGTGGAAGGAGGGAAGAGGGAGATCTTTATGGTGGAGTAAATCTATTTGCTAAATTGTTGAATCGTTAAATTGTTATGAAGTTGGCAGTTGAAAGGAGTCTTTATTAAATATACTCTCTAACAATTTAACAATATGGCCATATAACATTTACCCCGTAACAACACTCACCTCAATATCCTTATTCTCATTCAGGAAAACGGCCATATCATCATTCATGGTAAGGCTGCGTTCCAAACTATACATACCAACTTTGAATTTATGCCTGTTATCAATGATATTAAATTTTAAAGATGTTTTACCCGGGTTTGCTTTTACGTTGGTATCAATAAAGTTCACTAATTCCTCACTGATGAATTGAGGCTCCACGTCAATGATAACCTGCCTGGTAAGGTTTGGTTTCACTGTTTCCAGCAAATGCAGTTTGTCTAACTTAAAATCATACTGATCGCCGTTGTAACGTTTCCGGAAAGATCCTTCCACCATCACTATCAATCCTTTTTCCAGGTAATTGGTATATTTTACATAATCCTCACTCCATAACATGAATTCGCTCTTACCGCTGTAATCCTCAATAGTTAAAACAGCAAAATTTTTACCCGCCTTTGTAAGCCTGTGCTGTGCATCTATTACAAGCCCTGCTAATCGAAACTGCCTGGCAGGATTTGGGTGTGTATTTACAGCAGCTTTGAAATCATTAAAATCGGCCAGCGATATAATGTTATAATGCTTCATCTCAAATTTATAGTTATCCAGCGGGTGGCCGCTCATATACATGCCGGTAACCTCCTTTTCATAATCCAGCTGCACAGCCAGTGGCCATGGTTCGCAAACAGATAACCTTGGTGGGGCAATATCCGGCATCTGCAGATCGCCGAACAGGGTATTTGCCGTATTTGTTGCATTAGCCTGGAAAACACTTCCAAATTTCAATATTTTTTCAAGTCCCTGCACATCGCCGGGGGCCTGGTAAAAATATTGAGCTCTTGTAATGTCTTTAAAACAATCAAATGCACCTGAATAAGCCAGGCTCTCCATTGATTTTTTATTGGCAGAACGTTGATTAACCCTTTTGGCCAGGTCAAATATGGAACTATAATGGCCATGTTTGTTTCTTTCTTCAATTATATTTTGAATAGCATTTTCACCAACGCCTTTCAGGCCACTAAAGCCAAAACGTATTTCACCTTTTGTATTTACCGCAAAACCATTTTGTGATTCATTGATATCTGGTCCCAGCACCTTTAGCCCCATTCGTTTACATTCTTCCATAAAGAAAGTGATCTTATCAATGCTGCCGGCATGATTCAGCACGGCTGCCATGTATTCGCTAGGATAATGGGCTTTTAAATATGCTGTTTGATAAGCTACAAATGCATAGCAGGTAGAGTGAGATTTGTTGAAAGCGTATTGTGCAAATGCTTCCCAGTCTATCCAAACTTTTTCAAGCACATCTTTGTGGTGTCCTTTCGCTGTAGCACCTTCAACAAACTGTACTTTCATTTTATCCAGTACCGATTTTTGTTTTTTACCCATTGCCTTACGCAAAACATCTGCATCACCCTTACTGAAACCGGCAAGCTTTTGAGAGAGCAACATCACCTGTTCCTGGTAAACGGTGATACCATAAGTTTCTTTTAAAAACTCCTCCATATCAGCCAGATCATAAGACACCTGCTTTTTACCATGCTTACGGTCTATGTATTCGGGTATGTACCCCATCGGGCCGGGGCGATACAGGGCGTTCATCGCAATCAGGTCATCAAATTTATCAGGCTTAAGTTCCCGTAAATATTTTTGCATACCAGGACTTTCAAACTGAAAGGTTCCGTTTGTATCACCCTGTTGATACAGCTTGTAAGTTTTTTCGTCATCTAAAGGAATATCATCTATGTTAATTGATATGCCATGGTTCTGTTTTATTAAATGAAGTGCTGTTTTTAAAATGCTCAATGTTTTTAAACCCAGGAAGTCCATTTTAATTACACCAGCTTCTTCAATAGTATTGCCTTCAATTTGTGTAAGCCATAGTTCCGATTCTTTTGATGTGGCAACAGGAAGCAGATCGGTCAGATCCTGCGGAGCAATGATAATTGCTGATGCATGAATACCCGTATTACGAACAGAGCCTTCCAATATCTCTGCCTCATGTAAAATTTTACTTTGCAGGTCATCTCCATTATATATTTCCCGTAGCTTTCTTACATTCTCCGTATCCTCAGCCTGTAGTTGTTCCCGTTCTTCCAGTGATACCTCTCCATTTTTGGCATCCTTGATGGTAAAGGCGGAGTGCAGCAATCTTTTTAAATTAATACCCGGCCTTTCAGGAACTAATTTTGAAATGGCCCTGCTTTCGGGCAAAGGAAGATCCATTACCCTTGCTACATCAGCAATACTCGATTTGGCGGCCATGGTACCATAGGTGATGATCTGTGCCACCTGGTTCTTTCCATATTTCTGTACCACATAGTCAATTACTTTCTGTCTTCCTTCATCATCAAAATCCGTATCTATATCCGGCATGGTTTTACGTTCGGGATTAAGGAATCTTTCAAACAGTAAATTATATTTTATAGGATCAATATTGGTAATACCAATACAATACGCAACAACACTGCCTGCAGCAGAACCTCGGCCCGGGCCAATAAACACACCCATATCACGGCCTGCTCTTATAAAGTCACTCACTATTAAGAAGTAACCGGCAAAACCCATTTTGTGAATGACCCCTAATTCAAATTTTATCCGCTCTTCTGTTGCTGGTGAGAGTATCTTGTAACGTTCTTTAGCACCTGCCCATGTTAAACTTTCCAGGTATTCATCCTGCGATTTAAAATTTGAAGGCACAACAAAATGAGGCAGGAGTATTTCTCTTTTCAGATCTAACAGTTCAACCTTACTTACTATTTCGTTGGTATTATCAATGGCCTGTGGAAGGTCTTCAAAAACCTTACTCATCTCAGCACTTGTCTTTAAATAAAACTGGTCATTGGGAAATGCAAAGCGTTTATTTTTGATCAGCACGTCATCATCTGTAAATTCACGCAGGGCAGGGGTGCTTTGTTTTTCTCCTGTGTTTATGCAAAGCAAAATATCATGTGCATTAAAATCTTTTTGATCCACATAATGCGAATCATTGCTGGCAATAACTTTTACATTGTACTTTTTTGCAAACTTCAGTAATACAGTATTTACTTTTTCCTGTTCCGGAATTCCATGACGTTGTAACTCCACGTAATAATCTTCCTGGAAAATATTGAGCCACCATTTAAATTCATTCTCACCCTCGGCTTCACCTTTCTTTAAAATGGTTTGTGGCACAAGGGCACCCAGGCAACAGGTAGTTGCTATTAATCCCTCATGATATTTATGAATAAGCTCTTTATCAATACGTGGATACTTGGAATACATACCTTCTATATACCCCAATGAAGTAAGTTTAACAAGATTTTTATACCCAACAGCATTTTTAGCCAGCAGTATCTGGTGGTGGCGTGGGTCTTTTTCATCTTTACTAAATGTTTTCCGGTGCCTGTCCTGCGTAATATAAAACTCACAACCAACAACAGGTTTTACTTTTAAGGTACCATCATCGTTTTTATGGTTGTATGCTTCTTTAACAAATTCAAATGCGCCAAACATATTGCCATGGTCGCTGATGGCAAGGGCAGGCATACCATCTGCAATGGCTTTTTTATACAGCCCCTTGATAGATGCCGCTCCATCCAGCAGTGAGAATTGTGTATGTACGTGTAAATGCGAAAACTTCATAGTATAAATCGTTTCTCGTTTCTCGTTTTTGGTTACTTGTTACTCGCTGGGACTAAAATTAAAAATAAACTTACAGCCAGGAACGGAAAAACGAGAAACCAGAAACGGAGTTACAAATATCGCTAACAATAAGCTGCTTATTGAATTCGTTTTTCCACAATAACTTACTTGTGGCCAGGTATGTATAATAATATTAATAATTCGTTAAAGGGTTGCATTTCCGGGATATGAAGGTTACCTTTGCACAGCATTAGAAAAATTTATTTATTAACCAGTTTGTAGGACAGGAATCACAGGAAAGACTAGATAAACAACAAGAGCAAGGAATTAAAAGAAGAATAAAAAACACAAGATTAAGTTGTACTTACGCATAAAACCCCTCATTTTATCGTATGAAACACTTATTTTTTGTTTCTGTTGCCTTGGGCATTTTTTCAGGAACAACTATATCGGCCACAGCACAATCTTCCGTTAAATCAAAGCGGTCCAATCACCGTACAGCTTCAAAAAAAACAGTAAAATTCATTGAAGGAATAGAAATAAGGCCGGAAACAAAAGCCGCCACCCAAACTTTCATCAGTGTAAAAAACAATGAAGAGGCTCCGGTAACAGTCAGTAATGAGCCATCTTCTATTGAAGAATGCTCCGCTTTACAATTTAAATATGCCCAGTTACTTAATATGGATGTGGAAGCACTTACTAACAATGAATTATATCTATTTATTGAAAAATGGTGGGCTACTCCTTACCGCTATGGCGGGGCTACGAAAGATGGAATAGACTGCAGTGCATACTCCGGCACGCTGGTGCATGATGTGTACGGAACTGTGTTATCAAGGACTGCCAGATCACAATACCAGGAATGTGAAAAAGTGAAGAAAAAAGATCTGCGTGAAGGTGACCTTGTGTTTTTTAAAACCCGGAGATCGGTAAGCCATGTAGGAGTTTATTTAGCCAATGGGTATTTTACTCATGCCAGTACCAGCAGTGGAGTAATGATCAGCAGACTGGATGAAGACTATTACAATAAAAAATATATTGGTGGAGGAAGGATAACGACAAATACCGCACAGAAATAACCATCGGCAAAAAAAAATACGGAGGAGATATTAATCTCCTTTTTTTATGCCCAGCCTTTTTTGAAACGTCTGCCAAACCGGTTTTATATCTGGAGATAAATTCAGCAATTTTGTACCAGCCACATATATAACGAGGAAAAATACACTTCTTGATATCATGCCTGCATAACCATGCATAGCTTTAAATAAAAAGAAGCTACAATAAAAAGCAGCAACACCAAGCAGTATGGTATAAACCGTTTTAATAGTAAAGGGTTGCAGCTTAAATTTCCTGAAGAGGAACCAGTAGCGTATGCTGTTGTAGATAGTGAAAGTAATAAGGTTGGCTATGGCTGGCCCGGTTACTCCGTAATAATATTTTGTGAGAATGTAATTTAACGGAAGCGTTATAGTAAGTAAAATAATTCCTGTAACAAAATCAAATCGCCAAAGGGTAGAGGTACCGATGATCTGGCTATTTACACCTGTTCCCATATCCACAATACGCATCAGGCCGATAAAAAAGAATACCCAGGCTGCTTCCAGGTAGCGGTGCTGCAGGTGAAAATTTAAAACAGCGTCATCAAAATTCAACCAGATCAATGCAAACATACCCACCGAAAAAAGCAACTGGTTGATTGATGAACTATGGTAGATCCTGCTGATCTTTTGCATGTCTTTATCTTTCCATGCTTTAGATAAGACGCTGATGGATGAAGAGATAATGCCCCGCTGCGGTGCCTGTATCAGGCTTGCTATATTCTGTGCCAGGGTATATACACCCGCCAGTGCAAGCCCGTCGGGTAATACGGCGGCAATGATGATGGTATCAATCACCATAGAAACAGTAAATACAAGGCTGCCACCATAAACAAATGAGATAAGTGAAACGATCTTCTTAAAGAATTTTTTAGATACCCTGCTTACAGAAAATGTAAATGAAATATGTTTGGTAAAGATCAAATAGCCCAAAAGAATAAATGCAACGGCAAGAAAGGTAAATGAGTAAATTTTGATGAACAGGTCAAAGGATGCAATGACACCGGTAAGACTAAATACAATGAGCAGGGTAGTTAAGAGCCGGAACTTTATCTCTCTTAAAAAATTAGTGAATACTGATTTTTTTAATTGCCAGGCGTAGGCTTCCAGAACGGAGAATAAAGTAAGTCCCAAACCAAAAGGAAAAACATAAAAATAATATTTTACCAGGTCGGGGGAATTGGTTCCATATTTACGGATCACCAGGTCTTTAAAAAATATGCCCGCAATAATTACCAGGCAAAAGCCAAGCAAAGAAAAAAGCAATGCCCAGCCAAGCATATCATTCTTCTTTCGGGGAAGATTATCATTATAGTAAGGGTAAAATTTGTAGATATACGCAACCATGCCCAGGTTGGCAAAGGAAAACATGATATTGGCAATAGCCATAAAAATACCCGTAAGCCCATATTCGGCCTGGGTAAAACCTCCCTGTCTTGTAAATAAATAAGTGTTTAAAAAGCCAATAGCAAAGCCAATATAAACCACCATTGAAGAAACAATACTTTGCTTACGAATCTGCGACATAGCTTTGTTTGCGCTAAATTACTCTACCTTTTTTGTTTTTTGTCATTTCAGCGAAGGAGAAATCTATATATCTTTTTAGAACATTTCAAATAGATTCCTCGCTATGCTCGGAATGACAGAGTAATTTCATTACTCTACCTTTTTTGTTTTGATGTAGAAATTTGGGTCAACACTAAAACTATTATCGCCTTCAGGATATAAATTAAGGGTTTTCCATTTTTCTGTTGGCTTGATCCATTGTTCAGTTTTAAATTTTATTTTTAAAGGAAGATTAAATCC
>JANNDO010000003.1:0-43304 GCA_031387825.1 Chitinophagaceae bacterium | reverse complement strand
TATCATACCTGGATTAAGGCCGGTAATTTTTTCATAAAGTATTTCGGCTTCTTCTATGAGGTCAAGATGATAATACAAATCGGCCAACTCCAGCATAAACTCTGTGTTTTCAGGTTCCTCACGCAAGGCACGTTTTACATAAAACAAGGCATCATGGTAGCGTTCCTGTTCTTTAAATGTCATACCTATTCCCAACCATGCCTCGGCCAGTTCCTGATCTTCTTTTACCGCCAATTTATAAAATGAACGGGCTTTGGCTATATTTCCTAATTCTTCATAACAATTGGCAATATTACAATAGGCCATGCCTTCAGGGCCATCTATTTCTATTACTTTTTGATAACATTCCAATGCTTCAGCATATTGTTCCAGTTCCATGTAACAATTGCCTTTGGTAAACCAGGCTGTTGAATAATTTTCATCAGCAATAACAGCGTAGTCAAGGGCCCATAATGATTTTGTAAAATCTAATTTGCGCAAGCATGCCAAGCCTAAATTAAACCAGGCAATGGCTGAATAGGGTTGGCTTTCAATATAATCTTCAAAAAACTTTATACTTTCCCTTTGCTATTTCAAACCATCCCCTTACCTTTGCACTCCAAATTAAAAAACGAAAGTTTAAAGTTCTTTAAATATGTCACAGAGAATCAGAATAAAATTACAGTCTTACGACCACAACCTGGTTGATAAATCAGCTGAAAAGATCGTAAAAACTGTACGTAGTACGGGCGCTGTAGTAACAGGACCAATTCCTTTACCTACACATAAGAAAATCTTTACCGTATTGCGTTCTCCTCACGTAAATAAAAAAGCCCGTGAGCAGTTTCAACTGTGTACACATAAGCGTTTATTAGACATTTACACCAGCAGCAGCCGTACGGTAGACGCTTTGAGTAAGTTAGACTTACCAAGTGGTGTGGACGTTGAGATAAAAGCCTGATGAACTTCCCCGTACTGAGCCTTGTCGAAGTGCCGGGGAAAGCAGAAGGTAAGTTCTTAAAACAAAAAATATTGAACATCTATCTCCTTAATTTTAAATTGTAGGAGCGCTGGATATAAACAAGATACAATGAAAAGTATTATTGGAAAAAAGATCGGCATGACCAGTATCTTCGATGTAAGTGGCAAGCAAACTGCTGTTACTATTATTGAGGCAGGCCCATGCGTGGTTACACAAAAGAAAACCGTTGAAACAGACGGCTACAATGCTCTCCAGATTGCATTTGGTGATAAAAAAGAAAAACACTCCATTAAGGCTGAAGTAAATCACTTCGCCAAAGCTCAAACCTCTCCTAAAAAATTCGTTCAGGAAATCCGCGATAGCGAAATAGACAAGAATGTTGGCGAAACCATCACTGTCGACATTTTCACAGAAGGTGATAGTGTTGAAGTAGTGGGTACAACCAAGGGTAAGGGTTTCCAGGGTGTCGTAAGACGTCATGGTTTCTCGGGTGTTGGTGGTCAATCTCATGGTCAGCATGACAGGTCAAGAGCACCGGGTTCTATTGGTAACTCATCTGATGCCAGCCGTGTATTCAAAGGTATGCGCATGGGTGGCCGTATGGGTCAGGACAGAGTGACTATGAAAGGATTGAAAGTGGTTAAAATTTTCGCAGAAAAAAATTACATATTAGTTAGTGGTTCAGTTCCGGGCCATAACGGTTCTATTGTTTTAATTCAAAAGTAACGTTCGTAAACTTTTGAAAAGTTTTTTCACTTTTCAAAAGTTGGTCAGATAAAATATAACTTTTCAAAAGTTGAAAAAATAAGTACAATGCAAGTAGAAGTTTTAAATATAAAAGGAAAGAAGACCGGCAGAACGGTTGAATTACCGGAGGAGATATTTGGTATTGAGCCAAACGACCACGTTATTTACCTGGCTGTAAAACAATACCAGGGCGCACAGCGTCAGGGTACGCACAAGGTGAAAACACGTATGGAAGTACATGGTTCTTCTAAGAAATTACACAAGCAAAAAGGTACAGGTGGTGCCCGTAAAGGTAACCTGCGTAACCCATTGTATAAAGGTGGTGGTACTATTTTTGGACCAAAACCCCATGCTTACGATATTAAACTGAACCGTAAGGTAAAAGACCTGGCCAAGATGAGTGCATTAGCCTATAAAGCTAAAGACAATGCTATCATCGTGTTGGAAGATGTACAAATGGATGCGCCAAAAACATCAACTTTCACCGGAATTCTTGATAGTTTGAAAATTGCCGGAAAGAAAACACTGTTTGTTATTCCGGAATATAATGACAACCTGTATTTGAGTTTACGTAATGTGCCATCTGTTAGCGGTACCTTATTAAGCGATTTAAATACGTATGATATACTCAATGCAAACGTTTTGGTATTAACTGAAAGCGCTGCAAAGATATTTAGCGAAGAAACTGTAGAAGCATAATTAAGTAATAAAAAAATTAAGAGACAATGAAACCGTCTGACGTTTTAATAAAGCCGATCTTATCTGAAAAAGCGAATAAGCAATCTGAAAAAATGAACCGCTATTCTTTTGTAGTAGATAAGAAAGCAAATAAGCTGGAGATAAAAAAAGCTGTAGAAAGTTTTTACGGTGTTCAGGTTGAAGATGTTAATACCATCATCGTTCCTTCAAAAGCAAAAGCAAAATATACTAAAGCCGGATTTATAGTTGGCCGCAAACCTTCTAAAAAGAAAGCGATCGTTACTGTAGCAAAAGGCGAAACAATTGACCTGTACGGCACAGTATAACCCTTCGGCTCCGCTCAGGATTAAGCGGATGAAAAAATATTAATTTAATGAATGGTGGTCAGCACCGCAAAGTTTTGACAAAATAAAAGAAATTAAAAATGGCACTTAGAAAATACAAACCAACAACAGCAGGAACCAGGTGGAGAATTGGTAATGCTTACGAAGAGATCACTACCAATCTTCCTGAAAAATCTTTGTTGGAAAAACAAAAAAATACAGCAGGACGTAATGCACAGGGCCGTCGTTCTATGCGCTATATGGGTGGTGGAAATAAAACCATGTACCGTATTATTGATTTTAAAAGAAGTAAAAAGAATATACCTGGTGTTGTAAAAACGATTGAGTATGATCCAAACCGTACAGCTTTTATTGCTTTATTAGCTTATGCTGATGGTGAAAAACGTTACATCATTGCTCCACAGGGATTGCAGGTTGGTCAAACAGTTTTAAGTGGTGATGATGTGGCACCAGAATTAGGAAATGCTTTGATGTTTAAGAATATGCCATTAGGTACAAATGTTCACAACATCGAAATGCAGCCGGGACAGGGTGGTATCCTTGTACGCAGTGCAGGAACTTCAGCCCAGTTAACTAATAAAGAAGATAAGTACGCTATATTAAAAATGCCAAGTGGTGAATTAAGAAAAGTGTTGATCAAATGTTACGCTACAGTAGGTGTTGTCAGCAACAGCGATCATAGCCTGGAAAGTATGGGTAAAGCCGGCCGTAACAGGTGGAAAGGTATTCGGCCAAGAACAAGGGCAGTAGCGATGAACCCTGTAGATCACCCGATGGGTGGTGGTGAAGGTAGAGCAAGTGGTGGTCATCCACGTAGCCGTAAAGGTAAATATGCTAAAGGCGAAATTACCCGTACAAGAGGAAAAGGATCTGACAAGATGATCCTTACCAGGAGAGGTGGAAAGAAGTTACCTAATAAGTAAGGCGATTAATAATTAAAATAATCATTGTTAAAATATTCTTCTTAATAAACTGAGAGGAAGAATCAACAGAAAAAAAATAAAACATGGCTCGTTCGTTAAAAAAAGGACCTTATGTAGAAGCTAAGCTTAATGCTAAAGTTTCTTCAATGATTGAAGGGAAAAGCAAAAAAGGTGTTATTAAAACATGGAGCCGCAGAAGCACAATTACTCCTGATTTTGTAGGGCAAACTTTTGCGGTTCATAATGGGAATAAATTTATCCCGGTTTATGTTACTGAGTTTATGGTAGGACATAAATTAGGAGAATTTGCACCAACCAGGCATTTTAAAGGTCACTCAAGTAAAAAGATTGTATAAAAAACCGTTACTCGTTACTTATTGCTCGTTGAACGAGAAACGACAAAACGAGAAACAAGAAACTTTATAAAATGGAAGCAGTAGCAAAATTGAATAATTACCCCACATCTCCACGCAAAATGCGTTTGCTGGTTGATCTGATCCGTGGTATGCAGGTTGAAAAGGCATTAGCCGTTTTGGAACACAATCCTAAACACCCGGCTGTTCCTTTACGTAAACTGGTATTATCTGCTATCAGCAACTGGAAACAAAAGAATGATGGTGGTGATGAAAGCGGGTTGGTTGTAAAAACAGTTATGGTTGATGCTGCAAGGGTTATCAAGCGTATGCGTCCTGCACCACAAGGTCGTGGATACAGGGTTCGCAAGCGTAGCAACCATGTAACGCTTATTGTGGATACATATGGCGCTGCAGTGAAGCCGGTAAAAGCTAAAGTGGAAGAAGCAGTTGCAGAAGCACCGGTAGAAGAGAAAGCGGCAAAACCAAAGAAAGCAATAGCAAAGAAAGCTGCTGCTCCTAAAAAAGAAAAGACTGCAACTAAAAAATAATAAAGGTTAAACACACAAATAATTAAAAACCGAACATGGGTCAAAAAACAAATCCGATAGGCGCAAGGTTAGGAATCATCCGTGGATGGGACAGCAACTGGTTTGCAAGCAAAACGGAATATCCAAAAAAACTGATCGAAGACAACAAGATCAGGAATTACCTGAATGCCCGTATCAACAAGGGTGGTATCTCTAAGATCGTTATTGAGCGTACACTTAATAAACTGATCGTAACTATCCACACTTCAAAGCCAGGTATCATCATTGGTAAAGGCGGTGGAGAAGTTGACAGAATTAAAGAAGAGTTGAAAAAATTATGCGGTAAAGAAGACGTACAGATCAACATCCTTGAAATTCGCCGCCCGGAACTGGATGCAAACATTGTAGCCGATACAATTGCCCGTCAGTTGGAAAACCGGATCAATTATAAAAGAGCTATTAAAATGTCAATCGCATCTGCCTTACGTATGGGTGCCGAAGGAATAAAAGTAAAAGTTGGTGGCCGTTTAGGTGGTGCTGAGATTGCACGTAGCGAAGAGATCAAGCAAGGCCGTACACCATTACATACTTTGCGTATGGATATTGATTATGCCAATGTATTTGCCCTGACTGTTTATGGTAAAATTGGTATCAAGGTTTGGATTTGTAAAGGAGAAGTTTTAGGAAAGCGTGATCTGAATCCAAATGTTGTTGCCGGTGGTGGAAAAGAGGTTGGTGAAAGACAGGGGGGATTTGACAGAAGGGATGATAGAAGAGATGACAGAAGAGGTGGCGGTGGAGACAGAAGAGGCGGCGGCGGTGGAAATCGTGGCGGCGGTGGCGGAAGGAGATAATTTAAAATTAAAAATTAAAAATTAAAAATTAGAGGAGTAGGAATTAGGTAAACTCTACATTCTAAACTCTGAACTCTAAACTGATATAAAATGTTATCACCAAAAAGAAGTAAACACAGAAAGACACAGAAAGGAAGAATGAAGGGAGATACCAAGCGTGGAGCTACCCTGGCTTTTGGAACCTTTGGTTTAAAAGCACTTGATAGTGTTTGGATGACCAGCCGCCAGATAGAAAGTGCACGTCAGGCACTTACCCGTCATATGAAACGTGAAGGAAATGTATGGATCAGAATTTTTCCTGACAAACCTATTACTGCAAAACCAGCAGAGGTAAGGATGGGTAAAGGTAAAGGTAACCCCGAAGGATGGGCAGCTATTGTACAGCCAGGAAGGATTTTGTTTGAGTGTGATGGTGTTTCTGAACAGACTGCAAAAGAAGCATTTGCTTTAGCTGCACAAAAATTACCGATACTGACAAAGTTTGTGGTTCGTCACGATCACGAAGCATAAAATTGATTACTGAAATTATCAAATAGAATAAAGATGTTAAAGAAAGTTGATTTTGTAAATAGCCTGAAAGGATTGAATGAGGCAGATCTTAAAGCAAAGATCACAGAAGATGAATTGCGTTTGAAGAAGCTTTCATTTGCTCATGCCATCTCACCGTTGGAGAATCCACAAAGCATCCGCTCTTTAAGAAGGGATATTGCACGGTTGAAAACGGCATTAAAAAAAATACAATTAGGGTTTTAATTGATCCATAAAAAAAGCAACAATGGTTGAAAGAAATTTAAGAAAGACAAAACTTGGGGTAGTATCCAGCAATAGAATGGATAAGACCATCACCGTAAGTGTAGAACGTAAAGTAAAGCATCCGCTTTATGGTAAGTTCGTAAAGAAATCCACCAAGTTTCATGCGCATGACGAAAAGAATGAGTGCAGCATTGGTGATACTGTAAAGATCATGGAGAGCCGCCCTTTGAGCAAAACAAAGCGCTGGAGGTTGGTGGAAGTGGTTGAAAAAGTAAAATAATAAAAGCAGCCCTCTATAACTCCCCCAAAGGAGGAGAACTGACCGAAGCGAATGGGGCTGTGATGATAATTGCAGTTTGATAATGTGTTAGTAGAAAAGTTGAAATAAAAATAAATGTTTGGCCTCCTTCTCTTTCGGAGAGGGAACGAGGGAGAGGCCGCAAAAACTAAAAAGATGATACAGCAAGAAAGCAGATTAAATGTAGCGGACAACAGCGGTGCCAAAGAAGTACTATGTATCCGTGTGCTGGGTAACAGCGGGCAGGATTATGCTAAGATCGGCGATAAAATAGTGGTTACAGTAAAAGACGCTATGCCTGCAGGTGGCATTAAAAAAGGAACAGTTAGTAAAGCTGTTATTGTAAGAACAAAAAATAAGTTACGTCGTAAAGATGGTTCTTATATCCGTTTTGATGATAACGCTGTAGTATTATTAAGCGCTTCTGATGAACCAAGAGGTACACGTATTTTTGGACCAGTGGCCCGTGAGTTAAGAGATAAAGGATACATGAAGATCATTTCATTGGCCCCGGAAGTTTTGTAGGAACGTTTCTCGTTTCTGGGTTCTCGTTTGGAGTGTTCTTATGATTAGAGAGACTGAAACGAGTAACAAAAAACGAGCAACGGGAAACAAGAAACGATTTTTAGAGTTTGAAAAATTATAAAGATTTAATAAAATGAGTACAAGATTTAAACCCAAGTTCAACATTAAAAAAGGTGATACAGTTATTGTAATTTCCGGTGAAGGGAAAACACAAAAGAATGATCAAGGTGTATTACAGTACAAGCCCCGTAAAGTGTTGGAAATAATTTCAGAAAAAAACCGTGTTTTGGTTGAAGGTGTGAACATCGTGACCAAGCATACCAAACCAACTTCACAAAATACCAAAGGCGGTATCGTGAAGATTGAAGCGCCGATTGCTATAAGCAATGTAATGCTTTGGGATGCTAAGGCGGGTGCACCAACTAAAGTTAAGCGCACCAGGGAAAACGGGAAATTAGTAAGAATTGCAAAAAAATCAGGAGGAGTAATAAAATAATGAGCACAACATCAACATCTCCAAGATTAGCAGATAAGTACAAAAAAGAAGTTGTACCTGCTTTAATGAAAAAGTTCAGTTACAAAACTGTAATGCAGGCGCCAAGGCTCACCAAGATCTGTTTGAATCGTGGTGTGAACGGTGCGGTAACCGACAAGAAACTGATTGATATTGCGATTGACGAGTTATCAAACATAACCGGTCAGAAAGCAGTACCAACAATGTCTAAGAAAGATATCTCCAACTTTAAGTTGCGTAAGGATATGCCCATTGGTGCAAGAGTTACGCTTCGTGGGGTTAAGATGTATGAATTTTTAGACAGGCTGGTTTCTGTGTCTTTACCACGTGTACGTGATTTCAAAGGCATCAATGATAAATCATTTGATGGCCGTGGAAACTATACACTGGGCGTTACCGAACAGATTATCTTTCCGGAAATTGATATTGATAAGGTAAATAAAATTACCGGGTTGGATATCACTTTTGTAACAACAGCCGACACCAATGAAGAAGCATTCGAATTGCTGAAAGAATTGGGTATGCCTTTTAAAAACGTAAAGAAATAAATTAGTTAATGGTTAATCGTTAACGGTTATAAGTAAGAACCTGCGGATAGCTAATAACACATAACAATTAACAGATAACAAATAATAAAAAACATGGCAAAAAAATCAATTGAAGCCAGGCAAAGAAAGCGTGAAGTAATGGTTGCAAAGTATGCTGATAAAAGAGCAGCTTTAAAAGCAGCAGGTGATTATGCAGCTTTGGATCTATTACCAAAGAATGCATCACCGGTTCGTTTAAAAAACCGTTGCCAGTTAACAGGCCGCCCAAGAGGTTATATGAGACATTTTGGTTTATCCAGAAATATGTTTCGTGATATGGCTTTGCAGGGTAAAATACCGGGTATAACTAAAGCAAGCTGGTAAATCTTAGTACTTAGTACTGAGTACTAAGACAGGATATCGCATTGTAAAAAAATTATTTAATCAATTAACTGAAATAACAATGGTTACTGATCCAATAGCAGATTATTTAACAAGAATTCGTAACGCACAGATGGCCAATCACAGGATCGTTGAGATTCCTGCAAGCAACCTGAAGAAGCGCATCACTGAAATTTTGTATGATAAAGGCTACATCTTGAAATACAAATTTGAAGATGACAACAAACAAGGCCTCATCAAGATCGCTTTGAAATATGACGCTACTACTAAATTACCTGTTATACAGAGTTTAGAAAGAGTAAGCCGTCCGGGATTGCGTACTTATGCAAAGCCGGATGAATTCAAACGTGTAAAAAATGGTTTGGGTGTTGCTATCGTATCTACCTCCAAAGGTGTAATGACCGATAAAGAAGCAAAAGCACAGAATGTAGGTGGGGAAGTATTGTGTAATATTTATTAATAACTAAGATCAACATTCCTGGTACATTAAGCCGAATCCGCCTGGGGCGGACTGACCGGCCAGGAACAGGAAATAAATAAAAAATAATTTTATGTCTCGTATAGGTAAAAAGCCGGTTGAAATTCCAGGTGGTGTAACAATTGCTGTTAGCGCTGATAATGTTGTTTCTGTAAAAGGCCCTAAAGGTGAGTTGAAAGAAACCGTTGACAGGGATATTAAGATAGAAGTAAAAGACGGTGTGGTGAATATTGCACGTCCAACAGACCAGATCCGTCACCGTGCTATGCATGGCTTGTATCGTTCTTTGATCAGTAATATGGTTAAAGGTGTTACAGAAGGATACAAAAAACAACTGGAGCTGGTGGGTGTGGGTTATAAAGCATCTAACCAGGGAAATCTTTTAGACCTGGCGTTGGGATATTCACATAATATCATTTTTGAAATTCCAAAAGAATTGAAAGTTGCTACATCGCAGGAAAAAGGACAAAACCCAATGATCAATTTTGAAAGTATTGACAAACAATTGATCGGACAGGTTTGTGCAAAGATCAGGAGCCTGCGTAAGCCAGAGCCATACAAGGGTAAGGGTGTTAAGTTTGCCGGTGAAGTATTAAGAAGAAAAGCTGGTAAAGCGGCTGGTAAATAATTGAAGAGTTAAATTGTTGGATGGTTTAATTGTTATTATAACAATTGCACATCAAAACAATTCAGCAATCAAACAATTAAACACATATTCCTGGCAGAATCAGGAAACTTAAAAATAAAGATCATGAATTCAAAAAGCAGTGCAAGAGTAAAAATCAAATACCGCATCCGTAAAAAGATCAGCGGTGCTGCAGCAAAACCAAGGTTAAGTGTTTTTAGAAGCAACAGCGATATCTATGCTCAATTGATCGATGATAACAACGGTGTTACATTAGCCGCTGCATCATCAAGACAAAAAGATATCCTGGCTCAAAAAGCGCCAAAGATTGAAAAAAGCAAACTGGTTGGTAGTGCTATTGCAACAAAAGCAAAAGAGTTGGGTATTACAACAGTTGTATTTGACCGTGGTGGTTATATCTATCATGGCCGTGTGAAAGCAGTTGCTGAAGGAGCAAGGGAAGGCGGTTTGGTTTTTTAATTTTAAACTTTCTAATCAGAAAAATAGATGTCAAATTTAATTGTAAATAAAGTAAAAGCCGGTGATCTTGAGTTGAAAGACAAAGTGGTTGCCATTAACCGTGTAGTTAAAACAACAAAAGGTGGTCGTGCCTTTAGTTTTTCTGCATTAGTTGTTGTTGGTAACGAAGCTGGTGTTGTTGGTCATGGTTTGGGAAAAGCTAAAGAAGTACAGGAAGCTATTACCAAAGGTATTGAAGATGCAAAAAAGAATTTGATAAGAATTCCGTTGATGCATGGTACCATACCTCATGATCAGCTATCCAAAGAAGGCGCTGCAAAAGTTTATATTAAGCCTGCTGCACATGGTACCGGCGTAATTGCCGGAGGTAGTATGAGAGCTGTTTTGGAAGCTGCTGGTATTACCGACGTATTGGCAAAAAACTTAGGTTCTGCCAATCCACACAACGTGGTAAAAGCAACTTTTAAAGCTTTAGCTACATTACGTGAACCGATCGCTGTAGCAAAAACACGTGGTATTTCTTTAAAGAAAGTATTTAACGGATAAAATCAGTTAGCAGTCGGTAGTCGGCAGTTAACAGTCAAAAGACAGTTATGAAAAAGATAAAAGTAACACAGGTTAAAAGTGTAATAGACCGTTCGGAGCGCCAGAAAAGAACAATGGTGGCCCTGGGGTTAAAAAAAATGCATGCTTCTGTTGAAGTTGAAGCTACTCCTCAAATACTGGGTATGGTTACAAAAGTTAGCCACCTGGTAAAGGTGGAGGAACTTGCATAAATTTTTTTGATTTTTGACTTTTAATTTTAATTCGAAGTCAAAAGTTAAAATTCAAAATTAAAAACAAAGCGAGGGGTGATTCCCCGTAAGTACAAAATCAATATAAAATGAAATTACATACACTAAAGCCTGCGAAAGGCGCAACACACAAAGAGAAAAGAATTGGCCGTGGTGAAGCAAGCGGTAAAGGTGGTACTTCTACCAAAGGTAATAAGGGTGGACAGAGCCGTGCCGGTTATAAAAATAAAATGGCTCATGAAGGTGGCCAGATGCCAATTCAGCGCCGAATTCCAAAGCGTGGTTTTAAAAATAATAACCGCATTGAATATAAAGTATTGAATCTTGGACAGATCGATCAGCTAGCCGAAAAATACAGCCTTACAGAATTCAGCCTTCAGAATTTATATATTAATGGCCTGATCAGTCAGACTGATGGTATAAAGGTTTTAGGTAACGGTGAATTGAAAGGTAAGTTCAGTTTTAAAGTGAATGCGGCCAGTGAAAAAGCAAAAGCTGCTATTGAAGCTGCCGGAGGTTCAATTGAGATAGTAAAATAATTTCACGATATTTGCCCGGCACATGACAAATGTGCCATTTTTAATTTAGCGCAAAACATTTAAATCGTTTAAATTCTGTGAAGAAATTCATTCAAACACTAAAGAATATCTGGAGCATAGAGGAGCTACGCAATAAGATAACGTTCACTTTGTTGTTGATCTTTATCTATCGTTTAGGTTCTTATATTGTATTACCCGGTATCGATCCCAATAAATTAGTTACGCTTACTTCAAGTACTCAATCGGGTATGCTGGGTTTGCTTGATACATTTGTGGGAGGAGCCTTTTCCAAAGCTTCTATTTTTGCTTTGGGCATCATGCCTTACATCTCTGCGTCTATCTTTATGCAGTTGATGACCATCCTGGTTCCTCAAATGGCTAAGATCCAGAAAGAGGGTGAAAGTGGCAGAAAGAAGATCAACCAGTGGACACGTTATCTCACAGTAATTGTAACTGCATTCCAGGCAGCAGCATATATTGGGTATTTAAAAAGTCCGGGAAATGTTGAAGCTATCATTCCTGCTTTCAGCAGTTATTTTTGGATATCGACAGTTGTAATTCTTACTGTAGGTACATTGTTTGTAATGTGGCTTGGTGAAAAGATCACTGATAAAGGTCTGGGTAATGGTACTTCTATTATCATCATGGTTGGTATATTGGCCCGGTTACCACAATCATTCGGACAGGAGTGGGAAGCAAGGATAACAAGAGGTGCAGGTGGTATTTTAATGATGCTTATTGAAATTGTATTCCTGATTGCAGTTATACTGGGTGTTATTCTTTTGGTACAGGGTACAAGAAAAGTTCCGGTTAATTATGCCAAACAAATTGTGGGCAACCGTCAATTTGGTGGAGCAAGAAATTTCCTGCCGTTAAAAGTTAATGCTTCAGGTGTAATGCCGATCATCTTTGCACAGGCAATACTCTTCTTACCAACATTGTTTTCATTTGGCGGTACAGCCACGTGGACAAAATATTTTACAGACCATACCAACGTGGGATACATGATCGTTTATTCCGTTGCGGTAATTGCTTTTACTTTTCTTTACACCGCTTTGATATTTAATCCAAAGCAGATGGCTGATGAATTAAAACGCAATAACGGTTTTATTCCCGGTGTTAAACCCGGACAGCCAACAGCAGATTATATTGGTACTATAATGGACAGGATAACTTTACCGGGCGCTGTTTTACTGGCCTTTGTTGGTATCCTTCCGGGTATTATAGAATTACTATTTGGTATGCAGCAGGGATTTTCAAGTTTCTTTGGAGGTACCTCACTATTAATTATGGTGGCTGTAATTTTAGATACACTGCAGCAAATTGAAACGCAATTATTAATGCGTCAATATGATGGTTTGATGAGTAGTGGAAGGATACAGGGAAGACAGCAGGTTACAGCAGGAGGAATATAATTGATCAATCACCCCTTACGGGGACTTAAAAAAATAATTAAGGCCCCGACTGAAAAGTCGGGGTTTGTTTTAAATAAAAGAAGTATTGTCATTTCGGTCCCGCCTTAGCAGGACAGGCTGCGGAGAAATCTATTTGCGAATTTTAAAATAGATTCCCCGTTTCCCGGAATGACAGAAAAAAAGAATAATGATCCATTACAAAAGCAAGGCTGAAATTGAACTGATGAGAGAAAGCAGTTTACTGGTTAGTGATGCGCTTGCGTTGGTAGCATCTGTAATTAAACCAGGTGTTACTACTTTGTATCTGGATAAGATTGCAGCCGAATTTATAAAAGATAATAAAGCAACAGCCTCTTTTAAAGGATACCAGGGTTACCCTTTTGCCTGCTGCATATCTGTTAATGATGCGGTGGTGCATGGTTTCCCTAATAAAGATGAAATAAAGAGCGGAGATATTGTTTCGGTGGATGTGGGTGTTTTTAAAAATGGTTTTCATGGCGACAGTGCTTATACATTTGGCGTTGGGGAGATAACTGCTGAAGTTAAACAACTGATGAGGGTGACCAAAGAATCAGTATATAAGGGCATTGAAAAAGCAATACATGGAAACCGGGTTGGTGATATTGCCTATGCCATACAGGAATATACCGAAAAACAACATGGCTATGGTGTGGTAAGAGACCTGGTGGGGCATGGACTTGGCCGTCATCTGCATGAAGAACCACAGGTACCTAACTTTGGTAAAAGAGGAACCGGTGCCAAATTAAAAGAAGGGATGGTGATTGCCATTGAACCGATGATAAACCTGGGAACCAAAGATGTTTTTCATGATAAGGACGGATGGACCATTCGTACAGCAGATGGAAAACCTGCTGCACATTATGAACATGATGTTTCCATTCAAAAAGGTAAGGCAGATATATTATCTTCATTTACTGCCATAGAAACTGCCGAAAAAGCAAATACAGATCTTTGCTCCAATTATTAATTACAAGATTCTGTACTTCAGTTCCACCCTTTCATCGCACCAGATATTATCTGGGCTTATGTAAGTGTCTTTATATTGTATGATAACACCAGCCTTTGCAAAAATATCCCTTACCAGTTCACTGCAAATATAATTCCTGTTCCTTTCCCGGCGGCTGATATGAAATAAAATACGCATCATAATACGTACGATCTCAAAATTATCATAGGGACGGGTCAGTTCATCCAACCCAAAACTTATACCCCTGTTCAGCTTTTCTTTTTCTACATCAAAATTTAAATGAGCAATAGCAACCTGCCCTTTGTATGGCCGCTTCTTACCTTTATAATCATGCAAATATTTTGATAAAGGGATTAATCGTATGCCCACATAAGGCTCCGCTTCCAAAACCAACACCCTGCCCAGTTCTTCATCTTTATATATCACAGCTACATGGCTCCAGGTACTTTTGGTAAGCCGCTGTATCACCCCAGAAAAAGCATAGCTGCCGCTGCTGAAAAAAATATTGCCGGTCTTTAAATGCTCCCTTATTTTTTCATACGGGATCACCGGCATCTGCTTCAGTTGTTCTTTTGTTACACCACCTGCCATTGCTAAGGAGTTAAATGTTATTTTTAAGTTTGAAGATACAAATTAGAAATGATGAATAAAAAAAGGCTGATAGTTATTGGTGGTGGTGCAGCGGGTTTTTTTTGTGCAGTAAATGCGGCAAGGTTAAACCCGGCACTTGAAGTGATCATCCTGGAGAGATCAAATAAACTGTTAAGTAAAGTAAGCATTAGCGGCGGCGGACGATGCAATGTAACCCACGCCTGTTACAGTATTGCCGACATGGTAAAAAAATATCCCAGGGGAGCTGCATTTTTAAAAAAAGCCTTCCATCATTTTTTTACAAATGACACTGTTGCCTGGTTTGCCGAAAGAGGAGTGAAGTTAAAGACCGAAGCAGATGGCCGGATGTTCCCGGTAACAGACAGCTCTCAAACCATTATTGATTGTTTGATGAAAGAAGCAAACAAATATGGAGTGGAAATTTTAATGAATAAGGAAGTGAAAGAATTGTTGAAAATGGATAATAAATGGTCCCTGGTTTTTAAAGACGGCAAACTAATGGAAACTGATTTTATCTGCATGGCAAGTGGAGGCTACCCAAAAAAAGTACAGTATGATTGGGTAATCAGATCGGGTCATCATATTGAGGAGCCAGTTCCATCGCTCTTTACTTTTAATATGCCAGGTAATAACATTACGGCTTTGATGGGTGTATCAGTTGAAAAAGTTACCGTAAAGATCGTTGGCTCAAAACTTGTTGAAGAGGGGCCTTTGCTTATTACTCATTGGGGTATGAGTGGACCAGCTGTTTTAAAACTCTCTGCATGGGGAGCCAGGGAACTGGCAAAATGCGGTTGGCAATTTTCAATTATGGTTAATTGGGTTCCTGCTTTTAATGAAAACAGTTTGCGGGAAAAATTTCAAAAAATTCGTTTTGAATTGGCGCCACAAAAGATCATTAACCGGAACCCCTTCTCATTACCAAATCGTTTATGGGAGTATCTTTTAAAACAATCGGGTGTAAAAGAAGAATTGCGCTGGGCAGACCTGCCGGCTGCAGCACAAAATAAACTTATCAAAAATTTATGTGCAACCGAATATGCAGTGCATGGCAAAACTACTTTTAAGGAAGAGTTTGTTACAGCCGGTGGTGTACAGTTAAATGAAATTGATTTTAATACCATGCAAAGTAAAAAACATCCGGGATTATTTTTTGCAGGCGAAATAATCAATGTAGATGGTGTTACAGGAGGTTTTAATTTTCAAAATGCATGGACAACGGGATGGATTGCTGCTAAAGCAATAAGTGGAATAGGTTAGGCATATCTTCACAAATTCTTCACGTCTCTATTTCTTTACCAGTAGCATTTCAGTTACTTTTGTACATACTTTATTGAATGAAAAAAATAGACCGCTACATACTGTCAAAATATCTTACTACATTTTTCTTTTGTTTGATATTGTTTACCGCAATTGTAGTGGTGGTTGACATCAGTGAGAAAACTGACAATTTTGTTAAATCAAAATTACCGGTATCCAGGATCATTACAGATTATTACTTTGGTTTCATACCCCGTATTGATGCGATGCTTTTTCCACTGTTTGTTTTTATCTCTGTAATTTTCTTCACTTCTAAAATGGCCGGCCGGTCGGAGGTAATAGCTATTCTCAGCAGTGGTGTAAGTTACCGCAGGTTTTTACTTCCCTATATTATCGGTGGAATGTTTTTATCAGGACTGTTATGGGTAGGATATCAATATGTGGTGCCAAGGGCAAACCAGATCTGGGGAAATTTTGAAGCCCGGTATATTGATGGGCCGGGTAACCCTGTAACTAATAACTCCAATATTAAACAGAAGCTTTATTTTAAAATAGATTCCAATACTTATGTGGGCATTGGAAGCTATGATACTATTTTAAAGTCTGGCAACGATTTGTTTGTACAACGTTTTTCAAATACTAAACTTATTTATAATCTTCGGGTCGGACAATTTAGCTGGGATTCGGTAAGCCGGAAATGGAAACTGCTTAATCCTGTGGAACGGAAACTGGATAGCATTTCTGAGCAGATAAATAAATATCCGCAGTTATTGGTAAATTATAATTTTAAACCAAGAGACCTTCGTAAAGACGATTATTTTAAGGACCAGTTACCAACACCTGAGCTGAATGAATTTATCAAACTGGAAAGATCAAGAGGCTCGGAAATGTTGAATACATTACTGGTAGAGCGGTATAATCGGGATGCAATACCTGTATCTGTACTGATACTTACCATTATTGGCGCTGTGTTGGCTTCCCGTAAAATAAGGGGGGGCAGCGGGCTGCACCTGGCAATCGGCGTCATTATAAGTGTACTCTATATCCTGTTTAGCCGCTTCTCAATTGTATTTGCTACCAAAGGAAATTTCACCCCGTTTTTAGCAGCATGGACACCCAATGTCATCTTTGGCCTGCTGGCATTTTACCTTTATAAAAAAGCGCCAAAATAGAATTTTAATACTGTTATAATTAGCTAAATTTCTTTTAAAACTTTTGTTTTAGCCGGGTATCCATCGTAATTTTAGCGCTCCTGAAAGTTCAGTATTACCAGGGCTTTGAAGAAAGCTGAAAAGCGGTTCCCCCAATGCCGGAAAATGAAAAGCACAAAAAAATCATTAAACTATAATAAATAATTTTATGGGTATTATTAAAGACAGGTTTAAAGAGAAGGCAGATAGTGTTGCCATTGAAATTAAAGATCTGCTGAAAGAGCACGGTAATAAAGTTATTGGTGAGGTAACATTAAGCCAGATATACCAGGGCATGCGTGGCATGACGGGGTTGGTATCCGAAACCTCTTTGCTTGATGCACAGGATGGGATCCGTTTTCGGGGATATTCAATTCCTGAATTAAGAGAAAAATTGCCAAAAGCTCAAGGCGGTACAGAACCTTTACCCGAAGGACTATTTTACCTGATGTTGGTTGGCTCATTACCTACCGAAGATGAAGTTCAACATTTAAGCAGTACCTGGCAGCGCCGCAGCCATGTACCCAATCATGTATTTGCAACTATTGAAGCATTGCCGGTAAGTACGCACCCCATGACACAGTTTGTGGTAGCCATTATGAGTTTACAAACTGAAAGCCAGTTTTCCAAACGTTATGCAAAAGGCATGAGTAAAAAAGATTACTGGGATGCGGTATTTGATGATTCGATGGACCTGATTGCACGTTTGCCAAGGATTGCGGCTTATATCTACCGTCGTAAATATAAAAACGGCGAACATATACACCCAAATGGTTTATTGGATTGGTCGAGCAATTTTGCCCACATGATGGGATACGAAGATGAAGGTTTTCATGAATTGATGCGTTTGTATATGACAATTCATGCCGATCATGAAGGGGGTAATGTTTCTGCCCATACTACTCATCTTGTAGGTTCTGCTTTAAGCGATCCATATTTAAGTTTTGCTGCCGGCATGAATGGCCTTGCCGGACCGTTACATGGGTTAGCCAACCAGGAAGTAATAAAGTGGATATATGAATTAAGGGAAGAGATAGGTACCGATTTACCAAGTAAAGAGCAGATCGTTGATTACGTTAAAAAAACATTGAGTGAAGGTAAAGTGGTGCCGGGTTATGGTCATGCTGTGTTAAGGCAGACAGACCCACGTTTTACTGCTCAACAGGATTTTGGTAAAAAACACATGCCCGATGATCCTTTGGTGCAAACTGTGTGGAATATCTATGAGGCTGTGCCACCCGTTTTGCAAACACTGGGTAAAATAAAAAACCCCTGGCCAAATGTAGATGCTCATAGCGGATCTTTACTGGTACACTATGGTATGGTTGAATATGAATTTTATACTGTATTGTTTGGAGTTTCCAGGTCATTGGGTGTATTGGCAAGCCTTTGCTGGGACAGGGCTTTGGGCTTTCCTTTAGAGAGACCGAAATCTGTGACCACAAAGTTGGTAAAAGAGTGGCTGGATGGCAAGGAAGAGATCTGGGGTGATTAATAAAGACAAATTTAGCTGGATATTGAAACCGGAACATGACATGGTTCCGGTTTTTTCGTTAATTTGAGCGCTCAAAAAAATAAAATGAAAAAAATAATTTTCGTATTACTTGTATCTTTTTTATGCAATATGGGAAATGCCCAGGTAAAGAAAGGAAATATCCCTGCGCCTAAAAGCAATCCGCATTTAAAAGTTTTTGTACAGGCGCTTAGCAGTGGCGATGTTACCACTGGTATATCAGCCCTGAATTATTATATTACTGAACAGGGAGCCAATACAGTCTATGAAGACACTTTGGCCATGCTCTATATGCAGCAGGGTTCTTATGTACAATGTTATTATTGGGCAGATAAAAGATCGAAAGTAAAACCAGATGATAATGCTTTAATGGAAATGAAAGGGATATGCCTGGATAAATTGCAGCAGCCTAAAGAAGCAATCGCCATTTTTGAAAAATTATTTGCTAAAACACAAAGCCCTTACCACGCTTATAAATTAATGGAATTGCAATATAGCATTAAACGTTTGGCTGAATGTTTGGCCACGGCTGCCAGTGCTGAAAAATTACAATACAAGCCGGAATATACAATGACCTACAATGTGGGAGATCAAACCGGCAGGACCTATTTACAGGCCGGTATCCTTAATATACACGCACTTGCATTATACGACCTTGATAAAAAAACCGAAGCAAAATCATATTTTGAAAAAGCGCTGGCGCTAGACAGCAATTTTGTTCTTGCCCGTCAAAACCTTGATGCTATACATTCAATTGAAGCCAATGCAAATAAGGTAAACCAGGGTGCTAATAATAATCCAACATCACCTGCTAACAAACAGGATTAAAATTTCATTTTGAAGCAAGGTTTACTGCCCCTATATTTGCAATCCGTTTTGGGGGGTTAGCTCAGTTGGCTAGAGCGCTTGCATGGCATGCAAGAGGTCGTCGGTTCGACCCCGATACTCTCCACAAAGGCTCACATTTGTGAGCCTTTTGTATTTTATGTCTTTCCTTGAGTACATTATTTATTCTCCATCTCTGGATCAATACTATATTGGCCAAACAGAAAATTTAGAAGATCGTCTTTTCAGACATAATAATTCAGGATCGAAATCAACAAAAAAAGTAAACGACTGGATATTGAAATATTCTGAAGAATTTTCTACCCGTGGAAAAGCGATACAAAGAGAGTTACAGATCAAAAATAAAAAAAGCAGAAAGTACATCGAATCATTAATTAGCTCATTTGGCCAGGGGGCGCCCCGAATGGATTCGGGAAGGTCGTCGGTTCAACCCCATCACTCTCCACAAAGGCTCACATTTGTGAGCCTTTTGTATTTAATGTCTTTCCCTGTTTACATTATTTATTCTCTATCTCTGGATCACCTATTCTGCAGGATTTTTTTGTTTGATAACTTTTACGTTTATATACTTTGTTATATAAAGTCAGTCAGGCACCAGTTGTCTATAGGGGGTGATTTAGCAAATAGATTAATTATACGTAATTCAGCGGTATAGAACCAGGAATCAGCAAAATCAATGTACATTTAATCTTATAACCAAGCTACCATGCCGGCATTAACCAGTAAGCAGTACCGCTTTGCCTTTATTATGATAACTTCCCTGTTCTTTCTGTGGGGCTTTGCTCATAATCTTGACCCTATACTGATACCACACTTAAAAAAATCATTTACACTTTCTACATTACAATCATCGTTGATCGACTCTGCTGTATTCATTGCTTATTTTGTTATGGCATTACCGGCAGGGTACATAATGAAGAAATATGGATACAAGGCCGGAATTATTAGCGGGCTGCTATTGTTTGCAATAGGTTCTTTTTTATTTATACCAGCGGCCAACACACAACAGTATGCTTTTTTTCTTGGTGCACTTTTTATAATTGCCTGTGGACTAACCATCCTTGAAACTGCTGCAAACCCTTATGCATCTTTATTAGGCGATGCCGAAACATCAACACAACGGCTTAATTTTTCTCAATCATTTAATGGCCTGGCAGCCACGCTGGCTCCAATTATCGGAGCCCGTATCATTTTAACCAAAGATTATACGGAAACTGAATTGAGCAGCATGACCGATGCGGCAAGAAAACTGGCATTGAATTCTGAAGCATCTACAGTAAAAACACCTTACTTTATTTTAGGGGCTTTTATCCTGCTGGTGGCCATCATATTCTGGTTTACCAAATTACCCGAAATAAAAGATGGGGATGAGCATGCAGGAAAAGGCAAAGGCATTTTGCATGCTTTCCGGCACAGGCATTTAACCTGGGGGGTGGTAGCACAGTTTTTTTATGTGGGCGCACAGGTATGTGTGTTTAGTTTTTTTATTTTGTATGCCACAAAGGCTGCAGGTATTGATAATGTGGCTGCAGCAGATTATTTAGGATGGGGTTGTGGTATGGCATTTATGATAGGTCGTTTTGCCGGAACCTTTTTTATGAAATATATAAAACCTGCAAGGTTGCTGGCCATTTATTCATTAATAAATATGCTGCTTTGTGCGGTAGCTATTTTCAGCAGTGGAATGATTGCTTTGTTTGCTGTTATAGGAATTGCTTTCTTTATGTCTATTATGTTCCCGACAATTTTTTCATTAGGCATTAAAGATCTGGGAGCTGATACAAAATTCGGCAGCAGCCTTATCATCATGTCTATTGTTGGCGGAGCGTTGTTGCCACCGGTTTTTGCCCAGGTAGCAGATGTTACCAAAAATATTCAGAACGGTTATATCGTTCCGCTGGTTTGTTTTGCCGTGATTTTGTATTTTGGATTGAAAGGATATAGAGTTGTGAAAAATGATAAAGCTTAAATAAATGAACAGATATTGTTTAGCATTGGACCTGGTAGATGACCCGGCATTGATTGCAGAATATGAAGGTTGGCATAAAGTAGAAAACTGCTGGCCGGAGATAAAGCAAAGTATCCTGAATGCAGGCATAACACAAATGGAAATTTACAGAACGGGAAACAGGTTGTTTATGATCATGGAAACAGATGATTCTTTTGATGGCGCTAAGAAAGCAGCGATGGATGCAGCTGATCCCAAAGTACAGGAATGGGAAAAACTGATGTGGAAATTCCAACAACCATTGCCATGGGCCAAAGAAGGAGAGAAGTGGATAGCAATGGATAAAATATTTAAACTAATATGATCTGCCATGTTTGAACTTAAAAATAAGACTGCAATTGTTACCGGTGGCGGCAGCGGTATTGGCAAAGCCATTGCAAAACTATTTGCAAAACAGGGTGCCGCTGTTTTTATTTTTGAACTGGATGAACAAAGTGGACCTGCCACAGTAAAAGAAATTGTTACAGCAGGGGGTATCGCTTATTTTATACAATGCGATGTTTCTGATCAGCAAAAAGTAAAAGAGGCTGTGGCTCAGGTAAAAAATTTTAACTCTGCTATTCATATCCTGATAAATAATGCGGGGGTGGCCCATGTTGGCAATGCTGAAAATACCAGCGAAGAGGATTTTACCCGGCTTTTTAATATTAATGTAAAAGGCGTTTATAATTGTTTGCATGAAATATTGCCGGTAATGAAATTAACCGGTGGTGTTGTATTGAACATGGCATCCATTGCTTCATCAGTAGGTATTACCGACCGCTTTGCTTACAGCATGACAAAAGGCGCAGTAGTTGGTATTACACTTTCAACGGCAAGGGATTTTCTGCAACATAATATCCGTTGCAATTGTATTTCGCCTGCAAGGGTGCATACGCCGTTTGTTGATGGCTTTATCGCAAAAAATTATCCGGGTAAAGAAAAAGAGATGTTTGAAAAATTATCAAAGGGCCAACCTATTGGCAGAATGGGAACAGTGGATGAAGTAGCTGCACTGGCTTTGTATCTATGCAGCGATGAGGCCGGTTTTATTACAGGCAATGATTACCCTGTTGATGGTGGATTTATTAAACTTAATAACTGATAACTGATATGAAACTGATTCGTTTTGGAGAAACCGGTAAAGAAAAACCCGGCGTTCATATTGATGGTAACAATTATGATGTGAGTGGCTTTATTCACGATTACAACGAAGCATTTTTTTCTGATGTAGGGTTACCTCACCTGGCATTTATAGTACACCAAAATATAACCATGTTGAGTAAAGTACCGGAAGGAACCCGTTTGGGCAGCCCGGTTGCAAGGCCATCAAAAATTGTATGTATCGGGCTCAATTATGCAAAACATGCAAAAGAAACCAATGCACCTGTTCCCAATGAACCGGTACTTTTTTTAAAATCAACCACGGCATTAACGGGCCCCGATGATGAAATTGTTATTCCTAAAAACTCAATAAAGACAGATTGGGAAGTGGAGCTGGCTTTTGTTATAGAAAAAAAAGCAAGTTATGTGAGTGAAGAGGAGGCAATGAATTATGTGGCAGGATATTGTTTGCATAATGATGTAAGTGAAAGGGAATTTCAACTTGAACGTGGCGGTACCTGGGATAAGGGAAAGGGCTGCGATACTTTTGCGCCTATTGGCCCATGGCTGGTAACGAAAGATGAAATTGCCGACATAAATAACCTGCGGCTCTGGCTTAAAGTAAATGATAAGTTGATGCAGGATGGTAATACCGATGATCTTATTTTTACTATTCCTCAATTGGTTTCATACACCAGCCGGTTTATGACGCTGCTGCCTGGTGATATTATCAGTACAGGCACACCGCATGGGGTAGGGTTGGGTTTTAATCCTCCCGTTTATTTAAAACCCGGCGATGTGGTTCAATTAGGTATTGATGGATTGGGAACATCCCGTCAAACTTGTAAAGCATATGCTTAGTATTGACAGCCATCAGCATTTCTGGCATTACGAACCCATAAAACATGCATGGATCGATGATGCAATGGCTGTGATACGGAAAGATTTTCTCCCCGGAGACCTGGCTCCTGTGCTGTCACAAAATAATATTGATGGTTGTGTAGCTGTTCAGGCCGACCAAACAGAAAACGAAACTGATTTTTTAATTGAATTATCCGATCAACATTCATTTATTAAAGGCATTGTAGCCTGGGTTGATCTGCGGGCTGATGATATTAAAGAAAGGTTAGCTCATTACAAACAATTTTCCATTGTAAAAGGTTTCCGTCATGTATTACAGGGAGAAGAGCCGGAGTTTATGTTACATCCTGGTTTTACTAATGGCATAGCAGCTTTACAGGAATATAACTTTACTTATGATATTTTAATTTTTCCGAAGCATTTAAAAGCAACATTGGAACTGGTGAAGCAATTCCCTTACCAGTCTTTCATAATTGATCATATAGCAAAACCTTTTATTAAAACAGGAGCAATAGATGAATGGGAAAAAAATATGAATTTACTGTCACAATTTGAAAATGTACATTGTAAAATAAGTGGTATGGTTACTGAAGCAGATCATAAGGTTTGGAAAAAGGAAGACTTCACTCCTTATTTAGATGTGGTGGTAAATGCTTTTGGCACAAACAGGATACTATATGGCAGCGACTGGCCGGTTTGTCTTGTTGCTGCATCGTATGAAAACATGTTACATATTGTAAAAGAATATTTTTCTTCTTTTACCAAAACGGAACAGCAGAATTTTTTTGGTAATAATGCAGTAGGTTTCTATCAGCTCTAATATTAAACCAGCATGCCGGCAACTGAACAACAAAATTTAAAATTACCTCCCGTAATATTTGGTACTGCCGGCCTGGGTAATTTATACGAAGCGGTTCCATACTTAACAAAACTTGAGATCATAAAGGAATGTGTATTGCATGCTCCGGGTGGCATTCCAATGTTTGATACCGCCGGAAAATATGGTGCAGGACTGGCTTTAGAGGTATTGGGTAAAGCTTTAAAAGAACTGGGTGTTGCCAAAGAAGGGGTTATCATAAGCAATAAATTAGGCTGGTATCAAACCAAATTAACAACACCCGAACCAACTTTTGAAAAAGGAATATGGCGGGAAATGAAAAATGATGCTGTTCAGAAAATAAGTTATAAAGGCATACTGGAATGTTTTGAACAAGGCAATGAATTGCTTGGCGATTATGATTCTCAAATGGCTTCAATACACGACCCCGATGAATACCTGGCTGCAGCAACTGATGCAAATGATGACGCTAAACGTTACAATGATATCCTGGAAGCCTATGAAGCGTTGAAAGAATTAAAACAGCAGGATAAAGTCAATTCTATCGGCGTAGGTGCAAAAAACTGGAGATCCATTGAGCGCATTTCAAAAGATATAAAACTGGATTGGGTAATGATCGCCAACAGCATTTCGGTGCATTCACATCCTGCGGCATTATTGTCTTTTGTAAAAAAGTTGCATACTGAGGGAACAGTTATCATTAATTCCGCTGTTTTTAATGGAGGTTTTTTAGTTGGCAGAGATTATTATAATTATGTGTTGGTAGATAAAGAAACAGTGGAAGGCAGGGCTTTGTATAAATGGAGAGATGAGTTTTTTGCTTTGTGCGGTCAATTTAATGTACAACCTGCTGAAGCCTGTTTTAATTTCGGGTTCAATATTCCCGGCATTACAGGTGTGGCGGTAAGCACAACCCGGCCGGAAAAAGTTAAAGGGAATATTGCAATGGCCACCAAACAAATGCCTGCAGGCTTTTGGGATGCAATGGTAAGCCGGGGTTTATTAGAGAGAAATGACTTTTTTTAAATAACCGGCCGTAATTAAAATACAGGACATCTAACAGCGTTCTTTGTACTGTTATCCCGGTTATTGAAATTCTGGTAGCCTAATGCAAATTCAAATCCTCCATGTCCATAACTTGCATTTCGCAATTGAGATACATTGGCATCATAGCTGGCAGAGATGGAGATATGGCTTACATCCAGTTTTACCATCGGGATCAAAGCATCTTTTAACCGTACCAATGCTCCTGCATGCAGCACATACCTTGGATCTTCAGGATCTCCCAGCCTATAACTGTAAATAAATCCGGCAACGGTTTCCTGGTAACTGCTTTGTTTGCTGTAATCGCCGTAAAGTGTCATATAAGATTCATCACCGGCATTTATTCTTATACCTAAAGAGCCGACCCACTTTGGCGCCATTTCTATTTCGGGATTTCCATAAAAAGAAACCTGGTGCGATTTATTAAAATGATGATACGCCAGGCCAAAGTAAATATTATTATTTTCATTTTGACCAACCTGTGTATTAAAACTCATTCCTACACCTGCATCAAAATAGGAGTAAGAAGTTTTTGTAAAATTTTCTCCATGGCTTAGCGAAGGGTCGTAATCAACACCATTGTATTGACTGTTGGTGGTGATCTTACTTTGATCAATTCTTCTTTGAACAAGTCCGCCCATAAACCCAAGCGACAGGTACATATTCCTGTCGGTGCTTAACGATTTCTGATAATTTAATACCGGCAAAATATGTGTTGATGTGAGGGCAATAGTGCCTGCTTTATCATAAAGTACCTGCCCGCCAATAGTCAGGAAATCATCTCCTTTTCCAATTGCTTTCTTATATTCAATATTAAAAGACCCTGTACGGTAAGCATCGGTAATATTGTTCCATTGGCTGCGGTAAACAGATTGTACCCTGATATCTCCTTTAAAGATGCCGGCCAGTGATGGATTTCTCAATAACGGAGTTTCAAAAAACTGGGAGAAATGTATGTCCTGTGCTTTTACAGATACTGTTAACAGCAGCACCTGTATAACAGTTAAATATTTTATATGGGGTAAATATTTTTTCATAGGTTCATCATTTTATCTAAGTAATGCAATATTACCATTCGCAATAAGTGGTGTATTATTTTCACAAAGTATCTCAGCCGTATATACATACACATCACTGGTTAATTTTTTACCTTTTACAGTGCCATCCCAGCCTGCATTTGGATCGTTTGGTGAAAAATTCACCTTCTCAAAAACAACTTCACCCCAGCGGTTAAAGATGCGCAGCAGTTTAATGCTGAAAATACCTGAGCCCCTTGGATAGAATATATCATTTGCCCCATCTCCGTTTGGTGAGAAGGTATTTGGTATATACACATTGGCACCATCGCATATAACATATACAGTTAACCCGTCTGTTGACCTGCAACCACCGGCATTTCTTACTTCCACTGTATATTGAGTTGTCTCTTTTGGTTTTACTGTTATTGATGGAGGGTTACTGGCAATAATACCAGGCGATGTCAGCCACTGGGTCCAGGTAACATCTGGCGATAAGACAGGTGTTAACACTACCGGCTGGCCGCCATTCTTCATTGTAATATCTTTACCGGCATCTACTTTTGGAATTGGATAAACTTTAATGGTTGTATACCCGGTATCTTTAAAACAGCCATACGCATCACTGCCAACTACCATATAAGTTGTGGTTGTTTGAGGGCTTGCCAGGGGTAAGGGAGACGCAGGATTACTCAAACCTGACGAAGGTGACCATTGATAACTGTTTGCACCCGATGCAAATAATCTTACTGAACTGCCCACACAAATTGTATCATCATTTTTATTGGCCATTACAAAAGGCTGTATCACCCTGATATTAATCGAATCAATATTGCTGCATCCATAAATGGAGGTACCCGTTACCCAGTATTTTGTTGTGGAATCAGGTGAGGCCACCGGGTTTGCACAGTTTGTACAACTTAACCCCGTAGCAGGGCTCCATATATAGCTGGCGCCTCCGATGGCATTTAATTGTGTGGGTGTACCTCTGCATATCTGCAGATCAGGAATTGCATCAATGACAGGTAAGGGATATACTTCAAAATTTTTATCCACCGTGTCTTTACAACCTGTACTGTTGGTTGCAACCAACCTGACATTATAAACCTGCGGTATTGTGTAAACCTGGGCAGGAGGGTTTTGCAGATTTGATGTATTCCCATTTCCAAAAACCCAGTTCCAGGTAATTGCAGATGTGTCAGGCACATTTAGTATGCCGTTAAATATTGCTGAAACCGGTGTACAATCACTTATTGCATTTGTGAAATCAGCCTGGGGCGATGCAACAATTCTTACTGGAAGTGGCAGCGTTGTGGTATCAACACATCCGCTGTTTGTTGATACAATTAATTGCGGGGTATATTGGCCGGGGGCCGAATACAAGTGTGATGGATTTTGTAAGGTAGAAGTGCCGCCATCACCAAAGTCCCATGCATAAGTTGCACTAAGGTCATTTATTTGTGATGAGTCGGTAAATTGAATGATGCCAAGATCACAAACTGGTAAGCCATCATAACCAAAAACAGCTTTAACCCCTTTTACATTTATCGTGTCTGGCCCGAAAATGGGAACCTGGCAACCGTTCTGGTCAACTAAAATAATTTTAGGAACATAGGCACCCAGTAATGTATAGGTATATGAAATTATTGAATCGGGCGTACTGATAGTTGTTCCGTCATTAAAATCCCAGATAAAGGATTGGTTATTTATTGCATTGGCCGAAAAATTTACGGTAAGCGGTTTACATCCTATTAAAGGGCTATAGGTAAATGTTCCTGATGGACCCTGGATGGTTATTTGTTTATAAGCAGTATCAAAACAATTATTACCCGGCCCGCTGATAAATAACCTGGCTATATAAATGCCCGGGTTATTATAAATATGTATGGGGTTTGGTGCAGTTGATGTACTGCCATCTCCAAAATCCCAGCTATAGGTATAGGCATTTACCGAAGTGTTGGTAAAATTTGCAATTAATGGCGGACAGGTATTTACAGAATCAGGAACAATAAAACTTGCATGTGGCGCCGCCACCTGTACAATTTTATTTATTGAATCCTGGCAACCATATTGGTCGGTAATTTGTAAAGACACAATATAATATCCCTCTGCGGTATAAGCATGAGTAGGATTGGTACCATTACTTGTATTACCATCACCAAAGTCCCATACGTATGCCAGGTTTGGCCCGGTAGAGGTGTTGGTAAAGCTGATGATGTGGTTAGGACAGGCAACAGTATCGGAACGTGTAAAATCTGCTGCCGGGTTTGAAATAACAATGGTCTGTGTATTTGTGGTACTGTCCGCACAGCCAACTGCATCAGTTGTTTTTAATGTAACTACATAACTGCCCGGGCTATTATAGAAATGTGTAAATGGCGGAGCCGAATATGTTTGAATGTTGCCGTCGCCAAAATTCCAGGTCCAGCTTACGATAGGATGAATACCATCATCGGTTGAACCATCAATAAAAGTTACTAAACTATTTAAACAGCTTCCTCCGTTTGGAATGGTAAATGCTGCTTTGGGGCCATCAACCCTTATGTATTGCAATTTTGTGAGGGTGTCTTTGCAACCGGCAATATCTGTAATGATTAATCTTACTGTATACAAGCCTGCATTAATAAATGTATGTGCAATGCTTGATCCGGTGCCCGTTCCGCCATCACCAAAATCCCAGTCATAGGTTGCGATAGTGCCGGGAGTATTACCGATCGCATTAAATATTGTAGAACTGTTCCGGCAGATCACGGTATCAATGGCAAGGAAATTAGCCACTTGTTCAATGATCCTGATAGCGTGGGCAATCGTATCGGAACAACCCGTGGTATGATTGACGACGATCAACGTAATAATATAGGTACCGCTATCCGGGTAAGTATGTATATTATTTTGTAAAGTGGAAGTAGCACCATCTCCAAAATCCCAATGCCATTCATCAGCGCCAATTGAATTATCCGTAAAAGTGATTACCCGTTTATTTGCACAACTGAAGCTTGGCCCGAAAGCGGCGATGGGAGGGTTTATATGAATGTAATCAATAAAAGTTATCGTATCCGGACAGTTATTATTCCATACAATTAAACGTATAGTGAAGAAGCCCGTATCATCATAATGATGTGAAGGGTTTTGGCTGGTTGAAGTGTTACCATCGCCAAAATCCCATAACCAACGGGTTACATTTGAGCTTGACAGATCTGTAAAGAGCACATCAACATGTGCACATACATCTCTTGGCGCTGCCGAAAAATTAGCTGTTGGTTTTGCATCTGCATTAATGCCCGAACGGACAAAAGCAGTATCAGTACATCCACCGGCTGTTGTAACAATTAAAGTGATATCGTAGGAACCAACAGGAAATATATGTGTTGGATTTGGTAACGTGGAAGTGGTGGCATCGCCAAAATCCCAAAAATAACTTACTATGGGATCGGGCGAAACAACAGTTGATGAAAAGGTGAAGGTTAGCGGCGCACAATTACTTTGCGGTAAATTATTTATAGTAACCTGTGGAGCTTCTACCTGAACATAATTAGTCATTACAAGCGAATCACTGCAGCCAACAAAATTTGTTACAACCAATTTTACACTGAATGTACCATAGCTTGTATAAGTATGTGACGGGTTTTGCAGTGTTGATGTGCCGCCATCACCAAAGTCCCAGTTGTAGGTTGCACCTGCTGTGCCTGCATTCGAAAAATTTACGGTTAATGGGGGTGTACATGCCGTTCGGTTTACAGCAGAAAAAGCTACTGTTGGTTTTGGTAAAACATTAATGGCATGAGTTACAGAATCGGCGCAGGCACCCAGGTAAGCAACTAATTTTACCGCATAAAAACCCGGAGCGGCATATATTTTAGTTGGATTAAGCGCTGTTGAAGTGGTAGCATCACCAAAACTCCATAAAACCGAACTGGGTGCAGGAGTAGTTGTATTTATAAAACTTACAGGGCTGTTTTGACAAACACTGGCCGGATCGTTAAAAGATGCCTGGATGAAATTTATAACAACCGCATTGGCTTTTATAATAGTATTACTGCATCCGGTACTGCTTGTTACCAGCAAAGTAACTGTATAACTTCCTGCCGACAGGTAGGTATGTGCCGGGCTTGGTAAGGTGGAAGTTCCTCCATCACCAAAGTCCCACAAATAACTGAGTGTTCCTGAGCCGGTTGAGGTATTGGTAAAATTTATCGTTACCGGAAGACTGCAACCGGTTGGTAAAGTATTTGTAAAGTTGGCAGTAACCCCGTTACTTGCCTGTATAAAATTATTTTTGGTTAAGGTTTTAGAACAACCGGCGGTATTTACAACCTGCAGTGTAACATTAAAGTTTCCGGCCGACGAATAAGTATGCACAGGATTTTGTGCAGTGCTTGTATTACCATCGCCAAAATCCCAAAGCCAGTTTGTTATTGGCGAATTTCCGGGATTGCTGAGATCAGTGAACTGCACAGGTAAGGGAATACAACCGAATGTTGGCGTTGCCGAAAAATTTACCACCGGGATACTGAATATGGTGATGTAGTTTATTTTTGTTATTGAGTCAGCGGTACCGGCCACATTTTGAATAACAAGTTTTATCGTGTATAGCCCCGGCGTAAAATAGGTAGAGGAAGGGTTTTGTGTAAAAGAAATGGTGCCATTGCCCAGGTCCCACCGCCACTGTGTTGGATTGCCTGTTGACAGGTCGGTGAAGTTTACTATTTGAGGCGAACATCCCGAAGTTGGTGTGGCTGAAAAATCGGCTGCTAACTGGCCCTTAGTGTGAAAACTAACAGCAACTATTGTTATGAACAATAAAATAAATGGCCTGAGTGTAGCTTTAGTGAACATGGATCTAAACTGATATGGATTCGTAGGTAATGGATAACGTAATTTAACCTCGTACTTATACCAGTTAATAAACAGTTTTAAAGCCTAAAAATTGTGTTTTTTTTATATTTATTTTTTTCCACCAGCCTTTGCAGCTATCCTGTTCTTTATTTAGCCAGTTCTTTTTCAAAGCACAGGCTGTTTTCTACATTTTTATATTGACCATAGTTTGGGATGATGCTGTAATTATTCTTTTTATAAAGCGCAATAGCTTCAGGTTGTTTTTTGCCCGTTTCCAAAATGCATTTTGTATAGTTCATCTCCCTGCACCAGTCTTCCAGTTCTTTTAATACTATGCAAGCAATACCCTGCCCCCGCCTGTTTGGTGGAACATACATCCGTTTGACCTCCATAGTATCTGCCGAAAATTCCTTAACAGCGCCACAACCCACAGGTTCATCGCCGTCGTAAACAACCACCACATGTTTTATCAAATCGATCTTATTGAACCGGGCATAAAAAGAATGTTCGGCCCCGTCTCGGATGGCCAGGTCAATATCAAGATCTTTTACAAGCTCCCGGAAATCTTTATCATTGGAGTCCGTTCTTATGGTTTTGATCATATTGATTCAAAAATTGTTTTTTGATGGCCGGTAACAGATTTGCAAAGATATGCAGTGTGTATCTTTTTTAAAAACCGGTAACTTTTATTAACCAAACGTGCTGAAGGGCATAACCACAAAATGTGCGAAGGAAACGAATGAGAAATTGTTCTTGCAAGGTTTGCCACTTTTTAATTTAAAAAATATTTCTCCCTTTTTATACGTTTTACTTCTACATTTGTAAATTGTTTTTCGTTAGGGGCGAACATTTAAATATTTTGTGTGTCAAAACATGTTAATAAAGTAACAGCAGCAGGCCTGCTGGTTGCTTTGGGAATTATCTACGGCGATATTGGTACCTCACCACTTTACGTTTTTAACTCCATCATTAAAGGAAGGGTAGTTGATGAAACCCTGATACTGGGAACGCTCTCCCTCATCATCTGGACGATCACATTACTCACCACTATTAAATATGTGATACTGGTCCTTAGGGCCGATAACCGCGGTGAAGGTGGCATATTTGCTTTGTTTGCCCTGGTAAGGCGACGCAGAAAATGGCTGGTAATTCCGGCAATGCTTGGTGGCGCTGCACTTTTATCGGATGGTATTATTACACCACCCATCTCCATTACATCAGCCATTGAGGGTTTAAAGGAGCTTCCCAAATTTCACGACCTTAGCCAGGATACCATTGTTTATGTAGTGCTGGGTATTATTGCTGTTTTCTTTTTTATGCAGCAGTTTGGCACTTCCAATATCGGTAAATTTTTTGGACCCTTCATGTCGGTTTGGTTTGGTATGCTGGCTGTGTTGGGGCTTATACATATCAGTGATGACCTGTCTATTTTCAAAGCGCTGAATCCCTACTATGCCATTCATTTCCTTTTTACTTATCCCGAAGGTTTCTGGTTACTGGGCGCTGTGTTTTTATGTACCACGGGCGCCGAAGCATTGTACAGCGACCTTGGCCATTGCGGCAGGGGTAATATCCGTATCTCCTGGATATTTGTAAAGTTCTGTTTACTGCTCAACTATTTTGGACAGGGTGCCAGTTTATTAAAACTCCATAATTTAAAACTACTTGATAAAGCAACTATTAATGCCGAAGGTATCAATGCATTTTACGACCTGATGCCAAACTGGTTTATTGTGCCGGGAGTTATTATTGCTACCAGTGCTGCTATTATTGCCAGCCAGGCCATGGTAACCGGTTCCTTCACTTTAATTAACGAAGCCATCCGCCTGAACCTATGGCCCAAATTAAAGATCAATTATCCTACTGAAGCTAAAGGACAGATATTTATTCCGGCCATAAACACTTTATTGTTTATCGGCTGTGTAGGTGTGGTGTTGTTCTTCAGGGAATCAACTAAAATGGAGGCTGCCTATGGCCTGGCCATCATCACCACCATGATCATGACCACCATCCTGTTTGCCAATTATATGGTATTGCACAGGATAAAGCCCGGGCTTATCTATGTTTTCCTGGCTGCTTATTTTATCGTGGAAGTTTCATTCCTCATTGCATTGATGGATAAATTTGTGCATGGCGGTTATATTACTTTAATGATCGGGTTCTGTATGTTCTCAGTGATGTACGTTTGGTTCCGTAGCCGGAAAATTAAAAACCGGTATGTGGAATTTGTACGGCTCGAAGAGTATGTACCCAAGCTCGAAGAATTAAGCAACGATACTTCGGTTCCCAAATATGCCACACACCTGGTGTATTTAACCAGCGCCAATAATCCTAAAGAGATTGAACATAAGATCATCTATTCCATATTAAGCGGTAAGCCAAAACGTGCCGATATTTTTTGGTTTGTGCATGTAGATACGATGGATGATCCCTATACCTGTGAATATTCGGTTGAGCACATCATCCCCAATGATATTATCCGTGTAGAATTCCGTTTGGGCTTCCGTATGGCACCCAAGATCAACCTGATGTTTAAAAAAGTGGTGGAAGACCTGGTGGCCAACCGGGAAGTGAATGTTACCAGCCGCTACGAAAGCCAGCAGCGTAATAATGTAGTAGGCGATTTTCAGTTTGTGGTGATGGAAAAATTCCTGAGCCAGGATAATGAACTGCCTTTCTTTGAACGGATCATCATGAAATTTTATTTCTGGCTGAAAGAAATTTCGCTGAGTGAAGAAAAAGGGTTTGGCCTGTCGCCCAATATTGTGCAGGTAGAGAAATTTCCCCTCATCATTTCGCCCATGAGCAAATTGAAATTGAAAAGGGTTTATCCGGAAGAAGAAGAGTAGGACCCCTCCGCCCCCTACCCTTCGGCTACGCTCAGGATGAGGGGACCTGGAGTATTAGAATATTAATCGCTTTTATCTTTTAGCAAGAGAGATAGTATGTATATCGAAAATATTTTAAACCATTAAACTGTAAAGTCTCCGCCGGCTGGCGGAGATTTAGGGGCATGAATTCAATTACTGCAGCAGCACTGCTGGAAAAAATAAACAATAAAGAAGCCTTTCAACTGGTTGATGTTCGTGAACCTGACGAACACAGTGAATTTAATATTGGCGGCGAATTGATCCCTCTAAATGAAATTGTACAGCAGGTTGAAAAAATAGCGACTGATAAACCGGTGATTGTCTATTGCCGCAAAGGCATACGCAGCCAAATAGCCATTCACCGCCTGCAGGAAAAATTTCCTTTTACAAATCTTATAAATCTTATTGGAGGCACCGAAGCCTGGAAAAAAGTTATAGGTTAAAAGTTAAGAGTTAATCGTTTGAAGCAGAATGCTTAATTTAACAGAATGCAAACCATTAGCCTTTAACAAATAACAATTAACTGCTTTTGCTTCAGATCGCCCTCTATATCATTGCCGGCATCGTTGTCCTTTCACTGCTTGCTTATCTATTGCAGGAGAAATTAATTTTCAAGCCCGAAAAATTAAAACAGGATTTCATTTACAAATACGATGTTCCTTTTGAAGAATTGTTTTTTGATGTGGAGCCGGGAGTAAGGATAAATGGTTTGCATTTTACTGTAGAAAAACCATTGGGGCTTATTTTATATTTTCATGGCAACAGCCGCAGCATAAAGGGCTGGGCAAAATACGCCAGGGATTTTTACCGCTATAATTATGACGTGGTGCTGGTAGATTACCGGGGCTTTGGTAAAAGTACCGGTAAGAGAAATGAAAAAGATATGCTGAACGATATGCAGTTTGTGTATAACAAATTGCTGGAGAAATTTCCTGAACATCACCTTATTGTTTACGGAAGAAGCCTGGGCAGCGGTTTTGCCTGTAAAATTGCCAGCGATAACAAACCCCGTTATCTTATTCTTGATGCACCCTATTTCAGTTTTAAAAAGACCATTGAACGTTTTTTGCCCATACTGCCGGTAAAATATGTGTTGCGTTTTCATTTGCGTACCGATAAATGGATAAAGCATGTGAACTGCCATACGTATATCCTGCATGGCACCAGCGACTGGCTGATACCCATCAGCAACAGCGAAAAACTGCAGGCTTTAAACCCAAGGAAGATAACCCTCATCCGCATTAAAGGCGGCAAACATAATAACCTTTCTACATTTCCGGAATATCATAATTTTATACGAGACATTCTTCAATACTAAACCTGTTTAAGCTACAAGGGGAGAAGCTGCAAGGGAGAAGCAGGCGGACTCAAAGTAGTTGTTGATTTAAATGAAGGCTTTATAAACATAAAACTTGCCCCATTGTCCAGCCACAAGGGGAGAAGCTGCAAGGGGAAGCAAATGAATTTAAAACTGTTTTGACTTATATAAAAGTTTTACAAGTATAAAACTTGCCCCCTTGTAGCTTGTGACTTGCAGCTCGTATCTTGCACTCCTTTATGAAAAGAAAGATCATTTTCCGCTGGCTAAAGATCATTATCATCCTCTACAGCAGCATAGGTATTGCCTTGTATTACCTGCAGGAGAAATTTTTGTTTCACCCTGAAAAATTATCCGCTGCTTATGTGTATGATTTTAAAGTTCCGTTCGAAGAACTGAATATTCCTTTCAATGAAACGGATACGATGAACATGATAAAATTTTTTCCGAAAGATCCGATAAGAAGGGGAGTGGTCATTTATTTTCATGGCAATAAAGAGAATATAGAACGCTATGCAAAATTTGCCGGCAACTTTACCAAACATGGTTACGAGGTTTGGATGGAAGACTATCCCGGTTTTGGCAAAAGCACCGGCGAACGCACCGAAAAAAAAATGTACCAACAGGCTTTGCAGGTTCAGAAAATGGCGGCAAGCCGCTATGGTAAGGACAGTATCATCATCTACGGAAAATCTTTTGGAACAGGCATTGCGGCTTATGTGGCATCCGAATCAGATTGTAAAAGGATGATATTAGAAACGCCGTACTACAGTATCCCATCGCTGTTCAGTTGTTATGCTTTCATTTATCCAACGGCTGCTATGTCAACCTATAAAATTCCATCCTATAAATTTTTGCAGGATGTGCATTACCCAATAAGCATTTTTCATGGAACTGGTGATGGGGTGATACCTTACCGTTGTGCTGCAAAACTAAAAACGGTTTTAAAACCAACCGATGAATTTATAACGATCGAAAAAGGCACACATCAAAACCTGAATGATTTTGATCTCTTTAAACAAAAATTAGACAGTTTATTAAACCTCCGTTAACTTATATCCGACTTTGATCTGTCTTATGCAAAAACTGTCAGCCTGAGCTTGTCGAAGGCGGGTTACATAACGAATCTTACCGGTTTCGACAAGCTAAACCTGACAGCTTCTTGAACTGAGACATTACTCCGTTAACGTGCTCTTACCCTTACTTACTTTTAAAGTATAGGATACACCGATCTTCAACGCATAATTTTCTTTTCCATGACTGACCGGGAAACCAAAGCAAATTGGATAATGGTATCCTGCCGTAATTTCTATTATCACTTCGTAAGCTGTTTTTCCAAAGGGGCGTTCGGTGTCTTTCATATCGGTAAACCCACCAACAATAAGCCCGGCCAGGCCATCTAATTGTCCGCTTCGTTTTAACTGGTACATCATGCGGTCAATATTATAAAAGTATTCACCTATGTCTTCAATAAAAAGTATTTTATTTTTTGTGTTGATGGCCGATGCGGTTCCGGTCAGATGTGCCAGCAAAGAGAGGTTGCCGCCAATCAATTCAGCGGTGGCTGCCCCGGTTTTGTTGAAAGCATGTGCAGCACAGGTATATTTTGCTTTTTTGCCAATGATGGCATTGTGCAACGATTTGATAAATTCATTTTCTCCCTCATTAAAAGCAGCGGCCATGGGTGCATGTAACGAGGCTGTTTTTATTTTTGTAAACAGGTGGCAATGCAAAACCGTAATATCGCTGAAGCCAATGACCCACTTGGGGTTCTTTTTAAACCCGGTGAAGTCTAGTTGGTCAATGATCCTCCCCATGCCATAACCACCCCGGCCAAAAAGAATGGCTTTAATGTTCTCATCATCCAGCATGGCCTGCAGTTCATCCCTTCTGTCTTCATCAGTAGCACTAAAATAATTTTTTGACCGGCTACCCAGGGTCTTACCCACCATCACCTGGAAGCCCCAGCCCTGCAAAGTATGAATACAGGTTTGTGCTTTATCCGCAGCCATATAGCCGGCAGGGCAGGTTATGCCAATGCAATCGCCTTTTTTTAAGTAAGGGGGAATTTTTATCATGTGTAAAGTTTATCTGCAATATTAGCAAATCGGGCAGGCTTTTTGATTAAATTTACAAATCCAAAATTAAACAATGAGAACAACTCTATTACTTGTTTTATCTTTTATAACATTTATTGCAAAAGCTCAGCCCCCTTGCGCCGGCCAAGCCGGCAGGTCAGCACAAACTGCTTATGCGGTTTGTGGTATTCTTACTTTTTTTCAGCCATCAGTAACCTCTTGCACAGGACCAAATTTACCTTTTATGGCGTGCCCCGGTACTCCGCTGACCAGCAGTAATTCTGTTTGGTATAAATTTCACTGTTATCAATCCGGCACTTTGGGTTTTACATTAATTCCTAACAACCCCAGTGATGACTATGATTGGGAGATAATGGACCATACTGGACTTCCTCCCGGAGATGTTTATAATGTGAATTTAGGAATTTCTTTAAACCTAAGCGGTATTACAGGGCCTACAGGTTGTAGTACTGCGGGTACTCTGGATATAAACTGTGGCGGTGCTGCTTATCCTCCATTTAATCGCATGCCCGATTTAATTGCAGGCCATGATTACTTACTTATGGTAAATAACTACATTAATTCCACGGCAGGTTATACCCTTGATTTTAGCGGAGGCACAGCAGTACTTACCGATAACCAGTTACCAAACCTTTTAAGCGCTGCCATTGTTGGCTGTAATGCATCATCGCTTAAACTGGTTTTTTCAGAAGATATTTTGTGCAGCAGTTTAACACCGCTTGGTAATGAATTCTACATTGATGGAGTTCCAGCTGCCATTACCAGCATCACATCAACTTGCGGTTTCGGACTAAATGCATTTACCACACTTACCTTACAGTTAGCGGCTCCTTTATCTCCGGGAGGGCACCAGATCACTGTTAATGATGGTACAGATTTGAACACATTGCTGGATGTTTGCCAGACTGCCATGCCTGTTGGGACTACTGTAAATTTCGCCGTGCCCGTAATAGCACCTGCACAGGTGAATACAATCGGCTATACCGGTTGTGCACCCACTGTTTTAGATGTAACATTTTCCAAACCGGTTTGGTGTACAAGTATAACTCAGCCAAACTTCAGTGAATTTTCTATTTTACCGGGCAATCCAACCATCACTTCTATTCAATCTGTATGCGGTACAGGCCCCATGTATACAAGCACCTTACAAATTGTTTTACAAAATCCATTGCCTGCAGGTAATTACCAATTGGTAATTAATAACGGAGGTGATGGCAATACATTGATCGATACCTGTAATAATTCGATACCTGTTGGTAACAGTACACCATTTACTATAAATACCACTACGCCGCCACCGGTAATTCAAACCGTTAATTTTGATGAATGCCACCCCGATAAAGTTGTGTTGAATTTTGACAAACCGGTCCTCTGCAGCACGATAACTCCAACAGGCAGTGAATTGTCAATAAGCCCTGGCGCCTGGCCCGTTAATTCAATCACGTATAATTGTGTTGGAGGAGTATATACAACGCAGATCACAATGAACCTGCAGAATCCGTTGCCGGCTGGTAATTATAATGTGATTGTAAATAATGGTATTCCTGATGGAACTACCATATCTGATACTTGTTTTTCTTACATACCTGCGGGCTATACCAAAGCATTTAATACTACGCAGGCCTCCAGGCCTGTATTCGATTCTGTACAAACAGATAAATGTAACCCGGGTTTTGTAAAAGTGTTTTACAACCATCCTATTTTGTGCAGCAGCATCAGCGCCAATGGTTCCGATTTTAATATAACCGGCCCGTCTGCAGTAAATATTGTTTCTGCCACACCTGATGTTACCTGTGGTACACAAGGATATACCAATTGGATATTGCTGCAGTTTGCATCGGCCATCAATACGCCAGGTAATTATGTACTGCATAATACGATCGGGGCAAATGGTACCGGCATAACTGATACCTGCAATGCAAAACAAAACCCTGCCGAAACCATTTCATTTAATGTACTTGGAAAACCTTCGGCTGTATTTACCAGCCTGGTGAGGTGGGGATGCGGTACCGATACGATCGTACTTTCTCATCCCGGCGGTAACGGGGCTAATTCATGGACATGGAATTTCAGTGACGGCACCTCAACAACCGGACAGGCAGTGACCAAAGTATTTCCTGCGGCCACGCCTACAGTTACTATACAATTAATAGTATCCAATGGCTACTGCAACGATACGACAACGCAAACCATTACGTTGGGTAATGTATTTACTGCCGGCTTTACTACTAACCTTGCCGATACATTCTGTATCAACACACCAGTGAACTTTACAAATACATCAACAGGCAATATCATTAATTATTTATGGGACTTTGGTGATGCCACACAGTTCAATGGTGCAAACCCGCCAACACATGTTTACCCCACACCTAATTTGTATAATGTTCAGTTAACGGTTACAGACAATCATGGATGTACAGGTACGGCCAGCAAATTGCTTACGGTAAATACCACGGCCTTTATTGATTTTATCGGGCTGAGGCCGCAGTATTGTACCGGCAACACAGTTTTATTGACAAGAAAAATAGCCAATACCATAACTTCTTATGTTTGGGATAATGGCGATGGTAAAACTTTTACAAACGAAGTGGATGTGAATTTTTCTTATGCCAATGAAGGGGTTTATACGATCACCCTCACCGGCCAGGATAAATATTGCGGTACTTCAATCGTAAGTAAAACAGTACCGGTTTATGCTGTTCCAAAAGTTAATCTTGGCCCCGATACAGTACTTTGCCTGTCGGATATAATGCTGCTTGGTGTGCCACCGGTTGCAAATTATACTTACCAATGGAATAGTGGTGAAACCACATCACAGATATATACATCTCCGGTTACAAGAACTTATGCACTCACTGCAGACAATAATGGTTGCCGGGGATATGATGCCGTGTCGATAAAAGTATTGAATGCCTGCCTCATCAGGGTGCCCGGAGCTTTTACACCCAATAACGATGGAGTGAATGATCTCTTAAAAGCATTGAATGCCGATCTTGCTAAAAACTTTTCCTTTAAAGTGTTTAACCGTTTAGGCCAGTTGGTATTCAACACAACTAATCCACTTGAAGGATGGGATGGTAATTTTAAAGGAAATCCTGCATCAACCGGAACCTTTGTATGGATGCTAAACTATATTGATCCATGGTCAGGTAAATTTGTAAGTACAAAAGGAACAAGTATATTGTTGCGCTAATTGAATATTGAGCGTTGAACATTGTGTATTGATAGTTTTTTTTAATGTTCAATATTCAACTACCAACGTTCAATGCTCAGTTATCCTTCACTCAGCCTGCACTCATTTAAGTGCACACCCAGTGTATGTATAACACCACACTTTAATGCAAAATTATTTTTTTGGTGCCCAACCGGAAAATCAAAACATACGGGGTAGCTGTATTCACTCACTTTTTCCAGCACTATATCCATAAGTGTTTTTCCAAACTCTTCACCTGTATCATCGGTTTTAATTTTAAATCCACCAACGATGAGGCCTTTCAGTTTAGATAATTTACCTGTACGTTTTAAATTCCAGAACATACGGTCAATGCTGTAGAGATATTCGCCGGTATCTTCTACAAATAAAATTTTATTTGCTGTCTGAATATCTGATCTGCTGCCGGCCAGCGATTCAAGTGTTTTTAAATTGCCGCCAATAAGCTCACCAAAGGCAAGTCCCGTCCTGTTCTTTTCATTGGGCGTAAAGAGATACCGCATTTTTTCTCCCTTCAAACATTTATTGATGGACTCGATGGTTTCAATCTGTACCGGCTCAGCCGCAGCCCAGTCTTTGGGAAAACTGTTACACATTTTAGAATGGATGGAGGCAAGCCTGTAATTTTCATTAATGTGCGAATGAAAAACAGTGACGTCACTAAAACCGATGATCCATTTAGGATAAGCTTTCAGTCTTTTAAAATCAAGTTTATCAACTATCCTTACAGCGCCATAACCACCCCTTGCACACATAATGGCTTTGACTGTTTTATCATCCAGCATCTGCTGAAGATCATTCGTACGGTCCTCATCAGTGCCACCATAGGTAAAATCTTTTTTGCCGATGGTGTCGCCAACTTTAACATTATAACCCCATTCTTTTAATTTAATTATTGCCGGTTGAATATCTTCCAGGGTAATAAATCCTGCCGGGCAGCAGATACCAACTATATCCCCTTTTTTTAAATAAGGTGGAACAGTAGCAGGTTTTTCGGTATCAAGTGCTGTTCTTCCTTTGGCAACAGATGTAAATGTGGCTGCCAGCGGAACAACAGAGGAAAGAAAATCTTTTCGTTTCATGTACTAAAGTTATAAGATCGTTTAAGTAAGAGAAGTTGTCTCCGCCAGCAGGCGGATGTCGAAGGCGGGTTACATTGAAACCATACCGGCTTCGACAAGCTCAGCCTGACAGTTCACTAATAGATTAACATTAAACTGAGATGCTACCAAAGTTATTTCAATTGGCTCATTAATAAACGATGGCCTCATCATTAAATTTTAAAAAAATGTCATGTACTTTCCAATTGTTATAATTATATTGGATTACTTTAGCCTAACGATTGTTTAACTGCATAATCCTTCTAACATGAACTCTACTGATTATTTAGCCGACCTGCACAAAGTAGGGATGGGTGATATTGAACAGGTTGGTGGTAAGAACGCATCACTTGGTGAGATGCTTCAAAACCTGACCCAGCTTGGAATACAGATACCCGGTGGATTTGTGGTAACTGTTGCTGCTTATCGTGAATTCATACGCTATAACAATTTAGACGAGCAGATACACCGCATCATCAATGATATTAAGTTAGATGACATTGAATCTTTGCGCCGCGGAGGTTTACTGGCCAGGCAGCTTTTGAAGAACGCCAAATTTCCCCGTGATCTGAGCGATGCCATCATTGAAAAATATTATGAACTGAGTAAAACTTACGATCAGGATATGACCGATGTGGCAGTGCGTTCATCTGCCACTGCCGAAGATTTACCGGATGCTTCCTTTGCAGGGCAGCAGGAAACCTATCTTAACGTACGTGGCCCTGCACCTTTGATGAATGCCGTACGAAATTGTTTTGCTTCCATTTTTACTGACAGGGCAATAAGTTACCGGCAAAGTTTTGGTTACGATCATTTCAGCATCGGCCTTTCGGTATGTGTGCAAAAAATGGTACGGAGCGATTTGGGTGCTTCGGGAGTAGCCTTTTCTTTAGATACGGAAAGTGGATTTAAAGATGTAGTGGTAATAAATGCATCTTTTGGGTTAGGAGAAATGATTGTGCAGGGTTCAGTATCACCTGATGAATATATTGTGTTTAAACCTGCATTGCAAAAAGGATTCAGTAGCATCATCGAAAAAAAATTAGGTAAAAAAGATAAGATGATGGTATATGGCGATAACCCGGATGAAAGGGTACAGATCATTCCTGTGGAAAGGCCATTGCAGCAACGTTATTGTTTAAAAGACGAAACGATTATTCTGCTGTCGCAATGGGTTACAAGAATTGAAGAATATTATAGTAAGCTAAAAGGCCATTGGTGCCCAATGGATGTAGAGTGGGCGCTTGATGGACTTTCTAAAGAATTATTTATTGTACAGGCAAGGCCGGAAACCATTCATTCAAGAAAAGATTTTTCGAAAATAACAGAATATATCATGGATGCTTCTTCTCCACGGAAGACCTTGTTTAAAGGAATAGCCGTGGGGGATAAAATTGGTACCGGTAAAGTATCTATTTTATTTTCGTTAGATAAAAGGATTTCCGAAGGGCATGAGTTTAAAGCAGGTGATGTATTGGTAACAGATATGACAGACCCCGACTGGGAACCAATAATGAAAAAAGCATCTGCCATTATAACTAACAAGGGTGGCCGTACCTGCCATGCAGCTATTGTTGCAAGAGAATTGGGTGTGCCTGCTATTGTAGGTTGTGGTGTTGCTACGGAATTATTAACAGATGGCCAGGTCGTAACTGCTTCGTGTGCCGAAGGTGATGAAGGCATTATATATGAAGGCGATGTGCCTTTTACAAAAATAGAAACCGATTTAAAAGATCTGCCAAAAGTGAAAACACCCATTATGCTCAATGTGGCTTCACCAAACCTGGCATTCAGGTTTTCGCATTTACCCAATGCCGGTGTGGGTTTGGCAAGAGAAGAATTTATCA
>JANNDO010000036.1:0-47170 GCA_031387825.1 Chitinophagaceae bacterium | reverse complement strand
CGGAGAGAGCAGGTTTGGCGGAAAAAATAAAATCTCTCCTTGTCCGGCCTCATGCTAATCCTCCCCCGGCATTACCTGATTATTAGTTTCAGACTCAAGCTCCGGGAATAAATAATAATCTTTTAAATTGTATACACGGGCAATAGCCTGCTTCTCAGCAATACTCAGAAAGCGCTCAGGATCCTTTATTTTACGGTAAAATGCCGATTGGGAGATGCACAGAATTCTTTCAATCTGTTGCTTGTACCGTTTGGCAATACCTTCTTCAAGGCTGTCGTGAAAACGTTTCCAATGATTGGTATAAACTTTTTTTTCCATGGTTTTTGGGTGTTATTGGCGTAAAATTCTTATTTTGAGAATTAATTTCCTATTTTAGTTATACAATATTACGAAAAATCGTTCAAAATTCCAAAAAAACAAAAAAATATTTTTTTGAATCAAGATAAAACAACCTCCGCTATGCCGATACATCATCATCAGGGCAAAATAATTAAAGCTGCCGTAGATGCCAGTAAGTTAAGGGTACACGATATTGCCCGGCTGGCCGAAATACCAGTCAGCTCACTTTACGACATTTTCAGGAAGGAAGATATTCCACGAAAAAAGCTGGAAAGGCTTTGCGAAGTACTGAATCTTAACTTTGAAGAAACGTATTTTGGTACACAGACAATGCTGGACCCGGATCTGGTATATGTTCCGAAAGCTGACATGGATAAGGTCGTTTTCCAAAATGATTTCCTGAAACAAAGGGTTGCTGACCTGGAGAGGATTATCTCCCTGATGGATGGCAGCAAAAATACGGAACAACCGGTTTTGACTGGTAATTGAGCAATCTCCGTCTTCTCCTTAATTATAGTATCATATGTTTTCAATCTGCAGCGGCTGTTAGCCCTGGTATACATTCTTATGCCGGATAATAACCAGCAATTTGTTTACCGGTATGTTTAGCCGGTTGGTTGTATTGGCGGATATATTAATGGTTATCCACTATATTGCCTGCAATCTCCCCATTTGCCAAAAAATCGCTATTGTTTTCGGTATTTTAACCATGCTTCCTTACCTTTGCGGCCTCAAAACAGCTTCTTTATTATAAAATAGTATGTATGGCCAATATTGGTAAAGTTAAATCAATCATCGGAGCCGTTGTGGACGTGCAGTTCAACGGACAATTACCTGAAATTTTAAACGCACTGGAGTTGAAACGTGAAAACGGGGATATTCTGGTAATGGAAGTGCAGCAGCACCTTGGCGAAGACAGTGTGCGTACCATTGCAATGGACGGTACCGAAGGTTTGGTGCGTGGTACTGAAGTTATTGATACGGGCAAACCCATTGCCATGCCAATCGGCGAAGGTATTAAAGGCCGCTTGTTTAATGTAACCGGCGATGCAATTGACGGTTTGCCACAGGTAAGTAAAGAAGGTGGCCGCCCCATACATGCAATGCCCCCTTTGTTTGAGAACCTGAGTACAGCCTCCGAAATATTGTTTACCGGTATTAAAGTAATTGATTTGATTGAGCCCTATGCAAAAGGCGGTAAAATCGGTTTGTTTGGTGGTGCCGGAGTGGGTAAAACAGTATTAATTCAGGAATTGATTAACAATATTGCCAAGGCCTACAGCGGTTTATCCGTATTTGCAGGTGTGGGTGAGCGTACACGTGAAGGTAATGACCTGATGAGGGAAATGATTGAAGCAGGTATTATGAACTATGGCGACAAGTTCAAGCACAGTATGGAAGAAGGCGGATGGGATTTGAGTGCGGTGAACCTGAAAGACCTGGAAGACAGTAAAGCAACTTTTGTATTCGGACAGATGAACGAACCCCCCGGAGCCCGTGCCCGTGTGGCATTGAGCGGTTTGACCATTGCAGAATATTTCCGTGATGGAGATGGAACCGGCCAGGGAAAAGATATCCTGTTCTTTGTTGACAATATATTCCGTTTCACACAGGCAGGTTCTGAAGTATCGGCCCTGCTTGGTCGTATGCCAAGTGCGGTGGGTTACCAGCCTACACTGGCCACCGAAATGGGTTTGATGCAGGAGCGTATCACGTCTACCAAAAATGGTTCAATTACTTCCGTACAGGCGGTGTACGTACCTGCGGATGATTTGACCGATCCGGCTCCTGCAACAACATTTGCTCACCTGGATGCTACTACGGTATTGAGTCGTAAGATCGCTGACTTAGGTATCTACCCTGCGGTTGATCCATTGGATTCTACTTCTCGGATTCTTACTCCATTGATCGTTGGTGACGAACATTATAACACAGCTAATCGTGTAAAATTAATTTTACAGCGCTATAAAGAATTACAGGATATCATCGCTATTCTTGGTTTGGATGAGTTGAGTGATGAAGATAAACTGGTTGTATCACGTGCACGTAAAGTACAGCGTTTCTTAAGCCAGCCTTTCTTTGTGGCCGAGCAGTTCACGGGTTTAAAAGGTGTGCTGGTTCCTATCGAAGACACAATTCGAGGTTTTAACTCTATCATGGACGGCGAAGTAGATGAATATCCGGAAGCAGCTTTCAACCTGGTTGGCACTTTGGAAGATGCGATTGAAAAAGGTAAAAAATTAATGGAAGCGGCAAAAGCATAATTGATATGACTTTAGAAATTCTTACACCAGAACAGAAAATTTTCAGCGGCGATGTGTACGGCGTACAATTACCCGGCATTGCAGGTTTGTTTGAAGTATTGGACAGACATGCTCCTTTGGTAAGTGCATTAAAAAACGGTAACCTGAAAATTTTAAAGGATAAATCCCAAACCACATCTTATTCAATTAAAAGTGGTTTTGTAGAAGTACTAAATAACAAAACAACAGTTTTGGTTGAAGGTGCTGAAGAAGTTTAAATAAAAATAAGTTTATACAAACTGAACCCATACAAACCGTATGGGTTTTTTATTTCGTAAATTGTTTTGCATGGCAAGGAAAATTTCCATCATTATTCCTACATACAACGAAGCCGAATCAATAGGAAAATTGATTGCTTACCTGCAATTGCAAGGGTCAAATGCAGTTGCCGAAATAATCATCAGCGATGGGGGAAGTGTTGATGAAACCCTTGCCATAGCTGAAAAATCGGGCGCTGTTGCTTTAATCTCTCCACAAAAAGGCAGGGCCGCCCAAATGAATTATGGTGCTGCAAAAGCCAGCGGTAATATTTTATATTTTGTACATGCCGACAGTTTCCCTCCGGTAAATTTTGCTGCTGATATTATTGATGCCGTAAACAATTGTTTCGATTTCGGGCGTTACAGAACAAAATTTGATTCTTCAAAGCTATTGCTGAAAATTAATGCATGGTTTACCCGTTTTAACTGGTTTATTTGTTATGGAGGCGATCAGACTTTATTTGTAACCAAAGCAGTATTTGAAAAATCAGGCGGATTTAAAAACGAAATGCTGATAATGGAAGAATATGAATTTTGCAACAGGTTGATGAAGGAAAACCTGTATAAAATATTTGCTGATACTGCATTGGTAAGTGCCAGGAAGTATGAAGGTAGAAGCTGGCTGAAAGTGCAACTGGCAAACCGTAAAGCCGTAAAACTTTTTAAAAAAGGTGCCAGTCAGCAAGAGATTGTAAAAACCTACAAACAAATGCTGGGATGATTTATCTAAAGTAGCTATCCTTAATCTAATTGTTTTTTTAACTGTACAAAACTCCAGGCGGTAAAAGGTAATATCAGCAGCAACAAAAAGGAAAGCGGGTTTGCACTGAAGATAAATACAAGGAAAGATATCAGTAAAAGAAAAACCGGGTAAAGTACAAATAAAAAACCGACCATTTTCGAATCATCGTGTCCATCTTCTTTTACCAGAATATCTGCAAACCATTTTACAAAATAGAAAAGGGGTGCATGTATCAGCAGGCCAATTATTGAAGGAATAAGTAAAATTAATTTTTTTGGCATTGACTGTTTAATATAAAAAGCTTTATGTAAAGCAGTTTTATCGTTACTCTCAATTTCAAAAACATATTTACTTAACTGATACTTTAAAGTTTCATTAAACTGCCTGATCGCATTCCCATGAGTGTCTTTATAGTCTATGTCTTCTTTGGAAATGATATCGCCAAAAAACAGTTTGATGTTTTTGCCGAATTTTTTAAAAGAGCTGTAGTTGATGGCAACAGGTAATATCTTAAGATCAATACCATCTTCCCAACTGCTGATAGCAAGCCGGGCAGTTCCTTTCTTCAATGCCCTTAAATGCCATTCGTTAATACAGCGACCTTCGCTGAAGATCAGAACAATCCTTTTTTGCCTGAATATATCTTTACATTGTTCAAAGGTCTTGTAATTTTCTTCCATGTTTTCAACACCTTCACTAACACGGTATACCGGAAACATTTTAAAAAGGAATAAAAATTTTGCAGCTAATTTATTTTTAAATGCGTCGCCTCTGGCCAATGAATAAACAGTGCCATCAAATAAAGTACAAAGAATAATGGCATCTAAAAAAGAATTGGGATGATTTACAGCAAGCAATAATGGTCCCTTGTGTTTTAAGAGTTCTTTCCGGTTGATGGCCAGGTTCCTGCAGTAAATGGGTAAGGCAAGCCTGGCAATAATTTTTACAAAGGAATAAAGCAAATGTCAGTTTGTTTGAGCAGGGAAGATAATTATAAATCAAACAAAAAATGCAAGCGTAGATTTTCGCAAGTCGGCTTCTGTATCAATATCATGCAGCATGGGTAATTGGTGCAGGCTGAGATTGAGTTTAGCAGCATCTTTCAGCGTATCTGCAAAAACTGTGTCGGTACTCCAGGCCTTGTCTATAAAAAATTCAGGAAAAAATTTGGTCATCCCTAAAATATAATAACCACCGTCTGATACCGGTCCTGCAACAACATCTGAAGTATTTAGCTTTTCAAAAGCATCAGAAAGTATATCACTGCTCAGCTCATAACAATCGCTGCCAATAATACAAATTTTTGTAAATCCTTTTTCAAACAACCCGGTAAAAGCATTTTTCATACGTTCGCCCAGGCCGTCGCCCTGTTGCAATCTTTTTTCAAAACCGTTCCATAAATCGTCTTCATTTACATAATCGACGTAAAAAACAAATTTGGTAACCGGTAAGTTTTCAGAGATTGCCTGCGTATGTTGTAATAAATGCTTATACAGCATCAACGCTTTTTCATTACCAATGGATGCAGCAAGCCTTGTTTTTACTTTACCCAAAACGGGATTACGTACAAATATGATCAATGCGTTTTTCATACACTTAGGTTACTGCACCGCCGCAACTGCTTCCTGCACCTGCTGTACAGCCAAAGCAATGCTGGTTTACTACTATTGAACGATTAGTTAATGCAGTACTGTTAAATTGAGAAATATGTTTGCTGCAGCAATCAACTTTAAGTTCCAGCATCTGGTTAAAATCGCAATCGTACATAAAACCATCCCAGCCTATGGACAAAGTATTACGGCACATTACATTTACTGCAGCGGCAGGATTAAATGCTGCCAATAATTTTTCCATATACATTTCGTAATTGCCGCTATGTAACAGGAAATCTAAAAAACGGCTAACAGGAAGATTGGTGATAGCATACAAGGCATGGAAGGAAATGCCAAATTCTTTTTTCAGCGAATCTTTAAATTCTTTTTCCAAGGCTGATTGCGATGGTGGTAAAAATGCACCTGCGGGATTATACACAAGATTTAAAACCAAATCGCTTTCCGGCAAACCATAACCAACAGCATTCAGCATTTGCAGTGCTTTAATGCTGTCTTCAAAAACACCATCGCCACGTTGTTTATCGGTTCTGTCTTTAGAGTAAAAGGGGAGTGATGATACCACTTCTACATTATGCAATTTGTAAAACTCCGGCAGATCGTAATATTTTTTATTGGCCCTGATGATAGTAAGATTGCAGCGTACAATGATTTTTATACTGCTGTTTGTTTTTTTTATTTCTTCTACAAACCACCTGAAATCCGGATTCATTTCAGGCGCACCTCCGGTTAAATCAACGGTTGTAAAAGAAGGATTTGCTGCCAGCACATCAAGGCATTGCTGCATGGTTTCCCGTCTCATTATTTCTGTACGGTCGGGCCCGGCATCTACATGACAATGTTTACATACCTGGTTACACATTTTGCCAACGTTAATCTGAAATATTTCCAATGCTGTTGGCTTTAACGGATACAAACCAATGTTCTCCAGCTTTTGCTGAAAGGGTACCAGGTTAAAGGCATCATCATGATTGGCGCCATATTCAAGTATTTCTATTTGCTCATGGCTATCAGCTAAAATATTCCCTGCGGCTTTTAAAGATTTCATATAAGTAATTTGATGACCAGCTGTTTACCGGATTATCACATTGATATTTCCTTCACCTTATTCATCATCTGTACACCATGCACCAATGCTGCACCACCTTTTATAGCAGCAGCAATATGAACAGCTTCCATCATCTGTGCTTCGCTGTATCCTTTTTCATACGCATCGCTGCTGTACGCATCAATACAATAAGGACACTGCACAGCATGTGAAACAGCCAGTGCAATCAAAGATTTTTCTTTGGCACTCAAAGCACTGTCTGCAAAGGCAGCGCCATACCAGGCAAAAAATTTATCAGCAAGGTCTTTTTGGTATTCGCTTATGTTTCCAAATTTTGCAAGGTCCGCAGCATTATAGTAATGGTTACTCATAAATAATTATTGTTTGTTGTTATCTAAATAAAGTGTCCAGTCGTATTTTTTAAAGGTAACTTTTGGGTTAACAGCTGATGCCAGTAATTGTTTTGATTTCAGCAATTCAACCATTTTTTTCTTTCCACCAAAGTCGCGGCGAAACCAGCTCAGGATTGCGGGCAGTTTTAAAATATTTGTTTGTGCATTGTAATTTACTTCAGAACTTAAGTAAGCTGTAGCTGCTACATCCAATTGTGTACTTAAATGCTCCGGGTTATAAAAAGCAATGGGGGGACAGCTTTTAGCTCCACAATTCAGCGCAAAATGAATGCGGTAATCCAGTTTATCAACCCGCAGCTCTTTCTCGGTCTTATCGGGAAATAGTTTTGAAAAATAACCCAGGCTCCATTTGATGCTGCTCCTGCGTAAAATGCCATGTTCTATCTTATCAAGACTGAATGTTTTACCCGCAACCACAATATTATTATTTTTAAAAAATTTATTCCTGCTTTTATATTGATCGGGATTTGCATGCAGCGAAGCATTGGTATAGGCATTGTATAAATTTATCCAGAATGCTTTTTTATCATCATCAGTTTTTAAACCGGTAAGCAGTTCGTTGTAATTTAACTCCTGTAACTGCTTTATATAGACTGATGTTGATTCATTTGTTTTAGCAGCATACATAAAATCCTGCGATAATTTTACAAAGGAATTACTGCTTCCTGTGTAAACTTTTGAAGCTTCCACGGTTTCTTTTTTTATGGTTATTACCGGTTCCGCCGGTTTGGTGTCGGTAATCAGTTTCATTTCTTCTATAAATTTTGCCAGCATGGTTTCTGACAGGTCTGCGGCATTGGTTATAGATAATATTTTTAAATTTTTATCCAGCACTATAGTATATGGATAAGAAGGAGGACCAAAAGCGCTTGTAAACAAATTGTCTTCATCAACCAGCATAGGAAAACCAAAGGGTTGCCTGCTGCTGATAAATTTGGTAAGTTTGGTTTCAGCCTCAGTTGATACCAGCAAAATACTGATATCTTCTTTAAATTTTGTTTTATAACCTGTTAATTCAGGTAATGCTTTTAAGCAGGGGGCACACCAGGTGCCAAAAAAATCTATGATAGTAATGTTACCCTGTATTTTTTTTAAACTTGAAGATGATGATGTATAGTTCAGTAGCTTGCCAATTTTAAGATCTGCCACCACATCGCCTGTTTTATAGGCAGTTTGTGAATGGCCATATGCCGGAAGCAATAATAAAATTAATACGATGAATCTCATTTTTAAGGGGTAAAGCTTTTATGTTTGAATATACGTAAATTCACTTTAAATAGTTTAGATATGGCTTATTCTTTTATGGAAGTAAAAAATTGCGCCGACTTTTTAAAATCAAAGGGAATTGATAAGCCTGTTGCAGGCATTGTGCTGGGTACAGGTTTAGGAACATTGGTTAAAAGCGTTCATGTTGAATTGACAATTCCTTACAGTGATATACCTGGCTTTCCGGAAGCAACTGTTGAATTTCACAAAGGCAATCTTATTTATGGTACCATTGGTAATATGACTGTGCTGATAATGCAGGGCAGATTTCATTACTACGAGGGTTATAGTATGCAGCAGGTTACATTTCCGGTAAGGGTGATGAAGGAACTGGGCATTAAATATTTATTGCTGAGCAATGCTTCCGGAGGGATGAACCCGGATTTTAAGAAAGGAGATTTGGTTATGTTAACAGATCATATCAATGAACAACCTGAAAATCCGTTACGTGGATTGAATGACCCTGCATTTGGTAACCGTTTTGTTGATATGTGTTGCCCTTATGATACTTTGTTGAATACAAAAATTGTAACTGCTGCTGAAAAATTATCTATTCAAATTAAACAGGGGATATATGTTGCAGTAGCCGGTTCCAACCTGGAAACACGTGCAGAATACAGGTTGCTGCGTGCCATGGGCGCAGATATGGTAGGAATGAGTACGGTGCCGGAAGTTATTGTTGCCAATCATATTGGCCTGCCATGTGCTGCTGTAAGTGTTATAACAGATGAATGCGATCCGGATCATCTGCAGCCGGTAAACATCTCTGAAATTATTGCTGTTGCCGGAAAAGCAGATGAAAAATTGAGTAAATTATTTGTGGAAATTATTTGTGAATGGTGAGAACTGAAAAATAGTTGGATTTAATTCGAAAAATAATTTTTTAGTTTTGAGATGGGATCACCATTCACAACTGATATTTTACCTTTCACTAATTCAATTGGGGATCAATCGGGAAGTTTATCATCATTTCATACTCCCCACCGAGATGTTGCAGGCTCCCTTTCCATATCTCATCATGTTGTGTATTAAAAACCAAAGTTTGAGTTGCAGATACCGTAAGCCAGCTTTTTTCTTTGAGTTCATCAGCTAATTGTCCGTTTCCCCATCCACTGTAGCCAACAAAGAATTTGATCTTATTAATATCAAGGCTGTTGTTTTTTATGAGTGCAGTAACGGTTTCAAAATTTCCACCCCAGTAAATATCTTTACTGATCTTGCAGGATTCGGGAATAAGGTCAGGGTACTGATGCAGAAAGTGAATCGTATTCATTTGAACCGGACCTCCATAGTATACCGGCAATTGATATCCCTCCAGGTCAGTTACCAATTCATCCAATGTTTGTTCAATTTGTTTATTTAAAACAAATCCAAAACTTCCTTCTTCTTTATGTTCACATAAGATCACAACGGTGCGTAAAAAATTAGGATCCTTTAAAAAAGGGTCTGCAATCAATAATATGCCGGGAGCAGGCTGAATCATATTCTAAAGTAATATTATAATCGTAAAAAACTATCGGCAGGTAATTTTTTTATTGCTGTATTTTCTAAACCTTAGTTAAATTTATAGTTTACTGGTTTTACAGTATTTTACAGGCCTATACTGATCTATCTTTACAGGGATGAAGAGAATTTTTCCAATCATAACAATATTGATCCTGCTCTCATTACTTGGGCTTATTTTTTTTCAGATTTTGTGGATCAAGAGCGCAAAGGATATAAAGGACGCACAGGTAGAATACTATATTGTAGAGGCAGTTGGTTATGCTGCAACTATTCTTACACAGGAAAAGAATGCCCTCATGCCCATTACCAAAAAAAATGATATTCTTTTTCCGGGAGATAAGCTTCAGTTGCAGTATTTTAAACCCTCGGTGATAAAGCGTTTTTCCAGGGAAGAAATTTCGGATATTATACGAATGGGGTTTAATAAATATAATTTACAGAATTATCCATTTGAATTTAATGTGAGGGCTAATGCGATAAACGGAGACATGGTTTACAGTAATAATTTTTTTAAATACTATGAGGATACAAATAATTTAAGGCATGTGTATGCATTGGAACCTGCCAGCGGAAGTAATTTTGAAAACCTGGTAAGTGAGGAATTACTTTCTGTTATTGTTCCAAATCAAAAAAAACTGGTTTGGAAAGAAATGATCTGGTTCATCTTAGGGTCTATTCTCTTTACACTTATTATTACTACCGCATTTTTTATCACCATCCGGACTTTATTAAAGCAGAAAAAACTGAGTGAGATAAAATCAGATTTTATCAATAATATGACACATGAGTTTAAGACACCTTTAGCCACCATATCGCTTGCGGTGGATGCTTTGAAAAATGAGAAAGTGTCGGGTGATAAAGAGAAGACAAATTATTTTACCGGTATCATCAAGGAAGAAAATAAAAGGATGAATAAGCAGGTAGAAACCATACTGCAGGCGGCTTTGCTGGATAAACAGGAAGTACAGCTGAATCTTAAAAAATTAGCTGCTCATGATCTTATTGTAAGCGCTTTAAACAATATCAACCTGCAGGTTGAAGAAAAGGGGGGTAAATTAGATGTGGAGCTTGGAGCCGAAAAAGACCTGATATTAGCTGACGAAGTACACTTTACTAACCTGATAAATAACCTGCTGGATAATGCCGTAAAATATTCGAAAGAAAATCTTCACATTAAGTTAAGTACAAAAAATGCGGGCAACCAGTTAAAAATAATAATTGAGGATAATGGGATTGGTATGAATAAAGAAACCCTCAATAGAATTTTTGAAAAATTTTACAGGGCACACACCGGAAACGTACACAATGTAAAAGGTTTTGGACTGGGGTTGAGTTATGTTAAAACCATGGTTGATGCCCATCGCGGATCAATAAAAGCTGAAAGTATTTTAGGAAAGGGCAGTAGTTTTTGTATAACCATTCCGTTGGTAAAATAATATTCATCTCTTAGAAACCGGAACTACTAACTTTAGTCCGCTCCATTCATCACTTACTGCACAAACCTTTATATCCACAAGATCATTTTGCAGTGCAAAACTTCTTATCAGATCTTCATTTAGATCTGTTGCAATACCTGAACTTTTTTTATACCAGGATACCCAGATTATTACTGAAGTTTTCTTACTGCATATTTTCAAAATATTTTTCATTTCAGATTTGAATATGGCATTCGTTTTTGCAAAAAGATGAATGAAATCAGGTATTTCATCAGATGCTGCATATTGACCAGATATATCTGATAGCAACAATTGAAAATAATTTTGGGGTGCATAAAGTACAAGCACTTTCATACCAGGCTTAATACCTAATTTATGTATCAAAGGGGTGCCTGAATATCCTGCAAGAGCCATAGGTTGATAATTTAAGTTAACTCAAGGAGTAATTAACACTAATCCACAGGTTTCCACATTCAATTCACATCCATATTTAACAAAAAGACCTTCAAAGCCTTAGCCTGTAAGACAAAGGCTTCTGGGGATAAAAAAGTTTATTCCAAATTTGTTCATAAAGTGGGAAAAAGTGTTATTTTGTGGAAATTTCTGTTATTACACGGCTAAATACTTGAAAATGATAGGTTTCCTTGGTGAATATGAGGCCACATTAGATGCAAAGGGTCGCTTTCTTTTACCGGCAGGCTTTAAAAAGCAGTTGCCGGAAGAGGGTGCAACCCATTTCATCATTAACAGGGGTTTTGAAAAATGTCTCACCCTATACCCACAGCAAAGTTGGGATCCTATTTTTTCTGAAATCAGCAAACTGAATGATTTCGACCCTAAGGTAAGAGAATTCAGGCGTTATTTTTTGAATGGAGCTACCCAATTGGAACTGGATTCAGCGGGCCGTTTATTACTGCCAAAAAACCTGGCCGAGCATGCCGGATTGGAAAAAGACATTGTGTTGGTATCGGCAGTTAACAAAATTGAGATATGGGATAAAACCAAGTATAAGCAGTTCTTTGAAACTTTTACACCACAATCATTTAGTGACCTGGCAAATGAAGTGATGAATAAAACAAGTAATTAGGAATTTGTAATTAGTAAAAGGAATGAGTAAAAAAGTAAATGATATACTAATTCCAAATTCCAAATTCCCGGGTTATCACACACCGGTATTATTGAAAGAGTGCATTGATGCATTAAGCATTAAACCAGGTGGTATTTACGTGGATTGCACATTTGGCGGAGGGGGGCATAGCCAGGCTATTTTGCAAAGCTTGAATGAAAAAGGGAAATTGATTGTTTTTGACCAGGATGAAGATGCCGAAAAAAATGTACCGGGAGATGCAAGGATAATTTTTATACCTCAAAATTTCCGGCATTTGCAGCGGTTCTTAAGATTGCATAAGATTACAAAAGTGGATGGTATCCTTGCCGATCTTGGTGTTTCCAGTCACCAGTTTGATGAAGCAGGTCGTGGTTTTTCCATTCGTTTTGATGCTGCATTGGATATGCGTATGGATCAGCGCCAAACAATAACAGCAGCCCAGGTGCTTAAGAATTTTACTGAACAGAAATTGCATAAAATGTTCGAGCAGTATGGTGAAGTAACCAATGCAAAAACACTTGCTAAAACCATTATTGCACAGAGGGCATTAACTCCCATCAGAACCATCAATGAATTCAAAACGGTTGTTCATGATATAGTAAAAGGTAATCCTCAAAAGTATTTTGCCCAGGTGTTCCAGGCATTGCGTATTGAAGTAAATGATGAACTGGGTGCCTTAAGGGAATTATTGCAGCAAACTGTTTCAGTACTAAGCAAAAATGGCCGTGTTGTTATAATAACTTTTCATTCTCTCGAAGACAGGATTGTAAAAAACTTTTTTCGTAGTGGCACTTTTGATGACACAGCCATTGATGATGTTTATGGACACCGGCTTGAGAACCCCTTTAAAGTGATCACAAAAAAACCAATAACAGCTGCTCAAAAAGAGTTAAAAGAAAATACAAGATCAAGGAGTGCGAAATTAAGGGTGGCAGAATTAAAGTAAAAGTTTCAGGTTAATATTTATATCAACCAATAAATAAATGGCAGAAGAAAAAAAAATAAAGCAACAGGAACCAACCAATCAAAAAACAGACTGGAAGAAAAACCTCAGCCACAAATGGGTCGTAAAAAATATACCCTTCTTCCTGTTTTTAACATTGCTGGCAGTACTGTATATATATAACGGACATTTTACGGACAAGCTTATCTTAAAAATAAGTACAAGCGAAAAACATATTAAAGAACTGGAGTACGAATACAAGACCATAAAGAGTGAAGTGATTTTCAGGAGTAAGGCAAGTGAATTAATAAAGGCGGTAGAACCATTAGGATTAAAGGAATTAACGGCCCCCCCTATATTGTTAACAGCCAAATAAGAAAACAAATAATTACAAGCATCATTCATCATAAGAGGTGGAAATAAAAAATGACATATTGTGGAGGGTTTACCTCTGTTTCCTGGGCATAGTTGTACTGGGTGCAGTTGTAGTGGGCAGGGCCTTTTATATTCAACAGGTTGAAGGTAAATACTGGGCTAGCATGGGCGACAGCTTACATTTAAAATATTTTCCTATAGATGCAGAACGTGGTACCATCTATAGTGAAGATGGAAATATGTTGAGTACGTCAGTACCGGTTTTTGATGTATTTGTTGATTTTGCAGCAGACGGGTTAAGAGAAAAAGACGGGAAAAGATTTAAGGATAATGCGGATACGTTAAGCATTTGCCTGGCTAACCTCTTTAATGATAAAACTCCTGAAGCATACCTGAAGGAAATGAAGCTTGCCTATAAAAATAAAGACAGGTACTATGCACTGAAAAAGAAAATATCTTTTTCACAATACAAAGAGTTAAGAGATTTCCCTTTAGTGAAGCTGGGTAAAAATAAAAGCGGTTTTATCATTAACTCAAAAGATAAACGCATCAACCCTTATGTTTTACTGGCAAACAGAACTATTGGCTTGTCAAGAGATGATGCAAAAAACAATGTTGGCCTTGAACAACGTTACGACAGTATGCTCAGAGGCAAAACCGGTCAACAGCTGGTAAGATATATTGCCGGCGCCTATATGCCTGTTGATGGTGGAGATGTTGATCCTGAAAATGGAAAAGACATCATCTCAACACTGGATACCTATATACAGGACGTTACAGAAAATGCATTGATGAAAATGATGATTGGCAACAATTCATTACATGGTACTGCCATAGTTATGGAAACCAGTACCGGTAAAATAAAAGCAATAGCCAATTTAGGACAACAAAAAAATGCTGACGAGAGCGTTAAAAAAGATAAAGATGGTATAAGCATTTATACCGAAGATCTGAATTATGGATTTGGCAAAGCAACTGAGCCTGGGTCAATATTTAAACTGGCTACCCTGATGAGTTTGCTGGAAGATAAATATGTGACCATTAATTCAAATATCAATTGCGATGGGGGCATCCATAATTTTTACGGATTAAATATTAAAGACTCTCATTTGGGTACATACGATATAACGGTTAAGCAGGCCTTTGAAAGAAGCAGTAATGTGGCATTTGCAAAATTAGCCGACCAGTATTATCATGAAGATCCTTCAAAATTCATTGATCATTTACATAAGTTCAGATTAGACCAGATGACTGGCATTGATATTACCGCTTCTTCTGGCAAACCGTACATAAAAAATCCAAAAAATAAAAAAAACTGGGATAAAACCACTATCCCGTTCATGGCGCATGGATACGAAGAATTGGTTACACCGCTGCACATGCTGATGTTATATAATGCAGTGGCCAATAATGGTAAAATGATGAAACCTTATTTGGTTAGTTCCATCAGGAAGTATGGTATGGAAATAAGATCTATTCAACCCGAGGTATTGGTGGAAAAGATCTGCAGCGACGAAACTCTTGCGCAGGTTAAGGAATGTTTACTTGGGGTAGTAGAGAACGAACATGGTACTGCCCGTAAAATAAAAGACAGTAGCTACCTCATCGCTGGTAAAACGGGCACTGCGGTAACGGCATTGAATAATAAAGGGTATAATAAAGGGAATAAAATTTACCAGGCTTCATTCATTGGTTATTTCCCGGCCAACCAACCAAAATATACAATAGCCGTGGTCATCCAAAACAGCATTAAATCAACAATGGTGTATGGTGCAGATGTTTCCGGAACTGTGTTTAAAGAGATCAGCGACAGGATTTACAGCAATTGCCTGAGCGCAAGACAATATACAGCAGTTAACCGGGCAGACAGTTTTCAGTATAATTACTTTGGTTTGAAGAATGAGTTGAATTCAATCTTTAATTCTCTAAACCTGCCCTTTATTGATTCTGCAAGATCAGGATACTGGAGGTCAATACAACTAAAAAATAATTCAGGCATCTTAAATACACCACTTATTTCAACCTCAACATCTGGCTCTATTACCCCAAATGTTGTTGGACTGGGGTTAAAGGATGCAGTGTATTTATTAGAGAACATAGGTTTGAAAGTTACAGCTACCGGAAGAGGAAGGGTAGTGAATCAATCTTTAACAGCAGGAACAAATTTCAATAAAAAACAAAACATTTCTTTAATTCTGAATTGATACTACAGGATATACTATATAAAGTTTCTATACGCTCAGCAAAAGGTAATACCAATGTTGATGTAAAAAGTTTGGTGATTGATTCACGTAATGTAAAACCCGGTTCTTGCTTTATTGCACTAAAGGGAACAAAAACAGATGGGCATTCATTTATACAAAACGCTCTTAAAAAAGGCGCTGTTGCCATTATTTGTGAAATATTTCCTGAGCATATAAATGAAAATGTTACCTACATACATGTAGAGAATGCTGCTGAAGCTGCGGGTTATATAAGTCATAATTTTTATGGCGAACCTTCTTTAAAAATAAAATTAGTTGGCGTAACCGGTACAAACGGTAAAACAACCATTGCTACACTATTATGGAAACTGTTTTCTGCAATGGGCTACAAGTGTGGTTTGATCAGTACCGTTCAAAATCAAATTGGTGAGCAGGTGATTACTGCTACCCATACAACACCTGATGCAGTAAGTACAAATGCATTACTTGATCAAATGGCAGGTTCCGGCTGTACCTATGTTTTTATGGAATGCAGCAGTCACGCCATTCACCAGGGGCGTATCACAGGCCTGCAATTCAGCGGTGCAATATTCACAAACATCACACACGACCATCTTGATTATCATAAAACATTCGATGAATATATACGGGTAAAAAAATCATGGTTTGATAAACTGCCTTCGGCAGCATTTGCCATAAGTAATGCTGATGATAAAAGAGGAGCTGTGATGTTACAGAATACAAATGCCAAAAAATATTTCTACAGCCTGAAAACGATGGCAGATTTTAAAGGGAAGATTCTGAATAACAGCCTTGAAGGTTTGCATATGACGGTAAATGACAAAGAAGTTTACTTCAGGCTGATCGGCGAATTTAATGCGTATAACTTATTAGCAGTTTATGGTACAGCAGTTTGTTTAGGAGAAAATAAAGATACTGTACTACAGGTTTTAAGCAGCCTTGACGGAGCAGAGGGAAGGTTTGATTATATGGTGAGTAAGAAAGAAAAAATAACCGGTATAGTTGATTATGCCCATACACCTGATGCTTTATTAAATGTGCTGGCTACAATAAAAAAATTACGGCAGGGCAACGAACAAATTATCACTGTGGTTGGATGTGGAGGCGACAGAGACAAGACAAAGCGGCCGGTAATGGCTGAAGTGGCTTGTGAGTATAGCGACAAAGTGATCTTTACTTCAGACAACCCCCGAAGTGAAGATCCGCTGGAAATTTTAAAAGATATGCAGACTGGGGTTAATGCGGTTGCAAAAAAAAAAGTCATTTCAATACCAGACAGGAAAGAAGCCATTAAAACAGCCGTGAGCCTGGCCAACAATGAAGATATTGTTTTAGTGGCTGGCAAGGGACATGAGAAGTACCAGGATATAAAAGGGGTGAAATACGATTTTGATGATAAAAAAATATTGAATGAAATGTTTGAACTGTTAGAAAAATAAAATATGCTTTATCACTTTTTTAAATGGTTAACAGAAGAGGGATTTACTTTTCCCGGCAGTAACCTGTGGCGCTTTACGAGCTTCAGGGTAATGCTGGCCCTGCTGTTATCATTAGTGATCACAACAGTTTATGGCAAACGGCTAATTAGGTTTTTGCAGAAAAAACAACTGGGCGAATCTGTAAGAGACCTTGGCCTTGCAGGCGAACAGCAAAAAAAAGGAACACCTACCATGGGTGGTATCATCATCATCTTTGCCATCATCATTCCTACATTACTGTTTACAAACCTCGAGAAAGTATATATACGCCTAATGCTATTATGTACGGTTTGGCTGGGACTTATTGGTTTTATTGATGACTATTTAAAAATAAGGGCTAAAAGGATCGCCCAGGCAAAAGGTATCACTTATAAAAAAAGTGATGGAGATGGATTGGCAGGCAGGTTTAAAATATTCGGTCAGGTGATGTTGGGGATCATTGTAGGGGCAACACTTTATTTTACCCCAAGCGTGGTTGTGGAAAGAGAGGTATATAATTCGAATATACAGTATGTTAAAGACTCGGTACTTGGGCGGGGTGAGCGCTTGATGACTGATTCGTTTCATGTAGTTAAAATTGATGGTAAACAGCACATATTTGCGATTGTTAAAACACCCATCACAACCATTCCGTTTGTAAAGAACCATGAATTCAATTATACCAGGTTATTGCCAAAGAGCTGGGAAAGTTATGCCTATATTCTCTATATTATCATCGTCATATTTATTGTAACAGCAGTTAGTAATGGTGCTAATATAACAGATGGATTAGATGGATTAGCAACAGGTGTCAGTGCAGTCATCGGCATTGGGTTAGGAATATTCGCTTATGTGAGTGGTAACATAAAATTTGCAGAGTATCTCAACATTATGTACATCCCCAACCTCAGTGAGCTGTCCATTTTCATTGCAGCATTTGTGGGGGCATGCATCGGGTTCCTTTGGTATAACTCATACCCGGCACAGGTTTTTATGGGAGACACAGGTAGTCTTGCGCTTGGCGGCATCATTGCTGCTTTGGCAATTATAGTTCGTAAGGAATTACTGATACCATTTTTCTGTTTTGTTTTTTTGGTGGAAAATTTAAGTGTGATGATACAGGTGGGGTATTTCAAATATACCAAACGGAAATATGGGGAGGGGCGAAGGGTGTTTTTAATGAGCCCGTTGCACCATCATTATCAGAAGCTGGGTTATCATGAAAGTAAAATAGCAGTGAGGTTCTGGATCATAACCATATTAAGTGTGGTATTGGCCATTGTAACGCTGAAGTTGAGATAAAGATGTTTTGAAAAACCAAAGCAGAGTTTTGAGAAAAACAGAATTCTAAGTTTTTCAATGTGAACACAATCCAATTTATGAGAAACTTTTGTACCCGACCGGCAACGACCTGTTAAATTCTATCTATTGAAAGACCATTTTTTACTTTTTTAAGTAGAAGAAGTACTAATGCAGAAAACCGAATGAAGAAACGAATAGCCATATTGGGAGGAGGTGAAAGTGGTATAGGTACCGCATTACTGGCAAAACAAAAGGGCTATGATGTGTTTGTAAGTGATGGGGGAATAATCAAAGAGAATTATAAAATGGAATTGCAAAATAATAATATAGTGTTTGAAGAGAATCAACATACCAGGGAGAAGATACTGAATGCCGGCGAAGTAATGAAGAGCCCGGGCATACCGGAGAAGAATGAACTGGTTAAACAGATCAGGGCAAAAGGAATTCCAATCATCAGTGAAATTGAATTTGCTTACCGCTATAAAGGCAATAGTAAGATCATTGCGATAACCGGCAGCAACGGTAAAACAACAACCACTGCATTAACCTATCATATCTGTAAAATGGCCGGAGCCGATTGCGCTATGGTAGGCAACATCGGTTACTCATTTGCAAAACAGGTGGCAGTAAATCCAAGACAGTTATATGTGGTCGAAATAAGTTCTTTTCAACTGGATGATATTAAAACATTCCGCCCTGATGTAGCTGTACTTACCAATATAACCGAAGATCATCTTGACAGGTACGATTACAAGTTTGAAAATTATATAAACAGCAAGTTCCGGGTTGCGATGAATCAGCAAAAGGAAGATGTTTTTATTTATAACCTGGATGATGAAGTAACTGTGAAAGCAATAAACAAATATCCCATTAAATCAACACTAGCCCCAATTACCATGAGTAAACAACTGCCACAGGGAGCTTACCTGCTTAATGCAAAGATGCACCTTAAATGGAAAAGCGAAGAGATGCAGATGAGTATTGAAGACTTTGCCCTGAAGGGAAAGCACAATCAATACAACAGCATGGCTGCCGGATTAGCCGCCAGTGCAGTTGATATACGGAAGGAAAAAATAAGAGAAGCCCTTCAAACTTTTGAAAGCCTGGAGCACCGTATGGAAACTATAGCTACTATTAAAAATGTTGAATTTATAAACGACAGCAAAGCCACTAATGTTAACAGTACCTGGTTTGCTTTGGAAAGTATGGAGAAGCCGGTGATATTAATATTAGGTGGTGTAGATAAGGGTAACGATTATTCATTACTTAAAGACCTGGTGAAAGAAAAGGTAAAAGCCATTGTTTGTATGGGAACAGAGAACAGGAAAATTCATGAAGCCTTTGGTGATATAGTATCGTTGATGGTAAATACAGAAAATGCAAAAGATGCAGTACAATCAGCCTTTCATTTTGCCAGCAAAGGAGATGTAGTGTTGTTAAGTCCGGCCTGCGCAAGCTTCGACCTGTTTAAAAATTATGAAGACAGGGGAAACCAGTTTAAAAAAGCAGTGAAAGAATTGTAGTACCTCACCCCAACCCCTCTCCTTGAGGAGAGGGAACTGGAAGATGGGAGCGAAGATTGATGTGGAGAATAAGATATACAGAAGGAATTACTCTTTGCATTATTGATGAAAAGAGAATTATTGATGATGTGGAAGATTATATGCCTGGATATGTTTTATGTACCGCTCCTTCTCCTTAAGGAGAAGGAGGTGGAGGATGAGGTTAAGAAAGCTGAATAACGAAACAAAAGTACAAGTGAGATTCTTCTTTTCTTTTACTAAAAGAAAAGAAGAACAGAACAGGTTCACAACAATGATGAGCAAAGAAAAAATGTTTGTAATAAAATAAATATAGGCTGCAAAGTCATATGTCTGAACAGGTAAACATAAGAGCCTTCTTTACACCTAATATCAGTAACATGGGTGGCAATTTGGTAAGCAAAACCAAAGGCGACCGTGTTATCTGGGGTATTGTGGTCATACTTACATTGGTGAGTTTATTAGTTGTGTACAGTAGTACGGGGTCACTGGCTTATAAATACAGCAGGAGTACTGAAAGTTATCTTTTTAAACAGGTTGCTTTTATTATACTTGGCCTGCTGATCATTTATTTTGCCCACAGGGTCAACTATACCCTTTATTCCCGTGTGGCTTCAATCTTGTTTGTAGCGTCAATATTCCTGTTGATATATACTTATTTCTTTGGTGAACGGATCAATGAAGGAACCCGTTGGATCAGGCTTCCGGTCATTAATATGACCTTCCAGACATCCGATATGGCAAAACTGGCGTTGTTCATGTACCTGAGCCGGCAACTGAGCCGGAAACAAAATGTTATCAAAGATTTTAAGAAAGGATTTTTACCGATCATAATACCAGTTGCTATTATCTGTTTGTTGATCGCTCCTTCAAATCTTTCAACTGCATTGCTTATCGGAGGAACAAGTATCCTGCTGATGTTTATTGGAAGAGTAAGTACAAAACATATTTTATTAACCATTGGTATCATTTTAATTCCTGTAATTATTTTATTTACGGTTGCTGTAAGTACGTACGATAAGAAAGAACATAAGGCAAAAGAAATCCCGGCCTTACTTTCTATTGGCCGTGTGCCCACCTGGATTGGCCGAATTCAAACTTTTATGTACAGCAGAAAGGAAGATGTAAATGAAAAATTGTACCAGATAAACCAGGCAAAAATTGCGATAGCAAAAGGGAGCTGGTTAGGACTGGGCCCCGGTAACAGCGAGGCACGTAATTTTTTACCGCACTCTTATAGCGATTTCATTTTTGCGATCATCCTGGAAGAGTATGGTTTGCTGGGTGGCACCATTATGGTTTTTATTTACCTGCTGTTCCTGTATCGTTGTATCAGGTTATATCGGAAGTGTCCATATGCTTTTGGCGCTTTCCTGGCACTGGCTTTAAGTTTTATGCTGGTGATACAGGCAATAGCCAATATGGGAGTTAACGTAAATATTTTCCCAAATACTGGTGTTACGTTACCGCTGGTAAGTATGGGCGGAAGTAGTTTTTTATTCACCTGCTTGTCTATCGGTATTATTTTAAGTGTAGCAAGAAATGTGGAACAACTGGAAGGTACAACTCCCTCCGCCCCCTTAAGGGGGAACCAGGGTGGAGATTGAGGTGAAGGATAGTAGGAATTAAAAATAAAATTGAATTTGAACTATATAGTTAATGAATGAGGTAACAAGTGTAAAAGCTGCAAAAGTTCCCCCTTTAGGGGGCGGAGGGGGTAGAATTATCATAGCAGGTGGAGGAACAGGAGGACATATTTTTCCGGCAATTGCAATAGCAAATGCCATCATAAAGCTGGAACCAAAAACTGAAATCCTGTTTGTTGGGGCGAAAGGAAAAATGGAAATGGAAAAGATACCGCAGGAGGGATTTAAAATTGAGGGATTGGATATAGCAGGATTTAACAGAAGTTCTTTGATAAAAAATATCGGGTTGCCATTTAAACTTTTTAAAAGCTTTATACAGGTAAGACGGATTTTTAAAGCTTTTCGGCCAACTGCTGTAATAGGTGTTGGAGGTTATTCGAGCTTTCCGGTGTTGCGTTTTGCACAGGCAAAAAGAATACCCTCTTTCATTCATGAGAGTAATTCATTTGCTGGTAAGAGTAATATTATGCTGGGCAAAAAAGCGGTAAAAATTTTTGTAGCCACTGATGGAATGGAAAAATTCTTTCCATCAAATAAAATTTTAGTAAGTGGAAACCCGGTTAGGGCAAGTATTTCAAAGAGCACTGTAAGCAGGGAAGAAGGAATAAACTTTTTTGGATTGAACCCGGATAAAAAAACAGTGCTTTCAATTGGAGGAAGCCTCGGGGCTAAAAGTATTAATGAATCACTGGATAAAAACCTGGAAGCTTTTGAAGAAAACGATCTTCAACTGATCTGGCAAACGGGCAAACCTTATGCAGCGGGGGCAAAAGAAAGAGTGGCCGGCAAAAGCAATATTTGGGCAAATGAGTTTATCAACCGGATGGAATATGCCTATGCCGCAGCAGACCTGGTGATAAGCCGGAGTGGTGCTATGGCCATTGCCGAATTGTGTGTGGTGAAGAAGGCGGTAATATTTGTACCGTTTCCGTATGCAGCCGAGGATCATCAAACGGTAAATGCACAAAAATTAGTTAATAAAAATGCCGGCATAATGATAAAAGATAAAGAGGCGTTAGAACAGTTGGCGCCGGCGATTATAGCCCTTTCGAAGAACGGTAATAAAAAACAGGAATTAATTGGCAATATCGGCAAACTGGCTATTGCCAATGCCGATGAAATTATTGCAAAAGAAATATTGAGAAGTATAAAATGATAGATATAAAGAACATTAAGCGGATATATTTTTTGGGCATAGGAGGTATTGGGATGAGTGCATTGGCGAGGTATTTTAATTCGAAAGGAATTGTTGTAAATGGGTATGATAAAACAGAGACCATATTAACAAAGCAACTGGTTAAAGAAGGAATTGGAGTTCATTTTGAAGATAATATAGAGTTCATTGACAAAGAAACAGACCTGGTAGTTTATACCCCGGCTGTTCCAAAAGATCACAAAGAGCTGAATTATTTTTTAGAAAATAAATACAGCGTGGCAAAACGAAGTGATGTGCTGGGCGTCATAACAAACAGTTCTTTTAATATATGCATTGCCGGCACACATGGTAAAACCACAACCAGTACAATGGTTGCACATATACTGCGGCATAGTGAATATGGCTGTAATGCATTTCTTGGAGGAATTGCAGTGAACTATAATACCAATTTTTGGTCGCAGATCCCGACATCGTCGGGTAGCAACGAAAAAAATGTTTGTGTGGTGGAAGCAGATGAGTATGACAGAAGTTTTTTGAAATTAAGCCCGGATGTAGCTATCATCAGCTCAATGGATCCTGACCACCTGGATATTTACGGCACGGCGGAAAACATGGAACAGGCATTCATTGATTTTTCTGAACGGATAAAGCCGGGTGGTTTGTTGCTGAGCAAATACGGGCTTAAAAGAACAGAAGAACTGAAAGCGCATGAACACCTTACTTTCCATTTGCACAACGAAAATGCAAGTGTTTATGCAGCCAATATAAAAATGGTAAATGGCAGTTACCAGTTTGATGTATTGATGCAGTATTGGGAATTACGGGATGTGGTTTTAAATATGGGGGGGCTGCACAATATCGAAAATATGATTGCAGCCATTTCAGTAGCCCATTACCTTGAAATTGATAATGATAAAATAAGGAATGCAGTGGCCAATTTCAGGGGGGTGAAAAGAAGGTTTGAATATATCGTGAAGAATGAAGGGCAGGTGATGATAGATGATTATGCCCATCACCCGGAAGAATTGAGGGCATTGATATCGGGTGCTAAAGATCTTTTTAAGGATAAAAAATGTACAGTTGTTTTTCAGCCGCACCTGTATAGCAGGACAAGAGACCTGGCAGATGGCTTTGCTGTAAGTCTTGACCTGGCAGACGAAGTGATCCTGTTACCTATTTACCCGGCCAGGGAGTTACCCATGGAAGGAGTAAGCAGTGAAATGATCTTAAACAAAATGAAGAATAACAATAAAAGAATTTTAGATAAAAATGAATTGCTGGAATGGGTCAAAAAAAATAAAACAGAATTATTAATTACTGCCGGGGCAGGAGATATTGATACCCTGGTTGAACCGATAAAAGAAATTATTAAATAGAAAGTTGGACATTAAAAAAAGATACAGTATAAAAAACATTTTTTTAACCACACTATGGGTTGCCTTTGGTGCAGGTGCTGTTGTTTTATTGGTAGCCGCCATTAAAATAAAAGATGCCCATCGCTGTAAGGGCGTTGAGATAAATATAGAAGGAGTAAATAATAATTTTTTTGTAGATAAAAAGGATATCCTGAATTCCATCGTAGCTATTGAAAAGGAGGACCCGGTTGGTAAAACTATTGGCTCTTTTAATTTAAAGAGGATGGAAACTGAATTAGAAAAAGATATTTGGATAAAAGCTGCAGAACTGTTCTTTGATAATAATGAAGTGCTGCAGGTAAATGTGCTGGAGAGAGAGCCCGTTGCCAGGGTCTTTACAACAACGGGTACAACTTTTTATATTGACAATGAGCTGGCCATACTGCCATTGAGTGAAAAGTTTTCAGCCCGGCTGCCTGTGTTCACCAATTTTCCTACTGACAGGAAAGTGCTTTCAAAAGCCGACAGCAGTTTACTAATGGATATTAAAACCATTAGCCTGGGCATACAAAAAGATTCATTCAGTATGGCCATGATAGAACAGGTAGATGTAACACCTCAAAGAATATTTGAGATGGTTCCAAAGATCGGTAACCAGGTGATTGTTTTTGGCGATGGTACCGACGTTGAAGAAAAATTAAATAAGCTGAAACTATTTTACCAGGCAATAATGATTAAAGCGGGGTGGAATACTTACAGTACGATTAATGTACAATATAAGAACCAGGTGGTGGCGAAGAAAAAAGGAGCGGAAGATATACTTGCCGACTCAATAAGAACTTTACAGATCATGCAAATGATCGTGGAAAGGGCACTAAAACAAACGAATGATTCTTTGCAAATTATACAGCAGGATAATGATCGCAATACTGTTGACAGCAGTATGATACAGCAATCCATCCAGCGGGACGAATCTGCACAACCATCCTATACTTTTGAAAAACCGAAACCACAAGATGAGCCAACCACTCAACCTGTTTTAAAACCGAATACAGCATCGCCGGAAAAAGATGCTGTAAAACAAAATGTAAATCCGGTGCAAAAACCACCGCCTGTAAAAAAAGAGAAAAAAGAACCAAAGGCAATCATGCCTAAAAAAAACAAGAAATAAAAAGTACTCATTAACAAAACACAAACACAAAACATACAATTATGAATCAGGAACAACCCATCATCGTAGGTCTGGATATTGGCACCACCAAAATAGCTGCAATAGCCGGACGCAAAAACGAATACGGCAAGCTGGAAATACTTGGCTTTGGCCGTGCCAACAGTAATGGTGTGCAACACGGTATGGTGTTGAACATCGATCAAACCATTAAAGCCATTGAAATGGCCTTAAAAAACTGCTACGATTCCAATCCGAATTTGGAGATCGGAGAAGTATATGTAGGTATAGCAGGCCATCATATAAAAAGTTTGCAAACCCGTGGTGATATTGTACGACAGTCAATTGAAGAGGAAATAAGACAGGAAGAGATTGACAGGTTGGTTGCTGATCAATACAGGACATACATTCCCGCTGGCGACCAGATCATTGATGTGATCCCACAGGAATTTACAGTAGATAATTTTCAGAACATACCAAACCCGATTGGTTACAGTGGTGTAAAAGTGGGAGCCAATTTTCACATCATCACCGGTGACAAAAATGCGATCAGGAATATCAACAGAAGTGTTGAAAAAGCCGGCCTGACAACAAAAGACCTGGTATTGCAACCCCTTGCTTCTGCTGCAGCAGTAATGTGCGACCAGGACCTGGAAGCAGGTGTTGCTATTGTAGATATTGGTGGTGGAACAACCGACCTGGCTGTTTTTTATGAAGGCATTTTAAAACATACAGCGGTAATTCCTTTTGGTGGAGAAAATATTACTAATGATATTAAAACCGGTTTGGGTGTTTTAAAAACGCAGGCAGAACAAATGAAAATACAATTTGGCAGTGCACTCAGCGATGAAGCAAAATCAAATGCTTTTATCACCATCCCGGGTTTACGTGGAATGGCACCAAAAGAAATTTCAGTTAAAAATCTTGCGGGTATCATCCAGGCACGTATGAGTGAGATCATGGATTTTGTTACCTATCATTTAAAGCAGGTTGGACTGGATACACGTTTGCTGAATGGTGGTGTGATACTGACCGGTGGCGGATCGCAGCTTAAGCATTTAATTCAGTTAACAGAATATGTTACCGGGTTGAATGCAAGAATTGGTTATCCTAATGAACATTTGGCTGGCGGTCATATTGAAGAATTAGCCAAACCCATGTACAGTACCTGTATTGGTTTAATATTGAAAGGATATAATGATTATGAGAACAAGAATAAACAATTTGAAGAGCAATTTAAAAAGATTGAGATACCGGGATCATTGCAACAACAGCCTGTTGATGAAACATTGGATGTTGCAGATACAACAGGTACTGTAAAAGTTAAACAGCGTAAATCGTTAAAAACTTTTATGGACGGATTTAAGAATGGGCTGATTGATCTGTTTAAGGAAGAAGAAGACGCTAAGCTTTAACTATTTTGAATTATAAATTTTAAATGTTGAATTAAAACCTGGATTTCTGTCATTTAAAATTTGTAATTCAACATTTAAAATAACAATAGACCAGCCTATTAATTACTAATTGCAGCGTTGAAAAATGCAGCATTAATTAAACAAACAACTATGATACATTTTGATTTGCCTAAAGAACAATCCTCCATCATCAAGGTAATTGGTGTTGGCGGTGGCGGAAGCAATGCAGTAAACCACATGTTTTCGCAAAGTATCGAAGGCGTAAATTTTATTATCTGTAATACAGATTCGCAGGCACTTGCATTAAGTAAAGTGCCCAATAAAATTCAGCTTGGGCCACACCTCACACAGGGTTTGGGCGCTGGTGCTAACCCGGCAATTGGCCGCCAGGCAACAGAGGAAAGCCTGGAAGAAATAAAACGGATATTGGAAGTGAACACCAAGATGGCCTTTATTACTGCCGGTATGGGGGGTGGTACGGGTACAGGTGGTGCTCCAATACTTGCAAAAATTTGTAAGGATCTGGGCATACTTACCGTTGGAATAGTTACCACACCTTTTGCATACGAGGGTAAAAAAAGAATTGCACAAGCAGAAGAAGGTGTGATGTTGCTGAAAAATCACGTAGACACTTTATTGGTGATCAGTAACGATAAACTGCGTCACCAGTTTGGCAATTTAAAAATGAAGGAAGCCTTTGCAAAAGCTGACAATGTGTTGGCCACTGCAGCAAAATGTATAACCGATGTAATAAACAGCACCGGCCAGATCAATGTTGACTTTGCGGATGTATGCACGGTGATGAGTAATGGAGGTGTGGCAATTTTAGGAAGTGCTTCTGCCGAAGGCGAAGAAAGGGCACAACATGCAATTGAGAATGCGATCAATTCCCCATTGCTTAATGACAATGACATCCGTGGCGCTAAATGGATACTGATAAATATAAATTCTGCAGAAGGTGAGCATGAATTTACCATGGATGAAGTGGAAGTGATACAAAACTATTTATTAAGCCAGGCAGGAGACGATACAGATGTGATTTTAGGTTTGGGTTACGATAACAGCCTGGGTGCACAGATAGGTATCACATTGATCGCAACAGGTTTTGAACATAAGGATCCATTTGAGAAAAAGCCTGAAGTAAAAGTTGAAAAGAAAGACGAAAAAATTGTAATGACACTGGAGATGCCATCGAAAGAAGAAAAACAATCAGCTGCAGATAAAAGAAAATTAAAAGAGCAGCCCACTTTACAGTTTGATGAAAAAGAAGAAGAAAAAGCCATTGCTGAAATAACAGAACTGCCTGTTATGCAAACTCCTGAGGATGACCTGATGCCGAAATTAAAGGAGATGGCAGAAGAAGAAATTGAAGTGAAATTACCACGTAAAACTACTGGGGACAAGTTGGATACAACTCCGGTCTTTTTTGAAATATCTTCGGCCACTGATCAGATTCCTGCAATTGAATTTGACATACCCCAAAGTCCTCCACCCGTTGATAAACTAACAGCAGAAACTAAAACCAAAAAAAATATTCCTGTAGCTAACAAAGAAGCTAGCAATTCTCCTTCGTCAGGAGGATACCTGGCCAAACCTGCGCAAATTTATGTGGAGGAGCGGCCAAAACCAGAATCCAATCCGATTGATGAGCTACCGCCACTGCAGGAAAAAGAACAGGAAGACGAACCTGTAATTGAAATGCAACTGGTGGTTAAATCCCATCAAGCGGCGGAGGAGGAGCAACATGTACAACAAGCTCAGCCCATCATGATTTCCAATGTTGAGGAGCCTGCCATGCAGGACGAAACAGAGGATCTTCGGCGCAGGGCGATGGATCGGATTGCAAAACTGCGTAACTTGTCGTTCAACATTAACGCAGCCGATCCTAATAATGAGTTTGAAACGGTGCCTGCTTACCTTCGCCGCAACATGGAACTCCACAATTCCATTGCCGATGTAGAAAGTTTTTACAGTAATTACACCGTTAAGACGGATGATAACAACCAGGCAGAAATAAGTACTATCAACAGTTTTTTAGAAGGGAAAAAACCTGATTAAAATTATAAATCCGCTCAGGATGATCCTGGGCAGGGTTGACGAATGTTTGTGTTTGGATTTTTGAGTAAAAGCCCCGCTTAAGAGAGCGGGGCTTGTTTTATCAGGTTGATATCGTTATAATACAGCGATCAGTTCAACACGGCTATACCATGCTGAACAAGCCAGCGGTGAACCATTTCTGAAACTTCCATAGCCGGGCCTTTGTCCATTGATCTTTTGTGATCTGCCACCTGGTGAGTGACAGGTTCTTTAACCTTTTCAGGCTGGGGCTTAACTGCCTGCAATTGAACTAAAAGCTTCTTACGGCATTCGGCATCATCGATACCGGCAATGCTGCAGGCTTTTTCAAAATCGGTATGCATGCCATAGCCAATTACTACATCGGCCAATCCTTTAAATTCTGAAAGTGCCATAAGTTTCTTTACAAAATAATAAGTTTTATCCTGTATTATTTTAGTGTGTACGGTGTATAAATGTTCCATATGCTGTGGTTTAGAAGTGAATTATACTTTGATTACTTAGATTCTTTTTTATGTGTTTAATGCAGCCTGTTATTTTTCTTTTTTTATTCGAAACAGGGCATGTTTTCTCTTAAAAATATATACGGTTGTTTTTCAAAGGAGGATTGTTCAGTGAAGCATTGTAACAAAAATTACAAAGCAATACAATGAACCCGGAAGTAATTCAAAGGATAATATTGGAATGGTCAACGTTAGGGAAATGCCGTTAAAGTGATTGGCTGTTCAAAGGATACTTGTGGACGAGGTTTGTGTAATAAGCTGGTATAAAAGTATATTTTAAAATTGAAAAAAATAAGCAGACCCGCCTTAAGTTATTCACAATAATGATTTTTTAGTGCAACCACTTAAAGGGCAGCAGTTTACTTTTGGCCAGTTATTTTAACGGGTTAGCTTTTGCTAACCAGAGCAATGCGGCCTTTATTTTTTCATCATTTGACAAGTTATCAAAATCATCACCGGCTTTTATGAATTTATCGTGTAAAACAGAGTTTTTATAAATATTATGCAACCTGTCCTGGTTAAATTCTGTAGCCAGGTTCATCATAAAATTAGTTCCAAAGAAAATATATTCATTTCCTGTTGTATATCCATCTGCGGTTGGCTCTCCGATAAAATATGTATTGGGCCTTTGTTTAAAAGCAATGGCTGTTATACTGCCAGAGCTTACTGTGGCCGGGCCAATTAGTACAACAACAGGTATTTTTGAAAGATCATAGTTACATTTATTAACAATGGAAGTTGTCTGGCCATTGCCGATAAAAAAATTGTTATTCTTCAATTCAAATTTCCTGGTTTCCATATTTGATGCATCAACTGCGCCACCCAAATAATTATTTCCCAGTAAAAGATTTAACCCACCAACCATAGAACTCAATTGCCCTCCTGAATTTAACCTCAGGTCAATAATAAAACCCTTTAGCTGTTGCCTGTTGTACCTGCAAATGCTGTCGCTGATCATCTGCGCAAATTCATTAACAGCATTTCCCTGTGCAAAAATCCCGGGGATTGACAAATACAGGTATTTACTTTTTAAAAAAGCAATCTTTATCGTCCCGTTCTCCTGTCTCGATCTTTCTACGAGTGGGTTTAAAATTTTTAATACTGAATCTGTGTAAGAAGGATAGTGCCCGTAATACTGGTTATCTAAATACATCTGCGAATGAACATCATTGAGTTGTTCAAAAACATAGACCAGGCTTTTCATAGTGTCTTTCGTTGTTTTAGCTGCAAACAATCTTTCTTTAAAACCATTGTCTATGCCAGTCCAATTTACAGTATTACGAAGTATAGAATGTGTCTTTATAAAGGAATAGAGGCTATCCGGTGAAACAGGCAGTTGCGCCTGCAAAGTTTTTGATGATAAGAATATTAAAAATGTTATCAGGTATTTATTCATACAGGTGGTTTATAAAGACATACTGAGAAGTTCTGCTTCAAGCCGGTCCATATTTTCTTCGTTTTTATCAGTTACAAATGCCCTTAGTTTGGTACATTCTTCTTCAGTATTAAAAACCATTTTGAATATAAGCCCTGTTTTATCAGCAGTAATTTCTTTAAATATTGCATGTACCTGGAATTTTGGAGGAGAGATATGGTTGAAGACAAAAAATTCATTTTCTATGATCTTTAAAAACGTACTTTCATTGGGGTAATTTCTTTTATCAGGGCCATGCATGATAAAACTCCATTTACCGCCTTCCCTGAGGTCAAATTCGTGAAAAGTATTTGTGAAGCCATTGGGCCCCCACCATTTTTTAAGATGAACAGGATTTGTCCATGCTTTATATACAAGTGCCCTTGAAACATTAATAATTCTCGATGTTACTATTTCGCAACCGGGCGCAGGGTCAATGATCTTATTTGATGCCTCCATAATAATATTGCTTTCAAAAAAGAGGTTATTGATTTCTTGAACTGTCTGGTTTGGGAGGTTTAACAACAGCCGGATCAACAGTAGCTGGTATAATTTGTGTCGGCGTTGCAGCCTGTGTGGGGGCACTGTTTAAAGGCGCTCCAACAGCAATATCGCAGCGGTGATTGGGCTGACCGTGTGGCGGATTCATACCCGGAGCCGTGGCCTGTGCAACTGGCTGTGGTGTAGTAGTTATGGAAGTTGGCTGTTGTGCATTTGTCTGGACAGGCTTAATGTCTAATGGCGCCCCAACAGCAATATCACAACGATGGCCGGGCTGGCCATGTGCAGGGTTAAGTTTTGCATTAGCCGTTTGCGGATTTATTTTTACTGAATTAGTATTTGGAATAACATTAACGGCATTGGTTGCCGGTATAGTTGTGCTTCCGGTAATATTGTTGGGGGGTAAATTGATTGGTTGTGCTGCAGGTAGTGTAGAATCTGCGGTTTGTACCGCTTTATTTTCGGCGGCAGGTGTAATTAATGATTTATCTACATAGTCATTTTTATCACTGCCTGCACAGGAAAGTAGAATGCTTACTGAAATAAAAGCTGCGCTGTATAATTTAGGTTTCATCATTTAAATTTTATTTTCGAATTTATCTACCAGCCCCCTCTCCTGAAGGAGAAGTAAAGGGTTAGGTGCAAAATACGATTCTTTGCCTGAATGACAATAGCCGCTCATCCAGTCTATTGTTTTATGAATTTAATATCGGGCATCGGCATAAAATAATTGGAAAGACAGGTGAGGATCTTGTCGCTTTCAATTTTAAGGTCAATGCCCTTAAAACTTACCTGCTCCAACGAAGGGTTGAGGCTAAGGGTAAAAATGTTGTTATCATTTGTCTTATCCTTTACCAGTGTAGCAATGTCAGGGTATAAAAGATGCTGTACATATATGGTATCGCAATGCAGAAGGTCAACATGAACTTCGCCATTACTGTCGGTATAAGTTTCCTGCTCTTTCCCATCTTCAATAAACAGGCAGCGGATATTTTTTACGAGGTATTTGTTGGGATGGGTAAATATCAGGGTGTAACCTGTTGCCTGTTTAGATTGACTGGTTATTGTAAAATCTTTACCCGCTTCTTTATCGCTTTTAAGTTTTAACGTATCTCCTGCTACTTTGAAAGTTCCGGTTGCACTACGGTCAACCGCCCCATAGGTAAAAAAGAATTGGAATTTATCATCGGCAGAAAAATTAAAACCCGAAGCCATTTCCATCTTTCGGAAATAGTATTCGCCAAGGACGGTATGTTGTGCCATGATGCTTAGGTTTATAAAGAGTAATATTATAAGAATACTTTTTTTCATTTTTTATTAGAGGCTCGAAATCTTTTCTTTTAATCTCTTCCTAGTAAGAATCCAAATAAATAAATACCCAAAATAATTGAACCAATAGTTGCAATCAGGGTTGCTATAAAAATAACAAGATTGCTTCTTGTTTTTTTGGTGATCAACCAGATGATAAGATAATTGATTAGATAAACCGGCACAATAATAAACATCAAAATCGGAGTTATAAAACTCATAAGTAAAGCCAAAGAGACTGCGCCAACTATGATAGCGATTACTACACCAATCAGGCTTTCTGCAAGGGCTTTTGGAGTTATTATCCGGTTTGAATTTATTGATTGGTAATAGGCGAATTTGCTTTCTATTAATGAATCCAGTTCTTCCCTTAAAAGAACATCTGAAGTGACTGCTTTCTTAATGAATTCAATATCTGTTTCAGGACTTGTCAGAGAATAGACTTCTTTCGAGATCCGTATTATATCTATATCTCTTTTCTTTTTTATTTTTTTCTTAAAATTATCCAATCCTCCCCTGGATTCGATCTCATTCGATAACTCTTTGTTTATTTCCCCGGAATAATCCATCATTGATAAATATGCTTCGATCAATTCATCATCGGAATATTGCTCATACATAAAGCGATGGGTTTTGAAACTGCATAAATATACAACGCTATTCAGCTAAATAAAATCCCGGCAACAAACTTGCCAGATCTGCTAATAAATTACGAATTAGATTCCTACTTTGTCGGAATGACAAAGAAAATCAACTCATCTCCGTAAAATACTTATGAAAATAAGGAATGGTCTCAATGCCTTTATAAAAATTAGCCAGGTCAAATTTTTCATTGGGGCTGTGCAGGTTATCACTGTCTAAACCAAAACCCATCAACACTACTTTAATGCCCAGTTCTTTTTCAAACAATGAGCAAATAGGAATGCTGCCACCACCACGTACCGGTATGGGCGCTTTGCCAAAAGTAGTTTCTATTGCTTTAGCTGCGGCTTTGTAAGCATTACTTTCAATAGGGGTAATATAAGGCTCGCCGCCATGGTGCAGTGTTGCTTTTACAGTAACATAAGGCGGTGCAATTTTTTCTAAATGGTTAATTAATATCTCTGTTATCTTCTCGGAGCTTTGGTTGGGCACCAGCCTGGCAGAAATTTTTGCAAATGCCTTGGATGGTAAAACTGTTTTGGCGCCTTCGCCAATATAGCCTCCCCAAATACCGTTCAACTCCAGGGTAGGACGGATGCCTGTTCTTTCATTGGTGGTATATCCTTTTTCGCCCCATAATTTTTTTACGCCCAGGTCCTTTTTATACAGCCGTTCATTATATGGCGCCATTGCCATTAATTTTCTTTCTTCCTCTGAAGACTCAAGTACATCGTCATAAAAACCGGGTATGTTGATGTGATTTTTTTTATCATGCAGCGATGCGATCATTTTTGCAAGTATGGTAATGGGGTTGGCTACAGCGCCGCCATACACTCCGCTGTGCAGGTCACGGTTGGGGCCGGTAACTTCCACTTCAATATAACTGAGGCCACGCAGGCCAATATCGAGGCTTGGGTCTTTTAAACTTATCATGGCGCTGTCGCTTATCAATACACAATCGGCTTTTAACAGGTCGGTATGTGAAGAGACAAATTTCCCCAAATTAGGGGAGCCTACTTCTTCCTCACCTTCAATACAGAATTTAATATTGTTTTGCAATGTGTTTGTTTGCACCAGTGTTTCCAGCGCCTTTACGTGCATATACATCTGTCCCTTGTCATCACAACTACCACGGGCAAAAATTTTACCGTCAATTATTGTAGGTTCAAAGGGCCCGCTTTTCCAAAGCTCCAGTGGTTCGGCCGGCTGCACATCATAATGGCCATAAACCAGCACCGTTGGTTTGGATAGATCAATTATTTTTTCGGCATATACCACCGGGTGCCCGGCTGTAGGATAAATTTCTGCCTTATCCACACCGGCTTCTACCAGGCGTTGCTTCACGGCTTCGGCGCAGGCTATCATGTCGGGTTTGTGTTCAGTTTTTGCACTTACACTGGGGATACGCAACAGTTCCAGCAGTTCATTTAAAAAACGTCCTTTATTTTTTTCCTGGTAATCTTTCCAAACTTGCATATGAGTTATGAGTTATGAGTTATGAGTTATGAGTTATGAGTTATGAGTTATGAGTTATGAGTTATGAGTTATGAGTTATGAGTTATGAGTTATGAGTTATGAGTTATGAAATACCGGGTAACGAATGTAGGAGTTTTTGACGGTAATTATTTTACCAAAATTTTATAAAATCCCCAGACTTTTTTATTTGCCGGTTCATATACATTTGCAGCAGATTGTTTGTCAATTCATCAGCCTTTGTTTTAGTTGGACCTACCTCTGGTTCTGCCTAAAACAAAGGCTGAGCCCATTTAGGAAGCGGTTGTTTAGGTTTTAATTTTCCGGTATGCCGACACCAGTACACCTGTTAATACATAGAGTACAGCAACTAATGCCAATGCCCATTTTATTATCGAAAAAAAAGTTGTGAGAAAGGCAACATTGCCTGATATGTGGCCATTAAGTGTAATAAGCATTCCTGTGTTTTCAAGTATATCTAAAAAACCTGCAAACAAAGCTCCTTTAGCAATCCGGTGACCTGCTTTTGCAATAGCTCCATCAAAGATTTGTGCAATCATTTTGCAGGCAAAAAATAAGAAGAAAGAATAAAAGACTAAGAATAAAAAATCCAGCCAGGTATTAAGCTTTGCTGCAGCAATACTACCTGATGAGGTCCACGCATTAATAACAGTAGAAGCTTTTACAGTATTGTAAGCAAACTCAAGGTCGAGTATACCAAGCGGTGTAGTTGGTGTTTTTAACGGCTCCCCGGTCTTTGCCATTACATAGATCATCACTAATGAACCAACCAGGAAAAAAGGGATTGTATATTTTTTCATTGATGATAATTACTTTAAAAAGAACTACATTCTAACGGTATCCATTCTTTGTTGCACATAATTCCAGTTTACTACATTCCACCAGTTATCAATATAATCGGCTCTTTTATTCTGGTACTTTAAATAGTAGGCATGTTCCCATACATCCAATGCCAGCAGGGGGTAACCTTTAATATCACTGATGTCCATTAGTGGATTGTCCTGGTTGGGTGTAGAACCTATCTTCAGGTTTTTAGCCGCATCAATATATAACCATGCCCATCCGCTTCCAAAACGGGTTGTGCCTGCAGCAGCAAATTGCTTTTTAAATTCGTCAAAAGAACCAAAGGTTTTGTCAATTGCCTGTTGCAGGTTTCCTGTTGGCCTGTTGCCTTCTTTTTTGGGTTGCATACATTGCCAGAACATTTCGTGGTTATAATGTCCGCCTCCGTTGTTTCGCATTTTAGCAGAATAGCTTGAAATTTTTGCCAACACATCTTCCAGCGGATTATTAGTATCCACTTTTTCGGCAAGCGCTGCATCTTTTACATTTTTTGAATAGGCTGCAGCATGTTTGCTGTAATGTATTTCCATTGTCATGGTGTCAATCACATTTTCCAGTGCATCGTATTTATAGGGCAGGGGTTGCTGGTCAAATCCTGTTTTAAAACCAGGCGCTGCAAAATTATCCACAGTAGAAAAAGATTGAAGTAATGGTGCAGCGGTTGACAGGCCTACGCTAATGGCAAGACCACCTTTAAGCGAAGTGGAAATAAATTCTCTCCGGTTGGTTTTTGTTTGTTTAGCCATGATATAATTTTTTAAACAGATGATTGCTTCTTAAATCTAGTGAAAAAGCCCCGTAATTTTTTAAAAGCACGGTAATAAAATTCCTTGTTGAAAAGCTGTGAGTCGTGCATGGCTTTGTAAGTAAAAAAAATGCCTACCGGGGTTAACACCAAAACAGCCAGCCACATGCCAATAAAAGGGGATAAAATGCTTTCTCTCACAAATTTTTCTCCAAACATGTTCAGCAGGTGAAATATCAAAAAGAAAATGATGGCAACAACAAGTGGCATTCCCAATCCCCCCTTTCGTATGATGGATCCCAATGGGGCGCCTATAAAAAACAATACAAGACAGGCCATTGATATAGAAAATTTCCGGTGCCATTCAATTTTGTGATAAATAATTTCAGTCTTGCGGTTCTCAATCTCATTACCGGTGCTTTCAATGCTGCTTCTTAAATTATTGGCAATAGCAATGGCTGCATCATTAACTATAACTCTTACCGAGTCGGTTATAACAGAATCAAAGCGGTTATATTTTGTATAGGCTGCCGGTGCCTTTTTCCAGGCGCTGTCCTGTATGGCAGTATTACGTAAATTGATATTGAAGGACTTATTCATTCTGACTGCCAGGCTATCATTCAGCTTATTTAAAGAATCAATGGAATAACTGATCTGGCCGGCACTCAGCATTCTGAAATTACCTTTATAAATACTATCGTTAGTTGTTTGTTTTTGTAAAGAACTTAGGTCAAATAATTTTTTAAATGAAGTAAAGCCAAGCCGGATATATTCGTTGGTGGAATCATTGCCTGATGCAGTTTCCTGGTAGCGGTACCCATTTTGAAGATCAAATTCCAGAAATTTTTTATCATCTGAGATCCGCATCACCCCTTTTTCTGCAATGATGCAATTGTTTTGTAACGGATTAGTCTGTTCATAGATCAAAACATCACGAATAGTTTTTCCGTCAGCATCTTTTTTTGCAGCTCTAATCGCATAATTGGGTATATAAGTAAAAAAAACCCCCTCTTTAAGATCAAAAGCCGGTTTTGTGTAAACAATATCATTGTAAAGGGCAACAGATTTTAAATTGGCGTAGGGGATTACATAATTGGCAAACATATAAGTAATGCCACAGAATAAAATAGCTACCCATATTAAAGGCCGCATAAAACGTAATAAAGAAACCCCCGAAGATTTTATGGCTACCAATTCAAAACTTTCGCCAAGGTTACCAAAGGTCATTATGGATGAAATAAGTATGGCAATGGGCATGGCAAGTATAAGCAGGGTAGCGCTCATGTAAAAAAGGAATAATCCTATAGTGCCAAAATCAAGGCCTTTGCCAACAAGGTCGTCAATATACTTCCATGCAGTCTGCATCAGCAATATGAAAAGTGCAATAAAGAACGTAATTATAAACGGCCCTATAAAAGATTTAAGAATAAGTTTATCTAACTTTTTTATCATGCCCTGTAAGAGATGTAATAAAAATTAATTGTAGTAATTTGATACTTCTTATGAATGATATTTCAAAATTAACCCTTTCTGATGAGGAACTGCAACTGGCAAATAACAGCGGTTGGATTTTAACGAAACGTATCATAATTGATAAGGTTTACCGGCTATTTGGTAACCTGGCTGATACTATAAAAGCAACTGTTGAAAAAGAAAGTGCCTGGCTGCCTGCAGAAGTTCTGCAATCAACTGCAAAGATTTCAAAGGGAGAAAATTATTTACAGCTTCCTTATGTGCTGCTGGATCATCCCCGTTGTTTTGATACAGAAAATGTATTTGCCATACGTACCATGTTCTGGTGGGGAAATTTTTTCAGTATGACGATTCACCTGTCTGGTACATATAAAAAAATGTTTGCTGAAAATATTTGCAGCCATAAAGATATATTGGTACAAAACGACTTTTATATCTGTATAAATGAAGATCAATGGCAGCACCATTTTGAAGAGATTAATTACTGTGCAGTAAAGCAACTTGGGAAAAAGGAATTTGATCAGATCATTGTGCAAAAACAATTTATAAAACTGGCGGTAAAGTTTACATTACGGCAATGGAAAGATATGCCCGGGCTGCTGGAAAATTCTTTTACTGTTATGATGGGGTTAATAAAGACTTAGCTTCCGAGTCGGTGAAATAATTCTTTAACCTGGTATTCCCATAACTGGCTTTGGTCTTTAATTTCTTTTTTATCCGCAAAATCACTTATCACTAAAATGGTTTGATTAGTAACTTCAGATTTATCAATTCTCCATTCAAAGTATTCATCCTTTGCCATATAGCTCCAGCGAAAGCGTACAAATTTATCTTCTTCACTTTCTAAAAGTTCTGCTTTATCTTCTGTACCATTCCAGCTAAAACTAAACATCCCGTCACGTTCGTCAACTTTATCTGCAAACCATTCCTGTAACCCGGCCGGCGTTCTTAAAAAATCATATAATATACCTGGCGAACATCTGACAGGGTATTCCAACGTGTATAAAACTTTCTTACTCATCCTTGTAGTTTAAATATCATTGCGATGTTGCAATAATAACAAAATAATTTGCAGTACAAATTATTTATTTAGTTTTTTTTGTTTTATTTATTAACATAAAATATTAAACAAAACGAATTTTAAGCTACTGAAATCCAGTCTTTTAGATTTTTTTTTTTGGTAACATATCATTAATAGTATAAATTACGTTAATAACTGCGAATCTTTTTAACATATTATTAACCCAAATTATTTTTCGACCTTAACCTTTAAACCATAGGACTTATGAGCATGCGTCAGCTAAAAATCACTAAGTCGATCACAAACCGGGAGAGCCAGAGTTTAGAGAAATATCTGCAGGAGATTGGTAAAGTTGAATTAATAACTCCGGAAGAGGAGGTAAAATTAGCAGTCAGAATAAAACAAGGAGACCAATTTGCACTTGAAAAACTTACCAAGGCAAACCTGAGGTTTGTTGTTTCGGTTGCCAAGCAATATCAAAACCAGGGATTAACCTTACCCGATCTTATTAATGAAGGAAATCTGGGTCTCATAAAAGCGGCACAGCGTTTTGATGAAACACGTGGTTTTAAATTTATCTCCTATGCCGTTTGGTGGATACGCCAGAGTATTTTACAGGCATTGGCCGAGCAATCAAGAATTGTACGTTTACCTTTAAATAAAGTTGGATTAACCAACCGTATCAGCAAAGCTTATTCACAACTGGAGCAGGAATTTGAAAGAGAACCTACACCTGAAGAACTGGCTTTCTTACTGGATATGGATGCCGAAGAAATAGCTGCAACCTTAGGTATTGCTGCCCGTCATGTAAGTATGGACCAGCCTTTATCAGACGGAGAAGAAAGCACCCTGATTGATGTACTGGTTAACCATAATGCTGCAAATACTGATGATGAGCTTGCATTCAAAGCATCTCTTAAAACAGAAATTGACAGGTCGCTGAGTACATTAACCGAAAGGCAAAAAGATGTTATCCGGTTCTTTTTTGGCATTGGTGTTGATCATGCGTTGAGCCTGGAAGATATTGGCGAACATTTTAACCTTACCCGTGAAAGAGTAAGACAGATAAAAGATAAGGCCATTACAAAATTGCGGACTGCATCAAGGTGCAAGCTTCTTAAAACATACCTGGGTACTTAAAATTTATCCTTTCAACTTCTTAAGTAACTCTTACCTGCTTTTGCAGGTTTTTTTGTAACTACCAGAGTTCATACTATATATTCAAGCCTTAAAAACGCCTGTTGAAATCAATTTTAATAATCCTTAATTTTCCCCGAAATTTGCACATCCCGATGGCTATCGGGAGTAAATTATAACAGATGCCAATTGAAATAAAAGTTCCAACAGTAGGAGAAAGTATTAATGAAGTAACCCTTGTTAAATGGCATAAGAAAGATGGCGAATGGGCCAACAGGGATGAAGTGATTGCAGAACTGGAAAGCGAAAAAGCAACATTTGAATTAAATGCCGAGCAGGCAGGTGCTGTTAAACTAATTGCCAAAGAAGGCGATACATTGAATATTGGTGACGTTGTTTGCTCAATTGATACAGATGCTGCTAAACCTGCAGGAGTTGAAAAAGCAGAAGTTGCAGCAATAAAATCTAAGGCCGCAGAACAACCCCAGGCAGCCAAACCTCAAACTGATCTTAAAGCTACACCGGTAGCAGCTGCTATCATTGCAGATAAAAAAGTTGATGTAAAAGAAGTAACACCCTCAGGCAGTAATGGAAAAATTGTTAAGCAGGATGTAATGGCTGCATTGAACAACCCGGGCAGAAAGCCAGGCACTGTTTTGTTTGAAAGAAATGAACGGGTGGAAAAAATGAGCAACCTGCGTAAGACGATCAGCAGGCGTTTGGTAGAAGCAAAAAATACAACGGCCATGCTCACTACTTTTAACGAAGTAGATATGAGCGCCATCATGGAAATTAGGGCTAAATATAAAGACAAGTTTAAAGAACTTCATGGGGTTAACCTTGGCTTTATGAGCTTCTTCACAAAAGCCTGTACTTATGCATTAATGGAATGGCCCTCAGTAAATGCTTATATTGACGGAGAAAATATTTTATATCATGAGTATTGTGATATTTCAATTGCAGTAAGTGCGCCAAAAGGTTTGGTAGTGCCTGTGATCCGCAATGCAGAAAGTTTAAGTATGTCGGGTATTGAAGCCAAAGTTGTTGAACTGGCCTCCAAGGCAAAAGAAAATAAGCTCACCATTGAAGAAATGACCGGAGGAACTTTCACGATTACTAATGGTGGAATTTTTGGTTCGATGATGAGTACACCAATCATTAATATTCCGCAATCGGCTATTTTAGGAATGCATAAGATACAAGAGAGGCCAATGGCTATTAACGGACAGGTGGTTATAAAACCAATGATGTACCTGGCGCTGAGTTATGATCATAGGATCATTGATGGCCGGGAGTCTGTAGGGTTTTTGGTAAGGGTAAAAGAATTGCTTGAAAACCCCGAATTATTATTGTTTGGAAAAGACCCTGTGAAGAGTTTACTGGAATTGTAATGAGCTTTTTAAATAATTAAAAGCCTGCAGTATTAATTGCAGGCTTTATTTTTGCTGATATGCGGTATCATTCTTATTTAAACTCGGCAAAAAAGATCATTGAATTAAACAAGGGTGATGAGCCATTTTCATTATTTCTGAAAAAACATTTTGCTGCCAATAAAAAATACGGATCAAAAGACAGGAAGCAGATAACAGCACTTTGCTATAATTTTTACCGGCTTGGTAAAGCACTGCCTGGTGTTTCTGTTGAAGAAAAGATAATCACCGCAACATTTTTATGTGAACAATCCGCCAACGATTTCCTGGCCTTTCACAAACCGGAATGGAATGACCTGATTGCTAAATCCCCGGATGAGAAGATTGCTTTTATTGATTTTGATATTGAAAAAATATTTCCATGGGCTGATCAACTAAGCGATAGTATCGATCTTCATTCATTCTTTTCTTCTTTCTTTTGCCAGCCTGATCTTTTCCTGCGGATAAGGCCGGGCAAGAAAAGTATAATTATAAAAAAACTGCAGGATGCCGGATTGAATTATAGCATACCTGCCGGTGATTGTATTGCTTTACCCAATGCCAGCAAGCTGGATACGATCATTGAGCTGGATAAAGAAGCTGTGATACAGGACCTTAATTCGCAAAAGGTCTTGGATGTTTTAAAAAAAGAAAACCTGGCTGGCGTTGATGAGGTTTTAACTGTTTGGGATTGTTGTGCAGCAAGCGGGGGAAAATCAATTTTGGCTTATGATATTTTAAATGGGAAAATGGACCTGGCAGTTTCAGATATCAGACAAAGCATTTTATCAAACCTTGAAAAAAGGTTCTTATCTGCCGGTATAAAAAAATATAGATCTTTCATTGCTGACCTGTCGGATACAGGTTCTTTATTATCTGTTGCCCATCACAGGTTAATCATTTGCGATGCCCCATGCACCGGCAGCGGTACCTGGGGCCGTACACCGGAACAGCTATATTTTTTTAAAGAAGAAATGATTGATAACTATGCTTACAAACAAAGAAAAATTGTTGCTAATGTCATTCCTCTGTTGGAGAAGGATGGAATGCTTATTTACATTACCTGCTCTGTCTTTAAAAAAGAAAATGAAGCGATGGTAAACTTTATAAAAGAACAATTCCATTTGCAGTTGGTGCAAATGGAATTATTAAAAGGTTACGATAAGAAAGCAGACACTATGTTTATTGCTGCTTTTTTAAAAAAATAATTACTTCTTATTGCCTCATTATTTTCTTTACCACTTCTTTCTTGTCATTAAGTTTTACAGTTACAAAATAAATACCCCCAGCCATTTTTTTCATGGGTATGCTGTAAGTTTGCCCGCCAGCAGATTGCTGATTAGTGATGCTGTAAACTGTTTGGCCTGCGGTATTATGAATGAGTATATCAGCTTTTATAGCTGTGTTCCTCACAATTAAAACAGAAAGCTTGTCAGTTACCGGGTTGGGGCTTATCCTGATCTGTTCAGGCAATACAGTGGTACATAGCTGTTGATTATTTGTGATGACCACTAATGCCGTATCGGAACAACCAGAACCATTTATACCTATCAATTGATAAACACCAGCTGCTGTAATTGAAGCAGGTGTAGCTACCGGAACTCCACTAATCGTCCAGGCCGTAGTTAAACCTGTAGTTGTAAATATGCTGGTTAAATTAACTATACTGTCTGTACATTTTGTGATTGCTTTGTCAGCTCCAAGATTCGGTTTTGCCGAAAAACTTAAATTAACCAATGCTGTATCCGGGCATCCTGAATTTGTAGAAGCAATCAATTGATAAACTCCACTTACAGTAACTGCAGTTGGTATTGAAACGGGATTACCACCAAGTGTCCAGTTTGTTGTAAGGCCAGTTGTATTGTATTGGGTTGTAAGGTCAACAATGCCACTGCCGCAAATGCTGATTGTTTTATCAACACCGAGACCAGGTTTTGGCGTAAAGTTTACAGTTACTGAATCAAGGTAAAAAGTTGTATCGGCAGCAATATTCATTTTAAAACGGTACTTGATACCACTCGTTGGAAAAGTCCTCAGGTCATCGGTAAAAGAAAAATTTCTTGCAGCAAATGTACCTGTTGAAGTGTAGGTGTTTACAGTTGTATAATTTATATCTGCCGGTAATTTTCTTTCCAATACGATGCTGATAACAGAATCAGTTTTTGCTGTCCATTGTAAAAGGGCACCGCAATTAGAAACCTGTGATTGTTTGGTGAACAATTGTTTTATCAGCATTACAAAAGCTTTCTTCATATCGGGTATTCCGTAACCTACCCTGTTATCGGGATTTGTTGCCCTGGTTGCCGCTTGCTGCATCGTACTAATAATACCCATGTTATTTATTTCGGGGAAGGCCTGCCATAAACAGGTAGTAAGTCCTGCCATATTAGGACAAGCAAAAGAAGTTCCGCTTCCAAATATTGGCTGCCCCGTTGTAGGGCTGGCAATTACTGCGCTAACACCCACCGCAGCAACAGCAGGCTTTATTTGTCCATCACTGCTGGGGCCATAGCTGCTGAAACTGCCAACAACACCGGCAGTAGAAACTGCACCCACAGCCATTACACTGTCTGCATCAGAAGGAGTAATAATATAATGCCAGGCTCCATTACCTTCATTGCCTGCCGCTAAAACCAATAACATTCCTTTTTTTGCAGCAAGATCACCTCCTCTTGCACTCATGGTGGTGTTGCCATCCATATTTGCATAAGTATAATTGAATACTGCATTATCAAAATTATAATAACCCAAAGAAGTAGAAGTAATATCAACACCAAGGCTATCTGCTCTCTCCATTCCGGCTAGCCAGTTTTGTTCTTCAATCGGGTATTCAGTGGCTACATCTTCGGTGCGGTATAAATAAAATGAAGCTTTTGGTGCAGTACCCATAAAAACACCCGGCATATTTGCAGCAATTGTACTCAGGCAATTCATACCATGTGTATGATCTTCATCAACACTTGCATTTCCTGCTACAAAATCCCAGGTACCTAAAACCTGGCCATTGGTTCTGATGCTGTCAAAAGTGGGCAAGGTTAAATAATGATAAAATCCTGCATCTAAAACAGCCATCTGCATTCCCTGTCCCCTGAAACCACGGTTGTGCAAAAACTCTCCGTTATGAAGATGCACCTGGCCATAACTCTGTCCATAGCTATAATAATCGGCCGTTATTATGGATGAAGTTGGATTTTCAGGTATGTCAGTAAGCGGAGCATCTAATTCTTTATTGACCGGAACATCATTGGGCTGAGTTAATGATGCGATAGGGCCGCTGCTTATTACAAAAGGGAAGCTGTTAATTTTAGCCAGTGCTGCTGCATCGGTAGTTCGAATAGCAACCTGGTTTAACCATTTTGATGAATTTAGAATAGTAACTGCACCAGCCATACGTATGCTGTCAATATATCTTGGCGTGATGGGCAGGTCTGTTGAATCAATGGCAATACTATATCTTGTTCTGCGGTCAATTGAACGCTGGGTGAGGTATTGTATAGGGTTGCTGATTGAGTACGGATTGGTTCCTTTATCTTTTAACCGCACTATATAGCGGGTGAATTGGGCATAGCTGTCTGCTTTGCAAACAACTAAAATAATAAAAAGGAAAAGTATAATTTTTTTCATATGACCGATATATGTTGTTTAATAAATGTATAAATTAAAACCTGGTATATTTTATTAACTGTTATATGCCCACTTAAGCCAGGTAGCACCCCAGGTAAAACCCCCTCCAAAAGCTGCTAAGATCAGGTTATCGCCCTTTTTTAACTTCTTTTCCCAATCCCATAAACATAACGGCAAAGTACCTGCAGTAGTATTGCCGTATTTCTGGATATTGATCATAACTTTTTCCTTAGGCAATCCCATGCGCTTGGCTGTGGCATCAATGATACGTAAATTGGCCTGGTGCGGAACCAGCCATGCAATATTATCTGCTGTTAAATTATTTCGCTGCATTAATTCATAACTTACATCAGCCATTCCTTTTACCGCAAATTTAAAAACAGCCTGGCCTTCCTGGTACACATAATGTTCTTTTGCCAATACGGTTTCAACGGTTGATGGTTTTACTGAGCCCCCAGCTTTCATGTGCAGAAAGTGCTTACCACTTCCATCGCTTTTTAAAAGACTATCTAATACCCCATTATTTTCTGAATTTGCTTCCAGCAAAACCGCCCCGGCACCATCTCCAAAAATGATACAGGTTGTACGGTCGCTGTAATCAATAATACTGCTCATCTTATCTACACCAACCACAACCACTTTTTTATACCTGCCGCTTTCAATAAAAGCGGTGCCTGTTGTTAATGCATAAAGAAAACCGGAGCAGGCGGCGCCAATGTCAAAACTGAAAGCATTTTTTGCGCCAACTTTGTCGCAAATTATATTGCCGGTGGCTGGAAAAACCAGGTCGGGAGTTACGGTTGCACATATTAAGCAGTCAATTTCTTCCGGGCTTATCTTCCGTTTTTTACATAATTCTAAAACAGCCGGTACAGCAAGGTCGCTGCTGCCTTTCCCCTCTTCTTTTAATATTCTCCTTTCTTCAATTCCTGTCCTTGTCCTTATCCATTCATCATTTGTATCAACCATCTTTTCCAATTCTGCGTTGGTGAGCCGGTATTCAGGTACATAACCTCCCACAGCAGTGATGGCAGCAGTAATTTTTTGCATGAAACGCTCTGTTTTACTTGGTGATTTTTATCATGGTAACTAAAAGTAAAAATACAGAAAAAACCTTACCCTTATTTTAACGGTTATACCTGATAAATTATCCTTATTTTCGCTACTGACTGGATATTAATTATGTACGCATATTTGCAAGGAAAGTTCACGTATAAAAGCCCGGCACAGGTTTATGTTGATGTTAACGGGGTTGGGTATGAGGTAAATATTAGTTTAAATACTTACTCACACATTGTAAATTTGGAGCAAGGGAAATTGTATACTCATTTGCAGGTAAAAGAAGATGGGCATGTATTGTTTGGTTTTTTTGATAAAGCAGAAAAAGAGATCTTTTTATTATTAATTGGCATTTCGGGTGTTGGAGCAGCTACTGCAAGGATGATGCTGTCTTCCTTAAAACCCGAAGAAGTAAGCAGGGCAATTATACAGGGAAACGTGAAGTTGCTGGAAAGTGTAAAAGGTATCGGGAAGAAAACTGCAGAACGCCTTGTGCTGGAGCTTAAAGACAAATTAAGCAGGCAATCGCAAAGTGAAAGTATTTCGCCAAATTGGGGCAATAGTTTGGAAGTGGATGCGTTAAATGCCTTAACAGCGCTTGGCATATCAAGGCAACAGGCCGAGCAATCCATAAAAAAAATCATCCTTGCAGAACCATCTGTATCTAAATTAGAAGATTTAATAAAAAAAGCCTTAAAAGCAATTTGATAGAACTCTACGTTAATTGATTTACCGGATGTTGCTTATTAGAAAATTTTCTTTCGGAAAAATAATTTGCTGTGGGGCGCTGTCAGTTATACTGTCGTTTTTTGTTGTACACAAAGCCGCTGCCCAAGTAAAAGATACCACACTTAAATTTCCTATTACAGATAGAAGGGGAGATGCAGTCTCAAATTTTCGCCGTAGTACTTACGATTTTAAAAATCCTTCCAATTTAAAAGATTCGGTGGTATATGATGCTAAAACAAAGCGTTATATCGTGTATGAAAAAATTGGTAACAAATATTACCGTACACCTACATCCTATTCGTCAGAAGAGTACTGGCAAATGAGGAGCAGGCAGATGGAAATTGATTATTTTAAAAAAAGAGCCAATACCACCAGCATTCTTAACCGGGGAAAAATAAAACCTAAATTATCTATTTACGATAATCTGTTCAACCGCCTTTTTGGAAATGGTAAAATAAATATTACGCCACAGGGAAATGTTGATCTAACAGCAGGTTACCAGGGACAAAGGATCAATAATCCAACCCTTCCCGAAAGAGCCCGTAAAAGCGGAGGCCTCGATTTTGACATGCAGGCAC
>JANNDO010000002.1:0-12832 GCA_031387825.1 Chitinophagaceae bacterium | reverse complement strand
AGCCGCCGTACTACATTTATTGAGCCCGAAGAAACAACCGAACTAAACAACGCCGTTTTCTCCCTGGAAAATGAAGAAAGAAAAGAAGTGTACAAGATTCTTAGAAAACTTACGCAGGATCTGAGTGTGTATGCCGAATTATTAAAAAGTTACCTCAACATGGCCGGCGAATTTGATTTCATCCGTGCCAAGGCAAAATTTGCCATTGAGTATAATGGCAATTACCCGGTTGTGCTGGATAAGGCACATGTAAAACTGATACAAGCTTATCATCCTTTGTTATTTCTCTACAACAAAACAAATAAAAAACCTACCATACCGGTTGATCTTAATTTAAATGAAAAGCAACGTATACTGGTTATCAGCGGGCCCAATGCCGGTGGTAAAACGGTTACTTTAAAAACAGTGGGATTGTTGCAACTGATGCTGCAAAGTGGCTTGCTGGTGCCCGTGCACCCGGATAGCGAGATGGGCATTTTTAAACAGATTATGATCCATATCGGCGATACCCAAAGCCTGGAATTTGAGTTGAGTACTTATTCATCGCATTTAAAGAACATGAAGCATTTTATGGAAAATGCGAATGGTAAAACTTTATTCTTTATTGATGAGTTGGGTAGTGGGAGTGACCCCAACCTGGGTGGCGCATTTGCCGAAGTGATAATGGAAGAGCTGGCACATAAACATAGTTTTGGTATTGTTACCACGCACTACCTTAATTTAAAAGTAATGGCCAATAAAGTACCGGGCATCATCAACGGTGCCATGCAGTTTGACGAAAAGAATTTGCTGCCGCTTTATAAACTCGTAATTGGCAAGCCCGGAAGTTCTTATACATTTTCCATTGCTGAACGGATAGGCCTTGAAAAAAAATTAATTGATAAAGCCAGAACATTAGTGGATGAAGATCATTTTACCCTGGACAAACTTTTAAACCGTACCGAACAGGACCTGCAGCATATAGATAAAGAGAAATTACAATTGAAAGCATTGTTGAAAGAAAATGAAGCATTGAAAAAAGAGATGCAGAAGGTTTTGGATAAGGAAAAACACCAACAGGAAGTGGAAAAACTACAGTTGCAAAATAAGATAGCTGCTGATAAACTGGTTTACTTAAAAGATATGGAGCGGCGGTTAAAAGCCATGGTGATTGAATGGAGAAAAACGGATGATAAAGATAAAGTGGTTAAAATGATACATGCCCTGCTCTTTAACCAGAAAGAAAAAATAACGGCTGAAAAGCAACAGAAAAAACTGAATGAGAAGTTTGAAGAAATAGGCGGCGAAATTAAAATTGGCCTTAAAGTAAAGATGAAACAAAACCGGCAGGTAGGTATTGTAAAAGAAATCCGAGGGAAAAAGGCCGTGCTGCAGGTGGGTGTAATGCCCATCACTGTTGAGTTAAAGGACCTGGTGGTGGTAAAAGACAAAGATCAAACTCAAATAGTTTTGTAAAACTTTTGGGTTGAAATATTTCTAAACGTACTTTTGCCGCGGAGAGATGGCAGAGCGGTCGAATGCGGCGGTCTTGAAAACCGTTGACTGTCACAGGTCCGGGGGTTCGAATCCCTCTCTCTCCGCAGCACCAAAATCCTCCGTATTATACGGAGGATTTTTAATTTACCTTTATTCAGCCCTGCATTGTCTCTTATCTGGCCGATAACCTGGGGAAGGAAGTTACTTTTAACCGGATATAATAATCAATGGTCAAAAAAAATTGGCTTATTCAAATAACTTGCAAAAATGTAACTGGTAGCAAAATTGTAAATTAATATTTTATGCAATAATGATTTGCAAATGAAAAATATCAGCATGCTATAAAAATATGAATGTATAAATTTATTTTATCCATAGCATTTCTATTTAATCCGGGTAAAAATATTTTTGCCCAGCAGCAAATGGGTCCTTATATGGCGTATGGCCCGGAAGCAAAATATTTTTCCAATCTTAATTACAGTGTGTATCAGTCAAAAAACGGGTATTTATGGTTTGGTACAGAAAGTGGATTAGTACGATTTGACGGTAAAAGGTATAAAAATTATTTTGCAGATTATGCAAATCCTAATTCGCCATCCGACAATGTCATTTTCGATATTGCAGAAGACAAGAACAGCGATCTATGGTTTGCCGGGTTTAAACACGGAGTAACAAAATATAACCAGCATACCGGGAAGTTTACAAAATATCCGGCCTTATCAAAAGACAATAACCCTTATTACGGAATTCGGAGGATTAAGAATGATACAGAAGGGAACCTTTGGTTTGCCACAGCTGGGCGTGGCCTGGCAAAATACAATTTTGAAAAGGATACTTTTGATTTCTTTTATCCAAACCCGGATAAACCAAGGGATGGTACAGTAAGAAATTACAATAATGTAACGGATATTGTACAAGACAAGACCGATAACAATATTTTATGGATTGGTACCCAGGTTGGACTCTTTTCATTTGATAAGAGTAATAAGAAATTCACATTTTACTTTTCAGGATTTACTGAATTGGTTTTCCCCCCATTTATGGTTATCAATGCTATAGCTGAGGATAAGAACCATTTATTGTGGTTGGGTACTTATGGAAACGGACTATATTGTTTTGATACAAAAACGAAAAAATACCTCACAAAAAATACAAAAAAATTTGCACCTGTAATATATGACCTAAAGCTGGTCAATGACAGCATATTGTATGCAGCCTGTCTTAATGAGGGGCTTTACCAGTTAAATATTAATACCGGAATGCCTGCCAATATTTCTCCTCCACGTAATTCGGCCGATTCCACAAAAAAGTCAACCGGTATGCAAAAAATTTCTATAACCCCCGACGCAGGTATTTTTATTGGAGGGAATTATTATGTATACCAACAGCATCCTGATTATGTGCGCCTGAAACAAACAATACCTTATCCTGATGAAGATAAAGACCGGACCCCGCTGGCATTAAATAGTTTCATTTGGGATAAAAAAAGGGAACAATATTGGGTAGCAACAAATTACAACAGTGGGTTGTATGTTCTTGATAAAAATTTACTTGGGTTGAAACCACTTTCATTTGAACATGCAGCCAGTCAAACGAACCGTTATTTTTATCAGCTGTCAATTGATGCATTGAACAGGGTTTGGGTATTGCAATATTATTATGGAATTTATCTGTGGGACGAAACAAAAAAAATCTTTACAAAACCTAAGGGAATTATTCCATTGCCCGATTCAGTCATCAAAAATATCAGGCATATTAAAGAAGACCTGCATGGAAATATATGGATGTTTAGCGGAGACAGTTTTATTTACTGGCATACCCGGGATAATAAAATGGAAACATTTCCCATCACCTGGAATACAGGTTTCAAAGGGAGGCATGAAATAGGAAGCAGCGAATTGAAAGTTGACCCGGAAGGTAATGCCTGGCTGCTAACGCAAAGTGGTATGTTTCAATGCAACAGGCAACAAATAAAAGTGAATCATATTTTTAAGACCGGCAGTACAATAAACGATTTGTCCTCACCCATCGTATTAACCGGGGCATTTAATAAATACAACGACCTGTGGATAACAGGTGGCAATGGCATACAGGTGATCAACAGAAATGATTATACTGTGCTGGCGAACCATAACACTGATAACGGTTTGCCTTCAATGATTATCAGAAGTATAAATACCGATATCCTGGGGCGGGTCTGGGCGGGAACTACATCAGGCCTCGGCCTGTTTAACCCGAAAAATAAAACATGGCGACTTTTTAACCGCTTTGACGGAATGCAAAGGGATTACCTGGATAATTTTGTTACAATAACAGGTAATAACAAAATTGTGATTGACCAGGAAAATAGGATTTTAATCAGGGATATTAATGAAATGGTACCTGAATCCAAACCGCCTATACTGCACATCACTTCTATAGTAATAAACAATAAAGCATATAAGGATAGTGTATTGCCGGAATTCATAAACGGTTTGCTATTGCCATACGATCAAAATAATATTGATATTGAATTTGCGGCCATGGATTGGGTTTATCCTTTTAAAACGTCTTATTATTACAGGATTGAAGGAGTGCCTTCTGAAAAAAGCCTGGCAATTAACCAGGATTGCAAGATCAGTCTTGTTGGTTTACAACCCGGTAAATATGTGTTGCATATTAAAGCATTAAGCGGGAATGGCGTATTTTCAAAAGAAATTATATTCCCTATTACCATTAAGTATCCTTTTTGGAAAATGGGGTGGTTCATTATCCTTTCTATACTTGTGCTGGCTTCATTATTATATGGCCTGTATCGTTACCGTATCAATCGTATTCTCGAAATGCAAAATTTGCGGAACAATATCAGCCAGGACCTGCACGATGATATTGGCGCTTCACTCAGCAATATCAATATATTAAATGAACTGGCCCGCCGAAATATAGGCCAGCCGCAGAAGTCAACTGAATATTTATCCAAATCGGCTGACGATATTCAGCGCATCAGTGAATCCCTGTCAGACATCGTATGGAATATTAATCCCCGGTATGATGACCTGCAGAACTTATTTATCCGGATGAAAAGGTATGCGGCCGATATACTGGATGGAAAAAATATAAACGGGCAATTTGATTTCCCGGAAAATGAACCGGGCAGGAAATTGGGTATGTCACAAAGAAGGGATTTATATCTTTTATTTAAAGAAGCTGTACATAATATGGCAAAATATTCCAAAGCACAAAATGCCGGCATTACTTTGAAGATTACAGCAAATCAATTGCAGCTTACTATCATTGACGATGGCGTTGGCTTTGATTTAAATTTTGACCAAAAGGGTAATGGTTTACACAATATGAAGCAAAGGGCAGCCAATTTAAAAGGCGAATTAAAAATAAACACCGAACCGGGAAAAGGAACCCGTATTGAATTAATGATGCCTCTTTGATACTACCCGAAAGTGTTAGCGATTATTAGTTTTTTAGATATTACTTTTACCATTATGTGTCACAGGCTGCTCATTTTTGAAGACAATACAAAACTGCGGCAATCGCTTGAAATTTTATTGGATGACGAACAGCATTTTAAAGTTGTTGGTTCATTCGGTAATTGTGACGATGCTGCAGGGTATATTGAAACATTAAATGCCGGATTAATAATCATGGATATTGATATGCCCGGCATTGGTGGCTTGAAAGGCGTAAAATTAATTAAGCAACAGTATCCCGATGTAAAAGTGGTCATGCACACCGTATTTGATGATGACAGCCGCATATTCGACAGTATTTGTAACGGTGCAGACGGTTATCTTTTAAAAAATATTTCTCCTGTTCAATTAATACAAAGCCTGCTGGAAGTTATGGAAGGCGGTGTGCCTATGAGCCCTTTTGTGGCACAAAAAGTATTTCAGTTTTTCAGAAATAAAAATATTTCTGAAAATAAATTTAACCTCACCAAACGGGAGAAAGAGATTTTAGAGTTGCTGGTAAAAGGCAATTCTTATAAAATGATTGCCCATACTTCTTCCATTTCTATTGATACCGTAAAACGCCATCTGCAGAACATTTATCACAAACTGCATGTAAACTGCGGTACCGAGGCCGTAGCTAAAGCGCTTCAAAATAAAATTGTATTGCTGGATTAATATCACCCGATTGTGTAATTGTCCGGCATCACTTGTTTTTATACCTTACTAAAAATTTAAAGCAGATGAAAACGCAATTTTATTTTTTCATTTTAGTTTTCTTTCCCTGTTATATACTGGCACAAAATGTGGGGATAGGAACAACCACACCTAATGCCAGTGCAATGCTTGATATTAGTGCTAATAATAAAGGAATATTAATTCCCCAGGTTAGCATGTCCTCTATCATTAGTTCTGTGCCTGTAAGTTCTCCTGCTAACGGATTATTAATTTATAATACAGCTACTGCAGGCACTGCCCCTAATAATGTAACACCGGGTTTTTATCTCTGGCAAACAGTTTCTTCTTCATGGAAAAAAATTATTACCGAAGGTGAGGGTAATGTTCCTAAAGGCTCAATAATTTTTAAAGAAACAGACACACCCATTGCAGGTTATACACTAAAGGGTAAAACTTTTCAAAACGATTTTAAAGAATTTTTAGGTATAGGCTCAGGAACATGGAGTAATATTCCTGCCATTTCTACAGGTAATGCTACATCCGATCATTCGGCAGTATGGACCGGAACTAGTATGATTATATGGTCCGGTTTGGATAATACCTATGCCAGTTATGAAAATACCGGAGCAAAATATAATCCTTCAACTAATTTGTGGACTAATTTAAGCATAGCATCAGCACCTGTTGGCCGTTACGCTAATACTGCTATTTGGGATGATATAGCAAAAAGAATGTTAGTTTGGGGAGGGGTTACTGCTAACAATGCCAGTGGCGTTCCGGTGGCAACTACAAATACAGGTGGAATTTATAACGAATTGGCCAATACCTGGGATATAATAACAACAGTTGCTTCCCCTGCAGCAAGATTTTATCATTCTGCAGTATGGACAGGATCTAAAATGATTGTATGGGGCGGGAAAGATATTTCTACCTATTATAATGATGGCAGTGCTTACACAGCTTCTACTAATACATGGTCAGTTATTTCAGCATCTCCATTGAGCACCCGTTCCAATCATGCCTGCGTATGGACAGGTAGTAAAATAATTATCTGGGGTGGAGAGAATAATGGCACTGCATTAAACGATGGCGCTATTTATGATGTTGCAAGCAATACTTGGTCCACTATTGCTTCTCTTAATGCACCCAATGCATTGTATAATACCAGAGCAGTATGGACGGGTACAGAAATGATTTTGATAGGAGGAAATAAATCGGCATCCAATACAGAAAACCGTATTTATAAATATAATCCAACTACTAATCTTTGGAGCTCAGCATTTATCAGTTTACCAGGCAATGGCATCAGTTGGAATGGTTCTATAATCCGGCATGCAATAGTATGGACTGGCACTGAAGTTATCATTTATGGGGGGCAAAATTTTTTAGGGGAGGGTACCGATATGTGTTATCGGTTTAATCCAACCACTAATGTTATTTCTTATTATGCCAATTCTCCTTATTTAAGGCTTGGGCATTCGGTAGTATGGACGGGTTCACTATTGCTTGCGTTTGGAGGTAGTAACAACCCTGCTACTTCTTTGCTAAATAATGGATATGAACTTGATCCGGCAACAGGGTCTTCAAATGTTTACTTATTTCCTCTAACTACTAATATTTATATGTTCAAAAAAGATTAAATCAATATTATTAAACAAAATAATTCTTACCCGATTGTGTAATTGCCCGGTATTTTTTTAAAACAGAATTTCATTTAAAATAATTCTTAGTATGAAAAAGATAATTATCCTTCTGCTTATTTCTTTTCCTGATATTGCCTTTTCTCAAAATGTGGGCATTGGTACTACTACCCCTGTTACTAAACTTAATATCGTTGGAGGCAGCAGCAGCCCTGCTTTTCCGGGGGTCACTTCCACTGCTCTTTTTAGAATAGGAGTAGGTACGGCTGAGGGTATAGATTTTGGCAAAATGGGTTCATCTCCTTTTTCTGCCTGGATGCAGGCAGGATTGAACGGTGCTATTTCTGATCCGTTATCATTGCAACCGCTGGGTGGCAATCTAGGTATAGGTACTGTTTCACCAGCGGAAAAATTGGATGTTACAGGTAACATCAATGTTACTGGCACCATTAAAGCCAATGGTGTAGATGGAACAGCCAACCAGGTGCTGATGAAAAATAGTGGCGGTATTTTGGCGTGGGGTGATATGTGTGAGTACAAAAATTTTGTTTCGTTTCCTATATCTGGAAGCAGTACATGGACGGTGCCTGCTGGTGTAACAAAAATACTGGTAGAAGTTTGGGGTGCCGGCGGTGGCGGGAATTTGCTGGCAGGTGGCGGCGGTGGAGGATATATAAAAGCACATTTTACCGTGACGCCGGGTTCAGTAATAAATTATACCATTGGTACAGGTGGAACTGGTGCTGTTGCCTCTTCAGCAGTGACAGGGGAGGTTTCTACATGTACCGTTAATGGTAATAATCTTCAAGCAACTGGCGGGCAAGGTGCATTATATTTATCCGCCACAAATGGCCAAGGTGGAAATGGCGGTAGCTGGAGTATTATTGGGGTTTCCAATTATATAGGTTCACGAGGATCACCAGGCGAATCCCAACAAAGAAGCTTTAGCCAGTTTGATGCCGCTACATTCTATGAAAGGGGCGAAGCTGGCAAGGGTGGTAATGCGGCTAATTCAAATAATACAGGTGGTCTGGGCCAATATTATCTGTATAATAATACCGGATCCACATTAATTTACCGAAATGGAAACCCTAGTTCAGGTCTGCAGCCCGGCGGGGGCGGTTCCAGCGGTATTCAATTCGGTGCAACAGCATTGGGTGGTGGAAATGGTGGAAGTGGTTTAATTACTATATATTATTAAAAGTAGAAGAAAATCAAAATATAAATGACAGATTCAATCTTGCTGCTTTTCAGTTCTACTGCCCGAATGTGTGATTGACTTGTATAACTCTATATTAAATCATTCTTTAAAATTAATGAACATGAAAAATAAATTATGAACACAATCATACCCCTTTTTGTAAAGCAATTAAAAAAAATATGAAACAATATATTTTCCTTTTCACAAGCAGTATTTTTTCTCTTACTGTTCCAGCTCAACTCACTATTCAAAGCGGCGCCACCTTTCACCTCATTGGCAATGCACAAATTGTACTGATGGATATTGACCTTGTGAATAATGGTACCATCACCGTGGCTTCTAACGGGCGCTTTACTTTTAACGGCAGCGCCAACAGCCAGATATCGGGCACACAGCAACCTGTTTTTAATGAACTGGAAATTGCAAAAACAGGAACCAATAAATTAACGCTGCAACGGTCTTTTGATGTGAATGGTAAAATTATTTTTACTTCGGGCCTTATTGACTTAAACAATAACAATATCAACCTGGGTAATACAGCTTTGCTGGAAAATGAAAATGAGAACAGCCGGGTTATGGGCAGCAATGGAGGACAACTCATCTTTAATACCACACTTAATAACCCTGCATCTGCTAACCCGGCAAATCTAGGCGCTATCATTTCATCCACAGAGAATTTAGGAGCTGTCATCATCCGCCGTGGGCATCAATCACAGATCAATGGGTACGGTCAAGGCAGCAGTTTACTTCGTTATTATGACATAATGCCCACAAACAATGCAAGCCTGAATGCCACATTTCGATTTCAATACTTCGATGCTGAATTAAACGGGCTAACTGAGAATAGCCTGGTATTTTGGAAAAGCCCCAACAATACTTCCTGGACCCAACAGGGCTTTACAAGCCGTGATGTGGTTGCCAATTATGTGGAAAAAACCGGCATTGCAGATTTTTCCCGCTGGACACTAAGTTCACCGGCTAATCCATTGCCTGTAACCGGGCTGGTACTTTCGGGCAGGTGGAAAAACAATGCTTCCTATTTAAGCTGGACAACACTGGCCGAATACAACAATAATTATTTTGATGTAGAGAGAAAATATCCGAATGAAAATAATTTCAGTGCGGTGGGCATTAAAAATTCTGCCTGGCCCGATGGCAATTCTCAAATACATACGGCATATAACTTTACCGACCTTAGTGCAGAAGCCAATAAAGGAGCCATACTGTACCGGCTTAAACAAGTAGACCGCAACGGCCAATTTGTTTATTCGAACATCATTATCATTAAACCCGATGCAGCATCTGTATTCATCGAAAAACTGTATCCCACCATTGCCGTAAAAAACAGTGTGTATATACAAACGGGGAACAAGGATTTGAAAGATATACTGGTACAGGTGTTTGATATGCAGGGCAGGCTATACCTGAACAAACAAACAAATTACTATTCGCAATGGTTGTCATTGCCCAAACTTTCAGCCGGGATGTACCGGTTAATCATCCGTTCAGGAGAATGGAGTTATACCGAGAGTTTCATAAAGTAACCATTTTGATACTTTAATTGGATTGCAGTTTAATGACAGATATACAGCCTGGGTAAAGCTGAATTAGCATTTCTGCCAGGTAAAAGAAATTTTAACTGTTTAATATACCAAGCTTCTCTTTACAGTATGCTTTTCATAGCTTCATCGAAGAATGTTTTAAGTTATCTTTGCTGAAGCCATGAAACATCTTTCCTCCCTCAATAAATACTTTTGGAAATACCGTTGGCATTTTATGCTGGGGTTCATTTTTGTTGTGCTCACTAATTATTTCCGCATACTTACCCCGCAATTGACAGGATTTGTAGTAAATACCGTTGTGCAGTCTATTAAAAGCCCCGGGACAAATTCAAATACAATTGACATTAAGAAAAGTGAAAAGAATTATGACTTTATGGTGCAAAAAGTCATCTCGGTATTTGAAGAAAGCCCGTCACGTAAAATTCTCTATGCAGGATTGACATTGTTTGTGATTGCCATCATCAGTGGTTTTTTTATGTTCCTGATGCGGCAAACCATTATTGTGATGAGCCGGCATATAGAATATGACCAGAAAAATGAGATATTCTCACATTACCAGAAATTAGATACCAATTTTTATAAAACACATAGTACCGGCGACCTGATGAACCGTATTGCCGAAGATGTAAGCAGGGTTCGTATGTACACCGGGCCTGCCATCATGTATTTTATCAACCTGGCAGCCGTTATCGGTTTCAGCATTTTTTTTATGCTCAAGTCAAGCCCAAAACTTACACTGGTAGCATTATCGCCTTTACCCATTTTAGCTATCACCATTTTTTTTGTAAATAATATCATCAACAAAAAAAGTGAACGCATTCAATCTTTACTAAGCGACCTTACCACCAATGCACAGGAATCTTATTCAGGTATCCGGGTTATAAAATCTTTTGTTCAGGAAAAAGCCATGTTAGGTTTTTTTAAGAAGAACAGCGAGGCTTACCGGGACAATGCATTAAGCCTTGCAAAAACGGAGGCCATTTATTTTCCCAGTATGGCTTTACTAATTGGTTTAAGCACATTAATAACAATTATGGTTGGCAGCTTAGAAGTGGTAAATCATGTGGAAGGTGCAAGCGTTGGCAGAATAGCTGAATTCGTGATGTATATCCAGATGCTCACTTTTCCTGTAAGTGCCATTGGCTGGACAGCAAGTATGACACAAAGAGCAGCCACTTCGCAAAGAAGGATCAATGAGTTTTTACATACTGAGCCCTCTATAAAAAATGAAGCAGTGCCTGTAAGATCTGATTTGCAGGGAAATATTACATTCTCCCATGTTGATTTTATTTATCCGCATACAGGTATCCATGCTATTAAAGATTTTTCACTGCAGGTAAACAAAGGAGAAAAAATTGCGATCGTTGGCAGAACAGGTTCTGGCAAATCAACCCTTGCACAGTTACTGCTACATATGTATGAGCCACAGAAAGGTATCATTACTTATGATGATGTACCGGTTAATAAAATTGATATCCATTCTCTTCGTTTGCAAATAAGTTATGTGCCGCAGGATGTTTTCTTATTCAGCGAAACAGTAAACAACAATATCAGATTTGGCCATGATGATGCTTCCGGTGAATCTGTTTTGCATGCTGCAAAGCAGGCAAGCATTCATACCGAGATAGAAAAATTCCAGCATGGTTATGAGACCATGATAGGAGAGAGAGGGGTAACTCTCAGTGGTGGACAAAAACAACGTATATCAATTGCCAGGGCATTGATAAAAGACTCCAGGGTCATAATTTTTGATGATTGCCTGAGTGCGGTAGATGCCCGTACGGAAAAAGAGATCATTGGTAATTTATACCAATATCTCAATAACAGGACCGCCATCATCATTACCCACCGGATATTCTCGCTATTTGAGTTTGATAAGATAATTGTGATTGATGAAGGCCGTATTGTGGAGCAGGGCACCCACCAGCAATTACTTGACCTTAACGGGTATTACACCGATATGTATAACAGGCAGCAGGAGCAGGAGAAAGAGGGTTAGCAGAATTTTGCAATATTCCTCATTTTGTTAATGGCGAAGCTAAAATCCAAATACCCAGACTTATATTTTGTAGAACGGAAAACAATTTTATCTTTGCTTCGCCCAAAAAAGGGTTAATCGTTAAAAACTTAAAACCAAAAACAGTGGCGTACGAAAACAACGAAAACAGCGAAAAGAAAATGGAAAGCGTTTACAGCAAACGCATCAGGGCCGGAAAACGCAGAACTTACTTTTTTGATGTAAGAGAAACCCGTGGCAATGATTATTATTTAACTATTACAGAAAGCCGTAAGCGGTTCGATTCTGACGGGTACGACAGGCATAAAATATTTCTTTACAAAGAGGATTTCAACAAATTCATTAAAGGATTGGGTGAAGCTATTGACTATGTAAAAACAGAATTGATGCCTGATTTTGATTTTGATGCCTTTAATCATGATACACCTTATGAAGGTGAAGGTGGACAGGCACAACAACCAGCAACATCAGTTGAAACAGCTGCACCTGAAAAAACAGTTCCTGAAGTTGTAGCAGAAAAAATAGAGACTCCTGCTGCAGAAACTTCAGCCCCACTCACTACTCCTGTTGATAATGGAAGCACTGAGGAAGTAGATAAGTGGTAAACCAAGACCAAAACTAATTGCCGGAACCCTCTCTGTTTGGAGAGGGTTTTTTATTTCTGTGTGTTTGGTTTGAGGGTATTCCTGTAATTGCGATGCAACTTTTTAGCAGCTAATATTTCTGCATTGAAATTTTCAATTTCCTAAATCCTATCACTGATTTTTGCTTATTTATTACCGTCAGGCATTAATTTGGATAGTATAGGCAATAGA
>JANNDO010000035.1:0-53558 GCA_031387825.1 Chitinophagaceae bacterium | reverse complement strand
AGCAACCCCAAACTGGATATTGGCGGATTTGATGCTGCCAATAAACTCAGTATTTTACTGGCGCATTCCTTTGGCGTAATTACAAAACCAACCGGTTTTATTTTTAATGGTATCGAAAATATTTCGTTGCCAGATGCAATTGTAGCCAAAGAAAAAAAGCAAAGCATTAAATTGGTAGCCACGGCAAAAAAATTAGCAAATGGAGCACTGGCTGCATTTGTATTGCCACAGTTTGTAAACCAAAGCGACAACCTGTACCATGTACACAATGAGTTTAATGCACTAACAACCGAAAGTACTTTTGCAGATGAGCACTTTTTTAAAGGCAAGGGTGCCGGTGCTTTTCCCACAGCTTCTGCAGTGTTGAGTGATATATCGGCGCTTGGTTACCATTATAAATACGAATACAAAAAGATATATCATCAAACAGATACAGTGCTCAGCAATGATTATTATTTAAAGGTTTTTATCAGTACGGATGATTTAAACAAAATAAACAAAGAGGAGTTTGAATGGATTGAAGAATGGCACAAAGAATTTAAGCATAGCTGGTTTGTTGCTGTTATTCATACTGAAAAACTATTTACTACAGATTGGTGGAAACAGGAAGGTGTATCACTGATACTTTGCCCTGATGCTATAATAGAAACGGTAGATTACAAAAGAATAAGCAAACGTAGCCTGGAACTGGCGGGAGTGGTTTAATTGGTTGGGATATGGACATAAAAAAAGCATCAAGTTTGATTCTTACATCCTGATTGCTCATTCCGTAATACTTACTAACCCGATGCTTTCCACTTGTTTGGCTTTCATCTTTTTACGACTTCCATCTTTTAAGGGACTTCAATCTTTATAAAACTTCTGCCGCTCAACTGGATAATAAAGATACTTTATTCAATACCTTATTTCCAAATTTTTGAGGCCTTGGTTTTGCACCTGTTCAGCACATAGTTATGCACATCATACCATCTTTATTTTATAAGAAGCCAGGGCTACGTTGAAATATTAGATGGTATTATGCCGACAGAAAACAGGTCAGCTATTAATCATTCAGTCGGCATCAATGATCATTCAGCGGTAATCCTTTTTTCTGAAACTCAATCCAGTTCAGGTATTCAGGAGCAACCCGGTGCTCTTCCATTGTTATACAATCATTAACCGGACAAACCAGCTGGCAAAGGTTACAGCCCACACATTCTTCTTCTTTAATGCTGTATTTATTGTACGGCTTTCCATATTCCAGGTTGATGGACTGGTGTGATGCATCTTCGCAGGCAATGTAGCAAAGCCCGCAACGGATACATTTATCCTGGTTTATTTTGGCAATGTGATGGTAATTTATATCGAGGTCTTCCCAGTGGGTAATTTTTTCAACGGATTTACCAATAAAATCATCCAGTGTTTTAAATCCTTTTTCATCCATCCAGTTGTTCATTCCTTCGATCATATCCTCTACTATCCGGAATCCATGATTCATTGCTGCTGTACATACCTGTACATTACTTGCTCCCAGCAGCATGAACTCTACTGCATCTTTCCATGTGCTCACCCCACCAATACCGGAAACAGGAACAGTTTTAGTCAACTCATCCTGTGCAATGGTGGTAAGCATTTTTAATGCGATGGGTTTTACTGCAGGGCCACAATAACCACCAAACACCGACTTGCCAGCCACATAAGGATTGGGAACAAGTGTATCCAGGTCGATACCTGTTACAGATTGAATGGTATTTATCAAAGACAATGCATTGGTACCGGCTTCCACACAGGCCTTACCAGTTGGTACCGGCGAATGTACATTGGGTGTAAGCTTTGTTATCACAGGAATTGTTGCAGCTTCCATCACCCATTCTACCACCATTTTTGCAATGACAGGATCCTGCCCTACTGCAGCACCCATGCCTCTTTCTGTCATGCCATGCGGACAACCAAAATTCAATTCCAATCCATGAGCCCCGGTATCTTCTACTTTTTTGATCAGTTCATGCCAGCTTTTTTTATCATTATCTGCCATCAGCGAAACGATCATTGCCCTGTCCGGAAAAAGTTTCAGGCATTCAGCGATCTCTTTCAAATTTAAATCCAATGGGCGGTCACTGATGAGTTCAATATTATTAAAGCCCATCATTTTATGTCCGCCAAAATTCACTGCCGAATAACGTGAGGAAACATTCTTTACCTGTGAACCAAGTGTTTTCCAAACCACACCACCCCAGCCAGCTTCAAAGGCACGAAGCACATTTATCTTTTTATCTGTTGGTGGCGCACTCGCTAACCAGAAGGGATTAGGAGATTTTATACCAAGGAAATCTGATTCAAGAGAAGCCATTATTTTAAATTTTGAATTTTAAATGTTGAATTATTGAGTTACCGATTCCTGACTGGTTTTAACAATCTTTGTTAAAATATTAATTATATGTTCAACACTATTTAAATAAGATAAATAATCAAGATCGACTAATTTGCTTTTATCCAAAAGCCGTAGCCAATACCTTGTTTCTCTTGCCTCCTTAGAAGCAATTGACATTTTAGAGATAAAATCTCTTTTGGACTGAGCAGCAATTGCTTCTTCAACATTTGCTCCAATACTTGTAGCACTTCTTAATAATTGTTTTGATAAAACATATTCTTTGTTTTCAACCAACTTTTTATACAAACTGATAACTAATAATGAAAAGTCAAATGACATTTCTTGTATCTTATTATCCGCTTTCATTTAAAATTTATAATTCAAAATTTTAAATAAATAACTAATAATTGCAGCCGCCCCGTCCTTCCCTGCCTGCACAGCATCTACAACTTCTTTACCGCCATTCACCGCATCGCCACCTGCAAAAACGCCTTTGATGTTTGTTGCTGCTTTATCTTTTAAAGTGATCTTTCCGTTTTTATTTTCAAGCCTGTACTTTTTTACCAGTTTTTCAAATGGAACCTGCCCGGCTGCTTTGATCACCATATCAACATTTAATGCAAATGTTTCTCCTGTATCCACGGGAGAACGCCGGCCCGAAGCATCGGGCTCACCTAATTTCATAACACTGCAAACAAGTTGTTTTACTTTTCCTTCAGAACCTTTTATCTTTTTTGGTGCGGCCAGCCATATGATCTCACATCCATCAAGTTTTGCAATATCCAGCTCCACATCGGTACAGGGTTTTTCCGCTTCTGTTCTGCGGTATACCAACGTAACTTCCTTGGCACCCAATCTTTTTGCCTGCGTAGCTGCATCGATCGCAGTCATGCCCATGCCGATCACCGCTACTTTATCCCCCACCGGAACTGTTGAGTAACCTTTGGCCCTGATATCGTAGATGAATTGAATGGCATCTACCACCCCTTGCAGTTTTTCACCGGGAATATCTAATCTCCTTGCCACACCCACACCAATCCCAAGATAAACAGCATCGAAATTCTTTTTCAATTCAGCTAAGGAAATATCTTTCCCCAGTTCCTGGTTATATTTTACTTCGATACCTCCAATGCCTAAAATATAATTCACTTCATCTTCGCAGAATTGTGGTGTTACTTTATAAGCTGCAATGCCATAAGTCATCAGGCCTCCACCTTTACTTTCTTTTTCAAAAATGGTAACATCAATCCCTTCTCTTGATAAAACATGGGCACAACTTAGCCCTGCCGGACCTGCGCCAACAATCGCCACTTTTTTACCTGTTGATGGTTTGCGTTTGAAAAGTTGCCAGCTCGCAGCCATTGCTTTTTCAGTTGAATAGCGTTGCAGTCTTGCAATTGAAATAGGCTTCTCTTCCATGAAATTATAAACACAGGCACCCTCACATAATTTTTCTACCGGGCAAACCTTGCTGCAGCCTGCTCCCATAATGTTACTTGAAAAAATGGTATGTGCCGAGCCTTTTATATTTTCTGTAGCGATCTGCTTAATGAATTTGGGTACATCAATACCGGTAGGACAACTTTTCATGCAGGGAGCATCATAACAAAACAAACATCGGTTGGCTTCCACCAATGCAGCATCTGTCGTTTCAAACGGCGGATGAATGTCGCTGAAGTTTTCTGCGTAGTGTTCTTTGGATAACCTGTTATTTTGAATCATTATTTTGAATTTTAAATTTTGAATTTTGAATTATAATTCTAATGATCTTACATTTAAAATTTATAATCCAAAATTTAAAATTAACTACAGCTCAGTAAGTTTTCCATAAGTCTCGGGCCTCCTGTCCCTGAAAAACTGCCATACACTTCTTACTTCTTCGATCATATCCAGGTCAAATTCTGCAACGAGCAATTCATCCTTGTCTTCGCTTGCCTGCGCAAAAATCTGTCCACGTGGATCAACAAAATAGCTGCTGCCATAAAACTTACCGAGGTTCCAGGGTTTCTCTTCACCCACCCGGTTGATGCAACCCATAAAATATCCATTGGCAGCAGCATGTGCAGGTTGTTCCAGTTTCCATAAATATTGTGATAAACCAGCAACTGTTGCAGAAGGATTGTAAACGATCTCAGCGCCATTCAATCCCAAACACCTGGCACCATCCGGAAAATGACGGTCGTAACAAATGTAGACTCCAACCTTTGCATATTTTGTCTGAAACACAGGGTAACCAAGATTCCCCGGCTTAAAGAAAAACTTTTCCCAAAAGCCACTGGTATGCGGTATATGATTTTTACGATACTTACCAAGATAAGTTCCATCCGCATCAATTACTGCAGCAGTATTATATAAAACACCGGCCTGCTCTTTTTCATAGATTGGAACGATGATGACCATATTGTATTTCTTGGCATAAGTAGCCATCAGTTCGGTTGTAGGACCGGGAACTGTTTCTGCACTTTCGTACCATTTTTTATCCTGTCCCGGGCAGAAATAAGGCGTATTAAAAATTTCCTGCAGGCAAAGTATCTGCACTCCCTTTTTTCCGGCTTCTTCAATGAAAGGAATATGTTTCTGCACCATGGCATCTACAATTTCCTTGATCGTTCCTTCGCCTTCTGTTTTTGGAAGGCTCATCTGAATTAAACCCGATTTGATAATTCTTGGCATATTTCTTTTTATTTTAAATGTTGAATTTTAAATGTTGAATGATTTGCTTTCCAATTTAAAATTCATTATTCAACATTCAAAATAGATTATATTTTTCCTTCTACTTTGTTTCTTTTAATAAATTTCCCATTCCCTTTTTCCACTAAACATTTACCATCATCAATGACCACCTTGCCTCTTAATAAGACCGTTTTACATTTACCTGTTAGGTTCCATCCTTCATAAGCCGAGTAATCGGTATTCATGTGGTGGGTCTTCACGCTGATGGTATGTTCTTTATTAGAATCAAATAAAACAATATCAGCATCGGAACCGGGAGCAATGCAACCCTTCCTGGGAAACATGCCGAATATCTTTGCCGGGTTGGTGCTTAGAACTTCCACAAACTTATTCATGGTGATCCTTCCCTTTCTTACTCCTTCACTATATAACAATTCAACTCTATGTTCAATTGCAGGGTGCCCATTTGGTATTTTCGAAAAATCATCCTTGCCCAATAATTTTTTCTCCCACGTAAAAGGGCAATGGTCTGTCGCTACCACCTGAACCAATCCCTGGTTGATACCGGCCCATAATGCCTCCTGGTCTTTCTTTTCTCTCAATGGCGGACTCATCACCCATTTAGCGCCATCAAAATTCTTTTCATACAAAGAAGCATCTAACAATAAATATTGAATACAGGTTTCTGCAAATACCTTTTGATTATGCCGGTTATTATCCCTAACAGCATTCAATGCACCTTCGCAGGTCATGTGTACAATATAGCCCGGGCAACCGGTATAACCTGCAATGGAAGCAAAACGCTCAGATGCTTCTGCTTCGGTAATTTCGGGTTGAGATAGATAATGATAGATCGGCGCAAGGTTTCCTTCTGCCCTGTTCTTTGCAATTAAGAAATCGATCATGTCGCCGTTGGTTGCATGCACAGTTACCATTCCGCCTCTTGCTTTCACTTCATTCATCAACCCCACCATTTGCTTATCATCGATCATTAATGCCCCTTTATAGGCCATGAATATTTTAAAAGAGGTGATGCCTTCTTTCTCAATAAGGTCAACAATTTCTTTACCCGTATTTTCATTGAAGTCGGTAACTGCCATATGAAAACTATAATCGCCAACAGCATTTCCGTTTGCCCTGCAACTCCATGCCCTGTAAGCATCGTATAAAGAATGTCCCTGTGTTTGTAAAATAAAATCAATCACGGTGGTGGTTCCGCCATGCAATGCTGCTCTTGTGCCTGTTTCATAATTATCGCTGGAGAATGTTCCCATGAAAGGCATTTCCAAATGCACATGTGGGTCAATACAGCCAGGAAAGGCGATCAATCCCGTTGCATCAATTTCCTGATCGGCTTTAACGTCAAGATTTTTTCCGACAGCCGCAATACTTTCTCCCTGGATAAAAATATCGCCGGTATAATTATCTGCTGCGCCAACGATGTGGGCATTTTTTATAAGTATCGACATAATCCGCTATTCTTTGTTATCCAAATTTACGCTTCCTGTTTTATAATTCCTCATGAGTATTATGTATACAATTCCACTTATGAAGAACCCTACAAACCAGGCATAATGATAAAGATTTGACACCCATTCAGGAAATGCGGTTGATGAGACCAGTTTTATCTGCAGCAAAAACCCGGGTATATTAGGAACGATACCGATCAGCAATGCAATGATGGCTGCTGAATTGAACCCATTGCTAAATCTATACTGACCTTTATGCCGGTATAACTCATCGACATTCAATTGCTGCTTACGAATAAAATAATAATCGGCGATCATGATACCACCAACCGGGCCCAGCAGGCTTGAGTATGCAATTAGCCAGGTAAAAATATATCCATTGGGATCTGCAATTAATTTCCATGGGAAAATTAAAATGCCGATGATGCCGGTGATATACCCTCCTGTTCTGAAATTAATTTTCTTTGGGGATAAATTGGAAAAATCATTGGCCGGACTTACAATATTTGCAGCAATATTTGTTGCCAATGTTGAAATGGCAACAGCGATCATAGCGATACTGACCAATAATTTATTTTCAAATTTGCCGGCCAATACAACCGGGTCCCAGATGGTCTCACCATAAATAATAAATGTAGCCGATGTTACCACCACGCCGATAAAAGCAAATAATGTCATGGATGGTGGTAATCCAATAATTTGTCCATTGATCTGAGCCTTCTGGCTCCTCGCATATCTTGTAAAATCAGGAATATTCAATGAGAGTGTTGCCCAAAAACCAACCATTCCGGTAAGTGCAGGGAAAAAATAAGTCCAGAATGCCGGACCAGTTAATTTAGCCGGTTGAGCAAGTATTGGCCCCAGGCCATGCCCTGCATTGATTGCCCAAAACAATAAAGCCAGTGCAGCCAATGGCAAAAAGAATGCTTTGAACACCAATAATTTTTTTATGCTTTCCACTCCCAGGTAAACCACGAACATATTAAGCAGCCAAAAAAGAAAAAAACAAATGGCTGGACCCGTTTGTAAACCAAATGAATCCGGGAAGATCTGTGGCAAGGTGGCCAATGCAGGCATCCACAATTTAAACATCTGGTATAAAGCAAAACCACCGATCCATGTCTGGATACCAAACCAGCCACAGGCAACTATTGCCCTTAACATGGCGGGGATATTTGCACCCGTTGTTCCAAAACTTGCTCTTGCAAAAACAGGGAAAGGAATTCCGTATTTGGCACCTGCATGTCCGTTCAATATCATCGGAATTAAAACAACCGTGTTACCAATGAAAATAGTTAGAATAGATTGCCACCAGTTCATGCCACCTTCGATCAATGAGCTTGCCAGCATGTAAGTTGGAATACACAAACTCATGCTTATCCATAATGCTGCGTAGTTCCATGTTCCCCAACTGCGCTTGTTTTGCGGAATGGGTGCAAGGTCTTCGTTGTAAAGGGAAGAGGCCCCCCCACCCCCCAAAGGGGGGATTCTGGAGTCTGAAATATTAGATTCCTTGTTATTCATTTAAAAGATTCTGGTTTTGAGTTTGAAATTCTCCTTGAATTTGAATACTCTGCTAAGCCCCTCTTTCGGAGGGGTTTGGGGAGGCCTCTTCGTCTGCAATCTTGATCGCTTCGCTGATGATCGCTAATCCCTCATCGATCTGTTCTTTGGTAACGCAAAGCGGTGGTGCAATAAAAATATAACTCCATCTTACAAAAGTGTACATGCCCAGGTCTTTTATTTTTGCTGCCACTTTATTCATCACCGTCATTTCATCAGGTTTAGCATTGAATGGAGCCATGGGTTCTTTGGTATCCCTGTTCTTCACCAGTTCAATACAACCCAATAAACCTGTTGTTCTGAAATTACCGATGGATGGATGCTTCTTTTTTAATTCCTCAACTTTCTCTGTGACATACTTGCCCATTGCAGTTGCATTTTCTATAAGATTATCATCTTCATAAATTTTTATTGTTTCCAATGCAGCGGCGCAGCTAACCGGGTGGGCAGAATAGGTAAGTCCGAGCGCCAGCATATTATCATCATATTTTGCTGCGATCTTATCACTCACCATTAAACAACCAAAGGGAAGATAACCACAGGTAAGTCCTTTGGCCATGCAGATCATATCGGGGATGATACCATGATTTTCAAAACCGAACCATTTACCTGTGCGGCCAAAGCCACTCATCACTTCATCCATTATTAAAAGAATGCCGTGTTTGTTACAAATTTCTCTCACAGCTTTTAAATATCCCGTTGGATATTGCAAGCAACCCGATGAACCCGATTCACCTTCCAACAATATGGCTGCAATATTTGCAGGACCTTCATAAGCGATCATCCTTTCCAATTGGGCAACGGATTCTTTCAATAAATTTTCTTCACCATATTCCCAACGGTATAAATAAGGAAGATCGAAATGAACAAAGTTGGGTGCCTGTTGTGCATCAGCAGGAATTCTTCTTGGGTCACCGCTTGCAGATATGGCACCAATGGAAGCACCATGATAAGATTGATAGCGGCTGAGTATTTTATGCCTGCCGGTATAAAGGCGGGCAAGTTTGACCCCATTTTCAATGGATGTTGCTCCGCATAAAGTAAAAAATGCTTTATTCAAATCGCCGGGGCATATTTCTGCCAGCTTCTTGCCCAACTCACCTCTCACTTTGGTAACACAGCTTGGCGTAACATAACTCACTTCCTGCATTTGCTTTACTACCGCTTCTGTGATACGTTGATTGCCATGGCCGATGTTCACATTCATCAATCCCGATGAGAAATCAATGTATTTCTTATCATCGTAATCGTAGAGGTAAACACCTTCGGCATATTTTACAGCAATAGGGGCTATACCTTTTTGTTTGCTCCAGCTGAATAAGGTATAATCGAGATTATTTTGGATGATCCCGGTTGCTTCTGAAATTGTTTTTGTACTCATATGTTATTTTTTTTACCAACTTTAGTTTTTCATGGCATCATCGTTGCGATGCACTCTTTTACAATTTACTTTCATTCATCATCTTTCCTGTTAAACCCAATCATGCTTCTTTTGGTTTGTGGTGGGTTTAAGAGTTGTTTCAAAGCCGCAAATATCATGGCAATATCTTCTTTGTTTTCCTTTACATCTTTTTCCATTTTTTCCAGTTTGAGTAAAATGTTCTTATTGGTTAAAAGCATTTCTTTCATTTTGGTAAAAATCCTGATAATCTGTATATGAACTTGTATGGCTATATCACTACTCAATACTCCAGATAACATCGCTACTCCCTGCTCGGTAAAAGCCAAAGGAAGTTTCCTTCTGCCACCCCATCTTGAAGTCGCAATTTGCGACTTCAAGTTCTCAAATTCTTTACTGTTAAGCCTAAACATAAAATCTTTGGGGAACCGGCCGATATTACGTTTTACTGCTTCATTTAATCTTCTTGTTTCAATCTGGTATAGCTCTGCCAGATCCTCATCCAACATAACCTTTTGTCCACGAATCAAATAAATCTTGTTGATTATTGATTCATCAGGAAGATAAATCTGTTTGCCAGTTGTTGCCTTTGCCATAATCAGTGTATTATAACTTGATGTCGCAAATTGCGACATCAAGTTTACTTTCAGATAGTCATGAATGTGGCTACTTTTTTTATATGCCAAATACAATTTCTGAATTTATTCCCAACTTGAAGTCACTAATTGTGACTTCAAGATTAGTATTTAACTCATCCAGTTCACCCCCGCCTCCGCATTCCACTTCGTTGTACTCTTCTTCAATTTCGTCCAGAATTCAATTGAGCTTTTTCCTGTTATATCTCCTACCCCAAATTTACTTTCATTCCATCCACCAAACGAGAAAGGCTCTCTTGGCACCGGCACACCCACATTCACGCCGATCATTCCTGCACTTGCCCTTTCAATAATGTAACGGGCCATACCACCGTTTTGTGTAAATACAGATGCTGCATTGCCATAAGGATTGGTATTTTCAATAGCCAGTGCTTCATCAACGGTATTGGTACGCATGATAGAGATCACCGGCCCGAAGATCTCTTCTTTGGCAACACTCATCCCCGGGGTTACGTAGTCAATAACCGTTGGACCAACATAGGTACCATTCTCTTTTCCCTTCACTTTTGCATTACGTCCATCTACTAAAATTTTAGCACCATCTCTTTCTGCTTCGCCGATATAACGTTCAATCCTTTCCTTACTTTCTTTACTGATAACAGCGCCCAGGTTTTCTCCGGGAATAATCTTTTTCGCTTCTTCACAAATTTTATCAATGATGCTGTCTACATTACCCACACCAATCATTGCAGATGCTGCCATACAACGCTGGCCAGCACAACCACTCATACTTGCAGCTACATTCTGAGCGGTCATTCCCGGTATTGCATCAGGTAAAACCATCAAATGGTTTTTTGCTCCGCCCAATGCCAAACACCGTTTATAATTTGATGTTGAACGCTGGTAAACGATCTTAGCTACTTTGGTACTTCCTACAAATGAAACGGCTTCAATACCCGGATGGTCGCAAATAGCTTCCACAATTTCCACATCACCATGTACAATATTAAAAACACCATCGGGTAAACCGGCTTCTTTCAATAATTCAGCCAGCCTTCCACAACACAGTGGCACTTTTTCTGACGGCTTTATGATCATGCAGTTTCCCAAAGCAATGGCATTAGGCAATGTCCAGTTGGGAACCATGGCGGGAAAGTTAAAAGGAACGATGGATGCAACAACCCCAAGTGGTACATGTTCTGTGCGGCATTCAACACCTTTACTTACTTCCAAAACTTCCCCAGTCACTAATTGGGGTAATGATGTAGCGAACTCTGTGAGCTCAATACATTTTTCTATTTCGGCTACAGATTCGCCATAAGTTTTACCATTCTCTTCACTGCATAATTCTGCAAGCGCTTTTAAGTTTTTTTCCAACAAAGTTTTGTAACGGAAGAAAACCTGTACCCTATCCTTGATAGGTGTTTTACTCCATCCTGCAAATGCAGCTTTGGCTGCTTTAACTGCATTATCAAGGTCTTTTGAAGATGACATGGGAACAGTGGAAAGTAAAGTTCCGTCTAAAGGAGAAATCACTTCCATTGTTTTGGAAGATGAACTATCAACAAATTTTCCGTTAATATAATTTTTTATGGCTGCGTATTTCATAAACACATTTTATTTAGCCATAAATTAAAGAAAATAAATGAGATAGTCTTAATAAAAAAGTATCCGGCTAAAAACAAAATTGCCTCCCCATTTTAAAGGAAGGCAATTTGATATTTGTCGGGATGGTCCCGCTTCAAGCGGGACGACCTTCCCGATAGCAATCGGGACGTATTATAACCGGGCTACGCTACATCCTGAACTTAATAAATTATGAAGATTGAAAACAAAAATGCCTTTCCAATTAAGAGGAAGGCAATTTGATAATGTGTCGGGATGGTCCCGCTTCAAGCGGGACGACCTTCCCGATAGCAATCGGGACGCTATATAACCGGGCTACGCTACATACCGAACTTAAAAATATTGTGAATACAGAAAACAAAATTGCCTTCCCAATGAATAGGAAGGCAATTTGATAATGTGTCGGGATGGCAAGATTCGAACTTGCGACCTCCTGGTCCCAAACCAGGCGCGATAACCGGGCTACGCTACATCCCGAACTTAAAAGATTATTTGTTAGGGTTTATTGGGAACACCCAAACAATGTAAAACAGTTATAAGAACTTTTGCGGAGAGTGTGGGATTCAATCCGCCGCGGCGGAACAGTTTAACCCAACCTAACCAAAATAATCTGCGGAGAGGGTGGGATTCGAACCCACGGTACAGTTTAACCCGTACGACGATTTAGCAAACCGTTCCTTTCGGCCTCTCAGGCACCTCTCCTACCTGCCCTTATCACTAAGGGGTGGCAAAAATACAATTCGCAGCGTTAATACCCAAAACTAAATGAAAAAACAGGCAGATATTATTTAGACATATCTATAAACAAAAAATCCAAATACTTTAAAGCATTTGGATCTGGTATTAGTGCTGGTTTAATTTATTCTTACATGGCTGCCAGGTGAACTTTCTGCTGCAGTTCCAATACGCTTTCTTTAAAGAGACTGTCTGTATCCATCAGGTCCTTTACTGTCTGGCAACTGTGAATTACAGTAGTATGATCCCTTCCTCCAAAATGCTCACCAATAGTTTTAAGAGAATTTTTTGTAAATGCTTTGGCCAGGAACATGGTTATCTGGCGTGCCTGTACAATTTCACGTTTACGTGTTTTTTGTAACAACTTATCGTAGGGAACATCAAAGTACTCACACACCATTTTTTGAATGGTATCAATGGTTATCTCCTTGCTGGAAGATTTTACAAAATTTCGTAGTACTTTCTTTGCCAATTCAAGGTCAATTTCCCTCTTATTAAGCGAAGATTGTGCCAACAATGATATTAAAGCACCCTCCAGTTCCCGTACATTACTGTTAATATTATAGGCAATATATTTCACCACTTCACGGGGCATATCCAGCCCGTCATTTTTCATCTTTTTTTCCAGTATCTCAATTTTGGTATCGTAATCAGGCACCTGCAGATCGGCACTTAAACCCCAACGGAAACGACTTAATAATCTCTCCTGAACCCCTTCCAGGTCTTTAGGTGGTTTATCGCTGGTTAATATAAGTTGTTTGCCACTTTGATGTAAATGGTTAAATATTGAGAAAAAAGCATCCTGTGATTTTTCGGCACGATTGAAGAATTGAACATCATCAATGATCAATACATCTATTAACTGGTAAAAATGAATAAAATCATTGATGGCTCCGTTACGGCCATGGTCTATAAACTGATTGATGAACTTTTCGGAACTTACATATAAAACCACCTTATTTTGATGCAGCCTTTTTACCTCGTTACCAATGGCCTGGGCAAGATGCGTTTTTCCCAAACCAACGCCGCCATAAATAACCAATGGATTAAAAGAAGTAGTGCCTGGTTTTTCTGCTACGGTTTTACCGGCACGGCGGGCAACCCGGTTACAATCTCCTTCTATAAATGCCTCAAATGTATATGCATGGTTTAATTGCGGGTCGATCTGCATCTTTTTGAGACCGGGGATCACAAATGGATTTTTAACAGGATTATTTATGACTAACGGAAAATCCATTTCGTTGTTTGAATATGATTTGTAACCTTGCCCCGGTACATCAATAGTAAGTGGTTTGTTTTTACTGTTGCCACTATCAACCATAATCCTGTATTCCAGTCTTGCTTCTTTTCCTAATTCTCTTTTTAATGTTTTTGCTAAAAGCGAAACATAATGTTCTTCAAGGTACTCATAAAAAAATTGACTTGGAACCTGGATGGTTAAAATTTTTTCTTTTAACGCAACCGGTTTAATGGGTTCAAACCATGTTTGAAAATGCTGCCATTCAACAATGTCTTTGATTATCTCTAAACAATTAATCCATACTTTTTCAAAAGCTTTGTCCATTAGTCCTTAAACAATTTATATGTCGAGTTAAGAATAGTTTCTCTTGTATTTTGCCGGGCAAAATTTCTTTTTGGTTTTTCAATGAAAAAGAATCTTTAGCAGGACAGCGAATATCGAATAAAATGTTGAAAAAAAAATTTTTTATTCATTTGTTTTTTTCCCTACAGCCACAGTATGTGATTTTGTCAAGCCCTCCTTTTTGTAACCGGCGAACTCAAAATCAAGCCTGCCCAAAATAATACCTGCCCAACCTACCTGATTTACAAGTACATCACTCCCGGTTTTGTTTTTTAACACGGCCGGTTCATCCATAAAAGTATGAGTATGGCCGCCAATTATCAGGTCAATATTTTCTGTTTCTTTGGCGAGTATTTCGTCACTTACCTTGTTATTTTTATACTGATAGCCCAAATGACTCAGGCAAATGATCATATCACAACCCCCTTCTTTTTTTAATTTGGCACTTATTTCATTGGCCTTTTGAATGGGATCCAGATACTTTGTATTGCCAAATAAACTATCTGGTACCAATCCGGCCATTTCAATCCCTACTGCAGTAACACCAATTTTTAATTTTCCTTTCTTAAATATCTTATATGGTTGGTACTTAAATTCCATTGCTGTATTGGTAAAATCATAATTGCAAATGATCAAAGGAAATTTTCCATGTTGCAATTGTGTAGCAAAATTTTCGAGACCGGCATCAAAATCATGATTACCCATTGTGGCGGCATCATATCCCATGGCTGCCATCGCTTTCATTTCGGGTTCGCCTTTATATAAATTAAAGAATGGTGTACCCTGGAAGATATCACCGGCATCCAATAATAATACCTGTTGTTCTTCGCTGCGTATTTTTTGTATCAGTTCTGCCCGGGCTGCCACCCCACCAAGCCCCTGGTTTCTCCCCCCGTCCATCGGGAAAGGTTCGAGCCTGCTATGTACATCATTGGTGTGAAGTATGGTTAGTTTTTTAAGGGCATTTTCTCTTTGTATTTCAGCAAAAAGGCTGTTGGAGGTTAATAATGCCCCGGCAGCAAGTGCAGATTGTTTAATAAATTTTCTTCTATTCTGCATTAGTTACCCTGTTTTCAATTTTACCTGATATTTTTCTTCCCTCCCGGGTGTATTGCGTAAAATAATCAATAACTGCATCCCTGAACAAATAACCATTGTTTTCCTGGGGAATGGTCTTCAGCATAATACAATCATCTCCCCCATTTGCCACATAATCGTTATTGGCAATCGTATATATCGCCGATTCATTAAGGGCAACTCCCCCAATCATTACATTGATGGCTTTCTTATTTTTTATCTGCATGGTTATGCCTGCACAGGGCCATCCTTTCCTGCCGGCAATATGATCTAAAAATTCCTGCATCACTTTGCCGTTTACCTTCTGCAGAACCAATACATTATCAAAAGGGGCCAGCTCAAATATCTTTCCCCGTGTAATATTACCGGCAGGTATTGACGGCAGGCGGATACCACCATAATTTATAAAGGCCGCATCAACGTGAGTGGCATAATTCTTTTCCGCCATTTTAAGCATCGCATCGGCAAGCACATTACCCAATGTTCCTTCAGGTTGTTTTTTTTCAAGTTCTGTTTCCGAAACAGCTACAATACCATTCATGCTCTTATTTACGCTGTCGGCATAAGGCCTTATCAGGGCAATAACAGTACTGTCTTGTTTATTGGTTTGGTTTAGCCTGTAGTCTTTAAATTGTACAGATTGTGGTTGGTAGGTCAGTTTGCAGGAAAGAAAAAAGCTGAATGCAAATATTCCTGCTAAAAAAGCGATGTTGATTTTCCTCATAAAGGCGCCTGAAAAATTATACGCAAGGAAGATAGATAATTTTATCTATAACAAAGAATAGTAGCCATAAAATATTTATATGAAAAATAGATTTACTTTTGGATATTAAATTTTTACTATGAGTTACGAATTAACCGGCAAACTGGTTGCCAAGTATGATACCGTACAGCGTACCGAAACATTTAAGACCAGGGAATTTGCAGTGGAGAAATCTGAGGATATTAATGGGCGTACCATAACCAATTACGTTAAGTTTCAGTGTGTACAGGATAAAACCACCATTATTGACCGGGTAAATATCGGTGACGAGATAAAAGTGTATTTCAATATTAAGGGAAGTAAATGGGAAAAAGATGGTAAGGTTAATTATATCACCAATTTAGACGCCTGGAGAATTGAGCAGATATTACAGACAGGAACATCTAAATCGGACAGTGATTACCTGGAGCCCCTTGATACTTTTTCTGAAACGCCACCGGATGCGGTGGATGATCTGCCTTTTTGATCGCAGATTGAAATGATTAAACTGATTTCGCTGATTATAATACAGTTTTTAGGATAACCACCTAACACTATGCAACAAAAAATTTCTCTCAAATTGCTGCCATCCGAGGCAGCCAATGAAGCCATAATTAAAAAGTTACTGGCTGGCACTTTAAGCAAAAAAGAATCTTCTATTTCGGGTTTTCATATGCTCAAGCAATCTATTGATGCCCGTGCAAGAACCATTTGGGTAAACCTTACCCTGAAGGTTTTTATTGATGAGCCTTTTTATAAAAGAGCAATTCAGCAATTTGATTTTAAAGAGGTTAGTAAGGCTGAAAAAAAAGTGGTGATTATAGGGGCTGGGCCTGCAGGCCTGTTTGCAGCGCTGCAATTGATAGAAAATGGTATTAAACCCATTATATTAGAGAGAGGTAAAGATGTAAGGGCAAGAAGAAGGGACCTGGCTGTATTAAATAAAGAGGGGATTATTAACCCCGAGAGCAATTATTGCTTTGGCGAAGGTGGCGCCGGTACATACAGCGATGGCAAACTATATACCCGGAGTAATAAAAGAGGTGATATTGACAGGATATTGAATCTCTTTGTTCATTTTGGTGCTGAAGAAAGTATTTTATACCAGGCACATCCACATATTGGCACAAATAAACTGCCACATATTATTACTGCCATGCGCCAACAGATTGTTGATTGCGGCGGTGAGTTTTTGTTTGAAAAAAAAGTTACAGATATTATTATTGAGAAGGATAAAATCAAATCAGTTAAAGCTGCCGATGGAAATTTGTTTGAAGCGGATGCATTTATTTTAGCAACCGGGCATAGTGCAAGAGATATTTTTGAACTCCTTCATCAAAAACAAATTTTAATTGAGGCAAAGCCTTTTGCTTTGGGTGTAAGAATAGAACATCCACAATCCTTAATTGACAATATTCAATACCATTGCCCGGTAAGAGATGAGCATTTACAACCAGCCTCTTACAGTTTGGTGCAGCAGGTAAATAATAGAGGTGTATTTTCTTTTTGTATGTGCCCGGGTGGTATAATAGCCCCGGCTTCAACTTCGCCTGGCGAACTGGTAGTAAATGGATGGAGCCCATCGAAAAGAAATAACCCTTATGCTAACAGCGGTATGGTTGTACAAGTTGAGTTAAATGATGTACTTCAAAATTCAAAAATTAAAAATCAAAATGATCCGCTTAAAATGATGCGGTTTCAGCAAATTGTGGAACAGAAATGCTTTGATGCCGGTGGAGGAAAATTTATAGCCCCCGCACAACGTATGGCCGACTTTAGCAATGGTAAATTATCCTCATCCCTACCGGTAAATTCTTATTTGCCCGGGCTGCACTCAACCCAGTTAAAAGAAGTTTTGCCGGAATTTATTTACCAACCGCTTTCAAAAGGATTTATTGAGTTTGGAAAGAAGATGAAAGGATATTTTACCAATGATGCAGTAGTAGTGGCAACAGAAAGCCGTACATCTTCACCGGTGCGTATTCCCCGAAACAGTGAAACTCTGGCTCATCCACAATTAAATAATTTTTACCCTTGTGGTGAGGGTGCCGGTTATGCCGGGGGAATTGTAAGTGCTGCTATGGATGGAGAGCGGGTTGCCAGGCAATTGGCACTTGTATCCTCATAAGGTATTTGCCGTTTGTAAAATCCGTATTACGAATCATTTTTACATCCCTACATTTGCCATTCTAAAACAATCCCCTGTTATGAATATTTTAGAAGTACAAAACCTTAAAAAATACTTTGCTACTCAAAAGGCAGTAGATGATATCAGCCTGGAAATTCCTAAAGGAAGCATATTTGGTTTATTGGGTCCTAATGGTGCAGGTAAAACAACATTGATACGCATGATCACCGGAATTTTTTATCCTGATGCAGGTGAGATAATACTGAAAGGAAAAAAGTTTGACCCCGAAAATGATGCAAAGTATATTGGCTATATGCCCGAAGAAAGAGGTTTGTACAAAAAGATGAAGATCGGTGAGCAGGCTTTATACCTTGCCCGGTTAAAGGGTTTAAGCCGTAACGATGCAATGGCTAAGATTAAAGATTGGTTTAAGCGTTTTGAGATGGAAAGCTGGTGGAACAAAAAAGTTGAAGACCTGAGTAAGGGTATGGGGCAAAAATTGCAATTTGTAATTACCGTTTTGCATGAACCCGACCTGATCATTCTTGATGAACCTTTCAGCGGGCTTGACCCCGTTAATTCCAACTTAATTAAAGACGAGATCTACCGCCTGGCCAAAAACGGCGCTACCGTTATCTTTAGCACACACCGTATGGAACAGGTAGAAGAAATATGTGATAAGATTGTATTGGTAAACAAGGGGAAGAAAATTTTAGATGGCAGTGTGCAGGAAGTGAAACAGAATTTTAAAGAGAACCTGTTTGGTATCCAATTAGAAAAAATTCCGGATACGATCAACAGCAATGCGTTTGAAACAATAAAAACAAACAAGCAGGAACTGATCGTAAAAATAAAAGAAGGATACAAGCCCAATGATGTGCTGGGGCATTTTATTAACCAGGATATAAATATTGTTTCTTTTAAAGAAATGCTCCCATCGCTAAATGAGATATTTATCCGCCTGGTGGAAGGAACACCTTCGGCAAGACAATTTCAAAATATTGAAGCTTAATCAACAAAAATTACAACCATCTAATTTTATATGAACAAAATACTTCTCATTATAAAAAGAGAATACCTCACAAGGGTAAGAAAAAGAACATTCATAATCGGTACTATTCTTTTCCCTGTATTATACCTGGCACTTATTTTTGGTACGGGTTATATTGCTGAAAAAAGTAAGGAAGACCTGAAAGTGGGTATCATCGACAAGTCGGGCTACTTTACCGAAGAACTCATTGCTAAAACAAACGTGACAGATACTTTAAATAAATTGGCGCTGATAAAAACGCCGGAAGAGGTATTTAAGACCATGTATGATTCACTGGGTTATAACGGCTTTATCGTAATACCGCAAAACACAAGCTGGAAGGAAGGCCTGGACAGCCTTTCATTCAATACCAACCATACCTATGGCATTGGCGCCACGGTTCCGCTGGAAAGAAAACTGAACAGGTTATGGAGTGAGGTAAAGAATGATAGTCTTGGCATTGATGCTACCAAAAAACAGATACTGGCCAAAAGCAATATCAGCCTGAAGATAAATAATGCAAAAAACCGGGATGCTGATGCAGGAGCTGCAACGGTAATTGGATATGTATGTGGATTTTTAATGTACCTCATCCTGTTATTGTACGGAAGCCAGGTAATGATGGGGGTTACAGAAGAGAAGACCAGCCGCATTGCCGAAGTGGTGGTATCATCGGTAAAACCATTCCAGTTAATGCTTGGCAAAATTATAGGTATAGGCATGGTGGCACTCACGCAGTTTCTTATCTGGATAGCCTGCATCTTTATCATCTATAATATTGGTAAATATTCCGGTAAAGAGGCCGGAGCAATGGCTGATACAGTTGGAACGATCCAGAAGGTATTTACCAGTGTTCATATTATAACTGTAGTAAGCTGCTTTATTTTTTATATGCTGGCGGGGTTCTTCTTTTATTCTTCGCTTTATGCAGCCATAGGCAGTGCCATTAATGAAGATATGAGAGAGGCACAATCTCTGAGTTTTCCTATAACTATGCTGATCATATTTTCTATAGCCTTAATGACGCCGGCCATATCGAATCCATCAAGCCCTATTGCTGTATGGACAAGCATCATTCCTTTCAGCTCACCTATAGTAATGATGGCAAGGATTCCCTTTGGGGTACCCAACACCGTTCCGTGGTGGCAACTGGGTTTATCCATGGCATTATTAATAGCCGGTTTTATGTTCACCACCTGGTTTGCTGCAAGAATTTATCGTACGGGAATATTAATGTATGGCAAAAAGCCAAGTTGGAAGGAAATGATGAAATGGGCATTCAGAAAATAGATTATAAAAAGATCCGGCCCGCTTCAGCGGGCCGGATCTTTTTATTTAACAGGGCTTGCCTGCGGCTGAGGTTTTGCATCTTTTGGTTTTGATGCATTTTCAATAGCCCTGTTTAATTCATCTCCAAGGTATTTATTGATGATCTTCCAGCTTACTACCAACACAGCAAGAAATCCTCCCAGGATCAGTCCAATAAGCGTATAAATTATTTTTGATTTTTTTACAGGATCATAGGGCGGTTCGGGCCTGTCTAGTGGTTCAATAATGGGTGTTTCTTTTTGCAGCCGGTAGGCTGCAGATTCCCTGTTATTAACGGCATAATAATATTGTGACTGGACAGTTGCCTTATCCTGTGCAAGATTAATTTTTGGCAAGCTGAAACGTTGGCGCTCTTCATTAGTAAAAAAAGTAGTCTCATCCTGTGAAATGGCACGTTTATCCAAAGCATTTAAAACCAGAAGCAAAGAATCGGCCTTTTTTATAGAAAACTCGTAATCGATCTGTGCCTTTTTCTTTTTCAGGTCTATATAGAACCCTGAGAGCTTATCAATATAAACATAACTTACTTCACGCACTAACTGTTGGTTGCTGTTGCTGAAATGTAATTCAAGAATACCATTCTTATTGATCTTGGCCGAAAATGCTCCTTTTAATAATTCACTGGCAATATTAATTTGCCGCAGGCTATCTAAAGGCTTTTTTATGGCATTATTCTGCATAAAACCCGTATACTTATTATTTTCTTCAATTAATAATTCAGATATGGTCTTATTATGCATGGAAGGTATTTTTTCCATGGCAACAGCTTCCCGGGTTCTGCGGCTGTTTGCGAGCTCTACAATATTTATAGACGCATCTTCAGTGAAGGATTTAGGTGCATCGGTAAGGCCGAGGAGGTTACTGATAGCGGTACCGGTGCTGTTGGTGTTTGAACTGCTTAAAGGAAACACAGTAGCCGTGGAAGTGAACAACATAACACTCTGTTTGGCCATGTAAAAGAATAAGGCCCCAAAAATCAAAGCAATTACAACAATAAGCCAACTGTATTTTCGCAGTCTTTTTAAAAGTTGTTTTATAAGATCTATATTATTCATTTCAGAAGCATTATTTTATAAAAAAATATTACTGAATTAATTTAACAATGAGGGCTGCTGCTATAATAGGAATACTGGAAAGTACTACCTGTAATACCGTATCAGTAACTTCTGCACCCTGCGGCCTTGAAGGTACATTTACTGTAGAGCCTTCTTTCACCCTTGGATAAAAGTGCAGGAAGAAAAGATTAGTGGTTCGTTTACTTTTGCCGTTGGCATAAGTTACATATATCCGTTTTTTCCATGGCCGTATCCCAAATCCCCCGGCTTTATCAATATAATACCCAACATTGCCGTGCTCTTTATCAAAAGTTAATTTTAAAGGCGACTGTACTACACCTTTTACGTTTACAAATGGATTTATTTCGGGAATAAAAATAACGTCGCCTTCCTGCAAAATGATATCATACTTTGAATTCTTATATTTTAATGCCCTGAAAAGATCGATACTAACCGGCTCTTTTGCCACCTGGCTGAGGCTTGCCTGGGCCGAATCCAAAACAATACTGCCAATTGAATCGGTTAGTGATGCCACCTTATTGGTAACATTATCCCTGAAGTACTGTGTTTTTTTCCTGTATAGAATTGCACCGCTTAAATCTGCATTTTCTTTAATGCCCCCTGCCCGTTGTATATAAGAAGACAGGCGTTCATATTTACTGAGTCGTGGATAAGGGCCCGAGTATTGAACCAAACCGTTTATCTGCACCAATTGCTGTAATTCAAATGTCGGGTTTTTTCTTACATATATCTGATCGTAAGGTTTTAAAAGTATTTGCCGGGAAACACTGTCTATTTCCAGGTTGGGAGATATTTTGATGGTTCGCAAAACAGTACGTGTAGGTTGTTGTTCTCCCTTAGCTGAATCAATATCAACCACACTTGATATTTCGATCCTTCCGTATTCGGCAGATTGTTTTAAACCACCTGATAAATACAACAGATCCTGCAGTGACATACCTCCATACTTGTTTATCTTACCTTCTCTTCTTACTTCTCCGAATATTTCTACATACTGTTTATCAGCAAACTGGTTAGAGTTAAAAAGAAGTACCTGGTCATTTGCAAATAATTCTACATTATACACACTTCCGGTATCGTTGGTGGTAATATCAGTTAAGTTTACCTCAACCTTACTTGCTTTTATATTCGTACTGTCTCCGCCTCCCCTGAAAATATAGGCACGGGGTAAATAAGTATTACGGGTAATTCCGCCGGCCCTGTTTATCAAATCAAATAACTTGTCACCTTTTCTTGTTTCATATTGGCCGGGGTAAGAAACTTCGCCTTTCATATCAACCTTATTGATCAAACCCGGATTAACGGCTATCACTTTTATAATATCACCATCATTAAGCGGAAAATCCTGCTCCTTAAGGCGGCTATCGTTTGTAGGATTGATGATAGCCGTTACATTAACGTCTTTAATGATCTGCTTTTCCAGTTCCGTCCTGTATATTTTAACCCCGCTTGAAAAGGCATCTTTTTGTAATCCACCCGAATATTTCAAGAGCGCTTTTATCCCTTCATCCTTTTTTAGTTGATAAAACATTGGCCTTTTAAATTTGCCTTCTGCTTTAACCTTTTTTTCTGCAGTCTGAAGAATCACAAAATCATTATTTTCAAGGTAGATGTGTTTTCCAAAATCGCCGGTGGTAAGATATTTATATACATCCAGCACATCAATAACTTTCCCGTTACGCTTGATCTGGATATCACGTATGTTGGCCAGCTCGGTTGGGCCACCAGCCAAAGCAATAACATTAAAAGCATTTGTAAATGCTGAAACTGTTACAGGGCCCTGCCTGTTGACTTCGCCGGCAACATTTATTGAAATGGTACGTGGCTGTCCCAGTGATACTGCGATATTGGTAGATGGTGGCACAAAAGTTTTAAATCTTTGTACTAACATAGACCTGACATTCTCAAAAGTTAAACCCTGCAGGTAAATTTTACCAATACTGGCAGGAAAAATAGAGCCATCTCTTGCAACAGTATAATCCAACGTAGCCTCTGCCCCATTCCAGAGAGAAACAATGATCTGATCATAAACACCAATTGGATAATCTAATGGAGGCGTGGACAATTCGGTTATGGAAGCTACCACTCCCGACCTGAACAAATGCATACCATAAGTGCTTTCCGTGGGGTTTTGAGATTGCGGTGTACTTTCTTTAACCAGGCTATCCTTTTCAATTTTATCTTTAAGCGCTTTATTTTTATCGGCACCTGTTGTTTTAGTACTTTCCCCGTTTTTATCTTTTAATAAGTCGTATAGCTGAGCTGGTGGCAACCCGGTAGGTAAAGTGGGCACATCAGGATTATTTGGATCTTTGAGAACCGGTGGGTTTTGGGCATTTGCCATATTTATAACAAAGAAAAAAAGTATACCAAATAAAGCAATCGATTTTTTAAACCCGGCATGCACCTGGCTGAAAGTTAGTAACATTGGTTGGGGATTGATTTACAAAATTTTAATAATGCGCAAATATAATAATTTCATTTTAGTGGCTGCTTTAATGTTGCTTCAAATTCATTCCATATTTCCTGCACAATTTCTGCAGCCGGTTTTATTTTTTCGATGATTGCACTAACCTGTCCTATTTCCAGTTCTCCTTCATCCAGGTCGCCTTCAAACATGCCACGCTTTGCCCTTGCTCTCCCTAACAGTTTTTGCAACTCTTCAACAGATGCACATTCCTGTTCTGCTTTTTGCACCTGTGCAAAAAAATGATTCTTCAACATTCGTACAGGTGTAAGTTGTTTTAAGGTTAATTGCGTATCACCTTCTGCCGATGCAATAACAAGGTCTTTAAATTTTTCATGAGATGAAGCCTCGGGGCTTGCCACAAAACGGCTGCCTACCTGCACCCCATCTGCACCCAGAACCATTGCAGCCATCATTTGTTTTCCCGTTGCAATACCCCCTGCTGCCAAAACAGGAATTTTAACAGCAGCACTAACAGCAGGAACAAGGACCATGGTTGTGGTTTCCTCTCTTCCATTATGTCCACCAGCTTCAAATCCTTCAGCTACTACTGCATCACATCCGGCTTCCTGGGCTTTTAGAGCGAACTTGCTGCTGCTAATCACATGTACTACTTTTATTCCCCGTTGTTTTAAAATAGCTGTCCATGTTTTAGGGTTGCCCGCCGATGTAAAAACAACAGGAACTTTCTCTTCAATGATAATCTGAATATGCTTATCTATATCCGGGTATAGCAATGGCACATTTACACCGAACGGCTTTTGAGTTGCCGCTTTACATTTCTGAATATGTTCTCTCAATACTTCAGGATACATGCTGCCGCTACCAATAAGGCCCAATGCTCCTGCATTACTTACCGCACTTGCCAGCCGCCAGCCGCTGGCCCATATCATACCCGCCTGTACAATGGGATAATCAATATTAAAAAGTGCTGTAACCCTGTTTTGCATTTTTATTAATTATACTTCCTTTCAAATATCAGTTAAAAATAAATAACAAACAGAAAGTACTTTGAAACGCAAAGTAAATGATTTTATTTCATAATTTCTGATTTTTTATGAAAAACTGCGAAAATGATTACCTGGCTGAAAGAAATAGCTGTGTGGTATATCCTTTACTTATGCTTTGTTGCTGCCACCGCTTAAATCAATAGCGGTATTATCACCAATGTTTAAACTGCGGTTTACTCCCTTTACTTCTGCATCGCTGCCAATAAGTGAATTGCTGAGAACAATCTCAAACAGGTTAGAATAAGCCCCGATTATTGAATCCTTAATAATGGCATGATTCAGTGTAGTGTTTTCGCCAATAGCAACATTAGGGCCGATCACCGAATTTCTTATATCGCAGCCTTCGGCAATATTTACCGGGGGGATGATGATAGTATTTTCAAATGAATTATTTTCTGTAACATTTCCGCCAAATTTTTTCAGCAGCGTGGCATTCGATTCCAATAAAGTTTCTTTTTTACCACAGTCAAACCAATTCTGTACTTTAAATGATTGAAACTTTGCTCCACTCTGTATCATACATTCTAGTGCATCGGTGAGGCTAAATTCATCGTAGCTTTTTGTTTCGGTAGTTATTATTTTTTCAAGACAGGAGAACAGGAAATTGGTCTCCTTTATTTTATATACGCCTACCAATGCCATATTACTTTTAGGGATTGAAGGTTTTTCAACAACCCGGCTGATAAAGCCATCGTCTTCAATCTCTGCCACTCCAAAATTCCTGGGGTCATCTACTCTTTTTACTCCCAACATTGACTGAGGTGTATTTATAATTTCTTTTACATCGTACTCTGCAATGGTATCTCCCAAAACAATCAATACTTCGTCTGAACCCACTATTTCCTTAGTAAGGCTAATGGCATGTCCTATTCCAAAGCGTTCATTTTGCTGAATAAAATGGCAGTTTAAATGTGGATATTTTTTTTGAACATAATCCTGTATTTTTTCTCCCAGGTAGCCAATAATAAAAATAAAGTCTTTTATTCCGGCCTCATTAAGCTGATCAACTATAATGCTAAGAATGGTTTTACCTGCAAGAGGAATTAATGCTTTAGGTTGTGTATAAGTATGCGGACGAAGTTTTGTGCCTGCACCTGCTACCGGTATGATTGCCTTCATTGTGAAACACTAATCTGCCTTGGGCAGAACATTTAGTTTACAATTATTTTTTTCTTACACTTGAAACGGGTGTGAAAGTAGTAAATTTTGATTAATTATGTATCCCCTGCACATAATCCTTTTTATAATCAATTTATCAAAGTAACAAGTGCTGCTTATATTTGTAGTTCTAATACTACTTTATGCAGAAAGATACTTTGGTTTTTGAATTAATTAATAAAGAACTTGAACGTCAACGCAATGGCATTGAATTGATCGCTTCTGAAAATTTTACCAGTCTGCAGGTAATGCAGGCAATGGGCACAGTACCCACAAATAAATATGCAGAAGGCTATCCGGGCAAAAGATATTATGGCGGCTGTGAAGTAGTAGATGAGATTGAACAATTAGCTATTGACCGTTTAAAAAAAGTATTTAACTGTTCATGGGCTAATGTGCAACCACACAGCGGTGCCCAGGCAAATGGAGCTGTTTTTTTGGCAGTGATGAAACCAGGTGAGAAATTCCTGGGACTTGATTTAAGCATGGGAGGGCACCTTACACATGGCAGCCCTGCAAACTTCAGCGGAAAAACTTACCAGGCATTACATTATGGTGTTACTAAAGATGGCATTGTAGATTATGAACAATTAGAAGCAAAAGCAAGGGCCGAAAAACCAAAGATGATCATCTGTGGTGCCTCCGCTTATAGCCGTGACTGGGATTATAAACGTATTCGTACAATTGCCGATGAAGTTGGAGCTGTTGTATTTGCAGATATTGCCCACCCGGCCGGTTTAATTGCCAGTGGTTTATTAAACGATCCTTTTGATCATTGTCATATAGTTTCATCAACTACGCATAAAACATTAAGAGGACCAAGGGGTGGTATCATTATGCTGCGTCATGATTTTGAAAATCCGTGGGGATTGAAAGACCCCAAAGGAAATCTGAGAATGATGAGCACCTTACTTGACCTGGCAGTTTTTCCCGGTTCACAGGGCGGGCCACTGGAGCATGTTATTGCTGCCAAAGCAGTGGCTTTTGGAGAAATACTTTCAGAAGATTTTAAGGCCTATGGTAAACAGGTTATCAGCAATGCACAGGCAATGGCAAAAGCATTTGTAACCCGTGGCTATAATCTTATCAGTAACGGAACCGATAATCACTTAATGCTGATTGATCTGCGCAATAAAAATTTAACCGGCAAAAAAGCACAGGAAACTTTAGATAAGGCCCATATCACACTAAATAAAAATGCTGTTCCATTTGATGATAAAAGCCCGTTTGTTACATCCGGCATCCGTGTTGGAGTTCCGGCAGTAACAACAAGAGGAATGAAGGAAGGACATATGGAAACTGTGGTAACCCTGATAAATAAAGTATTGATGAATGCTGATGATGAAAATAACATTTCATCGGTAAAGAATGATGTGAAAGATTTTATGTTACAGTTTCCGTTGTATCCTGAGTTAAAATAAATCAAACCCTTTTTTATGATCCAAAGAATTCAATCACTCTGGCTATTATTGGCTTCAGCCTGCGCTTTCGCAACCTTCAAATTTTCGTATTACAGTGGCACCAAACTAAATGATATTGCGTTGCATGAATTAAATGCAACCGGAACTTTATTACTGATGATTACTACGATAGCTGTTGGAGGTTTAGCTTTATTCAATATATTTCTTTTTAAAAAAAGAACATTACAATTGAGGCTTTGTGTTTTAGGAATTTTACTGGAGGCTGTTTTGATCTTTTTATACTATCGTGAGGTAAAAACTTTTACGCAAGGCACTTATTCCTTAACAGCCATTTTACACAGCATCATTGTTCTTGCATTTGTTTTGGCTGCAAGGTCAATAAATAAAGATGAGAAGCTGGTAAAAGATAGTGACCGGCTCAGATAAGAATTATAAATACAGCTATAAAAAAAGTGCCTGGATCCAGGCACTTTTCGTTTTTAAAGATCGCTTGTTGAATTATTGTTTGGTAAATTTAATTGTACTTGTCTGTCCATCGCTGAATGTACCCCTGATCATATACATACCTTTCTGCAGGGCAGCAACGTCTAAATTGATAATACTTGATCCTGCCTGTAACTGAACACTGCTGTGTTGTACTACTTTACCTTCCATAGATACTATTACCAGGTCAACCATATCTTTTTTAGCTGTGCTGATACTTAATTGAGCCTGATCCATAACCGGGTTAGGCAGTACGGCAGTTAACAGCATATCTTTTTGCTGGTCTGTAACTTTTACAATATTTGAATAGGTAATAATGCCGGTAATTTCAGTTGACCTGATACGGTAAAAGATAGTACCCGATAAATTGTTATTATCTACATAATCAAATGGCTGGGCACAACGAAGTTGGCTTGCAGTAATTGAATTGATCTCACTGAAATTTCTACCATCAGTTGAACGTTCAACAGCAAATGTAACCTCAGAGCTGTTACATGTGGCTTTCCAGTTCAAACTATTATAACCATTCCCTTTGGCTATATTCAGGTAACTGAATTTAACGGGTAATACATAAGGTGTTTTGCCAACAGCAAATGGTGAGAATACGGTTATACCTGTACGGGTGGCAACGTTGGTTACATTATTTCCGGAACCGGAACAATTACCCCAGTTAGGGCCATCCCAATGTGATATCCCTATTTGTAAAGCACTATATGTGCTGAAAGTAGAACCTTCCAGTACAGCAGGCCATCCTAAGGTCATGGTAACCCCGGCACCCGCTCCGCCACTGATTAAATTAACCGACCAAACTGCATTTACACAATTTAATTTTTGTGCAGCTGAAAAAGCGGTTCCGTTTGGTTCCCCGTTGGTGGTAATGCCATTAAAGGCACATATATCATACTCATTAATATTAGCGGGTGTTAATGTTACCGGCAAATAATTTGTACCATCTCCAACCGGTATAACATAGGGTACACCTGCTGCCATATTCTTTATCTTCAAAATACTTTTAACCCCGGTACCGTAATCAACCAGGGTTGCTATATGTTTGGTAGTGCCAAAACCTGACCCGCCGATCACACTGCCATTGTTAATCGTTAAAGTAATTCCAGATGGTATGTTTAATAATCCGTTGGTTAATGTTAAAGAACCAAGTATAGTAGTTGAACTCGCAAAGGTAACACCGGCAGCTACTTTATTAACGATGAAATCAATTGTATTTAAGAGGCTTCCGGATTGATTAAAATTTTGTGCTGTATTACCATTAAAATTTATTACCCCTTTGCAACCAGCAGCACCTGTTGCATTGATCGTACCGAAATTATTAAAATTACTCCCTACATTTAAGGTTCCCACATTAGTTGCACCACCAATACATAAGTTAAGTACCCCACCAGAGTTAAATACTCCTCCTGTAACGGTAAGTGTTCTGTCTGTGGCATTTGAAATGACCATGGAACCCGTAAAGCTAATATTCAGGTCGCCCCCAATCGTAAATGATCCTGCCGTTAGCAGCAAACGTGCCGTTCCGGTATTATCCACGGTTAAACTATTGGCAACTGCTGCACCATTTGCCATGGCCAGGTCGGTTGTCATGCCCGGACAAGTGTATGAGAGATTGCCGAATGTTTGGTTTCCGTTTGTTGGATGAGTAGTTGTTAAAGCGGTGAGGGTGCAGCTTGAATTGATATCCCAGGTTGCTGTTGGAAAATTTCCCCCATTCTGGTTATGATTATAAACTGAGCCTCCACTGATCAATAATTTACTGGCCGTAGTGCAGGTGATTGTGCCTTTATTTGTAACAACACCAAATACGTTAGTTAGAGCGCTGGCGGCATCGGTATTATAAGTACTGCCGGCATTGATGGTAAAGTTGCCGCTGACCCTGGCAAAAGCACTTGCAGCTAAAGTTATGTTCACGTTTGTTCCTAGGGTTAGGTTGCCGGCAAACAAGATCTCAAAATCTGGATCGGCAGCACTGCCCAGGGTCATGGTCATTGCCGAAGTATGCACAAATATTACCGTACCATCATTAATCAATAAGGAACCATAGGTTACATTACCGGGCATTACAGAAAATGTTATGGGGAGTCCGGGAGTGGGAGTGTTGAATATAATATCATCATTAGGGGCCGGCGCTGTGCCACCCGACCAGTTTGCACCGGTTGTCCAGTTTTTACCTGCGCCCGTACCGCCTGCCCAGGTTTTAACAGCCGCAAAACCTGCAGAACTATTGAATAAAAATAAAATGGCGATCACCAGGGAAATGATCAATGGCTTTGGATCAAGTAAACTTTTTTTCATGTGTATGTTTTATATTTTTGAGGATCAGAATCCGGATAACCTTTTGCTAAATCACCAGCTATTTTACATAGTAATACTGAACTATTCATTAGAATGAAAACTTGTGGTATTCAAACTGATTTCAGATGGGATAGTAGCAATTAGTACAAACTTCTCTGTTTGCCGGGATTTAATAATTAAAATTAGTTTTAAAATATGAATTTGCAAACAATTAATGCACAATTTTAAATTTATAATTAGGCTTTGCCTGTTCCTTTCTTTTAATCCCCATGAACGGGTATAAAAAAAGCGCCCCAGATGGAGCGCTTTGTGGGCTTAGGATTAATGTGTAAGCCTATTTCTTTATGAACTTAATTGTATTGGTCTGCCCATCACTGAACAAGCCTTTGATCATATATACACCAGCCGGTAAATTAGCAATTTCTACATTTACCACACTTGATCCTGGCTGAAGTTTTACACTGTTACGATACACTACTTTACCATCGGCCGATACTATTGCAAGATCTACAACTTCATTTTTAATTGTGCTGATCCTTACTTGTGCAACATTAGCTACCGGATTTGGTGATATACCCTCCAATTGTATTTCTTTTGCCTGGCTGCTTAATTTTACGATAGCTGAATTGGATATTTTGCCATCAACATCAATGATTTTAATACGATAGAAAACAGTACCAGCCGGGGCTGTATTATCGTTATAATTAAATGGCTGAGCACAACGGGCCTGTGTGGCAGTGATGCCTGAAATGGTTGTGAAATTAATACCGTCAGTTGAACGCTCAATCTCAAATATAGCCTGTGAAGATGAGCAGGCCGCCTGCCAGTTTAAGCTATTATATCCATTGCCTTTAGAGGCATTGAAATAGGTAATTTTTATTGCCAATATACCATAATCTATTTTACCTACTCCAAAAGGAGAGAAACTGATTATGCCGGTACGTGTAGCTGTATTTCCTGTGTTATTACCAGTTCCTGAAGGCACACCCCAGTTAGGTCCATCCCAATGAGCTATACCAATTTCGTTATCATTATAATTTTGAAAACCTGCACCTTCTAATACTGCATCCCAGCCTACAACCATATCAGTAGCTGCAGCCACAGGCGCACCCGGGCCATTATAATTTACTGTCCACACGGCATCAACACTTGTACTCTTTTGTTGAGCATTGAACTGGGTACCATTAGGTTCGCCATCAGTGGTAATGCCTGTAAATACACAAACGTTATATGTGTTATTTGCTGTTGTAGCATCTGTTGGTGTAAGTGTTACCGGTAAGTAATAAGTACCATTACCTACTGGTAATAAATAAGCTGCATTAGCTGCCAGGTTATTTACTCTTACAAAACCTTTTGCACCTGTGCCATAATCTACAAGGGTTGCTATTTGTTTGGCAGCACCAAAACCAGAACCTCCAATTGCGTTTCCATTGGCAATAGTTAATGTAATGCCTGTAGGAATGGTCAATATTCCGGTGTTAAGCGTTAACGCAGCATTCACTGTTTCATTAATAGCTACAGAAACACCTGCAGCATTATCAATCGTAAGTGCATTGAATGTAGTAGATGTACCGCCTCCAATATTTTGTGCCGCACTTCCGTTAAAAATAACAGTTGATGCACCACTTGCTGTAAGTGTTCCACCGTTATTTAACCAGTTACCCAGTATGGTGGTATTTTGTGTAGTTGCATCATAAGTACCTGCTGTCATTTCAAAATCGCTGCCAAGAGTCCATGCTGTAGTTACTTTTTGTAATGTGCCGGCACCACTCTTAATCAATTTAAACACCCCGGTTGCAGAACCTGCCATCAGCAAATTAGCTGTATTTGGGCTAAGGGTAGGAATACCTGTCATTGTTAAATTACCAAATTGAACTGCCGCTGTACCACTTGTTGCATTAGCGCCTTTATTAATTGATAAAGTTTTTGCACCAATACTTAATGTTCCAAGCACATGGGTAAGCCCTGCACCTGCTGAATTTCTGTTAGAAATTATTGTTACATCAGCACCAACAGTAGTATTATATGCGTTAACAGTTGCATCAGTAGCTAATTCCAATGTACCGCCATTAAGTTGCAACGGAACTCCGGTTGTTCCAAGAGCACTCACATTACCTATCTTCATTGTACCTGCGCTTAATGTCGCTGTTCCGTTGGTACGTGCAGATGCACTATTTAATGAGAGTTGTCCACCTCCGGCTTTATTGAATGAAAAGTTACCACTCAATGCGCCCATAATAATATTCATACCGCCATTTGAAACATCAAATACAGGTGTAGATGCGGTAAATGTTGTAGCACCAAATGTTAGACCTCCTGTTGCGTCATTAACATTAGAACCAAGATATAATCCCAAAGTAGAATTACCAATTGATAATGTACCTAATATATGTGTTATACCTCCTCCAACAGATGCCCTGTCCGAAAAGATATTTACATTTCCACCAACAGTTGTATTATATGCATTAACAGTTGCATCAGTAGCTAAAACTAATCCGCCACCATTAAGTGTTAATGCCTGGCCTGCTGTACCTAAACCTCCTGCATTGCTAAGTTTTAATGCGCCAAGATCGAGTGTACTACCACCTGTATAAGTATTAGCAACATTCATAGTCAATACACCATTATTCATTTTACGCACAAGAGTTGTTCCTGTTCCGTTACTGATTGATGTAGTACTTACTATGGCAGCTCCGTCATTATCAAAAGTAATTGTTTTGTTTCCGGCAAGACCACCGGTAATACCTCCTGAAATAGTAAGTGTATTTGCACCACTTGTTGCAACCTGGGTTACTGAAAATGGTTTGCTGAAAGTTATTAATCCGCTGAAAGTAGAGTTATTATCTGTATTGCCACCAATACTGTATGTTCCGGTTGTAGTCTGGTTGGCAATTGTAACTGTACGTGCCATTGTAAAACCACCACCGGTTAATAATGCCGGGCTTGAATTATTTGATGTTGTTGATGCATTACCAAGCACAATTGCTGATGTTGCATTACCAAATGGACCTGCAACACTGGCCGTAACATTAGCACCAGCTATTAATTTACCGGCACTGATAGTTGTTGTACCAGTATATGCATTTGCTCCTGATAAAGTCAATGAGCCATCTCCTGCTTTGATAATAGAACCAGAAGTAACAGCACCTGCACCTGATATAGTCAGAGTAGCAGCACTATTTGAAATATCAATAGTTGATGTAGTGAAATTGGTTAAAGTGAAAGCCCGGTCAGTTGAAGCAGTAACACCTGTATAAAGCAACCTGCCGCCTCCTAATACTAAATTAGCTGCAGCATTGGTGGCTTGTCCAAGATTTCCAGCAACACCTCCATTACCAATTGTTCCAACACTTAAAGTACCTGCACCTACAGATGTAACACCAGAGAAAGTATTAACGCCAGAGAAAGTAAGAGTACCATTACCAGCCTTGGTAACACCAAAGGTGGCTCCACTAACTATTGCAGAAACAGTTAAGCCATCTGAACCGTTAGTAATTGTAAACGTACGGGTAGCTCCTAAAGCAAGGTTACCGCTGATTGATGCATTGGCTGCACCACCAGTAGAAGTAACATTACCTCCTAAAGTAAGTGTACCTGCACCGGTAGTAACCGATCCACCGGTTGTACCGCTATTAACAGTAAGTGCTCCTATAACATCAGAAAAACCATTCAGATCATAAACACCTCCATCATTTACTGTTACAGAACCCGTAGACAAAGCATTGGCAATACCATATTGCAACATACCCTCATCTACTGTCGTAAGACCAGTGAAACCATTTGCAGCAGATAAAATTAATCCTCCAACTCCGGTTTTTGTAAGAGCACCTGATGTAACAGCACCAGCACCGGATAAAGTAAGTATACTTGCACCTGTTGTTATTTCTATAGAAGATGTAGTAGCATTATTTAATGTGAAAGCTCTATTGGTTGAAGCTGTAACACCTGTATATTTTAAAGTACCACCGCCTAAAACCAAATTACCTGCGGCATTTGTGGCAGCACCCATATTTCCTGCAACACCACCATTACCAATTGTTGAAACACTTAATATACCTGCGCTTATTGTTGTTACTCCGGTATAAGTATTCACTCCTGAAAGAGTTACTGTACCCGAAGTAGTTTTTGTTAAAGCGCCTGTTCCCCCCAATATTGTATTTATTGTACCACTTTGTACTGCGTATGAAGAACCGGTTAAAACACCAGTACCCGTAATTGTTCCACCACCGCTCACTGTAACTGTACCTACTGCATCTGAAAAAGTTTGCATGCTTAGGGTACCACCACTAACTGTAACTGCTCCGGTAGAAATGGCATTAGCAATTCCATATTCCAATGTACCTGCACTAACAGTAGTAGTACCAGTATATGTATTAGCAGCACTAAATGTCCAGGTACCTGTACCAGTCTTATCAAGAGCCCCACCGGATGTAGCAATTACACTATTCATTATACCAATACCTGTTCCGGTTAACTCCACGTCATCGCTACCGCCACCTGATGTTATACCGCCAGTTAAGGTTAATGTCCCTGTACCAGATGCATCAATTGTAGAACCATCAGTTGACGTTGCAATAATACGGTTTGAAGTATGGCCTGCCCCTGTGTACTTTAATATTGATGATCCGGTAGTAAGCGCTATAGTTCCATTGGCAGCACTTGTTGGGGCACCTAATGAACTTGCTCCGCCGCTCACATTTTCCAGTGTAGTTATAACTACTGTACCGGCATTTATTGTTGTTGTACCCGTATATGTATTTAAACCTAATAGGGTAAGTGAACTATTACCGCTTTTTGCTAATGAAACAGAAGTTGCAGTTCCATTACTTATTACACCACTATAAGAACTTGTAATACCGCTTCCGGTTATTGACAAGGTTCTTGCACCTGCAGCACCACTTGCATGTATTAAATTACTGGAACCTAATAAACCTGCAACACTAAGATTTGTATTGGCCATATCAAGAGTACCATTTGTCATATTAAGAGTTCCCGTACTCGTTAATGCAGCAGTTAAAGTAACGCCTGCAGCATTGTCAATTGTTATATCCGAAGTGGTAGGTAGCCCATTACCCGTAACCTGTGCAGCACTTCCGTTATAAACTATTTCTGATGCTGCATTATATGTACGTGTACCAGTCAGCCTTATATTACCGGTTCCTGCAGTAGTAGAAATACCAGCTGTAGAAGCAACTTTTAAAATACCAGTTGAACTTAAGGTAAAGTCGGTATTATTTGCACCACCCCCATCTGCTACAAAACCTGCACTTCCTATGGTAAGCGTACCGCTATTTGTAAATAATCCATTTGTTCCTGTACTGTAAACATTCAATGTTCCATCTATTGATCCCACACAGGTAGAACTTAATGTAGTATTGAGCCGGGATGCACCATTGGTACCCATCGAAAGAGTTACTCCCGATGATACGGAAAATACTCCTGTAACAGTAAGTGTATTGCCACTTGCAGACGGAACCAGATTACAATTGCCGGTTATTGTTAAGCTGGCTAAAGTAATTGTTGGTACTGCCGTAATTGCAGCTGACTGATTACTGTTGATGATGACGATATCGGTAGTTCCGCTTGGCACACCATTGTCCCAGTTACCAGCTGTTGTCCATAGGCCTCCTATTGTTGGAAGCCAGGTTGTTGTTTTGGCAAACGTAGTGGTTGCCAAAAACAAATTAATTATCACCAATGTAATGGTGAGTAGTTTCGGGTGAAGTACAGACTTTTTCATGTTGTCCATTTTTATTTTTTAAATAGTTTGAGATAAGCTGTGGTTTGATACAGCAGGAAATGGACAGGTACGGCTTTTAAGGAGGATAGGGCGGAAAAGAAGAATATGTTAATGACAGTTATGCATACAATGCATTGCTGAACAATAAATAAAGAATTACTAACTTAAGATTGAAAACTTGAGGTAATCAAAATGATCTCTTGTGGGGGGTGTGGAGTAATAAAATTTTAGTCTTAATAAAACTTTATTCACCTGTTTCAAATGTAATATTATATCGAATAATTGAAAAAACAAAGAAAAATTTTCTTTTTTTATATCACCATCAAAGCTTTTTAGAAATTAATTTATAGAAAGTACTGGTTTACAGGAATTTGCCAGTGTAACTTTTTTTTGCATTTTTAAGGCCAATTGGTTCTCCTGCATAAACCAGTTCTCCCCCATTATCGCCTGCATCAGGCCCAAGGTCAATGATCCAATCAGCACTACGTATCACATCCATATTATGCTCAATTACTATAATAGAATGCCCTTGTTCAATTAATGCATTAAAAGAGGCAAGTAATTTTTTTATATCATGAAAGTGAAGCCCAGTAGTAGGTTCATCGAAGATAAAAAGTATACTGCCTTGATTTTTTCCTTTACCTAAAAAGGAGGCCAGCTTTACCCTTTGCGCTTCGCCACCGGAAAGTGTATCGGATGATTGTCCCAATTTTACATAACCTAATCCCACATCACTAAGGGGTTGTATTTTTTTTGCAACATCTTTCACATCACTAAAAAAATATATAGCATCATCTACACTCATATCTAACACATCGAAAATACTCTTGTCATTGTATTTTACTTCCAGTACTTCTTCTTTAAATCGTTTTCCACCACAAACATCACAGGTAAGGTGTACATCTGCTAAAAATTGCATCTCTATCGTTTGCTCCCCTTCTCCCTTACAGGCGTCACATCTTCCCCCATCCACATTAAATGAAAAATGCCTGGGCTGAAAACCCCTCATTTTACTTAAAGGCTGATTACTGAACAAATCCCTGATCTCATCATAAGCTTTTATATAAGTTACCGGATTACTACGGGAAGATTTTCCGATCGGGTTCTGATCAATCATTTCAATTTGGGAAATTGAATCTATGTCACCTGTTATTGCTTTATGCAAACCAGCCTTTTCAACAAATTCGTCCTTTATTTTTTGAAGTGCAGGGTACAATATTTGTTTTACCAGGGTTGTTTTTCCACTGCCGCTGACGCCGCTTACCACACACAATGTATTTAATGGAAATTGTACGGCTATATTTTTTAAGTTATTCTGCCTGGCGCCTTCCAGCTTTATAGAACGGCTCCATTTACGCATTTTTTTTGGGGGTTCAATTTTCATCTGGCCGGATAAATATTTTCCAGTCAAACTTTCTGTATTACCAATTATCTCATCGTAATCGCCTTCAGCAACTACTTCGCCTCCTAAATGACTTGCCAGGGGACCCATATCAATAATATGATCAGCCTCTCTCATCATCATTTCATCATGTTCTACAACTACCACAGTATTTCCAAGATCCCTTAATTCTTTTAATACTGTGATCAGTCTTTCCGTATCACGACTATGTAAACCAATAGATGGTTCATCTAAAATATATAATGAGTTGGTTAAATTACTACCCAGGCTACGGGTCAATTGGATTCGTTGGCTTTCTCCCCCACTTAAAGAATTAGCCAAACGGTTTAGGGTGAGGTACCCAAGTCCCACATCAAGTAGGGTTTTTATACGATGGCTGATCTCTGTGAGAATTCTTTTTGCAACCTGCTGATCGTATTCGCTCAACTTTAGTGAATTAAACCAAAGTTGAAGATCTTTTACCGGCAGTTCACATAACTCTCCAATATGCTTACCACCCACTTTTACATATAATGCATCATTTCGTAAACGATAGCCCTTACAGGAAGAACATAATGTACGCCCCCTGTACCGGCTCAATAAAACACGGTATTGAACTTTGTATAAATTCTGTTCTACTTCTTTAAAAAATGCATTAATGCCATTTACATGTTCATTGCCTTCCCAAAGTCCGGCTAATTGTTTTTCTGAAAGGTCAATAATGGGTTTATGAACAGGGAAGTTGAATTTCTTTGCTGCCTTTATAAATTGTTCTTTCCACAAACCCAGCTTTTCACCTTTCCAAGGAGCTACTGCGCCTTCATAAACACTTAAATTTTTATCCGGAATTATCAGGTCAGGATCAATTCCCAATATTTGCGAAAACCCTTCACAGGTAGGGCATGCGCCAAATGGATTATTAAATGAAAATAAATTAGGAACTGGCTCTTCAAATTGTATTCCATCTGCTTCGAATTTATTAGAGAAATGAACTTGATTACTTTTATTAACTTCTATATACATTTCTCCTTCTCCCTCATAAAAGGCAGTATTTACAGAATCTGCAACACGATGTCTTTCGTCTTCATCAAATTTTTTAGCAACCAGCCTGTCAATAAGCAGAAAAACAGAATCTGGACTTTTAATGTTGATTTTCTTTTCAGATTCCAACAGGTCCTCAATAGGTACAACTTCATTATTCATATAAAGCCGGGAAAATCCCTTTTGCAAAAGTATATTCAACTCTTCCTTTACATTTCTTTTGGCATGTAGCTTAAACGGAACCAATAACAGTACCTTATCCCCTTGATTTAAATTCTCAATGGCATTTATCACATCGACAACATCATCTTTTTTAACTTCTTTGCCACTGATGGGGGAAATAGTTTTACCTGTCCTTGCATATAACAACCTCAGGTAATCATAAATTTCCGTCATGCTCCCTACTGTACTCCTGGGTGTACGTGTAATTACTTTTTGTTCAATTGCAATAGCCGGACATAGCCCTTTTATATAATCTACATCAGGTTTATTCATCCGCTGCATAAACTGCCTGGCGTATGCACTGAGGCTTTCAGCATAACGGCGTTGACCCTCAGCAAAAAGTGTATCAATCGTCAGGGATGATTTTCCGGAACCTGATACACCGGTAACTACTATTAATTTATTACGGGGAATTGTAACATTTATATTTTTTAAATTATGAACCCTGGCACCTTTAATATATATACCGGTTTGTTTAGATACAGATTCTTCTTTATGTTTTGTTTTTATAGTAACCATGACCAAAAATACTTACATTAATTGTGCTTATTTACATATGTGAAACTTTTCTTAAAGAAGGGTTTACCTATTTGCCGTAAACTGTCATTTAGTATTTTTACCATGTTAAAGAAGATGAAAAAATGAGTGATTGTACTCATACTAAATTAAAAAACATCTTCTATTTTTACTTTCCAATATCCAAAAAAATGAAAAGCCGTTGAGCCTATCTAAAAGACTTCTACGATTTTTTCTCCCTTTTTGGTACTGTTATCAAAGTCCTAACAATCTAAAACTGTAGAAGTTTATGAAATGCCTAAACAACCTTACCGATCAGCAACTTATCCATTTGTATATGGAAGGAGATGCCAATGCCCTTGCCACTATAATAGTGCGTTATAAGGACAAAATTTACACCTCTATTTATTTATTGGTTAAAGACAAGTACCTGTCTGAAGACATTTTCCAGGATGTTTTTATCCGTATTATCGACACCTTAAAAGGTGGCCGGTATACAGATGAAGGAAAATTTCTGCCATGGGCTATGCGTATTGCCCACAACATGTGTGTTGATCATTTCAGAAAAGTAAAACGTACCCCTACTATTAAAACTAGTGAGGATCGTGACATTTTTGAAGTGCTTAATTTCTCTGAACCCGGCGCCGATCATAAAATGATGAACGGACAAAGCCATGACAGGGTAAGAAAAATGGTGGATATGCTGCCGGAAGACCAGAGAGAAGTAATTATTTTACGCCATTATGCCGATTTAAGTTTTAAAGAAATTGCTGATTTAACCCAATGCAGCATCAATACAGCCCTTGGCCGTATGCGGTATGGTTTAATTAACCTCAGAAAATTGATGACCGAAAAACAAATTGCACTATAAAGTTTTGTAACTCCCAAACACAAACTAAAAGCCTCCGTTAATTCCGGAGGCTTTTCATTAGCTACAACTTTATTATTTTTTCTTCTTTTCAAATGCCTCGAGGCCGCATTGTAACCAGTCCTTATATTCTTTAATGCCAGGAGTATATCCAACCGGGTTGTTCAATAATATCTCATCAGTACTTAAAATAGCATAAAGTGGTTGTGCATTATTTTTAAAATTCTCGGTTTCAAATGTGGCCCACTTATCGCCTACTGAGATAATTTCTTTTTCAATACCTTCCCTGGTTGTATAAGTAAATTGTTTTACTGCCGGAAGTTTTTTCTTATCATCCACATAAAGAGAAACAACAATAAATTTTTCTTTCATTATTTTATATACATCGGGGTCACTCCACACATTTTCTTCCATGCGCCGGCAGTTTACACAGGCATAGCCGGTAAAATCCAAAAGAATGGGTTTGTTTTCTGCCTTAGCCATTTGTAACCCTTCTTCATAGTCATGGGAACAGTTAAGATTTAAAATACACTCACCGCTTTGATATAAGCTGTAATACAAAGGCGGAGGGAATCCACTTATAAGTTTAAGGTTTGCCCATTTTGTATTGGTGAGCCCAGGTATTAAATAAAGGGTGAAAGCTCCAAATATTATAGCCAGTATAATTCTTGCTTTACTGAGTTTTTTTATCGGGCTGTCATGCGGAAATTTTATTTTACCCAGTAAATACAAGGTAATACCCATACCCGTCAATATCCAGATCCCGATAAACACTTCCCGTTTTAATAAACCCCAATGTTTTACCAGGTCGGCATTTGATAAAAACTTTATAGCCAGCGCCACTTCAATAAAACCTAAAACTACTTTTACTGAATTTAACCAGCCGCCGGATTTTGGCAAAGAATTTAGCCAGTTAGGGAATAAGGCAAACAAGGCAAAGGGTAATGCAAGGGCAAGGCCAAAGCCACCCATACCTGCTGTTAACTGAATCGCTCCGCCAGTTAATGAGCCAACCAACAAAGAGCCCAGTATTGGCCCTGTGCAGGAAAAAGAAACAATGGCCAGGGTAAGAGCCATGAAAAAGATTCCTATAATGTTTCCTGTACCGGCTTTGGCATCTGCTTTTCCTGAAAAAGAAGAAGGCAATGTTATCTCATATAAACCGAAAAATGATAAAGCAAATATTATAAATATGGCAAAGAACCCCACGTTCAACCATGGGTTGGTGGATATTGAATTTAATATTTCCGGACTGGCACTGTCAATAAAATAAAATGGTACACTCAGTAGTATATAGATGAGGAAAATAAAAAAACCATAAAGCGTAGCGTTAAGAATACCTTTCTTTTTCGTAACACCCTTTTTTGTAAAGAAAGAAACAGTTAATGGTATCATTGGAAAAACGCAAGGGGTGATCAATGCAAGCAAGCCCCCAAGGAAACCAAGCAGAAATATAGTTAGTAATCCTTTTGAATCCGACTCCTCAACACTGATACCTGTTCCCCCACAGGCATTCACCGGGTTCTTTAGCTCAATTGTTGGAATTAATATCCTGTTGGACGCTGACATATCAACACCTCCTTCCATTTCAATCTCGATCTTCTTCTCTTCAGGAATAAAAGCATCATTGCCTGCGGTATTGTAAAGCAGAACCACTTTAAGCCTGGAAGGCACAGCACCTGTTATATTTATTTTTTGAATGACCTCGATACTATCTTCCACAACCTCTGTCTGCGCATTATCAAATATCTTATCTGTTATTGTTTTTGAATTTCCCAGTATTTGCAGGCCAGTTTCTTTTTGAATAGATGAATCCGAAAAAGTGAGCTTCACTCCTTCCAGCCCTGCAGACTGGTTAGCTTTTGCATAAACATGCCAGTCTTTTTTGATCCTTCCGGTTAAGTGAATATCGTATTTGCCATCAGCAATTTTTTTCCCTGAAGCTGTCCATTTTACAATAGCTGAATCCTGAGCTGTTACAGAGAGCTGAAAAAAGAAAATCAGTAAAGAGGATAAAAAAACAATTTTTTTATAAAACATATTTTATCTTAAAAAATTCCGGCTAACACCTCGACAATATGGAAACTCTTTTATTTCCCGCCAATATTAATACTAAACGGGGCATCTTTTGCTGGCAGACATACCCTATCATTACATGCAACAAAGTTAACCACTCCTTTTACTACAGTTGCAACAGAAGACTTCACTTTTATCTTTTGTACAAAGTCAACCTTTTTGCTATAGTATTTTAATATTGACTTTAAGTTCTTATCATAGTATTTCTCCTGTTTTCCAACTTCCTTCATTTTGCCGTCTAAAGTTATCAAAGGATTAACTGTAAAACGTATGGTAGTTTGTACCGGGGCTTCCACTGTATCCTGTGCATATAAATGCCAATTATCATCAATAGTGGCAGTTAAGTGAAGTTCGTATGTTTTATCTGCGATTTTTTTAGCCTCGTAACTCCATTTAACCGGGTTGTTGATCTGGGCATTCGCTGAAACAGCAAACATCATTAAAAACAAACCCAATCGTATCCTTTTCATGTATAATCTTTTTGTACTCCATATTACAAGACCAGGTACTGCCATCGGGAGAATATTAAAAGTAGTTTTACTTGCCACCAACATTTATTGAAAACGGTACATCTCTTGGAGGAAGGCATTGCCTGTCGTTACATACCATAAAATAAACACTGCCTTTAACAACGGTTGCAATAGAAGACCTGACCTTTATTTTTTGAACAAAATCAACTTTCTTACCGTAATATTTTAATACAGAGTTGAAATTTTTATCAAAAGATTTTTCAAGCTTCCCTATTTCTTTCACTTTACCATATAAAGTTATTAAGGGGTTGGCGGTAAAATTAACAACTGTTGGTTCAGGCCCTATTCCTGCATCCTGTGCATACAAATGCCAGTTACCATCAATAGTTGCAGTTATATGAAGTTCATAAGTTTTATCTGCGATTTTTTTTGCAGTATAAGTCCACTTAACTGGATTACTTATCTGTGCATGCAACGCAACAACAAACATCATTGAAAAGAAACCCAATAGTATTTTTTTCATGTTCAGTTTTTTCATGTTCAAAATTACGAAATAACTATAAATACGGATGTCGGCTTAACGACCTGTTAACCCCATTTATTGTTAATTTATCCCAAACAGATGGTTAAATACATGTACTCCATCTTCATTGCCTAATGCAATACTACAGGCTCTTTCAGGATGTGGCATCATACCAAATACATTTCTTTCCTTATTACATATTCCTGCAATATTGTGAATTGCCCCGTTTGGATTAGCAGCAGAATTTATATTGCCTTTCTCATCACAATAACGGTAAATGATCTGCCGGTGCATTTCCAGTTCTTTCATCGTGGCATCATTGGCAAAATATCTACCCTCTCCATGAGCCACCGGGATCTTTAATGCCTTACTTCCTTCTCCCGCTGCTTCTTTCATAAAAATATTTTTACAGACAAACTGCTGCTGGCTGTTGCGTAAAAGAACACCGGGTAAAAGCCCACTTTCGCATAATATCTGGAAGCCATTACAGACACCCAGTACCTTACCACCCTTATTTGCAAATTCAATAACACTTTGCATCATTGGGCTAAACCGGGCAATGGCACCACAACGCAGGTAATCACCATAGCTGAATCCGCCAGGCAAAACAATACAATCGCTTGTATCAAACATACTGATGTCTTTATCCTTATGCCAAAGCTGGATGACCTCCTGTTGTAAATCATTTTTAAGGGCTTCTATCATATCCCTGTCGCAATTACTGCCTGGAAAAACCACTACGCCAAATTTCATGTGCTAAAAATTGATTGGTGTGTAAACAATGCAAATGTACAATTACGATCTTAATTATTTAACGAAGTAGTTTATGGCGATTACAAAACCAACCATTAACCAATGTAATAACAGCGGGAACCAATTTTTGGAAGGATACAGAAAAGCAGCGCCTAAAAAGGCAGATAATGGCACAGCACATAATATCCAGTAATCAAAAGTATGGGTGGCATTAATGAAGGGTACAAATAAAGCCACCATCAAATATAGGAAAGTAAGGTTCCAGCTTTTGCGGGCCTGGATAAGCTGGCGTCGGAAATTTTGCTGGATAAAGAATATGCCAACAATGGAAGTAAGCAAGACTATAAGAATAGCTGCGTATGCCCAATTAGTTTGATTGAACACAGGATAGGTGACTGCAAAACCGGGAAAATGGTAACCCTTCCATTTATCGGTTAAAAAAACGATGGCCAGTAGAAAATAATAAGGTGTGATGATTCCCAGCAGTGAGATCAGCCATTCCGTGAATTTAAAGGGCCTTGTAATGGCAAGTCCGAAAATGATCAATGCGGCAAAAGCCAAAGAGGGAAAATAAAAGAAAGTTGACACACCTATCGCTATTCCAATATTGAAGAGGGCTGATTTTGGACTTTGATTATTATACAGCCCGCTCATTTTTGCCCAGACCCATATTAACAAACTGTTGATGATAAGTGGGGAGGATAACATATTCCATTCTGTAAAAAGCGAGGATATGAGCAGGTAACTCATCCCCGTAAGATAATGGGGGCGCTGCATAATGCGCTGGTCATTCACAACTTTATTAAAGTAAACAGCCTGTGTATATAATAAAGAAAATGCAATTATGGGATAAATTTGAGGCAGGCTTCTTCCAATTGGCTCCAGCCAGTTTAGTAAAGCTTTATATAAGAACCCATCTATTTGCTGGGGCTGCGGAACTCCAGGGTGCAGGAATATGGGCAACTTTAATAATACACCATATAGTAAAAGCAAAAAGTTATTATACGAGTTATTGGACCTGAAAATACCAGTCACTGCTGTGGTGAATTATAAATGATGAATTATAAATTAACCATGCGAAGTTGACGAATAATAAGAGATTTCAGAAAATAATTTTGTCCCGGTTGAATCCGGACCGGATCTTAAAAATCTATTTTGGCAAAACATATATTATTCCGGTAAGCACATGGAATAATAAGTTGACTTGCTCCAACCTGTTTGCTGAGTTTTGGCATAAATTCATATCCCCTGTGAGGACTTTTTAATGTAGGGTTCCTTTTTATTGTTCCGTCGGGTGATATACTTTGATCCGAGATGACCTGGTATTTCCTGTCACTGTTAAATAAAAAATGTACTTCGCCTCCCGAATTAAGGGTTGAAAAAGACATGAAATTATCTTCATTATCATCAAATTGTTCTTTCTGAATTACTTTGCTCCATTCAATTTTTCCATTTTTATTTACACTCAGCACCAGGATGTTCTCATAATAATACCGGGTGGTGCTCAGGTTATTAAAACTATTGTAGGGCCTGTAAGAGCCTGAATAGGGATCATAATAATAGCCTCCCGATGACCACGAATTACGGTTGTACAGGTAGTCATAGCGATTCCAGGAATTATTGTTGCTACGGGTATCGCTGGTAAAATCTTCGGCAGTAAGAATAAAACCACCTTCCTTTTTTACTACAATCTGCCGTATAAAGAAATTATCGAAAGCAAAACGCAGGAACCCTTCCCGTTTTGCTTCATACCGCAGCGAATCATTCAGTTCGGTAAACTGCGAAGCATAAGTTTTCCCATTGTCCTTATCCCATACATAAGTAAACAAACCTTCAATATTGCTCCTGCTTTTTTTAAAATAAAACGTGTTGATGATGTATCGTTTATTCAGGTTATCGATCTTCAGTTTAACTTCATCAATATATTTATTATCAAGATTAATATCCTGGTAAGTAAATATGTTCTGCGCAGGGGCCTTGGTTACAATTCTCAGTTCATTACTGTTATCCCTGAAACCCGATTGTTTATCATAGAGAAAAACCAGTTCCCCGTCATTGGCAAGAGAAAAATTACTATACTTTTCTTTTCGTTCATTATAATCAATAACATGCCTGTCCTTACTAATGCGGTTAAACTGGTTATCATACAACAGGGTTACCATATTAAATTTCTGGTTTCGTGTCTGTATCTTAAATATCATAATCCGCTGCTTGTCCTCGCTGATGATCGTAGAGTATATCTTATTATCAGCCATAACAGGTATTTGTGTAGAATCCACTTCAACCGGCTCACTCATTTTTTTTGCATTGGCATCCATCTTAACAACCATGCAATGCAGTATCCTTCCTTTCTGAAATTGATAGATCATGTAAAAAAAACCCGGATAAGCCACAAAATCCATATTAAACGTCCTGTCGGGAATAAAATCAAGCTTAACGGTTTCAAGGCTATTCATCTCATTATCATAAATACTGATCTTATGATTGAACCTGATATTCTTATACACCAATATCCTGTTATCTAATTTTCCAATGACCTCAAAGTTGATATCCCGGGTATCTTCCCTGTCGTAATCAGAAAATTTTATAGATTGTGCTAAAAGCAGGGCCGGCACAAATAATAATACGGAAAGGATAGAATAAATGCGGTTCATGCGGAAGAATCTTTACTATTAAAAATACAACTTAAAAACCAATGAACGTAAATTACACTGAACAAGATGTGCAGACATTTGTTATTACATAACCGATACGGTTTTTTATATAATGGCAACAGTTTTAATTACAGGCGGAACAGGGCTGGTTGGCAAATACCTGTGCAATGCTTTGGTGCAAAGAGGGTATAAAGTAATTATACTAACCAGAAGTATTGCCGTACAGAAACAACAGGGAAACATCAGCTATGCTCTGTGGGATATAAAAAAAAGACAAATTGATGCAGGGGCTGTAAAGCAGGCTGATTATATTGTTCACCTGGCTGGCGCAGGAGTTATAGATAAAAAGTGGACGGAGAGTTACAAAAAAGAAATTGCAGACAGCCGTACAGAAAGCAGCCGCCTGATCGTTGATGCATTAAAAAATAACAATAACCAGGTTAAAGCTATTGTGAGTGCCAGTGCCATTGGATGGTATGGCCCGGATACTGGTCATGCAAATACATTTATAGAAACAGACGCAGCTGATAAAAGTTTTTTAGGACAAACCTGCAAACTTTGGGAAGAAAGTGTTGAGCCGGTTGTTTCTCTTGGCAAAAGATTGGTAAAACTCAGAATTGGCATAGTACTTGGCAAGGATGGTGGTGCATTGGCCGAATTTAAAAAGCCAATTCGTTTTGGTGTTGCATCTATTTTGGGCAGTGGAAAACAAATAGTAAGCTGGATACATATTGAAGACCTGTGCTGTTTATTTATTTACGCAATAGAAAATGAAAATTTACAAGGCAGCTATAATGCAGTGGCACCAAACCCCGTATCAAACAAAATATTAACCCTGTCTTTGGCAAAAGTAATGAAGGGTAAATTTTTTATCCCGGTACATGTGCCCGCTTTTATTTTAAAACTAATGTTGGGGCAAAGAAGTATTGAAGTATTAAAAAGCACAACAGTAAGCAGTAAAAAAATACAGGTTGCAGGATTTAATTTCAATTATACTAATATAGAAGCGGCCCTGAACGACCTGGTGAAAAAATAAATTACAGGTCAGATCTCATCATTTTCCTCCTGCTCCAAAAATAGAATATGATAACATAAGCCAGTGCCAATGCCAGCACTATTGAATTAAAATCAGTAGGCAAAATATTCCTGGCAATGCCTGAAAATTGTTCAAAAGGCGAAGTAAGCAGGCCATCGGAAGCATTCATAGGCAAATAATTACCAAGATTGCCCCAATCGATGTTACTGTCTTTTTTCAATTTGACCGCCAAAAAAAATAACATCAATGATACGCCGTTTTCAAAAATGGTATAAATAAAGAAAACAGCAATGGCAACGCCTGATTTTTTGGTAAGCAGTGAGATCAATATGGCGACCATATTATAAGTGAATGCCTTTAACAGGAAGTAACCGATATTTTCAAAACCATTTAATGAAAATGATGAGCCCGAAGTTGCCCCAAAGATCAAAGCGGTAATGACAACGACCAATGTGCATGCCAAAGCAAAAATAAATGCCATAGCGATCTTTACCTTTAAAAACTCGAACCTGCTCAAGCCATCAATGATATTCTGCCGGTGGGTCTTGTAATTAAATTCATTTGATATCAGGATAACGATCAGCAGGGCGGGTAGCATCAAAAAAAAACTTCCATAATAACTTACGGTTTTCCAAACCGTATCAAAATCAAATGGAGAGCCCGAAAGCAGGATCTTTGAAGCCTGTACCTTATCAAGTACATTTCTTTTAAACAAAAAAACAATGTAATTGGAAGCACCTACACCAAGTACAAAAAAAGAAGCCAGTAAAATAAAACCGGTATAGTTTTTTATCTTCAGCCATTCTATTTTTAAGAGATTGATCATTGTAAAATTATAAGCAGTTAAGAATTCTATTTATCGCTTTGTTTTCCTGTTATCTCCAAAAACCGTGTTTCCAGCGATTTTCGTTTCACATTTAATTTATTGAGCACAACCCCTTTTTCAAAGCACATCCTGTTGATGGTTTCACCGGTAACATTTTCGGCACATATCAATTGCAGGTCATTTTCCACTTCTGTAATGGATATTATTCCATCATGTTGTTGAAGTATATTTTTAACAGCAGTATTGTCAGCAGCACTTATTTCAATCAATATACTGGTGGATATATCAACTCCCCCTGTATTCATCAGTTCTGCAACAGAGCCTACGGTTTTTAAAACCCCTTTCTGAATAATGGCCACATGGGTACAAACTTTTTCCACTTCATCAAGGATATGGCTTGCCATGATTATGGTTTTACCTTGTTTATACAGGGTTTTAATCAGTTCCCTTATCTCTGCAATCCCCGCCGGATCTAATCCATTGGTAGGTTCATCAAAAACCAAAATGTCCGGGTCGCCTAACAGCGATGATGCAATAGCCAGCCGCTGTTTCATCCCCAAAGAAAAAGTATTGAATTTAGATGTTCTGCGATCAAACAGGTTTACCAATTTTAAAACCTTCTCTATATCCTCTTCACCCCTGCCCTTTATCATGGCTGCTATCTTCAGGTTTTTTTCAGCACTCAGGTAATGATAAAAATTGGGGGTTTCCAGCAGGGTGCCGATGGTTTTTCGTACATCATTTGCTGCATGTCCATCTCCTGCCCAGGTATAAGTTCCACCCGATGCTTTTATAACATCCATTACAATACCCAGCAAAGTAGTCTTTCCGCTTCCATTTGGGCCTAAAATACCAAAAACAGTTTTTGTAGGTACCGAAAAACTAACATTATCAAGTGCTTTGACCTTACGATAATTCTTAGTTAGATTATTAATGCTGAGTACTGACATAATTCAGAATATAAATGGTTGTGAAGATAGCAGAAATTTGACAAGCAGGGTCAGGGCAAATGTTTTTCATGCCATACCGAAGTAAAATCCCCAATCATCGCAAAACCGTTTTTATCAAAATCGAGTTTATGCAGGTGGAGATCTTCAATATCTGTATGCAGCACCTTTCGGGTAAAAGGATTCAGTGTCCCTCCTTTTTCGCCGGGAGCAACTTCGGGATAGTATTGAAACTGCGGATCAACCAACGTACCTCTTGGATACATGATACCCGGTGTTCCCTGCCCTCTTATATCCAGGTGATGCGGATGATCTAATCCAATGGTATGGCCAAATTCATGGGCAGTAGTGGTAGAATTATTCAGTAGGTTTTCCAGTTTAAAATAGCCGGTATTGGAATTTATTCCATCAACAAATGAAATATTACCTGCTGCAAATTCTTCTATGCGGAAATAATTATTACGGGGATTGGTATTTTCAAATACAATTTGTGGAGTAAGTGCTTTATCACACGTCCCTTTTATACTGAATTTTACTTTGTACGTTTTTTTTACAAACCAACCTTCCTTCAGTTCCACTTTTCCGTTGGGTTCATTCCAGTGGTCTTCTACATCTTTTGCAATTTGAATACTCAGTTCATCATTGGCAGCATCGCCATAAAAAATTAATTCAGCATGAATGAAAAGTAAGTTATTATGTGGTTGCAGTTCGGCTTCGCCCATTTTATTTAATTGTTCGTTGGCCTCATTTTAATTCCGCAAAGGTTTACCGCTCTTTAGTATTGATTGAATTCTTTCCAGTGTCTTCTTCTCGCCTGTTAAACTTAAAAATGCTTCTCTCTCCAGGTCTAATAAATATTGTTCGCTCACTAAAGTTGGTTCACTAAGGTCGCCACCACACATTACATACGCCAGTTTTTTTGCCACAGTAACGTCATGATCGGTTGCATAATTGCCACGCCACATGCCATTGATACCGGCATGCATGGCCCCCAGCATAGACCGTCCCAATACTTTAATATCGGTGCGCTGTACAGGCATTACATATCCGTCATCATATAATTCAATAACAGCCTGTTTAGCTTCTGAAATTCTTCTGCCCAAATTCATACTTACTGCATCTTTTCCTTTTTGGTAAATACCCAGGCCGAATGCTTCATTTGCCGATGTAGCCACTTTTGCTGTAGCAATGGTTAAGAAACGGTTTTGTAATGGAATAGTATCCGGTTCCCCGCTATGCACTTCATCAGCAGCTCTTAACACAAATTCTTTTGTGCCACCACCACCGGGAATTACGCCAATGCCAACTTCCACCAATCCTGTATATGTTTCTGCAGCCGGAATAACTTTATCAGCATGCAAACTCATTTCACATCCTCCACCAAGGGCTAAGCCATGTGGCGCCAATACAACCGGGATACCCGAGTATCTCACCCTCATCATGGTATTTTGAAATTGCCTGATGGCCATATCTATCTCATCGTAATCCTGTTCAATCGCCATCATAAATATCATGGCTACATTTGCACCAGCACTAAAGTTGGCCCCTTCATTGGCAATAACCAATCCTTTGTATTTATCTTCTGCAAGTGCAATGGATCTTTGAATACCTTCCAGCACTTCGCCACCGATGCTGCCCATTTTAGTGTACCATTCCAATCCTAAAACGTCATTACCTAAATGATAAGTCCTGCAAGCCGAATTTTTCCAAACTGTTTCGTTCTCAAAATTCTTCATCACAATAAATGCGTCGCCTCCTGGCAATGCTTTATAAGTCTTGCTGCTTACATCATAACATAACCGCTTTCCATTCTCCACTTTATAAAATGAATTTGACCCGCCAGCTATCATTTCATCGATCCATGGGGCAACTTTATAACCGGCAGCTTTCATTGCTTCTGTTGTTTTTGCAACACCTAACACATCCCAGCTTTCAAAAGCTCCGATCTCCCAGCCAAAACCAGCCATCATACCATCATCTACCCGATATAACTCGTCACTTATTTCAGGAATACGATGAGAGATATAAGAGAACAGGTTGTAATGAAACTGGCGGTAGAATTCGCCTGCCTTATCCGTACCTGCACACAATGCTTTTATCCTTGTCTTCAGATCTTCAATTGGCTTAGCTGTTTCTAAGGTTGCAAACTTTGGTTTTTGTCTTACTCCATATTCCAATGTTTGTAAATTCAATGTAAGAATTTCTTTTTCACCTGCTGCTGATTTTGTCTTTTTGAAAAACCCCTGCCCGGTTTTATCACCCAGCCAGTTATTCTCCACCATCTTATTCAACCATGCGGGAATTGTAAACACTTCTTTGGCTTCATCATTGGGGCAATTGTCTGCAACACCTTTTGCTACTTTAACAAGCGTATCAATACCCACTACATCAGCTGTACGGAAAGTAGCTGATTTTGGACGACCAACAACCGGCCCTGTCAATGCATCAATCTCATCAACCGATAACTGTAATTTCTCCATGGCATTCATAATGGCCATCATTCCAAAAACACCAACACGGTTAGCAATGAAAGCAGGCGTATCCTTACAAAGCACTGTTGTTTTACCCAATGTCAGATCACCATAGTGCATTAAGAAATCAACCACACCAGGATCGGTATGTGGCGTAGGAATTATTTCCAGCAATCTTAAATACCTGGGTGGATTAAAGAAATGTGTGCCACAAAAATGTTTTTTAAAATCATCGCTCCTTCCTTCCGTCATCATGTGAATAGGGATGCCCGATGTATTAGAGGTTATCAAAGTTCCGGGCCTGCGGTATTTTTCTACTTCAGTAAAAACGGATTGTTTAATATCCAGCCTTTCCACTACTACTTCTATCACCCAATCATAATCTGCAATATCTTTCATATTGTCGGTGAAGTTTCCTGTTGTAATTTTTTTAATTACATCCTGCGTATAAACCGGCGAAGGATTTGATTTGACAGCTGCCATCAATGCATCATTTACGATTTTATTACGCCCGGCCTTATTTGCATCTGCAGGCAGGTCCTTTGGCATGATATCCAGTAACAAAACCTGCAAACCTACGCCTGCAAAATGACAGGCTATGCGGCTGCCCATTACACCGCTTCCTAAAACAGCTACTTTTTTTATTATTCTCTTTGACATAATTTAAATTAGTTAGTTAAACAACTATTTGCAAAATCGAAATTAAGACATTCCTGTTTAAGCTGAAAATAAAAACAAAAATGTAATGGAGTCAGGGATATAAAACAATGTAGATTTCTTTGCCAGCCTCTATTTTTCTTCTGAATAACCGGTTTACCAAACTAAGCGGGGTTTTATCAGCCCATGTTAATGTTGAATAACCCGGAAAATAATGATGCAGAAATGAATATTGAAAATAATAGCCGGATAATGCATTAACCTTTGAACTATTAAGAACTCTTGAGATGCTATCGGCCCAAAATTTTACCTGTTCGTTATTTATTTGATACGGGTTGAACATGGGCGTATAATAAGAAGTAAAAAATAGGCTGTCGCTGAAAGCAGTTAACAGGCCCGCCCGGTGAGACTCTACCAGTAATTTATTTTGCAATCCATATTTGTTACGCATCTGAATTAATGAATGGAGCACTGCTTTTGCATTGGCAGTATTAAGGTTTTTAATATCGAGCCATATACTGGCTGTTAATTTTTTTTGCTGGTACTGATCAAGTAAATGATCGAGAGTAAGGCCTGTGGATCTGTTGGCATCGTGATGCACATGAAAAACATTTTTTGCCGTATCAAAATAAACATCACATTCAAATCCACCGGCAGCTTCATTTAATTCATCCATCCTTTCTATCGTATTAACCCCCTTTACCCATTGCTTATTTGGGTTGATCAAAATATTTTTACTTCCTGGCACCCGGGTATTGATCTTATATGCAGGAAAATTTTTTGTGAATAAAATCCGTGTTTGCCCCTTATGTTGCATCACATCAACAACCAGGTACAGGCCAATAATAAAAGCCATTAGCTTATATTTGTTTTGTGCAATCAACTTCAGCATGAATATTCCCGTTTTATGAAATTTAAACTTTTACCATTGAGTGGTAAGACAGTTTGGCAAAATAATAAACCCTTTATTTGGTTCCTGTTGAGCCTGTTATTAATTTATTCTGTTTTAAAAATAATATTTTATCTGTACAACTATCAATTATTATTTACCGGGGCAGCAACAGGTATTTCAGGAACTGAAAAAATAAAATTAATTAAATGGTCTTTGGCCGAAGACCTGCTTACATTGCTGTGCATTAATTCCTTATTATTATTT